>JBKBSD010000019.1:0-7957 GCA_046291915.1 Brevundimonas sp.
CCTATCCGGCGGTCGGTTTAGCCAGCGACGGTCGCTCGGCGGCCTTGGCGGCGGCGGTCGCTTCGACGGCGCGCATGACGCGCAGCAGGTTCTCGCCGGCGATCTTGCGGATGTCGGCCTCGCTCCAGCCGGCGTCCATCAGGGCGGCCAGGATGCGGGGATAGGCGTCGACCCCGGTCATGCCCTCGGGCAGGCTGCCGATGCCGTCGAAGTCGGCGCCTAGGCCGACGTGATCGACGCCCGCGACCTGACGCACATGCTGAATGTGGGCGACGACGTCGGCCAGGGTCGCCTCGGGCGTCGGATGGGCGGCGGACCAGGCGGTCAGTCCGGCCTCGACGGCGGTCGGATCGCCGGGGTTCAGGGTCTTCAGCCGCGCCTCCTCGCCCGCGCGGTCGGCGTTCCAGGCGCGGACGCGTTCGGAGACGAAGCCGGGGGCCAGGTTGATCATCACGATCCCGCCGTCTTCAGGCATCATCCGAAGCACCCGGTCGGGCACGTTGCGCGGATGGGCCGTGATCGCCCGCGCCGAGGAGTGGGAGAAGATGACCGGGGCGTCGGACACCCGCATGGCGTCCAGCATGGTGTCCTCGGACACGTGGCTGAGGTCCACCATCATGCCCAGGCGGCTCATCTCGCGCACCACGTCCTCGCCGAACGGGCTGAGCCCGCCCCATTTAGGCGCGTCGGTCGCGCTGTCGGCCCAGGTGGTGGTCTTGGAGTGGGTCAGGGTCATGTAGCGGGCGCCGGCGCGGTGGAACTCGCGCAGCAGGGCCAGGGAGTCGTCGATGGAATAGCCGCCCTCCATGCCGATCAGGCTGGCGATCCGACCCGAGGCGAAGACGGCGTCGACCTGGTCCGCCGTGGTCGCCAGACCGAAGACGTCGGGGTGGGCGGCGATGATCCGCTTGGCCGTGTCGATCTGTTCGAAGGTCTCCTCCACCGCTTCCAGCGGAGTCAGGCTGGCGGGGACATAGACCGACCAGAACTGGCCGCCGACGCCGCCGGCGCGCAGGCGGGCGATGTCGGTGTGGAGCGAGGTCGTGGCTTCCAGATTGCTCGTCAGATCAATGGCATAGACGTCATTGCCGTACTGCTGGCGCAGGGCCCAGGGCAGGTCGTTGTGGCCGTCGATCAGGGGGGTGGTCTTCAGGATCTCGAGCACGCGGGCCTCGCCGGCCGATTGGGCGTGAGCGACGGTGGCGAAGGCGGCGACGGCGACGCCGGCCAGCAGACGACGGATCATGAGGCGACTCCTTGGGGTTGCAACGCACACTGACAGACGTCTCGGCCTGCGCAAACCCGACAAACGCTTCCCTAAAATGACAAGCGCCGATTCACCTTGATCGTTAGCCGAGCAACAATCACCAATCGTTCATTTCACACTCCTGGATTATTTCGGGGAAACGCGATGACCATTGCGAACACGATCACACTGGCGGTTGTCACCTTCATCGCCATCATAGCGATATGGGAAGTGTTTCGTATGCGCCGCCAAAGGCCTGCTCACCAGACGCGCCCGAAATGGAGGGGCCATTACGCCAAGCCGAGGCTGTCGCCCGATATAACGCTGAAACCGAACCTGGCGACGTCCCAGTTAGAAACGGTCATGTCGGCAAAGTTCGAGACACAGCGGCTGATGTCGCCAAGCGAGGCGAAGGTCTTCTATGCCGTTGAGCGCGCGCTAAAACAATTGAAGGTCAAGGGACACGTCATGGCCCAGGTGAGCATGGGTGAGATTTTGCGTTCGCCAGACCCGAACGCCTACAGCGCCATCAACAGCAAGCGGGTCGATATTCTGGTGATCTCAACCGACGGCCTTCCCCTGGCGGCGGTAGAGTATCAAGGCAAAGCTCATTATCAGGGCTCAGCCTATGCTCGCGACGCCGTCAAAAAGGCAGCGCTGCAGAGTGCGGGCGTAGCCTATGTCGAGATTACGCCGCAGCACGACGACCAAGACATTCAACGCGATCTGGCGCGCGTTCTCAAGGCACGTATAGCAGCCCCATCGACCGAGCTAGTTTAGCAAGTCCCCCCTCCGACCCTTCCCCCGCAAGCGGGGGAAGGTCTAAGAAACGGCATGAGCGACGCCGCCTTTTCCGATCCGCTCGACCTGAAGAAGGTCGAAACCCGCGCCTGGTTCGAGCATCTGCGCAACCGTATCCATGCGGCCTTCGAGGCGCTGGAGGATGCGGCGCCCGATGATCTGTTTCCGGGGGAGCCGGGGCGGTTCGTCCGGACGGCGTGGGACCGCAAGGACGGCGGCGGGGGCGTCATGGGGATGATGCACGGGCGGCTGTTCGAGAAGGTCGGGGTCCATGTCTCGACCGTGCACGGATCGTTTCCGGCCGACTACGCCAAGACGGTGCCGGGCGCGGCGGACGACCCGCGCTTCTTCGCCACCGGGATCAGCCTGATCTGCCATCCGGTCAGTCCCAGGATTCCGGCGGTGCACATGAACACCCGCTTCATCGCCACGACCCAGAGCTGGTTCGGCGGCGGGGGCGATCTGACGCCGGTGCTGGACGCGGATCGGCGCCAGGACCACCCGGACACCCTGGCCTTCCACGCCGCGATGAAGGCGGCCTGCGACGCCCACCATCCCGACTGGCACGCCAAATACAAAGCCTGGTGCGATGAGTATTTCTTCCTGCCGCATCGGCAGGAGCCTCGCGGGACCGGCGGCATCTTCTATGACCACCACGACAGCGGCGACCATGACCGGGACTTCGCCTTCACCCGCGACGTGGGCCTGGCCTTCCTGGAGGTCTATCCGAAGATCGTGGCGGGGCGAATGGGCGAGGCCTGGACGCCTGAGCAACGCGAGGAGCAGTTGGTGCGGCGCGGGCGGTATGTGGAGTTCAACCTGCTGTACGACCGTGGCACCATGTTCGGCCTCAAGACCGGCGGCAACGTCGATTCGATCCTCAGCTCCATGCCCCCGGTGGTGAAATGGCCGTGACGTCGCCCCTTGCGAAGATCCTGCTTCGGCCCCTGGCCACCTCTGCCCTGTTCGCCGTGCTTTACGGGGTCTATCTGACCCTGGCGAAGCAGCCGCAGATCCCGCTGACCCTGTTCGTGGTGATCGGCTTCTACTTCGCGGCGTCGCTGCTGCTGGAGCGGTTCGTGTTTCCCCGGATTGGACTGTAGCAACCGCGCTGTACCGCCGTCATCTTCGGGCTTGACCCGAGGATCGAAGAGGCTGCGGCATTGCGTCGAGGGCCGGCGCACCGCCCGATCAACATCCGGCCCTCGGGTCAAGCCCGAGGATGACGACGGTGTGGGATGCGGAATTAGGGGCGCATCCCTTGCCCGCTCATCCCATGGCCGCAACGAAGGCGTCGCCCACCTTGCTGCGATAGCGTTCGCGATGCCGCAACAGACGGAACGGGCGTTCCGGCAGGCTGAAGGCCGCCGTGACCAGACGGCCGGCGGCGACCGAGGCGTAGGCGACGCTCTCGGACAGGGCCGTGGCCCCTGCCCCCGCCTCGGCCGCCGCCAGCACCGCCTCGTTCGACGGCAGGGTCATGGCGATGGACAGGGCGCCGGGGTCCACGCCTGCGTTCCGTAGCGCCGCTTCCAGTGTCGAGCGGGTGCCCGATCCCGCCTCGCGCAGGACCCAGGCCTGGGTCGCCAGGGTCTGGGCCTCCAGTCGGCGCAGTCCGGACCAGGGGTGGTCGGGCGTGACCAGGACCGCCAGCCGGTCCGAGCCCACCACCGTCTGATCCAGCAAGGGCTGGTCGATCTCGCCCTCGACCAGACCCAGTTCGGCCGCGCCGCTCAACACCCCCTCGGCCACCTCGCGCGTATTGCCGATGGCCACGTCCAGCTCGACGCCGGGATGGGCCGCATGAAAGGCGGCCAGCCGGCGCGGCAGCCAGGCGCTGGCGATGGTCTGGCTGGCGAAGATGGTCAGGCGGCCGCGTCGCAGGGCGCTCATGTCCGCCAGCGCCGCCTCGGCCGCCGCCGCGCGGGCCAGGACGGCCTTGGCCTCGGGCAGGAAGGCCTGGCCCGTGGCGTTCAGGACCACGCCCCGCCCCACGCGGTCGAACAGGTGGACGTCATGTTCGGCCTCGAGCGCAGCGAGGGCGTTGGAGACGGCCGACTGGGTCAGGTTCAGCGCCCGCGCCGCCGCCGTCACATGCTGACGCTCGGCCACGGCGACGAAGATGCGTAGGCGCTCGAGAGTCATGATTGATCTCCAAATCGGATTGAAATGACCATAACAATCCGTTGGACCGGGGTCGAGGGTTCACGCATCAAGCTAGACCATGAAGTCCGCCGCCCCTGCCGTCGTTCTGAGCCCGCCCCCGCCCCGTTTGGTACGGCTGGGCGTGTTCGGCCGTTCGGCCTGGCCTGGCTTGATGATGAGCCTGGTGGTCGCCCTGGCGGCGGTGGGCCTGACCAGTCTGGAGCGGGACGTCTTCGGCAAGGCCTGGCTGGAGCCGCTGGTCCTGGCGATCTTGCTGGGCGCCGGCGTGCGGGCGGCCTGGACGCCGGACGTGCGGTTCAGGGTCGGGATCGATTTTTCGGCCAAGATCCTGCTGGAGGTCGCCGTCGTCCTGCTGGGCGCCTCGGTCAGTGCGGCGACCCTGTCGTCGCTGGGGCTGGGGTTCGTGGCGGGGGTCTTCGCCCTGGTCGCCGCCGCCATCCTGGTCGGGTTCGGGATCGGGCGTCTGCTGGGACTGAACCCGCGCATGGCCCTGCTGGTCGCGTGCGGCAACGCCATCTGCGGCAACTCGGCCATCGCCGCCGTGGCCCCGGTGATCGACGCCGACGGGGAAGAGGTCGCCGCCTCCATCGCCTTTACGGCCGTGCTGGGGGTGGTGGTGGTTCTGACCCTGCCCCTGCTAGGCGGGCTGATGTCCATGAGCGGCCTGCAGTTCGGCGCCCTGGCGGGGCTGACCGTCTATGCCGTTCCCCAGGTGCTGGCCGCCGCCGCCCCGTTCGGCGCGGTCGCAACCCAGACGGGGACGGTGGTCAAGCTGGCGCGGGTGCTGATGCTGGGGCCGGTGATCCTGGTGCTGTCGGTGATCTTCCGGGACCGGGCCGAGGGGGCGAAGGGGCCGGGTCTGCACCGGCTGCTGCCCTGGTTCATCCTCGGGTTCCTGGCGATGATCGCGCTGCGTAACCTGGAGCTGATCCCGCAGGCGGCGCTTTCGCCCATGGCTGCGGCGTCGGGCCTGCTGACCGTGGCGGCCATGGCGGCGCTTGGGCTGCAGACCGACATCCGGGCCGTGGCGCGGGCCGGCGGGCGGGTGGCTACGGCCGTGGTGTTGTCGCTGGCGGCCCTGGTGGGGCTGAGCCTGGGGCTGATCGGGGTGTTGGGGGTTTAGTCCCTTCGCTTTCGTCATTCTCCGACGAGCGTAGCGAGATCGGGGGACCCAGCGGCGCCGAAGGCGATATGGCCGCCGCACGATGCTCGAGATCTCGTCCGCGACAGGTTCGCGCTTACGCGCGCCGCTGGGTCCCCCGGTTCCGCTGCGCGGCCCGGAGGATGACGAAAGAAAAGTGGAAGCTAGATCCCGCTGCCGTGGTCTTCCACCGGCGGCGGAGTCAGCAGCAGGAAGGCGCGGATCCAGGCGGTGAGGACGGCGCGGTCGTTGGGGCGTTTCAGGCTGTCGAGCGCGGCGTCGGCCAGGGGTTCGGGGATGCGCGAGCCGCGCCGGACCTCGACCAGGGCGGCGGCGTAGTCGGGCTGGAACTCCGGGTGGCACTGGAAGGAGATGGCGTCCTGGCCCCAGGCCAAGCCGGCGAAGGGGGTGAAACCGCTGGAGGCGATGACGCGCGCATCGGGCGAAATGGCCACGACCTGATCCTGGTGCGAAACGGGGATGGCGATGGTGCGGGCGCGCGGCTGCATCCACGGCTCGTCGACATGGACGTCGTAGCGGTGCAGGCCGACGCCCCAGCCCTTGTCCGACTTCTCGACCGCGCCGCCGAAGGCGTGCGCCAGGACCTGGTGGCCGAAGCAGATGCCGACGATCCGGGTCCGACCCCGCGCCGCGCGCAGCCAGTCGATCAGCTGGGGAATCCACGGCAGGTCGTCGTAGACGCCGGCGGCCGAGCCGGTGACGATCACGCCCTGAAACGCGGCGGGGTCTGACGGCAGACAGCCGGACTGGACGTCGAAACGGGTGGTCGGGACGGTCTCGCCCAGCAGGGCGCGGAACCGGGCCGGATAGTCGTCGAAACTGTCCTTCAGAGCCTCCGGCGGATGGCCGGTTTCCAGGATGGCGATACGGGTCATGAGGCCAACATAGGGGCGCCGCGCGCCGATCAGAAGGACCAGATTTCAGACTTGCCGCCCGGATCGCCCAGACGGTCGGCGACCCAGCCGCAGATCTGCTGCGCCGCCGCCTCGGTCCCTGGGGGTGGATTGACGATCACCAGGGCGCAGCCGTTCATCTTCATCGGATTGGTCAGGGGGCGCAGGCGCGCCTCGGCGACCAGGGTCGGGCCGGCCTTGCCTTGGAGCCGGCGGATGAAGCCGTCGAAGGTCTCGAGATCCTTCAGCGGGGTCCAGATGGCGACAACGGCGGCCGGGTCGCGGCGGACCACGGCCAGGGCGGTTTCGGCCGAGCGGACATAGTCGTCGGGCTTTTCGAACGGCGGGTCGATCAGGATCAGGGGCGCCTTGGCCCGCGCCGCCTCGGCGGAGGCAAGGGCGTAGCCGTCGCCCTCTCGCGCCTCGGCGTTGGGTCGGTCGGTCAGGGCCTGGGCCAGCAGCGCGCGGACGGGCGGGTTCAGCTCGTAGCCGACATAGGTTCCCTCCGCCCCGAGGGCGTCGGCGATCAGCACCGGCGAGCCGGGATAGAAGCGCGCGCCGCCGCCGGGGTTCAGCGCGGCGACCCGATCCGCCAGAGCCTGCATCAGGGGCGGCAGGTCCGGGTCCGTCATCAGACGCGCGACCCCGGCCTCAGCCTCGTTCGACCGGGCGGCGTCGCCGGACAGGTCATAGAGGCCGGCGCCGGCGTGGGTGTCGAACACCGTCAGCGGTCCCGGCGCCGCGCGGGTCTTCACCAGCCACAGGACCAGGGCGTGTTTGACCAGGTCGGCGAAGTTCCCGGCGTGGAAGCTGTGGCGATAATTCATGCCGCCTCGTGTCGCGCCGGGGGCGCGGGGTCAAGGGGAAGCGATGGCTGGAACCGGGCGTCCCCGCGCCGCGTTGGTCGCCGGTCTGAGGCAAGCCGCTGAAAGACCGATGAAAAGGAAACGCCGCGATGGCGGACGGATCGCATAGCTTCGACCAGGCGGTCGAGGTTCCGCAGGGGCTGAGCTGGTGCAGCGATGACAACCCCGGCCTGACCCGCCGCCGCGCCGGCAAGGGCTGGTCCTATCGCGACACGCAAGGTCGGCCGGTGAAGGATCCCAAGGTTCTGGACCGCATCCGCGCCCTGGCCATTCCGCCCGCCTGGACCGACGTCTGGATCTGCCCCAAGGCCAACGGCCATATCCAGGCGACCGGCCGCGACGTGAAGGGGCGCAAACAGTACCGCTATCACGACGGCTGGAGCGCGGCCCGGTCGGAGAACAAGTTCGACAAGCTGCCGGCCTTTTCCCGCGCGCTGCCCAAGCTGCGCGCCCAGGTGGAGCATGACCTGGGTCTGAGAGGGCCCGTGAAGGACAAGGTGCTGGCCACCGCGGTGCGCCTGCTGGAGATCACCCTGATCCGCGTCGGCAACGCCGCCTATGCGCGGGAAAACCGCAGCTATGGGCTGACCACCCTGAACAAGCGGCACTTGGAGGTGGACGGCGCGGCCCTGACGTTCGAGTTCCGGGGCAAGAGCGGCAAGGACCATAGGGTCAGCGTCCGCGACCGGCGGCTGGCGCGGGTGGTGCGGGCGCTGGAGGAACTGCCGGGCCAGCACCTGTTCAAATACCGCACCGCCGACGGGGAGCTTTGCCCCGTCACCTCGGACGATGTGAACGCCTATATCCGCGCGGCCATGGGCGA
>JBKBSD010000004.1:0-203231 GCA_046291915.1 Brevundimonas sp.
GGAACTGGCGACCCCCGACCTCATAGACCATCGGGTTGGCCTGCCCGCCGCCCGGCAGCTTGTCGGTCCACAGGGTCTTGCCGGTCTTCAGGTCGATGGCGCGGATCAGGTCGTCGGTGGCCGCGGCGATGAAGATCACCCCGCCCGCCGTGACGACCGCCCCGCCGTTGTTCGGCGTGCCGATCTCGACCGGCAGCATCGAGGGGATGCCGAACGGCCCGTTCTTGGTCGCCTGACCCAGCGGACGGTCCCACAGGGTCCGGCCGGTGCGCAGGTCGATGGTCCGGATGCCGCCGTAGGGAGGCTCCTTGCACAGCAGGCCGGTGAAGGGCATCCGCCAGCCGGCGTTGACGCTGATCGCATAGGGCGCGCCCGCCTGCGGGTCGCCCGCGCCTTCCGCCCCGCCCTTGCGGGCGTTCGGCTCGCCCCGCGGGGCCCAGCCCTTCCGGTCCGCCTCGGCCCGCGGCACCAGACGGTTGTAGTTCGGCATGTCATTGTAATTCGCCACGATCACGCCGCGCGCCGGATCAATCGCGATCCCGCCCCAGTCCGAACCGCCATTATAACCCGGGTACTGGATGTACCGCCGATCGGCCGTCGGCGGGGTGTAGAAGCCTTGATAGGACGCGCCGCGGAACTGGATCCGGCAGATCATCTGATCGATCGGCGACATGCCCCACATCTGCTTCTCGGTCAGGTCATGCTCGCGACGCAGGGTATGATAGCCGCTGGTCCGCTGGGTGGGCGCCCGCATCTGCGGTTCGACCCCGCCGCGCGGCGCGGTGACCTGGCCGACCGGGGTGATCGGCTGTCCGGTCGCCCGGTTCAGCACATAGATGTCGCCCTGTTTGGACGGCAGCACGACCGCCGGGACGGCGCCGGCCGCGGTCGGGAAGTCGACCAGGGTGGCTTGCGAGCCCAGGTCATAGTCCCACACGTCGTTGCGCACGGTCTGGAAATGCCAGCGCGGTTTGCCGGTGTTCACGTCCAGGGCGACCAGCGAGGTCGCATAGTCCAGCTGCGGCCCGCGCCGATCCGCGCTGACATAGTCGGCGGCGGTCGAACCCAGCGGCAGATAGACCAGACCCAGACGCTCGTCGCCCGAGGCCGTGGTCCACATGTTCGGCGTGCCGAGGGTGTAGATCTGACCCTCCGGCGGGGTCGTGTTGATATCCGGGCGGTTCATGTCCCAGGCCCAGCGCAGTTGGCCCGTGACGGCGTCGAAGCCCTTGATGACGCCCGACGGCGCGTTGCGACGCTGGCCGTCCAGGATCTGGTGGCCCGTGACCACGACGCCCTGGACGATGGTCGGCGCCGAGGTGATCGAGATCATCCCCGGAACGGTCGGGCCCATGTTCTCGGCGGTGTTGACCTGACCGCCCTGGCCGAAGGCGGCGCAGCGCTGGCCGGTGCGGGCGTCCACCGCGATCAGGCGGGCGTCCAGCGTCCCCCAGATGATCCGGGTGGCGCAGGGATCGGTCGCCGCCGCGCCGGGCACGACATAATAGATCACCCCCCGGCAGGCCGCCGTGTACGGGATCGACTCGTCGCTGACCTGCGGGTCATGCTTCCAGATGTTCTGTCCGGTCGCCGCATTGACCGCCAGCACCATGTTCTTGCCGGTACAGATGTACAGGGTGTCGCCGATCTTCAGCGGCGTGTTCTCGGAGGCATATTTGTTCTGGGCGCCGGGCCGGTCGCCCGGCAGGTCGCCGGTGTGCAGGCTCCACACCCGCTCCAGCTTGCCCACGTTGTCGGGCGTGATCTGGGTCAGGCTGGAATAGCGCTGGGCATGATAGCTGCCGCCGTAGGCGGGCCAGTCAGCGCCGACCGCGATGGCGTCAGGGTCGCTGGAGGCCACGGCCTGGGCCGCGGGCAGTTCGCCGTTGACCCGAATCTTGGCCGCATTGGCCGAGGCCACACCGCCGACCAGCAGCAGGGCCACCAGCCCCACCGCGCCGCCGGTCGCCCACAGCTTGCCCTTGCCGGGCTTCAGCGCCGGCAGGGCGGCGATGACGAAGGCCAGCAGGACCGCCGGCGCAATCACGCGGGGCACCAGTCCCCAGCCGTCGATCCCGACCTCCCAAACGGCCCACAGGACCGTCAGGACAAACACGCCGATGTAGATGAAGGCCCCCAGCAGGCTCCGCCGCACCAGCAGCACGCCGCTGGCCAGCAGACCCAGCCCGGCCAGCAGATAATACCATGAGCCGCCCAGGCCGATCAGCCAGCCGCCGCCTATGGTGAGGGTGACGCCGATCAGGCCGAGCACCACCCCCAGGGCGATGATAAGGCCTCCTGCGAGGCCTCCCGGTTTCCGCTCTGCCGACATGATGTCTCTCCAGCTTGGCTATGGGTTTGCGATGCCAACACCCCGCCGGCTTCACAGTTCCGCCCCCGGACAGCCACAGGCCTGATCAGCGATCACGTTGCGTTGCGCCGGTCAGGTTCCGGCGCCTTTCGTCAGTTTCTCCCCGCCCCGCGCCATGCGTGACTACAGTCCCGAGTCGTTCAGTGAAGGAGTGCCGCCATGCGCATCAAAGCCCTCGTGATGAGAAGCGCCGTCGCGATCCTGCTGACGTCCACCGCCATCACCCTCGTCAGTTGCTCCAGCTCCGGCGCCCCGGGCGTCGGCGCCGCCGCGACCGCCCCCGCGCCGCCTCCGCCCCCCGCGCCACCGCCGCCACCTCCGCCACCGGCGCGTCCGGCCCCGGCCGAAGGCGTGGCAGACACGAACGTTGGTGTCATCGGAGCGGCCGACGGCGTCGACGACGTGGTGGTCACCGGCAGCCGCATCCGTCGCGACGGAGACGCCAGCGAAAGCCCGGTTGTATCCGCAGAGGGCGAGGCGAGCGCGGACACCCGCATCGCGGCGGCGACCCCCGTCGCCCTGCCCGGCCGCGGCACCCCGCCGGCCCGGGCGCGCGTGGCCCAGGCCGGCCTGCTCACGGCGGGGGATTATGACGACCTGCTGAACCCGAGCTGGTACGCCGACTATGTCGGTCGCTACCTGCAGGCCAACGGCGATCTGCAGCTGCCATATGTGGACACCCGCGAGGCCATCACCATCGCGGTCAGCGACGCCGACGGCCGCCCCGCGCCCTTCGTGGAGGTTTCCGTCTCCCGTCCCGAAGGCGGCGCCCTGCGCCTGCGGACCCTCGCGGACGGCACGGTCGTCCTGTTTCCCGGTCTGGACCGGTTGGGTCGGACCGCGCAGGTCACCGTCGCCGGCGCGACCCGCCGCCTGACCGTGGGCCCGGATCGCAGGCTGGAGTTTCGCACGCCGGGTCGCGCCGCCGCCGTCCGCGCCTTTGACCTGCTGATGGTCATCGACGCCACCGGCAGCATGGGCGACGAGATGGAGTATCTGAAGCGCGAACTGGCCTCGATCATGGACTCGCTCGCCGAGCGGCATCCGGGGGTGAGCACCCGCATCGGCCTGATCGTCTATCGGGACAACGGCGACCAGTATGTGGTGCGTGACTTCCCCTTCACCGCGAACGTCGGCGAACTGGTCCGTCAGCTGGAGGCCCAGCGCGCCGATGGCGGTGGCGACTACCCCGAAGCGGTCGATCAGGCGCTGGACCGGGCGATGGACTATCCGTGGCGCGACAACGCCGTCCGCTCCATCGTCCTGGTC
The DNA here is from genome assembly GCA_046291915.1 of Brevundimonas sp. Classification (GTDB taxonomy): domain Bacteria; phylum Pseudomonadota; class Alphaproteobacteria; order Caulobacterales; family Caulobacteraceae; genus Brevundimonas. Next base: position 3,641 of record JBKBSD010000004.1, read on the forward strand.
GCCGACGCCCCGCCCCATGACGACCGCATCGGCGCGACCTGGGCGCAGGTGCAGGCGGCGCGCGAGCGCCGGATCCAGATCACGCCGGTGGCCGCCAGCGGCGTCGGCGACAAGGCGGAGTTCGTCATGCGCGCCGCCGCCGCCGCGACCCAGAGCCGCTATCTGTTCCTCACCGACGACAGCGGCGTCGGGAATCCGCACGCGACGCCCGACGTGAAATGCTATGTGGTCAGCCGCCTCGACAGCCTGCTGCGCCGGGTGCTGGACGGGCAGATTTCGGGCCGCCGCATCGAACCGACCGAAAACGAGGTCATCCGCACCGTCGGGCCCTACGACCGCGGGGTCTGTACGCCGAAATAGGCGCTGGTCGCCACGTCAGGGGATTGTCGACCCGATCTCCCGGCGTCGATGGCGGCGATCAGTTCGGCCAGGAACTCGCGCGGCTTAAATGTCCGATCGTACTCCACGCCCCACGTCCTGGCGGATACGCGGTTCAACAGCCCCTTGAGCTCGGCGTTGGTGATCGCCTCGTCGGCGATGATCTTGGCAAGCAGGGCGGCGGCCTCCGCCAGATGCTGCTTACCGACGACGCCTCCAACCAGATCGGGCGCCAAGACCATCCGCTTTCGCGTTGCGTCGGGCTCAACGGCGTTCAGCAGCGACGCGGCCTCGGTGACGGCAAGGCTGTGGAGGTCGATCATCCTCATCCCCCGCCGACGAACTGGACCAGCTCGATCCGGTCGCCGGCGGCGATGGCCGTGACGGCGTGTCGGGACTTGGGCACGATCTCCAGATTGCGCTCGACGGCCACCTTGCGGATATCCAGTCCCAGCTCCTCCACGAGGGCCAGAATGGTGGTCGCGCGGACCTCTCGAAGCTCGCCGTTGATCTGGATTTGCATGACCCTGCGTCAATCTTCTGGGACGTGCGGCTTGCTTGCGGCCACGCCTGAGCTAAAAGGCCGGTCCGATTCCGTCGGAACGTCACCTCTGCGAGCGAATGCCCGACAGCCCCGTCCTCTACGTCCTGAATGGCCCGAACCTCAACCTGCTTGGGGTCCGTGAGCCTGAAATCTACGGACATGAGACCCTGTCGGACATCCAGGCGCTGTGCGAGCGCACGGCTTTGGGCGCGACCGTGGTGTTCCGCCAGACCAATCACGAAGGCGAGCTGATCGACTGGGTCCAGGAGGCCCGGGAGAAGGCTGACGCGCTTGTGATCAACCCGGCGGGTTACGGCCACACCTCCGTGGCCCTGCTGGACGCTCTGAAAACCTTGGCGGTTCCGATCGTCGAGTGCCATCTGTCGAATCCGGCGGCGCGCGAGCGTTTCCGGCATCGCACCTATGTGTCGGCGATCGCCGCCGGCGTGGTTTCGGGCTTCGGCCCGATGAGTTACGAACTGGCGGTGAAAGCCGCCCTCGGACTGGCGCAGGAACGCAGCCGGTCCGCTGACCGTTCGGTTTAAAGGACAACAAGAGGCTCCCATGGCCGATCCGAAACTGAAGAACGAAGCCGAAATCGATGCGACCCTGGTTCGCCAGCTCGCGGACATCCTCAACGAGACCGATCTGACCGAGATCGAGGTCGAGAAGGGCGAACTGCGCATCCGCGTCGCCCGCGAGATCACGGCCGCACCCGTCGTGCAGTACGCCGCCGCTCCGGCCCCGGTCGCCGCGGCTCCCGCCGCCGGCACCGCCGCCCCGGCTGCCATGCCGTCGGACCCGGCGACCATCGTCGCCCGCTCGGGTGAAGAGGTGAAGTCGCCGATGGTCGGCACCGCCTATCTTCAGGCCTCGCCGGAGGCTCCGGCCTTCGTCCAGCCGGGCGACAAGGTGAAGAAGGGCCAGACCCTGCTGATCGTCGAAGCCATGAAAACGATGAACCCCATCCAGGCTCCCCGCGACGGTGTCGTGAAGGAAGTTCTGGTCGGCGACGCCCAGCCGGTCGAGTTCGGCGAGCCGCTCGTCCTGCTCGAGGCGTAAGCCATGTTCAGCAAGGTTCTCATCGCCAACCGCGGCGAAATCGCCCTGCGGATTCACCGTGCGTGCAAGGAGATGGGCATCTCCACCGTCGCGGTGCACTCCGAAGCCGACCGTGGCGCCATGTGGGTGCGGCTGGCCGACGAGAGCGTCTGCATCGGTCCGGCTCCGGCCGCCAAGTCGTACCTGAACATCCCGTCGATCATCGCGGCCGCCGAGATCACCGGCGCCCAGGCGATCCACCCGGGCTACGGCTTCCTGTCCGAGAACGCGCGCTTCGCAGAGATCGTGGAAGCGCACGGCATGACCTTCATCGGACCCAAGCCCGAGCATATCCGGGTCATGGGCGACAAGATCAGCGCCAAGAAGACCGTGCTTGAAGCCGGCATTCCCTGCGTGCCCGGCTCGGCCGGCGAGGTCGAGACCGTCGAGGATGCTATCGAGGCCTCCAAAACCATCGGCTTCCCGCTAATCGTCAAGGCCGCCGCCGGCGGTGGCGGGCGCGGTATGAAGGTTGCCCTGACCGCTGACGATCTGGTCGAAGCCGTCCAGACCGCCCAGACCGAGGCCAAGGCCGCCTTCGGCAACGGCGCCGTCTATATGGAGCGCTACCTCCAGAAGCCGCGTCACATCGAGATTCAGGTCATCGCAGACAGCCACGGCAACGTCGTCCACCTGGGCGAACGCGACTGTTCGCTGCAACGCCGTCACCAGAAGGTCATGGAGGAAGCTCCGTCCCCGGCCCTGTCGGCGGAGGGCCGCAAGGCCATTGGCGAGACGGTCAACAAGGCCATCGCCGCCATCGGTTATCTGGGCGTCGGCACCATCGAGTTCCTGTGGGAGGACGGCGAGTTCTTCTTCATCGAGATGAACACCCGCCTGCAGGTCGAACATCCGGTCACCGAGATGATCACCGGCGTCGATCTGGTGCGCGAACAGATCCGCATCGCCGCGGGACTGCCGCTGTCCTTCACCCAGGATGACGTGACCTTCAAGGGCCACGCCATCGAGTGCCGTATCAACGCCGAGAACGCCGAGACCTTCACCCCCTCGCCGGGGACGATCACGGACTTCCACGCGCCGGGCGGTCTGGGCGTGCGTCTGGATAGCGCCATCTACGCCGGCTATTCGATCCCGCCCTATTACGACAGCCTGATCGGCAAGCTGATCGTCCACGGCCGCGACCGCGAGGAGTGCATCGCGCGCCTCAAGCGGTCGCTGGGCGAGATGGTCGTCGGCGGCATCGATACGACGATCCCGCTGTTCCAGAAGCTGCTGCAGGAGCCGGACATCCTGTCGGGCGACTACGACATCCACTGGCTGGAAAACTGGCAGAAGCGCCAGCGCGGCGAAGCCTAGGGTTCGGTGGAGGAGCCCGGCTTCAGCGCCAGCGCCTCCTCCGGCGGCTTCGGCCCGGATGAATTGCTCAACTGCTACGCCACAGGCGTCTTTCCGATGGGCGAGGCGCGCGATGATCCACGCGTCTTTCTGGTCGAACCGGACCAGCGGGGCGTCATCCCGCTGGACGGCTTCCACATCCCTACCCGGCTGAGAAAGACGGTGCGGGGCGAACCCTTCGAGGTTCGGATCAGCACGGCGTTCGACGCCGTTCTGGACGCCTGCGCCACCGCCATGCCGGGCCGCGAGGACACCTGGATCAACGCCCCGATCCGGCGGCTCTATCTGGAGCTTCAGGCGCGCGGCAACGCCCACTCGATCGAATGCTGGCGCGACGGGCGGCTGGTCGGCGGCCTGTACGGCGTGACGCTGGGCGGCGCCTTCTTCGGCGAGAGCATGTTCACGCGTGAGCGCGACGCCTCAAAGATCGCGCTGGTGCATCTGGTCGCGCGGCTGAAGCGCGGCGGCTGGCGGCTGCTGGACGCCCAGTTCCTGACTGACCATCTCAGTCAGTTTGGCGCCGTCGAGACGCCGCAGGCGGCCTATCTCAAGCGGTTGAAGCTGGCCCTGCCCGTCCGGCCCAACAACCGCTCGCTGTTCGAGCCGATGACGGGCGCCGAAGCGGTCTTCTACGCCCTGCAGCCCACGACCCAGGCGTCGTAGATCGGGTGTTGCAGGCCGCTGACGGCGGGTGACGAGGCGAACATCCAGCCCCGGAAGACCTGACGCGGATCGGTCACCTGGGTGACGCCGCGCGGCTGAATGCTGACTTCCAGATAGGCGATCGCGTCCTCGACCTGCTCGTCGGAGGCCGAAACCTCACAGGCGCGGGCGGTGAAGATCAGGGTCTTCTGGAAGCGCACCGGGCGACCGCCGACCTCGACCTCAAAGCGCATGCGTTCCGTGGTGATCTTGTCGACGGCCTCGACGATGGCGACGCGTCGACGCTGACGACGGCCGGGCGTGGTTGAGGGTTCAGCTGGCGCCTGCGCGGTCTCGGTGGCCTTCTCTTCCACCACTTCTTCCTCAACCTTTTCAGGCGGGGGCGTCAGGACGGGATCGACGGAGGGCGTGATGGCGATGGGGGCGGCCGGCGCCGGGGCCGCTTCCGGCGCGGGTTCGGCCGGAGGCGTGGAAGACTGACGGTTCAGATCCGCCGTCGTGTCCTGGATCGGACGGGCGTCCTGCGGCAGGTCATTGAACGCGGACGCGACAACGCCGCCGGCGGCGATAAGAGCCGCGGCGGTGACGCCGGCCAGGATCAGCCCCGTACGTTTCATTCCGGGCGCCAGGCCTCGTAATCGCCGGTCGCGGCGGGGCGTTGCCCCTCGGCGCCCAGCGAACCCTGCGGACGCCACGCCATCGGTGTGCCGGTCAGGTTCGGCAGGTGATCCTTCTCCCACGCCCGGCGCGGCAACGGGACCTCGGTCGGCGGCTCGTCGTAGGTGTAGTGCATCCAGCCGTGCCATTCGGGCGGCACCTTGGAGGCGTCCGCGTAGCCGTTGTAAATCACCCAGCGCCGCTTGCGGCCGTCATAGCTGACGTTGTCTCGCGATTGGTAATAGGTGTTCCCGAACTCATCGGTCCCGATCTTCTCGCCCCGCTTGGCGATGGTGAAGAAGGTGCCGATGGTGGCGCCGCTGGTCCAGCCGAAGATTCTGCCTAGCACGTCGGGAATTCCACTCGTCTCGCGTCGGCCGGACACCCCGGCGACAGCGGGCTGATCATAGAAACCACAGCGCGTTCCGTAAAGCGGAACACAGCAGAGGTCGAACTCAACATCTTGGGGGTAACCTGGGCTCGACACGCCAGATTTATTGCAGTGGATCGCATTCCGCCGTTAGCATCGGTCAAAGCCGCGTCGAGACCTCCATGCGTCCCCAGCCTCGCTTCGCCGTCCTCGCCACCGCCGCCCGCCGATCCGTGCGCGAGATCGAGCGCGCGGGCCGTCTGATCGAAATCCTCGCGCCCGAGGACTGGTCCGACGCGCGCGCCGAAGCCTGGGTGGATTGGGCCGCGCTTGAGGGCCTGCCGCTGGACGGCGACGATCTGATCAGTGACGCCGCCCACGCCTTTGCCGCCCGGCAGTGCGCTGACGAGATCATGGCCGCCGAACTGGCCGCGACCCTGCGCCTGGGTCTCGCGACGCCCGCCAGCCCCCGGTTGGTCGCCGCGGCCGACGCCCTGACCCTGTCCGATCCCGCCGCCGGCAGGCTGCTGCAGGCCGAAACCGCGCGCCGTCGGGCCCAGCGTCTGGCCGCCGGCGCGGTGGACGCCGTCGCGGGTGCGCTCGCCGCGGTCAGCGAGGCGGTCAGTCGTTGCGAAGGCCCGCCCGGCGACTGCGCCGACCCGGCCCACAATCCCGCCCTGGCCCGCGCCGCCCTGACGGCCCGGCGCGCGGGGGCCTCGGACGCCGATATCCTGCGCGCCGTCGCGGGCGAATCATTTGACGCCGCCCCCCTGCCCGTCCCGGTCATCGCGCCGTGGATCGCCGTGGCCGATCGCGACCTCGTCGCCTCCGGGGCTCCGGAGGCCCTTCTGGCGGCCGAAGGGGCGCTGGATGGGGACCTGGTCCTGATCTTCGATCCTGAGACCGCGGAACTGACCGCCGAGGCGGCGCGCGGCGCAGGGGTGCTGATCTCCCTGACCGCCCTGCGCCACCTGACCGGCGAGGCCTTCGAGGCTGCATTGGCCGACCTGACCGCGCTTTGGGCTGACGCCCTGTCAAACGGCGGCACGGTTCCGGTGTCGATCGGATTGGCGGACCTCGGTGACGTCGTGCTGGCCGAGGGCGCGACCGACCCGCTCGCCCGCGCCGCCGCGCTGGGCCGTCTGGTCGCCGAATCGGCTTGCGGCCCGATCAGCCTGTTCGTGGACGACCGCGAAGCCGGGCTTCGTCTCGGCGCTTCGCCCCTGACGGCTCTGGACCGCTTTGAAACCGCGGATGGAGAGATCGAGCGCCGCCTTCGCCCCTCTCTCGCCTCCGCCATCGCGGCGGCGGGCGGCGACGTGGAAAGCGCCGAGCGGCATCTGCTGGGCCGCCGGACACTGGTCGGCGCGCCGGGGGTGGATCACGCCGCCCTGCGGACCCACGGCTTCACCGACGTGGAGCTGGAAGGCCTCGAGCTGGCGCTGGCCCAGGTCGACCGGCTCGAGGACGCCTTCCGCACCCCGGTGCTCGACGCCGGCTTCCTGCGTGACGTGCTGGGCGTTGAAGATCAGGTCGAGGCCGGTCTGCTGGCCCGACTGGGCTTCGCCGCAGCGGATGTGGCCGCCGCGGAGCACCATGCCTTCGGCGCCGGCGGTCTGGCGGATTGGGCCGACGCGCCCGAGGCGCTCGGCGACATTCTGTCGGATCTGGGCGGGTTCGAAACCGCCTTGAGCAACGCTCTGGAGCCGTTCAGCGCCACGCCCGACCTGACGCCGTTGGCGATGGACTGGCGCACGCCCCCCTCACAGGCCGTGCGCGTGCTGGCCGACGCCGCGCGGGACGGCCGCCGGGCCGTTCGCCTGCGCCGCGCCGAGCCGCCGGTCGGTCCGCTGCTCGACCTTCCCGACAGCGCCGCGCAGGAACGCGAGCGCCGCCGCGAGCCCGAGGTGCGCTCGGTGGAGCGGGTGATCGAAAAGGTCGTCGAGCGCGACCGCACTCGCCGCAAACTGCCTGATCGCCGCAAGGGCTACATCCAGAAGGCGGCTGTCGGCGGCCACAAGGTCTACATCCACACCGGCGAGTACGAGGACGGCGAGCTCGGCGAAATCTTCATCGACATGCACAAGGAAGGCGCCGCCTTCCGCTCGCTGATGAACAATTTCGCCATCGCGATCTCCATCGGACTTCAATACGGCGTGCCGCTGGATGAGTTCGTGGACGCCTTCGTCTTCACCCGGTTCGAGCCCGCCGGGCGGGTCACCGGCAATGATTCGATCAAGTCGGCGACCTCGATCCTCGACTACATCTTCCGCGAGCTGGGCGTGTCCTATCTGGACCGGCAGGAACTGGCCAATGCGGACGCCGGTCCCGGCGACGGACTGGGTGTCGGCGACGGCGAGGCGGCAGAGCCGGTTCCCGCGGCCCGGTTCATCTCCAAGGGCTTCGCCCGGGGCGTGGCGCCCGACAATCTGGTCGTCCTGCCCTTCGGTCAGAAGAGAGGCGCCGCTCCGACGACGCCAGTCGCGACCAGTGAAGCCGTCGCCTGTCCGGCCTGCGGCGACCTTGCTCTGCAGGAGCGTGGCGGCGGTTGGGTCTGTGACACCTGCGGCGCCGCCCCATCAATGCAGGGTTAGGCGATGCAGGGTTAAATCAACGATTTCATGGGAGGGTCGCCGGGCTCAACCGAGCGCCGGAGCCTGAGATGAAGCTGTTTTTGACCGCCGTCGCCCTGACCGCCGCCCTCGCCTCGCCGGCCCTGGCCCAGAATGCGGGGCAGATCGCCAGAGTGCGGAACGGCGCCAGCTGTTCGGGATGCAATCTGTTTCAGGGCGATTTCTCGGGACTGGAGCGGCGCGGGCTGAACCTGTCGGGCGCGCGTCTGCGGCAGGCGGACCTGAGCCTGGCGGTGATGAACCGGACCCGGTTCTCCAACACGGATATGCGTGATGTTGAAGCCTATGGCGGCGTCTTCTCGAACTCCAATTTCTCGGGCGCCAATCTGACCAATGCAGGCTTCGTGGGGGCGTATCTGGACGGCTCGAACTTCGCCGGCGCGACCCTGACGGGCGCCAATTTCTCAGGCGCGTCGCTGGAGCGGGCGACGGGGTTGAGCCAGTCGCGACTGAACCAGGCCTGTGGCGATGAAGCGACCCGACTGCCACGTGGAATGACCATTCCCCGCTGCTGATCCGCCATCGACGTTACCGCGATTTAAGTAGGGTTGTTCGGGGTTTGGCGGCATGAAGGTGGTGTGAAACAGATCGCCTTTCCCTTCTTCCGTCGCGTCCTGGCTCCCGGCATCAGCGTCGCGGCCTCGCTCGCCGCCCTGTGTGCGGCGGCCCCGGCGACGGCCGAGGTCCATCTGCAGTTCCAGGATCGGGACGTGGCGCGGATGGTGTCGCTGGGCGGGTCGTGCAACCGGTGCGAACTGTCGGGCCGGGACCTGACCGGCGCCAGCTTCACCGGCGCCAGCTTCACCAACGCGACCCTCGTCGGCGCAAACATGCGGGGCGCGGATCTGGTGGGCTCCAACTTCGCGGGCAGCGACTTCACCCGGGCTGATCTGGGCGGTGCGGACCTGACCGGGGCCAACTTTACGGGCGCCAACTTCACCAATGCCGACATGACCGGCATCTCGGCCATGGGCGCGACAATGGTGCGGGTCCGAATGGACCGGAGCAACGCCACCGGCGCCGAGTTGAACGGGGCCAATATGAACGGCGCGGTGCTGGGCGGGACCAACTTCACGGGCGCCGAGCTGAACGCCGCGACCCTGGCCAATGTCAGCGCGCGGTCGGCCAATTTCTACGGCGCCGAGATCGGCATGTCGAACCTGTCGAACGGCGACTTCCGTGGCGCCAATTTCCGCGGCGCCGAGCTGAACGGCGCGCGCCTGACCGGGGGTCAGTTCGAGGGCGCCAACTTCGCCGGCGCAGAGCTGAACCGGACCGATGTACGCGGCGCGGACCTGTCCGGCGCGCGGGGGCTGTCGCAGGAGCAGGTCGGTCGGGCCTGCGGCGACGCCAGCACCCGCCTGCCGGGCAACCTGACCGCCCGCACCTGCCGCGGCATCTCGTCGATCCGGGTCCGCCCGGCGCCCCCGGCTCCGCCCGCTGCACCGACCCCGCCGCGGGTCCGGAACTTCGTGGTCGCCAGCGGCCGCTGACCAAAAAAGGCCCCCGTCGCTGACGAGGGCCTTTTTCTTTGCCTTCAACAGGATGCGCCGCGGATCAGACCTTGAGCGGCAAGGCCGTACGGATGTGGACATCCTTCAGTTGACGCTCGCCGGCTTCGGTCGGGGCGTTCATCAGAAGGTCCTCGCCCTGCTGGTTCAGCGGGAAGGCGATGACCTCGCGGATGGCGGTTTCGCCGGCCAGCAGCATGACGATGCGGTCAATGCCAGGGGCCAGACCGCCGTGCGGCGGCGCGCCGTAGCGGAAGGCGTTCAACATGCCGCCGAACTGCTCCTCGACCACGGAGGCGTCATAGCCGGCGATGCCGAAGGCCTTGAGCATGATCTCGGCCTTGTGGTTCCGGATCGCGCCCGAGCACAGCTCATAGCCATTGCAGCAGATGTCGTACTGATAGGCGCGGATGGTCAGCGGGTCCTGGCTCTCCAAGGCCTCCAAACCGCCCTGCGGCATCGAGAACGGGTTGTGCGAGAAGTCGACCTTCTTCTCTTCTTCCGACCATTCAAACATCGGGAAATCGACGATCCAGCAGAATTTGAACTGGTTCTCGTCGATCAGCTTCAGCTCCGTGCCGACGCGCGTACGGGCCAGGCCCGCGAACTTGGCGAAGGCCGACGGCAGGCCGGCGGTGAAGAAGGCGGCGTCGCCCTTACCGAGGCCCAGCGAGGCCATGAGAGCCTCCGTGGGCTCCTGACCCAGGTTCTTGGCGATGGGGCCGCCCCAGGCGTTCTGATCGTCCGACCAGAAGATGTAGCCGAGGCCCGGCTGGCCTTCGCCCTGGGCCCAGGAGTTCATGCGGTCGCAGAAGGCGCGCGAGCCGCCGGTCGGGGCCGGGATCGCCCAGACGGCGTTCTTCTCGTCGGCGCCGAGGATCTTGGCGAACAGGCCGAAACCGCCGTCGCGGAAATGGTCGGAGACGACCTGCATCTTGATCGGGTTGCGGGTGTCGGGCTTGTCGGTGCCGTACCATGCCATGGACTGGGCGTAGGTCAGGCGCTCGAAGCCAGCGTGCTCGAAGGTCTCGCCGAAGTCGTTGGTGAAGCTGTGCTTGCCGTCAATGGGCGAAACCGGAAGGCCGTTCGAGAACTCCTCGAAGACGCCGTGCATGACGGGCTCGATGGCGGCGAAGACGTCTTCCTGGGTGACGAAGCTCATCTCAACGTCGAGCTGGTAGAATTCCAGCGAACGGTCGGCGCGCAGGTCCTCGTCGCGGAAGCAGGGCGCGATCTGGAAATAGCGGTCGAAGCCCGAGACCATGAGCAGCTGTTTGAACTGCTGCGGGGCCTGCGGCAGGGCGTAGAACTTGCCCGGGTGCATGCGCGATGGCACCAGGAAGTCGCGCGCGCCTTCCGGCGAGGAGGCGGTCAGGATCGGGGTCTGATATTCCAGGAAACCCTGACCGACCATGCGCTGGCGGATCGAGGAGATCACCTTCGAGCGCAGGACGATGTTCTTGTGCAGACGCTCGCGACGCAGGTCGAGGAAGCGGTTGGCGAGACGGATTTCCTCAGGGTACTCCTGATCACCAAAGACCGGCATCGGCAGTTCGGCGGCTTCCGACAGGACTTCCAGCCCCTGGACCCGCACCTCGACCTCACCGGTCGGCAGCAGGGCGTTCACGGTGCTGGCGTCCCGCAGGACCGCCTCGCCGTCGATGCGGATGACGCTTTCAGCGCGCAGGCGCTCGACAATCTCAAAACCCGGCGTCGACGGGTGAAGGACCAGCTGGGTGATGCCGTAATGGTCCCGCAGATCGACGAACAGCAGGCCGCCGAGATCGCGCTTGCGGTGCACCCAGCCGGACAGGCGGACATTGGCGCCGGCGTCGGTCGAACGGAGGGCGCCGCAGGTGTGGGAGCGATAGGCGTGCATAGTCGGTTCGTTCTGGATTCGGGCCCGCGAGGGCGGAATTCGGGAGGGGCGGAAGGGCGCATCATCGCCTCTGAAAGTCAAGGTCGGTGGCGATTTCGGGCGGGATCGGGCGGCGGGAAGACGCGGGCCAAACGCGAACCGCCGCCGAAGGCGCCGGCCCGGCAGGCGCACTAAAAAAAGCGTCCCATGCATTCCATGACTCCGCTGTGTTCGCATAGCTGCGAGTCCTGCTCGGTTTACCCGACGGCGCATTCTGCAGGCGGCATGCGTCACTATTGGACGCACCGATCCACAGGGCGCGCTGTTCCGTCCACGGACGGTCCGGCCTCCAGTCGTGGCGGAAGCGTCGCATCTGCTATGGTGAACGCCATGACGAGCCGCCTGCCCGCCTTCGATCAGATGCGTCTGCCCCTCCAGAGCGACTTGCCGGAGGGGGCGGACAGCTTCGTCGTGTCCGACAGCAACCGCGCGGCGGTGGAGGCGCTGGCCGACTGGCCCAATCTGATCGGCGGCGTCATGGCCATCTGCGGCCCAGCTGGCAGCGGCAAGAGCCGGCTGGCCCAGATGTGGGCCGAGCGGGTCGGCGCGGTCGGCTTCCACGGTGGCGAAGCGGCCCTGATCGATCCGATGGAGATCGAGGGGCGTCCGGTGCTGCTGGACCGGGCGATGGACGCCGACGACGAGACCCTGTTCCATCTGATCAATCTGGCGCAGGCGCCCGGCGGGGCGATGCTGATGGTGTCTCGCCCTGCCCCGTCCGCCTGGGCGGTGGAACTGCCGGACCTGCGGTCGCGGTTGGACGCCGTCATCAGTGTGCCGGTCGAGGCGCCCGACGACGCTGTCCTGGCCGCCATGCTGGAGGCTCGCTTCGCCGAACGCGGCATCCGCCCGGCCAGGGACGTCATCCCCTATCTGCTGCGCCGCATCGATCGGTCCGCGGCGGCGGCGGAGTCGGTCGTCGAACGGCTGAACGCCCTGCACCGCCCCGTGACGCGAACGCTGGCCCGGGAGGCTCTGGACGGCGCGGACGAGAGCGGCGAACTGTCCGATTGATAGCGAGGCGTGGGCGCCTAGGCGACCGCCAGCGCCAGCTTCGCTCCGAGCTCTCCGGCCTTGAACGGCTTGTGCACCACCCGATCGTCCGTCGCGGTCGCCAGGGCTTCCGCGTCGGCATAGCCTGTCGCGAACAGGATCGGGACAGCAGGACGGCTGCGCTGCATGGCGCGCGCGACCTCGGCGCCGTTCATCCCCGGCATGGCGAAGTCGAGGATGACCGCGGAGATGTCCACGCGCGCCTCGAACACCTCCAGGGCGGCGCCGCCGCTTCCGGCCTCGATGATCAGATAGCCGAGATCGTTCAGGATGCCGGCGGTGACTTCCCGCACGGCGTCGTCATCGTCCACGACCAGAACGACCATGTTGTCGGACGGCGCGGTCTGCGAGGCGTGGACAGGCTCCTGCTCCGCGACCGGATGGACGTCGGCGCGCGGGAGATAGAGGTGAATGGTCGTGCCCTCGCCCGCAATGGTGTCGATCGTGACGCCGCCGCCCGATTGTTTGGCCAGGCCAAACACCTGACTGAGACCGAGGCCCGAGCCCTTCCCGACCGCCTTGGTGGTGAAGAAGGGTTCGAACGCACGCGCCAGCACCGCGTCCGTCATGCCGGAACCGTTGTCGCACACGGACACGACAACATGCTCGCCGGCGGGGGGCTGTTCGGGCAGTTCAGGCTCAGGCGTCGTGACGTTCGCCGTGCTGATCTTGAGCGTGCCGCCGACGTCCATGGCATCGCGCGCGTTGATGGCGAGGTTCAGGATCACCAGTTCGATCTGGGTAGGGTCGATCATGGCGGGCCAGAGGTCGTCGGCCAGATCCGGCTCCAGAATGTGGACACTGCCTCCAATGGTGCTCTGGAGCAGATCCCGCATGCTGCGAACCGTGTCGTTGAGGTCGACAGCGCGCGGTTCGAGCTTCTGCCGACGCGAGAACGCCAGCATCTGGGCGGTCAGCTGCGCGCCACGACGGGAGGCCTCGGCCATCATCGACAGGCGGCGTTTTACGCCCGGATCATCAGTTCGCTTCTGCAGCTGTTCGACGTTGCCCAGGATGACGGTGAGCAGGTTGTTGAAGTCGTGGGCGACCCCTGACGTCAGCTGGCCGACAGCCTCCAGCCTTTGCGCCTGACGCAAGGCGGTCTCGGCCTTTTCGCGCTCCGCGATCTGGGTCGCCAGCTGCCGGTTGGCGGCCTCGAGTTCTTCGGTGCGTTCGAATACGCGCCGCTCAAGCTGGGCTTCCGCCCGTCGGATTTCTTCAATGCGTTCTCGGGCTTCGTACTGGCGACTGCGACCGCGCAGGGCGGTTCGAACCGAACTGACCAGTGTGGTGGGATGAAACGGGCGCTCGAGAAAACCCACATTGCCCAGGGCGGAGGACAGGCGCTGCGCCAGGGGATTGCGTTCGACGCTGCCGCCCCGCTGGGTCAGGATGAGGAACGGAAAATCCGACCACGACGGTTGATCGGCGATCCAGCTCGACAGCTCGCCGAGGTCGGCGGAGCGCAGAACGTCATCGACGAGAACAGCCAGACCGGCGCCCTCGCGCATGCGTTCGACAAGGTCGACGATGTCCCGGCAAAGCACGGTCGAGACGCCGGCTTCGCCGAGAATGGCCGTCGCGATCGCGCCGTCACGGCCGGAGGGTGTCAGGACGAGAGCGCGCTCGGATAGACTACCGCCACCGCTCATGCCGCCGGATCGCCCATGAGGCCCGAGCCGGGTCCGACAAAGTTCGGCACGCCGCGCAGCACCCCCTGGAACTGGCTGAGCGGTTCACCGAGAGAGAGCCCGCCGACACCGATTTCGAACTCGCGAATGGTGTTCTCGTGCATGCCGGACCGCTTCTTGATCACGGAGACGGCGCGGCGGACGTTACCCGCCGCTTCGAAATAGCGGAGCAGGATCACCGTATCCGCCAGATAGGTCACATCGACGGGCGCCTTCATCTCTCCGACCAGGCCATGCTGGGCCACGGTGAGGAAGGTCGACGCCCCTTGGCGGTTCAGGAACTGCAGCAGTTCGTGGATGTGCAGGATCAGGAACTGTTCCTGCGGCATGGCGGCCTGGTACCCGTTCAGGCTGTCGATGACGACAGTTTGAATTTTTTCGCCGGTGACGCAGTCGCGGACCCTCGAGGCAAACTCGCCGGGCGACAGCTCAGCGGCGTCCACCTGCTCAATAATCAGCGATCCGGTCGCCTCCATTGAGCGCAGGTCGATCCCGAGGTTCAGCATCCGGTCGTAGAGGAGCCCCAGTTCCTCGTCGAAGATGAACAGGGCGGCCTTCTCGCCGCGCCGGACGGCCGCAACCGCGAAGTTGATGGCGAAAAGCGATTTGCCCGTTCCCGCCGGGCCCAAAATCAGGGCGCTGGAACCGCGCTCAAGCCCGCCGCCCAGCAGGGCGTCGAGTTCGCCGACCCCGCTCGAGATCGGCGTGCGGGCGAATGCGGTGTGATGTTCCGAGGCGACGATGCGGGGATAGACCTCGAGCCCGCCTGTCTTGATCGTGAAGTCGTGGTAGCCGCCGCGAAACCGGCGGCCGCGATATTTGATGATCCGGACGCGTCGGCGTTCGGCGCCATATTCGGGCGCCAGCTCCTGAAGCTGGATGACGCCGTGCGCGACGCTGTGGACGGTCTTGTCGTTCACGTCGGTCGTCAGGTCGTCGAGCAGCAGGACGGTCGCGCCGTGCTTGGCGAAATAGTGCTTCAGCGCCAGGACCTGACGGCGGTAGCGCAGCGAGCTTTGGGCCAACAGGCGGATTTCGGACAGGCTGTCGATCACCACCCGACGCGGCGTGCTGGATTCCACCGCCTCGAAGATCATCCGGGTCGTTTCGCCGAGTTCGAGGTCGGAGGAGTAGAGCAGGCTTTGCTGCTGCTGCTCATCGAGCAGGCTTTCCGGCGGGACGAGCTCGAAAATCTGCACGCCCTCGAGAGACCAGCCGTGCGACTTCGCGGTCCCGCGCAGCTCCTCCTCGGTTTCGGAGAGGGTGATGTAGAGGCCGACCTCGCCGGCGCGGACACCCTCGAGCAGGAACCGCATGGCGGCGGTCGTCTTTCCGGTGCCGGGCGCGCCTTCCAGAAGATAGACGCGCTCCCGCTCAAGACCTCCCGCAAGGATATCGTCCATGCCGGTCACGCCGAAGCCGGCGTCTCTGGTCTCAGTCTGCAGCATGAAATGATCGTCCGGGCTTGCGTGGGTAGCTGCGCCATAACGCGCGCAACGTCCGTTGGTTACACAGACCGCGACGACAAGGCCAACCATCTTAACCCTGTCGGCCCCGTTCAGGCCGGGTTCATGGCCAGGCGCAGAAACTGCTCATCAGTCGGGTCCTTCGTCGTGATCCTCCCCGGTCACGCCGCCCTGAACAAAGGAGACGCAGTGATGAAGATGAACAAGCCCCTGATCGCCGGCCTCGCCGCCCTCGCCACCTTGGCCACCCCCATGGCCGCCGCCGCCCAGTCGTGGCGCGGCGACCGGGACCGGGACGGTCAGTACGAGCGCTGGGAGCGCCGCGCGGATCGCAACCGCCATGACGGTGGCCGCTACACCGAGCGTGAACGCCGCAATGACTATCGCCGCTACGAGCGCGACCAGCGCCGCGACTATCGCCGCTGGCAACGCGGCGCCGTGGTGCCGCGTGAGTATCGCCGCAGCTGGTATGTGAATGACTATCGTCGCTACGGTTATTCGCAGCCGCCGCGCGGTTACGGCTACTACCGCACGGACACCGGCGACGTGGTTCTGGCGGCCATCGCCACCGGCGTGGTGATCTCGCTGCTGAGCCGTTAAGCGGCAGCCTGAAGTGAAAGAGCCCGCCCGGAGCGATCCGGGCGGGCTTTTTGTCGGGTGCGGGGGTTACAGCCCCAGCTTGGCCTTCAGGATGTCATTGACCGCGGCCGGGTTGGCCTTGCCGCCGGTGGCCTTCATGACCTGGCCGACGAACCAGCCGAGCGACTGGGGCTTCTCGGCGACGCCGGCAGCCTTGTCGGGGTTGGCGGCGATGATCTCGTCGATGGCCTTTTCAATCGCGCCGGTGTCGGTGACCTGTTTGAGACCGTGTTTCTCGACGACCTCGGCCGGCGAGCCCTCGCCGTTCCAGACGTGGTCGAAGACTTCCTTGGCGATCTTGGACGAGATGACGTTGGTCTCGATCAGCTCGACCAGCTGGGCCACGTGGGCGGCGGGCAGCGGGTTCTCGCTGAACTCCTTGCCATCGGCGGCCAGACGGGCGGAGACCTCGTTGGTGACCCAGTTGGACACCAGCTTTGCATCCCTGCCTTGGGCGGCGTCCTCGAAATAGTCAGCCTTGGCCTGATCCGAGATCAGGACCACGGCGTCGTATTGCGACAGGCCGTACTGGCTCATCAGACGACGGCGCTTCTCGTCGGGCAGTTCCGGCAAGGAGGCGCGGATGTCGTCGATCCAGGCCTGCTCCAGCTCGAGCGGCAGCAGGTCGGGGTCGGGGAAGTAGCGATAGTCCATCGCCTCTTCCTTGGAGCGCATCGAACGGGTCTCGCCGGCGGTCGGATCGTAGAGGCGGGTCTCCTGATCGATCTTGCCGCCGTCCTCGAGAATCTCGATCTGACGCCGGGCCTCGTAGTTGATGGCCTGGGAGATGAAGCGGAACGAGTTGACGTTCTTGATCTCGCAGCGCGTGCCCAGATGGCTGAAGTCGCCGGTGGCCTTGAACTTCTCGTACTGGCCGGGGCGGCAGACCGAGACGTTCACGTCGGCGCGCAGGTTGCCCTTCTCCATGTCCCCGTCGCAGGTGCCGAGGTACATCAGGATGGTGCGGATCTTCTTGACGTAGGCGACCGCCTCTTCCGGCGAGCGGATGTCGGGACGCGAGACGATCTCCATCAGGGCCGTGCCCGCGCGATTCAGGTCGACGAACGACTCGGTCGGCGACAGGTCGTGGATCAGCTTGCCCGCGTCCTGCTCGAGGTGCAGGCGCTCGATGCCGACGTTGAAGAAGGAGCCGTCCTCGGCCTCGACCTCGACCACGCCCTCGCCGACGATCGGGTAGAAGAGCTGGCTGATCTGATAGCCGGTGGGCAGGTCGGGGTAGAAGTAGTTCTTGCGGTCGAACTGGCTGCGCAGGTTGATCTTGGCCTTCAGGCCGAGACCCGATTTCACGGCCTGTTCGACGCAGTGTTTGTTCAGCGTCGGCAGCATGCCGGGGAAGCCGGCGTCGACCAGCGACACCTGTTCGTTCGGACCTGCGCCGAAGCCGACGGCGGCGCCGGAGAAGAGCTTGGCCTTCGACGCCACCTGGGCGTGGATCTCCAGCCCCATGACGAGTTCCCAGTCGCCGGTGCGACCCTTGATGGTCATGGCGTTCGAAGCGGTGGCGGTCTTGTCGGTCATGCGGTCCAGATGGCCTACGGACCGGGCGCGGTCAAGAAATCCGGCGTCCGAAACCGGGCGGAAATCGAGGCGGCGACGGATCGTGGCCGCCACGACGTTCATTCTATAACGCGAACCGACACGAGGCCCCGATGACCCGCAGCGGACCGCCCTCCCCGGCCCTTGACGCCGCCGTCGCCCTGACCCGCTTCGGCCTGGGTGCGCGGACGGGGGAGATCGAGCATGTCGCGCGCGATCCGAGAGGCTGGCTGGAGGCGCAGGTGACGCCGGGCGGGGCACCGGTTCCGGCGGGGACCTTCGAGACCTCCGAGCAACGGCTGCAGAGCTATCAGGCCTATCAGGCGATGGCGGCCCAGGCCCGGCGCACACGGGAGGCGCCGGCCGAACCGGGCGCGCCGGCAACGGCGGCGGACGCCCCGCCCTCTCCCGCCCAGGCCGCCGCCGACGCCCGACGGGACAGTCGCCGCGATCTCGCTCAGGACACGGCGCGAGAGTTCCTGGCCCGGGCGCAGCTGGGCGCGACGACCGACGCGGGTTTCGCTGAACGCTGGGCGCTGTTCTGGGCCAATGCCTTCACCGCCTCGGCGACCAAATTCACCGCCGCCGTCTTCATGGGCCAGTACGAGCGCGAGGCGATCCGACCCCATGTGTTCGGCCGGTTCGAGGATCTGGCGCTGGCGGCGGAAAGCCACCCGGCCATGCTGCTGTATCTGGATCAGGCGCAGTCGGTGGGGCCGAACAGTCCGGCGGGCGAGCGGCGGCAGGCGGGGCTGAATGAAAACCTCGCCCGCGAGATACTGGAGCTGCACACGGTGGGGGCCGACGGCGGCTACACCCAGGCCGACGTGACCGAGTTCGCGCGCGCCCTGACCGGCTGGTCGACGGCGGGCCGGGGCGGCGCTCAGGCCGCGCGCGGGCGGGGACGCGGCGCAGCGATGCAGGACGCGCCGGGCGACAACGGCTTCGCCTTCCGCGCCCGGGTGCATGAGCCGGGCGAGCGGACGGTGATGGGCCGCCGCTATCCGGCGGGGGGAGCGGAACAGGGTCGCGCCATACTGAAGGACCTGTCCAACCGTCCGGAGACGGCGCGACGGCTGGCGCGCAAGATCGCCGTGCATTTCGTAGCCGACGATCCGTCGCCCGCGCTGGTCAGCGCACTGGAGCGGGCCTGGACAAATTCGGGCGGCGATCTGGCGGCAGTGGCCAAGGCCCTGATCGCCGCGCCCGAAAGCTGGACGCCCGAGGCGCGCAAGGTGAAGACGCCCTATGAGTTCGTGATCTCGGCCCATCGCGCCATGGGCACACGTCCGCAGCGGGTTCCGCAGTTGCAGCAGGCGCTGGTGGCCATGGGGCAGCCGGCCTGGTCGGCGCCCTCGCCCGAGGGCTGGCCCGACACAGCGGCCGACTGGGCCGGGCCGGACGCCCTGGTCAAGCGACTGAACTGGGCCAAGGGCGTGGGCGACATGGCCTCGACCGCGGACGCCGTCGCCCTGGCTGAAGGCGCGCTGGGCGAGCGGTTGAGCGACCGCAGCCGACAGTTCGTGGCCCGCGCCGAAAGCCGGGCCGAGGCCGTCACCCTGTTCCTCATGTCGCCGGAGTTCCAGCGCCGATGACCAATCTGTCGATGAACCGCCGCCTGCTGCTGGGCGGCTCCATGGCCGGGATCGGCCTGGCCTTCGCGGGTCGCACCGCGGCGCAGGCGCGCGGCCCCGCACCCAAGCTGGTGGTGGTGATCGCGCGCGGGGCCATGGACGGGCTTTCCGTGACGGTCCCGACCGGCGACGCCAACTACGCCGCCCTGCGTGGCGGTCTGGCGATCGACGGGGCGCTGGCGATGCGCGACGGCTTCGGCCTGCACCCCGCCCTGCCCGGCCTGAAGGCGATGTACGACGCGGGCCAGCTGCGCTTCGCCCCGGCGGCGGCGATCCCGGTGCGGGTGCGCTCGCATTTCGATGCGCAGGACGTGCTTGAGAACGGCGGCGAGGGCCTGCGGCAGGAGACCGACGGCTGGCTGAACCGGGCCTTGGCGGCGGCGGGCGGCGGGTCGCTGAAGGGGCTGTCGGTCGGGGCGCAGACGCCGCTGATCCTGCGCGGGGCGGCGGAGACCTCCAGCTGGGCGCCCGGTGGGCAGGTGAAGGGCGAGGATCGGATCGCGTCCCTGCTGCAGGACCTCTATGTCGACGACCCCCTGCTACAGGGCAATCTGGCGCGCGGGCTGGAGACCGAGGCCATGGCGATGGCGGCGGGCGACACCTCGCTGAGGCGCAATGACGTCAACGGGCTGGGTCAGGCGGTGGCGCGGCTGATGACCGGCGAGAACGGCGCCGATGTGGTGGCCCTGTCCATCGACGGCTGGGACACCCATGCCCGCCAGAACGGCCAGATGCAGACCCGGCTGACCGGGCTGGATCAGGTCATCGGCGGCATCCATGACGGAATGGGCGCGCAGTGGGCGAACACCATGGTCGTGGTCGCCACCGAGTTCGGGCGAACGGCGCGAGCCAACGGGACGCAGGGCACGGATCACGGCACAGGCTCGTCCCTGCTGGTCGCGGGCGGGGCGCTGAAGCCGGGCGGCCTGATCGGCGACTGGCCGACCCTGGCCGACAACCGCCTGTTCGAGGGCCGCGATCTGGCGCCGACCATCGACGTACGCTCGGTGTTCAAGGGCGTGCTGCGCGACCATCTGGGGGTGGACCGCGCCACTCTGGACAGCCGCGTCTTCCCCGGCAGCGCGGCGGAGGCGCCGACGCTGGACGGGCTGGTCTGACGAAAAAGGGCGGCCGAAAAGCAGGAGCCGGCCGCCCGGAGGTCGTTGCTCTCGGGGAGTTCACGCGGAGCCGGTGCAGGATGGCCGGCGCGGCGCCGGCCGTCCTTGATCCAGATCAGAACAGGCCGCGCCAGCCCGGGTGGTCGCTATCGCTTCACCACCACTTGTCGGGACGCGCCGTGAAGCCGGCGGACTGTTCCAGAACGTCGGCGACCTGGAAGACGGTCGCTTCGTCCAGCGCCTTGCCGATGACCTGAAGGCCGAGCGGCAGGCCGCCCGCGTCGACGCCGGCGGGCACCGAAATGCCCGGGAGGCCGGCCAAGTTGGCGGTCACCGTGAAGATGTCGTTCAGGTACATCTGCAGCGGATCGACCTGCTTGTCGCCGAGGGCGAAGGCGGCCGAGGGGGTGGACGGCGTCAGGATGGCGTCAACCTGGCCCCAGACGTTATCGAAGTCCTCGGCGATGCGGCGGCGGACCTTGAGAGCGCGGACGTAATAGGCGTCATAGAAGCCTGCCGACAGGACGTAGGCCCCGATGGTCAGGCGGCGCTGGACCTCCTTGCCGAAGCCCTCGGCGCGCGAGGTCTCGTAGAGGTCGTTCAGCGATTTCGTATCCGCCGCGCGGTGGCCGAAACGCATGCCGTCGTAGCGCGCCAGGTTCGACGAGGCCTCGGCCGGGGCGACGATGTAGTAGGTCGGCAGGGCGTATTTGGTGTGCGGCAGGCTGATCTCGACGATCTCGGCGCCGGCGGCCTTGAGCCACTGGACGCCCTGATCCCACAGGGCCTGGATTTCGGCAGGCATGCCGTCGACGACATATTCCTTCGGCACCCCGATGCGCAGGCCCTTGACGCCCTTGCCGAGGCTGGCGGTCCAGTCGGGCGTGGGGATATCGAGGCTGGTGGAGTCCTTGACGTCGAACGAGCACATCGAGCGCAGCAGGATGGCGGCGTCCTCGACCGTCTTCGTGATCGGCCCGGCCTGATCCAGCGAGCTGGCGAAGGCGACCATGCCGAAGCGGCTGGCGCGGCCATAGGTGGGCTTGATCCCGACCGTGCCGGTGAAGGCGGCGGGCTGGCGGATCGAGCCGCCGGTGTCCGAGGCCGTGGCGGCCAGGCAGAGGTCGCCGGCGACGGCCGAGGCCGAACCGCCCGAAGACCCGCCCGGGGTCAGGTCGGAGTTAGAGCCGGACGACTTCCACGGGTTGACGACCGGACCGAAGGCCGAGGTCTCGTTGGACGAGCCCATGGCGAACTCGTCCATGTTGAGCTTGCCCAGCATGACGGCGCCGTCGGCCCACAGGTTGGACGTGACGGTCGATTCATAGGGCGGCACGAAGCCGCGCAGCATGTTGGAGCCGGCGGTCGTCTGGACGCCGTCGGTGCAGAACAGGTCCTTGATGCCCAGCGGCGCGCCTTCCAGCGCCCCGCCCTCGCCTTTCGCCAGACGGGCGTCCGAGGCGCGGGCCATGTCCAGCGCCTTGTCCGTGGTCTGGACTACGTAGGCGTTCAGTTTCGGATTGGCGGCGTCGATGTTGGCGACGAAGGCCCTGGTGATCTCCTCCGAGGAAAAGTCGCGGGCCTTGAGGCCGTCGAGCGCGGCCTTGAGCGTGAGCTTGGTCAGGTCGGTCATGGTTCTTACTCGACCACCTTGGGCACGACGAAGAAGCCGTCCGCCGACTTCGGGGCGTTCGACAGGACTGCGTCGACCTTGGCGCCGTCCGTGACGACGTCCTCGCGCAGGCGCAGCGGCTGGGCCACGTTCGAGGTCATGGGCTCGACGCCGTCGACATCGACCTCGTTCAGCTGTTCGATCCACGCCAGGATGCCGTTCAGCTCCTGGGCCAGCGGCTCGCGCCGCTCTTCGGGGGTCTTGATGCGGGCGAGGTGCGCCACCTTGCGCACAGTCGCGACGTCGACGGCCATGCGGCCCTCCAAATGCGAAACCTGAGCGGGCGGGATTAGCGGTCCAGGCCGGGATTCACAAGGATTCCCGCGCGAAACCGGCCTAGCGCGCGGGGGCGACCGTGATCGTGGCGGGCGGAGCCTCGTCCGCGCCCGGCGTCCAGCTGACGATCAGCCGGCGTTCGCGCTTGCCGATCTGGCCCGTCGTCTCGTCCAGCACGCTCTCCTCGACCCGGAGATCCACGCGCCCCGGCGCCTCGGACAGGACCTGGTAGTCGAGAACGTCGCCGATGCGGAACACGGCCCAGCCCTCGGCCGACGATCTGAAGAAGGCGATGTCGGTATAGAGGCCGTTCATGGCCGGATCACCGCCCGCCGTGCCGAACAGCTTGACCGTGGGCCCGTTCTGTTTCGTCAGCACGTCCAGCTTCACGACCGAGGCGGCGAACTGGCTGCTCCCGTCCGTAGAGGGCTGAACCGTCGCGGGCGTCCCGGCGGCGACCAGCGGTGGCGTCGTCGGCGCGGACTGGCTGGCGGGCAGCGCGGGGGTCGGGGCCTGCGCTTGCGGCACAGCCTCCTTGCGGGTTTCCGTGCCGGAATCGCAGGCGGCGAGGCCCGCGAAGGCGACGGCGAACAGAAGCGGATGCTTCATCGAACTCTCCCCAATCGGCGATGGTCGAATATTGCACTTTGACTCCCCGCCTCGCCAGTCCTACCGCGACACCGTGACCGTCCTGACCCTTGAAGAACTCGCCGCAGCGACCCCGCCGAAGACCCCCTGGCTGGGGCTGGATCTGGGGGAGAAGACCATCGGTGTGGCCGTTTCCGACGTGACCCGCATCATCGCCAGTCCGCTGCAGCTGATCCGCAAGGCGAAATTCACCGACGACGCCAACGCCGTGCTGAAGCTGATGGACGGGCGGAACGCGTCGGGGCTGGTGATCGGCCTGCCGCTGAACATGGACGGCAGCGAGGGCCCCCGCGCCCAGTCGTGTCGCGCCTTCGCCCGCAATCTCCAGCGCATCCGCGAAGTGCCCGTGACCTTTCAGGACGAGCGGTTGTCGACCACGGCGGTCGAGCGGTTCCTGATCGACGAACTGGACCTGACCCGCAAACGCCGCGCCGATGTGGTGGACCGCACAGCGGCCGCCTGGATCCTGCAGGGCGCGCTGGATCGCCTGAACGGATGATCGGCCTGCTTGCCGGCATTCTGCCGGTCTTCTCGCTGATCGCCATCGGCTATGGCCTGAGAAAGTCGGACTTCCTGCCCGACGCCACCTGGCGGCCGATCGAAAAGCTGTCGATCAACCTGCTGTACCCCGGCTTTCTGATCCCCGCGATCTGGAACGCCGACCTGTCCGGCGGCAGCGCGGGCGCGGCGGCGGGGGCGGCGGTGACGGCGGTGCTGATCGTCGGCGCCTGCGCGCTGCTGGCCAAGCCGTTCCTGAAGATCGAGGGACCGGCCTACACCAGCGTCTTCCAGGGCGTGATCCGCTGGAACAGTTTTGTCTTCCTGCCGGTCATCCAGGCCACCTTCGGGGCCGAGGGCCTGGCGCTGGCGGCGGTGATGATCGCGTCGATCATTCCCGTGACCAATATCGCGTGCGTCGCCGTGCTGGCGCGCTGGGGCGCGGATCAGCGCGGCATGTCTCCGCTGGCGCTGACCCGGGCGATGTTGAGCAATCCGATCCTCGTGGCCTGCCTGACCGGGCTGGCGCTGAATTTCCTCAAGGTCCCGCCGATCCCCGGCGTCTCGGACACGCTGGAGCTTCTGGGCGGGGCAGCCTTGCCATTGGGGCTGATCGTGGCCGGCGCGGGGCTGAGCTTCGCGGAGGTGGCGCGGCGCAAATGGACCGTGGCGGCCGTGACCGGGATCAAGCTCGGGATCATGCCGCCGCTGATGTGGGGGCTTTGCGTGCTCTACGGGGGCGATGAGCTGGCGCAGGGCACGGCTCTGCTGTGCGGCGCGGCGCCCGGGGCGGCGGCGGCCTATCTGCTGGCGCGGCAGATGGGCGGAGACGCCCCGCTGATGGCCGGGATCGTGGCCCTGACGACCGTCGGCAGCGCCGCGAGCATTCCGATCCTGCTCGCGCTGTTCCATTTGGCCTGATCAGGCCCGACAAGCTGGACCATTTTTTGGATTCAGGCCGGATCGACCTGAAGCAAAAATGGTCTATAGCCGGGCCTCGATGACCCAGCCCGATGTCACCGACCTGATTCACGAACGGCTGGCGCCGTTTCCCCGCGATCATTTCCTGTCCGCAGGCGATCTGAACGCCGCGACCGTCCCGCCGCTGCTGGACCTCGCCGACGCCTTCGTCGACTTCAACCGTCAGAGCGCGAAGTCGCTGGACATCCTGCGTGGCCGCACGGTCATGAACCTGTTCTTCGAGAACTCGACGCGGACCAGCGCCTCGTTCGAGATCGCGGCCAAGCGGCTGGGCGCCGATGTGACAGCCCTGTCGCCAAAAACCTCCTCGGTGGCCAAGGGCGAGACCCTGATCGACACCGCGGCGACCCTGAACGCCATGAAGCCCGACGTGCTGGTGGTGCGCCACGCGGCGTCGGGCGCGGCGGCCCTGCTGTCGCAGAAGGTGGGCTGCGCGGTCGTGAACGCCGGCGACGGGCGGCATGAGCATCCGACCCAGGCCCTGCTGGACCTGTTGAGCCTGCGCCGGGCATTCGGCGACGTCGGCGGGCTGACGGTGGCCATCTGTGGCGACATCGCCCACAGCCGGGTGGCGCGCTCAAATGTGGCCTTGCTGTCGATGATGGGCGCGCGCGTCCGCCTGATCGGACCGCCGACCCTGGTGCCCGGGGATGCCGATCGCTGGGGTTGCGAGGTCTTCCATGACATGAAGGATGGCCTGCAAGGCGTTGATGTCGTGATGATGCTGCGTCTTCAGCTGGAGCGGATGGAGGGCGCGCTGGTGCCCTCGACCCGCGAGTATTTCCGCTTCTGGGGTCTGGATCGTGAGAAACTGGCCTGGGCCCGGCCGGGCGCGAAGGTGATGCATCCCGGCCCGATGAACCGGGGCGTGGAGATCGATTCCGACGTGGCCGACGACCTGTCGGTCTCGCTCATTCAGGATCAGGTCGAGATGGGTGTCGCGGCCCGGATGGCCGTGCTGGCCGCCCTGTCCGTGCGTCGCGAAGGAGCCGGCCAATGAGCGCCCCGGATTCCAGGGCTTTGGCCATTCTGAACGCCCGCCTGCTGGACCCGGCGACCGACTACGACGGCCCCGGCGCTGTGCTGATTGTCGATGGCGTGATCACCGAGGTCATCCATGGCGCCCATGCCGCCGCCCCGGCCGGGGTCAAGGTCTTCGACGCCGGCGGCCTGTGCCTCGCGCCCGGGCTGATCGACATCCGGGTCAAGACGGGCGAGCCCGGCGACGAGCCGAAGGAAACGCTGAAGTCCGCCAGCCTGGCCGCCGCGGCGGGTGGGGTGACCACCATCGTCGTCCAGCCCGACACCACCCCGGCCATCGACGATCCGGCGATGATCGACCACATCCAGCGGCGTGGCGCGGCTCTGAACCTCGTCAACGTCCGCGCGGCGGGCGCGGCGACCAAGGGCCGCGACGGCCAGCGGATGGCCGAGATCGGCCTGATGGACGAGGCCGGCGCGCTGTATTTCACTGACGGCGACCATGTGATCGCCAACACCCGCACCCTGCAGCGGGTAATGAGCTACGCCGCCGCCTTCAACGCCCTGATCGCCTGCCGTCCGGCCGATCCGTGGCTGAGCGAGGGCGCGGTGGCGACCAGTGGCGAGCTGGCGACCCGGCTGGGCCTGTCGGGCGTCCCCGCGATCGCCGAACGCATCCAGTTGGAACGCGATCTGGCGCTGGTCGAACAGACCGGGGCGCGGTTCCTGGTGGACCAGATCTCGACCGAAGGCGCGCTGGAGACGCTGGCGCGGGCGCGCGGTAAGGGGCTGGAAGTCGCCGCCTCGGTGTCGATCAACCACCTGTGCTTCAACGAACTGGATATCGGCGACTACCGCACCTTCTACCGGCTGGACCCGCCGCTGCGGCCCGAGAGCGACCGGCAGGCGCTGATCGAGGCGGTGCGCGACGGACTGATCGACGCCATCACCAGCGCCCACGCCCCGGCTCCGGCCGAGGACAAGCGCCGTCCGTTCGCGGAGGCCGCGCCGGGGGCAGTCGGTCTGGAGACCCTGCTGCCCGCCGCCCTGACCCTCCACCACGAGGACGGGCTGGACCTTCTGGATGTGTTGCGTCCCCTGACCTCGGGGCCTGCGAGCCTGCTGGGACTTGAGGCGGGCGTTCTGAAGGTCGGCGCTCCGGCGGATCTGGTGCTGTTCGACGTCGGCGCGCCGATCGTGGTCGATGCCGACGCGCTGAAGTCCAAATCCAAGAACTCGCCGTTCGACGGACGGCGGCTGCAGGGCAAGGTCCTCGGAACCTGGGTCGGCGGTCGACGCGTTTACGGGACGGACTGACCGGCGCGGGCCGAATCAGCGGAAACTGCGCTTCAAGACGCGCGAAGTCGTGATACACACGTATTGGCTGTATGGGGGTTGAGGTGCAGGATCTGGTCGGACCCGCAATCGGGACGCTCGCCCTCGTGGCGGTCGGCGGCTACCTGCTGGGCTCCATTCCGTTCGGTGTGATCCTGACCCGGGCGGCGGGCGCGGGCGATGTGCGCCAGATCGGCTCCGGCAACATCGGCGCGACCAATGTCCTGCGCACCGGTCGTAAGGATCTGGCGCTGGCGACCCTGCTGCTGGACGCCGGCAAGGGCGCCGCGGCCCTGCTGATCGCCCGCACCCTGTTCGGCAACGAAGTGGCGGGCGCCGTAGCGGGCGGAGCCGCCTTCCTGGGCCATCTGTTCCCCGTCTGGCTGGGCTTCAAGGGCGGCAAGGGCGTGGCGACCTTCTTCGGCCTGCTGCTGGCCGCCGCCTGGCCGCTGGGCCTGCTGGCGGGCGCGACCTGGATCCTTGCGGCGGCCCTGTTCCGCATCTCCTCGCTGTCGGCGCTGATCGCCTCGGCCGCCGCGCCGCTCTACGCCCTGCTGCCCCTCGCGGCGCTGGGCCTGCCGGCGCCCGGCGCCATCGTGATCCTCGCCATCTTCACGGCGGTGCTGATCTGGATCCGGCATGCCGAGAACATCGGGCGGCTGCTCAAGGGGGCTGAACCCCGGATCGGCGCGAAGAAGGCGTGAGCCTGACGCGGGCAGAGCGCTTCGCCCGCCTGCGGCTCGCCCGCACCGATCGCATCGGCCCCGTCACCTTCCGCCAGCTGCTCGAGCGCTTCCACAGCGCCGAACGCGCGGTCGAGGCCCTGCCTGACCTGATCCGCAAGAGCGGTGCGGACCAGGCCCTGCCATCCGTTGATCGCATCGAAGACGAGATCGCCGCCGGAGACCGGATCGGCGCGCGGCTGATCGTGCTGGGCGACCCCGACTATCCGGAGATGCTGGCCGCCGTTGATCCGCCGCCGCCGGTGCTGTGGACCCTGGGCGACGCCGCGCTGATGGGGCGGCCCTGCATCGCGGTGGTCGGGGCGCGGATCGCCTCGGCGGGCGGGCAGAGGATCGCCCGCGGACTGGCGCAGCAACTGGGACAGGCCGGGCATGTGGTGGTGTCCGGATTGGCCCGCGGCATCGACGGCGCGGCTCATGCGGGGGCTTTGCCGACCGGCACGGTGGCCGTCCTGGGCGGCGGAGTGGACGATGTTTATCCGCCCGACAACGCGGTCCTATACGCCGAGATCGCCGCCGGGGGCTGCATCGTCTCCGAGAGTCCGGTGGGCCACCGCGCCCAGGCGAAGGACTTTCCCCGCCGCAATCGCATCATCTCGGGCCTGTCGCGCGGCGTGGTCGTGGTCGAGGCCGAGATCAAGTCGGGCTCCCTGATCACCGCGCGGCTGGCCAATGAGCAGGGCCGGGATGTCTTCGCCGTGCCGGGGTCGCCGCTGGACCCGCGCTCGAAGGGGCCGAACGAACTGCTGCGGCAGGGCGCCATCCTGTGCGAGGGGCTTGACGACATCGAGCGGGAGTTCGGACGGGTCCGGGCCGTGCGCGAACCGCCGGCCGACAATCCGTTCGACGGCGCGCCGGAGGACGTGGACGCGGACCTGATCGAGCGGGTGGCCGCCCTGCTGTCGCCTACCCCGACGCCGCGGGATGAACTGGCCCGCGCCGCGAACGCACCGATCGGGGCGGTGGCCGCGGCCTTGCTGGAGCTCAGCCTGGCGGGTCGCGCGACGCTTCTGCCCGGTGGAATGGCGGCGCTCTGACACCATAGATTCCTTGGCCGATTGACAGCGAGGCTTCGGCCAACCACGTTCCCGCCCCTTCGAAAGGCCCCTCCCCTAATGAATCTCGTCGTTGTCGAAAGCCCCGCGAAGGCCAAGACCATCAATAAGTACCTCGGCCCGGACTACACGGTCCTGGCGTCCTACGGACACGTCCGCGACCTGCCGTCGAAGGATGGGTCGGTGCTGCCCGACGACGATTTCGCGATGACCTGGGAGATCGACGCCAAGGCTTCAAAACGTCTCAGCGAGATCGCTGAAGTCGCCAAGCGGTCCGACCGCGTCATCCTCGCGACCGACCCGGATCGCGAAGGAGAGGCGATCAGCTGGCACGTTCTCGAGATCCTGCAAAAGAAGAAGGTGCTGAAGGACACGGTCGTCCAGCGGGTCACCTTCAACGCCATCACCAAGTCCGCCGTGCTGGAGGCGATGGCCGCCCCGCGTGACGTGGATATGGAGCTGGTCGAGGCCTATCTGGCGCGCCGCGCGCTGGACTATCTTGTGGGCTTCACCCTGTCGCCGGTGCTGTGGCGCAAGCTGCCGGGCGCCCGCTCGGCCGGTCGGGTGCAGTCGGTCGCCCTGCGCATCGTCGTCGATCGCGAGATGGAGATCGAGAAGTTCCGGGCCCAGGAATACTGGTCTGTCGAGGCCGATCTGGCCGCCGACAGCCCGCCGTTCACCGCCCGTCTGGTCAAGCACGCCGGCAAGCGGGTGCAGCGGCTGGACATCATCTCGGAAGCCATGGCCAGCGCCGCGCGCGAGGCCATCAACGCCGGGACCTTCACGATCAACTCGGTCGAGAAGAAGCCGGTCAAGCGCGCGCCCAGCCCGCCCTTCATGACCTCGACCCTGCAGCAGGAAGCCTCGCGCAAGCTGGGCTTCACCGCCCAGCGGACGATGCAGGCGGCGCAGAAGCTGTACGAAGGCGTCGACGATCAGGGCGGCCTGATCACCTATATGCGGACCGACGGCCTGTTCGTCAGTCCCGAGGGCATCGCCCAGGCGAGGGAAGTCATCGGCCAGCGGTTCGGGCCGGCCTACGTTCCGGAACAACCTCGCTATTACAAGACCAAGGCCAAGAACGCTCAGGAAGCGCACGAAGCCATCCGTCCGACCAATATGGCACGCGCGCCCGAGACCCTGCGTCTCGATAGCGACCTGCAGCGCCTGTACGAGCTGATCTGGAAGCGCACCATCGCCAGCCAGATGGAGTCCGCCAAACTGGACCGGACCACGGTCGAGATCGAGGAGCCGACGGGTCAGACCGCCCTGCGCGCGACCGGTCAGGTGGTCGCCTTCGACGGCTTCATGGCCGTCTATGAAGAGGGCCGTGACGAGAAGCAGAAGGGCGCCGAGGACGACGAGGACGACACCACCCGCCTGCCCTCGCTGAAGGAAGGCTCGACCGCCAAGGTCGAGGCCATCCGCACCGACCAGCATTTCACCGAGCCGCCGCCGCGCTTCTCGGAAGCGACCCTGGTCAAGAAGCTGGAAGAGCTGGGGATCGGTCGTCCGTCGACCTACGCCTCGATCCTGACGACCCTGCGCGACCGCGAATACGTTCGCATGGACAAGAACCGCTTCTATCCCGAGGACAAGGGACGGCTGGTCACGGCCTTCCTGGAACAGTTCTTCCGCAAATGGGTCGAGTACGATTTCACCGCGGCGCTGGAGACGCGCCTCGATGAGGTGTCGGCGGGCGAGTTGAACTGGAAGGTGCTGCTGCGCGACTTCTGGACCGACTTCCATGCGGCGACGAGCGCGGCGGGCGAGCTTCGCACCACGGCCATTCTCGACGCCCTGAACGAGTCCCTGGGCGCGCACATCTTTCCGCAGAAGGAAGACGGGTCCGATCCGCGCGAATGCCCCCTGTGCCATCAGGGCCAGCTGAGCCTGAAGACGAGCCGCTTCGGCGCCTTCGTCGGCTGCTCGCGCTACCCGGACTGCAAATACACCCGCCCGGTCGCGGCGCCTGACGCCGAAGGCGGCGGGGCCGACGGCGGCGATCGCACCCTGGGCAATGATCCGGCGACGGGTCAGCCGGTCGAACTGAAGATCGGCCGCTTCGGTCCCTATGTGGAGACCATGCCGCTGGATGCGGACAAGCCGAAACGCTCGTCCCTGCCCAAGGGCTGGAGCCCCGCGTCGCTGGAGCTTGAACAGGCCCTGCGCCTGCTGGCCCTGCCGCGCGAGGTGGGCGTCCACCCCGAGGACGGCAAGTTGATCACGGCCGGTCTAGGCCGCTACGGGCCCTTCGTGCTTCACGCGGGAACCTACGCCAATGTCTCTGACATTGATGAGGTTTTCGAGGTCGGCCTGAACCGGGCCGTGGCCCTGCTGGCAGAGAAACGCGCCGGGCGTCCGGGGCGTGGCTCGGCCGTCGCGCCGCTGAAGGAACTGGGCGAACACCCCGAGGACAAGGCGCCCGTGCAGGTCATGGCCGGCCGGTTCGGACCCTACGTCAAATGGGGCAAGGTCAACGCCACCCTGCCCAAGGGCACGGCGCCCGAAGACATGACGCTGGAAGCCGCGATCCCGCTGCTGGCCGAGCGGGCCGCCAAGGCTCCGGCGGCAAAGACCAAGAAGGCGCCGGCGAAGAAGGCCGCTCCGAAGAAGGCGGCGGCGAAGAAGCCCGCCGCCAAGAAGGCCCCGGCCAAGAAGAAGGCGGCGGCGGAGGACTAACCCTCCGCCCCGGCCTATCGCTTCAGAAGATGGTCCCGCGCCGCGTTCAGGCGCGCGGCCAGCCCTTGGGTGCCGCCCTGATCAGGATGGGCGCGGGCCATCAGCCGCTTCCAGGCGGTGTTGATCTCGGCTTTTGTCGCGGTCGATGAGACACCCAGCAACGCCCGCGCCTCGCTGTCGGTCATGCCCTCGGCGCGGGGCGGCAGGGGCCGGTGGCGCGAGGCCATGGTCAGCCACAGGCCCGCGCCGATCAGGCCCGAACCCAGCAGCCAGCCGCCCTTGGCCAGAGCCAGCACCCCGCCTCCGATCATCACGGCGCTGAACAGGGTGGCGGTGACGCGCCATTGGCCGCGCCCGGTCCGCTCGCCCTGGCGGCCGAGACGGATCAGGGCCCAGACGGCGACCGCCGCCAGGACCAGCCAGAGCGGGCTCAAGCGGCGGCGTCGAGCGGGTTGTCGAGCTTGCCGCCCTCAAGGCCCAGCGACTGCATCAGGTTGCGCAGTTCCTGCCGCGCGGCGACGTGGGCCAGCGACACCGCCACCGGGCGGACGTCATTCGACAGGTCGGCGACGGTCAGGCCGAAGGGGAAGAGTTCGCGATAGATGACCCGGTCGCGCAGACCCGGCCCCATGCGGAAGCCGACACGCTTGGCCAGCTTCTGCATCCGCTCTTCCAGACGACGCCGGTTGCGGGCTTCGGCCACGGCGAGGCGGTTGGTGACCACGATCCAGTCGATCTGGGCGTGCCGGCCCTGGGTGATCGCCCGATGCTTGCGGGCCTCCCAGACGCTCTCGGAGTAGATCGAGGGCTTGAGCAGATCGAGCGTGACCGGATCGACCTGACCCAGAAGGTCGAAGTCGACGAAGCTGTCGTTCATCGGGGTGACGATCTGGTCGGCCAGCCCATGGGCCGTGCGCGACAGGACGGTGTCGCCGCCTGGCGTGTCGATCAGAATGACATCGGCGGTGTTGCGGGCTTCGGCGAAGGCGGACTCGAAGCGGCTCAGTTGCTCGGCCTCGGCTGCCTTGGCCAAGGCCTTGCCGTCGCCCATGTCGGGCTCGATCGGCATCGGCAGGCTCTGGCCATTGGCCTCCATCCAGGCGGCGCGGTTGGCGAAGAATTTGGCCATCGAGCGCTGGCGCAGATCCAGATCGATGATCGCCACGCGCTTTCCGGCATGGAGCAGACCGGTGACGATATGGATGGCGAGCGTGGACTTGCCCGCCCCGCCCTTCTCGTTGCCGACGACGATGACCGTAGGGTCAGCCATGGTTCAGATCCTGATGCGGCCGCCGACTCAGGCGCGGCCCGTAGGAAGGCAGAATTGGCCTACCGGAGCCGCCCGTCAACGAAGGCGTATCAGCCGTCTGTGGACTGGCGGGTCGTGTCCCGGGTCGCCCGGACGCCGAAATCGAGGTCGGAGCGGACAGCTCTTATGCCGAGCGGCGGCACCACGGATCGTCGATGCCGGCGGCGGCGCAGAGGGCGGCGGCGCCGGCGGCGGGGGCGCGGACCTTGAGGCGGACCAGATTGCGCCCGTTGACCGAGACCGGTTCGAAGGTCGGCGACAGACCTTCCAGCGCCCAGCCGGCGGCGCCCGAGGTCAGGCGGCTCCAGGCCGCCCGGGCGGACTGTTCGTTGGAAAAGGCGCCCAGTTGGACCAGGCCGCGGCCGGTGCGGGCGGGCGCGGCGCGCGGCGGCTGTTCGGCGCGCGCCGGCGTAAGTGCGGAGCGCAGCGGCGTCCGCTCGACAGCCTGCTGGAGACGCGCGCGGCCCTCGGCCACGGCGGCCTCGACCACGACCGGGGCGGCGGCTTCGGCGGCGTCGCCCATGACGCCATAGCGGGCATCCCAGAGCGCGACGTCCTCCATGACCTCGACCTTCAACGCGGGACGAAGGCCGGTGTCGGCGGTGCGGACCGGCCGGACGGAGGCCGCTTCGGGCGCCCGTTGCGGCGCGGAGCCGTCCAGCGGCACCGAGGCGATCCGCCCGGCGAGGTTTTCGAAACGATGCGGATCGCTGTCGACCATGCCGCAGGCGCTGACGCCCGCGGTCAGGAACAAGGCCAGCACTGGACGGATCAGGAGGCTCGGCGTCATAAGACACACCCTACCCGGCAGGTTTTGCCGCACAGTTCACAGACACGCCTAACGCGCAGGGTTAATACGTTCATCATGCCCGCAGACCTCTCCCTGCCCGTCGCCCGCACCATCGCTGACCTTCGAGAGACCGTAAGCGGCTGGAAGCGTCAGGGGTTCACCGTCGGCTTCGTTCCGACCATGGGAGCGTTGCACGATGGCCACTTGTCCCTGGTGCGCGAAGCCCGACAGCGCGCGGACAAGGTGGTCGCCAGCGTCTTCGTCAACCCGGCCCAGTTCGCCCCGACCGAGGACCTGGACGCCTATCCCCGTCAGGAAGGCCGTGACGCCGAACTGCTGGCCGGCGCGGGCTGCGACCTGTTGTACGCCCCCGGCGTGGCCGAGATGTATCCGGACGGCGTGACCACCACCATCAACGTCGGCGCGCCCGCCGAGGGGCTGGAGGGCGCCTTCCGGCCGCAGATGTTCGGCGGGGTGGCGCTGGTCGTCTCCAAGCTGCTCCATCAGGTGCAGCCGGACGTGGCCGTGTTCGGCGAGAAGGACTGGCAGCAGTTGATGGTGGTGCGCCGGATGGTGCGCGATCTGGATATGCCGGTGGAGATCGTCGGGCTGGCGACGGCGCGGGACGGTCATGGTCTCGCCCTGTCGTCGCGCAACGCCTACCTGTCGGAGTCGGAGCTGGAAACGGCGCGCAAGCTGAACGGCGTGCTGGCCGAGGCAGGCGCCAGGGCTCGCGAGGACGGTGCGGTCGCGGCCGAGCATTGGGCGGAAGAGGCGCTGAGAGCCGCCGGCTTCGACAGCATCGACTATGTCGCCATCCGGCGCGCCGGGGATTTGTCGGCCTTCAACGGCGCCCTGGACAGCCCCGCCCGCATCCTCGCCGCAGCGAAGATCGGGCGGACGCGTCTGATCGACAATATGGCGATCTGAACAGGCTTGATTGCAGGGGCCGGGGGAGAGGGAACTTTGGTGACGTGGCCCTGCGCCTGAACCCCCGAGCCTCGAACCGGGCCTGATCGCCGGGGACGCCGACGCCGGAAGGCCCCGCCACCTTCGATCTGCGGCGCCGCCGTCCTGCAAGGCAGGCGGGTTTTTTATCTCGTCCTGAAAGCGATGGTTGCAGAACCGGGCGCGTCAGGCGACCCTGTCCCGATCAAGGGGGATCGGCATGCAACTTCTGACCTGCGAGACGTTCGCCAGCCGCGCTGGCGAAACCTTCGACCTGACGATGGGCGACAGCAGCCTGCCGTTGACACTGTCGGAAGTGACGCCGCTTCCGGCCCAACCCTTTCCGGGCATGACGCGGGCGCCCTTCTCGCTCATCTTCCGCAGCGCGACGCCCATCGTCCTGCCGCAGAAGCTATACCGCCTGAACAACGCCCGCCTCGGCGGGCTGGACATCTTTCTCGTCCCCATCGGCCGGGATACGCAGGGCGCGGTCTACCAGGCGGTGTTCAACTAGATCGAAGCGTCCGTCGGACAGGTCATGCGCAGATACGTGGGGGTTTCGCCCGCGACCCCAAACCCGAGGCTTTCGTAGAGGCGTCGCGCGGCCAGGTTCAGCGCCAGTACGTGCAGCTCGACCCGGGGCGCGCCCGCGGCGCGGGCCTGGTCCAGCACCCACGTCATAACCGCCCGCCCCAGCCCCCGGCGTCGGGCGGCGGGCACAAAGCCGATATCGACGACGAGGAAGGCGTCGGGCCTGCGCTGAAGATAGAGGCGGCCGACCGGCGCCCCTGCCCTTTCGACGACCAGGAAGTCGGCGTCGGCGAACACCGTGGTGAAGTGACGATGCTGGAGCCGGAACTGCTCGTCCAGGAAGGCGGCCTTGGCCGCATCAGACCAGGGGACCAACCGCATCTCGTCGGCGCGGAAGGCGTGAAACAGCGTTCGCAGGAAGTCCAGATCCGCCGCCTTCGCCGGCCTTAGCCGAAGCGCGGCGCCGACCCGGATCGGCGCGACCCTTCCGTCCGGATCCGGGGCGCCGAAGGCCAAGGACGCCCGCTCAGCCGAAGCTGGGGAAGGCGCCCTGCAGGGCCATGCTGTAGTTTACGGCCAGGAAGGGCTGGCGGTTCTCGTGCGGACCATTACCGCCGGACGGCGCCAGCACCGTCGGAGCCAGGGTGGTCGTCGGTCCGACATTCGGGACATAGGCGTGGGACTGTCCCGGCGGGGTCAGGGCCGCGCCCGCGACCGGCGTCCCCACCTTGGCCGTCGAGGCGCGGGTGGCGTAGACGACGAGCTGGTGATTGTGCGCCGGCATGGTGTCCAAGGTCAGGGTGACCGCGTTCGTGCCGAAGTCCTCGCCCATGGTGCGGTTGTCGAGCCCGGGGCCTGGGCCCTGGCTGTCGGCCGCGCGGTTCATGAAGTTGGGCAGCTGGAAGGTGTTTACCCCGTCGCCGCCGTACTGGGGGCCGAGCAGCGAGAAAAGGGCTGTGTTCTGGCGGATCATCAGGGTGGCCCCGTTACAGCTCGCCCACCCCGCGGGCGGATACGAGAAGCCGAAGAGCTGGATTTCGCCAAGGAAGGGTTCGGTCATGAGACGTTCCTGATGTCGGGCTGCGCCGATGCGTCGTCGCGCGATGAGGACCTATTGCTGGGTCGGGAAAATGCCCGACGTCGCGATGCAGATGGAGACCGTAAGGGTCGGCATACAGTTGTCGTGGGGCTGGTTGCCCCCGGAGACGCCGATCGTGGACGGTTGCAGCGGATACATCGCCGCGCCCGTGGTGTCGGTCAGATACTGGGTGTCCGCGGCCAGGGCGCCCAACGTCTGGGTGGCGTCCGGCGTGGATGCTGTGGCCGCCGCCGCATCGGCCATGAAGGTGTGGTTGTGCCCCGGCAGATTCAGGGTCAGCAGGGTGACCTGTTCGGTTCCGCTGCGCTCGCCGAGGACCCGCGTCGAAAGCCCGGGGCCCGTGCCCTGGTGAAGCGGAACCCGCCCTCGCAGATCGGGCAGGGCGAAGGAGTTCTGTCCGTCCCCGCCATAGGTCGTGCCGAGCAGGACGTAGAGCACCTCGTACTCGGCGATCGATTGCAGGCTGCCGTCGCACGCCAGCCAACCATTGGGAATTCGACCAAATCCGAACATGCGGATCTCGCCGACGAAGGGCTCACTCATTGTGGTTCTCCCCGTTGAGGCCGAAGCCGCGTGTTCACCCGCGCGACGGGAAGATGCCCGATAGCGCGATGTTGAAGTTGATGACCGAGTAGGGCTGCATGTTCTGGTGCGGCGCGCCGGCGCCCGCGAGCGAGACCGTGGTCGGTCCCAGCGGCACCGGCGTTCCCGCCGCTATCGGCACATAGATCGACTCATTGCCGCCGCCTCCCGAGTTCACCGCGGTCCCGTACAGCGACGGATCCGTCGGCAGACTCGTCGTCCCGGCCGTGCGGGTCGCATTCACCGGGTGATTGTGCGCCGGCATTGCGTCAGGGGTGATCGTGACAGTCTCCACGCCGCCGATCGCGCCCCACGGATAGGGCGGCGGGTTCCAGCCGGCGTCGGCCGACTGCCCGTACCCGACCGGCGTTCGGCTCTGCATATTGGGCAGCATGAAGGCCGTCTGCCCGTTGCCGCCATAGGTGAAGCCGAGAAGGGCGAACAGCGCCTGGTTCTGGCTGACGCCCAGAATCTGTCCGTTGCACTGCGCGAAATACTTCGGTGCAAACGGAAAGCCGGTCATCATGATCTGACCGAGAAAATATTCGCTCATGCCTGCGCTCCTGCCCCTGGCGGTCCGGACGATCGAACGGTCTGAAACTGAGGGCTGATCGCCCCGGGTACTGGCGGAATGGTCATGTGGCTTGCCCGGGCCGTCCCCTGCCGGGCGGTGCATTAGCGCTTAACGCGAGACACTTCGCAATAAGGTTGCAAACGAATTTCGCGAAAATCACGCGAAGCGCGATTTAGGGTTGTTCCGATCCTTAAAATATCGTCAATATCCAGATCGTGCGGCTGGAGGGTCGCGGGGGAGACCGGCCGGTGCGACCGACGGTCTTGGATCGGGGCAGGATGCGCCCGGGTTCGTGCGTGAGTTCAAGGGGCGGACCGACAATGACCCACAAGCTGAAGGCTCTGGCGCTCGCGCTCGGCGGCGGACTCCGCGCGCATGGCGTCTGGCTCGCCTGCGTCATGGCCATGCTGTTCGCCTTCGTCCCAGGCGCCGCGAACGCCCAGGCGACCTGCACCATCGACTTCAACGTCGCCTACAACCAGACGAACTTGAACCACGTCCTGAGCATGACTCAGAACTTCGATGAAACCTCCGCCTGCGACCCGCGCTTCGTCGCCAACCAGACCGACCCGAGCAGCGGCTTCAGACCCGTCAACCAGACGGGGACGACCGTCAACGGCGGCTCCTATTCGACGCAGGTCAACGCCGCAGACAACACCATCGTCTACTCGGCGCCGAGCGGCTTTTCGGGCACCGACACCTTCACCCTGTATTTCTGCAACGACTCGGGCTGCACCACAGGCAACCGGATCGTGGCCACCGTCCTCGTCACCGTCGGCACACCGACCATCGACATCAGTCCTACGAGCGCGCCCGGCGCGACCGTAGGCGCCGCCTATAGCCAGACCTTCACCGGGTCCGGCGGACGGGCGCCCTATGGCTCCTTCGTCCGCACCTCCGGCACGCTTCCCGCCGGCCTGACGCTGTCCGCCGCCGGGGTCCTCAGCGGGACGCCCACCGCCAGCGGCTCGTTCAACTTCACCATCCGCACGACCGACTCCTCGCTCGGAAACGGTCCGTTCAACGGCAGCCGGAACTACACCCTGGCCGTCGCCGCGCCGACCGTGAGCGTCAGCCCCACGACCCTGCCCAACGCCACGGTGGCCAGCGCCTACAGCCAGACGATCTCCGGCGCCGGCGGCACCGCGCCCTACACCGGATTTACGGTCAGCAGCGGCGCCCTTCCGGCCGGCCTTGCCCTGAACAGCGCCACCGGCGTGCTCTCGGGTACGCCGACGGCTGGCGGGAGTTTCAACTTCACGGTCACGACGACGGATTCCACCACGGGCGCCGGCCCCTATAGCGGCAGCCGCGCCTACACCCTGACCGTGGCGGCGCCGACGGTACTGGTCGCCCCCGCCAGCCTGCCGGCCGGAACGCAGACCCAGGCCTATTCCCAGACCGTCACCGCATCGGGCGGTACGGGTCCTTACAGCTTTGCCCGCACGGCCGGCACCCTTCCCGCAGGCCTGACCCTGAGCGCCGCCGGCGTCCTGTCCGGCACGCCCACGGTAAACGGCAGCTTCAACTTCACCGTGACCACGACGGACTCGAGCACGGGAGCGGGGCCCTACACCGGGGCGCGCGCCTACACCCTGGTGATCGCCGCCCCGCCGGCGCCGGTCGCCAACGCGGTCAGCACGACCGTGGCCCATAACAGCAGCACCAATCCCATCCCGCTGAACATCACCGGCGGCGCCGCGACCAGCGTCGCGGTCCCTGTCCTGCCCAGCCATGGCACGGTCAATATTGTCGGGACCGCCATCACCTATACGCCGACCGCCGGATACGGCGGGCCGGACACCTTTACCTATACGGCGACCAACGCCGGCGGGACGTCGGCCCCGGCCACGGTGACCCTCACCGTCAGCCCGCCGACGATCACGGTCGCCCCGTCGACCCTTCCGGGTGGCCAGGCGGGAACCGCCTACAGCCAGACGGTCACCGCGGCCGGCGGCGGCGCCCCCTACAGCTACGCCATCACGGCCGGCGCACAGCCGACCGGTCTGACGCTGAGCGCGGGCGGCGTCCTGTCGGGCACGCCCACGACCGGCGGGACGTTCACCTTCACCGTGACCGCCACGGACAGCAGCACGGGCAACGGCCCCTACACCGGGGCTCGCGCCTACAGCGTCACGATCCTCAACCCGGACCCGGCGATCGCGAACCCGGTCAGCGCCACGGTCGCCTTCAACAGCTCCAACAACCCGGTCACGCTGAACATCACCGGCGGCGCGCCGACCAGCGTGGCGACGCCCGGCCTGCCGTCGCACGGCACGGTCGCGATCGCCGGCACGGCGATCACCTACACCCCGACCGCCGGCTATTTCGGGTCCGACAGCTTCACCTACACCGCCACCAACGCCGGCGGGACGTCATCCCCGGCGACGGTGACCCTCACGGTCAATCCGCAGCCGCCGATCGCGGGCGCGGTCACCGCGACGGTCGCCCAGAACAGCGGCAACAACCCGATCACGCTGAACATCACCGGCGGCGCTCCGGTCAGCGTCAGCGCCTCGTCGGTGGTCAACGGATCGGTCGCCGTCGCCGGGACCAGCATCAGCTTCACCCCGACGAACGGCTACAACGGCCCGGCCAGCTTCAGCTATACGGCCACCAACGCCGGCGGGACCTCGGCTCCGGCCACGGTGTCGATCACGGTCACGCCGCTGCCGCCGATCGCGGGCGCGGTCAGCGCCACGGTCGCCTTCGGCAGCGCCGGCAATCCGATCGTCCTGAGCCTCAGCGGCGGCGCGGCTGTCAGCGTGGCGACCCCGACCCTGCCCACGAACGGCACGGTCACCGTCAGCGGGACCTCGATCACCTACACCCCGGCCGCCGGCTACGCCGGACCGGACAGCTTCACCTACACCGCGACCAACACCGGGGGGACCTCGGCTGCGGCGACCGCGACGATCACCGTCAGCCCGCCGCCCGCCCCGATCGCCGGCGCGGTCAGCGTCACGGTCGCGGCCAGCAGCGGCGCCAACCCGGTAACCCTGAACCTCAGTGGCGGCGCGGCCGTCAGCGTGGCCACGCCCACCCTGCCCGCGAACGGCGTGGTCAGCGTGACGGGGACGTCGATCACCTACACCCCGACCGCCGGCTACTCCGGCGCGGACAGCTTCACCTATACGGCCACCAATCTCGGCGGGACCTCCGCCCCGGCCACGGTCACCGTGACGGTGTCGGCGCCGACCCTGACCCTGTCGGCGGTCCCCACGACCGGCCAGGTCACCGCGGCCTACAGCGCGACCCTCACGGCCTCGCTGGGAACGGCGCCCTACAGCTATGCGCTGACCGCCGGCGCCCTGCCGTCGGGCCTGGGCCTGACCTCGACCGGCGTCCTGTCGGGGACGGCCACCGCGGCCGGGACCTTCAACTTCACCGTCACCGCGACCGACCAGTACGGCGCGACCGGCGCCCGGGCCTATGCGATCAGCATCGCCGCCCCCACGGTCGCCATCACCGCTCCCGCCGCCGGCGCCCTGCCGTCAGTGGAAGCCTTCAGCGCCTACAGCCGGACCTTCACCGCCACCGGCGGCGTCGGTCCGCGGACCTTCGCGGTGACCGCCGGCGCCCTGCCGTCGGGCCTGTCGCTCTCGAGCGCCGGCGCCCTGTCGGGCTCGCCGACCACGGTCGGGACCTTCAACTTCACCGTGACCGCCAGCGACAGCAGCGCCGCGCCTGGTCCTTACGCCAGCGCACCGGTCGCCTACAGCCTCACCGTCACCGCGCCTTCCGTCGTGCTCAGCCCGGCCGCGGGTGCCCTGACGCCCCGCACCACGGCGCTCGCCTTCACCGAGACGTTCTCGGCCAGCGGCGGGACCGGTCCCTACAGCTTCGCCGTCACCGCCGGCGGCCTGCCGCCCGGCATCGGCCTGACCAGCGACGGCGTTCTGGCGGGCGCGCCCACGGCCGCCGGGAGCTTCAACTTCACCCTGACGGCGACGGACGCCAACGGCTTCACCGCCTCCGGCGCCTATGCCCTGACGGTCAGTGATCCGGTGATCACCATCACCGCGCCCGCCGCCGGCGCCCTGCCGGGCGGGACCGCCTTCGCCGCCTACAGCCAGACCTTCACGGCTGCGGGCGGAACGGGACCGCGGACCTTCGCGGTCACCGCCGGCGCCCTGCCGGCCGGTCTGGGCCTGAGCAGCGGCGGCGTCCTTTCGGGCACGCCGACGACGTCCGGGACCTTCAACTTCACCCTCGTCGCCACCGACAGCAGCGGCGCGCCGGGTCCCTTCTCCAGCGCTCCGGCGGCCTTCAGCCTGACAATCGCGGCGCCGACCGTGACGATCACCTCGCCGCCCGCGGGTCCGCTGACCGCCGGGACGGCCACGGTCGCCTACAGCCAGACCTTCACGGCCGCGGGCGGCAATGGCGGCCACAGCTTCGCGGTGACCGCCGGCGCCCTGCCGCCCGGCCTGAGCCTGAGCAGCACGGGCGTGCTCTCCGGCACGCCGACGGTGGACGGCGCCTACGCCTTCAGCATCGTCGCCAGCGACACCAGCACCGCGCCCGGGCCCTACGCCAGCGCGCCGGTCGCCTACAGCCTGACGATCGCGGCCCCGACGATCGAGGTGACACCTCCCCCCGGCGGCGGCGGTGGTGGCAGCGACCTGCCCGAAGCCTC
Source organism: Brevundimonas sp. (assembly GCA_046291915.1). GTDB lineage: Bacteria > Pseudomonadota > Alphaproteobacteria > Caulobacterales > Caulobacteraceae > Brevundimonas. Next base: position 45,273 of record JBKBSD010000004.1, read on the forward strand.
GGCCACGACGGCGTATAATGTGAGCCTGACCGCCTCCGGCGGCGTTGCGCCCTACACCTTCGCCGTCACCGCCGGCGCCCTGCCGCCCGGCGTGACGCTGAGCAGTTCGGGCCTGCTGTCCGGCACGCCGACGACGCCGGGATCCTACACCTTCACCGTCGTTGCCACGGACTCCAGCACGGCGACGGGCCCCTATGCCAGCGCGCCGTTGGTCTTCAACCTCGTCGTGGATCCGCCGGTCATCACGGTGACGTCGCCGGCTCCGGGCGCCCTGCCCGGCGCGGTCGCCTTCACCCCGGTCAGCGCGACCTTCACCGCCGACGGAGGCCAGGGACCCCACACCTTCGCGGTGACCGCCGGCGCCCTGCCGCCCGGAGTCTCCCTGTCCAGCGGCGGCGTGCTGTCCGGTTCGCCGTCCGCTGTCGGGACCTTCACCTTCAGCGTCACCGCCAGCGACAGCAGCGGCGCGCCCGGTCCGTTCGCCAGCGCCCAGGCCGCCTACAGCCTGACGGTCAGCGCGCCGACGGTCGCCTTCACCCCGACGACGATCCCGAACGGCACGACGGGGGTCGCCTATAGCCAGACCTTCACGGCGACCGGCGGAACCGCGCCCTACAGCTACGCCCTGACGGCCGGCGCCCTGCCCGCCGGCATCGCCCTCAGCGCCGTCGGCGTCCTCTCGGGCGCGCCGACGACGGCCGGGACCTTCAGCATTACGGTGACCGCCACGGACGCCAACGGCTTCGCCGCCGCCAACGCCTACAGCCTGACAATCGCCGACGCCTCGCCGGTCTCCGCCGCCGACGCCGCCAGCACCCCGGCCAACCAGGCCGTCAGCGTGCCGGTCACCGCCAACGATACGGGCGTGATCACCAGCATCGCTGTGATCACCGCGCCGGCCAACGGGACGGCGGTCATCAACGGCCTGGAGGTCACCTACACGCCGACCGCCGACTATTTCGGCCCGGACAGCTTCACCTATGCGGCGACCGGTCCCGGCGGGACCAGCGCACCGGCCACGGTCTCCCTGACGGTTTCCCCGCTGGCGGTTCCGATCGCCCCGGCCAGGACCCTGACGGTGATCGCCGGCCAGTCGGGCGGGGTCGACGCCGTCGCCGGCGCGACCGGGGGGCCGATCACCGGCGTCGCGGTCGCCACGGCTCCGGCCAACGGTTCGGCCGTGGTCTCGGGACAGACCCTGGTCTACACCCCGACGGCCGGTTTCACCGGGACGGACAGCTTCACCTACACCCTGGCGAACGCCTTCGGGACGTCGGCTCCGGCCACGGTGACCGTCACGGTCAACCCCGCCCCGATCGCGCCTGCCCCCATCACGATCGAGATCCTGTCCGGACAGACCGCGACCGTGAGCCTCACCGCCGCCGCCACGGGCGGGCCCTTCACGGGCGCCACCCTGGTCAGCCTGACGCCGGCGGCGTCTGGCGCGGCGGCGATCACCAACCCGGCCAGCGGCCAGTACGGCCTGACCTTCACCCCGACGACGACCTTCGCCGGGACAGTGACGGCCACCTATACGCTGACCAACGCGTTCACGACCTCGCCCCCCGGCACGGTGACCATCATCGTCACCGCGCGTCCGGACCCGTCGCTGGACCCCGAAGTCACGGGCCTGATCGCCGCCCAGGACGAGGCCGCGCGCCGGTTCGCCAGCGCCCAGATCTCGAACATCACCAGCCGCCTCGAAGCCCTGCGGGACGGCCGCGGCGGCGGGGCCAGCCTGCAGCTCAGCTTCTCGGGCGGCAGCCGCGACCTTGCCCTGGACACCGATCCGCTGCGGCGTCGACTGGCGGGGTCGAACGGGTTCGACACCCTGCTGGTCAGCCGGCAGGACGGCGCCGCGGTCATCGGCGACAACGCCAGTTCAAGCGGCGGCGGCGCACCCGATTCGTCCGGCTCCGCTTCCGGTCGGGTCGGTCTGTGGGCCGCGGGGGGCGTCGATTTCGGGCAGCGCGACGCCACGATCGCCCAGCAGGGCGTGGAGTTCGACACGGACGGTCTGACCGCCGGCGTCGATGTCCGGGTCCGCGACGACCTGGTGGTCGGCGCCAGCGTCGGCTGGGGTCATGACGAAAGCCGGGTCGGAAACGACGGCACTCGCAGCGATGCGGACGGCCACAGCTACGCCGTCTACGGCAGCTACCAGCCCGGCGCGCGGGTCTTCGTTGACGGCGTGTTGGGGTATGGCAGGCTCGACCTCGACTCGCGGCGCTACGTCGCCGCGACCGACGACTTCGCCGATGGCCATCGCGACGGATCCCAGTGGTTCGGCGCCCTGACCGCCGGCTGGGACTTCCGGGACGGCCGCCGTCTGTTCTCGCCCTATGGTCGCCTCTCGGCCACCCGGTCCGAGCTGGACGCCTTCACGGAGACGTCCGGCGGACCTTACGCCCTCTCCTACGAGGCGCAGACCGTCGAGACCCTGACCGGCGCGTTGGGCGTCCGTTGGGCCTGGGTGGTGCCTGTCGCCTTCGGCGAGATCGTGCCGCGGGTCCGTCTGGAGTACGGCCACGACTTCCAGGGCGCCGATCGCGCGGACGTGTCCTACGCCGACTGGCTTGGCGGCCCGACCTTCGGCGTCCGGATCGACCCGCTGAGCGAGAACCGCATCCTCGGCGGCTTCGGGCTCGACCTGTTCACCTCCGGGGGCTCTCGGTTCGGCTTCGACTATGAGGCCGGCTTCAGCGAGAACGCCGAACAGCACCGGCTCCGCCTTCAGATCCAGGCGCTGTTCTGATCTGTTCCACCCGGGCCTGATGGCCCGGGTGGCGGACGGTTCAAAACCGACGGGGGCGCGCCGAGATCAGGCGTCAGCTGACGGGCCCGGACCATCCGGCCTCAGGCGCCCACGACCGAGGCCTGGCCGGCGCCCACAGGCTGCAATTCCCGCTGCCGGACCCGGAACCCAGGCTTAAGCCAAAGATTAACAGATGGAGATCGAGGACCTCCGCCATGCTCGCCGCCCTGCTCGCCACCGCCCTTCTGCTGGATCCCGGCGCCCCTCTGCCGATCACATTCAAAGCCGCGCCGTCACCGGTCGCGCCGCGTGCGGCCGCAGCCCCGGTTCTGACGAGCGTCGCCGTTGCGGTGGAGTGCACGGCCCGTCGCGATGGCCGTGTCGAAAACTGCCGGGTGATGGAGGAGACCCATCCGGGGCTGGGGTTCGGGGCGGCCGCTGTCGCGCTGATGACGGACACCCGCGTCGCGCCAGGCGAGCGGGACGTTCAGTTCGCCCGCACCATTCAGTTCCTGCCCTGAGGCTTGCGACATCCGGACGGGCGGCGTTTTGCCCGCAGGGTTGGCGCGATCCCGACGCGCAACGCCGAGCGCCTCGCGTTCAGCCGAGCCCGGACTGGCTGGAGGCCTGCTGGACCGCCGTGCTGAGCAGTCGGTTTTCGGGCAGGAAGGCTGCGGCAAGTCTTGCGCACAGACTCATGGACCGCCCGAAAACGCCGCATCGCGCCGTTGGTGATTGGCGGTTCGCCGCCTAGCCGACCGCGCCCACGCAACCCTCGGCGCCGCCCACGCTGACCGGGGCGTCGGTCAGGGACAGGGTCCAGCCGTGATGGGTGGCCAGGCCCTGACGGCGCACGCCCCCGCCGTCGCCCGCGTCGCCGCCGACATCGACGATGACCCGGCGTCCGTTCGGCAGGGCGGCGGGATCGATCTTGCCGACGGCGAGCGCGGTCGGAATATCGCCCCCGCCGAAACCGTCGAAGACGCTCAGGCCGGTCCACTCCCGGCGCAGGCCGGTCCACCAGGCGTCTTCGGTGTTGATGGCCAGGACAGCGACGCCGTGGCCCTCGGCCGCCCACTTCAGAGCGGCCTGCGGATCGCGGACGGCGCGCATGTCAGCGGCGGCGCCGAAGCGAAGGCGGGCGCCGTCGAAGGCGCGGGTCGGCTCGACCGGCGACCAGACCTGCACCTGCATCCGGCCCTGACGGGCCAGACCCCAGCCGACGATCTGGCGCCACAGGCTTTCGACGGCCTCGCGATTGTCGGGCTCGGCGTTGGCGATCAGGCGATCCAGAACCATTTTCTCGCGGTCCGGGCGCAGCTTGACGTGCGGCCCGGCGGGCGCGTCCTTGGCCTTGCCGACGCGGGCGGCGATGGCGAGGCGGCGCTGGAACAGGGCCAGCAGTTCGTCATCGAGCAGATCGATCTCATGGCGCAGCGCGGCCAGAGCCATGTGTTCGGGGGAGAGATCAGCGGGGTTGGTCATGGAATGCGGCCAGACCTGCTGCAGGGTAGCGGATTGAGACACGGGAGGGGGACTTTCGATTTCGATACGGCATGAAGCTTTTGCGAGCCGCCGCCCCTAACGGGACGGTCGCCGGCGAGGCGGTCAGGACGCGATGCCCGACGCCTCAGCCGGCGTATCGAAAGCCGTAGAAATACAGGTCCGCAACCGCGGCGAAGCGGGCGAAAGAAGTCGCAGCGATGGCTTGCGAACGGACCATGAGCCTCAAAAGCCGCAACAATCGTGCGCGGTCAAGCGATTCCGGCGCTGAGCAGGACGAAACGCGTGCGGTTGTCGCCGGAATCCTGAATGTCGTTGCGCAGGATCGACAGGTCGTAAACCTCCGCGGCGCGCGCCGGCGCGACGGCGGCGCGGGTCAGGTCGCCCGCCTCGGCCACGGCCCGGGCGGCGCCGGCGGTGTCGAAGGCCTCGACCGGCGTGACGCCGAGCGCGGCCAGGGACGCCGGACACTGGCGCAGGGCGATGGGGTGGCTTTCGGCCGTCCTGACGGTGCGCAGCGAGGCTCCGTGCGGGGCCATCAGCGCCAGACGAATGGGGCGCCACACGTCGGAGACAATGGTCAGCCCCGACTGTTCGATCAGGGTGGCGGCGGGTTCGACGCGACCGATGGTCGAGTTTTCGACCGGGATCAGGGCCGCACCGATCTGGCCCGCCTTCAGCGCATCGATGACCTCGGCGAAGGTCTCATAGGCGATCGGCTCGTCCCAGGGACGCAGATCTGTACAGGCCTCGTGACTGAACGCGCCGGGCGCGCCCTGATAACCGCAACGTCCGGGGGCTGCGTCTTCGTTCTCGGGGCGTCCGATCTGTTCGGGCATGGGGCTCGTCCTGCGTCTGACGGGAATCTGAGTGGTCGAAGCCGACTGCACAAGCACCGTTGTCAGGCCGCCTTCGACCGCGACTGCCGTCCGGCCTTGAGGCGTTCGGCGACCAGGAAGGCCAGCTCCAGCGCCTGATCCGCGTTCAGGCGCGGATCGCAGTGGGTGTGGTAGCGGCTGGACAGGTCATCCTCGGTGACGGCCTGCGCCCCGCCCAGACATTCGGTCACGTTCTGACCGGTCATCTCGAGATGGACGCCGCCGGGGTGGACGCCCTCGGCCTCGGCCACGTCGATGAAGGTGCGGACTTCGGACATGATCCGCTCGAACGGGCGGGTCTTGTAGCCGTTGCCGGCCTTCAGCGTGTTGCCGTGCATCGGGTCGATCGACCAGATGACGCGCTTGCCCGCCGCCTTCACCGCGCTCATCAGCTTCGGCAGCCGCTCCCCGACCTTGTCGGAGCCAAAGCGGCCGATCAGGGTCAGGCGACCGGGGATGTTGTCCGGGTTGAGGGCGTCGATCAGGGGCAGGATGTCGTCAGGCTCCATGGTCGGACCGCACTTCACGCCGATGGGGTTTTTGATCCCCTTCATGAACTCGACGTGGGCGCCGTCCAGCTGACGGGTGCGTTCGCCGATCCACAGCATGTGGGCCGAGGTGTCGAACCAGTCGCCCGAACCGCCGTCCAGACGCGTCAGGGCGCTTTCGACGTTCAGCAGCAGGGCTTCGTGGCTGGTGAAGACCTCGACGCGGGACAGATCCGGGTGGGTCTCCGGCGTGACGCCGACGGCTTCCATGAAGGCCAGGGCTTCAGTGATCTTGTCGGCCAGCTCGCGGTACTGGGCGCCGGCGGCGTTGTCGCCCGCGAAGCCGAGGGTCCAGCGATGGATGTTGTACAGGTCGGCATAGCCGCCGCCCGCGAAGGCGCGCAGCAGGTTCAGCGTCGAGGCCGACTGGTTGTAGGCCTTCAGAAGACGCTGGGGATCGGGGACCCGCTCCTCCGGCGTGAAGGCCATGCCGTTGATGATGTCGCCCCGGTAGCTGGGCAGTTCGACGCCGTCGATGGCTTCAATCCCGGACGAGCGCGGCTTGGCGAACTGACCGGCGATCCGCCCCACCTTCACCACGGGCTTGCGGCCCGCGAAGGTCAGGACGACGGCCATCTGCAGGATCAGGCGGAAGGTGTCGCGGATGTTGTCGGTCGAGAACTCCTTGAAGCTCTCGGCGCAGTCGCCGCCCTGAAGCAGGAAGGCGTTGCCGGCTTCCACGTCCGCCAGCTTCGAGGTCAGGCGGCGCGCCTCACCCGCGAACACGAGCGGGGGCATGGCCCGCAACTCATCCTCGACACGGTGCAGCGCGGCCATGTCGGGATAGTCCGTCGGCATCTGCACGACGGGTTTCTGTCTCCAGCTCTCTGGCGTCCAACGGGTACTCATGCGGCCAAGATAGGCCGATGAGTTCGCCGGGACAACGCGGCGTGTTGGCCGAAACGGTGAGTGTGGCGCGGAAAGCGCGGGATTTTCCGGTGATTGGTGATTGGTGGTTGGTGACTGGCGGTCGCCACGGGGGCGTCAGGACGACCGAAACCGCCCTCCTCCAATCACCGATCACCAAACACCTTTCGGCGCTCACCCGGCCGACATGTTGCCCGGCGACTGTTTCTCTTTCAGCGTGACCAGTTCCTCGGCCATGGTCGGGTGGACGGCGCAGGTGGCGTCCCACTGGGCCTTGGTCAGACCCGCTTTCACGGCGATCGCGGCCAACTGGATCATCTCAGGCGCCTCGGGGCCGACGATGTGGACGCCGACCACCTTCTGGCTCTGGGCGTCGACGACCAGCTTCATCAGCACCCGCTCGTCCGAGCCGGTGAAGGCGTATTTCATCGGACGGAAGCGGGTAATGTAGACATCGACCTCACCCGGGCAGGAGTGGCGCGCCTCGCTCTCCGACAGGCCGACGACGCCAACCGGCGGCTGGCTGAAGACGGCGGTGGCCACGGCCTCGTAGTCAAAGGCCATCGGGTTGTCCCTGAACACCGTCTGGTGGAAGGCGACCGCCTCGCGGATGGCGACGGGGGTCAGGTTCATCCGGTCAGTGACGTCGCCGATGGCCCAGATGTTGTCGACATTCGTCTTCGAGAAGCCGTCAACCTTGATGGCCCCCTGCTCCGTCAACTCGACGCCGGCCTTCTCAAGGCCGAGGCCCTTCACATAGGGAATGCGGCCGGTGGCGAACATGACGACGTCCGTCTCGATGGCCATGCCGTTGCCGAGGCGGTTGACCAGACCGGTGTCGGTCTTCTCGATGGCCTCGTGCTGGCAGCCCAGGATGACCTTGATGCCGCGCTTCTCGATCTCGCCGGCCAGGTGGGCGCGCACGTCGTCGTCGAAGCCGCGCAGGATGTTGGGGCCGCGATAGATCAGGGTGGTCTCGACGCCCAAGCCGGCGAAGATGCCCGCGAACTCCACCGCGATATAGCCGCCGCCCGCGATCAGGATGCGTTTGGGCAGTTCCGGCAGGTGGAAGGCCTGTTCCGAGGTGATGGTGTGTTCGATGCCCGGCATGTCCTCGGGCGACCACGGCCGGCCGCCGGTGGCGATCAGGATCTTGTCGGCGGTGATCTCGCGATCGACGCTGCCGTCTTTCGTCAGGATCGAGACCGTGTGGGCGTCCTTGAACACGGCGCGGCCGTGGACCAGATCGACGCCCGCCTTGCCGAGGTTGGCGGCGTAGATGCCCGACAGCCGCGCGATCTCGACATCCTTGGCCTGCAGGAAGGTCGGCCAGTCGAATTTGGCGTTATCGAAGGACCAGCCGTAGCCCTCGGCGATATGCAGGCCGTGACTGACCTCCGACGCCATGACCATGAATTTCTTAGGCACGCAGCCCTGGATCACGCAGGTGCCGCCGACCCGGTACTCTTCCGCGATGGCCACCCGCTTGCCGCCCAGCGAGGTCAGCCGCGCCGCGCGCACCCCGCCCGAGCCGGCGCCGATGACGAAGAGGTCGTAGTCGTAGGAGGTCATGGTCTGCCTTCAGTCTGGTGTCCCTACCTAGGCAGCCCAGGTGGAAATCCAAGCCAGTGAATGGGACTCGTTAGCGCATCTGGCGATGAAGAACGTCCAGGTAGCCCCGGTTGGGATAGCGCTCGCACTCAGCGAGCGTTCGCTCGAAGGCGGGTTCAAAGGTGCGAGCCAGCGAAAGGGACTCGTCTACGGTCGCGCCGGCCTGTCTGGTGAGCAGGAACTCATATCCCAAGGTCATCACGTAAATGATGGTGTCCTTGAACGTCCGCTCGGGCCAGGCCACTTGGTACCAACGGACTTGCCGCGTGAACTCGTCGCATTTCATGGTCAACGCGTCTGTCGGTCTGAACTCCACCGACATGCGAACCCTCATCGCTTCGACCGGACTGCGTCCAACTCGCGCGTCCAGAACGGTCTGAATCGCGTCAGAATCGAGGAACTCCGAACGGCCGCTCTCCACGACAACGGCGTCGGTAAACCTGCCGTCCGTCCCCAAGGTGGCCTCGACAGTGGCGCGGCCCGTATGCCCCGCGGCGTCACCCCTTTCACTGAAGCTGACCAGCGGCTCTTTGCGAATGACGACCCGGGGCGCTTCGGCAAGCGTTTCCGCGGTCGGGGAAGCGGCAGAAACCGGCCCCGACTGCGGCTGGTCCTGAAGAAGCGCTGCCGCAAAAAACAGGAGAAGGGTCACGGCAACAGCACCTCCACCCCGTCATCCGTGCCGATGATGGCTTCGTCGGCCAGATCGAGGAAGAGGCCGTGCTCGACCACGCCGGTGATCAGCTTCAGGTCGTCGGCGAGGCGGACCGGATCATGGATGGCGCCGCATTTCGCGTCATAGATCAGGTTGCCGCCGTCGGTGCGGACCAGACCGCGCTCGGCCATGCGGGCGCGGGCGGGCATTTCAATCTCGTGGTCGATGAGGACATCGGCGATGCGGTTGCCGGTGGTCTTGTGGCCGAAGGCGACGACCTCGATCGGCAGGGCGAACTGGCCGAGCACCGGCACCACCTTCGCCTTGTCGGCGATGCAGATGCAGCGGGTCGAGGCCTCCCACACCAGCTTCTCGCGCAGCAGGGCCGCGCCGCCGCCCTTGATCAGGGCCAGGCCCGGGCCGACCTCATCGGCGCCGTCGACGGTCAGGTCGATGCGCGGCGTGTCCTCCAGCGTCGAAAGCGTCAGACCCAATTCGCGGGCCAGTTCGGCGGTGGCTTCCGACGTGGGGACGCAGCGCAGGCCCTCCAACTTGCGCGCCGCCAGCGCCTTGACGAACCAGGCCGCCGTCGAGCCGGTGCCTAGGCCGACGACCATATCGGGCTCGACGCGCAGGGCGGCGGCTTCGCCGGCGTTCTTTTTCTGGAGGTCGGACATGGGCGGCTCGCTTGCGGTTAGGAGGGATGCGCGGCTTGCAGACGGGCCTTTATCGACGGATGGCATGGTGGGAAAGCAATACCACGCGACACGAACTCAAGAACTCAGCCGCCCCGTCACGATCTGCTGCACCTGACCTCGATGACGCCCGATGTGTCGTTCCCCGGCAGGACGTAGTGCGTTCCGAAAAGTCCATCCGGCCCGGTGACGGTCACATCCGCCCCGAAGGACCTGTCGACCAGCCCCCTTGTCCGGCGATCCATCGCCTTGGCGGGGACGTCGATGATCTCACCCTGGAGACCGGTCGCATGGACGGGGGCCAGCAGGATTTCGAACGTCTCGTTCGCATACGGCCGTCCCGCCGGGCCGGGATGACCGGCGTAGAGGACCTTGACTGTGACTTGCACCGGCCTTGGCCGTTCCGGGCAACTGAACCGCACCCGGATCGGCCCAACCTTATCGGGCTGGAACGGTGGGTGAAATTCGAGAGGCAGCGATTCGTGAGGCGCCTGATCCCGGTCGAACGAGCCCCCCTCGCGGATCATGAAAACCAGGAAGCCGATGACACCGACGCCGTAGACCAGAAGGATGGCGGCGAGGCCATAGGACCAGCCCTTCATTCAACCCCGCGCCTTCTTCGCCCGCATCATCTCCATGAACTTCGCCGCCCAGCCCGTCTTGGCGGCCTGCGGCGCGCGGGCCAGGGCGAGGTCGCCCGGCCCCACGTCCGAGGTGATCACCGAGCCGGAGCCGACCATGGCGCCCGCGCCGATAGTGACGGGGGCGACCAGCGAACTGTTGGAGCCGACGAAGGCGCCCTCGCCCACCACGGTGCGGTGTTTGAAGAAGCCGTCGTAGTTACAGAAGATGGTCCCGGCGCCGATGTTGGCCTTCGCGCCGACCTCGCCGTCGCCGAGATAGGCCAGGTGGTTGGCCTTGGCGCCGGCGGCCATGGAGACGTTCTTCACCTCGACGAAGTTCCCGATCCTGACGCCCTCGGCCAGCTTGGCGCCGGGGCGCAGGCGGGCGTAGGGGCCGACCTCGGCGCCGCCCGCGACGGTGGCGCCCTCGATGTGGCTGAAGCTGCGGATGCGGGCGCCGGACGCGATCTTCGCGCCCGGGCCGAAGACCACATAGGGCTCGATCGTCGCCCCGCCGCCGACCTCGGTGTCCCACGAGAAGTGGACGGTGTCGGGCGCGGGCATGGTGACGCCGGCTGCGAGGAAGGCGTCGCGCTGGACGCTCTGGAACAGGGCCTCGGCCTGGGCCAGTTCGGACTGGGCGTTGACGCCCATCACCGAGTCCTCCGACGCCATGACGGCGCGCGTCGCGGCGCCGCGCTGGCGGGCCAGTTCGACCACGTCGGTCAGATAGTATTCGCCCTTGGCGTTGTCGTTGCGGACCTCGGCCAACAGCTCGAACAGCAGGCCGACCGGGGCGGCCATGACGCCCGAGTTGCAGGCGGTGATCGCCAGAACCTCTGGCGACGCCTCCTTGGCCTCGGTGATGGCGGTCAGGGTGTCGCCGTCCATGACCAGACGGCCATAGGCGCCGGGATCGCGCGCCTCGAAGCCGATGACGCGCACGCCCTCGGTGTGGGCGAAGACCGGTTCGATGTCGGCGGCGCGCAGCAGGGGCACGTCGCCATAGGTGATGACCACCTGTCCCTGGAAATCGCCCAGCACGGCTTCGGCGGCGCGAACGGCGTGGCCGGTGCCCGACGGCGGGTCCTGAACGGCGATGGCGTCCTCGCCCAGCCGCTTGACCACATGGGCCCGGACTTCCGGCGAGTGGGAGCCGACCACCACGACGATCCGCTCACAGCCCAGGGCCTCCGCCGCGTCGATGGCGTGGTCCAGCATGGCGCGGCCACCGACCGGGTGCAGCACCTTGGGCAGCGGCGACTTCATCCGCGTCCCCTGCCCCGCGGCGAGGATGATGGCGGCGCGGGGTTCGGCGAAGGTGGTCATGAATCGTCTCGTCGTTCTGGACTCCTGATCTACAGGCTGGCGTCCGGCGGGAAAACCGTCATCCTCCGGTCCAGCTTCTGCGGAGGGCATGGAAATGCGGCTTTCAAGACGGTCGATGCTGGCGCTGACGACCGCAGCAGCCTTCGCGGGACGAGCGACCGCGCAGGAGCCGGTCGTGCCGCCGGCGGACCGGGAACTGCGCGTGCCGGTGCAGGGCGGCGAGATCTATGTGCGGGTCAACGGCGATCTGAACGCCCGACACAAGCCGCTGCTGCTGGTGCACGGCGGTCCGGGCGGCGCCTGCTGGCAGATGTTCCCCGCCCTGCCGATGGCCGCAGACCGCGCCGTCGTCGTCTATGATCAGCTGGACAGCGGTCGCTCCGACGCGCCGGGCGATCCCGCCAACTGGACCATCCAACGCTACGCCTCCGAGATCGAGGCGGTGCGGGCGGCCCTGGGGATCGAGACCTTCCACCTGCTGGGCCATAGCTGGGGCGGCATACTGGCTGCCCGCTATGCCGCAGATCATCCCGATCGTTTGCAGAGCCTGACCCTGCAGGGCACGCCGCTGTCGTCGCGGCAGTGGGAGGTCAGCGTCGCCAGTCTGCTCGACCGGCTGCCCGAGGGTCAGGGCGATATTATCCGCGCGGCCGAGCGGACCGGCGAGATGAGCGACGCCTATGGCGCGGCGATGACGGCCTTCTTCCGCGCCCACATCAACCGCACCCGCTCCCCCGCCTATGCGCCGGCCTATATGCAGGATGTGCCCGAGGGCCGGGGCGACGCCCTCGCGAACGCCGCGGTGGGAATGAGCATCACCCGGATGACCGGCTTCCTCGACGGCTTTGACGAGGAGCCCCTGCTGGACGGCATTGCCACGCCAACCCTGCTGCTGAACGGAGAGTTCGACGTCATCACGCCCGCGACGACGCGGGTCCTGCTGCCGCGCCTGAAGGCCGGGACGTTCGTGGAACTGGCGGGCGCCGGGCATATGGCGCAGTTCGACAGGCCGGAGGACTGGCTTGCGACCGTGAACGCCTTCGTCTCCGGGGCCGATCCGGCATGACGACGCGAGACCTCGACGGCTGGACCATCGCCTTCGATCTGGACGGGACCCTGGTGGAGACCCACATCGACCTGGTCGGGACGCTGAACCGGATGCTGGTCAGGCACGGCCTGCCGGAGGCGCCGATGGACAGCGCGGCGGCGCTGATCGGCGGCGGGGCGCGGCCCATGCTGCAGCACGGCTTCGAACTGGCGGGCGCGAACTGGGAAGAAGCCCACGCCCCGGCCCTGTTCGAGGAGTTTCTGGCCGACTATGTCGAGCACATCGCTGACCACTCCCGCCCGTTCGAAGGCGTGGTCGAGACGCTGGAGGCTTTGGCGGCGCGAGGCGCGATCCTGTGCGTGGCGACCAACAAGCGGTCGGACCTGTCGGAACTGCTGCTGCAAAAGCTGGACCTGACCCGGCATTTCGCGGCCATCGTCGGGCCGGACCGGGTCAGCGCACGCAAACCCTCGGGCCGTCACCTGATCGAGGCGGTGGAAAACGTCGGCGGCGATCACGCGCGGGCGATCATGGTCGGGGACGCGGCGCCGGACACCGGCGCGGCGCGCGATGCGGGCATGCCCTGTATCGTCTGCACCTTCGGCTACAGTCCCGTACCGCCCGCCGAGTTAGGCGGAACCGTGCTGGTGGGCCGGTTCAGCGAGATCGAGGACGTGGTCGAACGGCTGGTGGCGGAGCACGCGGTTGCAGTCGCCTGAGCGTCAGGCCGTGTGGCCAAGGATTTCGCGGACGATGAGGGGCTGGTCCACGGCGTTGAGCTCATGCCCGCCGTCCAGGGCGACCAGGCGCACGGCGCCCAGCTTGTCCGCCAGACGACGACCGTGCGCGAATGACAGGATGGGATCCCGCCGGCCATGGATCACCAGCGCGGGCGCGGTGATCTCGTCCAGCCGACCGGTCCAGGCCTCCCCGCCGGTCAGGGCGCCGTGGTTCAGGGCGCTGCGAATATTGATGGCGCGGTCGTACTCCCGCGCCGCGAGATCACGCGCCTCCTCCGCGTCAAAGATCTCGTCAACGCCCGCCGCAAGGCGGAAGCTCTCGGTCTGAAAGGCGATGACCGCCGCCCGGTCGGACCAGTCAAGGTCATCCAGCGCGACGAAATGCGCCAGAAAAGCCGGGTCCATCGGCGGCAAATCCGGGTCGTCCTCATCAAAGGCCGAGGTGCTGATCAGGGTCAGTGTCTGGACCCGATCGGGGGCCTTGAGGGCGACGAGTTGGGCGATCATCCCGCCCAGAGACATGCCGACCAGATGCGCCTTCGTGAGGTCGTAGGCGTCGAGTATGAGCAAGGCGTCGTCAGCCAGATCATCGGTCGAATAGGTCGGCCGCCCCGGCGCGCCGGTGGTGCTGCGCCCGGTGTCGCGGTTATCGTAGCGGACAACGAAGCGACCGGCCGCCGCCAGAGCCTCACACAGGCTGTCGGGCCACCACAGCATCGAGGCCGTAGCGCCCATGATCATCAGGATCGGTGGATGAGCGGGGCTGCCGAACGCCTCGGTCGCCAAGGACAGGCCGGCCCGCTCCACGGTCCTGACAATGCGCATGACGATCCCCTTCTGACGACGGCTAGGTAGCCTTGGCCTTGTCGAACGCGGCGCGCGAGGCGCCGATCCGGTCGAAATTCTTCTCGGCCCACATCCACACGCCGCAGAAGGCTTCCGACAGGGTGAAGCCGAGGTCGGTCAACCGATATTCCACGCGGGGCGGGATGACCGGATGGACGGTGCGGATGACCAGACCGTCGCGCTCCATCTGGCGCAGGGTCTGGGTCAGCATCTTCTGGCTGATGCCGTTGGCCAGCTCCCCGATACGGGTGAAGCGCAACTCGCCGTGTTCGATCAGGACCTCCAGCACGATCATGGTCCATTTGTCCGCGACCCGGCCGATCACCTCGATGACCAGCGCCTCTACCTCGGGCGAAAGCGGCGGGTGGTCGAGGTGCGGATGGACGTGATCGGCAGCGGCAGCCATAACTTTCCTTTCGGTAAGTACAGCACGTTTCGGTGCCTACTTTCTGATGGAGAGTGTCAGGTATAGATCAGGGCGATCGGATTTCCAACGCACGGAGACACCCCATGGACACCCGCAACGACACCATCCTGATCACCGGCGGCGGCTCCGGCATCGGCAAGGCCATGGCCGAGGCCCTGCATGCGCGCGGCGCCAAGGTCATCATCGCCGGGCGTCGCCGTGACGCGCTGGAAGCCGTCGCCGCCGCCAACCCGGGCATGGCTTACGAGACGCTGGACGTCGCCGACGCGGCGGATGTGAAGGCCTTCGTCGAACGGGTCGTCGCCGCCCATCCGGCCCTGAACGTCGTCATCAACAATGCGGGCATCATGGTGGCCGAGGACCTCACCGCCGAGCCGGTGGATCTGGACATCGCCGAGCAGACCATCGCCATCAATCTGTTCGGTCCGATCCGGCTGACGGCGGCCCTGCTGCCGCACCTGAAGTCGAAGGCGACGGCGACCGTGGTCACCGTCTCATCCGGTCTGGCCTTCGTACCGCTGAGCGCCACCCCGACCTATTCGGCCACCAAGGCGGCGATCCATTCGTGGAGCCAGTCGCTGCGGACCCAGCTGAAAGACACCCCGGTGCGGGTCGTGGAATGGGCGCCGCCCGCCGTGGCGACGGATCTGACGCCCGGCCATGCGGAGAACCCGAACTCCATGCCTCTGGCCGACTTCACCGCCGAGAGCCTGGCCCTGTTCGAGGCCGGGCATGACGAGGTACTGGTCGAACGGGTGAAATTCCTGAGCGGCGCCGAAGGCCGTGGCGACTACGCCAAGGTCTATTCTATCCTGAACGACGGCGCGCACTGATCGACTGAAACGCCGGATCGCAGCCGAAGCGGTTGCGGTTCGGCGCGACGATGAACATGTTGGTCGCCCCTGCCCTTCCCAAGGCCGTCCGCATGCTCCGTCGCTTCTTCGCCATCCCGCTCTGGCAGCGGACCGCAGCGGGCTTTGCGCTCGGCATCCTGGCCGGCCTGATCCTGAGAGAGAACGCCGAGACCTGGCTGGGGCCGATCGGCGACGTTTATCTGAATCTGATCCGCATGGTGGTGGCGCCGCTGGTGCTGTTCACCATCGCCAGCTCCATCGCCAAACTGGGCGAGGGGGTCGGCGCGGTGAGGCTGGCGGTGCGGACCATTGTCTGGTTTGCCATCACCTCCTTGCTGGCCGTGCTGGTCGGCTTCCTGTTCGGCCATCTGATCAATCCCGGCGAGGGCCTGAGCGGCCTGCCGCTGGGGGAGGTGCGCGAGCGGGTCATTCCGACGCCTCTGGAGGTGCTGATCGGCATCGTCCCGACCAACCCCTTCACCGCCCTGAGCGAAGGCAAGGTGCTTCAGATCATCTTCTTCTCGGCCCTGGTCGGCGCCGCGCTGGTGGCGCTGGGCGATCGGGCGCAGGGCGTCCGGCGGCTGGTGGACGAGGGCGCCGCGGTCATCTTCCGCATCACGCGCTGGGTCATTCAGCTGACCCCCATCGGCGTGTTCGGCCTGATCGCCTCGGTGGTGGGCGGCTATGGCTGGGAGGCGCTGCTGCCCCTGGGCAAATTCATCTTCGCCATCTACGCGGCCTGCCTGTTCCACATTCTGATCGTCTATTCGGGCCTGCTGAAACTGCATGGCCTGAAGGTCACCAGCTTCTTCCGGGGCGCTTTCGCGGCGCAGCAGACGGCCTTCGCCACCTCCTCCTCGCTGGGCACCCTGCCCGTCACCCTGCGCCAGACCGTCGAGCGGCTGGGGGTGCCCCAAGCCTATGCCGCCTTCGCCGTGCCGCTGGGCGCCAGTGTGAAGATGGACGGCTGCGGCGCCATCTATCCGGCTATCGCGGCCATCTTCATCGCCCAGTATTTCAAGATCGATCTCAGCCTGACGCAGTACGTCCTGATCGGCCTGACCGCCGTGCTGGGCTCCCTGGGCACCGCGGGCGTGCCCGGCACCTCCATCGTCATGCTGACCCTGACCCTGGCCACGGCGGGCCTGCCGCTGGAAGGGATCGGCTATATCGTCGCCATTGACCGGATCATCGACATGATGCGCACCGCGACCAACGTGACCGGCCAGATGCTGGTGCCCGTGCTGGTGGCGAAGGAAGAGCGAATCCTCAACGTGGACATCTACGACGGCCGCGTCGCCTGGCTGCCGGGCGATCCGGATGCGGAAACGCCGGATGCGGTGAAGGCCGCCGGGATCTGATCAGGCGGCGCTCTTGCGCTTCAGCATGGGCTGCAGGCGCCCGTAGGTCAGGCTGCGCCAGACCCACTCGGCGGGGCCGAAGCGGAAGACGGCCAACCACAGCGCGCTGAACAGGCAAAGGCCGACGAAAACCGCCACCGCGATCAGGTTCATCCCGCCCATGGTGAGCCAGGACTTGTCGTTGATGTGGCCCAGACCCCAGGCGTACCAGATGAAGGCGCCGATCGCGTTCGACGCCAGATAACCGGTCAGGGCCATCCGCCCCATCGGCGCGAACAGGACTGACAGCCAGCGCCCGTTGCGGCTGATGAACAGGGTCAGGATGGCCAGATAGCCGAAGGCGAGAATCGGCAGGCCGATATAGGCCGCGGTGACCACGCCACGCAGAACACCCTCGGCGGGCACGCCCAGCATTCGTGTCGCCTGGACGACGCTGACGACCAGTCCGAGCGGCAGGGCGATGGCGGCGATGCGGCGGAGCAAGGGACGGTGCTGATCGATGTTTTCGAACACCCCCTTCCGCGCGATCCAGAGGCCCAGCATGAAAAGCCCCAGCACGCCGAGGTCGTACATCACGACATAGCTGGTCTCGGTCAGGTTATGCATCAGGTAGTAGCGCAGGTTGGCGGCGACGAAGGCCCAGTAGTCGCCGACGGCATAGGCCGGCAGCAGGGCGTCGAACGCGGCCTGGCTTGCCGTCGGCCCAACGCCCGCGAGGTTGGGCAACGGTCCGCCGATGATCGCCTCAGCCGCGCCGATCAGCAGCGGCGGCACGAGCACCAGTGTCAGCCCCAGGGTGAGCAGCGCCTTCTGCCCGGCGTTGCGGAACAGCAGCAGCACCATGCCCAGCAGGGCGTAGACGATCAGGATGTCACCCCAGAACAGGAAGGCCAGATTGCACAGGCCGATGACCAGCAGGATGAAGACCCGGCGCAGGTAGAAGCCCTCGAACCCCGCCCCGCGCGCCTGCGCCCTGAGCATCAGGATCCCGAAGCCGACGCCGAACAGGAAGGCGAACGAGGACCGCGCCTTGCCTTGCAGGAAAACCAGTTCGAACAGGCCCACGCCCATATCAACAGGTCCCGCCGCCGCCATAACGGCCTCGGCCTTGAAGATCATCACCATGGCGGTAAGGTTCATGACGATGACCCCGAACAGGGCGATGGCCCTGAGGGTGTCGATCACCACCAATCGGTCAGCGACCGGCGCCATCCGCTGATCCTCGGTCGCGCTATCCGCATCCGTCATTTCGCCCGCCCCCACTTCGCGGACCAATGATGGGCGAACAGGGGTGTGCTGTCGATGGCGTTCGGGCCTTGCCTCCTGCGATGGGCCGGGCTATGTCCGCGCCCTCCCCGTCCGGCTCGCTGGTCCGGGGCCCGAAAGATGGATGTGTAGCTCAGCGGGAGAGCACCTCGTTCACACCGAGGGGGTCACAGGTTCAATCCCTGTCACATCCACCATTTCGCCGTTATCTCTCTTTACAGGCCGCCGTCCGCCGCTCCCGCGCCGACCGTTCGCGCGCTGATCGTGCTATTGGACCGCCCTATGCCCTTCCCCACCAGTCACCCGTCGCTTGATCGCGCGCTTTCCGAACGCGGCTATGCAGAGCCCACCCCCGTCCAGGCCGCCGTGCTGGACGCCGAGCAGGGCCGTGACCTGCTGGTGTCCGCCCAGACGGGCTCGGGCAAGACCGTGGCCTTCGGTCTGGCGCTGGCCCCCACCCTGCTGGGCGAATCCGAGAAGTTCGCCGAGTTCGGCGCCCCCGTCGCCCTGGTGATCGCGCCGACCCGCGAGCTGGCGCTGCAGGTGTCGAACGAACTGCAGTGGCTCTACGCCCAGACCGGTGCGCGAATCGTCTCCTGCGTCGGCGGCATGGACCCCAAGGTCGAGCGCCGTCAGCTGGATCGCGGCTGCCACATCGTGGTCGGCACCCCGGGCCGTCTGCGCGACCACGTCGAGCGCGGCGCGCTGGATCTGTCGACCCTGAAGGCCGTGGTGCTGGATGAAGCCGACGAGATGCTGGACATGGGCTTCCAGGAAGACCTGACCTTCATCCTCGACGCCGCCCCGGCCGAACGCCGGACCCTTCTGTTCTCGGCGACGCTGGCGCGCGACATCGTCCAGCTGGCCAAGACCTACCAGAAGGACGCGCTGCGGATCGACACGGTCGCCGGCAACAAGTCTCACGCCGACATTGAGTACAAGGCCATCCGCGTCGCCCCGAACGAGGTCGAACTCGCGGTCGTCAACGTGCTGCGCTACTTCGAGGCTCCCGGCGCCCTGGTCTTCGCCAACACCCGCGAGCGGGTGAAGCACCTGACCTCGAGCCTGCGCGAGCGCGGCTTCTCGGTCGTCGGCCTGTCGGGCGAACTGACCCAGAGCCAGCGGTCCGAAGCGCTGCAGGCCCTGCGCGACGGTCACGCCCGTGTCTGCGTCGCCACCGACGTCGCCGCGCGCGGTCTGGACCTGCCCGATCTGGGGCTGGTCATTCACGCCGAGATCCCGGTCAACAAGGCCGGCCTGCTGCACCGTTCGGGTCGCACCGGCCGCGCCGGCAAGAAGGGCGTCTCGGTCCTGCTGGTCAGCTATACGCGCCGTCGCAAGGTCGAGCTGATGCTGCAGTCGGCCTCCATCGTCGCCGAGTGGTCGGGTCCGCCGTCGGCGGAGATGATCCAGGAAAACGATCGCAAGCGCATGCTGGCCGATCCGGTCCTGACCGCGCCGATCGAGGACGAGGACACCCTGGCCCTCGGCCGTCAGCTGCTGGAAAAGAGCTCGCCCGAACAGGTCGCCGCCGCCCTGATCCGCCTGTACCAGCAGAAGCTGCCGGCGCCCGAGGACGTCTATGACGACGACCGGATGAAGCGCCAGCAGGAGAGCGGCAAGAACGACAAGGGCCAGCCCGACGTCCCCTACACCGACTTCGCGCGCGGCGGCGACATGGCCTGGTTCCGCATCAACATCGGTCGCGACAAGAACGCCGATCCGAAATGGCTGATGCCGACCATCTGCCGTCTCGGCCACGTCACCAAGCGCGACATCGGCGCCATCAAGATCTTCGAGCGCGAGACCAAGTTCGAGATCACCGAGGAAATGCGCGGCAAGTTCGAGGCCGCCATCGCCCAGGGTCTGGAAGACGGCGTCAAGATCGATCCGGCCATCAAGCCGGGCCCGTCCGAGAAGCCGGTCAGCCGCTGGGACAAGAAGCCTTCGGGCGACCGCCCGACCGGCGACCGCCCCGAGCGCAAGCCGTGGAAGGCCCGCGAGGAAGGCGGCGACAAGCCCGCCTGGAAGCCGCGCGAGGATCGCCCGGCCGGTGAGAAGAAGCCTTGGGTGAAGCGTGAGGACAGCGCCGCTCCGGCCGAGGCCAAAAAGCCCTGGGTCAAGCGCGAGGACGGCGACAAGCCGGCCTGGAAGGCGCGCGAGGATCGCCCGCAAGGCGACGCGCCCAGGAAGCCGTGGGTCAAACGCGATGAAGCCGCCGCGCCCGCCGCCGAAGGCAAGAAGCCCTGGGTCAAGCGCACCGCCGCCGATCCGACCCCCGAGGGCAAGAAGCCGTGGGTGAAGAAGCCCGCCGCCGACGGCAAGACCCCCTGGACGCCGCGCTCGGACGCCGAGGCCGCCCCGGCGACGCCGGGCGACAAGCCGTGGAAGGGCAAGCCCAAGGGCGGGGATCGTCCGTGGGCCGCCAAGGATGCGCGCGGCAAGCCGGCGGCCAGCAAGCCTCCGTTCAAGGGCAAGCCGCGCGGCTGATCCTCAAGCTTCGTCGATGCCGATCGGGGCCTTCAGCATCACGTGAAGGCCCGGATTGCCGTCGCGATAGTCGAGCTGCCCGTTCAACTGGCTGACCAGGCTGCCGATCATCATCGAGCCGAAACCCTGCCCGACCGTGTGGCCGCCCCTGCCCGAGTCCTCGACGGCGAGGCGCAGGTTGCGGCCGTCTTCTGACAGGCGGATGCGGATCGGACCGGGTTTGCCGTCATAGGCGTATTTCTGGGCGTTGATGATCAGCTCGGTCAGGATCAGGCCCAGCGTCACCGCCCTGCCCGCCTCGACCGACACCGGCGCCAGGTCATGCGTCAGCTGCGCGCTCCAGTCCGCGCCGACAGACGCGCCCAGATCGTCGATCAACTCGACGAAGTAGCGCTCCAGATCAACAGTTGAGCTGGCCTCCGTCCGGTAGAGGCGGCTGTGCACCATCGACACGGCCCGCACACGGCGGCGCGCCTCCAGCAGTTGCGACTGTGACGCCGGATCGGCCTGGCGCGCCTGCAGGCCGAGGAAGGACGACACCAGAGTCAGGCTGTTCTGGACCCGATGATTGACCTCGCGGATCAGGAATTCCTGCTGCTCCAGCCGCAGGTCGCGCTCGCTCAGCGACGCCTGCAACGACCGGTTCAGGATCCGTAGCTGGCTGACGGCGGCGAAGTCGATCAGGGCGTCGCGCAGGCGGGTGACGGATTCGATCTGCGCCGGCGCCCAGCGTCGCGACCGGCCGCGAACGGTTTCGGACCAGGCGTGGAATGAGTTGCGGGGTGTCAGGACCGCCGCGTCGCCCGTCTTCCGCGCGGTCGAAGGGTCTCCTGCCCAGCGTACCGTCTCGATGATCTCGGCGCGGAACCACAGGATCGTCAGCGGACGGTCGCCTTGCAGGTGAACACCCAGAAGACCGCTGCCCTGCGCCATAAAGGCCGCCGCTTCCGGGCGGCGCTGCGACAGGGCGTGAGTGGCTACCGGGCGCAGACCGGGCTGGTCCGCCACCCATTGGGCGAGCGCCTTGATCGCGTTTTCCGGCGGGGTGACCCCAAACCGG
Source organism: Brevundimonas sp. (assembly GCA_046291915.1). Classification (GTDB taxonomy): domain Bacteria; phylum Pseudomonadota; class Alphaproteobacteria; order Caulobacterales; family Caulobacteraceae; genus Brevundimonas. The sequence continues at coordinate 66,829 of JBKBSD010000004.1, forward strand.
TATGGGCCGCCCTGACCGATGATGGCGACGCCGTCGGCATCCGCCAGATCGGCGAGATCGCGGCTGTTGTCGGCCAGCGCTTCCGCCAGCGGACGATCCGCGGCCAGATGACCGACCAGTTCATCTTCAAGCTGACGCAGGCGCGTCCGCTCGCGATACAGCTCGGCGTCACCCTTGGTCTTGATCTGACGGGCCAGGGTCCGGGCCAGGGTGGTCGCCGCCATTCGCACTTCAAAGGGCAGAAGTTGCGGGCGCGCGCTGTGACAGGCGACCAGTCCCCACAACTCACCGTCAATGATGATCGACACCGATGCGGAGGCGCGGACGCCCATGTTGTCGAGGTATTTCAGGTGCACGGGCGAGACGCTGCGCAGGCCGCAGTCGCTCATGTCCAGTGGATCGCCCGGGGCCGCGGGGTGCAGGGGCTCCGGCGTGTAGCGGGCGTCCGGGATGACCCGCACCGGATTGCGGATGTAGAGCGCCCGCGCCTGCCGAGGGATGTCGGTGGCCGGGAAGTGATGGTTCTGGAACGACTCAACCTCCAGCGACCGGGACTCGGCCACCACCTGCCCGGCGTCATCGTCAAGAAAGCGGTAGATCATGATCCGGTCGAAGCCGGTCAGCGCGCGGAAAGCCTCCGCGGCGCTTTCGCAGACGGCGCGGACGCTGGAGGCGCGCTCGAACGCGCCGGCGGCGGCGTCAATCCGGCTGATCAGCTCGATGCCCGGCAACGCGCCCTGCGAGCTCTGTTCGATCTCGATGATCAGGTTCGCGCCCTGGGGGCGCGCGATGACGTCGTAGTCCAGCGCATCTACGCCACGCCAGCGCGTGACGAAGCCGTCCTCGACCGCCCCCCCGGCCCGAAGCCGGTTCGCCAACCGTTCGCCGACCAACCCCTCCAGCGAGCGTCCGACCCAGGTCTCCGCGCCAGTGATGCGCGCCACCCGGCCCGCTTCGCGACGAACGGTCAGGTCCGCGGGATCGACCACGAACAGCAGGCCGTGGGGCTGGATGGCCTCCGGAACATGGATGGGCTCACGATCGCAAGCATTGAGATCCAGCCGGTCCTCGGCCGCCAGGTCGGTCATTCAGGCACGCTCTACCGGGCGGGTGAAACCAGTACTCTGAAGGCCAGGTCGAATGCGTCCACACCACCCTTCACGATATCGTCCTGCGTCGCTCGCCCCGAGGCGTACGCGGACTCCACCGCGTGCAGAAACGCACGCCAGCGCGATCCGGTTTCATCACCCCACGGATCGAGAAACTCAAGTCCGGTCAGCGGGATGTGGTCGCGGGTCATCGCCTTGCGCATGATCCGGCCGCCCAGCATCGAACCCTCGGCGACATAGACCCAGCCGATAGCTTCCCCATAGGTCGGCAAGGACGGGACGGTTTCGCCTACCGGCGCCGCAGCGCCCAAGGTCTCCAGCCCCGAGCGGATCAGGGGCGAGCGGCTGTCGGGCTCATAGCCATCCTCCGCGAACGCGTGACGCCAGGGCGCGACGGCGGCCTCGACCGCGCTGTGCAGCACATGGAAGCGGGCGACCATGGCGGGTCGTTCGGCCAGATCCCGCAGCCGCCGCTCAACGTCAGCCTCCGTTTCGATGGCGGTGTGAATGTCGGTGGTGGCGGCGCGGAGGAACTGGAGAACAGGCGAGACTGACATTCATTCCGTGTAGCAGCGCGCGCGACAGTGTCACCCCGGATGCGCCCATTGATCCGGCGCTGTAACCGTTTACCTTAGCGCGGAAGGGTTCAGACGGCGGGCAACGCCGCGAGCCGAACAGTTGCATGGGCAGGAAACATGGCGGACGTCCGGCTGACCGGCGTGACCAAGCGGTTTGGGACGACCGAGGTGCTCAAGGGAATCGATCTGCAGATCGAGGACGGCGAGTTTGTCGTCTTCGTCGGGCCGTCCGGCTGCGGGAAATCGACCTTGCTGAGGACGATTGCGGGGCTTGAGGAGGCTTCGGGCGGCGACATCGCCATCGGCGGACGCACCGTGAATGACCTGTCTCCGTCGGACCGGGGCATCGCCATGGTGTTCCAGTCCTACGCCCTGTATCCGCACATGAGTGTGTATGAAAACATGGCCTTCGGGCTGAAACTTGCGAAGGCGGACAAGGCGGAGATCGACCGCCGGGTGCGCGCCGCCGCCGAGACGCTGAACATCACCGACTATCTGGACCGCAAGCCCAAGGCCCTGTCAGGCGGCCAGCGCCAGCGGGTCGCGATCGGTCGGGCCATCGTGCGCGAGCCGCAGGTCTTCCTGTTCGACGAGCCCCTGTCCAACCTCGACGCCGCCCTGCGGGTCCGCATGCGCTACGAGTTCGCCAGCCTGCACGAGCGGCTCAAGACGACCATGGTCTATGTCACCCACGATCAGGTCGAGGCGATGACGCTGGCGGACCGGATCGTGGTGCTGAACGGCGGCGTCATCGAACAGGTCGGCGCCCCGATGGACCTGTACGAGCGGCCACGCAACCTGTTCGTGGCCGAGTTCATCGGCAGTCCGAAGATGAACCTGATCCCGGGCGAGATCGTCACCGCCACGGCCAGCGGCGCGACGGTGAGGACGGCGCTTGGCGATACGCTGAGGGTCGCCGTGGACGCGTCCTCGGCCAAGGCGGGCGACGCGGTGACGCTGGGCATTCGACCGGAGCATCTGAGCCCCGGCGGCAAGGCGGGTTCAATCAGGGCCACCATCACCTTCGCCGAAACCCTCGGCCACGCCACATTCGCCTATGTCGCCTATGGCGAGGCGGCGCTGACCCTCCAGTTGCCCGGCGATGTCAGGCCGCAGACCGGCACCGAACTGGCCCTGACCGTTCCGGCGGACCAGGCCCACCTGTTCGACGGCTCCGGAATGGCATTCGACCGTCTGTAGGCGGAACGCGTGTTGCATCGCACAAGCGCAGGCTTCTAGATGGGGACATGCCCTCCCCGGCCACGCTCACAATTGATCTGAACGCGCTCGCCGCGAACTTCCACACGCTTCAGGCGGTGGGCGGCGCACCGGTGAACCCGGTGGTGAAGGCCGACAGCTACGGGCTGGGCGCCGTGGCCTGCGCGACCCGGCTGATGGCAGAGGGCGCGCGCACCTTCTTCGTGGCCCGCACGGCCGAGGGCGAGGCCCTGCGTCGGGCGCTGGGGCCGACCCCGGTCATCTATGTGCTGGACGGCTGCCTGAGCGGCGCGGCTCCACGGTTGATCGCGGCCGACCTGCGGCCGGTGCTGAATACGCAAGAGCAGCTGGCGGAATGGCGCGCGGCGCACGGGACCGCCTGCGGCCTTCAGATCGACACCGGCATGAATCGGCTGGGCTTCCGGATCGAGGATGCGCCCGAGGCGATTGAGGGGTTGGCGCTGGTGATGAGCCATCTGGCCTGTTCCGACGATCCATCGGAGCCGATGAACCGGCGTCAGCGCGACGCTTTCGCGGCGGCGGCGCAACGCTATCCGGGCGTGAGCCGATCATTCGCCAACTCGGGCGGGGTCTTCCTGGGTCCGGACTATGCGTTCGACGCCCTGCGGCCGGGCATTTGCCTGTACGGCGGCGGGCCGGAGGGGCGACCGGACCCCCGGATCCGCGCGGTGGCAACCCTGGAAGCCGAGGTCCTGCAGGTCCGCGACATTCCGGCGGGGGAGACGGTCGGCTATTCCCAAGGCTTCCGGGCGCTCGCCGCGACCCGCATCGCCACCTGCGCGGCAGGCTATGCCGACGGCCTTCTGCGCCGCTACAGCCCGGACGGACAGGTCTTTGTCGCCGGCGCGCTGAGGCCGATCGTGGGGCGGGTGTCCATGGACGTCTGCGCCGTAGGCATCGGCGACCTGGACGTTGAGGTGGGCGACAGGGTCGAACTGTACGGGGCCAACCGCCTGCTGGATGATGCGGCCCGGGCGGCGGGCACGATCAGCTACGAACTGCTGACCTCGATCACCACCCGGGTTCCCCGCCTCTACGTCGGCTGAAGGCGATCACCGCGGGTCATCGCCAGGCCGACGGACAGCCGATGCGTCATTTTTGGACGTATGCCCTTGGCAGCCCCCTGCCCTGTTCGGCGAGACTGCTGTAAGCCCGGGGGATGGCGAGAGACGGCGCGATCTATGTTTGTCAGTCCTGCGGGGCGGTGCACGGGAAATGGTCCGGGCAGTGCAGCGCATGCGGACAGTGGAACTCCATCGTGGAGGAGAGCCGCGCGGCCCCTCCGGGCGCGATGAAGCCCGCCGCCAGCAGCCGGACCCGCGGGCTGACGTTTGAAACCCTGCAGTCCGACAATCCGGAACCCCCGCGCATCGTCACCGGCGTGGCCGAGTTCGACCGGGTGTGCGGCGGCGGCGTGGTGCCGGGGTCAGCGATCCTGCTGAGCGGCGATCCGGGCGTCGGCAAGTCGACGCTGCTGCTGGACGTGGCCGGTAAGGCGGCGCTGGCCGGCAAGCGCGTGGCCTATATCTCGGGCGAGGAGGCGGTTGAGCAGATCCGCTCGCGCGCCCGCCGCATGGGGCTTGAGAAGGCGCCCGTCGAACTGGCCTCGGCCACGGCCCTGCGCGAAATCCTGGGCACGCTGAAGCGCGAGAAGTTCGACATCGTCATCGTCGACTCGATCCAGACCCTGTGGTCCGACGCCCACGAGGCCGGGCCCGGCTCGGTGACCCAGGTTCGCGCCTGCGCCAGCGAGATGGTGCGACTGGCCAAGTCGGGCGGACCGGCGGTCATTCTGGTCGGCCACGTCACCAAGGACGGACAGGTCGCCGGGCCCCGCGTGGTCGAGCATATGGTCGACGCCGTCCTGAGTTTCGAGGGCGAGCGGGGCTATCCGTTCCGCATCCTGCGCGCGGGCAAGAACCGCTTCGGCGCGACCGACGAAATCGGCGTGTTTGAAATGGGCGACGCCGGTCTGCGCGAAGTGTCCAACCCGTCGGCCCTGTTCCTCGGCGAAGGCAAGGACCGGGCTCCCGGCGTGGCGGTCTTCGCGGGCATCGAGGGCTCGCGCCCCGTGCTGGTGGAGATGCAGGCGCTGGTGTCCAAATCCGCCTACGGCACGCCGCGCCGGGCGGTGGTCGGTTGGGACACCGGCCGTCTGGCCATGGTGCTGGCGGTGCTGGAGGCGCGCTGCGGGATCAGTTTCGGCGATCAGGATGTCTATCTGAACGTCGCGGGTGGCCTGCGGATCAATGAACCGGCGGCCGATCTGGCGGCCGCGGCGGCGCTGATCAGCTCGGCCATGGACATGCCCCTCCCGCAGGGCTGCGTGGTGTTCGGCGAAATCAGCCTGTCAGGCGAACTGCGCGCCGTGGGCCGGGCCGAAGCGCGACTGCGCGAGGCGCAGAAGCTGGGCTTTGATCAGGCCCTGTCACCCGTCCTGACCGTCAAGGACAAGGGCGTGAAGGTGACGGCGATCAGCCGTCTGAGCGAAGCGGTCGAACGAATCTCGCAAAACCGCTATTGAGGCTGAACGTCCGGGTTTCGAGCGCGCATGAACGGTTTTGACGTCGTCGCCATTCTGGTCCTGATCGCCTCGGCCGCCGCCGGCTGGGTGCGCGGCGGCACGCGTGAAATCATCACCCTGCTCAGCTTCGTGCTGGCCGCCTTCATCGCCCTGGTGGCGCTGCCGCTGACGGCGCCGATCGGACGGGCCATCGTGGATGTCGACTGGATCGGCACCATCTTCGCCGCCATCCTGTCTTTCCTGATCATCTATTTCGGCATCCGCATCTTCGGTTCGATCCTGTCGAAGCGGGCGCAGGCGCATCCGCAGCTGGGCGGCATCGACCGGATCGTCGGCGTCGGGGTCGGCGCCGCGCGCGGGCTGGTGCTGCTGGGCGCGATCCATCTGGTGATCGTGGCGGCCCTGCCGGGCGAGAAAACCCCGCGCTGGCTCAGCGAAGCGGCCCTGCGCCCCGTGACGGCGGGCGCCGCGCGCGTCATCCAATTTATCCTGCCGGGCATTGGCCGGGGCGCCGATCTTCTGGCGCCGGTCGTGTCTTCGTCCGTGAGCAAAGGGTTTTCCGACGACGAAGCCTTGCCCTCGCCCCAAACAAACAATACTTCGCCCGCGTCCGCCCCACGTTAGCGTTCCCCTGCTTCATCGGAGTCCCACGATGAGCCGCCTCGACCATTCCATCGCCGCCCCCGTCGTTCACCGGGAGCATCACCGAGACGCCGACGACGATCGTCCGCGTCTGGAATGCGGGGTCTGCGGCGTCTGGGGCGCGGATCAGGACGAAGCCTCCTCCGTCGTCGCCCTGGGCCTGCACGCCCTGCAGCACCGCGGCCAGGAAGCCTGCGGGATCGCCAGCGTTAATGACGCCCGCTTCCATACCGAGCGCCACATGGGTCTGGTCGGCGACGCCTTCGGCGGGGCCAACCTCGCCGAGCGCATGCCGGGGTCGGCGGCCGTGGGCCACACCCGCTACTCCACCGCCGGCGGTTCCTTCCTGCGCAACATCCAGCCGATGTTCGCCGATCTGGATCAGGGCGGCATCGCCATCGCCCACAACGGCAACCTGACGAACTTCAAATACCTGCACAGCCAGCTGGTTTCGGAAGGCGCGATCTTCCAGTCGACCTCGGACTCCGAGGTCCTGCTTCACCTGATCGCCCGCAGCCGCAAGGCCAAGATCGTCGACCGCTTCATCGATGCGCTGGGTCGCATTGAGGGCGGCTACGCCCTGGTCTGCCAGACCCGGTCCAAGATGATCGGCGCCCGTGACCCGCTGGGCATCCGTCCGCTGGTTCTGGGCCGTCTGGGCGACGCTTGGGTGCTGGCGTCCGAGACCTGCGCCCTGGACACCATAGGCGCGACCTTCGAGCGCGATGTCGAGCATGGCGAGGTCATCGTCATCGACCACGAGGGCCTGCGCTCCATCAAGCCCTTCCCGGTCAAGGCCGCCCGGCCCTGCCTGTTCGAATACGTCTACTTCGCCCGCCCCGACAGCGTCGTGAACGGCAAGTCGGTCTATGAGGTCCGCAAGCGCATGGGCCGGGGTCTGGCGCGCGAGCACGCGGTCGAGGCCGATGTGGTTGTGCCGGTGCCTGACTCCGGCGTCCCCGCGGCGCTGGGCTATGCGCAGGAAAGCGGCATCCCCTACGAGATGGGGATCATCCGCAGCCACTATCTGGGCCGCACCTTCATCCAGCCCAGCCAGGGCGCCCGCCAGAAGGGCGTGCGCATGAAGCACAGCCCCAACAAGTCGGTTCTGGCCGGCAAGCGGGTGGTGCTGATCGACGATTCCATCGTGCGCGGCACCACTTCGGTGAAGCTGGTTCGCGCCGTCCGCGCGGCGGGCGCGACCGAGGTTCACCTGCGCTCGGCCTCGCCGCCGATCCTGTATCCGGACTTCTACGGCATCGACATGCCGGAGCGGGACCAGTTGATCGCCGCGAACAAGACGCTGGAAGAGATGCGCGCCTATCTGGAGGTCGACTCGCTGGGCTTCCTGTCGGTCGACGGCCTCTACGGCGCCATGGAAGCCGGCCCGCGCGACCAGCGGCACCCACAGTTCACGGACCACTATTTCACCGGCGAGTACCCGACCCGCCTGCTGGATCGTGAAATCGAGGAAGGCGGTCGCGAGGACAACACACGGCAACTTTCCCTGCTGGTGAGCGCTTAGGGACCTATGGTCCAGCTCGGCTATTTCACCCTCGACACCCTCGACATCGGGAAGGCGAAGGCCTTCTACGGCGCCCTGTTCGGCTGGCGGTTCGACGACGCCGCCTCAGGTCTGACCTATGCCCACGTAAGCGACAGCGATCCGGCCTTCGGGTTCACCAAGGTCGAACGGGCGCGCGACTTCGCCCACCTGTATTTCCGGGTCGATGACGTGGACGCCCTGTGCAAGCGGGTGGTCGAGCTGGGCGGCAAGGCGGCGATCCCCTCCGACAGCGCCTCGGGCCGTTCGGTTGTGGTGTCGGACGACCAGGGCGTCAGCTTCAGCCTGTGGACGCCCGCGACCGGTTATTGAGCGCGGGTTTCGCTTCCGGTCTGCCTGAGGCCGCGCTATCAGCGCGCCATGACTGATCTTCCCCTGAAAGACCGCATCGCCCTCGTCGTCGGGGCCTCGCGCGGCATCGGCTATGAGAGCGCTCTGGCGTTGGCCAAGGCCGGGGCGCACGTTATCGCCACGGCGCGCACCGTCGGCGGTCTGGAAGAGCTGGACGACGCCATCTTCGCGGCCACCGGCCAGCACGCAACCCTGATCCCCTTCGATCTGGTGGACGGCGGCGGCATCGATCGCATGGGCGGCGCCCTGTACGAGCGGTTCGGCAAGCTGGACATCTGGGTGCAGGCCGCCGCGACCATGGGCGCCGAAGGCCTGACGCCGGTGTCGAACGCCGACCCGCGCGGCTTCGCCAAGGTCGAGAAGACCAACTTCACGTCCGTCTATCGCCTGATCCGCTCGCTGGAGCCGCTGCTGAAGGCGTCAGACGCCGGCCGGGTGATCCACCTGACCACCAGCGTCGCCACGGCGCCCCGCGCGTTCTGGGGCGCCTATGCGGCCACCAAGGCGGGGGCAGAGGCCCTGATGAAATGCTGGGCCGACGAGATCGAGTCCATGCCGATCCGGGTGTCGATCGTCGACCCGGGCCGGATGCGGACCCAGTTGCGCGCCCAAGCCTATCCGGGCGAGGACCCGCAACAGAATATCCATCCCTCGGCCATCGGCCCGCTGGTGGTCGAACTGGCCCGCCCGGACCTGGAGCCGCCGCTCACCGTCAGCTTCAAGGAATGGAACGCGGGCCCGCAGTCGTCGGCGCTCGTCTGACCAAGCGGCGGCTTACGGCGATGTAACTAGGCGCCGGTGCGACGCCGTGCCCGATAGGCGTCTGTTTCGTCGGGGCCGCACCGCTATGATGTTGAGAATATTCGCCGCCGCCGTGGCAGTGCTGATGCTGGGCGGCGCGGCGGACCCCACGGTCCAGACCGGCTCCGGCCCCGTCTCGGGCACCCGTCACGAGAGCGTGGCGGCCTGGCGCGGCCTTCCCTACGCTCGCCCGCCGGTCGGTGACCTTCGCTGGCGTGACCCGCGGCCGCCCGAGCCCTGGACCGGCGTCAGGGCGGCCGCCGCCTTCGCTCCGGCCTGTCCCCAGACCGGAACCTCCATGCCCGGCGAGCCCGCCTCCCCGACTGGAGAGGACTGCCTGTACCTGAACGTCTGGGCGCCCGAGGGGGCGGCCGCCGGCAGCCTGCCGGTGATCGTCTGGATCCCCGGCGGCGGCCTGACCAATGGCTCGACCTCCATTCCCCTGTATGACGGCGAGCGTCTGGCGCGCAGGGGCGTGGTCGTCGTCACTGTCGCCTATCGGTTGGGCGTGCTGGGCTTCCTCGCCCATCCCGAGCTGACGGCGGAGTCCGGTCAGGGCGGATCGGGCAACTACGGGCTTATGGACCAGATCGCGGCGCTGGAATGGGTGCGGGACAATATCGCGGTCTTCGGCGGTGATCCCGCCCGGGTCACCGTCGCCGGCCAGTCGGCAGGCGCGACTTCCGTCAGCATCCTGATGGCGTCGCCGCGCGCGGCGGGCCTGTTCCAACGGGCCATCGGCCAGAGCGGCGGGCTGTTCGAGCCGGTCGAGCTGGCCCCGCGCTACCTTCTGGCCAATGCCGAAACAGAGGGCGCCGAATATGCGGCCTCGCTGGGCGTGGTCTCTCTGGAGCAACTACGGGCCCTGCCGGTCGAGCGCTTCCTCGCCGACAGCGGTTCGGTCGTGCATCCGGTGATCGAGCCCCGGGTCCTGCCGCGCCCGCCCCATGACGTCTTTTTGGCAGGGGAACAGAACGATCTGCCCCTGCTGGTCGGCTTCAACGCCGAGGAGGCCCGGTCGTTGACAGAGGTCGACGGCGTCACCGCGGCGAATTTCAGCGAAGAGCTGGCCCGGCGCTGGGGCGCGTTGCCGCCACAGCTCCTGGCTCCCTACCCTTTCGAGACCGATCAACAAGCGCGCACGGCCCGTCTGGAATTCGAGCGCGACCTCAGGTTCGGTTGGGACATCGTGACCTGGGCGCGGCTGCAGGCGGAACACGGCCGATCGCCGGTCCATGCCTATGTCTTCAAGCACCGTCCCCCATGGAGCGCGGACTCGGTCCGCAAGGATTGGGGCGCGAGCCACTTCGCCGAGCTTTGGTACATGTTCGACCATCTCGATTCGGCGGACGGGGCCTGGACCGACCGCGACCGGGCGCTCGCCGACGCCATGGCCGAGGCCTGGGTCGCGTTCGCCCGCGATGGCGACCCGAACACACCGAATGGACCGGTCTGGCCGACGTTCACCGTCGCCGGGCAGCAGGTGCTCTTGCTCGACGAAACGATCACGGCCGGCGATCTGCCGAACCGTGAGGCGCTGGCCGGCTTCGACGCCGTCTACAGCTCCATCCGGAGCCCGCGCTAGGACGCCGTTCGTCCCGCGCCGCCGCGCCCCGTCCCTGAGGCGTTGAGGCGGCGGGGCCGGCGGCGCTGATGGCGGCATGTCCATTTATCCCGCCCTCCTCGCCGTCCACATCGCCGCCGGACTCGGTACGGTCCTGATCGGGATCGCGCCGGTCCTGACCCGCAAGGGCTCGCGCCTGCATCGTCTCGCCGGGCGAATCTTCGCTGCGCTCATGGCCGTGCTGCTTGCCGCCGCCTGGGTGATGACGGCGATCAAGATGAATACCTATCTGCTGGCGCTGTCCGCCACGGCGACCCTGACCCTGTTCTCGGGGCTGCGGGTCCTGGGGCGCAAGCGACCGGACCTGCGACGCGCCGATCGGGCGACGGTGCTGGACTGGGGCGTCACATTGGCCATCGCCGGCGTCGGCCTGCTCGTCCTCTGGCAAGTGCTCACCGGGCGCAACGTCGGCCCGGCGGCCATCTCCCTCGCTCTCGTCTACAGCGCGCTGGGGATGAGCTGCTGGGACCTGTGGCGTTTCCTGCGCCCGACCGACTGGCCCTTCAGTCCCGAGTTGTGGCGGTACGAGCATCTGTGGAAGATGCTGGGCGCATACTCGGCGGTGCTGAGCGCCTTCTCCGGCAATTTTCTCCGGTTCCTGCCCCCGCCCTGGAGCGCCCTTTGGCCGACGCTGCTGTTTCAGACCCTGACCGTGATCTGGATCGCCGTGCTGGTGGTTCAGAGCCGACGGCGTCTCCCCGCGGCGGCGGCCTGATGCGGGGCCTCCGCCGCATCCCGTTCGGCGTCGGCCTCGGCCTGTTCGCGGCCTACAGCTATCTGGCGACGACGGTCTCGGCCGCGTGGTTCCTGCGCCGCGACTACGGCGCGGACCTGACCACCTCCCTGCTGTGGGCGGGCCTGCTCTACGCGCCGAGCGTGGCCACAGGGGTGCTGGTCTGGGCGACACTGAGGTTGTTCAGGGCCGAATGGCGAGCCATGGGCGTGCTGACCGCTCTGGCCCCGCCCTCGGTCGTCGCGGCGGCCTGGGCCACGACCGTGGTCGATGGAGCCATACGCGGCGCCGTCTGGTCGGCCGCGGACATCGCTGCGCGCATCGTGGACCGGGTCCCCGTCGCCCTGCTGCTCTACACCGCCATCAGCGCCGCGGGTCTGGCGGCGGCGCACTGGCGGCGTGCGATCCGCCAGAAGACCGAGATGGCGGCCTTGGCCGCGGCGCTCGCTGATGCTCGAAAGGCGCAGGCCGATCCCGCCTCAACCCCGGCCGAGCGGCTGATGGTCTCCGTCGGCAGGGGACGTGTCCCCGTGGACGCCTCCGAGATCGAATGGATCGCCTCGGCGGGCAACTATGCCGTCATTCACTGGCGAGACCGCGAAGGGCTGCTGCGGGAGACGCTTCAGACCCTGGAGGCGCGGCTGACCGAGAAGGGCTTCGCTCGCAGCCACCGCTCGACCCTGGTCAACCTGGCCCACGTCCGCGAACTTAGGCCGCTGTCCGACGGCGCCTGGCGGCTGACGCTGGACAGCGGCTCCGAGCTGGTGGTCAGTCGGTCGTTCCGGGACGGGCTGCTGGCGCGGCTGGGCCGGGCCTGACGCCTACTTCTTCGGCGCGTGCTTCTGCCCAGTCCGGATACGGCCCGAGCGGGACACCTGACGCGCCCCGCCGCGCGCGCCCTTCTGGACGGCGATGGAGGAGCCGGCCTTCTTCGACGAACTGGCCTTCACGCCGGAGACGATTTTGGGCTGGTGCTTGCGGGTCTTCTTCTGCTCCAGCGCCTTGCCGGGCAGGTTGGACAGCATTTCGGCCTTCTCGGCCTTCTTGATGACCTTGCGCGGGGCCGTCTTGGCGTCGCCCTTGTAGCGTTCGGGCCCCGATTTGGAGCCGCCTTCGGCATAGGGGTTGTCGCCGCTGGACTTGACGATCAGCCGGATCGGCGTGCCCGGCAGGTCGAAGCTCTCGCGGATCGAGTTGACCAGATAGCGTTTGTACTGCTCCGGCATCGACTCGGCGCGGCTGGCCATCAGCACGAAGGTCGGCGGACGGGCCTTGGTCTGGGCGATGTATTTCGGCTTGATCCGCTTGCCGTCGACGGCGGGGGGCGGATGCCTCTGCGTCGCCATGGACAGCCAGGTGTTCAGGTCCTTGGTTTTTACCTTGACCGACCAGGTGTCATGGGCCTTCAGCACGGCGGGCATCAGGCGTTCGACGCCGCGTCCCGAGTGGGCCGACAGCACCACGAACGGCGTGCCCTTCAGCTGGGGCAGCTTGTCCTCGGCCATGCTCTTCAGCTTGGCCATGCGCGCCTGCGGCTCTTCCTCGAGGTCCCATTTGGACGCCACATAGATGAGCGCCCGGCCCTCGCGCTCGACCAGATCGGCCAGCTGCAGGTCCTGGATGTCGAAGGCGTTGTCCTTGTCCATCATCAGAATGACGACCTCGGCGAAGGTGATCGCCCGGATGGTGTCGGCGACGGAAAGCTTCTCCAGCTTCTCCTGCACCCGCGCCTTGCGGCGCATGCCGGCGGTGTCGACGAAGCGGATCGGGCGGCCTTCGTATTCCCAGTCGACCGAGATGGAATCGCGGGTGATGCCGGCTTCAGGGCCGACCAGCAGGCGATCCTCGCCCAGCAGATAGTTGACCAGCGTCGACTTGCCCGCATTGGGACGACCGATGACGGCGATGCGGATCGGCTTGTCCGCCTCCTCGACCTCTTCGATGAAGATGTCGGCCGAGGCCGCGAGGATGGCCTGGAACAGGTCCGCCATACCCTCGCCGTGCTCGGCGGAGATGGCGACGGGCTCGCCGAAGCCGAGGGCATGCGCTTCGCCGACGCCGCCTCCGCTTTCGCGGCTTTCCGACTTGTTGGCCAGCAGGATGATGGGCTTGTGCACCTTGCGCAGCCGATCGGCGAAGATGCGGTCCAGCGCCGTCACGCCTTCGCGCGCGTCCATCATGAACATGATGAGTTCGGCGTCTTCGATGGCGGCTTCGGTCTGCTCGCGCATCCGGGCCTCGAGGCTTTCGTCGGTGACGTCCTCGTAGCCGGCGGTGTCGATCAGCGTCAGGTCCATGTCGCCGAGATTGCCGTCGGCATAGCGACGGTCACGGGTCACGCCGGGACGGTCATCGACCAGCGCGAGGCGCTTGCCGACGAGGCGGTTGAATAGTGTCGACTTGCCCACGTTGGGGCGGCCGACGATGGCGACTTTGAGAGCCATGTCGGCCTTCTAACGCAGTTCGGGGATTTCCGTCAGCGAATGCTGACGAGATCGCCCCGATCGGTGAGCACATAGACCGAGCCGTTGTAGGCGGCCGGAGCGATAAAGGAGGCGCCGCCGAGCTTGATCGTCGAGGTCACGGCGCCCGTCTTCGGGTCGAGGGCGACCAGTTCGCCTTCGGAGTTGGTCAGCAGCAGGCGGTTCGAGGCCATCAGCGGACCCGACCATTCCGGGCTCACCGTGCGATCCCAGAAGCCGAGGAAGCCGCCTTCCTTGCGGATGCGGCCTTCGTTGAGGTCCCGGGTCCAATAGACCTGGCCGGAGTCGCGGTTGACGACGGTCAGTTCACCCGATTTGGAGACGACGTAGACCACATCGCCGACCGGCAGGGGCGCGTTGACGCCCGCGACCGGCAGGGACCATTTCGGCTGGCCCGAGCGGATGTCCATGGCCTGCATGACGCCCGAGTGGCTGACAGCATAGACGACGCCGCGGCTGATGACGGGACGACCCGCGATGTCGCGGATCTCGGACAGGGCGCTGGTGCGGCTGGTGCGCGACAGGACCTGGGTCCACATCGACTGGCCCGTGGCGGCGCGCAGGGCGGTCACTTCACCCGAGGAGAAGGGCGCGATGACGGTGTCGCCGGTCACGGCCGGGCTGGACGCGCGCATGATGCGGGCCGGCTCGGGGATGCCCCGATACGACCATTCCTGCTGGCCCGTGGTGATGTTCAGGGCGACGATCTGGTTTTCGACATCGACGACGAAGAGGCGACCGTTGGCGACCGTCGGCGCGCCGTGGATCGGCACCTCGACCTTGGTGGTCCACAGAACGGCGCCCGAGGTCTGGTCGATCGCTGAGACGCTGCGGTAGCCCGAGGCCACGAACACCTTGCCGCCGCCGACGGCCACGCCGCCGCCGAAGCCGCCGCCACCCGACGAACCGCCGATGCCGAGGAAGCCGCCGCGACCTTCGCTCTCTTCCGGCTTGACGTTGACCTTCCAGGCGACCGATCCGGTCCCGGCGTCGACGGCGGTGACGGTGGATTCCCCGTCCAGCACGAAGACGCGGCCGTTGTCGGCGACGACCGGCGCCATCACCTGACGGGTGCGGCCCGAGCCGGCGCCGATGCCCCGACGCCAGGCGACGGTGAAGTCCGCCGCACCGATCACGTGCTCGACCGCGTTGTCGGCATTGCCGCCGGGCTGGGTCCAGGCGGTGGCCGCCTGCGGACCCGGCAGGAAGAAGTCACGGCCCGACAGGGCGGCCGACGGGGCCAGTTGCTGTTCGAACTCCAGCACCGAAATCCGCTGACCTTCGGTCGCGGTGGCGGCGGGCGCATCCCGGCCGCCGAGGCCGAACGGCAAGGCGCGGCGCACCGTGCCGCAGGAGGCGACGGTCATGGCGAGACCGCACAGCAGGGCGACTTTAAGCACACGGTTCATGGCGAACGTCCTGGAAGCGGAAATCACGGGCGCGGCGCAGCGGTGGGCTGCGGCGTGGCGGCGGGCTGGGGAGCGGCAGGGGCGGCGGCGGCAGTGGCTTGGGCGGCGGCCATTTGACGAACGATGGCCTGCAGGTTGGCGGCGCTGCCCGAGTCGATGGCGCCCAGGGCGGCTTCGGCGCGGTTGCTGATCAGTTCCGGCGTATCCAGACCGTTCTTCAGAACGATCAGGATGTCCTTGGCCTCTTTGGCCTTGCCGTGCTGCAGCAGGGCCATGGCCTCGGCCTCCTGGGCGAAGGCCGCGTAGGGACGCTTGTCGCCCGTCAACTTGGCGGCGCGCGCCTGGACCTGTTCAAGGGTTTCGATATCCATCGCCAGCCACAGGGCCTTGAAGGCGGCCAGATCGGCGATTTCCGGATCACGCGACGCCTTGGCGGCCTCGTCCAGCAGGGCGAGCGCTTCCGGCAGACGATTGTCATCGGCGGCGATACCGGCGCGCAGCTGCAGGGCCAGAGCCTTGTAGGCGCCGTTGCCCTCCTTGGCCGCCTGGGCGAAGGCCGCGTCCGCGCCGACCGTATTGTTGGCCTGCAGCGATTCGAAGCCGCGCTCGATGGCGACGGAGGCCTTGTCGGCCTTCGACGTCTGCCAGCTCTGATACCCCCACCACGACAGGGCGGCGATCAGGGCGATCAGAAGAATGGCGCCGACGACGGGCAGCCAGGTGCGGGCGAGACGCTTGTAGCGTTCGGAGCGAAGCTCCTCCTCGACCTGCTCGAAGACATCAGACACGGAACAGTCGCCCCCAGAACACGGCGATCAGAGCCGTTGAAATTCAATCCGGCCGGACCCTAGAGGGTCCGGTTCGCCCCCGCAACGCAGGCTTTACTGCGCGACCGGCTTTTTCGAGAAGTAGGTCTCGACTTCGGCAGGAAAACGGCGGGCCCGGACATCCTCGGCATAGGCGCCGACAGCCCGGCCGATCTCGCCGCGCAGGTCGGCGTAGCGCCGGACGAATTTGGGCGTCCAGTCGAACATACCCAGCATGTCCGAAACCACCAGCACCTGACCGTCGCAGGCGGCCGAGGCCCCAATGCCGATCGTGGGCTTGTCGATCTCCTCGGTGATCTCGCGGGCTAGCCCCTCGGCCACACCCTCGATCACCACCGAGAAGGCGCCGGCGTCGGCGGTGTCGCGGGCGGACTGCAGGATGCGGGCGCGTTCGGCCTCGTCCCTGCCCTTGGCCCGGAAGCTGCCGTCGATGTTGATCGACTGGGGCAGCAGGCCGACGTGGCCCATGACCGGAATTCCGCGTTTGACCAGATAGTCGATGGTCGCCGGGGCCGTGGGACCGCTTTCCAGCTTCACGGCCTGGGCCCCGGTCTCCTTCAGCACGCGCACGGCGTTGGCGTAGGCGACCTCCAGTCCGGCCTCATAGCTGCCGAAAGGCATGTCGATGACCACGAGGGCGCGCTTGGCGCCACGCATCACCGCCTGCCCGTGCAGGATCATCATCTCCAGTGTGACGCCGACGGTGCTGGGCAGGCCATGGACCGCCATGCCGAGGCTGTCGCCGACCAGCAGCACGTCGCAGTGCGGGTCCATGATCTCGGCAGTCGGCGCATCGTAGCAGGTCAACATGACGATGGGCTCGCCACCCTTGCGCGCCCGGATATCCGGCACGGTCAGCCGCTTGACGGTTTCCTGCTTCTGGCTGGACATGATGGAGAGGCTCCGGTTCGGGGAACGGCCTAGATAGGCGTCCGGAGCCTCTCCGTCACGTCACACTTCCTGCGACAGGCGCACCATGGCCGCCGCGGCGACCGCGATCAGGGCTCCGGCCGCGACCCAGAACATCTGCATGCCGCCGAACGCGCCCATGTCGACGCCGCCCATGCCCAGATGATCCAGGCCTGACTGGAGCGCCGATTGGGCGCTGAACGACGCCGACTCGATCCCCTGCCCGACCGCGCCGGTCGTCAGGGCGCCGCTGCCGGCGCCGAGGTCGAAATTGACCGTGATCATCTCGCGGGCGGCCACAACACCGCCGACCAGGCCGGCCACACCCAGGAACATGTAGCGAAGACGCGAGCCCTTCTGCAGCCGATGCTCGACCTGGGCGGTGAACAGCGACGCATCAGGCAGTGCGGGCGTGCGAGCGAACAGACGCTCGATCGCCGGATCGAACTCATCAGCCGACATGCTGTGTTCTCCCCATGGTTTGCGCGGGTTGCAGCCGCGCGCGGAGCTTATCCAGACCACGTTTGACATGAGACTTCACCGTACCGAGTGGCAAATTCAGGGCCGTCGCGATCTCCGGATGGGCCATCCCCGCGCCGTGACACAGGGAGACGCAAAGCCGCTCCGGCTCGCTCAGGGTTTTCAGGGCTTCGTCGAGATCCATCAGCCCGCCGGGGTCCGGCGCGGCGACGGTCTCTTCGGTTTCGACCTCGGCGACATAGCGGGCTTCCTTGGCCACCCGCTTGATGTAGAGCCGCGCCGCGATCCGTTTGACCCAGGCCGCGAAGGTGCCCTCGCCGCGAAACTCGGCGCAGCGTTCGAAGGCCTGAATGAAGGCATCCTGGGCGATGTCATCCGCCAGCGAGGGCTGGGCCCCCATCCGGCGCAGCAGACCCCGCACCGCGGAGCCATGCCGACGCACCAGTTCGCCGAACGCCCGACGCCCGCCCGCCGCCGCTTCGGCGGCGAGCTCGACATCGTGCCGGTCGACCAAGGGTTGGGTCATCTTGTTTCCCCTGTCCCGAGCGACCTCAGTCCTTGTTCTTGTTGATGACGCTCAGGAAGATGAACGCCAGTCCGAGGGTCGCCGGAATGAAGCCGAAGGCAGCGAACCCGTAGAGATCCGAATCGACCTGCTGGCCCAGGAAGAGGAAGACCAGCGACACGCCGATCCCCAGCGCCAGCATGATGACCCCGTTCCGGATATCCCGGCTGCGCGACGGCAGGCGGCGGGTGATGTCCTTGCTGAGCGCCTCGATCATATCGGCCGGCAAAGGCTGACCCTGATCAATGGCATGGCGGACCGTTTCCTGGATGGAGCGACGCTCCCGGGACTTCAGATAGAGGGGTCCGACGACAACGGCCACGATGGACGCGAAGATGATGAAGACGACGGCGACGGGTGTCATGATTAGCTGCCCTGTGATCCTGTGAACCGGAGCGTGACGTTCCGGCCTTCTGACGACAAGAGGCGGCCGCGGGAGCGTATGGATGCGAACCGTCGCGTGAAACTTTCGTAAGGCGGCGCGGAGCGTCTAAACAGGCCGCCAATGAGGAGGATCGCAATGCTGGATCGTCGCGCCCTGATTGCGGGCCTTGCCGTTGCACCGGTCGCCGCCTGCGCGACCCTGCCGCCCGGCGGCAGTCGGCCGCTGAAGCTGGCGACCTTCAACATTTGGCACAATCAGGGGGACTGGGCCGCGCGGCAGCCGCTGCTGATCGAAGCGTTGCGCGCCGCCGACGCGGATGTCATCGGCCTGCAGGAGGTGCTGGAAGACGCCGGCGTGGGCCTGCCCAATCAGGCGGCGACGCTGGCCGAGGCGCTGGGCGGGTATCAGATGCATTTCGTCTCGACCGACCCGGAAGGCGCACCGCGTCGGTATGGCAACGCCATCCTCAGCCGCCTGCCGGTCCTCGTGCATGAATCCAGAAAGCTGGATCCGCTGGACGACTATCGCACCGCCCTGCGCGTACGCGTGGACGTGGGTGGACAGGCCGTGGATGTCGTGGACACCCATCTGGCCTGGCAGGAGGACGCCCAGGCCGTGCGGGCGCGCCAGATCGGCGACCTTCTGGGTTGGCTTCCACGAGACGGGACCCCGCTGGTCGTCATGGGCGATTTCAATGCGGTGCAGGAGGACGCGGGCCTGAACGTCCTGACCGGTCCGCGCTTCTTCAGCGCCCTGCCCCGCGGCGCCGTTTCGACGACGCTGAACCCGGCCAAGGGCCATCCGACCCGGGTCATCGACCACATCTTCGCGGAGACAGCGCGATTCACGCCCGGCCCCTGGACCCTGCTCGGCGACCGGCCGACGAATGGAGAATATCCGTCAGATCACTTCGGTCTGGCGACGACCGTCACCCTTCGCTGAAGCGCGCCGGTCAGCCAAAGGCCGACACCCGCCGCCGCCGCCGTCGCCGCGAACACCAGCGCCAGAGGCTGGATGACAGGCACCAGCTCACCCGCGACCCTCACCACCACCCCGTGGAGCGCCCACAGGACGATGCCCGAGACCACCAGCCACGGCAGCATCGCCGCGACGGTCAGCCAGGCGCGCCGCCGAGCGATCCGCTCGGCCACCACCACCTCAAAGCCATAGTCGCGCCGGGGCGGAGCCGCCGCGGCGAACAGGGCGGCGAGTTTCTGTTCAGGCGTCATCGGATCCTCCGAGCGCTTTCAGCAGCCGCGCCCGTCCGCGGGCAACATGGGACTTCACCGTGCCCAGAGGCAAGCCCAGCGCCTGCGACGCCTCGCCGTGCGACCAGCCGTCGCCCAAACACAAGGCCACACAGGCGCGCACATCCGTCGGCAGTTCGGCCATGGCGGACTGAAGCGCCAGCCTGTCCTCCGCCGGGACTCCGGCGGGCGTCTCGATCGCCTCCAGCCAGCCCGCGTCGCGCGCCGCGCCGCGCCGTGAGCCCCTGATCCGGTCCTGCGCCTTGCGCCAGGCGATGCCGCACAGCCAGGGGCGCACCCCATCGGGGTCCTTGAGCGACCGCAGCGAAGTCCAGCCCGCGACGAAGGCGTCCTGCGCCACATCGTCCGCCTCGGCCCATCCGCTGCCCAGGAAACGGCGCAGGAAGGCCCGCACCGCCGCCTGATGCCGCTCGACCAGCCGCGAGAAGGCCGCATCCGAACCGGCGAGCGCGCGGCGCACCAGTTCGGCGTCGGTCAGATCGCCCGTCACGGTTCACAATCCCCCCGTCCCGCGACCTCAACGGTTCCGGCGGGAGGTCAGGGCGCTGATCAGGGCCCAGACGGCGACCGCGCCCATGGTGAAGGCGACCACCAGGAAGGCGCCGGAATCCCCATCCATATTGGTCAGTACGCTGGCGCCGAGGAAGCCGAGGCTCAGCGCGGTGAACAGGCCGAACAGGGACCAGTAGTTGGTCGGGCGATGGCGTCCGGGTGACTGGCCGTCCCAGCCGTCGTCATCCAGCGGCCGTTGCAGGACTTTCAGCAGCGCCTCCGGCGGCTCCTGCCCCTTCTCGGCATAGGTCTTGAGCAGGTTCAGTGCATCACGCTGACGGCGGTAGCCCAGATAGCTGTTGTAGGCGCCCATGATCCCGAACCCGATCGGGAAGATCAGCCACCAGAACTGCGTGAACAGTTGTTCCATCGTCCGTATCCCCAGTCGGCGAGGGCAGTCCCCCCGCGCTTTCGTCCTGTAGTCGGCGCCGCTCCGGCAGGCGGATGCAGGCGCTCAAAAATTACGTCCGCCGACCATGGAGGCTCGACATCAAGGCCCGCACGGTCAAGGTAGGTGATCCGCGCGCACCGGCGTGCGAATCCGCAACCGCGTCGCGGCCGCCGCGTTGGCAGTCCGACCCAACATTCATCTTTTTTCCGGAGCCCGCATATGGTCCAGATCACCTACCGCATCGTCGAACACGACGGAGGCTGGGCCTATAAGCTGGGCGAGACCTATTCCGAAACCTTCCCCAACCACGACGCCGCCCGCGCCGCCGCCGTCGCCGCCTCGCGCGAGCAGAAGGTGTCGGATCAGGACGCATACATCGAATACGAGGACACCAACGGCCAGTGGATCACCGAACGCGCCGATGGGCATGATCGGCCCGAGACCAGCGTCGAGGGCTGATTGCCGCAACCGGTTTTGATCGTTTCGGACTAGGCGAGACGATCCATGGCCGCTAGTCGTGCCCAGACTAGAGTGGAACCGGTTACATGCATCAATTACGCAGCTCAGCCCCTTCCCGTCGAAGACTGCTGGCAGGAGGCGCCATGATGGCCGGAATGATGATGGCTCCCCGTATCGCGGCCGCCCAGGTCCAGGCCAACCTGTCGCGCGTCGACGCCCTGATCGCCCGTATGACGATCGAGGAGAAGGCCGGTCAGCTGAATCTGATGAACGACCCGTTCCGGTGGCGTCCCGAGGGCATCAACCCCGGCGACGCCCTGGACACGGACCAGAGCCAGACGGCCGCCGACATCAAGGCGGGGCGCATCGGCGCCCTGTTCAACGGCGTCGGCGCGGCGTCCACCCGCTATGTCCAGGACATGGCGGTCAAGGAAAGCCGGCTGGGCATTCCCCTGCTGTTCGCCGCCGACATCGTTCACGGCCTGCGCACCACCTTCCCGGTACCGCTGGGCGAGGCCGCGAGCTGGGATCTGGACCTGGCCGAGCGCACGGCGCGCGCGGCGGCGGTCGAGGGCGGCGCGGCGGGCGTGCACCAGACCTACGCCCCCATGGTCGACGTCGCCCGGGACCAGCGCTGGGGTCGCGTGGTCGAGGGCTCGGGCGAAGACGTCCTGCTCAACAACCTGTTCGCCATCGCGCGCACCAAGGGCTTCCAGGGCGATGACCTGACCCACTGGTCCTCGCTGGTCGCCACGCCCAAGCATTTCGCGGCCTACGGCGCCGCCGAGGCGGGTATGGACTACAACTCCACTGACATGAGCGAACTGGCGCTGCGCTCCATCTACCTGCCGCCGTTCAAGGCCGCGCTGGATGCGGGCGCCCTGTCGGTCATGAGCGCCTTCAACGACCTGAACGGCGTTCCGACCAGCGGCAACAAATGGCTGCTGACCGACGTGCTGCACGGCGAGTGGGGCTTCGCCGGCTTCGTGGTGTCGGACTACACCTCCGAACAGGAACTGGTCGCTCACGGCTATGCGGCCGACGGACGCGACGCGGCGCGTCTGGCGCTGCTGGCCGGCGTCGATATGTCGATGAAGAGCGGCCTGTACATCAAACACATTCCCGAACTGGTTCAGTCGGGCGACGTGCCGATCGCGCGTGTCGACCAGGCCGTGCGCCGGGTGCTGATGACCAAGGCCGCCCTGGGCCTGTTCGACGACCCCTATCGCGGTTCCGACGTGCGCACCGAGCGTCGCGTGACCGGCAGCCGCGAGCACCTGGCCCTCGCCCGCGAGGCCGGCCGCAAGTCGATCGTGATGCTGAAGAACGAAGGCGACCTGCTGCCCCTGCCCAAAAGCGGCAAGCGGATCGCCCTGATCGGCCCGTTCGGCGCCGACAAGAGCGATGTGTTCGGCCCCTGGTCGGTGTTCAAGGACACGGCGCTGGCGGTGTCGCTGGAAGAGGGGCTGCGCGCGGCGCTGGGCGAGGACGCCCACCTGACCGTGGTCAAGGGGTCGGATGTCGAGTCTCCGCTGGCGGGCGGTGTCGAAGCCGCCGTCCTGGCCGCCGCGGACGCCGATGTGGTGCTGCTGGCCATCGGCGAGTCGAGCGAGATGTCGGCGGAGTCCAAGTCCCGCACCGAGATCACCATCCCTGCCCCGCAACTGGCGCTGGCCGAGGCCGTCGCCGCCACCGGCAAGCCGGTCGTGGTGCTGCTGCGCAACGGGCGCGGCATGGAACTGGCCGACAGCGTCAACGGTGCGGACGCCATCCTCGTCACCTGGTTCCTGGGCTCGGAGAGCGGCAATGCGATCGCCGACGTGTTGTTCGGTGATCACGCCCCCACCGGCCGCCTGCCGGTCAGCTTCCCCCACCGCTCGGGCCAGTCGCCCTTCTATTACGCGCACAAGTCGACGGGCCGTCCGTCGCGCCCCACGGACCGCGAGTTCACTTCCAAATTCCGCGGCGTGCCGCACGAGGCCCTCTATCCGTTCGGCCACGGCCTGACCTATGCGCCGGTGGCCTATTCGCCGGTGACGGTGTCCGCGCCGACGATGGGGCGTGAGGATGAACTGACCGTCTCCGTCACCCTGACCAACGGCGGCGCGCGCGATGCATCGGAGCTGGTGCAGCTCTACATCCGCGACCGCGCCGCCTCGATCACCCAGCCCGTGCGCCTGATGAAGGCCTACCGGCGTGTGACCGTGCCGGCGGGGCAGACGCTGGAGGTCTCCATGCCGCTGAAATACAGCGACCTGCTGTTCCTCGGCGCGGACCTCCGTCCCACGGTCGAGCCCGGCCTGTTCGATGTCTGGCTGGCCCCGAGCGCCCAGTCGGGCGAACCGGCGCAGTTCACCCTCGTCTAGGCGAACACGGCCGCATAGACCTCGGGTTTGAAGCCCACGGTCGTGCGGCCGTCCACGTCCAGCACGGGGCGTTTGATCATCGACGGATTGGCCACCATCAGGCCGATGGCCTTGTCCGCCGTCAGGTCGGCCTTGTCCTCGGGCGCCAGCGCCTTGAACGTCGTGCCCGCGCGGTTCAGCACCACCTCCCAGCCATGCGTCGCCACCCAGCCCGCCAGGGTCTCGCGATCAATTCCGGCCTTCTTGTAGTCGTGGAAGGCATAGGCCTGTCCGTGCTGGTCCAGCCAGACGCGGGCCTTCTTGACGGTGTCGCAGTTGGGGATGCCGTAGAGGGTGTGGGTCATGGTCGGGGCCTGATCTGGAAATGAAGACGGGACGTCGCCGCAAAGGGCTAGACCAGCGGCCAGCGCCCGATCGTGTGGCAGGTCGAACGGCCCACCTCGCTGTGGATCAGTTCGACCTCTGTCGCCCGCCACGAGATCGGGGCGATCTCCCGGTCCGGCATCCGGCCCTCCCCGTACATCAGGGTGACATGCGGATTGAACTGCGGGTTCGACAACGTCTTGCGCAGACGCCTGTGCACCGCGTCCCATAATCCTCGGCGATAGGCTTTCAGCGCCTCCAGGCCGGTCTCGCCCAGCAGGACGTGCGGATGCTGGCCCGGCGCGCCGCCGAAGCTGCCGACACGATCAAAGGACACCACGAAGGCTGGATGCTCCATTTCCGCCATGACCTCGCTCACGGTCGCGGCGACGTCAGCCCGGATGCTGCCTGCGAAGTCGCCGATGTGGATCAGGGTGACGTGGAGACGATCGGCACGCACCTCGCCGACACCCGGCCTAAGGCCGTACAGGTCCTGCGACCGGCGGCGCACTTCGGCCGCCTGAGCGGCCTGTGTGGCGGGCAGCATCAGGCCGACGAACAGACGTTCGATCGTCTGTGGCTGGCCGAAGTCGAGAAGGTCCTGCATCTTCGCCTAAGGCCCTGTCAGGGTGTGGTGAACAGTCCGCGCGCCTCGATCTCGCCGGCGACCAGATTCGCGAGCAGGACTTCGTCCGCCAGCGAGGGATGCCAGTCGCAGCCCTGCAAATCCAGACCGCCGAACGGCAGCACGGTCGCCAGCCCCGGCGTCGCGCGGTTCACCGCATCCGCCACCTGCCGCACATCGGCGGTGAAGGCGTCGCCGCCCATCAGGATGAAGCGCGCCTGCGGCTGGCGCCCGGCCAGCTCGGCGAGGAAGGCGACGTAGCGCTCGCGATACGCGGTGCGCAAGGCCCCGTCGTCGGCCCAGCGCTCGTCCGCGCGCAGCGGCGTCGAGAAGTCATTGGTGCCCAGATTGACGACGATGACCTGCGGCTTCCAGTCGCCCGGCTCCCCATCCAGCACCTCCGCCACATCCGGCTTCAGCCGCGCATAGAGGGCGGGCAGGCTCAGATCGCGCGCGCCGCCGTCATAGTTCCGCACGACACCGAAGCCCGAGTAGGCGTTGATCCGGTAATCGGCGTCGAACCGCCGCGCGACCCGGGGGCCGAAGGCGTTCTGGGTGTCTGTCGTGGCGGCGATCTCGTCCGCCGTGCAGGTCCGCGCCGCCGAAGTGTTGCCGTAGCCGACGGTGTAGGAATCGCCGATGAACTCGATCTGTCGGCTCCTGGCCACGGCAGGCAGGGCGCGGCCGGCTCCCAGAACATCGAAGCCGATGAAGCGACCGCCGCCGGTCTGGCTTTCGCCCTGCTTCTCCAGCCGCACCACATGCTCGCCGTCGGCCATATCGGAGAGGGTCAGGTCCACGGTCCCGGCCTGACGAAAGACCGCCCGCGGCTGCCCGTCGAGCAGCAGCCGCATCCCGCCGGCCGGCGCCTCGAACCGCACTCGCACCGCGTCGCCCCGGAACCGGCCCTCGAAATAGACTCCTGGCCAGCCGAACCGGATCGCGCCGTCGGCTTCATGGATCACCCGTCCGCCGATGTGGAGCGGCAGCGGCTCGTCCGCGCGGGCGGTCGTGGCGAGCAGGGCGAAGGCAGCGATCAGGGTGGTCGCGAAGGTCATGTATCGGGACTGCATCACGCAGCGATATCATCCGATTGCAGCGCGTCGGCAACCGCCCTGATCAGGGCCTCGGCGCCGACCGGCTTGGACACCGCGCCGCAGAAACCGTCCCGGATCAGATCCCCCTCCAGCCCTTCGCCCGCATCGGCGGTATAGGCCAGGATCGGCGTGTCGCGATTGGGACCGGCGCCCGCGCGGATCATTTTCAGCGCCTCACGCCCACCCATGCCGGGCATGCGCATGTCCATCAGGATAACGTCGTATGGCCTTGAATTCGCGGCCTCGACAGCGGCCAACCCGTCGACCGCATCCTCGACCGCCGCCCCCATCCCGCTCAGGAAGGCGCGGGCCAGCTCGCGGTTGGCGGGATGGTCGTCCGCGACCAGCACGCGCACCCCGCCCACGTCGGCCGCTGCCATCGGCGTGGCGGCGGGCGCGGCCGCCTCTTCCGCCAGGGGGGCCGGGATTTCAAACCAGAAGACGCTGCCCTGCCCTTCGACGCTGTCCGCGCCGATCGCCCCGTCCATCGCCTCGATCAGACCCTTGCAGATGGCCAGGCCCAGACCCGTGCCGCCCGCCGACCGCGTGCCCGCCCCGTCGATCTGCGAAAAGCGCCGGAACAGGCGGTCCAATTTGTCCGCCGGAATGCCCGCGCCCGTGTCGTGCACGGCGACCCGCAGGCGCTCTGTTGCGGGCGTCCAGACGACCTCGAGCCGGACGCCGCCCCGTTCCGTGAACTTCACCGCATTGCCGACCAGGTTCAGCATGATCTGGCGCAGGCGATCCGGATCGGCGACGATCGCGCCGGGCGCGCTCACGACGTCCAGCGTCAGGTTCAGATCCTTGGCCCCGGCCTGTGGGGTGAACAGGTCCAGCGTCGCGCGCGACAGCGCCTCGATATCCATGGCCTGCGGACGGATGGCGACCTGTCCGGCCTCCAGCTTGGAGAAGTCCAGAATGTCGTTGACCGTGCACAGCAGGGCGCGGCCCGCGTTATCCACGCGACCGATGTAGTCGCGCGCCGCGTTCGGCAGGTCCTGCTCCAGCGCCAGTCCGGTGAATCCGATGATGCTGGTCAGCGGGGTTCGGAGTTCGTGGCTCATGTTGGCCAGGAAGTCGGCCTTCACCGACGCCGCCGCCTCGGCTTCGGCCCGGGCCTGTTCCAGTTGAGCCTCAAGCGCCTTGCGGCGCGAGATGTCGCGGATCACCACCACGGTCTCTACCGGCCGTCCCGCCGCGTCGCGGATCAACCGCATGCGGGTCTCGCCCCAGACGATCTGGCCATCCCGGTGCAGCAGGCGGTGTTCCAGCGTCGCGGAGGCCTGCCCCTGCGCCATCGCGGCGAAGGTTTCGGCCAGTCGCCCCCGATCCTCCGGGTGCACAAAGGCGCCGGCGGAACGGCCCGCCATTTCGGTCGGCGTCCAGCCCAGCAGGCGTTCGATGGCCGGCGAGATATAGTTGGAGGAACCGTCCAGCTGGACCCGGGCGATCACGTCCGCCGCATTGTCGGCCAGCAGCTTGTAACGACCGCGGCTGCGTTCCATCACCGCCATGGCCTCCCGCTGGGCGGTCACGTCCTGGAAGACGCCGAACAGGGCCGGAGACTGACCGTCGAAAGACAGTTCGGCGGCGCCCTTGGCGATGATCCGTCGCTTAACCCCGTCGGCGCGATTGATACACAGCTCAACGGAAAAAGGCCCTTCGCCGGCGATCGTTCTGGCCCAGTGGGCTGCCAGGGTCGCGCGGTCCTCTTCCGGATAGAAGGCGACGGCGTCTTCAAAGGTGGGCGTGAAGGTATCGCGCGTAACACCATGAATCGCGTAAACTTCATCTGACCACATGACCTTTTCGTCGACCATGTCGACGCGCCAGTGGCCCACACCGGACAGGCCCTCGACCATGGCCAGCATATGCTGGTTCTCGCGACGCAGACGCTCGGCGCGGGCGCGCTCCAGCTCGCCCACCACCAGCCGGGCGAGGTCACGCAGATGATCCAGCGTCGCCTCGTCCGGGCGCGGGCGCGGCTGGGTGTCGATGACGCACAGGGTGCCCAGGCTCGACCCGTCAGACGCCGTCAGCAGCGCCCCGGCATAGAAGCGGACGTTCATCTCGCCCGTGACGTTGGGGTTGTCGACGAAGCGCGGGTCGCGGGTCGCGTCCTCCACGACCATCACCGCATGGGCGGGCAGGCTGAGGGCGTGGGTGCAAAACGAGTCTTGGCGGGACGTCGAGCAGCCGTCGATGCCGAGGCTGGCCTTGAACCACTGAACCTCGTCCTCGATCAGGGTGACGAGAGCGATCGGGCAGTTTAGCAACCCTGCCGCGAGCCTGACCGCGCCCTCTATCGCTGGGGCCGGGGGAACCCCGATCGCGCGAAGGGATCGCACAGTGGCAAGGCGTTGAGCTTCGTCCATCGGAACTCTCTGGGTACGCCTCTTCCTACGCCCCTCAATCCTGCTGTTTGGTTAGCGCCGCCAAGGTCAGTTCGATGGCGCTGCGGCTTGCGGGGCCGGTCCGATCCCCGCCGGCTCGGCCGCCAGTTCCTCGCTAGGCGAGACCCAAGCCTGCCCCGCAGCCGCCCGCGACCGGCCCAATTCGAACACCCGGACCATTGAGTCGTGATCGAAATTCAGGCTCGACGCCTCGGTCTCCATCGGGATCGACGCCACGCGGAAGGTCACGCCGTTGCGCGCGGCGAAGGCGGCGTTTGCGGCGAGGTGGGTCCGGGTCGTCGCCTTGCTCATGCTTTCATAGGTTCGGGTCAGGATGGCCGGCAGGCTGCCGCGCACCACGCTGGAGGTCCGCCCGGTCTGGCCGTTGATCAGGACGTAGATCGAGGCATGGTCCGCGCCCGGGATCCGGGGCGACCCCGCCAGCATGTTTTCAGGCACCCCGAGGAAGGGCAGGTTGATGCCGCCGTCGGCGTGCATTTCCTCAACGATCTGATCGCCTTGCAGTCCGGCGATCATCACCGGTGGGAAGACGCCCGGAATACTGGCCGAGGCGATCAGCACTTCGCGGAACAGCTGCAGGGCCTGCTCGTCCCCCTGCGTCGCCAGCTGTCCCATGTCCCAGACCACCGATTCCTGCGTGTCCAGATTGGTGGTCACGACCAGCAACCGCCGCCCCTTGGCGTGCTCGGCGGCGATCTGGCGCAACAGCTCGGGCGTGACATTCTCCTCGACGAGTTTGCGCAGCGGGGCGGAGCTGAACAGGCTGGGCCGCACCAGCCCCGCAAGCGCTCGCGCACTCAGCAATCCGTCCGCGCCGCCCCCGGTATAGGCTTCACGCAGTTCGTCATCCCAGTCGGATCCGAGAAAGGCGAAGGGCGCGGCCAAGGCGCCGGTGCTGATCCCGGTGACGATATCGAACCGGGGCCGGGCGCCCGTCTCGGTCCAGCCGACCAGCACTCCAGCGCCGAACGCGCCGTTGGCCCCGCCACCGGACAGGGCCAGCATGGCGCCGCTACCGTCGCGCGCGAGCCGATGGGTGAACAGCTCGACCAGTTCATTGACCCGCACCTGATCGCCCGGCCGTATCCTCGGGTCCGCCACCCGCTCGACGGAAGCGTCGATGGCGCGGACCGCGAGCGGCTCGGGTCGGGCGAAGGTGCCGCAACCCGACAGCGTCAGGGCCAGGGCCACGGCGATGAAACGGGCCGGAAGATCGCGCATCGTCACCCTCTCAGGCTGGCCCGGTCGACGGGCGTGCCTGACAGAAATACCGAAGCGCTGCGGTTGTTGCGCGGGAAAACAGCGACGCGCCGGAAATCAGTTTCGCGGCCGCCGGTCCGGAAGATTGCTCCAGATCGACACGGCACCGATCACACCCATGAATACGGCGAAGAAGGCGATGACGGCGGCGACAAACGGAATGGCGGATTGAGGCACGGCGGGCTCCTGTTGAGGGCCGCCTTGTCCGCCCTCGCCTCCGTGAGCGCCTTGACCGAGATCAAACCCCGCGCGACGCGCCGTCCCGGTCTGACCGGCCATGCGGCTTGCGCGAGCGGATCGAGGTGTGAAGCAGGTCCGCGAGGTCGAGAATTTGCGGGCAGGACATTTGCGGGGACAGAGCCAGCAACGCCGTGCGCAGGCTTACGAAGTCGGCCTCGGACAGGTTTGGGTCGGCAAGACCTCCGTCGACGCCTGCCTCCCCGGACGCCAGCCCGGCCTTGGTCATGAAATCGGACGCCGTCACGCCAGACGCGCTTTCAACAAGGGCCTCAAGAGATAGCTGAGGACAGTCCGACGGCCGGAACGCACATCCACCTGGGCGACCATGCCCGGGCGGATCGGCAGGGTTTCGCCCCCACGCTGCAGAAAGGCCCGGTCGGTCCGCACCAGGACGCTGTAATAGGCCACCTTGCCGCGCGGGGTGTCCTCTTCCAGCGTATCCTCGCTGATCTGCTCGACCCGGCCCGGCAAATCCCCGTAGACCGTGTAGTCATAGGCGGTGATCTTGACCCGCGCGGGCATACCCGGACGCAGGAAGGCGACGTCGCGGGGCAGGATCCGCGCCTCCACCAGCAACTGGTCGTCCACGGGCGTCAGCTGCATGATCGGCTCGCCCGGCTGGACCACGCCGCCCCGGGTGGTGATCAGCACCTCATTGACCCGGGCCCGGACCGGGGCCGTGATGCGGGTGCGCGTCAGCTGATCCTGGCGCTGGTTGAAGATCTGCGCCTGCGCGGCCAATTCGGCCTTCTTGGCGGCCAGTTCGGCATAGGCTTCCTGCATATAGGTGTTGCGGACCTCGGTCTGGCGCCCCGTCAAGGCGGCGATGTCCTTGCCGAGCCGCAGGGCCTCGACCTCGCTGACGGCTCCGCGCGCGGCCAGAGGCTCGATCAGGCTCAACTGACGGCGGGCGTAGGCGGTCTCCTGCGACAGGGCCTGGACGGTGGCGTTCAGGTTGTGGCGACGCGCCTCGAACAGGGCCCGCTCGGACGCCAGCACAGGATCGTTGCGCGGGATGCTGACCGGGAAGGCGATGGTCGGGCGGCCCAGCACCTCGGCCTCCAGCCGGGCGATGGCGGCAGTCAGGGCGGTGACCTGGGTCCCCGTCTCCAGGGCAGAGGCCTCGAAGCGGGTATTGTCGAGCTGAACCAGCGGCTGGCCCGCGCGCACGATGTCGCCTTCCTTGACCAACAGATCGCGCAGGATGCCGCCCTCGAGGCTCTGGATCACCTGCACCCGACTGCTGGGCACCACCCTGCCCTCCCCACGCGAGACCTCGTCGACCGGCGCCCAGGCGGCCCAGACCACGAAGGCGATGATGATCGCCACACAGGCCCACAGGATCGGGCGCGCGGCTGGATGGGCCTCGCCCACCCGCGATCCGGACAGCAGGCGACGCAGCGCCTTTTCATCGTGGACAGCCTCAGGCATCGGGAGCCCTCATCAGGGTGACCTGGCCGCCGGCCTCGCGCGGGCCGTCGGCGATGATACGGCCGCCCGACAAGGCCAGCACCCGATCGGCGACCGCCAGTGCAGCGCGGCGGTGCGTGGCGATCACCACCGTCCGCCCGCTGGACCACTGCCGCAGGAATTCGACGACACGCCGCTCGTTGGTCTGGTCATAGGCGGCGGTAGGTTCGTCCATCAGGACGATGCGGGGGTCCTGAAGGAACAGGCGCGCGAGGGCGATCGCCTGCCGCTGCCCGCCCGACACGCTGCGTGACCCGGCGAGGGGCAGGTCCAGACCGGCCGGGTGCGCCCGGATGAAGGCGCCCAGCCCGACCACATCGAGCATGTCCAGCAGTTCGGCGTCGGACCGCGCGGCGCCGTCGAGGGTCAGGTTCTCGCGCAATGTGCCGTGGAACAGGGCGTTGTCCTGGGGCAGATAGCCGATGGCGCGGCGGCGGTCGGCGGGCTCGATCTGCGCCAGACTGACGTCATCCACCAGCACCCGACCCGCCGAAGGATCAGCCAGGCCTGACAGCATCCGCAACAGGGTCGACTTGCCCGCCCCGTTGCCGCCGATGACCGCCACCCGTTCGCCCGCGGCGATCTCCAGCCGCGGCACGATCAGCACCGGCGGTGCTTCGGGGTCCGGCCGCGCCTCAAGATCCTGCACCGCATAGCGTCCGCTGATCTCGGGCAGACGGGTGAACTGCCGTCCGGCGGGGCGTTCGACCGGCGAGGCCATCAACTGATCCAGTCCCTCCAGAGCGACCTTCACATGCTGCCAGCGGGCCAGGATACCGGTGAACTGGGTGGTCGGGGACACCGCCCGGGAGACGAGCAGCGAACAGGCGACGAGCGCGCCCATGGTCATGCGCCCGCCGGCGATTTCATATACCCCGATCAGCACCACACCGACGAAGGCCAGCTGCTGGGCGGCGGAGGCGCCGAGGGTCAGGGCCGTGGACAGGTTGCGGCCCTTGGCGCCGGAATCGGCCAGCTGATCCGACAGCATCTCCCACAGGCGCAGGTTACGGCCTTCCGCCCGCGTCGCCTTCACGGTCTCCAGATTTTCCACCGTCTCCAGCAGCAGGCCCTGCTTGACGGCTCCCTCACGCAGGTTGTCGCGCGACAAGGCGGCCATGCGCTTCTGCAGCAGCAGGGCCGGGACCAGCATCAGCACCACGGCGGCGGCGGGGGCCAGGACCACCGGACCGCCCAGCATGTAGATCACGCCCAGGAAGGCCAGGATGAACGGCGCATCGCTGAGCGCGGCGAGGGTTGAGGAGGTGAAGAACTCCCGCACCGTCTCGAACTCCCGCACCTGGCTGGAGAAGGCGCCGGTCGAGCCCGGACGGGCGGACAGACGAATCTGCATGACCTGTTCGAACAGGCGCGACGATAGCTGGAGATCCAGCTTGCGGCCCGTCACGTCGAGGAAATGGGCCCGAAGCATCCGCAGCAACCATTCGGCGCCGACGGCCAGGGCAACGCCACTGGCCAGCACCCAGAGGGTGCCGAACGCCGAGGTCGGCACCACGCGGTCATAGACCTGCATGGAGAACAGGGAGGTGGCGATGGCCAGAAGGTTGGCGAACACCGCCGCCAATCCCACCTCGATCAGGGACGGCCAGGAGCGTCGGATCGTCCCGTGCAGCCAGTGGCTGGGAGCCGCCTTGGCATAGGCGCCGGCCCGCTCGTCCCCGGCATAGATGGGCCGGGCGAAAATGACGATGCCGCTGTGGCGGGCATGGACGTCCGCGAGTGAGGCACGAACCTCCCCTCCGCCAGTCTCCGGGCTCAGCAAGACGGCCTGATCCTCGACACGGCCGGCGAGGACGACGGCGGACCCGTCGGTCATCAGCAACAGGGCGGGAAGCAGGGCCTCGGGCGCCTCCGATGGCGGCATACGCACAGCGCGGGCGGCGAAGCCCGCTCGACGCATGGCCTTCTCCATCTGATCAAGCGGCAGCCGGCCGTCGCGCAGGGCCATGCCGTCCCCGAGACGCGCCGTGGAAACCTGGCGCCCCAGACGCGCGGCGAGCAGGCACAGCCCCTCTCGCAGCGGGTCTCCGGAGGGCGTGCTGGCGGACGCGTCCCAGGCCAGGGTCATGGCGTACCCGCCGGCATCTGCATCTCGTCGCCGGCCATGAAGCGGGTCAGCAACCCCAGTTGGGCGGCGGCGCGGTACTGCAGCCGCAGACGCTCGATCGTCAACTCGATGAGCTGGCGTTCGGCCTCGAACTGCTCGGTTTCCATGATGACCAGATCCTGGATATCGCGCCGCCCGACGAGGAACTGTTCGCGGTACAAGAGGCGCACGGCATCGGCTTGTTCAGCCTGGTCCTGAAGCGCGGTGATCCGCTGGCCGAGGGCGGCGTCTGATCGGATCAGGGCTTCGACCACCCGCTGGAGCTCGCGCCCCACCACCTCGGCTTCCCAGAGAGCGGCTTCCCGGCGTCGGGCGGCCAGCTGAGGGCGCTGGAGCGCGGTTAGACCGCGCTGGGTCTCCATTCGCAAGCGCAGGGCGATGGCGCTGTCATCGACCATTCGCCCCCCGATCTCGCGCCGCTGCAGCGACCCTTCGAGGTTCAGACGCGGAAAGCGGGCGGCGCGCGCCTCGCGCACTCCGCCCTCCGCCACATCGACGCCCAGCGCCGCCTTGCGGAACAACGGAGCCGAGGCGATCGCGGCTTCGAGGGCGCCCTCCTCCCTCACGCGGTCAAGGAAGGTCGGCAGCATGGGCAGGCCGATCACGCCCGGAGCCTGACCAACCAGCAACTCAAACCGGTCCTGGGCCTCCGCAAGCTCGCCGGCCGCGACGGCGCGCTGCCCCTGGGCTGTAGCGACGGCCAGCGCCACCCGGCCGGTCTCGCTGGCGTCCGAGTAACGGCCCTCGACGCGGGTCCGGGCCATCCCCGACAGATCTTCGAGCCGGGCCAGCTGTTCATCGATGACCGACAACCGGGCCCGGGCGCTGGCGAGATCCATCCAGGTCTCGACGATCTCCAGCGCCGCATCGTCACGGACGACATCCAGATTGGCCTGCTGCTGCGCCAGCATCGCCTTGCGCTGGTCCACCTGACCGCCGGTCTGGCCCCAGTCGGTCAGGGTCTGGGTCAGGCTGAGGTCATAGCCGAGCCCGGCCGGCGCCGGACCGGATGACGCACTGAGCGCAGGCAGGTAGCCGTTGCGCGCCATCGCCGCCTCGATGCCGGCCTGACTGACTTCCGCCTCGGCCAGCCGCACCTCGGGATGCCGCGCCAGACCCCGGAGCACGGCGTCACCGAGGGGATCGGCCAGGGTCGGGCCAGCAAGAACGGACGCGGCGAACAGCGTCACGCCCATCCCCGCTGGCCGCCGGCGCTGGATCATGGGTGCACGATCGTGTCGTCGTCGGGCAGGATCGGCGGGGTCCAGCCGACATGACCCGTGTCGAACCCGTCGGACATCACCGGCAAGGTCAGGGGGTCATCCTCACCGGTGAACTCGGGGGCGTCCTCGGTGAAGGCTGCGATCAGGTCCGAGGCATCGGCATGGGTGACCATCGTGTCACCGGTCCGCCCGGCATGCGTGACCTCGCGCGGCAACCGGACAGTGTCCTCGTCCATGAAGTCGTCGCTGCCGCCATCGGCGACCACGCCCGGCCGCACCAGAGGCTCAAGCCCACCGAAGCTCTTGTCTTCGACAAGGTCGGGCCGAACCTGGGGATCGTCGCTGTCAGCACCCCCATCGACCTTGTCCGCCATCAGGGCCGGCCGGACCAGGGCGCCCCCGTCATCCGCGCTTTCCGCCTTGTCTGACGCCTGGATCGGCTGGGTCAGCGGCGCCGCCGGATCGGGACCGTCCAGACTGTTGAGCGCATTGATGTTCACCACCGATCCGATCACCGCCGAACTGCTGAGCCCCAACGCGTCCGTGGCCGTGATGGTCAGGGCGTTGAGCAGGTTCAGGCTCAGCGTCGAACTGGACAGCAGGCCGCCGTTCAGATCGGTGAGGTGGATCGTCTCAAGGAAGCGGTTGATCTCGACATTGTCGATGACGCCCCCGTCCAGCGCCGTGATGCTGATGCGCGCGCTGGGGGC
Organism: Brevundimonas sp.; assembly: GCA_046291915.1. GTDB lineage: Bacteria > Pseudomonadota > Alphaproteobacteria > Caulobacterales > Caulobacteraceae > Brevundimonas. Next base: position 101,618 of record JBKBSD010000004.1, read on the forward strand.
CACCACGCCCAGCAGGCCCGGGGATCGGGTCACTTCGACGCTCAACCCGTACTGGCTGGCCAGCGCCTGTGACCAGGCGAAGGTCAGGGGCGACAGATTGACCGCCACGAGCGGCGCATACTCGACCTCGACGCGGCTGAGGTTGTTGTTGGCGTCCGCGGCCAGCAAGTCCTGACTGTTCAGGTTCAGACCCAGAGCGCCGAGACCGATCAGGCCCAGCAGGTTCTGCGCGGTGGCCTCGACCACCGGTGCGACATTGCCCGGCTGTGGCGGCAGGGGCGTGACGCCCGAACTGTCGATGCTCACGCCCGTCGTCGCCGTGTCACCGTCACCGTCCACGACGGAGCCGCCGATGGTCAGGGTGTCGGGCGCGGTCGAGCCGTCGACGGTCAGGGCGTCGACGATCAGCTTCCCGCGCGCCAGCAGGTCCGCAAGGATCGACTGGTCGGACCCGTAGCCGGTCACCAAGTCCACATTGGCCAGCAGGATGGTCTGATTGGCCGCCCCCGCTGTTGACGATCCAAACCCGCCCGTGAAGGCGCCGGTCGTGCTGATGTGGATGAGGGTCCCCCCGGCCGTCAGCTCGAAGTGGACGAAGTTGGACAGGTTGCCGGGGTTGGCGCCGATCCGCCCTTCGCCGACCAGCAGGCTGGACAGGTCCAGCACGTCGCCGCCGAGGTTGAGGCTGGCTACATTGAAGTCGGTGATGGTGTCGGCGGCGGGCTGGGCTGTCGTGCCCTGGTCGCCAGCCTCCCAGCGGAAGACATCGCTGCCCGTGCCGCCGTTCAGCGTATCATTGCCCTGACCGCCGATGAGAAGGTCGTTTCCGGCCCCGCCGTTCAGGGTGTCGGCGCCCTGACCGCCGCGCAGGATGTCGTTGCCCAGTCCGGCGTTCAGCACGTCGTCGCCGCCATAGCCGTACAGGCGATTGTCCAGCGCCGTCCCCGTACCCGCGTCTGAGGCCGTCAGGGTCTCGCCGTTGGCGCTGCCGGTCAGGATCTGCGCCGGTTGGCTGCCGCCCAGCAGGCTCGCCAGAACGCCAAGACTAGCCAGGCTGCTGGTCGAGGCCGCGGTCACCTGACCGGCCAGGTCGGTGGCGGTGATGCTCAGGGTCTGGGCGACGTTGAGGTCCACCAGGCCGGACAGGCCGCCGCTGATGGTGATGGAGCCCAGGAACTCGTTGAGCTTCAGATTGTCCACCGCTCCGCCGCCGATGGCGGTGATGGTCAACTGCGACGAGCCGGGCAGCAGGAAGGTATCGCTCCGGCTGATCGACAGGCCCAGCTCCGTTGCGAGAGCGGCGTTATAGCCGAAGGTCTTGAGACCCAGGCCGACGGCGGCGGAGTAGCGAACCACCACGGAACCGATGTCGTTGTTGACATCGGAGGCGGTGAAGAACTGCTGCTGACCCAGCTGGATCAACCCCAGGACATTGGCGTCCACCAGGCCCAGAAGGCCGTTGCCGCCGCCCAGGGCCGCGGTCGGACGCACCGAGGCGGGAGGCGTGGAGTCCTGGCCCGTGACCTGAACCCTGTAGTCGCCGGTCTCGAAATCAACGGTGATGGTCTCGCCGCGCACGGTGGTGGCCGACAGCAGGCCGTCATCCACGCCATAAGACAGCACGGTCGTTCCCGTGCCCGAGGCCGTCACCGTGTCCGTGTCGGGATCCCAGGTGAAGGTTCGTCCATCGATGGTGACCGAGGTCATTCGACCGCCATCGGCGCCGAAGCTGTCGACCAGATCGCCGACAATGACGCCCGGCGCCGTGGGCGTCAGGATCACCGGCGTCGCCAGCTGCGGCGCGCCATCGACAATGGTCAGGGAGATGGCGCCGCCCACCGTTCCGGTCTCATCTGTGACGGTGACGCCGATCTGGGCTGTGAGGCTGGCCGCGTTGGCGCCCAGGTGATCCACGCCGTCCAGCAGGGTGATCCGGTACTGGCCCGTGTCGTCGATCGTGGCGCGCACGACCAGACGTCCACCCGCCGAACCGATCAGCGCGCCCGAACCGTCGAAGGCCCAGGTGATGGCGACGCCCTGGGACGTCAGCGGCGTGGTCGGCGCTTGCAAGGCGACGGTGACCGCCCCCGTCGCCCCGATGATCGGGATCGAGCCGACGATCTCCTGGCCGAGCGCGGCCTCGGTCACGCTGGCTGCGGTTTCGCCGACGTTCACCGGCACGGTATCGACCTCGAAATTCAGCACCGTCGAGGGCGCCGAGGGATTGCCCGACGGATCGGTGATGACGGCGCGGGCCGTGAACAGCCCATCGGACAGGGCGGCCGAGATCGGGAGCCCGACCTGTCCCGCCGTGATGTTAGCGGCGGTCAGGACGACCGAAACGGTCTGCGTCGTCCCAGCATGGGTCAGGCTGAGCGTCAGGGTGTCGCCGGCCTGCGCACCGGGCGTCAGGGTGACGACCGCCGAAACCCCTGCGCCCAGCTCGGTCGAGGTGATGACGCCGTCCACCGCCGCGGCGATGGTCAGACCGGGCGCCTGGGTCCCGCCCGCGCCCCCGGGGCCCGACAGGTCAGCGGCGTAGGCGCGGCTGCCGGTGATCTGGCCGACATTGCCTGCGGCATCGGTGGCGGCGACGGTGACGCCGAGACTGCCGCCGGTCAGGGCCGCGCCCGGAACAGCGATGGAGAAACCGCCGCCGGCGAGGACCGTGCCGGTGAAGGTCGCTGCGCCCGCCGTCAGGGTGACGGTATCGCCCGCCCGGTACTCGCCCGTGACCTGGCCCGTGACAGTCACACTGCCCTGTGACTCCGCGATGTTGACGATGTCGTCGCCGGCGATGGCGGTCAGCACGACCGTGGTGGTCGTTCCGTCCGGAGGTGTAACGTCGATGGGGGCGACGACCGTCGGCCCTGACACATTGCCCGCCGCGTCCACGGCCGCCAGCTGGCCGGTGAAGTTCGGCGGCACGGCCCCACCCGCGAAGGCGGAGGCCGGGATGGTCCAGGTTCCGTTAGCCGCCACCGTGGCTGTGATCGGCTGACCGGCGCCGTTCAGCACCGGCGAACCGGAGCCGTCCAGCAGCCGTATGACCGCACCCGGCTCGCCCGAACCGGACAGCCCGGGCACGCCCGCGCTCGACAGGACCGGGGCGCCCGGGGCCGTCAGATCAACGCCGTAGCTTTGCGGGGCCGTGACCGTGGCCGTATTGCCCGCCGCATCCACGGTGGAGACCGCGACGGTCAGGCCCGTCGAGGCCGCGAGATCCGCCCCCGCGAGCACAACGGACCAGACGCCGCCCGCCAGCACCGTCGTTGACGCCGTGACGCCGTTGCTGAGGGTGACGGTGACCGCATCGCCGATGCGGAACTCCCCTGTCACCGTGCCCGAAATCGTCTGGGCGGCGGCGGATTCGGCGATGCTGAGGATATTGTCCGCCGTCACTGGCGCGACGGTGATCCCCAGATTGATAAGCCCATCGACGGGACCGACGGGGGCCGCGGCGACATTGCCCGCCGCGTCCGTCGCCTGCACCGAGCCGGTGAAGCCGTTCAGATTGGCCGACAGACCCGCGGCCGGAAGGCTCCAGGCGCCGTTTGCATCCGCCGTCGTTGCGCCGACCGTCTGGCCCGCCGCGTTGCGCACCACGACGGTCGCCCCCGCCTCGGCCGTGCCGGACAAACCCGCACCATTGGCGACGGAAACCACGGGGATCGGGGTCGACACATCGACGACGTAGGGCTGGACATCCGTCACCGCGACGCTGTTGCCGGAGGTGTCGGTCGTGGTGGCCGATGCTGTAATCGAGGTCGAGGCCGCCAGTTCGGCGCCGGTGAAGCTGACGCTCCAGCTGCCGTCGGCCGCCAGGATCCCGGACCGGACAACACCCGTGGAGAGGGTGACCTGCACGGTGTCGCCGACGTTGAACTCTCCGATCGCGCGGCCGGAGATCGCAACCGAACCCGAGGCGGCTTCGGCTCCGTTCAGGACGTTGTCCGGCGTCACCGGATTGACCGCGAGGGTCAGGCTGACGTCGCCGTCGATGGGACCCACGCCGGTTCCGGCTTCGTTGCCGGCGTTGTCGACGGCCCGCACGGACCCGGTGAAGCCGTCGAGGCCGCCGGGCACCACCGAGGCCGGGATCGACCAGGTTCCGTCGGCCGCGACGGTGACCTGCACCGGCTGGCCGTCCGTCCCGATGACCGGCGCGCCATTGGCGTCCAGCAGGATAACCGCTCCGGGCTCGGCCGTGCCGCTCAGGCTCGCGCCGTTGGCGGCGGTGATGGTCGGCGCCGGGGTCGACCCGTCCACCGGACCGACGGAGGCGGTGGCGCTGTTGCCGTCCGGATCCGTGGCCTGGACGCCACCCGTGAAACCGTCCAGCGGAACAGGGATCAGGGTCGAGGGGATGGTCCAGTCGCCATTGACGTCGGCGACCACCGTCACCGGCGCGCCGCCGTTCAGCACCGGGTTTCCGGCGCCGTCCAGCAGGGTGACGATCGCGCCCGCTTCCGACGTGCCGGTCAGCCCATCCCCATTGGCGCCCGTCAGCACCGGAACGGCGGTGACACCGTCCACGGGTCCGACGGGGATGCTGGTCGAGTTGCCGGCCGCATCGACGGCGGTGACCGTGCCGGTGAAGCCGTCGATGCCGTCGGGAATGGCGGTGGCCGGAATGGTCCAGCCGCCGTCGGGTCCGACCGTGACCTCCACCACGGGCGCACCGCCCGGGCCGGTCAGGACAAGCGTCACGCCCGGCTCGGCCGTTCCCGTCAGGCCATCGCCATTGGCTTCGGTCACCTGGGGCGGGGCCGGCGGTGTGACGTCCACCGTGAAGGTCTGGACGTCCTGCACCGTCACCGTATTGCCCGAGGCGTCGATCGTGGTCGTCGAGGCGGTCAGGGCGGTCGAGGCGGCCAGATCGACGCCGGCGAAGGTCGCGGTCCAGCCGCCGCCCGCGCCAATGGTCGCCGTGGTGGCTGCGCCGTTCGAGAGCTGGAGGGTGACTGTTTGGCCGACGGTGAAGTCGCCGATCGCCACCCCGGTGACCGTCACCGCGCCCGCCGTGGACTCCGCCAGGCTGATGATGTTGTCGTCGCCGACGGCCGTGACGTTCAGTGAGACCGTCACGTCACCGTCGATCGGGCCGACGCCCGCGCTGGCGGTGTTGCCCGCGGCATCGACGACGCGCACCGCGCCGGTAAAGCCGTCCAGGCCGCCGGGGACCGCGGTGGCGGGGATCGACCAGCTTCCGTCCGGTGCGACCGTGACCTGAACAGGCTGGCCGTCGGCCCCGATCACCGGCGCCCCGTTTTCATCCAGAAGCACGATGGCCCCGGGCTCCGCCGTGCCGGTCAGGCCCAGACCGTTGGCCGAGGCGATCACCGGTGTCGGCGTCGCGCCGTCCACCGGTCCGACCGCCGCCGTGGCGCTGTTGCCGGCCTGATCGACGGCCTGCACCGCGCCGGTGAAGCCATCGAGGCCCGCAGGGAGCCGCGAAGCCGGAATGGTCCAGACGCCGCTCGCATCAGCGGTGACCGTCACCGGATTGCCCTGCCCGTCCAGCACCGGCGCACCGCCGGCGCCTGTCAGGGTGACCTGCGCGCCCGCCTCGGCCGTGCCAGACAGCCCCTGGCCATTGGCGTCCGTAATCGCGGGCGTGACCGTCGAGCCATCAACTGGCCCGACCGGGCTCGTCGCGACATTGCCCGCCGCATCTACGGTGCGCACCGATCCGCCGAAGCCATCCAGCCCCCCGCTGACGGCGGAGGCCGGAATGGTCCATTGGCCGTCGAAGCCGACGGTCACCGTGGTGATCGGCGTCCCGGCGGCGTCCAGCAGCGTCAGGCTGACGCCCGGCTCGGCGGTTCCTTCCAGGCTCTGACCATTGGCTTGGGTGATGACCGGCGTCACGACCGCCAGATCGATCTGATAGGCCTCGACGTTGGTGACGGTGACCATGTTGCCGGCATTGTCCTCGGCCTGCATGGAGGCCGTGATGGTCACGCCACCGCTCAGGGCGGCGCCCGGGATCGCGGCGCTGAAGCTCCCATCGGCCAGCAGGACGGCGGTGAACTGGGCGCCTGACGACAGGGTCAGGGTGACCGTCTCGCCCGCGACGAACTCGCCGGTGGCGCGCCCCGTAACCGTGACCGTCCCGGCCGCTTCGGCGACATTCAGCACTCCGTCCGCCGTCACGGAATCCAGCGACAGCGACACCGAAACGCTGCCATCGACCGGTCCAACGGACGCGGCGGAGACGTTGCCGGCCGGGTCGACGGCCTGCACCGAACCGACGAAGCCGTCCAGGCCGCCGGGCACGAGCCCGGCCGGGATCGACCAGCTGCCGTCCGGGGCGACGGTGACGCGGATCGGCTGACCGTCCGCGCCGAGCACGGGCGCGCCATTGGCGCCCAGCAGGATGACCGCCCCCGGCTCGGCCGTTCCCGCGAGACCCGCGCCATTGGCCGCAAGAATGGTCGGCGTGGGGGTCGCGCCGTCAACCGGTCCGACGGGCGCCACCGCAAGATTGCCGTCGATGTCCGCCGCCCTCAACGAGCCGGTGAAGCCGTCCAGGGACACCGGGACCAGCGAGGCCGGCAAGGTCCACACGCCATTCGCGTCCGCAGTGACGGTGACCGCGGCGCCGCCCACGCCCGGGACCGGATTGCCGTTGGCGTCGAGCAGGGTCAGGACCGCGCCCGCCTCCGCCGTGCCGGACAGGCCGGCGCCGTTGGCGGTGGTGATGATCGGCGCCGTGGTCAGGCCATCCACCGGCCCCAGCGCAGCCGCCGTGTCATTGCCCGCCGCGTCGATGGCGGTGATCGTGCCGGTGAAGCCATTGAGCCCGCCCGGAACCGCCGACACCGGGATCGTCCAGGTGCCGGTCGGCCCCGCGACGACCGTGGCGATCAGACCTCCGCCTGCATCGCGTAGCTCCAGCGTCACGCCCGCTTCGGCCGTGCCCGACAGCCCTGTTCCGTTGGCCACCGCCACGACAGGAGCCGACGGCGCGATCAGGTCGGCGGCGAAGTCCCGGGTGTCGCTGACCGACACCGTATTGCCCGAGGTGTCGGTGACGGTCGTCGTGGCCGTCAGGCTGGTGGACGCCGCCAGATCCGCGCCCGCGAAGGTCGCTGTCCAGCTGCCGTCGCCCTGGATCACCGCCGTGGTCGCGGCGCCGTTGGACAGGGTCACGGTCACGATCTCGCCCGGCACGAAGTCGCCGGTGGCCTGGCCTGTCACATTGACCGAGGCCGAGGCGGCCTCGTCGATGTTCACGACATCGTCGCCCGCGACGACCGAGACGTTCAGCGTCACCGTCACCGTGGCGTCGATGGGACCGACCGTTGTGGTTGCGGTGTTGCCCGCGACATCCTCCGCCCGCACTGCGCCGGTGAAGCCGTTCAGGCCGGGAATGTCCGCCGCTGCAATCGACCAGACCCCGTCCGGGCCCGCCGTGGTCGTCACCGGCACGCCGCCGACCAGAACCGGCTGGCCCGAGGCGTCAAGCAGGGTGATGGTCGCACCGGCCTCGGCCGTGCCGGACAAACCCAGACCATTGGCGCCCGTCACATCCGGGGCCGGGGTCGAGCCGTCGATCAGGCCGACCGGCGACTGCGCCGTATTGCCGGCCGCATCCGTCGCGCGCACCGCGCCGGAGAACTGGTCCAGCCCGCCGGGGACCAGTCCAGCGGGTATGGTCCATTCGCCGGAAGGGCCGGCAATGACCGTCACCGCCACCCCTGCGCTCAGCACAGGCTGACCCGAGGCGTTGAGCAGGGTGATCGTCGCGCCGGCTTCCGCCGTGCCGGTGATCGCCTGTCCATTGGCCGACAGCAGGGTCGGAGCCGGGGTCGACCCATCGACGGTGAAGGCCACGGCGCCCGAGGCCGTCGAGGCATTGCCGCCGGCGTCCGCAATAATCGCCACCGCGCTGTAGCCGCCGTCCGCCACCGGCGCCGCCAGGGTGAAGCCGATGACGCCCGCGGTGACTTCGCCCGCCGTCAGCACCCGGCTCAACACCACGGGCGCGCCGCCCGAGGAGATGGTCACGGTGACCGTGTCGCCCGTCTGCGCGCCGGGGGTCAGCAGGACCCGGATCTGCACCCCGTCCGCGGCTTCCGCGCCGTTCACTCCGCTGGCCGCTTCACCGATCACCACCACCGGGGCGTCGGCGCCGTTGGGACCGCCCGGGAAGGTCAGGTCCGGCGCAATGGCCGTCGCCGGGCCGGAGACATTGCCCGAGGCGTCTGTCTGGATCGCCGTCACGGTCTGGCTGGCGATCAGCGGAGGCGACAGCGGCACGCTGAAGGTTCCATCGGCACTCACCGTCGCCGTGCCGAGGATCACGCCATCGGGTCCTCGCACCGTGACCGTCGCGCCCGCTTCGCCCAGGCCGGTGACAGACGCGCCGTCGTCGGCCACATCGAGGTTGATCAACAGACCGGGCGCGGTCGTGTCCGGCGCCGTCGCCGTGGCGGGCGGGGAGGCGCCGCCGGGATCGGTCAGGGTGACCGAGACCGTCTCGCCGTTGGTCTGGGTCGGCGACACGGGCACGGAGAAGGTCCCGTCGCCCGCCACGACGCCCGTGCCAATGACGCCGCCGCCGGGGCCGCGCACCGTCACGGTCGCGCCGGGCTGCCCCCCACCGGTCACCGCCGCGCCGTCATCGGAGACATCCACGTTCGTCGGCGCCGTCGGCGCGGTCACATCAGGCGCCACCGCCGTAGCTGGTCCGGAGACGTTGCCCGCGGCGTCGGACTGGGTGGCGGAGACCGTCTCGCCATTCAGCAGCGCGGGCTGGATGGCGGCGGTGAAGGTCCCGTCGGCCGCGACTACGGCCGTGCCGATGACGCCGCCGCCGGGGCCGCGCACCGTTACGGTCGCGCCGGGTTGGCCGGAGCCGGTCACCGCCGCGCCGTCATCGGAGACATCCACATTCGTCGGCTCCGTCGGCGCGGTTACATCAGGCGCCACCGCCGTAGCTGGTCCGGAGACGTTGCCCGCCGCGTCGGACTGGGTGGCGGAGACTGTCTCGCCATTCAGCAGCGCGGGCTGGATGGCGGCGGTGAAGGTTCCGTCGGCCGCGACTACGGCCGTGCCGATGACGCCGCCCGCCGCGTTGCGGATCGTGACGGTCGCTCCGACGACACCCGACCCGGTGACGCTGGCGCCGTCGTCCGAGACATCAAGGTTGGTGGGCGCGGTCGGCGCCGTCGTGTCGGGTGCGGTTGCGGGGCTGGACGGCGAGACATTGCCCGCCGCGTCGCTCAGCCGAACCGTGACCCCCTCCCCGTTCGTCAGCGGCGTCGTCAGGGTAACGGTGAAAGCGCCATTGGCGCCCACCGTTCCGGTGCCGATGACCCCGCCCGCCGCGTTAAAGACGGTGACCGTGGCTCCGATCTCGCCCTGCCCGGTGACCTGACTGCCCGCCGTATTGAACGCCAGGTTGGTCGGCGCCGCCGGCGGGGTAGTGTCCGTGGGCGGGGTGACCGGGCCGGAGTCATCGTCGTCGCCGCCGCCACCGCCGCCTCCGGCCAAGGCCGCCAGCCCGACCGCTGCGCCGAGTCCCCCCAGGATCGCGCCGGTGCCGATTCCCCCGCCGCGTTCAGCGGTCAGGCTGACAAAGGGCGACAGTTCGGCCTCGGTTACGAAGGTCAGACGCAGCGGGCCGTCGGCCACGGCGCCGTTGGTCTCGACCAGAACCAGTCGGTCATCGGCGTTCTCAAGGAAAAGCCTGCGAGGGGCCGCGCCCTCGAAGAAGCCTTCGAGGCGCAGGATCTCGCCATTGGAGTCCACCAGGATCAGGTCCGCGCCCTGCCGCAGCAGCGAGGCGACGTCGCCGGACTTGATGTTCAGATAGACGTCCTGGGAAGCGCGGACATCGACCGCGCCCTGGACGGTGTAGGTCTCGGTCGGTTCAGGCGCCTCGCCTCGCCGGGTCAGTTTCGCTTCGGTCCTGAGTTCCGGTCCCCGTGCGGCCTGGTCCTGCATGTCCGTACTCCTCCACCCCCGGATCAGCATCCAGGTTCCGGAATCGGTTCTCGCAGAACGGGAAGCGTGCGTCGTCCGTAGTTGTACTCAGGAGCGCTACGCGCATAGGCCCCATAAAAATCAGATAGTTAACGAGACACTACCAAGCGCAACTGCAGGGAGTTCGCCGTTGAGGTTGTGGATCAGCCTGGGATCTGTGGCGTTGCCACGACGGCTCGTACGGGGCGAACGCCGCCACTCCGGCCCGCTGACTTTCAGCGAATGCTCCGGTCCTTTCCGGTCGATGATGGGGACGTCGGCTCGCGAATCGGCGGTCCCGCTCACGGACAGGCTGGACGGCCTCGGACCTCCGTCCTGATCAGCCCCGGATCTTCAGAACAGCTGGGAGACGTCGTCCGGACCCGCCTTGCCAAGGGTGAAGGTCTCGGCGTCGCTCCGGCCCTGGACCACGCCGACGGCGGAGACGATGTGCGGCGTGAAACGGAGCACCGCGACCGAACTTCCCGAGGGGCAGTAGACGTGCACCTGCGGGTTCCGCCCGGTCACGAGACCATTGATGCGTTCGATCGTCTCGGCTTCGGCGACTTCGGCGACGCGGCCCGCCATGGAGATGCCGACGCCGTTACCCGGCCCCCCGCTCTCGCACCGGATCGCCACCGAGGCGCGGGGATCGGCCTGCAGGTTCGCGAACTTCTGGCTCGTTCGGGCGACGATGAAATAGAGGTTCAGGCCTTCGTTCAGATAGCCGACCGTCGTCGCCTGCGGCCAGCCGTCCGGCCGGTTGCAGGCCAAGGTCATGAGGCGCTCGCGGTCCAGCACCTCGACGACGGCCGTCGCGGCCCGGCTGGAGAGGGGCTGCGGGTCCCGGACGCTCACGATGCGGCTCTTACTGTTTCGAGATAGGCCACCAGATCGTCGATCTCGCTGGCGCGGAAGACCAAGGCCGGCATGGCCGGATGGCCGGTGACGAGCCCTTCGGCGAAGGCCTCCTCCAGCTGATCCAGGGGATAGCGGTGCACGATCACGCGGAAGGGTGTCGCCTCGGCCAGCGGGCTGACGCCCGCGGGACCGATCGCATGACAGCTGGCGCAGGCCCGGGCCGCGAACTGCTCGCCCCGCGCGGCCGCTTCCGCCAGCGCATCCTGCTCCGGGACAGCCATCGCGGCGGGCTCCGCCGGCCGGGCGCCGGCCAGGCAAACCAGGGCGGCGAGGACGGCGGTGAGGCGGTGTACGGACATGGCGGATCTCCAGAATGACGCATTCTGGTCCGCGGTCCGTTCCCCCGCGTTGATCCTGATCAAGGCGGCGGCGCGCCGGGTGCGGTTTCCTCCACGCGAACCGGAGACCCGCCATGACCTATGCCAGCCTGCTTGTCGCCGTAGACGACGGCCCCGGGAGCGACAGCCGAGTCGAGCTCGCCTGCGACCTCGCCAACGCGTTCGGCGCCCGTCTGACCGGCCTGTGCGTCGGCTCCATCACCCCTCCGCTGTACGATCCGATGAGCGGCGGGGCGATGGTCGGCGAGCTGTTCACCCTCTACCGCGATCTGGCGGACGCGGAGGTGTCGAACGCCCACGCGCAGTTCGAGGCCATCGTCACGGCCCGGACCATCGCGGCGGACTGGCGGGGCCAGATCGGTTTCCCCGGAGAAGCCTGCTCCCGCGCCGCGCGGGCGGCCGATCTGGTCATCCTGGGCGGGCGCAATCCCCGCGCCCCCTATCATGCGCCGGATGTCGCGGATGTGCTGATGGGCTGCGGCCGGCCGGTGCTGGTGACGCCACCGACCCGCCTGCGCAACCCGGTGGGCGAACCCGCCCTGATCGCCTGGAAGGATTGCCGCGAGGCGCGCCTCGCCCTGGCCGCGGCCATTCCCCTGTTGCAGCGGGCGCGAGGCGTCACCCTCTATTCCATCCATTCCGCCGAGGAGACGGAGACAGTGAGGGCCGAGCTGGCCGATGTGATCCTCTACCTCGCTCGCCATGACATCGCGGCCGAGGCTGTGAGCGCGCTCGGGGCCGGGATACCGACCGGCCGCCAGATCCTGGACGAGGCCCTCGCCCGCCAGGCCGGCCTGATCGTCGCCGGCGGCTACGGCCATGCCCGTCTCCATGAATGGGCCCTCGGCGGCGTCACCCGCGACCTGATCGCCGACAGCCCCATCTGCCTTTGTCTGGCTCACTAGGAACCGTCCCATGACCGCTCAGCCCCGCCACATCCGCCTCGAACTCGCCCGCGAACCCGGCCATCCGCACGGCGACGCCCGCACGGGCTACGACATCGTCGCCTTTCTCGATGAGGACGGCCGTCTGGATGCGGACAGTTGCCGCGCCGCAGTCGACCGTTGCCGCGTCCGGCGCTTCGTGCAGGACGCCACCATCGCCACCGGACATCTTCGGCACACGACCGGCGATCGCTGGCTGCTCGACTTCCCCGGCGGGGACCATGAGGATGTGACGGGCTATCGACTGGGCCACGAACGCTTCGTGCCGGGCGAATACGTCTCCGTCATCGCCGGAGACGGCGCGACGCATACCTATTGCGTCGAGCGGGTCGCGGAGGTCTGACGCGTGAGCCTCCGCCGCATCCTGATCCTCGATGGTCACCCCGATCCCGACCCCGCCCGCTACGGCCACGCCCTGGCCACCGCCTATGCCCGGGGCGCCGCCGGGGCGGACCATGACGTCCACCGCGTCAACCTCGCCGAACTGGACTTCCCCTTTCTGGCGAGCCGTTACGACTGGCAGTGTGAAATGCCCTGCGCCGCGATCCTCGCCCTTCAGGACGAGCTCGCCTGGGCCGAGCATCTCGTGATCATCTATCCTCTGTGGCTCGGCGCCATGCCGGCCCGGCTGAAGGCGCTGTTCGAACAGGCCTTCCGACCCGCCTTCGCCTTTGGCGGTGAGGCCGCCACGCCCGGCGCCGGACGCCTCAAGGGGCGGTCGGCCCGCATTGTCGTCACCATGGGCATGCCGGCGCTCATCTACAGGACCGTCTTCTTCGGCCATTCGCTCAAGGCCCTGAAAAGCGGCGCCCTCGCCCTTGTCGGGTTCAGTCCCGTCCGGGACACCGTCCTTGGCGGCATAGAGACGCGGCGCGATCACGAAGGCCTGCTGAAGCGGATGGCCGCCATGGGCGCCCGGGCGGCCTAGGCCCGGGCTTCGGTCGACGAAGATCAGCCTCGCTCCGGTCCGGAGCCGGCGCCACCCGCCCGCCCGGAACCGCCCCGGCGATCAGATGCATCCACTGGCGGGGCCGTATCGGGGAACCAGCGCCGCCCCATCCACAGCGCGACCGAGACCAGCAGGATCAGCACCGGCACCTCGACCAGCGGGCCGATGACCGCCGCGAAGGCGACCGGCGAGGTCAATCCGAAGGCCGCGATCGCCACCGCGATGGCCAGTTCAAAATTGTTCGAGGCCGCCGTGAAGGCCAGGGCGGTCGTGCGCGGATAATCCGCCTCGATCAGCCGGCCCATCAGGAAGCTGACCACGAACATGACGAGGAAATAGATCGTCAGTGGAATGGCGATGCGCAGGGCGTCCAGCGGCAGGGCCACCACCTCACCCCCCTTCAGGCTGAACATGACCACGATGGTGAACAGCAAGGCGATCAGGGTGATCGGCCCGATGCGCGGCAGGAACCGCTGTTCGTACCAGTCCGCGCCGCGGCGGGCGATCAGGCGGCGCCGGGTCAGGAAGCCGGCCAGGAACGGCAAGCCGAGATAGACGAGCACCGCGCCGGCGATGGTCCAGACACTGACGTCCACGACACTGCCCTGCAGGCCGAACAGGGGCGGCAGGACGGTCAGGAAGATCCAGGCGTAAAGGCTGAAGAACAGGATCTGGAAGATCGAGTTGAAGGCCACCAGCCCGGCGACGTACTCGCTGTCACCCCGCGCCAGCTGGTTCCAGACCAGCACCATGGCGATGCAACGCGCCAGCCCGATCAGGATCACACCGGTCATGTATTCCGGCTGGTCGCGCAGGAAAATCACCGCCAGGGCGAACATCAGCACGGGACCCAGCACCCAGTTCTGGAACAGGGACAGGGCGAGCACCCGTTTGTCGGCGAAGACGCGCGGCAGGGCCTCGTACCGGACCTTGGCCAGCGGCGGATACATCATCAGGATCAGCCCGATGGCGATCGGAATGTTGGTCGACCCGACCGAGAGACTGTCGATCCAGGCGGACAGGCCGGGCGCCAGGGTGCCCAGAGCCACGCCCAGGCCCATGGCGACGAAGATCCAGACCGTGAGCCAACGGTCGAGAAAGGACAGGCGACGCGGCGCGGCTGTCGTTACGGGCGTCTCGGTCATGGCGCCACTCGCTGGCCGGCGGCGTCGATGACCACCTCGCCGTCTTCCTTGGTGAAAGGCTTGAGGTCGTCGGCGGGCAGAAGATCGAGAACGGCCTCGGACGGTCGGCACAGGCCGACACCGAGAGGACTGACGACGATCGGGCGATTAAGCAGGATCGGATGGGCCTCGATCGCATCCAGCAACTGATCGTCCGTCACGCCTGGGTCTCCGAGGCCCAGTTCGGCGAAGGGCGTTCCCTTCTCCCGCAGCAGATCGCGCAGCGGCTTGCCGATTCGCTTGGCCAGCCAGGCGACCATGGCCCGCGACTGCGGCGTCTTCAGATAGTCGATGACGTGCGGTTCGATGCCGACGTGGCGGATGAGCGCCAGTGCGTTGCGCGACGTCCCGCAGGCGGGATTGTGATAGATGACGACGTCCATGGGATCCTCAGGGGCGGCAGGGCGCGAGTTCGGCCAGCAGGGGCTCGCAGAGGTCCGCCCTGCCCCCACAGCAGTCCTTGAGCAGGAACAGGACGAGGTCGCGAAGCCGGTCGAGGTCGGCCCGGTAGAGGATCGACCGGCTGCGACGCTCCGACCGGATCAGACCCGCGCGAGACAGGACGCCGAGATGGGATGACAGGGTGTTGGCCGGAATGGCCAGCCGGCTGGCGATCTCACCGGCCGCCAGCCCCTCGGGTTCATGGCGCACGAGCAGGCGAAACGCCTCCAGACGCGTCGATTGCGCGAGGGCGGCGAGCGCGAGGATCTGGACTTCGGTTTCCATAGTTCCACGATAGTCGAAATATAGATCGGAGCAATCCCGTGCCTCACCCCGACGTCGCGGCTCCCGCTAAGTCACGGTCGCGATCGGCGACATGGATTCAGGATCGACGCCCCCTGCCTCCGTCCGCAATGCGTCTCTCAGTCGGGCCAAACGGTCCCGGTAGCCCTCGGCGTCGCCGTAGTCGACGAAGGCCTGGTAGCGCTTGTGGGGACTGGTCACCTTCAGGGCGTGCTTGATCGGGCACCAGTATTGTTCCGTGCGACTGGCGATCTCGCGGACGTAGGCGGCGACGCCGTTGGCGTATTCGCAGAACCGGCAGTTCAGCCGTTCTATCCAGTTGAGATAGGTCAGCGCGTCCCGATCAAAGACGAGATAGTCGCGTCGCTGAACGCGGGGCAGCCGATACGCCCGAAAACAGATCGCCTGATAGGCCGAGGCCCACAGGTCCATCAACGCCAGCGGGAGGATCAGGGAGTAGATCACCGGCGCCGTCAGCACCGTGGCCGGCGGCGCGCTGGCGAGAAAGGCTGCGGCTCCGCGCTTCAGACGTCGGCGTTCCTCGACCACGCCGTGCTCGAACTCGACCAGGCCTTCGTGGAGACGCCAGCCGAGGACTTTCCGGCGTTTGAAGATTTCACGATCCAGTTCGCCCTGAAGGCGGACGATCTCGGACGCGATCTCGTCGATGCGCGCGTGGATCTGCCCGGCGGGTCTCATGAACGGTCCCCCGGCTCGAACGCCATGGTTCCCGTCGCAACGAACCGGGCGTGCCAGGACAGGGCTTCATCAAGCAGCATGGGCGTCTGGAGACCGTACGAGCCGGTCAGAGCGCGCCGGTAGTAGTCCGCCAGCATCGGCCTGTAGGTCGGATGAGCGCAGTTCTCGATCACCACCTTCGCCCGCTGTTTGGGTGACAGTCCGCGCAGGTCGGCCAATCCCTGTTCGGTGACGATGACCTGGACGTCCTGATTGATGTGATCGACATGCGAGGCGTGCGGCACGATCGTCGAGATCGCGCCGCCCTTGGCCGTCGACGCGCTCATGAAGATCGAGATGTAGGCATTGCGGGCAAAGTCGCCGGAGCCGCCGATGCCGTTCTGGATGCGCGCCCCCATGACATGGGTCGAGTTGACGTTGCCGTAGATGTCCGCCTCGATCATCCCGTTCATGGCGATGACGCCGAGGCGGCGGATCAGCTCCGGGTGATTGCTGATCTCCTGTGATCGCAGGATGATCCGGTCGCGATACTCGCCCATCCGCCGGTTGACGCTCTCGCTGAGGTCCGGGCTGAGGCTAAGAGCCGTCGAGGACGCCACGCGCAGCTTGCCGCTGTCCAGCAAGGCCATCATGCCGTCCTGGATCACCTCGGTATAGGCGGTCAGGTTCTCGAACGGCGCATCGATCAGACCGGTCAGGACCGCGTTTGCGGTGTTTCCGACGCCCGACTGGAGCGGCAGCAGCGACGGCGGCAGACGGCCCTTTTTCACCTCGTGCTCGAGAAACTCCAGCAGGTGGCCGGCGATCGCGAGATCGTCGGCGCCCGGCGTCGTGAACCCGGCGTTGCGGTCGGGGCGTTCGGTCTCGACAATGGCGACGATCCTGTCGGGGTCGCACCGGAAACAGGGCTCGCCGATCCGGTCCCCGGAACGGATCAGGGGGATCGGCACCCGGTTCGGCGGCAGGGCCGCGCCATAGTAGATGTCGTGCATGCCCAGCAGTTCGGGGCTCTGCCAGCGATTGACCTCCAGGATCACCTGACCGGCCCGGTCCAGCCAGGTCTTGTTGTTGCCCACCGACGACGCCGGGATCAGCCCGCCGTCCTCGCGAATGCCGGTTACCTGGATGATCGCCGTATCGAGCGGTCCGAGGATGCCCTGCCAGGCGGCGGGCGCCACCTGACTCAGGTGCATGTCGAAATACTCCATCTGCCCCCGGTTGATCTTGTCCCGGCAGGTGGGGTCCGAATTATAGGGCAGGCGAAACTCGATCCCGTCGGCCTTGGCCAGGGCGCCGTCCAGCTCCGGCCCGGTCGAGGCGCCGGTCCAGATGCGCAGCTTGAAGGGCCGCCCCGCCGCATGCTCGGCCTCGATGCGGGCGGCCAGCGCCAAAGGCACCGCCGTCGGATAGCCGGACGCGGTAAAGCCGCTGAGCCCAACCGTCGTGTTCGGCGCGATGAGCATGGCGGCGTCCTCGGCCGACATGACCTTGGCGCGATGGCCCGTGCTCAGTATCCGTGATCCGGTCATAGACAGCATCCGCGATGTGATCTGTTCAGGCTGACGCCTGGGCCGGTCGGCCTGTCTGCGCGGCGCATCATTCGAACGGCTCGAACATTTTTCGGCTCGTCATCCGTGAGGCTCGCATAGGTCATCGCCGGCTCCTGTTCGCCGGAAACAAGCCGCCCCGAAGACCGCCGCGCATTGATCGGGATCAAGGATCGCAAGGCGGCGACGTGGGAGGGCCTCGCTGACAATCGGAGACCCAGATGATCATTCGGTCCGTCCTGGCGGCGATGCTGCTCGCGTCGTGTGCTTCCACCGAAAATGCGACAACGCCGCGGGCGGACGTCGAGGCATCCGCCCCGCCCGGCGCGGCGCCCGGTTCGGTGGAGCGAGGGCGTGTGCTCGCCCAGACGCAATGCGCCGCCTGTCACGCGCTGGGCGACGAGGCCTCCAGCCCGCTCGCGCCGGCGCCGCGGTTGCGCGACATCAGTCGCCGGTACCCCGTCGAACAGCTGGGCGAGGCCTTCGCCGAGGGGTTCGTGAGCACCCACTCCACCATGCCCGAGTTCGTTCTCGACAGACGCCAGAACCGCGATCTGATCGCCTATCTGGTGTCGATCCAGGCCGAACCCTGACCCGCGGGACCGGCGGCGGTCCAGGCGGCGCCCGATTAATCCCCTGATGTTCAGTGATCGTGCTAGGTCCATCCAATAGACCGATGACCGGCTTTCGCCTCGCGAGCCGTGCTCGCGTCGGGACGCGCCTTCATGGCCATCTCCACGGACTCCCCGGACCTCGGGACGGCGCTCGCGCTGGCCATCGTTTCGTCTTCGCAAGCGCCGGTGTTGCTGCTCGATGCCGCCTCGAACGTGGTCGGGGCCAGCACGTCCTTCCTGCGGGAGTTCGGCGATGCGGCCCACCTCGTCGTGGGCAGGAGTCTTTTCGCGCTCGGCGGCGGCGACTGGGACATGCCTCGCCTCCGCTCCCTGCTCTCGGCGGTGGGATCGGGCGAGGCCGAGATCGACGCCTATGAGATCGATCTGAAGAGTGCTGATGCGCCGCGGCGGAGCCTGCTCCTGAACGCGCAGCGGCTCGACTTCGGCGCGGACATGCCCGTCCGCGTTCTTCTGACCATCAGCGATGTGACCGCCAGCCGGGCGGCCGAAAAGCTCAAGGACGACCTGATCCGCGACAAGGACATCCTGCTGAGGGAAATCCAGCATCGCGTCGCCAACAGCCTTCAGATCATCGCCAGCGTCCTGCTTCAGAACGCCCGAAAGGTGGATTCCGAGGTGAGCCGAGGGCATCTGCGTGACGCCCACCAGCGGGTGATGTCGGTCGCCGCCGTTCAGCAGCAACTGTCGTCACAGGATCTCGGCGACGTCGCGCTGAAGCCCTATTTCACCCAGCTCTGCCAGAGCCTGGGCGCCTCGATGATCGCCGACCACGACAAGGTCCGCATCGTGGTGGAAGGCGACGGCAGCGCAACGACGGCCGAGGCCTCGGTATCCCTGGGGCTCATCGTGACCGAACTGGTCATCAACGCGCTCAAACACGCCTTCCCGGACAATCGCCCGGGCGTCGTCACCGTCGATTATCACGCTCTGGGCACGGGATGGTCGCTTTCGGTTTGCGATGACGGGGTGGGCATGGCCGCCTCGGACGACCCCGCCAAGGCCGGACTGGGCACCGCCATCATCCAGGCGCTCGCGACCCAGCTTTCGGCCAGGATCAACGTGATGGATCTGAAGCCCGGAACCGGCGTGACGCTCGTCCACACCGGCGCATCGGACAGTCTGCTGACCCGCGAGCGACCCGAACTCGCGGCCGTCTGAGGTCGTCCCCGCTCAGCGGTGCGCGAAGCGCGCGTGACGACGGGATCGCATCCTCGGCGTGGGCGTCTGTCGCAAGCTGAACGCAAGGGCGCCGGCCAGGACAAACAGCGTCGATATCAGAAAAATCGCGATCGGCATCAAATGGATCGGCATGGCGCTCCCCGGGGTTAATCTGTTGATCCCAGCTAACGGCGATCGATTCATTGATGCGGATCAAGCTGGCCGCCAATCCAGCCGGCCCTTCTTTTGATGAAGATCAAGCAATTGATTAGGGGATCCACTCATTAGCGCGCACGGTGATTTATGATCGTCGTTTCAAAGCCTTTGCTTGCGCCGCGATCACTTCCCCCAGCTGGATGTGTCGAACGGCCGAAGACCAGCGATTGCGAGAGCTGCGGTGCTCGCGCGCTCAGCATCTGCGGCGCCGTGGCCGATCCCGATCTCCAGCATCTCGGCGACCTCGCCGACGTAATGACGCTGAAGAGCGGCGCCGTGCTGATCCGCGAGGGCGATCCGGCGCCGTACGTCTTCAACATCACCTCGGGCTCGCTGCGCGTCTACAAGCTCCTGCCCAACGGGCGTCGCCAGATCACAGGCTTCCTGTTCGCCGGCGACTTCCTCGGCCTGGCGATCGGCGAGACCTATGTCTTTTCGGCTGAGGCGATGGAGCCCTCGACGGTGTGCCGCTTCCGCAAGGGGCCGTTCCGCGCCCTGGTCCAGCGCTCCCACCCGCTGGAACACATGCTGCTGCATCGCACATCCCATGAACTGGCGGCGGCGCAGAACCAGATGCTGCTGCTGGGCCGCAAGACGGCGATCGAGCGCCTGGCCTCCTTCCTGCTGGATCTGCCCGGTCACGACCCGGCCCGGCCATCCGCGCCCGGCCACGTCCGCCTGCCCATGAAGCGTGGCGAGATCGCCGACTATCTGGGCCTCACCATCGAGACCGTCAGCCGGGTCCTGACCCGGATGAAGATCAAGGGGCTGATCTCCATGCCGTCGCAAAACGCGCTGATCATCGAGCGCCCCGAACGGCTTCGACAACACGCGTCGGGCGAGCTCTGACGACGGCCTCGCCGGTTCCGCTCCGGGCATAGCTGCGCGCGTGACGGGCCCCGACGCCATCCGCGCCGGGGCCCGTCTGGTCTGGCGTCAGGATTGCGACAGCCGGGTCAGGGCGAACGTCGCCGCCAGGGCCACCAGCACGCTGATCACCACGCTCGACGTGACATTGGCGGCGATGGGGTGATCCCGCACCGTCGCCGAAAGATGTTCGCGCACATTGGCCGCCGAGACCTCGGCCTCGTCGCGCAGGCGATCGGCGGCGCGTGTGATCGCCTTGGTTGATCGGGCGACGGCGTCGCCGGCTTCCGTCCCCGTTTTCATGGCGGCGTCCTTCAGATGATCGGTGGCTTCGTCGGCGAGGGCGTGGAGGTCACGGCTGAGGGTCTTCAGGGCGGATTGCGTCATGGGGGCTCCTTTGGATGACGTCGCCATCCAAGCCGACCCGGGCGTGCGTGTCGGTGATCTGGATCAGCGCTTTGCGCCCTCCGCCGCCCTACGGTCCCGACAGGATGGCGATCGACGGTCGCGGTTTGGTCCGGCCTCACGTTTCCGGCGGACCCCGGGGGACAATCCATGCCGACGACACCGCTTGCGCCGCCTTCCGACATCGCGCTGAACCTCGCGCTGTCGTTGATCTCCGCCTCGGTCGCGCCGGTGTTGCTTCTGGACGGCGATCTGTCGGTCGTCGCCGCCAGCCAGAGTTTCCTGGCGGCCTTCGCCGTCGACCGCGAGGCTATACCCGGCGTGAGTCTGGCCGAACTTGGATCAGGCGAGTGGAACGCGCCGCAACTCGGGTCGCTGCTCAAGGCGACAGCCTATGGTCAGGCCTCCATCCGGGCCTGGGAGATGGATGTGGAGTCCGGCCGAGGCGCGCGCCGTCTGGTTCTGAACGCGCGGCGTCTCGACTACGGCGACGCGCACGGCATCAGGCTGCTGCTCTCGGTTCAGGACGTCACCGAAGCGCGCGCCGGCCAGCGCCAGACGGACGACCTGATCCGGGACAAGGCGATCCTGGTTCAGGAGGTCCAGCACCGCGTCGCCAACAGCCTGCAGATCATCGCCGGCGTCCTGATGCAGGGCGTGCGAAAAGTCGGGGCGGACGAGAGCCGGTATCATCTGCGCGACGCCCACCAGCGCATCATGTCGGTCGCCGCCGTACAGCGTCAGCTTGCGGGATCAGACCTCGGCGATGTCGAACTGCGGAGCTATTTCACCGACCTGTGCCGCAACATCGGCGACTCGATGATCCGGGACCACGACAGGCTCACCCTGAACGTCACGGTCGACGACAGCATCGCCTCCTCCGGCAAGTCGGTGAGCCTCGGCCTGATCGTCACTGAACTGGTCATCAATGCGCTCAAGCATGCCTTCCCCCATGACCGGGTGGGCCGGATCGACGTCGGCTACCGCGCGCACCGCGCCGGGTGGACGTTGACGGTGGTCGACAACGGCGTCGGCCTTCCCGAAGATCCAGGAACGACCAAACCGGGCCTCGGCGCCGGCATCACCCGGGCGCTCGCCTCCCAGCTCGGCGCCGCCATCGAGATCGCCGACGCCCGTCCCGGCGTGCGGGTCTCGATCGTCTGCGCCCCGCGACCCGCCACTGAGAATAGGTGACCCGATGAGAAGAAGCCCCCACCTTGAACGCCATCTGGTCGGCCGGGTCGGCTGGCTCCGGGCCGCCGTCCTCGGCGCCAACGATGGCATCGTCTCGACCGCCAGCCTGATCGTCGGGGTCGCGGCCGCGGAGGCGACCCGCAGCAGCATCCTCATCGCCGGCGTCGCCGGTCTGGTCGCCGGCGCCCTGTCGATGGCGGCGGGCGAATACGTCTCCGTCAGTTCCCAGGCCGACGCCGAGACAGCGGACATGGATCGGGAGCGGCAGGAGCTGGCGACATCACCCGAGGCCGAATTGCGTGAACTGGCCGGTTTCTATGTCGCGCGCGGTCTGACGGAGGCCTTGGCCGACGAGGTCGCCGCGCAACTGACTGCCAAAGATGCGCTCGCGGCTCATGCCAGAGACGAACTCGGCATTTCCGCCCTGACGACCGCGCGCCCGATCCAGGCCGCCCTCGCCTCCGCGGCGGCCTTCTCGGTCGGCGCCGCCATGCCGCTGCTCGTCGCCTGGGTTGCTCCGATCCCGATGACAGTGTGGCTGGTCACGGCCGCAGCCATTGTCAGCCTCGCCATCCTCGGCGGCATCGGCGCGAGGGTCGGCGGGGCCGCGATATTGAAGCCTGTGCTGCGGGTGACGCTGTGGGGTGTTATCGCCATGGCCGTCACAGCCGGGATCGGTAGACTCTTCGGCGCCGTCCTGTGACGACTGACAATCAATCGAGGGCAAGCCGATGGCTGATATTGAGAGAGTAGCGATCATCGGCGCCGGGCATGTGGGCGCAACGGCGGCCTATGCCCTGATGCTGCGCGCCCTGTTCCGCGACATCGTCCTGATCGACAGCAACACTGCTCTGGCCGAGGCGGAGGCCGCCGACATCACAGACGCCAACGCGCTCGCCCGACCCGCGCGAATCTGGGCGGGCGACTATGCCGACGCCGCCAGCGCGGCCATCGCCGTCATCACCGCCGGAGGCGCGACCCATGGCGCCGAGACCCGGCTGTCCGTCGCGGCCGAGAGCGCGAAGATTGTTTCCGCCTGCGTGGATGGGCTGATGACAGCCGGCTTCCACGGTATCCTTCTGGTCTCGGCCAACCCTGTCGATCTGATGACCCTCGTCGCCCTGCGCCGGTCCGGCCTGCCTCCCGCCCAGGTCATCGGCGCCGGCACGCTGCTCGACACCAGCCGGCTCAAACAGACCCTGTCGCAGGCGCTGAACATCGCGCCCGGGTCAATCGAAGGTCTCGTCCTCGGCGAGCACGGGGACAGCGAGGTCGCCGCCTTCTCCACCGTCCGCATCGGCGGCCTGCCTCTCGACGCGTTCTGCGCCGGCCGCGCCAGCCCTGACCGACCGGCCATCGCCGAACAGGTTCGGGATGCCGGCTACGACATCGTCAGGGGCAAGGGCTACACCTCCTACGGCGTCGCCACGGCGATCGTGCGCATCTGCGAGGCCGTCATCCGGGACGAGCAGGCGGTGCTGCCGGTCTCGATCCTGCTGACCGGGCAATATGGCCTGTCGGACCTCTGCCTCAGCCTTCCCTGCGTTCTGGGCGCCGGCGGGGTGGAGCGCATTCTCGCGCCGCAGTTGGACCCCGACGAGGCCGCCGGTCTGGCGGCTTCAGCGACCGTGCTCAAGACAGCCTTCGCCGCCCTGCCCACCGCCTCGCCATAGTCCTCGGTCCGGTTCAGCTCGATGACGCAGCGGTCTCCATCCCGACACGCTGGCCTGATGCCGATCCCGTCCTCGCAGAACGCGACGCCCGCACAGCAGAGCCCGGACCGCGTCGGCGACATCCTGAATCAAACGGCGAAGACGGGCGCCCTCAGGAGTGGATGCCTTCCGTCGGGTCGGTCGCGGGGTGCAGCAGGTCCTGCGCGGCATCGTTGATCGTGGGTCCCGTCGCCGGTTCGGGCCGCGGAGCGTCGCGGGGCGCCTTCAGATGCTCGGAAAGACCCAGCGCGGAAAGCGCGTCGTCCCCTTCCCGCCCCAGAATGCTGCGGATTCGCAGGTCGGTCTGGGGGAAGGGTATCTCGATGCCTGCCGCATCCAGAGCGTCCGCGATGGCCCAGGTGTAGGCCGCATGCATGGCGGCGGGTCGCTTGACCGCTTCCTGCGTCGGCCAGACGAGCAGTTCGAAATTCAGGCTGCTGTCGCCAAACCCGACCAGCCAGACCTGGCTCGTGCGCGCCTCGGTCTCCGGCAGGGTGAAGGGGGAGGCTCTGGCCGCGGCCAGGACGGCGTCCCGGACCTCGCCGCGATCCGCCCCATAGGCGACCGAGAACGGAATGTGGATCCGGCGGGTGTCGCCCTTGAGGGTCCAGTTGGTCACCGGTCCCTCGATGAGATGGGAGTTCGGGATGATGACGTTGACGTTGTCGTTCGTGCGTATGCGCGTCGCGCGCGGTCCGATCTCGGCGATGGCGCCGCGCGTCCCGTCTTCCAGTTCGACATAGTCGCCCACGGACACCATGCGGTCGAAGATGAGGAAGATGCCTGACACGAACTCCTTGACCACGCCCTGAAGGCCCAGCCCGACGCCGATGCCGATGGCCCCGGCGAAGACCGCAAGCGAGGACAGGTTCAGGCCGGCAGTGGACAGACCGACGAACGCGCCGATGATGATGACCCCGTAGCCGGTCAGTTTTTCCAGCAGATAGAGAAGCTGGGCGCTGCGGTGCGCCCGCAGCCTCACGCGTCGAATGCCGCGCGTCAGCAGCCAGGAGATCAGGATGGCGATCGCCAGCATGACGGCGCCGGACGCCAGCCCGCCAAGCGTGAGCACGCTGCCGCCGATGTTGACGATCCTTGCGTCGTCCAGCCCGCTGATATCCTGAATCATCTCGCCACCCATGGTTCATCCAGCGGCCCGGGCCTTGTCCGGTTCCGCCCGGGGTATCATTCCGCTGCCTTGGCCGTCGCGATCGAGCGAACCCACCGCCATAGCCGGGCCGCTCCGCCCTGTGGCCTGCGAAACCCCGCCATCGCCTCCCGACCACGGCGTGCGTTTGCCGCCCAACCGTTTATAGTGAGTCCCAGAGATCAGGCGGGCCTCGGTCCGCCAGGCCGGCGTCGTCCCGAGGGCTCGACGAATCCGGTCCGACGCCCGTCGATAACCTGGCGTCACGACAGCTTCATCTTCTTCCTGGAGGCCGCCGTGGCGCGCAAACTGACCATCGATTTCCTGCGGACGGAAGCCGCCTCCGGGACGGCGCTCGCCCTGGCGGCCGTGGCGGCCCTGGTGGTCGCCAACTCCCCCCTGGCCCCCGACTATTTTGGCTGGCTGAAGAGCTACCACGTCCTGCAGATCGGCCCGATCCGGCTCGAGGAGACGATCTCCGACTGGATCAAGGAAGGCCTGATGGCCATCTTCTTCCTCGTTGTCGGCCTTGAGATCAAATACGAGGTCATGCGCGGCGAGCTCAGCGATCCGCGCAAGCTGGCCACGCCGGTGCTGGCCGCGCTCGGCGGCATGGTCGGGCCCGCCGCGGTCTATCTGGCCCTGTCCCAGACGATCGGCGCGCCGCACCAGGGCTGGCCCATCCCGCTGGCGACCGACATCGCCTTCGCCCTTGCGATCTTCGGCTTCGTCGGCAAGGGCCTGCCCTCCTCCCTGCGGGTCTTCCTGCTGACCCTGGCCATTGTCGACGATCTGGGCGCCATAGCCCTGATCGCCGTCCTGTTCAGCGAGGGCGCGAACTGGACGCCGCTGATCGGTGCGGTCGGCCTGCTCCTCGCGGGCGGCCTCTTCGCCCACAGACTGCGCGTTGCAGCGCCCTTCTGGGTCCTCGGCTTCGCTCTGGTCTGGTACCTCACCGTCCTCTCCGGCATCAGCACGTCGCTGACGGCCGTGGCCTTCGCCATGATCGTGCCGATCGCGGCGCGCCGCGAAGATCGCCAGAGCCCGCTGAAGGAGGCGATGCACGACCTGCATCCCTGGAACGCCTTCCTCGTCCTGCCCCTCTTCGCCTTCGCCAAAGCCGGCGTGTCGTTCGGGGGGCTCTCCCTCTCGCAGGCGTTCGCGCCCCTGGTCATCGCCATCGCCCTCGGGCTCTTCTTCGGCAAGCAGATCGGCGTCTTCGGCGCGGCCTGGCTGGCCTCGGCGCTCAAGATCGGCGCCCGTCCGACGGGCGCGAGCTGGCTGCAGGTCTATGGCGTATCCCTGCTGTGCGGCGTGGGTTTCACCATGAGCCTTTTCATCGGGGTGCTGGCCTTCCCGGGCGCGGTGGATTCGCCCGAACAGATCGAGGTGAAGCTCGGCGTGATCGGGGGTTCGATCCTCTCGGCGGTGGCGGCGGGTCTGGTGCTCGCCCTCGCCGGTCGCAAATGGCAGGGACAGGCGCGCCCCTCCGCGTCAGACGAGCCCGCCGCTCAGGCTGCGCCGGTTCCCCTGGACGGCCCTTAGCCCCTCGCCGTCAGGTCGCCGGGCCCGTCAGGCCCGGCGGCGGGATGGCCTCCCGGTCCGGCGCGTCCGGATCCCGGCCCTGCCGACGATCGAGGCCGCGCATCACCGGCGTGACCGTCAACCCGTGGAGCAGGATCGACAGCAGCACCACAAGCCCCACGATCGCCCACAGACGTTCGGCGGCGGGGAAGGCCGCGTGGTTCAGGGCATAGGCGACATAGTAGATCGAGCCGACGCCCCGGATGCCGAAGAAGGCCAGCGTCAGCTTCTCGCTCCGCTCGGCCTTGAGGCCGATGAGTCCCGCCAGACCCGCGAGCGGGCGGACGACGAGCAAGCAGGCGACGGCCAGGCCCACGTCGATCCAGGTGAGCGGGGCCAGCAGGCCACTCACCAGCGCGCCGCCGAACAGCAGCAGCAGCACCATCATGGCCAACCGCTCCACCTGCTCGGTGACGTCGTGCATCTCCCGCTGGAAATCGTGCTGGCGATGGGCGTGGCGCAGGGTGAGAGCCGTCACGAAAACCGCGATGAAGCCGTAGCAGTGGACCATTTCGGTGACGCCATAGGACACGAAGGTCGCCGCAATCGCGATAAGCCCGTCCCCGGTGCTGGCGAGCTTGCTCTGCGCCGGCATGCGAAACGTCAGCCATCCGAACAGCCGCCCGACCAGCCACCCTCCGAGGATGCCCACAACGATCTCCCAAAGCACGTTGTAGGTCAGCCATTTCATCAACCACGGCTCGCCGGTGACGCCGGCGAGGGTCAGCGCGATGGCGAGGTGCACGAAGGGAAAGGCCAGACCGTCGTTCAGGCCGGCCTCTGACGTCAGGCCGAACCGGACCTCGTCCTCCTCTCCGGACTTTGGAGGGCCCACCTGCACATCCGCCGCCAGCACCGGATCGGTCGGCGCCAGGCTGGCGCCCAGCAAAATGGCGACGACCCAGGGAAGACCGGCCCACAGGCCCAGGCCGGTGATGGCCACGATACTGAGCGGCATGGTGATGCCTAACAGACGCCAGGTCACGGCCCATCGGCGGATGTGGAAGACCCGGTCGATCTTCAGTCCCGCCCCCATCAGGGCGATGATCACCACGAACTCGGTGAACCGTTCGGTGATCTCCGGATAGGCAAGCGGCAGCGGCCGGATGCCGACCTGAGGAATCGAGAAGATCACTGCGCCCAGGGCGATGCAAATGATCGGCAACGACAAGGGCAGCCGCTTCAGCGCCAGAGGCAGCCACGCGACGAGCGCGATCAGCACTCCGGCCCCGGTCAATCCCAGGATATAGGGCTCCGGTGCGAGTTCGGTGAGATCGGGCATCGCCGTGCAACGCCCCGGCGTCGCTAGGGTTCGCTAGCGACGATCCGTACCGGGCCGGGTCCGCAAACAGGAGCACCTTCGGGGCGCCAGGGCCTGGGCTTCGGAGGGATCGATCAGGGGCGGGTGCGTAAAGCCGCCCCGCCCCTGTTTCTAGTCCTGAGCGCTCCGCTTGCTCATTCCCACTCGATGGTGCCGGGCGGCTTGGAGGTGACGTCATAGACGACGCGGTTCACGCCACGGACCTCGTTGATGATGCGCGTGGCGGTCTTGCCCAGCACATCCCACGGGAACTGATAGAAGTCGGCGGTCATGCCGTCGGTGGAGCTGACCGCGCGCAGCGCCAGCACCTTCTCATAGGTCCGGGCGTCACCCATCACGCCGACCGTCTTGACCGGCAGCAGCACGGCGAAGGCCTGCCAGATCTTGTCGTAGAGCCCCGCCTTGCGGATCTCTTCCAGATAGATGGCGTCCGCCTGTTGCAGGGTCTCGACCGCCTCGGGCGTGATCTCGCCCGGAATGCGGATGGCCAGGCCCGGTCCGGGGAACGGATGACGGCCCACGAAGGCGTCGCTCAGGCCCAGTTCGCGGCCCAGGGCCCGCACCTCGTCCTTGAACAGCTCACGCAGCGGCTCGACCAGCTTCAGCTTCATATAGTCGGGCAGACCGCCGACGTTGTGGTGGCTTTTGATCACGGCAGACGGGCCGCCCGAGGCCGAGACGCTCTCGATCACGTCGGGATACAGCGTCCCCTGCGCCAGGAATTCGGCGCCCTCGATCTTGTTGGCCTCCCGGTCGAAGATCTCGATAAAGACGCGACCGATGGTCTTGCGCTTGGTCTCCGGGTCCGAAATCCCGGCCAGCTCACCGAGAAATTCCTTCGACGCATCAACGTGCACCAGCGGGATGTTGTAGTGCTCCCGGAACAGGGTGGTGACCTGGGTCGCCTCATCCTTGCGCAGCAGGCCGGTGTCCACGAAGACGCAGGTCAGCTGGTCGCCGATCGCCTCGTGGATCAACACCGCCGCCACCGAACTGTCCACGCCGCCCGACAGGCCGCAGATGACCTTGGCGTCGCCGACCTGTTCGCGGATCTGGGCGATCTTCTCGTCGCGATAGGCGGCCATGGTCCAGTCGCCCTTCAATCCGGCCACGCCGAACAGGAAGTTGCGATAGATTTCGGCCCCGCGCGGGGTGTGGTGGACCTCGGGGTGGAACTGGACCGCATAGATTTTGCGGGCCTCGTCGGCGATGGCGGCGAAGGGGGCGCCCGGCGAGGTGGCGATGACCTTGAAGCCCTCGGGGATGGCGACCACGCGGTCGCCGTGGCTCATCCACACCGTCTCCTCGTGGCCCGCGCCGCCGATGCCGGCGAACAGCGGACTATCGTCCTGCACGGTGATCTCGGCGCGTCCGAACTCGCCGTCATGCCCGCCCTCGACCTTGCCGCCCAGCAGGTCGCACAGCAGCTGCTGGCCGTAGCAGATGGCCAGCATGGGCAGGCCCAGGTCGAACAGCTTCTTGCCGATGCGGGGGCTGTCCGCCTCCAGCACGCTGGCCGGGCCGCCCGACAGGATGATCGCCTGCGGATCGAAGGCGTCGACCATGGCCTCGACCTTGCTGAACGGATGGATCTCGCAATAGACGCCCGCCTCGCGCAGCCGCCGCGCGATCAGCTGGGTCACCTGACTGCCGAAGTCGACGATCAGAACCTTCTGGTGGTCGGCGCCGGGGTGTTTCGAGGGCGTGGTCATGACGTGAGCGAGTCCGGGGAGGGCGTGGAATGGGCGGGGTCTTGGCTGGCCAGGGCCGCAAGATCAAGGGCCTCAGGATCAAGGGCGGCGAGGCCTTCGGCCTCCAGCACGACGATCAGCCGATCCAGCGCGGCAGCCAGGTTTTCATCGACGTGATGCAGGGTCGAGGTCCAGTCCTCCAGCGCCTTCAGCTCGGCGCGACCGTCCGACACCCCGCGCAGGGCGACCAGAGGCCGGCCGAAGGTCTGGCAGGCGCGCAGCAGGGCGAACGTCTCCATGTCCACCATATCGGCGTCGATGCCGTCATAGGCGGCGCCGGAGACAACGTTGGCGCCGGTTGAGAGGCTGGCCTTCGGCACGTCGGGAATGTGGCAAGGCATGGGCAGGACGGCGGGCAGGTCCAGCAGCGGGGTGACCCCCTTCGGGAATCCCAGGGCGCTGGCGTCCATGTCGCGGTAGCCGACCGACGACACCTGATAGACCGCCGCATGCTCCAGCGTGGGCGAGCCGCACGAGCCCAGCGACAGCACCAGATCGGGCAGCCCTCCCCTCGCCTCCAGCCGCGCCAGAGCCGCGGTCAGGCTGACTGCGGCCTCGACCGGCCCCACGCCGGTCATCAGCGGCCGGATGCGGGCCTTCAGGTGGGCGCCGTACTCCGCCGGGGCCGCCATGGCGCACAGGACCGACACGTCGCCGTATCGCTCCATGCGCCATGCCCCCATCACGAAGCGCGCGCGTAAAGGGCGACGAAGAAGCCGTCGGTGTTGGTCGAAGCCGGCGACAGACGCAGCCGATGTCCGTCCGCCCGGGTCGCCAGCGTCTCGGACGCCGCCGGGGTCAGGCCCGCGTCCGACAGGGCCGAGGCCACCGCGACCGGCGCAAAGTCCGGGTGGGCCGCCTCGAAGGCCGTGGTCGATCCCTCGTTCTCGCGGCTCAGCATCGAGCAAGTCACATAGACCAGCCGCCCGCCCGGCTTCACCAGCTGGGACGCCTGCGACAGGATGCGGACCTGCAGGGCGTGCAGGCGTTCGACCTCTTCCGGCGCCAGACGCCAGGCGTCTTCCGGACGGCGACGCCAGGTGCCCGAACCGCTGCACGGCGCATCGACGAAGACCAGATCGGCCTTGCCGTTCAGGTCCTCGATCCCGCCGCCGTTCTGGCCCAGCAGGCAGAGGTCGGCCGCCACGCCCGCGCGGGTCAGGCGGGGCCGGATGTTGTCCAGCCGCTTCTGCACCACGTCACAGGCCACCAGGGTGCCCTCGGCCTTCATGGCCTGCGCCAGCGCCAGCGTCTTGCCGCCGCCGCCCGCGCAATAATCCACCACGGTCATGCCGGGCCTGGCCCCCGCCAGCCACGAGACGATCTGGCTGCCCTCGTCCTGGATCTCGATATGCCCTGACTTGAAGCCGTCCTGCGCCTGCACGTTCGGCGGCGGCTCGCTGGGCAGGCGCAGGCCGAAGGTCGAGAACGGCGTCGGCTCAGGCGTCAGGCCCGCCTCGCGCAACGCGGCCTCCGCCTCCTCCACCGTCGAGATCAGGCTGTTGACCCGCAGGTCGATTGGCGCGCGCGGCGCCATCAGTTCCCGGGCCTCTTCCGTCCAGCGATCGCCGTAGGTCGCCTTGAAATCCTCGACCACGAACTCGGGCAGGCCGGCGGCCACCCAGCCGGGCAGTTCCCCCTCGCCCGCCGCCGTCAGCCGCGACCGCTCCTGCTTCGACAGCGGACGCGGACCGTAACCTTCGCCCGCGTGCAGGGCCTCGATCTCTTCAAGCGGCAGGGCGTCGATCAGGCTCAGCGAGCCGATCACAAGCGCCCGGCCGTCCTCGCGGCCGCCCATGGCCCAGACCAGTCGGCCGCGCGCGCGCAGCACCTTGTAGACCCGGTCGGCGATGGCGCGGCGGTCCTTGGACCCGGCGTAGCGGTTGGCGGTTCCCCAGGCCTTGAGGACGGCTTCCGCCGGCTGACGGCCCTGGGCGATGCTGTCCAGGATCGAGGCGGCGGCGGCGAGGCGGGCGGCTGGGGTCAATTCAGGTCTTTCAAACGAACAGGGCGGCGATGACCATCACCAACCCCGCGGTGGCGACGAGCCAGCACAGCGAGCGGACGACGGGAATGCCGAAGGCGTAGAGCGGCACATAGATCAGCCGCCCGAAGAAATAGAGATGGGTCCCGAGGAAGGTCAGGGTGGTCCCGTCCTTACCCGCGATATGCGCCATGATCACGGCGCCGATGAACAGCGGCAGGGTCTCGAACAGATTGGCCTGCGCCCGCAGCAGGCGACCGGCCAGCAGGCCCGGCGGCGGGCTTTCACCGTCGCGCGGGCCGGCGTTCCATTTGGCCCCCAGTTCGGCGGTGCGGGCGGCGCCCGCCGCGCCGATCTGGATCAGAGCCAGGACGAGCGTGGCAGCCAACAGAATGAATTCAGGCGTCATATCCATGACTTGCGCTCCCCTGCTCAGCCTTGACGATAGTTTGGCGCTTCCCGCGTGATCATCACGTCATGGACGTGGCTCTCCCGAAGTCCGGCCCCGGTGATGCGCACGAACCGCGCCCGCTCCTGGAAGTCGACGATGGTCCCGGCCCCCACATAACCCATCGAGGCGCGCAGGCCGCCGACCAGCTGATGCAGGACGGGACTGATCGGTCCCTTGTATGGGGTCTGGCCCTCGATGCCCTCGGGCACCAGCTTCTCGGACGAGACTTCCTTCTGGAAATAGCGGTCCGCCGAGCCGGCGCCCATGGCCCCGACCGAGCCCATGCCGCGGTACGACTTGTAGGATCGGCCTTGGTACAGGAAGACCTCGCCGGGGCTTTCGTCGGTGCCGGCGAACATCGAGCCCATCATGGCGACATTGGCGCCCGCCGCGATGGCCTTGGCCAGATCGCCCGAATATTTGATCCCGCCGTCGGCGATGACCGAAGCGCCGGTGCCCTTGGCCGCCCGCGCCGCGTCCAGCACGGCCGTCAGTTGGGGCACGCCCACGCCCGCGACGATGCGGGTGGTGCAGATGGAGCCCGGCCCGATGCCGACCTTCACCGCGTCGGCGCCCGCGTCGATCAGGGCGCGGGTGGCGTCATAGGTGGCGACGTTGCCGGCGATGATCTGCAGGCGGTTGTTCTCGCGCTTGATCCGCTCGACCACCTGGGCGACCGAGGCCGAGTGGCCGTGGGCGGTGTCGATCACCACCACGTCACAACCGGCTTCCGCCAGCGCCATGGCCCGCTCGTAGCCGGTGTCCCCGACCGTGGAGGCCGCCCCGACCAGCAGACGACCCTGGTCGTCCTTGGCGGCATGAGGGAAGGCCTGGGCTTTCTCGATGTCCTTCATCGTGATCAGGCCGACAGCCCGATAATCCTCGTCCACCACGACGACGCGCTCGATCTTGCGGGTCTTCAGAAGGTGACGCGCCTCTTCCCGTCCGGCGCTCTCGCGCACCGTGATCAGGTCGCCCGTCGTCATCAGCGAGGCCGCCGTGACGTTCAGGTCGCTCTCGAACCGCATGTCGCGGTGGGTCAGCATGCCGACCAGCTTGCCCGTGGCCGGATCGACGACCGGGAAGCCGGTGATCTTCTTGCGGGCGACGATCTCGCGGACCTCGCCCAGCGTGGTCTCGGGGCCCACCGTGACCGGATTGACCACCATGCCGCTTTCATAGCGCTTCACGGCGCGGACCTGATCGGCCTGCTCGTCGATGGTCATGTTCCGGTGCAGCACGCCCAGACCGCCGGCCTGGGCCATGGCGATCGCCAGACGGCTTTCGGTCACCGTGTCCATGGCGGACGACAGCAGCGGGATGTTCAGTCTGATGTCGCGGGTCAACTGGGTCGAGACATCGACCATCGCCGGCATGAACTCGGACGGGCCGGGTTCGAGCAAAACATCATCGAAGGTGAAGCCTTCGCGTATCTCCATGAGGAGTCTCCGTTTTGCGGGCCGCGTATAGCGGTGAGCGGCAGGGAACCGCAAGGCCTCAAGGCGTGCTATGGTCACGATAGAAACAATTGGTTTGCGTCGCGGCGCATCCGACACGATGTGGGCAGTATGGTTCGCGCCTTGATCACAACCGCCCGCCGTCTGGCGCTGAAGATCGCCAGCTACGGCGTGATGCACCTGATCGTCGCCATTCTGGTGGCCTTCGCCATCACCCGCGACTGGCGCCTGGCCCTCGCTGTGGGCGTCGTCGAGCCCTTCTTCCAGACCATCGCCTATTCCATCCACGACCGGGTCTGGCACCGGATCGAGCGCCGCCGGATGCTGTCGGGTGTCGAGGAGGCGTCCGAGGCCTTCACCGCCCGTCTGGGCCTGATGACGCCGGAGGAGCAGACCCGCGCCCATGGCGGTCACGGCGCCCACGCCGGCCACAGCCACACCCTGCCCCGCTCCTTCAAACAGGTTGCGCTCAAGTCGGTGACCTATGGCCTGATGCATTTCGCCGTCGCCGTGACGGTGGCTTTCGCCCTGACCCGCGACATCCGCATCGCCCTGGCCATCGGGTTGATCGAACCGCTGGTCCAGACTGTCTTCTTCACCGCCCACGACCGCATCTGGACGCGGATCGAGGCGCGCAAGGCCAAACGCGCCGAGGAACTGGCGCAAGCCTGACGCCCGTCATCCGCTGACGTTCAAAGACGCGGGTTGCCGTAGGCCGTGCATCCGGGACGATCACCGTCCGGCCGGTTCTCCGCATCCCGGCACAGCAGGGGCGCCAGGCCCGTCTGCCCGGAATCGCGCCGGACCTTCCAGACGACGCGATCCCCGCGAACGCCCAGCAATCCGATGTCGGCGATAGTGTCGGCGCCGTTGCCCAGCTTGACCGCGATGACAGCGAAGGTCGGGTCGGTGGCGTCGCGATAGACCCGCACGCCCCGACGCCGCCCGACGAAGGCCTCCACCCCGCCCGCCAGCAGCGATCCCGGCTCGAGCGAATCCAGCAGCGCCCCGCCCTCCCGGTCCGCCCGGGTTTCTTCGGCCCTCTGGAAGGGTACGAAGGGCAGGACGGTCAGACCGACCATGCCCCAGATAATGTCCATCCCGATGTCGCGCTGGCCGGCGCCGCGATCCGGCAGTTGCAGGCACAGGCTGGTCACGGACAGGTCCGCGGGGGCCGTCGGCAGCCGCTCCAGCACGCCCGCCCCGTCCGAAAGCGGCAGACGGCCCGCCGCGACCGTCATCGGCGACGGCGGCTGCGGCCCCAGAACCCCGGCTTCGATGGAGGCCCGCGTCGTGGGCGCCGCGCTTCCGGGACGACGCGGCGTCGGCGTCTCCGGGCGCACGCCGGTCAATCGACCGTTCTCGAACACGAACCAGCCGCGACTGCGGCGCATCAGCTCGGCCCGGGGGTTAGCGTCCGGCTCTCCCGCCAGCGCCACCTCGGGAAAGCCGGTCACACAGGCTCCGCCCTCGGGCCAGGCCCGGTGAAACCGTTGCGCGGGATACAGGTCCAGGGTGCGTCCGCCGTCGACGATCCGGATGGCCTCGCCCGGACCGACATCGCCCGGCGCGCCGATTCGCAGGGCCACCTCGGCCGGGGTCGCGCCGATCAGCTCGGCCACCGGCACGCGGACAGGCGGCAGGCCCACGACCTGAAAGACGCCGGCCATGACCAGCGCCGTCAGGCTCATCGCTTGTTCAGCGCCACCAGAAACACCTCGGCGCTGTCTTTCCGGCTCGACTCCGGCTTGACGTATTTCACCGTCTCGAACTCCTCGCGCAGCCGCGCCAGAACCCCTCCGGCGTCACCGCCCTGGAAATTCTTCGACACGAACGCTCCGCCCGGCCGCAGGGTGCGGATGGCGAAATCGGCCGCGATCTCGATCAGGGCGATGATCTTCAGGTGGTCCGTCTGCCGGTGCCCGACCGTGTTGTGCGCCATGTCCGACAGCACCAGATCGGGCGCCCCGCCCAGCAGGTCCATCATCTGTTGATCGACGCCCGGATGGGTGAAGTCGGCCTGGATCATCGTGGCGCCGGGCACGGGCTCGACCGGCAGCAGATCGACGCCGATCACCGAGGTCGCGCCGCGCTTGACCGCCACCTGCGCCCAGCCGCCCGGGGCCGCGCCCAGGTCGATCACCCGGCTGCCCTGTTTGATCAGGCGAAAGCGGTCGTCGATTTCCAGGAGCTTGAAGGCCGCCCGGCTGCGCCAGCCCTCGGCCCGGGCCTTCTCGGACCATTTGTCGG
Source organism: Brevundimonas sp. (assembly GCA_046291915.1). Classification (GTDB taxonomy): domain Bacteria; phylum Pseudomonadota; class Alphaproteobacteria; order Caulobacterales; family Caulobacteraceae; genus Brevundimonas. The sequence goes on from JBKBSD010000004.1 coordinate 137,048, forward strand.
ACAGCTGACGCTTGATCCACTGCTGGCTGGACATCGACTTGGTGTCCGCCGTCTTCATCTTGGTGCCCATGCCGCGCCCGGCGGCGGTCCCGCCCGTGGGCGGTTTCACCATTCTGCGGCGTTCGGCGGGCTTTTCGTCGTCACTCATAACACCCACATAGCCCCGACAGCGTTTGCGGGCTATGACCCCGCGACATTTCAAAGGAGCGCGCCGATGGCCGAAACCCTCACCCTTACTCTCGACCACGGCGATGGCGCCGGTGGCGATGTCGTCATCAAGCTGCGTCCGGACCTCGCGCCGAACCACGTCAAGCAGATCACCGAGCTGGCCTCGGAAGGCTTCTACGACGGCGTCGTCTTCCACCGCGTGATCCCGGGCTTCATGGCCCAGGGCGGCGATCCGACCGGCACCGGTTCGGGCGGTTCCAAGAAGCCGAACATCAAGTCGGAGTTCTCGGCCGAGCCGCACACCCGCGGCGCCGTCTCCATGGCCCGCACCTCGGACCCGCACAGCGCCAACTCGCAGTTCTTCATCGTCTTCGACGACGCGACCTTCCTCGACCGCCAGTACACGGTCTGGGGCAATGTCATCGAAGGCATGGACCACGTCGACGCCCTGCCCAAGGGCGAGCCGCCGCGCTCGCCGGGCAAGATCGTCAAGGCGACCGTGGCCTGACCAAACAAAAGGGCCGCTCGAAAGAGCGGCCCTTTTTCTATTCGATCTCCACGACCTCGACCCGCGGCCCGTTCAGGACCAGGGCGATCTCGCCGCGCTTCAGCTTCAGCGCATCCTCGCCGAACAGCTGACGGCGCCAGCCCTTCAGGGCGTCCACGTCGGCGTCGTCGCTCAGGGCGATCTTCTCCAGGTCGGACACATTGGCGATCAGCTTCGTCGCCACGCCCGCATTGTCGCTCTTGGCCTTCAGCAGCACCTTCAGCAGTTCGACCACCGAGGGCGGGGCCGGCTGGTTGTGCGCCGGGCGCTCCAGCTTGGGCGCATGCGCCTCCGGATCGGCCATGACCCGCTTCAGCTCGGCGATCAGCTCCAGACCCAGCCGCGACGCGCCGAAGCCCTTGGGCACCGACCGCAGGCGGTTGAAGGCGTCCGGGTCGGTCGGGGCCTGGGCCGCGATCTCGTCGATGGCCTCATCCTTCAGAATGCGGCCACGCGGCTGGTCGCGTTCCTGCGCCGCGCGCTCGCGCCACACGGCGGTCGCCACGAAAGGCGCCAGGTATTTGGCCGAGAACTTCTTCGGCTTCAGCCGCTTCCACGCCTTTTCCGGGTCGGTGTTGTACAGCTCCGGATCCGTCAGATCCTCCATTTCGGCCATCACCCAGTCCAGACGATCTTCCTTCTGCAGGCGATCGCGCAGCTTGGGGTACAGGGCCGCCAGATGGGTGACGTCGCCCAAAGCATAGACCAGTTGGGCCTCGCTCAGCGGACGGCGCGCCCAGTCGGTGAAGCGGCTGCCCTTGTCGACTTCCTGCCGGATCATCTGGCGGACCAGCGCCTCGTACGAGACCTGATCGCCGAATCCGGCGGCCATGGCGGCCACCTGGGTGTCGAACATCGGCCGGGGCATGGCCCCCAGCTTCACGAAGATCTCCACGTCCTGGCGGGCGGCGTGGAAAACCTTGAGAATCGATTCGTCGCGCATCAGGGCGAGGAAGGGCTCGAGATCGAGCCCCTCGGCCAGCGGATCGATGATCGCGGCATGAGTCGGCGAAGCGGCCTGGATCAGGCACAGCTTGGGCCAGTACGTCGTCTCCCGCATGAATTCGGTATCGACGGTGATGAACGGTTCGTTGGCCAGCTGTGCGCAGAACTCGCGCAGCGCCTCGGTGGTGGTGATCGGCGTCATTCGGATGCTATAGCCCCCCGCGCGCCCGTTGTGGCAAGAGCCGCGACACAATTCCGCCCACTGATTCAGGCCCGTGACCGATGAGCGACACCCCAGACAGCCTCAAGAACGGCCTGACCTATGCCGATGCGGGGGTCGATATCGACGCTGGCGAGATGCTGGTCCAGCATATCAAGCCGCTGGCCAAATCCACGGCCCGCCCGGGTTCGGAGCCCTCGCTGGGCGGTTTCGGGGCCCTGTTCGACCTCAAGGCGGCCGGGTTTGAAGACCCCCTGATCGTCGCCACCACCGACGGCGTCGGCACCAAGCTGAAGATCGCCATCGAGACCGGCCGTCATGACGGCGTCGGCGTCGACCTCGTCGCCATGTGCGTCAATGACCTGCTGGCCCAGGGCGCGGAGCCCCTGCTCTTCCTCGACTATTACGCAACCGGCAGGCTGGAGATCGACGCCGCCCGTCGCGTCGTGGCCGGAATCGCCGAGGGCTGCCGTCAGGCCGGCTGCGCTCTCGTGGGCGGAGAGACCGCGGAAATGCCCGGCATGTATTCGGGCGGCGACTACGATCTGGCCGGCTTCTCGCTGGGCGCCGTCGAGCGCGGGCAGGCCCTGCCCTATCTGGACCGCCAGCAGGCGGGCGACGTCATCATCGGCATCGGCTCCTCGGGTCCGCACTCCAACGGCTATTCGCTGATCCGCAAGGTGGTCGAGAAGTCCGGCCTCGGCTGGGGTGACGACGCCCCCTTCGCCAAGGACCGCTCGCTGGCCCAGGCCCTGATGGAGCCGACCCGCATCTATGTGAAGCCGGTTCTGCCGCTGATGAAGGCCGGTCTGGTCAAGGGCGCGGCCCACATCACGGGCGGCGGCCTGATCGAGAACCCGCCGCGCTGCATCGCCGACGGCCTGCAGGCCAGCTTCGACTGGGACGCCTGGCCGATGCCGCACGTCTTCCAGTGGCTGGGCGAGGTCGGCGGAATCTCGGATCATGAGCTGCGCCGCACCTTCAACTGCGGCATCGGCTTTATCCTGATCGTCAGCCCCGAGAACGCCGAGGCCGTGCTGGCCGCGCTTCTGAACGTCGGCGAGGTCGCCTTCGTCTGCGGCCAGCTGGAAGCGGCCTGACCCTACTGATCGAGGCTGGAATAGGTGACGCGCACCATGGTGGCGTGTCCCTCATTCTGGCGGATCGACACCGTCACGCCCTGACGCGTCCAGATCGGGCGATTCGCGGGCACGGCGGGGTCCAGCACGAAGCCGGCCTGCTCCAGCGGACGCCGGACCGCGCCCTTCACGGCGTCCAGCCCCGCGCTGCGCGCCTGCAACAGGCACACCCGCGCGACCTCTCCGTCCTCCTCGTCGCCGTCATCGGCGACCAGACGCAGTTGATAGCGCTGACGCTCGTCCGGGCTGACCAGTTCCGTGACCGGACCCTCCTGGCTCGCCACGACGAAACCGAGCGCGTCCAGCGCCGTGCGGTCGGTCTCGCCGTTCACGAACGGCAGGCAGACATCGATCACGACATTGCGGCTCAGCTCATCCGACTGCGGCGGCGAAGCGATAAGGGCGGCGGCGAAAACGGCGGCAAGCATCTGGATATCCCTGAACTGACGCCGCCACTCTTTCCGAGCCGACGCATCGGCGCAAGCGTTGACCGGCGCCCGGTCGGGCGGCAAAGGTCCGCCCTCTCCCCGAGGCCTCGCCCATGACCGCTTCCCCGCCCCGGCGCATCCGCGTCGCCGTCCTGATCTCCGGTGCGGGCTCCAACATGGCCGCCCTGATCGACGCGGCGAAGGCGCCGGCCGCCCCGTTCGAGATCGCGCTGGTGCTGTCGAACCGCCCGATGGCGGGGGGATTGGCCGTCGCCGCCGCCAACGGCGTTCCGACCGCCGTCGTCAATCACCGTCTCTATGGCGAGGACCGGGAGGCCCACGAGAAGGCCATAGACGCCCTCCTGATGCAGCACGCCGTCGATGTCGTGGCCCTGGCCGGCTATATGCGCCTGCTGACGCCCTGGCTGGTGCGGCTGTGGGCGGCGCGGATGATCAACATCCATCCCAGCCTGCTGCCGAAATACCCCGGCCTCCACACCCACGCCCGCGCCATCGAGGCCGGAGACGCCGAGGCCGGCTGCACCGTCCATCTGGTCACCGAGGGCGTCGACGAAGGCCCCGTACTGGATCAGGAGGCCGTTCCGATCCTGCCGATGGACACCCCGGAAAGCCTGTCCCAGCGGGTTCTGGTGGCCGAGCACAGGCTCTATCCCCGCGCCCTGACCGCCTTCAGCCGCGCCCTGCAACAGGCCTGAGCCCCAGCCGGCGTTTGAGCCCGGACAAGAAAACGGCCCCTGTGATCGCTCACAGGGGCCGTTTCCGTTGTGGCTCTGGTTTAGCGCGGGGTCGTGGCCGCACCGGCGACGGCGCCGATGGCTGCACCCGCGACAGTCGCGCCCGTGTTGCCGCCGATGGCCTGGCCGGCGACCGCGCCGCCGATGGCGCCCGTGGCCGTGCGCTGTTCCATGGTCGTACCGCAGGCGGCCAGCATGGCGACGACGGCGATGGCGGGGGTCAGCTTCAGAATCGTTTTCATCACAATGTCCTTGGGGAGGGAGATGCGGTGAAAACGGAAACGGCCCGCGTCCGGTTCCGGACACGGGCCGCTTAAACGGTCAAGCCAGTAAGGCTGTGTCGTTTTAGCCGACGATCTGGTCGTCGGTGAAGAACTGCGCGATTTCGAGCGCGGCGTTCTCCTGGCTGTCCGAACCGTGGACCGAATTTTCACCGATCGACAGGGCGAACTGCTTGCGGATGGTGCCGTCGGCGGCCTGTTCCGGGTTGGTCGCGCCCATGACTTCACGATAGGCGGCGACGGCGTTCGGGCCTTCCAGCACCTGAACGACGACCGGCTCGGCGGTCATCTGCTCGACCAGCTCGCCGTAGAACGGGCGTTCGGCGTGAACTTCGTAGAATTTCTTGGCTTGGTCGGTCGACAGCTTGACGCGGCGTTGGGCCACGATGCGCAGGCCGGCGCCCTCGATCACGGCGTTGATGGCGCCGGTCAGGTTGCGGCGCGTGGCGTCCGGCTTGATGATCGAGAAGGTGCGTTCGGTCATGGGATGACTTCTGGTTTGGGAGATTGAAGGTCGCGGGCTTATAGACGCGCCCTCCCCGGTTTCCAACCGCCTCACAATTTTGCCTCTATCGCCCGCCAACCGGCGGCTTGCTGCATTAGGGGCAGTCCGGACTCTTCGATGCTTCAGATCACCGACCTGACCTTCAACGCCTGGGGACGCAAATTCCTCGAGGACGCCTCCGTCAGCCTGCCGCCGGGCGCCAAGGTCGGCCTCGTGGGCCGTAACGGCATCGGCAAGTCGACGCTGTTCAAACTGATCCTGGGTGAACTGGCTGCCGGCGGCGACGAAATCAGCCTGCCCAAGACCGCCCGCGTCTCTTCCGTCGATCAGGAACACCCCGCCACGCCCGTCAGCGTGCTGGAGACCATCCTCGAGGCGGACACCGAACGGCACGACCTCCTGACCCGGCTGGAGACGGCCGAGCCCGAGGAGATGGGCGAGATCTGGACCCGCCTGATCGAGATCGACGCCGACGCCGCCCCCGCGCGCGCCGCCGAAATCCTCGTCGGCCTGGGCTTCAGTCAGGAAAACCAGCAGCGCCCGATGTCGGAATACTCCGGCGGCTGGCGGATGCGCGTGGCCCTGGCCGCCGCCCTGTTCGCCGAGCCGGACATGCTGCTCCTCGACGAACCGACCAACTACCTCGACCTCGAAGGCGCCCTCTGGCTTGAGGCCCGCCTCAAGAAATACCCGCACACGGCGCTGATCATCTCCCACGACCGCGAGATGCTGAACGAGGTCTGCACCCACATCCTGCACCTCGCGAACCACACCCTGACGCTCTACACCGGCAACTACGACGCCTTCGAAAAGGCCCGCGCCGAAAAGGCCCGCCTGCAGCTGTCGGCCAAGGCCAAGCAGGACGCCGAGCGCGCCCACCTCCAGGCCTTCGTGGACCGCTTCAAGGCCAAGGCCTCCAAGGCCGCCCAGGCCCAGTCGCGCATGAAGCGGCTGGAGAAGATGCAGCCCGTCGCCACCACCATCGAGGAACGGGTCGCCCCCTTCATACTGCCGTCGCCGCCGCGCCCCCTGGCCCCGCCCCTGATCCGGCTCGAACGCGCCAACGTCGGCTACGACACCGGCAAGCCCATCCTGCGCAATCTCAACCTGCGCATGGATCTGGACGACCGCATCGGCCTGCTGGGCGTCAACGGCGCGGGCAAGTCGACCTTCGCCAAGATGATCGCCGGCGCCCTGAACGTGTCCGAGGGCGAACTGCACCGCGACCGCAAGATGCGCGTGGGCTGGTTCCACCAGCACCAGATCGAGGCCATGGACCCGACCGACACGCCGCTGGAAATCATCCGCCGCGCCATGCCCGAAGCCGCCGAGAGCGCCCGCCGCTCCAAACTGGCCCAGTGGGGCCTCGGTTACGAGAAGCAGGAAACCACCGTCGCCTCCCTGTCAGGCGGCGAGCGCGCGCGCCTGCTGCTCAATCAGGTGGCCATGGATGCGCCGCACATCCTGATCCTCGACGAACCGACCAACCACCTGGACATCGACAGCCGCCGCGCCCTGCTGGACGCCCTGAACGACTATTCCGGCGCCGTCATCCTGATCACCCACGACCGTTCGCTGATGGAGATGGTCGCCGACCGCCTGTGGCTGGCCGCCGACGGCACGGTGAAGCCCTATGACGGCGACATGGACGACTACGCCAAATTCGTCCTCGATCGCGCCAAGGCCGCCGTCTCCAAGCCCAGCCAGATCAAGGAAGAGGTCAAGGCCGACACCCCCTCTCCCAACAAGGGCAAGAAGAACGAGAAACGCTCCGGCCCCTCGCCCTCGACCCTGCGCCATGCGGTCAAGAAGGCCGAGGAGCGGATGGCCCAGCTGACCGCCGAGATCGCCCGCATCGACGACGACATGGCCAACGCCTCGATCAGCAATCCCAAGGCGCTGGAAGGCCTGACCCGCGCCCGCGCCAAGACCCAGACCGACCTCGACGCCGCCGAAGCCGCCTGGATCGAGGCCGAGGAGACGCTGGCGGAAGCCACCGCATGACCCCGATCCGGTTCAGCCGCGAGGAGCTGACCGCCATCGCCGCCAAGCTGCGCCCCTATTTCAGGGACGAGTTCGACGTCGACCTGCGGGACCTCCCGGCCGAGATGCTGGTCGACTTCCTCGCCCGCGAGATCGGCCCCTTCTTCTACAACCGCGCCCTCTATGACGCCCAGGCCGTGGTCGCGAAGAAGGCCGAGGACATCGCCGAGGCCATCGCGGGCCTGGAGCGGGGCTGAATTCCTCTCCCTCCCCCCGTGGGGAGGGTGGCCGAGCGAAGCGAGGACGGGTGGGGAGCGGCCGCACCGGCCCCCACCCTGTCGTCGCTGGCGCGTCGACATCCCTCCCCACAAGGGGGAGGGATAAGCGGCGGCCCCTACTTCTCGGTCTGCGCGTAGGTTTCCTCGTACGGCTGGACCACGACCCAGCCCTCGCCGACGAACTTCATCTGGATGCTCTCGCCAGAGCCGCGGCCCACCAGCGTCTTCAGCGAGATGTCCGTGGCGATCTCGGGCGACAGATTGCCCGACCAGGCCACCGTTGCGTTCGGATCGGTGAACACCGGCCCGGTGGCGGCGCTGACCTTGAGGATCAGCGGATCATAGTGGGAGGTGATGGCCACGATGCCGCTCCCGCTCAGCTTCACATTGAACAGCCCGCCCGACATCATTCCGGCGACGCGCTTCATCATCGTGATCCTGTTTTCTACACCGGTCTCCAGCGCCAGCACGTCGTTGCCGTTGACGAAGATGGTTTCCCGGTCGAGCCGCAGCAGGGTGATCTTCTTGCCCGCATCGGCCAGATAGACGCGCCCCTGCCCCTCCATCTTCATCAGCACCATGCCCTCGCCGCTGACGGCCTTCTTCAGCAGGTTGCCCAGCCCCTGCTCCATCAGGCCCTGACGCGTGAACTTCACCTGCCCGGTCCGCGCCACCATGGCGCCCGACTTGGCCCAGACCGACCCGTTCAGCCGCACCTCGAGCAGATACTGGTTCTCCAGTTCGAAGGCTTCGGGGCTGACGTCCTTCTCCCTGTAGGCGGCGACGAACTCGGCGACGGTCTTGATGGGCATGAGTACCTCAAAGCGGATTTACCGGAACGGGGACGCTGATCGGATATCGCGACCGGCGCAACCCCGCGCCGGAGGCCGTCACGCCGATCAAACCGGCGCGTCCCCGGCGTCTGGCCCGTCCTGATCCGCCAGCGGCGTGGCGCCCAGGGCCAGCCGCGTCGCCTCGGCCTCGGCCAGCAGGGCCGCGCGTTTCGCCTCGCCGAACCCGTCCAGCGTCCGATAGGGCATGGCCAGCCGGATATTGCCCCGCAGCCGCCCCCGGTTGCGCTCCAGAAAGCCCCAGTACAGCCGGTTGAACGGACAGGCGCCGTCGCCGCTCTTGCCCTTCACATCATAGCGGCAACCCCCGCAGTAGTCGCTCATCCGGTTGATGTAGGCGCCGGACGCCGCATAGGGCTTGGACCCCACGATGCCGCCGTCGGCGAAGGTGGCCATGCCCCGCGTATTGGGCATCTCCACCCACTCGTAGGCGTCGGCGTAGACGGTCATGTACCAGTCGTCGACGGCGTCCGGATGGACCCCCAGCATCATGGCCAGATTGCCGGTCACCATCAGCCTCTGGATGTGATGCGCATAGGCGTTGGTCCGGCTGGTCGCGACCACGTCGGCGACGCAGGCCATGTCGGTCTCGCCGGACCAGAAGAACCACGGCAGGGCGCGATCGGCGTCCAGGAAGTTCCGCTTCCCGTACTCCGGCGCCTTCAGCCAGTAGACGCCGCGCACGAACTCCCGCCAGCCGAGGATCTGGCGAATGAAACCCTCGACCGCATTCAGCGGCGCGCCGCCAGCCGCGTAGACCGCCTCGGCCCGGCGGCAAACCTCCAGCGGATCCAGCAGGCCCAGGTTGATCGCGGTCGAGATCAGGCCGTGCCACATCCACGGCTGCCCCTCCGCCATCGCGTCCTGCCAGTCGCCGAACCCCGGCAGGATGTGCGTCAGGAAATCCTGTAGCACGGCCTCGGCTTCCGCGACGGTGACGGGCCAGCCGAAGCCCTCCAGATCGCCGAAATGATCGGGAAACAGCCGCACGACGTCGGCCATGGCCTCGCGGGTCAGGGCCGACGGCGGTGTGCGCAGCCGGTCCGGCGGACGCACCCCCTTGGCCAGCTTGCGTCGGTTCTCCGTGTCATAGTTCCAGCGCCCGCCCTCGGGCTCCGTCCCGTCCATCAGCAGGCCGGTCTCGCGCCGCATTTCGCGATAGAAGAACTCCATCCGCAGTTCGCGCTTGTCCGCCGCCCAGCGCCGGAACCGCGCGTGCGAACAGATGAAGCGCCGGTCCTCGCGGATTTCCACCGGCACGGGGGCCGTGTCCGCGAACGCCCGCAGCGCCTTGGCCAGCCGGACCTCGCCGCATTCGGTCAGGACCACCTGATCAAAGGTCCCGGCCTCGACGGCGCGCAGCAGTTCGCCGACGATCGAATGGCTGTTGTCGTCCGCGTCGATCCGCACATAGCGCACGGTCACGCCCCGGGCTTCCAGCCGCGCCGCATGCGCGCGCATGGCGGCGAAGGTCAGGGCGATCTTCTGCTTGTGGTGGCGCACATAGGTGGCCTCGTCCCGCACCTCCGCCATCAGGACCACGTCGCGCCCGGCGTCCAGATCGGTCAGCCCCGCCAGCCCGTCGGACAGCTGGTCGCCCAGCACCAGCCTCAGGGTCGCGCCGCCGCGCATCGTCGGATCGGGGTCCATCTTCGCCATCCTGCGTCTGTAGGCAGGACGCACGGTTTTCGCCATCGCAAGCGCCGCCCTTCTTCCCATCCCCGGATCACGCCATACTTGCGAATCCATGCCCATCCGCCGCCTCCCCCCCGAAACCGTCAACCGCATCGCCGCCGGCGAGGTGGTCGAACGCCCGGCCAGCGCCATCAAGGAGCTGGTCGAGAACGCGCTCGACGCCGGCGCGACCCGGGTCGAGATCCAGGCAGACGGCGGCGGCCTGTCGCGCATCCTGATCGCCGACGACGGGCACGGCATGGCCGCCGACCAGTTGGCCCTGTGCGTCGAGCGTCACGCCACCTCCAAGCTGGAGCCGGATGACGCCGGCGACGTGGACCTGCTGCGCATCCACACCCTCGGCTTCCGCGGCGAGGCCCTGCCCTCCATCGGCTCGGTCGCCCGCCTGACCATCACCAGCCGGTCCCGTGACGGCGGCGACGCCCACCAGATCACCGTCGAGGGCGGCGACCAGAAGCCCGTCGCCCCCGCCGGCTTCCCCGGTCCCCACGGCGCCCGGGTCGAGGTCCGCGACCTCTTCTACGCCACCCCCGCCCGCCTGAAATTCATGAAGTCCGAACGCTCCGAGGCCATGGCCATCTCGGAGGAGATCAAGCGTCAGGCCATGGCGCATGAGGATGTGGCCTTCACCCTCGACCTCGACGGCAAGACCACCCTGCGCCTCCCCGCCGAACACCCGGGCGACCACGGCCGGCTCAAGCGGCTCGCCGCCCTTCTGGGCCGCGACTTCGAGGCCAACGCCCTGCTGATCGACCAGGAGCGGGACAATGTCCGCCTGTCCGGCTACGCGGGCCTGCCCACCTACAGCCGGGGCAACGCCGCCCACCAGTATCTGTTCGTCAACGGCCGCCCGGTGAAGGACCGCCTTCTCCAAGGGGCTTTGCGCGGCGCCTATGCCGACTTCCTGGCCCGCGACCGGCACCCGGCCGCCGTCCTCTTCCTCGACATTGATCCGCTCTATGTCGACGTCAACGTCCACCCCGCCAAGGCCGAGGTCCGGTTCCGCGATCCGGCCCTAGTCCGCGGCCTGATCGTCGGCGCCCTGAGGCACGCCCTGGCCGCCGCCGGCCACCGGGCCTCCACCACGGTGGCGGCGGACGCCCTCAGCGGCTTCCGCGCCCACGAGGGCGTCTCCGCCCCCGCCTACAGCCCCTCGTCGCCGTCGGCGCAGGGCTGGTCCGGCTGGCGGCAATGGGCCGCCCCGGCGACCCAGACCGCCCAGATCATCCCCGGCCTCAACGACCGCTCCGCCCGCGTCGAGCCGGACTACGCCGCCCCCCACACCCCATACCCCACACCCCACACCCCCGGCGCATCCCACGCCCCGTCAGACCTCGACCTCCCCCTCGGCGCCGCCCGCGCCCAGCTGCACGGCACCTATATCGTCGCGCAGACCCGCGACGGCCTCGTCGTGGTCGACCAGCACGCCGCCCACGAGCGCCTCGTCTATGAGCGGATGAAGACCCAGATGGCCCAGGGCGCCGTCACCCGTCAGGCCCTGCTGACGCCCGAGGTTGTCGAACTCGACCCATCGGAAGCCGACCGCGTCGCCTCGCGCGCCGACGAACTGGCCGAGTTGGGCCTGATCGTCGAGGCCTTCGGCGCCGGCGCCGTGCTGGTGCGCGAGACCCCCGCCCTTCTGGGCGACACTGATGTCCAGGGCCTGATCCGCGACATCGCCGACGACCTGGCCGAACACGGCGCCGCCCTGTCGCTCAAGGAGCGGATGGCCGAGGTCTGCGGCACCATGGCCTGCCACGGCAGCGTCCGCGCGGGCCGCGTCCTGTCCGCCCCCGAGATGAACGCCCTCCTCCGCCAGATGGAAGCCACCCCCCACTCCGGCCAGTGCAACCACGGCCGGCCCACCTATGTGGAGCTGAAGCTGGGCGATCTGGAGAAGCTGTTCGGGCGGCGGTGATCGGCGACGCGCGTCGTGTCCCGCCTCACGCCGCGGCGATGTCCTCAAGCATGCGCTCCAGAAACGCATGGTCGTGCGGGGTCGCCGCATCCGCCGGCACAATCAGCCGTCCCTCTGACCAGCGGTGTGCGTCCGCCAGTGAGAGGCGCGATGACAGGTGCCTGGCCCGTCGCGGTCCAAAGGTGAAGGCAGTGGCCTTCGGCCCCGACACCACCTCGGTCACCCCCGCCGCCAGGCCGAGCGCGGTCAGCCGACTGGCCGCCAGCAGCGTCAGCGCGGCCTCCGGCAGGGGACCGAAGCGGTCCTCGATCTCCTCGTGCAGGGCGTCGATCTCGTCGGCGGAAACGAGTTGGGCCAGACGGGCGTAAAGGTTGATGCGCACCGTGGGGTCCGGAACATAGTCCTCCGGGAAGCTTCCGCCGGACGGCACGGTGAGCTTGGGGGGCAAGGGGTCGGCGTCCCCCTCTCCTCGCGCCGCGCGCAGGGCGCGACCGAGCAGGCGCTGATAAAGACCCGCCCCGATCAACCGGATATGTCCGGCCTGTTCGTCCCCGACCAGATCGCCACCGCCTCTCAGATCCAGATCCCGCGCGCTGATGGCGAAGCCCGCGCCCAGACGATCCAGGGCTTCAAGCGTCTGCAGACGGGTGCGCGTGGTCCCGGCGATGGGCGCTTCGGAATCGCTCAGCAGATAGGTGAAGCCTTGCCGCCGTCCCCGACCGACGCGCCCGCGAAGCTGGTGCAGTTGGGCCAGGCCGAACCGGTCCGGCCGCCAGACCAGCATGGTGTTGGCGCGCGGTACATCGAGACCGTTTTCGATGATGTTCGTGGCCAGAAGAATATCGCCGCGGCCCTCGGCGAAACCCGTCATGACCGCATCCAGCTCCTCGCCGCGCAGCTTGCCGTGGGCGCTGACCAGCTCCAGTTCCGGAACCAGAACCGCCAGTCGCTCGGCCAGGGGCGCAAGGTCTTCGATGCGCGGCGCCACCACGAAGCTCTGGCCGCCGCGGCCCTTCTCCCGCATCAGCACCGTCCGGACCGAGCCCCCGTCGAAGTCGGTCAGGAAGGTGCGGATGGGCCGCCGTCGCGCCGGCGGACTGGCGATGACGCTGACGTCCTGAATGCCGACCATGGCGCCCTGAAGCGTGCGCGGAATGGGTGTCGCCGACATCGCCAGCAGGTGCGGCGCGCGGTCGGCCAGCTCCGCCTTCATCTTCGCCCCGAACCGATGCTCCTCATCAATGATCACCAGGGCCAGATCGGCGAACTCCAGCGCCGCGTCGGCGAGCGCCTGCGTGCCGACCACGACCTGAATTGACCCGTCGGCCAGTCCGGCGCGAACCGCCTTCGCCTCGGAGGCGTCGATCAGCCGGGAGAGCGGCGCCACCTGTACGCCGGCGCCGTCAAAGCGGCGGCGGAAGGTTTCGTAATGCTGGCGGGCCAGCACCGTTGTCGGCGCGACCAGCATCACCTGACGGCCCGTCAAGGCGACCGCGGCCGCGGCGCGCATGGCCACTTCGGTCTTGCCGAACCCGACGTCGCCACAGACGAGCCGGTTCATCGGCCGGCCGGACGCCAGATCGGCGAGGACCGCATCAATGGCGGCCAGTTGATCGACGGACTCCGGAAAGGGAAAGCGCGATGTGAAGCGCGCATAGGCCGCCTTCGGGGGCGTCACGGCTGGCGTGGTCGCCGTTTCACGAACCTTCGCCATCTCGACCATTCGCGCGGCGGTGGCGTCAATCTGTGCGCTGACCTCCGCCCGCCGCTTGAACCATCCGCCGGTGTTGAGGCGGTCAAGGCTGACGGCGGAGGGTTCGGACCCGTAGCGCCAGATGCGGCCGAACTCCTCGACCGGGGCCAGCAGGGTGGTCCCGCCGTGGTACTCCAGCCTCAGTACGTCGCGCCGCACGCCGTCGGCCTCGATCTGCTCCAGCGCCTGAAGCACGCCCAGGCCGTGGTCTTCATGGATGACCACGTCCCCCACGCGCAGCTCGGTCTCGCCGAAGGGACTTTCGGAGGCTCCCGTCGCGCGGGCCAGCCGTCCGCCGGTGATGTCGGTCGGGGTCAGCACGACCTGGTCCGTCGCCGGGTCGTCATAGCCGCCATCCAGATCGGCGATCACCGCGACCAGCGCGCCGGCTTCGGCCTCGCTGGCGACCTGCCAGCTTTCCGGCCCCTGCGGCGCGGCGATGCCGTTCCGCTTCAGCAGCCGGTTGAGGATGCGGTGCTCATGGGGCAGGCCGGCGAGGATGATTCGTCGCCCCTCGGCCTGACGGGTCTGCACATAGCGCTTCAGCGCCGCCCCGGGAGCCCTTTCCATGGCGAAGGCCGGCGTTGGCCCCATGCCGTCAACCGCCACGGTCTCCGCCCCGGCGGTCGCCGCCACGGCCTCGGCCAGGGAAAGATAGAGCCGCTCGGGCGCGGGCGTGTGCAGCCCGTCGGCTTCGCCGAAGCTTCGCCGCGCCTCATAGGCCTCCTCGATCTGCGCCGCGACCCGCTCGAGTCTTTCGGTGACGGCGGGCTCCTGCAGGACGGGGACACCGGCCAGCGCTTCGAAGAGGTTGCTCAGCGGACTGTCGTACTGTTCGGCCAAATGGTGCTCGCCGCCGGCGCACAGCCCAGCCTCCGCGTCGTCCTCGGCGAGGACGCATTCGGAGGCGGCCCTGACGCACAGCGCCGGGACGCTGTCCTGCGACCGCTGGCTGATCGGATCGAACGCCTTGATCTCGGCGACGACGCCATCTTCGCCGGTGACGATACGAAACGGCGAGGGCCCCGCCGCGGGATAAAGATCGATCACCTCGCCGAGAAAGGCGATCTCCCCCGGCTCGTCGATCCGCTCGTCATGGATATAGCCGGTGCGACGCGCGAACCCGGCCAGGGCCTCGCGGTCCAGCGGCGCGCCGGCGGCGATGTCGAACCGCGCACGCACCACGGCGGGCGGCGGGGTTCGCTGCATCACCGCCTCGGGCGAGGTGATCACCAGCCGACCAAGCGTGGTCGGCTCCGCCAGCTCGGCCAGCACGGCCATGCGGCGCCCCATGCTCTCGCGAGACGGGGGCGCCCGGTCGTAGGGCAGGCAGTCCCAGGGCGGAAAGACCATCACGGCGGGACCATCCGGCCCCGTCATGGTGCCCAGCGCCCGGGCGATCTCATCGGCCCTGCGCTCGCTTGCGGCGAGAAACAGCAGGTCCCGCCCGGCTTGCGCCGCCCCCTCCCGCCACAGCCGCGCGGCCATGGCCGCGGCGGGCGCCTTGCGCGCGACCGGCTCGCCCGATCGGGGCGCCGGCCCGTCAACAAGGGTCAGGGGGCCGGAAGCCGGCGTGGGGGTGTCTGGATTTTGGATGGCGCGGCTCCCGGAGAAGCACACAAACACCGCGCCCGCGATCCGGTTCTGTCGCCCTCCAGACACAAGCCGCGCCCGGGACGGTCGAGGGCCCCTTCCCGGGCTGTTTCGTCAGCGTCCGTCGGCCCTTTCGCCCCACCTTCCCCATTGCCCCCCGCCCGGTGTCCGTTAAGGTCCCCACATCACAACAGGACCGTCCCTCATGCGTCTTCGCTCGATCTCGCTCGCCGCCCTTCTGGCGGTGATCACCCCCGTCGCCCCGGCCTTCGCCCAGACCTCCATCGCGCCCGTCGCCGCCACCGCGCCCCAGGCCGCCGAGCTGCGCGCCGCGCCGGTGGCCGAGCTGGTCAGCGAGGTCTCCATCCCCTGGAAGCGGTTCCAGCTGGACAACGGCCTGACCGTGATCGTGCACGAGGACCGCAAGGCCCCCGTCGTCGCCGTGTCGGTCTGGTACAACGTCGGCTCCAAGGATGAGCCCGCCGGCTCCACCGGCTTCGCCCACCTGTTCGAACACCTCATGTTCGGCGGGTCCGAGAATGCGCCGGGCAGCTATCTGGGCCGCATGCGCAATCTGGGGCCGTCGAACCTGAACGGCACCACCTGGTTCGACCGCACCAACTATTTCGAGACCGTCCCGACCCCGGCGCTGGAGCAGGCCCTGTACCTGGAAAGCGACCGCATGGGCTATCTGCTCGGCGAGATCGGCCAGCCGGTCCTCGATCTGCAGCGCGGCGTCGTCCAGAACGAAAAGCGTCAGGGCGACAACGAGCCCTATGGCCTGTTCGAATACGCCCAGCTGGAAGCCCTCTTCCCCGAAGGCCACCCCTACCGCCACTCCACCATCGGCTCGATGGCCGATCTGGACGCCGCCAGCCTGGAGACGGTGCGCAACTGGTTCCGCGAGAACTACGGTCCGAACAACGCCATCGTCGTCCTGTCGGGCGACATCGACGAGGCCGCCGCCCGTCCGCTGATGGAGCGCTATTTCGGCGCCATCCCGCGCGGTCCGGTCAACACCCCGGCCGAGGCCGCCGTCCCGACCTTGGCCGCCCCGGTCGTCGAGGTCATGCATGACCGCGTCGCCAACACCCGCCTGACCCGCAGCTGGGCCGTCCCCGGCCTGCTGGATGACGACGCCGTGCCCCTCGCCGTCGCCGCCGAAGTGCTGGGCGGCCTCGCCTCCTCGCGCCTCGACAACCAGCTGGTGCGCAACGAACAGACCGCCGTCTCGGTCTCGTCCGGCCTGTCGGACTTCCACCGCGTCGGCATCTTCGACATCTCGGTCGATGTGAAGCCGGGCCAGGACGCCGCCGAGGTCAGCCGTCGCCTCGACGCCATCGTCGCCGACTACATCGCCAACGGCCCGACCGAGGAAGAGGTCGCCCGCGTCGCGACCCAGTATGTCTCGCGCCGCATCCAGAGCCTGGAACAGGTCAACGGCAAGGCCAACGTCCTCGCCGAAGGCCAGCTCTATGCGGGCGATCCGGACCACTACAAGAAGGAGCTGGCCGAATACGCCTCGGTCACCCCGGCCCAGGTCACGGCCGCCATGCAGCGCTGGCTGACCCGTCCGGTCTTCGACCTGACCATCGCGCCGGGCGAGCGTGAAGCCTATGTCGAGGCCGCCGCCGCCCCCTCAGGCGCCACCCCGGTCCCCGCCGCCGAGATCCAGCGCGTGGCCCGTCCGCCGATGCCGGAAATCGGCCAGGTGCCGGACCTCAGCTTCCCGGCCGTCCAGCGCGCGACCCTGTCGAACGGCATCAAGGTCGTCTACGCCCAGGTCGACACCGTCCCCGTCACCCGCGTGGGCATCGACTTCGACGCCGGCTTCGCCGCCGACGCCGCCGACCGTCTGGGCGCCCAGGCCATGATGCTGGACCTGCTGGACGAAGGCACCACCACCCGCGACGCCAACCAGCTGGCCGAAGAGAAGGAGCGTCTCGGCGCCTCCATCAACGTCGGCGCCTCGATGGACCGCACCTCGGCCGACCTGTCGACCGTCACCGCCAACCTGGCGCCGGGCCTGACCCTGCTGTCGGACGTCGTGCGCAACCCGGCCTTCGCCCCGGATCAGATCGAGCGCATCCGCGCCTCGCGCCTGTCGGGTCTGGCCAGCGAACGCACCAACCCGGGCGCCATCGCCTCGCGCGCCCTGCCGCCGCTGATCTACGGCGCCGACAGCCCCTATGGCCGCTCCTTCACCGGCACCGGCACGGACGCCGTCATCCAGGGCCTGACCCGCGCCGATCTGGTCGCCACCCACGACGCCTGGATCCGTCCGGACAACGCCACGGTCTTCGTCGTCTCCGACCTGCCGCTGGCCCAGATCACGCCCCAGCTGGAAGCCGCCTTCGGCGACTGGCGCGCGCCCTCGACGGCCCGGGGGACCAAGACCTTCTCCACGACCGTCCCGGCCCCGACCAACCGCATCGTCCTGATCGACCGTCCGCAGTCGCCGCAGTCGCTGATCTACGGCGGCGCGGTCCTGCCCGTCTCGGGCACCGACGACCTGCTGGCGCTCAACGCGGCCAATGTGACCCTCGGCTCCGACTTCCTGTCGCGGATCAACTCGGACCTGCGTGAGACCAAGGGCTGGTCCTACGGCGTGCGCGGCGGGATCAACGCGCTCCAGCATCGCGTCCCCTACATCGTCAACGCCCCGGTCCAGGCCAACCGCACCGGCGAGTCCGTCGCGGCCCTGATCGCCCAGTACGACCGCTTCCTGGCCACCGACGGCGTTCAGCCGAACGAGCTGGAGCGGACGATCAACGGCAACACCCGGTCGCTGGCCGGCGGTTTCGAGACCTCGGGCCAGATCCTCGGCGCCCTGCGCTCCAACGCCCTGTTCGGCCGTCCGGACGACTACCAGACCACCCTGGCCAGCCGCACCCGCGCCCTGACCGCCGCCCAGATGGACGCCGCCGCCCGTCAGGTCATCAAGCCCGACCAGTTCGTCTGGGTCATCGTCGGAGACGCCTCCGTCGTCCGTCCCCAGCTCGACGCCCTGGGCCTGCCGGTCGAGGTGCAGTCGGCGGCGCAGTAAAGCCACGCCTCAGGCATAGTGTTGAGCCCCCGCCGGTCCTTCCGGCGGGGGCTTTTCATTGCCGCGCCAGCCGCCGTCATCGTGTAAATACCCCCATGCCCTCCGTCCTCTTCGTCTGCCTCGGCAACATCTGTCGATCCCCCCTCGCCGAGGCCGCCCTGCGCGCCGAGGCGCAGCGTCTGCGGCTGGACCTGATCGTCGACTCCGCCGGCACCGGGAACTGGCACGCGGGCGAGCCGCCGGATGAGCGGGCCCAGCGGACGGCGCTCAGGAACGGCGTCGATATCTCCGCCCTGCGCGCCCGTCAGGTGACCCGGGCCGACTTCCGCCGCTTCACCCACATCGTCGCGCTCGATCACGAGAACATGGCGAACCTGCGCAAGTTGGCGCCCACCGACGCCACCGCTGAACTCAGCCTGTTGCTCGACCACGTCCCCGGGCGCGAGGGTCAGGCCGTGACCGATCCCTGGTTCGGCGACGAGGCCGGCTTCGACGTCACCTGGGCCGAGGTCACCGCGGCGGCGAAAACACTCGCCGCCTCCCTCTCCCGCTGGGAGAGGGCTTGAGCCCACGGCGACCGTCAGGTCGTCGTTCTTGGGCGAAAGGGTGAGGGTCGATCATCGGCATCCGGCGTAAGCCGCGTCCCTGCCCGGAGCGGCGGCCAAGGCCGACTGACAAAGCCGACCCTCATCCGACGGGGCTCCGCCCCGCCACCTTCTCCCATCGGGAGAAGGAAGCCCCATCCCCTACACCCCCAACCGCTCCACCACCCCCGTCGCCGCCCCGCCGGACACGACCGAGCCGCCTGCGATCGCATACACGACCCCGTCCACCGAGGCGGCCGCCAGCCCGTGCCGGGGCGTCTTCATCACCGGACCGGCCTCCCACAGGTCCCGCGCCGGATCGTACAGCCAGGTCTCGGCGAACACCCCGCCGCCCCCGCCGCGGGCGAACCACTCGCCGCCGAAGGCCACCAGCCTGCCGCCCGCTTCCGCCATGGCCAGCCCGCCCCCGACCTGATTGTTCGCGGCATAGGACCGCGGGATCGGCGCCAGCGTGTCCCAGCGGTCGGCCGCCGGGTCATAGCGGTCCAGCCGCCCCGTCCCCCCGCCGCTGACCGTGCGGCCGCCCGCCACCCAGATCGCCCCGTCCAGCACCGCCGCCGCCGCACTGTTGCGGGCCGTGGGCGCGGGCCGCGCCGTCTCCCAGCGCCCGTCGATCCGCACCAGATGCCGGTCGGTGTCGTCCTGCTCGTTCCAGTTGGCGTTGGGCGCGCCCGCGGGCGTCCGCCCGGTGATCAGGTGCAACCGGTCGCCCAAACCTATGCCCACGGCTTCCGCCTGCGGCGTCGGCAGGCCGGCCGCCTCGACCCAGCCGCCCTCCTCCAGCTTCCAGGCCGTCGTCCTGTTGACCCAATCCCCGGCCCCGGTCCGCGCATAGCCGCCGACGATGTTCAGCTGGCCGCCCGCCACCACCACCATCGGGTGATGCCGCGCCTCCGGCAGGCGCGGCAGTTCGCTCCAGGCGTCCGTCGCCGGATCATAGGCGGCCACCCGGTCCTCGACGTGCAAGCCGTCCCGCCGCTGCACCAGACCGCCCGCGGTGACGATCCGGCCGTCCAGCACCGCCGCATAGATCTCCTGCGCGATCCACGGCAGGGACGCGCGGGTCGTCCACCCGCCCTCCTGCGCCCGGGCGACGGACCTCGCGCCGATCACGGCGGCGGAAGCGGCGGAGGCGGCCATGAAGGCGCGACGATCAATCCGGGTCATGGCCGCCACCCTGCCACGGCTTCGCGCAACACCGCCAGTCGGCGCCGCCCCCCTCGGTGTCAACGAGGGGCTCTGACCAGCCGCCTACTGCCTGCTGCCTGCTGCCTGCTGCCTCCCCCCTGCTGCCTCCCGCCTCCCGCCGTACGACCAATTCTGACGTATCGCCGGTTTACGATCCCCTCATGACCGATCCTTATCGCATCCGCTCGCCCGAGGTCTGGGTCCAGGCCCGCGACGACTATGTGGCCGGCCTCGACGCCGAGGCCGTCTGCCGTCGCCACGACCTCGGCCTCTCGGCCTTCCGCCGCCGCGCCCGCAAATACGGCTGGCGACGCAAGGATCAGGCCGACCCGAAGCCCGCGGCCTTCGATCTGACGATCTACGACGACCTCAATGAGGAGGATGAGAGGGACACCGCCCGGCTGCGGTATCTGCACGCGCTCGAGTGCGGTCGCCCGATGGAGGCCCTGCGCTGGCGCCGCCTGTGGCGGGATCTGTGTGACGAGAACGACGCCTGGCTGGGCCTGCTCTATCCCGACGAACCGCCCGCACGGGTCCGCGACCGCGTCGCCGCCGCGCCCAAGCGGGATGAGACGGAGGAAGAGGTTCGCATTCTCTCGGCGTCTCCCGCCGATCCGGCCCCACAGGCTGAACCCCAAGGCGAAGTCGCGCCGTCAGACTCCGCGCTGCGGGAAAAAGTGCACGATGTGCACTCCATTTTTTCCGGAGTGCACATTTCGACCCCGGCCCGCCCGTCGAAGCGCGCGGCCCGGCGTCAAAGGGGCCGGGACGCCCGGTCCCAGCC
Source organism: Brevundimonas sp. (assembly GCA_046291915.1). Lineage (GTDB taxonomy): Bacteria > Pseudomonadota > Alphaproteobacteria > Caulobacterales > Caulobacteraceae > Brevundimonas. The sequence goes on from JBKBSD010000004.1 coordinate 157,730, forward strand.
CGGTGCGAAGCCGGAACTCAAGCCCCGATCGACAGGACCCTGAGGAACAACACCCGCGCCGCGCCATAGTCGCGGGCGTCCAGCCGCTCATAGCCCGGCGTCTCGATCTCAGGCTCGTCCGAGCCGCGCTCGAACACGACCATGGCCCCCGGCTTCAGCCAGTTGCCCTCCAGCAGCCGGGCCAGGGTCTGTTCTCCCAGCCCCTGACGGTAGGGCGGATCCAGGAAAGCGATGTCGAAGGCCTCGCCCGCCGAACCGGGACGCACGCCCAGGTCGGTGGCGCTGCGCCGATGCACCCGCGTGCGGCCCATCAGGCCCCAGGCGTCGGCGTTCTCACGGATGGCGCCGCGCGCCTCGTCCTCGATCTCGACGAACAGGGCGAAGCCCGCTCCCCGGCTGATCGCCTCGAAGCCCAGGGCGCCGGAGCCCGCATACAGGTCGATGACCCGCGCCCCGTTCAGCGGCTCGGCCCAGGCCGCGTGTTCCAGCACGTTGAAGATGGCCTGCCGCGCCCGGTCCGAGGTCGGACGGGTGTTCTGCCCCTCCGGCGCGGTGATGGCGCGGCCCTTCAGGCTTCCGGAGACGATCCGCATGGATCAGCCGCCGGACCGGGGCCTACGCGGGCCGCCGCGACCCCCGCCGCCCGCGGGTTTGCCGCCCGCGCCGCCGGGACGCGAGCCGCCGGGCTTGCTGAAGCCGCCGCCGGCCGGACGACCGCCGGGCTTGGCCCCATAGGCGGGCTTCGACCCATAGGCCGGCTTGTCGCCGAAGCTCTTGCCCGACGTGCCGCCGGGCTTGCGCGGACCACCGGCGCCGCGCGGCTTGTCGATGAACTGGTCGGCGCGCGGGGTGAAGGCGCGCTTGGGCCGCTCCTCCCGGTCACCGTCCGTGGCCTTGGCCGGGGCGGTGCGCTCGCGGGGCTTGAAGGTCTTGGAGTGCTCGAACTTCGGCTTGGCCTTGGCCCAGCCGTCGCCCTTGGGCGCACGACGACCGGTGTCGCTCCCGTCGCCCGCCGCCGCCTCGGCCGCACGGGTGCGGCTCGGCTTGCGCGACGGATCGGACATGGCCGACCCCGACGCGCCCTTGACGATCGGCGCCGAGGTGCGGCGGCCCGGGATCGGCGCGGGCGTCGAGACGGTGTTGCCCGTGGGCAGGTTCTCGGGGCGGATATGCTCGGCCAGCATCTCGCGGATCACCCGCGGACCGACCTCCTCGACCGCCCCGACCGGCAGGGAGCCCAGCTGGAACGGGCCATAGGCCAGACGGATCAGGCGGTTCACGGTCAGGCCCAGATGCTCCAGCACCTTGCGGACCTCCCGGTTCTTGCCCTCGGTGATCGAGACGCTGATCCACAGGTTGGCGGGACCGCGCCCTTCGGTGTCGGCCTTCTCGACCGCCTTCTCCAGCCGGGCCTCGATCGGGCCGTAGCGGACGCCGTCGACGGTGACGCCCTCCTTGAGGGAGTCGAGCTGCAGCTGGCTGACCCGGCCGCGCGCCCGGGCCCGGTACTGACGCACCAGCTCGGTCTGCGGCAGCTCCAGCGCCCGGCTCAGCTCGCCGTCGTTGGTCAGGATCAGCAGGCCCTCGGTGTTCAGGTCGAGGCGGCCGACCGAGATCACCCGCGGCAGGCTGCTCGGCAGGGCGTCGAACACAGTGGGACGCCCGCCCGGATCGTTGTGCGAGGTCACCAGCCCCGAGGGCTTGTGATAGCGCCACACCCGCGTGGCCTGGGCCGCGCCGATGGGCTTGCCGTTGACGGTGATGGCGTCATCGCGGGTCACCAGGGTCGCCGGCGTGTCCAGGATCTTGCCGTTCACGGCCACCTTGCCCAGGCCGATCAGGCGCTCGACCTCGCGGCGCGAGGCGATGCCCGCCCGGGCCATGGCCTTGGCGATCCGCTCGCTGCGCGCGGGCGCCTCGTCGGCGCCCGGCTTGGCCCCGGGCTTGCCGCCCGGCTTCGCGCCGAACTTGCCGGCGGGCTTGTCGCCGCGCGGGCCATCGGAGCGGGGCCCCTTGGCGAAGGGCTTGCCCTTGCCGGGGCCGCGCGCGTCCTCCGCGCCTTCGACGCGTTTGACGTAGGGTTTGCGGGGGGCGTCGCGGTCGGCGTCTTGACGCGGGCGCGGCTTCTTGTCGTTGTCTCGGGGATGGAAGGCCATGATGAGCGGTTCATGCACATGGCCTTGGCCTGTGCGCAAGCGGCGGCGGACGCGGGAGAGACTCCCGTAGGCTGCATAATCGTCGACGAATCGACCGGCGAAGTGGTCGCGGAGGGTATGAACGCCCCCATTGGCGGCCATGATCCGACCGCCCATGCCGAGATCGTGGCCCTGCGCGCGGCGGCTCAAAAACTGGGCAACTACCGGCTCACGGGCCTGACCCTCTATGTCACGCTCGAGCCCTGCGCCATGTGCGCCGGGGCCATCAGCCATGCCCGGATCGGCCGCGTGGTCTGGGGCGCGGACGATCCCAAGGGCGGCGCGGTCGCCCACGGCCCCCGCTTCTTCGACCAGCCGACCTGCCACTGGCGCCCCGCCGTTCAGGGCGGCGTTCTGGCCACCGAGGGCGGCGACCTGCTCCGATCCTTCTTCCGTGCCCGCCGCAAAGGAACGGCGACGAGCACGGCGCGTTGATGCGCCGATCCTGTAACAGCAAGGCTTGTCTCGCATGAAGACGCTGATCGCCCCGGCCCTCATCGTCCTGATGCTGGGCGCCTGCGGACAGAAGCCCGCCGAGGCGCCGACCGACGGTGATTCGGTGCGTGAGCGCGCCGAGCAGGCCCAGACCGCCCGCACCCGCACGGGCGCCGAGGTGCAGGATCGCAACCTCAACCGGGTGATCCGGACCGTTTACCTCTGTAACGACAGCCAGCGCCTGTCGGTCGACTTCGACAATCCGCGCCAGATGGCCACGGTCCGCAACTCCAGCGGCGAGGCCGTCGACCTGTTCCAGGAACGCGCCGCCGACGGCATCTGGTACCGCGCCTCGGGCTATGAGCTGCGCGGCAAGGGCGCGATGGCCACCTGGACCGCCGACGGCCTGCCCCCGACCTCCTGCCGCGCGGTGGACTGACCCGTCAGGCCGCGCCCTCGGCCTTCAGGAAGGCGATCAGGGTCGCGCGATCGACATTCTTGTCGACAAAAGCATCGCCGATGGCCCGGGCCAGGATCAGCGTCAGCCGCCCGCCCTCGGCCTTCTTGTCCCCCGCCATGCGCTTGACCAGCGCCTCGGCGCTGAACGACCCGGCTTCCGACAGCCGCACCGGCAGGCCCGCCGCCGCCGTCACCGTCTCGACCCGATCCGCGTCCGCCTGTGGGCACAGGCCCGCCGCCGCCGAGAACCGGAAGGCCATGGCGCAGCCCAGCGCCACCGCCTCGCCATGGGTCAGGGCGTGCTCGTCAAAGCCCAGTTCCGCCTCGATGGCGTGGCCGAAGGTGTGGCCGAGGTTCAGCAGGGCGCGCCTGCCCGCCTCCTTCTCGTCCTCACCGACCACGGCGCTTTTGATCTCCACCGACCGCTCCACGGCCCGTTGCAGCGCCGCCGGGTCGCCCTCGGCGCCCACCGCGCCATCGCCCGCCAGCCAGTCGAAGAAGGCCGCGTCACAGATCAGACCGTGCTTCAGCACCTCGGCCCATCCCGACCTGACCTGCCGCTCCGGCAGAGTCCCCAGAACATCGATGTCGGCCAGCACCAGCCGGGGCTGATGGAAGGCGCCGATCAGGTTCTTGCCACGCGGCGTGTCGATGGCCGTCTTGCCGCCCACCGAGCTGTCCACCTGCGCCAGCAGGGTCGTCGGCACCTGTACGAAGTCGATGCCGCGCATGTAGAGGGCCGCCGCCAGCCCGGCCAGATCGCCGACCACGCCTCCGCCCAGCGCCACGACCACATCGCTGCGGTCCAGCCCGAAGGCCAGCATCCGGTCCAGCACCCGCTCCAGCTCGGCGAAGGATTTGGAGCCCTCCCCCGCCGGCACCGCCAGCAGACGCGCGCGGATGCCCGCGCTTTCCAGCGCCTTCAGCGCCGCCGGACCGTGGATCGTGGCCACCGTCTCGTCCGTGACCACGACCGTCCGCCCCTTGGCGATCGGCGCGATCCGCCTGCCGAGCTCACCCAGCAGGCCGCGGCCCACGACGACGTCATAGGGGCGGAAGGCTCCGCCCGAGACCGGCACCGTCGTCGTCACGTCTTCATCTCCATGGCCCCATGGGCCTCCAGCGCCTGAACGATGGCGTCCACCGCCTGCACATGCGCGCCGCCGGTCACGTCGACCGTCAGATGCGCCTCGCCGTAGACCGGATAGCGGGCCTCGGCCAGCGTGCGCAGCGCCTCCAGCGGATCGCGCCCGCGCAGCAATGGCCGCGTGTCCCGCCGCGCCACCCTCTGCGCGATGGTCTCCAGATCCGCCCGCATCCAGACGGTCACCGCCCGGGTCTTCAGCAAGGCCCGGGTCTCGGCGTTCAGCATCGCGCCGCCGCCGGTCGCTAGAACCAGTTGCGGTCCCTCCAGCAGGCGGCGCATCACCCGCGCCTCTCCCGCCCGGAACTCGCCCTCGCCCAGGCTGGCGAAAATGTCGGAAACGGTCATCCCGGCGGCGGATTCGATCTCTTCGTCCCCATCCGCGAACGGCAGGCCCAGCCGCCGCGCCAGCCGCCGCCCGACGGTCGATTTCCCCACGCCCATCAGGCCGACCAGCGCTATGGTGCGCTGATGGACGGGAATCGCCTCGGAATCGGTCATCGCGCACCTCGCGGAAGCGGGCGGCGAGCGAACGGCGGGGAGGAAGGGCGCAGGCACGTCATGGTCCCTGACACCTCTACACGAAGCCGGCCCCGGGCGAAGGGGGCCATGTGAGCAGCCCCCAGATCGAAGCCTTCCTGGAGATGATGGCGGTGGAGCGCGACGCCTCTCCCCACACACTCTCCGCCTACGCCCGCGACCTCGCCGACGCCGAGGGCGGCGTGGACGGCGGCCTGATGAGCGCGAACGAAACGGCGGTCGAGGGCTGGTACGCCGGACTGGCCGTGCGCGGACTGTCCCCCGCGACCCAGTCCCGCCGGCGCGCCGCCCTGCGGCAGTTCTACCGGTTCGCCCTCGGCGAAGGCTGGCGCCCGGATGATCCGTCCCGCCGTTTGGACGCACCCAAACAGGGTCGCCCCCTCCCCAACACCCTGACCCGCGAGGAGGTCGAAGCCCTGCTGAAGGCCGCGGCCGCGCGCGACGGGGCCGCCGGTGTCCGTCTCGTCGCTCTGGTCGAGCTGGCCTACGCGTCGGGCCTGCGGGTCTCCGAACTGCTGGCGCTCAAGGTCGAGGCCGTACGCCGCGATCCAGCCTGGCTGATCGTTCGCGGCAAGGGCGGCAAGGAGCGGCTGGCCCCTCTGAACGCCTCGGCGCGCGAGGCGGTGAAGGTCTGGCTGGAGGTCCGCGACGCCGCCCGCAAGCCGGATATGCCCGACAACCCTTGGCTTTTCCCCTCTCCTGTCGGCCGCAACGCCCTCACGCCACGCCGCTTCGCCCAGTTGCTGGATCAGGCGGCCGTCGACGCCGGGATCGACCCCTCGCGGGTCAGCCCCCACGTCCTGCGCCACGCATTCGCCACCCACCTGCTGGAGGGCGGCGCCGACCTTCGCGTCGTCCAGACCCTTCTGGGCCACGCCGACATCGCCACCACCCAGATCTACACCCACGTCGCCACTGACCGGCTGAGCCGGATGGTGCAGGAGAAGCACCCCTTGGCGAGGGACGACTAGCGGCGCATATTCCGCGCATGAGCCAGTCCTTCTACGTCAAGGCTATCTGGGACGCTGAGGCCAGCGTCTGGTGCAGCGAGTCCGACATCCCGGGTCTGGTGCTCGAAACCGCGACCCTAGCCGAGTTCGAATCCTTGGCCCGTCATTTCGCGCCCGAACTGCTCGCCGAAAACCTGGGCATCCAAGGGGCTGTGCCCATCCGCTTTGAAGCCTCGGGCGGCTTCGATGTCATCGCCGCCTGACCCGTGGAGGCGCCTGGTGTCTGCCGCCGGCGCGTTGTCCCGATTCAGTCGTGACGCAACGCTTCAGCGCCAAACCTGAGCGAGCATCATGCCGCACGACCTCTATGCTGAACTCACCGCGCTGCTCCACGCCGCAGGTTGGCGCCGGGCGGAAAGCGCCAAGGGTAGCCACGAGAAATGGCGCCATCCCTCCCAACCACACACCCTCATCGTTCCTCGGTCGAAGAGCCGGCACACGGCCAACAACATCCTCAAACAGGCGGGCCTGCCCAAAGCCTTCTGAACCCCGCTTGCTCCCCGGCGTTGACCTGACTAGGTTCCGCCGCCTTCCGTAGCGCCAACAGGCGCGCCAGTTCCGGACGCCTTGATGGCCACGCACTACCTCGAGTTTGAAAAGCCGATCGCCGATCTGGAGGCGAAGATCGAGGAGCTGTCGCTGCTCGCCTCGACCGCCGGCTCGTTTGATTCCGAGATTGACGGCCTGAAGAAGAAGGCCGACCAGCTTCGCAAGAAGATCTACGGCGGACTTGACCCGTGGATGAAGACGCAGGTCGCGCGCCATCCGCAGCGTCCGCACTTCGTCGATTTCATCGAAGGTCTGTTCACCGACTTCGTCGAGCTCAAGGGCGACCGCCAGTTCGGCGATGATCAGGCCATTCTGGGCGGTCTGGCCCGCCTGCGCGGCCGTCCGGTGGTGGTCATGGGCCATGAGAAGGGCCACGACACCCAGACCCGCATCACGCATAATTTCGGCATGGCTCGCCCCGAGGGTTATCGCAAGGCGGTCCGTCTGATGGACCTCGCCGAGCAATACGGCCTGCCGGTGCTGACCTTCGTCGACACGGCCGGCGCCTACCCCGGCCTCGGCGCCGAGGAGCGGGGTCAGGCTGAAGCTATCGCCCGTTCGACCGAGCGCGGCCTGACGCTGGGCGTCCCCTCCATCGCCACCATCACCGGCGAAGGCGGTTCCGGCGGCGCCATCGCCATCGCCGCCGCCAGCCGCGTCCTGATGCTGGAACACTCCATCTATTCGGTCATCTCGCCGGAAGGCGCCGCCGGCATCCTCTGGCGCGACGGCAGCCGGGCCAGGGATGCGGCCATGGCCATGAAGATCACCGCGCCCGATCTGATGGAGCTGAAGATCGTCGATCGGGTCATCGGCGAGCCGCTGGGCGGCGCCCACACCGACCGCGCCGCGGCGATCAAGGGGGTCGGCGACGTGCTGACCGAGGAACTGGACGCCATGGCGGGCCTGTCGCCCGAGCAGTTGCGCAAGGCCCGCGCAGACCGCTTCTACGCCATCGGCCGCCTCGGCTAAGCGGAGCCGTTAACCTTCTGAATACCTGCGCCTGCGAAGCATTTCGCGTCAGGCGCGTTGAGAGTCGCGCGCGCCGTTGTGGAGTCGGGCATGAGCGCGGTGGAGGGGTTGCGCGAAAGCGCGGTCATCAATCTGACCGGCGCCGTGACCATGGTGGTGGACGACTCTCCGTTCGGTCTCGACATCACCGCCAGCGCCCTGCTCGGCTTCGGGATCAAGACCCGCTACGCCTGCCACAGCGCCCATGAGGCGATGGAAATCCTCAAGGACCACCCGGTCGATCTCTTGGTCGTGGACACCGAGATGCCCGAGATGGACGGCTATGAGCTGGTGCGGTGGCTGCGCCGGTCCGGCATGGATCCCAACGCCTTCGCCCCCGTCATCATGACGGCCACCCACGTTCGCCGCTCGCGCGTGACCGAGGCCCGGGATTGCGGGGCGAATTTCGTCATCACCAAGCCGTTCAGCGCCGCCAGCCTGCTGGAGCGGATCGTTTTTGTCGCGCGCGACACCCGTCCCTTCCTGGAAGTGGGCGACTACTTCGGCCCGGACCGCCGCTTCCGCGCCGGAAGAGCGCCGGACCAGGAGCGCCGCTCGGACATGATCCGCAAGATGAAGCACGACGCCGAGAAGGCGGCGGCCGCGCGCGCGGAGCAGGCCGAATGACGGTCATCACCCACAATCGGCGCAAGTCGCGCCTGTCGAAGATCATCGACGAGGCCGGCGGCGTCAGCATCGGAACCGCGTTGACCCAGGCCAAGGCCAACCTCGACGCGCTCAAGCCGCGCAGCCTTGTCGAGGTCGCCGAGCGCATCGCCGAACTGGCCGCCGTCGCCCCGCCAATGACGCCCGATCAGGACGCGACGGTGCTTGCGACGGCTTATCGCGCCGCCAACGGCATCATCGACAGCGCCGGGCCATTCGAGATGGACGACATCCGCGTCGTCGCCCTTGGTCTGTGCGACCTCATCGATGCGGCGACGCCCGAGCGGCCGTTCGACTGGCGCGTCCTGCCGGTCTATGCGCAGTCCCTGCAGCTGCTGCTGGCCCTGCCGGAAGACGCCGACGCCCGCACCAAGGTCCGTCAGGGCCTGGACGTGATGGTCAACCGCAAGCTGGGTCAGCCCCAGACCTGATCTAGACGCCGTCCTTCGTCCGCGCGCCACGCGTCTGCTTTCGCCACAGGGCCGCATATTCGCCCCCCTGACGCGCCACCAGTTGATGGTGCGCCCCGCGCTCGACGATCCGCCCGGCCTTCAGCACCAGGATCTGATCGGCGTCAGCGATGGTGGACAGCCGGTGGGCCACGACCAGCGTAGTGCGTCCCGCCCGCGCCTTGCGCAGGGTCTTCTGGATCGCCGCCTCCGTCCGGCTGTCCAGAGCGCTGGTCGCTTCATCAAGGATGAGAATGCAGGGATCGGCCAGCAGGGCGCGGGCGATGCCGACCCGTTGGCGCTCGCCGCCGGACAGCTTCAGGCCCCGCTCGCCCACCACGGTGTCCAGCCCTTCCGGCAGTTGGCCGATGAAGGCGGCCAGTTCCGCCGCCTCTGCCGCCGCCCAGATCGCCGCCTCGTCCGCGTCGGGCCGGGCGAAGCCGATGTTGGCGCGGAGGCTGTCGTTGAACAGAGCCACGTCCTGGGGCACCAGCGCCACAGCCGCGCGCAGACTTTCCTGCGTCACCGCCCGTACATCGACGCCGTCGATCAGCACCCGGCCCTCCTGCGGGTCCAGCAGGCGCAGCGCCAACTTCACAACCGTCGACTTGCCCGAACCCGAGGGTCCGACCAGCGCCGTCGTCGTCCCCGGCGCGGCGTGGAAGCTGACATCCTCCAGCCCGTTGGCGCGGGCATCGTGGCGGAAACCGACCTGCTCGAACGTCAGGGCCGCGCCGTTCACGCCGGCTGCCCGCTCCAGCGGCCTGGCGTCGACGGCGTCGGCCACCTGCGGCGCCTGACGGGTCACCTTCAGCATCTCTTCCATGTCGATGAAGGACTGGCGGATTTCCCGGTAGGCGAAGCCGAGGATGTTCAGGGGCGCATACAGGCTGATCATGATCAGCACTGCCGCCGTGACGTCGCCCGGCCCCATCCGGCCCGCCGCCGCCTCGAACCCCGCCATCACCGCCATGACGCCCAGACCGACGTTCATGATCACGGCCTGGATGACATTCAGCAGCGCCAGCGAACTGTTCGCCTTCAAGGCCGCTCGCGTGTAGTCGCCGAGGGCCGCATCATAGCTGCGGGCCGCCCGCGCCTCAGCCCCGAAGGACTTGACCGTCTCATAGTTCAGCAGGGCGTCGACCGAGAGGCCTGCTGCCTGTGTATCAGCGGCGTTCATGATCCGGCGGTGCTCGATCCGCCAGTTGGACAGGGCGAAGGTCGAGATGGCGTAGATGGCCACGACGGCCACCGCCACCGCGCCGAAGCGCCAGTCATACTTGCCCGCCAGCACCCCTGCCGCCAGCACCAGCTCGACGCCGGTGGGCACAAGATTGAAAGCCAGAATCCTCAGCAGAAAGTCCACGGCCCGCGAGCCGCGATCCATGGTTCGCGACAGGGAACCGGACCGCTTGGTCTGGTGGAAATCCAGCGACAGGCTCAGGGCGTGGGCGAAGGTCTCGGTCGCCGCCGTCCGCTGCGCCGCCGACCGTACGGGCGCGAACACCACGTCCGAGGCGTTGGGAGCGATGGCCGAGAGCAGCCGCACCAGCGCCCAACCCAGAGCAAAGGCCGCGAAGCCGAGGCCGATCGAGACCTCAGGCCCCTGCCCCGCCGCGAGATGGTTGACCGCCGCGCCCAGCACCAGCGGCGCAAGAACGCCCAGCCCCTTGCCCGCCAGCGTCATGCCGATGGCCGCGATCAGGCGGAGCTTCAGCTGGGGCGCATTGGAGCGGCCGACCAGCCTGAGCAGGTCGGCCAGCGCCTGCAAGGTCGGCGGGCCGTCAACGGGGGGCGTCAGCCCGGCTTGCGCCGCCTTTGCTTCCGATCCCTGCCGCCGCCCGGCCCCGCGCTCACCTCTCATCGCCATGCCCGGCATATGGCCCTGTGGACCGCCGGGCGGAAGAGCGAATGATCACGCCGTGAGGCGATCAGCCGCCCCGCCCGCCGTGCTTGGCGTATTCGAGGCGGGCGATGGTCCGGTTGTGAACCTCGTCCGGACCGTCAGCCAGACGCAGGGTGCGAACGCCCGCATACAGCTCGGCCAGCGGGAAATCACCCGACACGCCCGCGCCACCGAAGGCCTGGATGGCGTCGTCGATGATCTGAAGGGCCATGCGCGGCGCCGCGACCTTGATCTGCGCGATTTCGGACTTGGCGTTCTTGGCGCCGGCCTGATCGATCATCCATGCGGCCTTCAGCACGGAGAGGCGGCACATCTCGATGTTGATGCGCGCCTCGGCGACCCGTTGCTCCCACACTGAATGTTCGGCGATCTTCTTCTTGAAGGCTGTCCGGCTCAGCAGGCGTTCGACCATCAGGTCCAGCGCGCGCTCCGCCGCGCCGATGGTGCGCATGCAGTGGTGGATGCGGCCCGGCCCGAGGCGGCCTTGCGCGATCTCGAAGCCCCGGCCCTCGCCGGCGATCAGGTTCTCGACCGGGACCCGGACGTTCTCCAGCACCACTTCGGCGTGGCCGATCGGGCGCTCGTCATAGCCGAACACCGACAGCATCCGCTCGACGCGGAAGCCTGGCGTATTGGTCGGCACCAGGATCTGCGACTGCTGTTGGTGGGTGGCGGCGGAGGTGTCGGTCTTGCCCATGACAATGGCGATGGCGACATTCGGGTGCGCCATATTGGTCGACCACCATTTGCGGCCGTTGATGACGTAATGATCGCCGTCACGCTCGATGCGCGTCTCGATATTGGTCGCGTCTGAAGAGGCCACCGCCGGCTCGGTCATCAGGAAGGCCGAGCGGATCTCGCCGGCCATCAGCGGCTTCAGCCACTGCGCCTGCTGCTCCGGGCTGCCGTACATGTGCAGCACTTCCATATTCCCGGTGTCCGGGGCGGCGCAGTTGAACACCTCGGCCGTCCACAGGTGGCGGCCCATGATCTCGGCCAGCGGGGCGTATTCAAGGTTGCTCAGGCCGGCGCCGTGATCGCCCGGCAGGAACATGTTCCACAGCCCGGCGGCCTTTGCGGCGGCCTTCATCTCTTCCATGGTTTTCGGCTGGACGGTGTGATCCGCCTTCACCTCAGCCCAGTATTCCGCCGAGCGCGGCAGCACCGTCTCGTCCATGAAGCGCTGAACGCGCTCCTGCCAGTGCAGGCCCTTGTCGCTGTGACGGAAATCCATGGTCGTCCTCCTCAGGTACGAAAACGGCGCGGCCCTCTTCCGGGACCGCGCCGCAACAAATCAGCTCTTGATGTTCACGCTCAGCGCTTCAGCAGCGGAGCCAGCTTCTGGGCGATCATCATGTCGCCAGCGATCTTCAGCTTGCCCTGCATGAAGGCCATCATCGGATCCAGCTTGCCTTCCGACAGGGCCATGAAGTCGTCCCAGGTGATCGAGACGGTGGCGTCGGCGGGCTTGTCTTCATTGGTCACGGTGTTCGGCGACGAGGCGCCGTCGATGAAGATCTTGCCGACATCGCCCAGGTCGATCTTCACGGTCTTGCCCAGACCGGAATTGTCGCCCACGGCGCCGCGGATGTGTTCAGTGACTTGAGCCAGATCGGCCATGGCGTCTCTCCCTAAGGGACGGTTGAGCCTCCGACCTAGACCTCGCAAGCGCGGCTGCCAAGATCACGCCGGGTCAAGTTCACGCCATCGTCCCCGGAAGTCTTCAATAGAAGGCGCTGTCCCGGTCCATGGACGGCGTGATTCCGGGCTGACCGGCCATGCCGCGCGACGCCAGTTCGGCCTGTATCCGGTCCAGCCGCTCCTGCCGGGCGCGACGCTCGGCCGCATAGTCCGGCCCCGGCGCGTCGAAGCCGTAGGACCCGGCTCGGCCCTCCGGCAGCACCGGAGCCGGCGGCGGCGGCGCGCTGGTCCAGACCCTGACCGACGGCCTCGGCTCGGACGGTTCAGGCTCGATCCAGGCGGTCTGATGCCCGGGGTCGTAGCGATCCGCCTCCGACACCGGCGCGGCGATGGCGACATGGGTATAGCCGTCCACCAGTTCCCCGACCTCCATCGTCCCGCCCGGCTCCACCTCCGTCTCGACGGGCGCGACGACCTCGACCTGCATCATGCCGCCGTCGCGCGGGCCTAGACCGCCGTCGGGGTTCAGCACAACAAACGCCAGTCCCCCGACCGCGATCGCCGCCAGCGGGGCAACCACCATCCACGGGCGAAACACCGACCGGTCAGGAGTGACGGGATCAAAAGACATGACGCGGCTCCAAAGGGTCCACCGAGGAAAGGCGCCACGCCCGGATTGGTTCGCGTGTCTCCCCCTCGAAAGCCCCGATTAGTCGGCGCCGTTGCGCTCGCGCTCCAGTCGCCGGTCCAGCAGGGCCTCGTGCCTGTTGGCATAGATGCGACAGGCGGTCGGATCGATGAAGGGGTTGGGCTCCACACCCTGCCGAAGTCGGGCCAGTCGCTCATCCCCGCCCGACTGCTCCATATGCGCGCTCAGCAGGATGTCGCAGGGCATGGCCCGCAGGTTGTCGAAAGTCTGGCGGAAGCCGTCCAGCAACGCCCGGTTCGCCGGGTCCGAATAGCGATAGCCGCCCGAGGCGATGGGGTTGAGGCTGGACCCGAACACGACGGTTTTACAGTCCCCGCTCTCGCAGGAGCGCCAGCTCCAGCTCATGCTGCCCGGCGTGTGGCCCGGGGTGGCGCGGGCGGTGATCTCCACATCGCCCAGCCGCAGGACCTCGCCGTCCTGCAAGGCCCGCACCCGCTCCACTGGCGGAAAGGCGGCGAGCGAGGAGGACTGCGGGTCATCCGCCCCGCTGCGACCGCGCCGCAGGACCGCCGCCGCCGCCGGGCTGGCGATCACCGTCGCGCCCGAGTCCCGCGCCAGGGCGGCCAGACCGCCGGCGTGATCATAGTGGGGCTCGGTGCTCAGGATGTATCTCACGTCCTCGATCCGGAAGCCGAGCCGCCGGATATTGTCCTCGATGTCCGCCACGGCCTGAGGCAGGGCGCCGTCGATCAGGACCAGCCCGTCTGAGGTCGAGATCAGACCCACGTCCAGGCCCGAAAAGCCCACAAGCCATGTATTGCCATACAGTTTGATCGGGGCTTCGGCGCCCAGCCAGCGACGCGCATATTCAGGCGCGATGGGCTGCAGCAGCGGGTCCGTCCCCGGAGCCGGCCGGAGCTGCGCCGCCGGCGGCTGTTGCGGCGTCTCCGCTTGGGCGCAGCCCGCCGCCAGGGCCAGAAGTCCCACCGCCACAAGGCTCGAAACCGGTTTCATCACGCTCTCCCACAAGGTTTGACCCGGCTGAGACTGCGGCTCCGACGTCGCCCGCACAAAGCATCATATCTGGACAGAAGCATGAGCTGGCCTCATGGCTTGATCATGGACCGCGCCCAGCTGCCCCTGAACGCCCTGCGCGCCTTCGAAGCCGCCGCCCGGCACCTGAACTTCACCCGCGCGGCCATCGAACTGTGCGTCAGCCAGGGCGCGGTCAGCCATCAGGTGGCGCAGCTCGAGCGGCGCCTGGGCGTCTCCCTGTTCCGTCGCCTGCCGCGAGGCCTCGCGCTGACAGACGAAGGCCAGGCTCTGGTCCCTGTACTGGCCGACGCCTTTGATCGGGTGGGCGCGACACTGGACCGCTATACGGGAGGACGACTTCAGGAGGTCCTGACCGTCGGCGTCGTCGGGGCCTTCGCGGGCGGCTGGCTGCTGCCGCGCATGGACGCCTTCGCCCGCGCCCATCCGCACATCGACCTGCGGGTCATGACCAACAACAACCGGGTCGATCTGGCGGGCGAGGGTCTGGACTTCGCCATCCGCTACGGTGACGGCGCATGGCACGGGGCCCATGCGGAGCTGATTATGGCCGCGCCCCTGACGCCGCTCTGCGCTCCCACGCTCGCCGCCCGCCTGACCGGCCCGGCATCCCTCGCCGGCGAGCCCCTGCTGCGGTCCTATCGCGCCGATGAGTGGGCGCGCTGGTTCGAGGCGGCCAAGGCGCCCTGCCCGCCCCTGCGCGGCCCGGTGTTCGACAGTTCGGTGCTGATGACGGCCGCCGCGGCGTCCGGACTGGGCGTCGCGCTCGCCCCGGCCGCCATGTTCTCGCGCGACCTCGCGGCGGAACGTCTGATCCGACCGTTCGACATTGGAGTCGCCCTCGGCGGCTATTGGCTGACCCGCCTGCACTCCCGCCCGGACAGCCCGGCGATGTCGGCCTTCCGCGACTGGGTGATGCAGGACGCCGCCCTGGGCATCGGCTAGGTCGCGGCGTCGCGCATCGAGCCGCCGCTCAGCCTGGGTAGGCTTCGCTCCAGACATCGAGGTTCGGCTCTCGCCCGATCAGGGCCAGACCGGAGGCGATCGACTCGAACTCGCCGCCCGTCTCGATCCGTTCAGCGCCAAACCGTCGATGGAAGATTTCTCTCACGGCCGGGACGAAGGACGTGCCGCCGGTCAGGAAGACCCGGTCGATCCGGTCCGCCGCCAACCCCGATCGTTCGATGGCGTCGTCCACCGCCTTCTCGATGGCCGCGAGGTCCGGCGCGATCCAGCTTTCGAACTGGGCGCGGCTGACCGGCTTCTCGATCCGGATGGACCCGGCGGCGAAGGCGAAGGTGGCGTCCTCGCGGCTCGACAGATCCATCTTCAGTTCAGAGACCGCCCGGTAGAGGGCGTAGCCGTGATTGTCGTCCAGGATCTCGATCATCCGATCCAGCTTCTCGGGCTCCAGGGCCGTGCGGGCCAGGGCGCGGATGTCGCGCATGTCCTTCGACGCCCGCAACAACGCCAGCTGATCCCAGCGCGCGAAGGCGGCGTAGTACCGCTGCGGAATCGGAAGGGTCTTGCCGAAGGTGCGGTACTCGCCGCCCTTGCCCAGCTCGGGCGACACCAGATGGTCGATGATCCGGTAGTCGAAGGCGTCACCCGCCACGCCCACCCCGGATCGCGCCAGGGCGGTCGATCTGAGACCGTCCGGCGATCGCTCAAACCGGACCACCGAAAAGTCGCTGGTCCCGCCGCCGAAATCGGCGACCAGCACATTGGCGTCTGCTTCGAGCGTGCGGGCGAAGAAGAAGGCGGCCCCGACCGGCTCATAGGCGTAGCGGATATCCGTGAAACCCAGCCGCGCGAACGCAGCCTCGTAGCGCCGCAGCGCCAGTTGCTCATCCGGCGCGCCACCCGCGAAGATCACCGGTCTTCCGACAATGACGCGCGCCGGCAGGGCGGCCATTCCCTCGCCGCCATGGGCGCGCAGGCGCAGGAGGAAGGCCCCGAGCAGGTCCTCGAACTTGTAGCGGCGGTTGTCGATGACCGTGTCGGTGAAGGCCGCGCTCGCGGCGAAGGTCTTGAAGGACTGGATGAAGCGGGTCTCCAGGGCGTCCTCGACATAGGCGTCGATGGCCCACGGCCCGGCCTCCACAATCCGCTCGGGCGGCTGATCGCCGATCGCCGGCTGGATCTGGAAACTCAGGGTGGAGCGAAACGCCGTGACCTGGCCGGTGGGCGCGTCAAGGCGCAGAACAACCGCCTCTCCGTCGCCGCCCGCGATCGCAATAACGGTATTGGTGGTGCCGAAATCGATGCCGACCGTCGGCGGGACTGCGGATGTCATTACAAGGCTCCCGGCGGGACGGCGGTCCCGAGGCAGAAACGCCGACAAGGCTCCAACGCGCGCCCACACCCCTGCGGGGACGTGCGGAAAGCGTCGCGCCGAACGACGCCAGACGGCCTGAAAGCGGGAAGGTTCTGGCGGAGACGGAGGGATTCGAACCCTCGGTACCCCTTACAGGGTACGACGATTTAGCAAACCGTTGCCTTCAGCCACTCGGCCACGTCTCCGGCAGGCGGCGTGCTTAGCCGAGCATTTCGGACGGCGCAACGGGTGATCTCATCCCGACGTTAACTGGACGGTCAGTCCGGTTGTGCATGATGCGTGCGAACACTTCCTCCGGGCCTGATGACCGACGCCGCCAGCCGCCTTTCCCGCCAGTCCGCTCCGTCGTCGCCCTCAGCGACCGCGCGGGCGTCCGCAGCGCGCCCGGCCACTCCCGTCGCGGCCCATGAGGGCGGCGCGGCCCGGCGCGGCCCGTTCCGACCGGATGTCTGGCTGAATGCGCGCCAGCGTCACGCCTCACGCCTCGCCGCCCATTACTTCCGCGCCTTTGACGTTCTGGCCGTCGTCGGCCTGACCCTGTTGTGCGCCCGTGCCGCCTCGCCCGGACCGCTGGTTCACACCGAGATTTCACGCCTCCTCCCCTTCGTCCTCGGCGCCGTGACGGTGCTGGGCCTGCTGCGATCGCTCGGCCGGTATCGGTTCTCGCGCAGCCAGCAGACGGTCAGTCACCTGATGTCCGTCGCCGGGGTCTGTCTGATCGGCGCCGCTGTCGCCGTGATCGTCGGGGCCCTCCTGCGGCCGGGCGCGGAGACCCAGTGGTCCGCGTGGACCGCCTGGTCTCTTCTGACCGTCCTCACCCTGACCGGTCTGCATGGCCTGTGGTGCCTTGTGGTCAGCCGCTGGCGGCAGTCAGGCGCGCTGACGCCGAACATCGTGCTGGTGGGCGCTACCCGCCATGCCGAGGCCCTGATCCGGGAAGCGCTGAAGCGCCGCGATCTGAACGTTCTGGGCATCTTCGACGACCGCCTGGCCCGCAGCCCGCGGGCCATCGAAGGCGTGCCCGTGCTGGGCGCCGCCGACGACCTGCTGACCCACAAGATGACGCCCTATGTCGACCGGGTGGTGCTGGCCATTGACCCCCGCGCCGAACAGCGGGTGCGCGAGTTGACCGCCCGCCTCGGCGCCCTGCCCAACGAGGTGACCCTGCTGGTCGAGCCCAATGGCGCGCGCGAGATGACCTCGGCGCTGGACCGGCTCGCCGCCGCCCCGCTGGCCGACATCCAGGGCGCTGTCGATCCCGACCGCCGCGCCTTCAACAAGCGCATGCAGGACCTGATCTTCGGCCTGATCGCCCTCATCGGCCTGGCCCCCCTCATGGCCCTGATCGCCGTCGCCATCCGTCTGGACAGCCCGGGCCCGATTTTCTTCCGCCAGCGCCGCCATGGCTTCAATCAGGAAGAGATCGTGGTGTGGAAATTCCGCTCCATGCGTCAGGAGGCGGCCGACGCCACCGCCAGTCGTCAGGTCGTCCATGGCGATGACCGCGTCACCCGCATCGGCAAATTCATCCGCAAGACCAGCCTCGACGAACTGCCGCAGCTGGTGAACGTCCTCACGGGCGAGATGTCCCTGGTCGGTCCCCGACCCCACGCCATCGGCATGAAGACCGGGCACGTCGAAAGCGCCCGTCTGGTCGCCGAATACGCCCATCGCCACCGGATCAAACCGGGCATGACGGGATGGGCCGCCGTCAACGGCTCGCGCGGCCCGCTGCATACGGCGCAGGACGTGCGTCGCCGGGTCCAGCTGGACATCGACTATGTCGAGCGCCAGAGCCTGTGGATGGATCTGTGGATCATGGCCGTCACCGTGCCCGTCCTGCTGGGCGACCGCGCGGCGATCCGGTGAGCCGCTAGATGTTCTGGAAGGGCGTCTGGGGCTATCTCCCCGCCAATATCGTGCAGGGTGTGGTCGGGTTTCTGGCCATCATCATCTTCACCCGCCTGCTCAGCCCCGAGGATTTCGGCCGCTACGCCCTGGCCTTCTCGGTTATGACCCTCGCGCATGTGGCGGTGTTCAGCTGGCTTGAGGCCTCGATGGCCCGCTTCTGGGCGGCCGAGAGCGGCGTTTCGCTGAAAGGCCATTTCGCCAGCCTGTACCGCACCGCCTTCGCGCTCAGCGGGGTATTCCTGATTGTCGTCGGCGCGGCGCTCTGGTTCTGGCCGACGGATCCCCTGTTCAAGATGGCGCTGGCCGTCGGACTGGCCGGCGCGCCCGCCCGCTGCCTGATGAAACTGGGTCAGGAACGGTTCCGCGCCGCCGGAGAGGTCGGCAAGGCGGCGGGGCTGGACATGGCCGTCGCGATCGGCGGCCTGGCCATCGGCGTCGGGTTTGCCCTGGCCGGGGCCGGCGGGGCGGCGCCCCTGCTGGGCCTCGGTCTCGCGCCGCTGGCCGCCCTGCCCTTCGTCCTGCCCGGCGAGTTGAGACAGGCGCGCGAGGGTCGCTTCGAAGCCGCGCGGATGAAGAGCTATGCGCTCTACGGCTACCCCATCGCCATGTCGCTGGCCCTGACCGTGGTGCTGTCGTCCACCGACCGCTTCCTGCTTGCGGCCTTCATGGATGAAGCCGCGGTCGGCGCCTATCACGCCGGCTATTCGATCGCGAACCGCACCCTCGATGTCCTCTTCCTGTGGCTGGGCTCGGCGGGCCAGCCCGCACTGGTCATGGCGCTGGAGCGCGGCGGCGCGGAACGGCTCAAGATCGCCGCGCGCGAGCAACTGTCCACCTTCCTGCTGATCGGCCTGCCCGCCGCCGCCGGCGTGGCCCTTGTCGCCGCGCCCCTGTCCGAGGTGCTTATCGGAGAGAACCTGCGTGACGCCGCCGCTTCCATCACCCCGTGGATCGCTCTGTCGGCCCTGCTGTACGGCCTCACCGCCTACTATTTCGGCCAGGCCTTCACCCTGGGTCGCAAGACGAAGAACCTGCTGGCCGCCATGGCCATTCCGGCCGGCGCCAACGTCATCCTGAACCTGATCCTTGTGCCGCGGTTCGGCCTGATGGGCGCCGCATGGGCGACCGCCGCCAGCTTCGCTCTGGGCCTGCTGGCCACCATGGCGCTGGGCCGCCGCGTGCTGGCTCTGCCGGTGCCGTGGGAGGCGCTGGTGCGCTGCGGCGTCGCCACCGCCGTCATGGCCGCCGCCGTCTCCCTCATGCCGCCTCTGGGCGGGATCGCGGAGTTAATCCTCGACGCGGGGGTGGGCGCAGTCGTCTACGCCGCCGTCGCCCTGACCATCAACGCCGCCGGGGTCCGTGACGTGGCCCTGCGCCTGATCGCGCGCCGACGCGCCGGAAAGGCCGCCGCATGAAGGCGCAGCTGACCGACAACCCCGCCTGGAAGGGTGCGCGGCCCGCCCTCTCGGTGCTCATCCCCTTCCTGCGGGACGATCCCTCCGACCTGCTTCAGCGGCTGGACGAGGAAGCCGCCTCGGTGGACGGCGCGGTCGAGATCATTGTGCTGGACGACGGCACCGCGGACGCCGCCCTGACCGCCCGCCTTTCGGTGCAGGTCAGCGCCATGGCCCTGCCTGTCCGCCTCATCACCCTGCCCGCCAACGAGGGCCGGGCCATCGGTCGAAACCGTCTGGCCTCCGCCGCGCGCGGCGGCAGCCTGCTGTTTCTCGACAGCGACATGCGCCCCGACCATCGCCGCTTCCTGCGCGACTGGGCCGAACTGGTGGCGAAAGAGGACCCCGCCGTCGCCTTCGGCGGCTTCTCCCTGCTGCAGGCCCCGACCGACGCAAAATATCAGGTCCACCGCGCCATGGCCGCCAAGTCCGAGTGCGTGCCGTATACGGAGCGGGCGAAACAGCCCGAGAAATACGTCTACACCTCCAACCTGCTGGTCCGCCGCGACGTGTTCGAGGCCGAGGCGTTCGACAGCGGCTTCACCGGCTGGGGCTGGGAGGACGTGGAGTGGGCCATGCGCGTGTCGCGCCGCTTCCGGGTCGTCCACCTCGACAACGCGGCCACCCATATGGGCCTGGACACCGTCGACGCCCTGGCCCGCAAATATGAGCAGTCGGCCCCGAACTTCGCCCGCATGGCCCAGCGTCACCCGGAGATCGTCGCCGCCTATCCCAGCTACAAGGCGGCGAAGCTGCTGAAGCGACTGCCGGCCCTGCCCGCCCTGCGGGGCCTGATGCGCCGCGTCGCCGGGACCGAAGCCCTGCCCGTCGCCGCCCGCGCCTTCTCCCTGCGCCTGTACCGCTCCTCCCTGTATGCGGACGCCGTCTGATGGGCGACGTCGCGATCATCGTCCCGACCTTGCGACGCCCTGACAGCCTGACGCGCGCCCTGCGTTCGCTGTTCGCCCAGACGGGCGTCTCCGACCGGGTCTCCGCCGTTGTGGTGGTGGACAACGATCCGACCGGCTCCGCCGCCTCAACCGTTGACGGCCTACGCGCCGGCTGCCCATGGCCGCTGGTCTATGTGGCCGAGCCCACGCCCGGTGTGGCGCGCGCCCGCAACGCCGGACTGGCCGCCACCGACGCCCCGCTGATCGCCTTTCTCGATGACGACGAGGCCGCCTCCCCCGGCTGGCTCGCCGCCCTGCTGGCCGCGCAGATCCAGACCGGCGCGGACGCCGTCTTCGGGCCCATCACCGGCCGCGCGCCCGAGGCGCCGGCCTGGCTGAAGCCATATCTGGAGCGGTTCTTCGGTCGCGAGGGTCCGGCGAAGACCGGGCTGGTCAATCACCCGTGGGGCTGCGGCAACTCCCTGCTGGTCCGGGCCACCGCCCTGCCCGGGGCCGCGCCGTTCAGCGCCTCGGCGGACCACACCGGCGGCGAGGACGACATTCTGTTCGCGGCCCTGCGGTCGCGCGGCGGGCGGTTCGGCTGGGCCGCCGACGCCGGGGTGGAAGAATTCGCGCCCGCCCATCGCGCCACCCTGAGCTACGCCCTCACTCGCGCCTTCGCCTATGGTCAGGGCCCCAGCCAGACCGCCGCCGCCGCGCGCAACTGGCCCGCCGTTGTGCGCTGGATGGTCATCGGCGCCGGACAGACCGTCGTCTGGGGCGCGGTCGCCGCGATCCTCACCCTGACCGGCAGCCCGAAGCGCGCGGAAATGTACGACCGCACGGCACGCGGGATCGGCAAGCTGTTCTGGATGAAGGGGTTCGAACCCCGCTTCTACGGCGCCGCCGAAATCGAGCGGCTGAAGCGCGCCGCCTAACCCGTCAGACGGCGCAGGAAGGCCGGCGGATTGTAGGTCGAGCGGTTGACAACCACCCCGGCGATCTTGCCGCCGACGGCCTCGATCTCGTCGCGCAGGATCAACGGATCGCCCGCCGCCGTGCTGCCCGCCGACACCACCAGAACCGTCGCGTCGACGAAGGGCGCCAGGGTGATCGCGGCGTCGCTGCGGTCCCCGGCGGGCGAGTCGATCACCACCGTATCGGCATGCTGACGCAGGGTGTCCCAATAGCGGGCGTCGCCCAGCACCTCGGCCCTCTGGCCCGAGCGCAGATGTTCTCCCGCGAATCGCGTGCCCCACAGCCGTCCGCCCAGGAACGGCCGCGCCGTGACCAGTCGCGCCGGATGCACGGGCTTGCCGTCCCGGTCGGTGATGCGCGGCGTGATCGCGAAGAAGATGGAGCCGTCGGGCGTCGCCATCGCGGCCTTGCCGGCGTGACCGAAACGGTCAGGTTCGGCGGCCATGGCCTCGACCTGCCCCTGCTGGGCCAGATCGGCGTCGACCAGCCAGACCGGGCGGCGGGCGCGAACGGCGGCCAGGCGGGCGTACTCCCGCGCGACGGTGGACACACCCTCGCCGGAGTTGGCGGCGGCGATCTGGATCACGCGCCCGCGATGGCCCGGCGCCGGTCCCAGCGCCGCCCACAGGGCCGCCATTTCGGAGGTCAGATCCACCATCGAACGCTTACCGTCCCTTCACTGGCGCGACCGCCAGCACCGGCATGTCCAGCGTCCGGCCCGTCGAGGCGGGCGTGACGAAACCGCGTCGTGTGAAGACCCGCAGCAGGCCAATGCACAGGGCGGTGAAACCCGCGAACAGGAAGACCACCGCCAGCAGCGGCGCCTTCAGGCTCTTGCCTTTGGTCGGCGCCTCGGCCCGGGCGATGACGGTGACATTGTCGGCGCCGGCGGCCACCAGGGCGCTGTCGGCGCGGGCCTCGGTCTCGCGCTGCTGGAACTCCCGCACCTTGGCGGTCAGGACCTCGCGGTTGCCCGCCAGCGTCGAGTTGGTCGATTCCAGCTGGGTCAGGTGGGACTGCCGCTCGCGCAGGGTGTTCAGTTGCCCCTCCAGCACTGACAGGCGGGCCGCAAGGGCGTCGCGGTCGGCGGCGGCGTTGATGCGGGTGGTTTCGATCTCGGTGAAGATGGTGCTGGGACCGGTGCGGACCTCGCGGGCGCCCACCGTCGTCCCGGTGGCCACATAGGCCTGCAACTGGGCGATGCGCTGGTCGATATCGCGCACCGGCTGGGCGTCTTCGGTATAGCGCGCCAGCAGGTTCTCCCGCTCGGTGCGCAGCGTCAGGATCTGGTCCTGCGCCGAGACATTCAGATCCTGCTGCAGCACCACCTCGGCGGGCTGCCGCGCCAGTTGGGCCTCCAGCGTCCGCAGGCGCTGGCTGGCCTGATTGAGTTGCGCCCGCACCGATAGCGTCTCGGCGAAGGTCGTTTGATAGGTCGCCGCCAGCGTCGCCTTGGCCGTGGCGAAGTCGCCGATGTCGTTCGACCGCAGGAAGGCCTCATAAGCGGTATCCGCATCGCCCAGCTCCGTCTCGAACGCCTCGCGCTGGGCGGTGAAGGCCGGGCTGGCGCGGTCGCGGAAAACGTTGCGGCGCTGGATCAGATACTGTTCGACCACGGCGTTCAGCACCCGCGCGGCCCGCTCGGGATCATCGGCCTCATAGGACACGGAGATGATGGCGCTGGCCGGGGTCGTCCCCACGCCCAGTCCGCCGTCCAGCGCCTTCAGCGCCGCCAGCTCGCGTTCCGTCGCCGTTCCCCTGGCCTTGGGTCCCAGAATGACGTCCGCGCCCAGCGCCTCAACCGTACGGCGCTTGACCTCCAGACTGCCGAGGATCTGCGCTTCCGCCTGCGCCACGGCCGAGGCCTCCAGCGGCTGCGCCGTGCGATCCGTCACGCCCACGCGCGGCTGGTACACATACTCCTGCCCGGCCCCGGCATAGACGCTGGACGTGGCGGTGTAGCTCTTCTTCAGGGTCAGCACCGCCAGCGTGCCGAGTGCGAACACGGCCAGGAAGATCACGATCATCAACAGCAGTTCGCGGAACAGCAGGCCGACAATGTCAGCGAAGCCGTAGCGCGGCCGGACTGTCGTGTAGGCCGTCGTACGCATGCGAACGGGGTGATTCCATCAAACGGGACTGTAGAGCCCAGCCTTCGCCCACCCGCGTTAACCATGGGTTACCCATAAGCCCTCACCTTGGCCTCAACACCGCTTTCGGGAGCGATTCCGCCATGTCCATCGACCGTCGCCTGCTTCTGCTGGGCCTTATCGGCAGCGCGGGCGCCCTGACGGCCTGTGGCGGCGCGGGCGTCGGCGAATCGTCGCGAATGCCCCTCCCCGCCCGCTCCGGCGCCGCCGGCGGTCGGGTCGAGGCCGCGGGGCGCACCTCCTTCCCGGAAATCGGCTTCGCCGACTGGTCAGACGACGAGCCGGAATACGTTCTCTATCCCGGCGACGAGATCGAGATCGCCACCCCGACCGCGACCGAACTGACCCGCACCCAGCGCATCGGCCCGGACGGACGCGTCTCCCTGCCCCTGGTCGGTCAGCTGATGGCCGCGGACCGCACCATCGCGGAGCTTGAGGCCGACGCCTCCACTGCCTATGCCAGCCAGTTGCGGCGTCCGATGGTCGAGGTGACGCTGAAGACCGCGGGTCCGATCCGCGTCTGGGTCGGCGGCGAGGTTCGCACACCGGGCATGATCGAGATGAATGGCGATCTGGACGCCTATCAGGCCATCATCCAGGCCGGAGACTTCCTGCCGACCGCCCGACAGGGCGAGGTGGCGCTGATCCGTCGCGGTCGCGGCGGTGTCCGCATGATGCGCGCCGCCGACCTCCGCCCCCGTCGCGGCGAGGTCATCGCCCTGCGTCGCGGCGACATCCTCTACGTACCGCGTTCAACCTTGGGTGAGGTCGCCAACTTCGTCACCCAGTTCCGCAACGCCCTCCCTGTCGGGTTCACCTACGCGCTCGGCGGGCAATACCAGAGCTTCTAAGGGCTCGACATCTGAGGAGCAAATGCGCTTAAAGGTTGTGCGTCTAAGTGATTAGTGGTTAGTGGCTAGTGGATGGCAGCCGCCGCCTTGAGCTCATGACCCAACGCATCGCCAGCTATCGAGACTTGGAAGTTTGGCGGCAGTCCATGAACTGGACCGAGGCGATATACGAAGCGACTGCGCACTGGCCTCGGGATGAGCGCTTTGGCCTGATCAGTCAGGTTCGACGCGCGGCTGTTTCCGTAGCTTCAAACATCGCGGAAGGCGCAGCACGACGAAGCACGGGAGAGTTTATCCAGTTCATCGGCATGGCGCGCGGCTCTCTGGCCGAGGCGGAAACACAGGTTCTTTTGGCCGAACGACTTTCTTACGTGCCCGCGGGGGATGCCCGAATGTTGCTGCTGGCCTCTTCAGATATAAGCCGCATGCTGGTGGCGCTCTCCGCGTCAATGAGCAGACGCGCCGGCAGCTGACCAAGCATCCACTAATCACTACCCACTAACCACTGGTGATCCCGGTGGTCAGGCGTAGCAAACTCAGGCCGCCAGCCTCACCACGCCCGCATCGATGTACCGTCGCGCCGCCTTCTGGGCCTCGCTGATCTCTTCCCGCTCCATTTCCTGGCTCATCTCGCGGCGATAGACGCGCGCTTCGATCGAGCCCTTCATGGCGGCGAGGTTGAAGATCATGTGGGCCGAGACGCGGTCCACGGGGCAGCCGTTCTGGCCCGTGGAATACATCATGCCCAGACGGAACAGGTCATCCCCGTTCATGTCCGCGGTCGGCATCGGCAGAGCCGCATCCTCGACCATCATTTCCGGTGCCCGTTCTTGCGCGTTCATAACCGTATCTCCTGGGCCCGACGCCGTTCTGGCCTCGCCCTGTGACCCGAGTGAAATACCCGCGGTTTGAACACAGAGTTAACAGCGCCGGCTTCGGCGGCCTTTTCAGGCAGATCTGCCGAACTTTCTGCCGCCCGTAAAGACCTCTGAAATCTCTCGATAATCTCTGATTCAGAGGCCCTAACGAGACGTGACCCGCATCCTTACGAAGGGTTAGCGGCCGCGCTGCCCGAACAGCACCTTGCGTGCGTCCTCGGCCGCCTTGCCCGACGCCGCCAGGTTCCTGCGCAGTTCGTCGCCCAGCGCCCGCCCCTTCTGCACCGCGGGTCGTTCACCCACCCGCGCCAGCCAGGCCTTCAGGTTCGGGAACTCATCGATGTTCTGCCCCTGCAGTTCCGGCAGGATCCACGGCCAGGCCGCCATGTCCGCGATCGAGTAGTCTCCGGCCAGATAGGCGCGGTCCGCCAGCCGCCGGTCCATCACGCCATAGAGCCGGTGCGTCTCATCTGTGTAGCGCCGCACGCCGTAGGCGATCTGGCGCTGATCCCGGATGATTGCGGGCGCGTATTGGCGGAAATGATGGGTCTGACCCGCCATCGGCCCCAGTCCGCCGACCTGCCAGAACAGCCACTGGTCGACCTCGGCCTTGCCGCGCAGGTCGTGCGGATAGAATTTGCCCGACTTGGCGCCGAGGTACTGCAGGATCGCCCCGGACTCGAAGATCGACAGCGGCAGGCCATCGGGGCCGTCCGGGTCAACGATGGCGGGCATCCGCCCATTGGGGCTGATCCGCTGGAAGGCCGGCTCGAACTGTTCGCCTGTGCCGATGTTCACCGGCTTCAGCTCATAGGGCAGCCCCATCTCCTCCAGCGCGATGGACACCTTCCATCCGTTCGGCGTGGGCCAGTACCAGAGTTCGATGGGGCGGGCGGTCATGGCGGCTCCTGCAACGGTTGCGGTTGAGGTGGGCGCCCACCCTCGCACGCGCAACGGCGAACCTGACACGAATGTTCAGCGGCAGTTCATGCGCCGGGTCCGAACGTCGCGTCATGTTTAACGGACCAGCCCCCCGCTGAGGTCCGCCATGGAGAATGAGGATGAACCGTTTCACCAAGGCCGCCGTGATCGGCCTGGCGCTGGCGACGACGGCCGCGCCGATGGCCGCCCAGGCCCAGAACCGTGGCGATCGCCAGGAGCGCCGCGATGACCGGCGCGACTACCGTCAGGATCGTCGCGACGACCGTCAGGACTTCCGTCGGGAACGTCGCGATGACCGACGCGACTGGCGCCAGGGCGATTATGACAGCCGCCAGGACTATCGCCGCGACCGCCAGGACGACCGTCGCGACTATCGGGCCGAGCGCCGCGATGATCGACGCGACTACCGTCAGGATCGCCGCTGGGATCGCAGCAACCGCGACTGGTGGCGCGGACGCGACGACTTCCGCGACTATCGCGGCGCCCGCAACGGCTACTGGTACGCGCCGAGCTACGGCTACTACCGGGTCGATCCGCGCTACAACAGCTATCGCTGGCAGCGTGGCGGCTATCTGCCGTCGGCCTATCGCGGCTACTATGTCCGTGACCCGTACGTCTACAATCTGCGTCCGGCCCCGCGCGGCTACCGCTATGTTCACGCCGGCAACGACATCGTCCTGATCGCCGTCGCCAGCGGCCTGATCGCCAGCGTGCTGTACGACATCTTCTAGGCCTCGCGCCCGGTTGAAGACCGACGCCCCGTGGATCCGTCCACGGGGCGTTTTTCATGACGGAAGCTTAATGTGACGACGTCGTTCGTTCAGTCACCGTTCAGCATGAAAGCGCGACCGTGGGATCAAGCCGCCTGACAGGGGCGTGCGGAGAAACGAACGAGAATGAAACGCTCACTTATGGTCGCCGTGGCCATCATGGCCCTGATGGCGCCGCTGGTCGCCCCGGTTGTCGCCGCGGCCCAGGACGGCCCCGGTCGTCGTGGCGCCGCCCGTCAGAACGGCGATGACGAACGCCGCGCTCCCGATGCGGAGTCGCGGCCCGAGTCCCGCCCGGAACGTCCCGCGCCTGAATCCCGCCCGCAACGTCCTGATCGTCCCGAGCCGCGCCCGGAACGCCCTGAGCCGCGACCCGAGCCGCGTCCTGCACGTCCGCAACAACCCGACCGGCCGCAACAGCCGCGCCCGGATCGTCCGGATCGCCCCGACCGCCCGGATCGTCCCGACAGGCCCCAGCAGCCGCGCCCGGATCGACCCGATCGTCCGGATCGCCCGCAACAGCCGCGCCCCGATCGCCCGGACCGTCCTGGACAACCGGGCCGCCCTGACCGCCCCGACGGCCCCAATCGTCCGGACCGCCCGGGACAGCCCGGCAGACCTGACCGTCCTGATCGTCCCGGCCAACCGGGTCGTCCGGATCGGCCTGACGGCCCCAACCGGCCTGACCGTCCCGGCCAGCCCAACCGCCCCGACCGTCCTGATCGCCCCGGCCAGCCCAACCGTCCCGACCGCCCCAATGGCGGCTGGAACGGCGACCGGGATCGGGATCGGGATCGCGGCCGTCCGAATGGCGGCTGGAACCAGAACCGCGATCGCGACCGCGCGCACGAGGACTTCCGTCGTCGCTTCAACGGCGATCAATGGCGCCGGGACTGGAACCGCAATCACGGCCGGAACTGGTGGCAGAGCGACCGTCGCTGGCGGGACTATCGCGGCGTCCGCATCGGCTTCTATTTCGCGCCCGGCCACGGCTACTACAGCGTGCCGCGCTCGTACTGGAACCAGCGCTGGTATGTCGGCGACTACCTGCCGTCGATCTTCTGGCGCTTCCAGCTGAACGACTGGCGCACCTATGGCCTGGGCTATCCGCCCGAGGGCACGCGCTGGGTGCTGGTCGACAACCAGATCTACCTGATCGACGAGTACGACGGCTACATCATCGACGTGATCTACGACGCCTGGCGCTGGTAGGCTCCGGAACTCGTGGCGCCGACCGCTCTCCAGCGGTCGGCGCCGGCGCGTGGCAAGTGGTTAGTGGCGAGTGGATAGTGGCCAAGGTCGCTCTTCCGTCCTTGGCGGAAGGGCGGCTCGGACCGCGGCGCCGCAGACTGCCGGCCAGCCACCAGCCACTCTCCACCAACCACTTCCCGCCCCACTGGCGGACAAAGTGTCACCTGACCAAGGTTGCAGCGAACCCCGCACCGCGTCAGAACCGGTCCATGACCGATACGGCGATCAGCGACACCACCACCGGCGAGGAAGTGCCCTCCTCCCGCGCGCCGCAGCTTCAGTTGTCCGAAGAGCTGCTGGCGTCGCCGACCCGCTTCTTCAACCGCGAAACCTCGTGGCTGGCCTTCAATGGCCGGGTGCTGGAAGAGGCCGCCAATCCGGGCCATCCGCTGCTGGAGCGCCTGCGCTTCCTGTCGATCTCCGCCAACAACCTCGATGAGTTCTTCATGACCCGCGTGGCGGGCCTGAAGGGTCAGGTGCGTGAGCGGGTCCGCGTCGTCTCGCCCGACGGCCTGACCCCCGCCGAGGCGCTGGAGCAGGTCAATGTCGCCGCCGGCAGCCTGATGACCGAGCAGCAGCGCCGCTGGCGCAAGCTGCGCCGCGAACTGGCGGTCGCCGGGATCGAGGTCGTCGATGCCGCGAAGATCACCAAGACCGAGCGCGACCGGCTGGAGCCGGAGTTCCTCAACCAGCTCTTCGCCGTGCTGACGCCGATGGCCATCGACCCGGCCCACCCCTTCCCCTTCCTGCCCAACCTCGGCTTCTCGCTGGCGTTGAAGCTTAAGCGCCGTTCGGACCGCCGCACCCTTTACGCGCTGGTGCCGGTGCCGACGCAGGTAAAGCGGTTCTGGCCCCTGGCCACCGACGGGCGCTCCACCCCGGGCCGCAAGCGCTATGTGACGCTGGAGAGCCTGCTGATGCTCTTCATCGATCACCTCTTCCCCGGCTGCGATGTGCTGGAGCGCGGCGTCTTCCGCCTGATCCGCGACAGCGACATCGAGATCGAGGAAGAGGCCGAAGACCTGGTCATGGAGTTCGAGGAAGCGCTGAAGCAGCGCCGTCTGGGCTCCGTCGTGCGCATCAAGATCGAGGCGTCGATGCCCGAGGACCTGCGCATCTTCATCACCGACCAGCTGGACGCCGCCCCGCAGGACACCGTGCTGGTCGACGGCATGCTGGGTCTGGCCCAGCTCTCCGAACTGATCCCCACCGGCCATCCGGACCTGAAGTTCAAGGGCTACGAACCCCGCTACCCCGAGCGGGTCCGCGATAACGGCGGCGACATCTTCGCGGCCGTCCGCGAGAAGGACATGCTGATTCACCACCCGTTCGAGAGCTTCGACGTGGTGGTGCAGTTCCTGCGTCAGGCCGCCCGCGATCCGAACGTGCTGGCGATCAAGCAGACCCTGTACCGGACCTCCAAGGACAGCCCCATCGTGGCCGCCCTGATCGAGGCGGCCGAGAACGGCAAGAACGTCACCGCCCTGGTCGAGATCAAGGCGCGCTTCGACGAGGAAGCGAACCTGAAATGGGCCCGCGCCATGGAGCGCGCCGGCGTCCACGTCGTCTTCGGCTTCGTTGAGTGGAAGACCCACGCCAAGCTCAGCGTCGTCGTCCGCCGCGAAGGCGACGGCCTGAAGACCTACTGCCACTTCGGCACCGGCAACTATCACCCGGTGACGGCCAAGGTTTACACCGACCTCAGCCTGTTCAGCTGCGATCCGATCCTCGCTCGCGACGCCTCGCGGGTGTTCAACTACATCACCGGCTACGCCCCACCGGACGAGCTGGAGGCGCTGGTCGTCTCGCCGCTCAACATGAAGAAGACGCTGATCGATCTGATCTCCAAGGAGATGTCGGCCGCCGCCATGGGCAAGCCCGCCGCCATCTGGGCCAAGATGAACGCCCTGGTCGATCCCGAGATCATCGACGCCCTGTACCGCGCCAGCCAGTGGGGCGTGCGCATCGAATTGGTCATCCGCGGCGTCTGCTGCCTGCGTCCGGGCGTCGAGGGCCTGAGCGAGAACATCCGGGTCAAGTCCATCGTCGGCCGCTTCCTGGAGCACAGCCGCATCGTGGCCTTCGCCAACGGCCGCGATCTGCCCAATGACAAGGCGAAGCTGTTCATCTCCTCCGCAGACTGGATGCCGCGCAACCTGGATCGCCGGGTCGAACTGATGACGCCGGTCCTGAACGCCACGGTTCATGATCAGGTGCTGGACCAGATCATGGTCGCCAATCTGAAAGACGACGCCCAAAGCTGGGTGTTGACCTCCGAAGGGGCCTATACCCGCGTCGCCCCCCTCGATCCGGAGCGGCCCTTCTCGGCCCACAAATACTTCATGACCAACCCCAGCCTGTCGGGTCGCGGTCGCAAGGTGAAAACCCTGCCCGGCCACCTCAGCTACGTCCGCCCCGAGCGGAAGAAGCGTTGATGCCCGAAATCCTGCCTCAGGCGGCCGACGCACCCCGTGACGTCGCCGCGATTGATATCGGCTCCAACTCGGTCCGTCTGGTCCTCTACCGGCTGGAAGGCCGCGCCATCTGGACCGTCTTCAACGAGAAGGTGCTGGCCGGCCTCGGCCGTGACCTGTCCGAGACCGGCAAGCTGTCGGTCGAGGGCGCCGCCCAGGCCCTGACCGCCCTCAAGCGCTTCGCCGCCGTCATCGACGGCGTGAAGCCCGCCCATGTCTTCGTCGCCGCCACCGCCGCCGTGCGCGAGGCGACCGATGGCCAGGCCTTTTGCGACACCGTCGCCGCCGAGACCGGGCTTAAGATTCGCGTCTTGTCCGGCGAGGAAGAGGCCCGCTACGCCGCCCTCGGCGTCCTGGCCGGCATTCCTGACGCGGACGGCGTGGCCGCCGACCTCGGCGGCTCCAGCCTCGAGCTCGTCCGGCTGGGCGGCGGCAAGGTGGAGCGCGGGATCACCCTGCCGCTCGGCCCCTTCGCCCTGACCGATCCCAAGGGGTCCGACCCCGACTGGCGCCGCGCCACCATTGCCCGCCGGCTCAAGCCCGCCGCCGATTTCAGCGCCGACACCCTTTACGCAGTCGGCGGCGCCTGGCGGACGCTGGCGCAGGTGCACATGGATGTCAGCGACTATCCGCTGCACATCGTCCACCAGTATCGCCTGACCGCCGCCGAGGCGCGCGAGACCGCCCGCGTGATCGCCCGCCAGTCGAAGGCCTCGCTGGAGAAATGGCCCGGCCTGTCGAAGAAGCGCGCCGAAACCCTGCCCCACGCCGCCATGGTGCTGGAGGCCCTGATCGACAAACTGGGGCTGAAGTCCATCGTGGTCTCGGCCTGGGGCGTGCGCGAGGGCCTGCTCTACGAGGCTCTGGACGCCGACACCGCCGCCGATGATCCCCTGCTGGCCGGATCCTCTGCCCTGGGGGCGCGTCAGGGCATCTCGCCCACCCTGCCCGGCGCCTTGCGCGGGTGGATCGCGCCCGTGCTGGCCGGACTGAAGCCGTCCTTCAGCGAAGCGCGCGACGCTGTGCTGGCCGACGCCGCCTGTCGGCTTGCCGATCTCGGCGCCCGCCTCCATCCGAACCACCGGGTCGAGCTGGCCTTCGATCAGGTCCTGCGCGCGCCGGTGCCGGCCCAGACCCATGCCGAGCGGGCCTGGCTGGCCTGCGCCGTCAACGCCCGCTACGGCGGCCCATTGGCGACGCCGGAGCCCGGTACGGTCACCCACCTGCTCACCGAGGAACAGCGGCAGGGCGCCCGCGCGGTCGGCCTCGCTATCCGGCTGGCCTGCGACATGTCCGGACGATCACCCCAGCTCCTGGTCAACGCCCGCGCCACGGTGAAGGACGGCGTCCTGCTGCTGGCCGCCGCCGACGGCTATGCCGATGTCCTGCTGGGCGAACAGACCCGCCGGCGGGGCAAGGCCCTGGCCGAAGCCATGGGGCTGAAGCTGCAGATTGACGGGCGGGACTAGATCAGTCGCCCATCCACCAGCGCAGGCGCACCGCCTGCGCCGGCGCGTCGCCGACCTTGAGCGAACCGGTGACCACCGTGCCTTCGTCGCCCAGATTGCGTCGCGCCGTCGCCAGCGCCCCCTGATCGACGCGCCCCGAGAACATCACGACGCCCAACTCAGGCGAACGCCCCTCGAAAGTGATCTCGGCGTCATTGACGGAATAGCGGGTCGGCAGGACGCGGGCGGTGACGCTGCGCGCCTCGCCGATCTCCGTCTGGACCATCGGGCTGGTGGTGTCGTCGAACTGCAGCATCACCGGGGCGAAAGCCTCGTCGCGTTGACCTGCCTGCCAGCTGGCGAACTCCGCCGCCTGCCCGACGAAGACATGGTCGAACGACCACTTGCCGACCTTCGCCTCGTCCACCGGCATATAGTAGCCCGACAGGTCGCCCGAGGCGGTGCTGACAAAGGCCGGTCCCGTCGGCGCGGCAGGGCCTGACCCGCCCCCGCTGTCACACGAAGCCAGCGCCAGGGCAGACAGGAGAAGAGCGAAACGGGCGATACGGCGCATGGGTCATCCGTCGGAGCTGAAGCCTCCGACTCCTATGCCACCGTCAGGGCAGATGCGCGACCACCTTCAGCCAATGCGCGGCCTGTCCTAGGTCGATCAGTTCGAAGAAGGGAATGGCCAGCAGGAAGACCATGCCGTCACGAAGGGTCAGCAGGAACAGCGAGGGACGGATCGTCAGCTCCTCATGATCCCGCCACAGCCGGACATCCGGCACGAAGCGCGGCGTGCGCGCCCGGTAGGCGATGTAGCGGTCACCGAACTCCCGCTCCAGGAACGCCTCTTCCCGCGCGACCGTCAGGCGGAAGATCAACAGGGAGGCCAGAACGAAGCCCGCGGCGATGGTCGCGCTCCCGCTCTGGGCGCCGACCCCGAAGGCGCCGAAGAAGCTGAACACATAGAGCGGGTTTCGCGTGATTGAATAGGGGCCGCTATCGACCACATCGGCCTTTTTGCGCCCCCCGATATAGAGCGTGCACCAGGCCCGGCCGACAATGGAGAAGACGATGGCCGCCAGACCGACGGCCTCCACCGCCTCGTGCCAGCGTCCATCCACGCCGCCGATCGACTGGGTGACCAGTGAGGCGCTGATCAGCGTCAGCAAGGCGCCCAGAACGGCGACCTTTCGGATCTTCTGAACCGCACCGAGGTCGAGGGTGGTCGGGGTTAGGGTCGACATGGCGTTCTCCGTCGCGCCACGGAACGACCGCGCAACGGAGATTTCAAGCCCTATCTTTGCGACCGAAACGCGGTTGCGAAACTACCGGTCCAGCGACCGGTCCAGCGCGCGGAACGAGGCGAGCGACAGGCTGGTGGCGCTGGTGAACACCGACGGCGTGATCCGCTCGAAATCATCCGAAGGGCGGTGATAGTCGGGGTGGTAGTTCACGCCCAGGTACAGGAACGGCACCTGCGCCCGGAAGAAGGCGCCGTGGTCCGAAGCCTCGACCCAATTGTCCTCGCCCGTGTCCTGCGGCGTGTCCTTGCCGAAGGCCAAGGCCACGGCCCCGTCCGCCGGGATGCCTTCAAGGATCGGGCGGAACTGGGGGTTCTGATAGGTGCCGGTGACCCACAGCTTGCCGTCGGTTTCGGCGCGCGCGGTCATGTCGAAATTCAGGTTCATGGCGATGGAGGCCAGCGGCACCGGCGGCGCCTCCACGAAATGCTTGGCGCCCAGAAGCCCCCGCTCCTCGCCGTCCAGCGCCACGATGATGACGCTGTGCTCCGGGGCCTGTCGCTTCAGGTCCGCCGCCAGCGCCAGCATGGTCGCCACGCCCGAGGCGTTGTCGTCCGCGCCGTTGAAGACCTGCCCGTCATTGGTGCCGACGTGATCATAGTGAGCGGTGACCACGATGTACCGGTCCGCCACCCGGGTGCCGCGGATCACGCCGATGACGTTGACGCCGTTATAGGTCTTGGGACCAGCGCGGGTCCGGCCGGTGGCTTCCCACGGCTGCAGGCGGCCCATGGCGGGCGCCGCGACGCCCAGCGCCTCCAGACGTCCGACGATGTAGTTGCGCGCCATCTCTCCGCCGGCCGAACCGGTGTCCCGTCCCGCCATCTCCTCGGAGGCCAGGATGCGCACATCCTCCAGCAGTTGCGCCTGGAAGGCCGGGATCGCCGGGACGGCCGGAGCCACGGGCTCGCCCGGGGTGGCGCAGGCGGCGAGCAGCAGGCTCGCGGCGACGGAGGTCAGGGCCAGACGGCGGATCGGAAGCATGGAATCTCCTCTTTCACCGACACGCTTAGCAGGCCTGCATGGTCACGTCAGATTACAGCCTCGTCATGTAGGCTTGAACCGCGGACGTCGCCGGATAACAGTCCGGGCAAGAGCGGCCCGCGCAAGGGCTGTCGGGAGGATTTCCATGATCACACGCACCCTCGCGGCCCTCGCCGCCGGCTTCACCCTGACCGCCGCCCCGGCGCTCGCCCAGGACGCCCCTGCCCCCGCGCCCGCCCCGGCGCAGCAGGGCGGCTCGATGTTGGACAAGGCCGTCAACATCGTCCACGTCAGCAGCTGGAACGTCTATGGCGCGGGCCAGACGCATGAAATCGTCCCCGCCACCGTTCAGGGCAACCGCGCCCTGCGGGTCGACGTCACCGCTGCCGGCGGCAACACCTGGGATGTCGGCGCGGGCTCCGTCTCGACCAAGCCTGTGCAGGCGGGCGACGTGCTCCTGCTGGCCGTCTGGATGCGCACCGAGCGCGCGCCCGCGGGCTCCGAAACCGGGACGGCCATCATCCGGCTTCAGGGCAATGCCGAGCCCTATCCCGACATCGTCAGCGCGCCGGTCCGCCCCACCGGCGAGTGGAAGCTCTATTTCGCCAATGCCGTGGTGGATCGCGACTGGGCGGCGGGCGCCATCGGGGCCACGGTTCAGCTGGCCGGCGCCAGCCAGACGCTTGAGCTGGGGCCGGTCTTCATCTTCGACATGGGCCGCGACTACGACCGCTCGACCCTGCCGACGAACTAGGCCGCGGAACTTGCCGTTGCGGGCGGCGCTCGACCGGGGCAGACCCTGTCCATGGCCGAGCGAATCCCGATGACCGACACCCCCGTAGATCAGCTGGACCTCGCCGCCGCCGAGACTGAACTGGCGCGCCTGACCACCGAGCTGGCGCGCCACGACGCCCTCTACCATGCCGAGGACGCGCCCGAGATCAGTGACGCCGACTATGACGCCCTCAAGCGCCGGGCGCTGGAGATCGAGGACCGCTTCCCCGACCTGACCACCGCCGCCTCCCCGTCCCAGGTCGTCGGCGGCCCGGTCTCCAGCCAGTTCGCCGAGGTCCGCCACGGCGTGCCCATGCTGTCGCTGGACAATGCCTTCTCGCCGGAGGAAGTCACCGACTTCGACGCCCGCATTCGCCGCTTCCTCAAGCTCCCGGCAGACGAGCACATCGCCTTCGTGGCCGAGCCCAAGATCGACGGCCT
The DNA here is from genome assembly GCA_046291915.1 of Brevundimonas sp. Lineage (GTDB taxonomy): Bacteria > Pseudomonadota > Alphaproteobacteria > Caulobacterales > Caulobacteraceae > Brevundimonas. The sequence goes on from JBKBSD010000004.1 coordinate 193,281, forward strand.
CAGCGCCAGCCTGCGCTACGAGCACGGCGTCCTGGTGCGCGGCGCCACACGTGGCGACGGCAAGACCGGCGAGGACGTCACCGCAAATCTGCTGACGATCAACGACATTCCTCGCGAATTGTCAGGCTCCGGCTGGCCGGACGTGATCGAGGTGCGCGGCGAGGTCTATGCGCCAAATGAAGAGTTCGACGCCTTCAACGCCGCCGCCGAGGCCGAGGGCCGACGCACCTACGCCAACCCGCGCAATTTCGCGGCCGGTTCGTTGCGTCAGAAAGACCCGGCGATCACGGCGACCCGTCCCTTGCGCTTCTTCGCCTACGCTTGGGGCGAAGTCTCCGCCCCCTTCGCCGACACCCAGACCCATGCGCTCGAGGCGCTTGAAAGCTGGGGCTTCACCGTCAACAGCCGCTCGGCCCGCGTCGAGGACGCCGCCGGACTGATCGCCCTGTACGACGGTCTCCAGACCGACCGCGCCGGGCTCGGCTATGACATCGATGGCGTCGTCTACAAGGTCGACCGGCTGGACTGGCAGCAACGCCTCGGCTTCGTGGCCCGCACACCGCGCTGGGCCATCGCCCACAAATTCCCGGCCCAGCAAGCCCAGACTGTTCTCGAGGGCATCGACATCCAGGTCGGTCGCACCGGCTCCCTGACCCCCGTCGCCCGCCTGCATCCGGTCACCGTCGGCGGCGTCGTGGTCCGCAACGCCACCCTGCACAACGAAGACGAAATCGTCCGCAAGGACGTCCGCATCGGCGACACCGTCATCCTGCAGCGCGCTGGCGACGTCATCCCCCAGATCGTCAGCGTGCTTCTGGACAAACGCCCCGCCGACGCCGTCCCCTACGTCTTCCCCACCCACTGCCCCGTCTGCGGCTCCGAAGCCGTGCGCGAAGGCGACGAGGTCCGTCGCCGGTGTACGGGGGGGCTGATTTGCGACGCCCAGCTGGTCGAACGGCTCAAGCATTTCGTCGGCCGCCGCGCCTTCGACATCGAGGGTCTGGGCGAGAAGCAGCTGATCGCCTTCCACGAGCGCGGCTGGTTGCACGAGCCCGCCGACATCTTCCGCCTCGCCCGCGACGAGGCCCGGCTCGACGAGCTGCGCAATGAGGACGGCTATGGCGAGACCAGCGTCCGCAACCTGATCGCCGGCATCGACGCCCGCCGGACCATCGCCCTGGACCGGCTGATCTTCGCCCTCGGCATCCGCGAGATCGGCGAGCAGACCTCCATCCTGCTGGCCCGCCACTTCGGGTCATGGAGCGCCTTCCACGCCGCCTGTCTCGAGGCCGCCTCTGGCATTCCGTCGGCGGAGTGGACGCAACTCGCCGAGGGCCACGGCGTCTCCGAACGCACGCTGTCGGTCCTCGCCGAAGCGACGCCGCCCGCCGCCGATCCGTGGCCCGAGGCCCCGCTGGACCAGAAGCTGGCGCTGGCCTTCCCCGGCGTCGCGACCCCGGCCCGCCGCGCCCTGGCCCTGCTCGCCCCCGACTGGCCTGCCATCGTGCGGCTGGCGCAGGTCGCACGGGAGGAAGGTCCGTCGATGACCCTGGGCGAGATCGCGGGCATAGCCGGGGTCGGTCCGGTCGCCGCCCGGGCGCTGGCCCAGTTCTTCCACGAGCCGCACAATCGCACTGTCGTCGACGCCCTGATCGAGCAGCTGGACAAGGTCGAGGACGCTGAACGGCCGAAGACCGACACCGCCGTCGCCGGCAAGACCGTGGTCTTCACCGGCGCTCTGGAGCGCTTCACCCGCGACGAGGCCAAGGCGCGCGCCGAAAGCCTCGGGGCCAAGGTCTCGGGCTCAGTTTCAAAGAAGACAGACTACCTCGTGGCCGGTCCCGGCGCGGGATCGAAGATGGCCGACGCCCAAAAGCACGGCGTTGTGATTTTGACTGAAGACCAATGGCTGGCCCTGATCGGCGGCTGACGATTCACCGGAGTAACCCTATGCGTCCCGCCCTTCTCGCCGCCGTTCTGACGGCCGCCGCCGCCCTCGCCGCCCCCGCGTTTGCGGCGGACCCCACCGGCCTGTGGCAAACCCCGACCAACGGCGGCCAGGTCCGTATCGCCCGCTGCGGTCAGGCCCTGTGCGGGACCTTGGTGACCTCCGCCGCCATTCGCGCCAATCCAGGCGCGCTGGACACGGAAAACTCGGACCGCGCCCAGCGCACCCGCACTTTGCGCAACCTGCCCATGCTGCGGGGCTTCACCGGCGGCCCGACGGAGTGGACCAACGGCAGCGTCTACAACCCCGCCGACGGCCGCACCTATCGCGGCACCATCACCATGCAGGGCGACAACACGCTTCGCCTGCGCGGCTGCGTCGTCGCCCCCCTGTGCAAGACCCAGACCTGGACGCGGGTTCAGTAGGCCTCAGTAGAAGTCCCGCCTCTCGAGGGCGCGGGTCTCCCCGCCCTCGAGGGTCAGCACCACCGTCCGGCCCGCCGGCCCGGTGACAATCCCGCGCAGGATGTCCGGGGTCAGCGCCGCCGCCGGCACGTCGTCGATGGCCGTCACCACGGCGCCCGCCGTCAGGCCCGCCTCCGCCGCCGGCGAGTTCGGCGAGATACGCGTCGCGGTTACGCTGTCACCCGCCTTGCGCAGCCCCAGCCCCAGCCGATCCCTCTGGAACGGCGCCGCCAGGTCTTCCGGCGAGGCCATCAACCACATCCGTCCGCCGTCGAAGTCGGTGATCATGCGGAAGCGGGCCAGAACGCCCATCCCGACATTGCCGACGGTCCGGTCGCTATCGACCGCGGACGGCCCCGCGGGCGGGAAGATGGCCGGGATGTCGCGCACCTCGAAGCCGCCGATGGACAGCGATTGGATGGTGGTGATGCCCGACTCCCGCAACCCGCCGACCGCCCCCGACATGACCGTTGACGCCGTCCGGTTCGCCATCAGGCCCTCCGCCTCGGCGTAAGCGGGATAGATCAGCAGGGCGCTTCCATTGCCCGTATCCAGGTCGAACAGCGCCGGCGGACGCCCCTCGATCGACAGGGGCACGGCGCGCAAGGCGCCGGTCGAAGTCAGCGGCACTTCGGTCGCTCCCTCCGGCGGAGCGAAAGCCTCGGCCTCGTGGAAGGCGATCCTCTGTCCGGCGAAGTCCATGTCGATGACCAGGGCGTTGAATGCATCCTTGCCCAGGATGACGGGCAGCGGTCGACCGAGCGCCTGGGATATCTGGGCCAGATCGATCACGGCCACCGTCCGGTCGGTGAAGCTGATGTCGCCAAGCTGGATATTCACATGCTGGGCGAACCGGGCGGTCCCGACACCGCCGGTGCCCACCGCCGCCACCTCGCCGCTGGCTTCCAGGCCCAGCTCTTCGGCGAAGGCCTTGTCCAGCACCGTCATCTCCGCCCCGCTGTCCAGCAGCAGCTCGGTCGCGGTCCCGTTCACCGTCGCCGGAATATAGATCCGTGTCCCCGCGACCAGATTGAACGGCATCCAGCCTGTAGAGACGGCGCCGTTCGCGATCGCATGGGCCGCCGCGACCGTCGGGCGGGCGAACGCCGTCGCGGCGATCTCCGGGTTGGCGTCGATCTCGCGCCAGCGGGTGACGGAGCCATTGCCCTCGGCCGCGGTGGCGCTCTCCAGGAAGGGCATTCGCACCCCTTCGACCATTCGCCAGTCGTCATAGCGCAGGAAAGACTCCCGCCGGTCACGCACTTCGCGCAGCCCGTAAAGGGCGCCCGTGTCAGGGTCCAGATACAGTTCGTGGATGTCCGCGTCGCCGAAGTCGATCGCGACGACGGCGAGGGTCCGCCCCTCGCGCTCCGCATCCGCCTTGCGGTCCAGCCGCGCTGTATCGTCCAGCAGGCCTTCGAACAGCAGCAGGGCGTCGCGGCGCAGGTCCTCGGCCGCCGCCGGTCCCAGGGTCTCGATCTGACCGGCCTCGGTCAGGTTCCAGCTCTCCTCGCCGCGACGGCTGTTGGCGTTGCGCACCACGCCCAGGTCGACATCGGTCCGAAGATCGCCCTCCGCAGTGGCGAGGGCTCGCACCGGTCCGGTGAGACCGGACACCGTGATCTCGCCCTCGGCACGGATGGCGCGCAGACGCTCGAACGCGTCCCCTCCCCGCCATTGCCGATACAAGGCCAGGACGGCGGATGGGTCTTCGGCAAAGGCCTGCGACGGCAGGCCGGTCAGCAGGGCGGCCGCGCAGGCGGCGGCGAACAGGAAACGTTTCATGCCAAGTCCTTATCAATATCGGTGGGAATGGGATCGGGCCCGATCAGCGCGCGCAGGCCGCGCGGCGCGGCGCCCAGCAGCGACAGCCCGGCCAGAGGATCGTCGGCTGCCGACAGGGCGGCCAGCCGGATTTCCGCCGCCAGTCCGCTGTGCTGCAGACAGCTCAGATAGGCGCTGTCGCTCCAGATGGCGCGACGCACCCCGGCCATCCCGGGCGCCATCAGGGCGACCAGATGCTCGGCGGCGTCCGCCACCAGACTCAGCTGAAGGCCCGGCCAGCGCTCCCGCGCCACCCCCGCCCCCGCCGCCCGGCGCATCGTCACCCCCGCCAGCGGCTCTGCCGGTCCGTAGACCAGACCCGCCACCGTCACCCCGCGCGCGGCGCAGGCCTCCAGGTCCGGCCCCAGCGCCTTCAGCGGCGCATCGAACAGGTCGAACAGCACGATCTCGCCCGCCTCGGCCAGCATGGTCCGGGCCCGCTCCAGCACCTGGGCCGGGTCAGCGATCTGATAGAGCCGGTCGTCCGCCGGCGCTTGGGCCAGCCCGGCCAGCTTCCGCTCGGCCTCGGTCTGGCGGGCGGCGAAGGTTCCGCCCAGCACCGCCAGCAGTTCAGCGGGACGCGCGGCGCGGAAGGTGCGGGGCTCGGTCTCATCGACCAGAACCGCCGCCTTCTGCGTCAGCGTCGCCAGCGCCTGATAGACATTGGGCGGCGCCTTGCCGATGCGCTTGGCCAGGCGGTAGCCGGTCGCCGGCCCCTCGCCCAGCAGGGCGCAGTAGCTTCGGGCTTCCAGTTCGGTGAAACCCAGGGCGGCCAGCGCCGCTTCGGCCTCGGTGACGTTCGGTGTTATTTGCATTCGCAAATACTACCTGCCGCCAGCGAGGCCGCCAGTTAAATCCCCGTAAGGCTCAGCGGTTGAGCGCCGACCGGGCCGCCTCTGCATAGCGGTGGCCCGAGGCCGCGCCCCTGGGGAAGACGGCCGCGATCCGCGCCAGATCCTCGGAGGTCAGCACGATCTCGGCCGCGGCGATATTCTGCTCCAGCGTCGGGATGCGCCGCGTGCCGGGGATCGGGACCAGATGCGGCCCTTGCGCCAGCACCCAGGCCAGGGCCAGCTGGGCGGCGGTCACCCCCTTGTCGGCGGCGATGCCCTTCACGGCCTCGACGAGGTCCAGGTTCTTCTGGAAATTCTCGCCCATAAAGCGCGGATTGGTGCGGCGGAAGTCGCCCTCCTCCAGATCGTCGATCGACGTGATGTCGCCCGACAGGAAGCCCCGGCCCAGCGGGCTGTAGGGCACGAAGCCGATGCCGAGCGCTTCGCAGGTCGCCAGCAGCCCCTCCTCCGGCTCGCGGCTCCACAGCGAATACTCAGTCTGCAGCGCCGTGATCGGGTGTTCGGCATGACCGCGGCGCAGGGTCTCCGGCGCGGCTTCGGACAGGCCCAGGAAGCGCACCTTGCCCTCCTTCACCAGTTCGCCCATCGCCCCCACCGTCTCCTCGATCGGCGTATTGGGGTCGACGCGGTGCAGGTAGTAGAGATCGACGTGGTCCATCCCCAGCCGCTTCAGGCTGCCCTCGATCGCCCGGCGCACATTGGCCGGCGAGCCGTCGACGGCCAGGGCCGTTCGGTCCGCGTTGTATCCAATGCCGAATTTGGTCGCGACGAAGGCCTTGTCGCGCCGATCCTTCAGCGCCGTTCCGACCTGGATCTCATTGGTGTGCGGGCCGTACATCTCGGCGGTGTCGAAGAAGGTCAGGCCCAGATCCAGCGCGCGATGGATCACCACCGTCGCCTGCGCCTCGTCCGACGGCTGACCGTAGAAGGACGCCATCCCCATACAGCCCAGGCCGATGGCCGAAACTTCGGGACCGTTCGGTCCGAGACGACGGGTCTTCATGGGGCGTTCTCCGAATCTGCAAGGGAGCCGGCCTCCCGGCCAGCCCGCCAGAACTGGGCGCCGGCCGTCCCTACCGCAAGGGCGCGCAGGCCGTCTCCAGCCACGCCTTCGCCTCACCGTCCATCAGCGGCCCGACCTTGGCCCAGACCTCGGCGTGATAGCCGTCGACATAGCCCCGCTCGTCCGCCGTCAGCAGATCGACGTCGATCAACTTCTTGTCCAGCGGCGCCAGGGTCAGCTGTTCGAACCCGTGCATCGGTCGCTCGCCGCCGGGGATGGGCTCCGGCGCCGTCACCACCTGCAGGGTCTCGATGCGGATGCCCCAGTGCCCCTCGCGATAGTAGCCGGGCTCATTGGACAGAATCATGCCGGTCAGCAGCGGCTGGCTGTTGACGGCCTTGGCGATGCGCTGCGGGCCCTCGTGAACCCCCAGATAGGACCCGACGCCATGGCCGGTGCCGTGGTCATAGTCGAAGCCCTGCATCCACAGCGGATAGCGCGCCATCGCATCCAGCTGGTGCCCCGTCGTCCCGGCCGGAAAACGCACTGTCGCCATCGCGATATGGCCCTTCAGCACCAGGGTGAACATGCGCCGCTGGTCCGCCGTCGGCTCGCCCACCGCCATGGTCCGGGTCACGTCCGTGGTGCCGTCCAGATACTGGCCGCCGCCGTCGACCAGCAGCAGCGAGCCCTTCTCGATCTTACGGATGGTGCGCGTCACCGGCTTGTAGTGCGGCAGGGCCCCGTTCGGCCCCGCCCCGGCGATGGTGTCGAAGCTCAGGTCCTTCAGCGCCCCCGTTTCCTCCCGGAACCGCTCCAGCGTCTCGGCCACCTCGCGCTCGTCCGGCAGCGTGTCCTGCGCCGTCGTATCGACCCAGTACAGGAACCGGCTCAGGGCCGCGCCGTCGCGGATGTGGGCCTGACGCGAGCCCTCGATCTCCACCGCGTTTTTCTGCGCGCGCGGCAGGGTGCAGGGGTCCATCCCGCGCACCACGGTCGCGCCCGCGGCCGCCAGCCGGTCGAAATACCAGGCCGAGGACTGGCCCGGATCGATCAGCACCGTCTGCCCGCTCAGCGCGTCCAGCGCCCCGTCCAGCGCCTCGGGCGCCTCCAGGGTCACCGCGTCGCCCAGCCAGCCGGGCAGCTCATTGGTCACCTTGCGAGGATCCAGGAACAGCTGCGCCGACCCGTCCGTTTTCACAATGGCCTGCGACAGCGGCAGCGGCGTCCGGATCACATCCCCGCCGCGAATGTTGAACAGCCAGGCGATGGAAGCCGGCGCCGTCAGCACCGTCGCCTCCGCGCCCGCCTTCGCCACCGCCGCGCCGATGCGGGCGCGCTTGGAGGCGCTGCTTTCGCCGGCGTATCTGTCATCGTGCGGTACGACAGCCGCCATCGGCTGCTCCGGGCGTTCATCGCCCCAGGCCTGATCGACCGGATTGACCTCCACCGGCTTCAGCTCGGCCCCGGCCTTCGCCGCTGCCGTTTTCAGCACCGCCAGCGCATCGGGGCTGTGGAGACGCGGGTCATAGCCGATCACCGCCCCCCTGGGCGCGCGCTCCAGCCAGGCCGGAACCCCGCCCTCGACCAGATCGAGGATCTCGAACTGCCCGGCGTCGACCTGGGCCCGCACCTGCACGGTATAGCGACCGTCCGCGAACACCGCGGCGCGGTCCATCAGCACGGCGCCTGCCCCGGCCGAGCCCGTGAAGCCGCTCACCCAGGCCAGCCGGTCATTGGCGGCCGGCAGGTATTCGTTCTGGTGCTCGTCCTCGTGCGGGACCAGCATCCCGTCGAGGCCCTGTTCGGCCATCTTCTCCCGCACGCGCGGAAGGTGCTTCGCCCCGAAGGACGGATCGGTGGTTTCGTCGTAGGTCTGGCGCATGGCGGAGGCATAGCACCGCCATGCGGACCGGTTCTAGTTCTGCGGCGCCGTCGGGCTGACCACCGCCGGCGCGGCCGGGGCGGGTGCGGGCCGTTCGATCACCACCGGCGCCGCCGCCCGCGCTTCTGCCGCGCGGGCCTCGGCATCGGCGCGCGCCGCTTCAGCGGAGGAACGGGCCGCATCGGCGCGGGCGATATCCACGCTGGCCTGCGCGCCCGCGACCTGTCCGGCGATGGCGGCGCGATCCACGTCCGCCTGCGCCGCCACGGCCTCGGCCTGGGCTTCCAGCAGGGCGTCGTCCGTCACTGGCGCGGTCGGGCGCGAGAACAGGATCCACAACACCGCGATCAGCACCAGCCCGCCTAGGATGCCGGCGACCCACCAGCCTGTGTTCGACTCTTTCACCACCACCGTTTCCACGGTCTCGGTGATGGGGCCGCGGGTCACGATCGTCTCCCGGACGATGGTGTCGTCCGGGCGCAGCGGATCGTTCGGATCGTATTGGGTCACGGGCAGTCCCTCCATTGGACTGCCGGAACACGCCCGCCTGACGACTGTTCCGCCGTTAACCCACCCGCCTCAACACCAGCGCGCTCCACGCATCCCGGTGGATGCGGCGCTCGACCACGAAGCCGCGCGACAGATAGGCCGCCGTCACCCGGCGCTCCTGCGTGCGCAGCAAGCCCGACAGGATGGCGACGCCGCCCAGTTTCAGGGCTTCCTTGATGTCCTGCGACAGCGCGACCAGCGGCGGCGCCAGGATGTTCGCGAACACCAGATCGTACGGCCCCTGGCTGCGCACCTTGCGGTCGTTCAGGCCGCTGGCGTGGACGAAGCGCGCGCTCGCCTGATTCAGGTGCGCGTTCTCATTGGCGATCCGCACCGACGGCGCATCGATATCGGTGCCGACGGCGACGCGCGATCCGGTCTTGGCGGCGGCGATGGCCAGCACGCCCGTGCCGCAGCCGACGTCCAGCACCCGCTCGAAGCTCTCGCGCTTCAGCAGTTCATCGAATGCGATCAGGCAGCCCACGGTCGTCCCGTGGTGGCCGGTGCCGAAGGCAGCGCCGGCGTCGATTTTCAGATTGATCCGGTTGGGCGGCACCCGCCCCTGATCGTGTGCGCCATAGACGAAGAAGCGCCCCGCCTCGACCGGCGGCAGGCCGGACAGCGACATCGCCAGCCAGTCGGCGTCGGCCAGCTTCTCGACCACCACGGTCAGGCCGTCGTGCGCCGACAGCGTCGCCTCGATGCCTTCGGCCTCTTCCTCCGTCGTCGGGAAGGCGTCGATCCGCCAGATGCCCTTGTCCTCATCTTCCTCGAGAATGGAGTAGGTCGCGCCCTCCAGCAGGACGTTCTCGTCCAGCGCGGCGGCGGCGGTTTCAGCGACGGCGCGGGGGCCGCGTGCGATTATCTGAACAGCGGACTCGGACATTTCTCAAACGCCGCTATTATCGCGAATCGAGACACGCGCTGGCGTGCTCTCCATCGCCAGCAATCGCAACATCCGAGGGGTCGGGGAATTCATGGCTAAAGCACCGTCTAAACCGAGTACCGCGAAGGCGGCGACTCCCGCTTCCAAGCCGAAACCGGCCGCGAAGTCGAGCACCGTTAAACCGGTTGCCGCAAAACCTGCCGTGAAGGCCGCTGCTCCCAAGGCTGCAGCGACGGTCAAAACGCCCGCCGCCAAACCGGCTGTGAAGGTCTCGGCCCCGGCCAAGGCCGCCGCGCCGAAGGCCGCCGCTGCTCCGAAAGCTCCGGCCAAGGTCGCCGCCAAACCGGCTGCTAAACCCGCCGCCAAGGCCGCCGCGCCCAAGGCTGCGGCCAAGCCCGCCGCCAAGCCGGCTGTGAAGGCTGCGCCCAAGGCCGCTCCGAAGGCCGCCGCCAAACCGGCCGCCAAGCCTGCCGCCGCGCCCAAGGCCGCTGCTGCGCCGAAACCGGCCGGGCCCAAGCCCGCCGCCGCGCCGGTCGCC
>JBKBSD010000005.1:0-202351 GCA_046291915.1 Brevundimonas sp.
CGCGGCTGCGGCCCGGCGGGTCGCGGACCCCCCTGCGGCGGACCCCGGACCGGAGCCGGCCCCGGAGGACGCCGGTCGGCCCGCCGCCGTTCTGGATCGGGAAGCCGAGCGCGCGCGCCGGGACTTCCACCGGGCTGCCGCCGCCGGGGCCGGGTCCGGCGCGACGCCCCGCCCGCCGAAAACCCGGTCCGCCGCCCTCCAGGCCTTCTTCGTCGCCAATGCCGGGCGCGGCCTCCTGCCCGCCGGTGAGAGCAGCGGCGGCCTGTCCCCCCGTCTTAAGACCGAGGAGCCGTGACCATGCATCCGTTCTTCCGCCCCCGGCGGGCCCGATCCGCCTCGCCGGTCGCCACGCCCTACCAACGCGCCGGCCAGGTGTGGGACGAGCGCATGGGCCTGACCCTGGCCCATGCCCGCAACTGGCGGCGCATCGCCTTCGCCAATCTGGCGCTCGCCGGCTTCCTGGGCGCGGGCTGGTGGGTGCAGGCGGACCGGGCGGTGGTGAAGCCGTTCGTGGTCGAGGTCTCCGACTGGGGCGAGACCCAGCGCATCACCGCCATCGGCGGACGCTACGAGCCGACGGAAGCCCAAATCGGCCACGCCCTGGCTGGATGGGTGCGCGACGTCCGCTCCAAATCCATCGACCCCATCGTGATCCGGCAGAACTGGCTGCGGGCCTATGACCTGCTCACGCCCCGGGCCGCCTCCTTCCTGAATGCCTGGGTTTCGGCCCACGACCCGTTCGCCGAGGTCGGGCGCGAGGCCGTCAATGTCGAGGTGCTCAACGTCGTGCGCCGCACCGAGCACACCTACGACCTGCAGTGGCGCGAGACCCGCTTCGTCAACGGCCAGCAGGCCGGCGACGAGCGCTGGCGCGCCCTGATCACCACCGGCCGACAGGCGCCCCGCACGGAAGCCGAGCTGATGAAGAACCCCCTTGGACTGAAAATCGAGGACATCTCATGGACCCCCGACGCCTCCTGATCATGGCCTGTGCGGGCGCCAGCCTGTCGGGCTGCGCCTTGTTCCGGGACGGATCGATTCTGCCGCCGTCCGTCGAGAGCGCGGTGGATGTCGGCGCGGCGCCGACCCCGGGGACGGCAACAACGCCGGACGCAGCTGTCGCCGGCCTCGCGGCGATCCCGACAGACCCGGCCGGGGCCGGGGAAACCGCGCCCGGATCCGGCATCCCGCCGCCCTCCGACGGCGACGCGGTCGTGGGCGCGTTGCAACTGTTCGTCTGGACGCCCGGACGGGTCTATCCGGTGCGGACGGCGCCGCTGCGGGTGACCACCCTCACCCTGGGCCCGGGCGAGACCCTGGTGTCGAAGGCGGCCGGGGACACCGTCCGCTGGCAGATCGGGGAGACCAGCTCGGGGGACGGCCCCAACCGGCGCGCCCACGTCCTGATCAAGCCGCTGCAACGCGGTCTGGACACCAACCTCGTCCTGACCACCAGCCGCCGCGTCTATTTGCTTGAGCTTTCCAGCGGCGGCGTGGATCACTTCAACGTGGCGGTGGCCTGGGACGCCGGAGCCCTGGAGGCGGAACGGTCGCCGGCTTTCGAGGGCGGGGAGGCGGTTCGCCTCCCCGATCCGGTGGCGACGCCGGACGGCCCGCTCGACGCCCGCTATCGGATCGAGCCCGTCGGCCGTCGGGCGCGCTGGACGCCGGTCTCGGTGGTCAATGACGGCGTGCGCACCTTCATCACCTTTCCGCCCGACCTCCAGATCGACGAGGCGCCGGCCCTGTTCATCATCGCGCCCGACGGCGAGGCGCAGATGGTCAACTACCGGCAGGCCGGCGGCCTGTTCATCGTCGACCGGGTGTTCGACCGGGCAGAGCTGCGGCTCGGCGACCGGCGGCCGCAGGTCGTGCGCCTGCGCCGTCTGGCGGGAGCCGTCCGATGACCGGGTTCACGACTGAAGACCGGGGCGGGCGGCAGACGCCGCCGCCGGGGCCGTCCAAGGCGCCGCCGCCGGATCTCCTGATGCGCGCGGCGCCGCCGCCCGCCATCCGGCTGCGGGGCGCCGTGGTGCGGATGATCGGGATCGGCGGGGTCGTGGTCGTCTCCGGCGCCCTGACCTGGGCCTTCGTGGTCCAGCCGGAACTGCGGGCCAAGGCCTTGGCCCGGGCCGCCGAGACGCGTGAGGAGGAGGGCCGGGGGGCCGTGCGTCCGGCCGAGGCGGTGACGGACCAGCCGGCGAGCTACGACCGCCTGCCGCCGCCGCGCGGCGCGGCGGCGGAACCGGAGACCGTCGGTGCGGCCCCCGGGCCGGAGCCGGTTCGGGTCACGGCCGGGCCGGCGACGCGGCGGACGCATCAGGACCGGGGGCCGTCGCCCGGTGAGTTGGCCGCCCGCTCGGGCCTGTTCTTCGATCCGCCCTTGGGCGCGGCGACGCCGGGGACGGACTCGGGCGGGGCGGCCCGCACGCGGGCGCATTCGGGCGATCGGGAGGCCATCTACAACGCCCACAGTCTCACCGCGCCCCTGTCGCCCTATGAGATCAAGGCCGGGGCGATCCTGCCGGCCGTCCTGCTGACCGGGGTGGACACCGAGCGCGCCGGGCCGGTGGTGGCGACGATCTCCCAGAATGTGTTCGACACGGTGAGCGGCCGGCATCTGGTCCTGCCCCAGGGGACGCGCCTCATCGGTCGCCATGAGGGCGACAGCGCCTACGGGGACCGCCGGGCCGTGCTCGTCTGGGATCGGCTGATCCTGCCCAACGGCAAGAGCCTGCTGCTGTCCCAGGAGCCCGGCGTCGACGCCCAGGGCGTCGTGGGCGTGCGCGGCGCGGTGGACCGCCGGCTGGTCCCGCTCGCGATTGGGGCCCTGTTCGCCGGCGCCATCACGACCCTGGGTCAGGTCGCGCGGGACCGCGACGGCGGAGCGACCGCCGGGTTCGTAAGCGACGCGGGCAACGCCGCCGCCATTGAGGGCGCCCAGGTCGGCGGGCGGCTGATCGACCGGGAGCTGCAGGTTCGGCCGTCGATCCGCCTTCGTCCCGGCGCGCCGGTGCGCGTGATGATCACCCGGGACCTGATCCTGGAGCCTTACCGGCCATGAACCCGCGCACACCTCTCGTCCGGCGCTGGGCCGGGCTGGCCGTCGCTCTGCTGGCCCTCGGCGCCCTCGGCCTCGTGGGACGCCACGCGTCAGCGCCGGCGCTCGTCAATGAGAGTCGGAGCCTGCCGCGCGGCCTCTATCTGCGGGCGCCGGGGGCGACGCCCCGGCGGGGCGCCGTGGTCGCCGTGCCGCAACCGGGTCCGGCTCGCGGCTATCTTGGGGGGCTCGGCGTGCCCGCGGACCTGCCCCTGATCAAGCGCGTGGCCGCGGTCGGCGGCGACACGGTGTGCCGACAGGGCGGCGTGGTGCGGGTTCAGGCCCACAGGGCGGCGGTGCTGGACCGGGATCGGCGGGGCGTCGGACTGCCGGTCTGGGCGGACTGCCGCCGTTTGGAGGCGGACGAACTCTTCCTTCTGGGCGACACGCCGGGAAGTTTCGACAGCCGGTATTTTGGCCCCGTCCGGGTCTCGGACGTGGACGGGGTGTTTCGGGAGGTCCTGACATGGTGAGACTGATCCCGGGCCTTGCGGCCCTCATCCTCGCGGCCAGCGTGGCCCACGCCGAGGCCCAGGCCCAATCGCCTGAGCCGGGTCTGGACTGGAGCCAGGCCGGCGGGGACCTGTTCGGACGCGCCGCCGTGACCACGTCGATAGCGCGCGGCACCGACGCCCCCGCGCCCCGTCTCGCGGATCTCGCCCAGCCCTACGAAGCGGCGATCGCCCGGGCGGCGGAACGGCATGGGCTGGACCTCAAGCTGCTTCACGCCCTGGTCCTGGTCGAGTCCGCCTACCGGGCGGACGCGGTCTCGCCGGCCGGCGCGGTCGGCCTGACCCAGCTCATGCCGGGGACGGCCGCGGACCTAGGGGTGAGGGACCGTTTCGATGTGGAGGAGAATCTCGCCGGCGGGGCCGACTATCTGGCGCGCCAGCTGCTGCGCTTCGGAGACCTGCGGCTGGCCTTAGCCGCCTACAATGCCGGCCCGGGCCGGGTGGCCCGGCTCGGCCGGGTCCCGGATATCGAGGAGACCCGGACCTATGTGGCGCAGGTCGTTGACTGTTATCTGATGCTGACCGCCGGGCGAGGCGCGCGCAGCGCCCGGGCGTGCCGGGCTTCGGAGCCCGCGCCATGATCCGCGATCCCCATGACCGCGCCTCGGCGTCGTCCGTCGATGACGATGATCTGCTGACCCGCAAGGAGGCCTCGGCCTTCATCGCCGGCTTCGGAGTCCGGATGAAGCCGCAGACCCTGGCCCGGCTCTGGTCGACCGGCGGAGATGGGCCGCCCTGTCGGCATATCCGCCACAAGCCCTTTTATCCGCGCGGCGTGCTGCGCGACTGGGCGCGCTCGCAGATCGGCGAGCTGAAGAGCGCAGCGCCCTCGGCGGCCCAGGCGCGTCGCCATGTCTGAGGGCGATCCGGGCGACGACCGGGACAGGCTGATCCCTTGGTCGCGAGTGCGCGACCTGACCGGGCTCAGCCGGACCACGGTCTGGCGACTGCAGCGAACGGGCGCCTTCCCATCGCCGCTGACCTTGTCGCCGGGCCGGGTCGGGTGGCTGGACTCTGAAGTGGCCGCCTGGACGCAGGCACGGCGGGAGCGCGAACCCCTCGGCGGGGACCGGTTTGAGCGCCGTCCGGGCGGCCGCCCGCCCGCTCGCGTGGCCGGGCCGCGACCGAGCCGGATGCGGGCGAGCGAGGAAAAGACCATTCGGGAGACCGACGACGCCGCGCCACCCGAGGGGTCCGTTGAGATCGCGACGGGCGAGCCGGTCCCGGCGTCTCCGTCACGCGCGTCGCGCCGGCGTGGTCCGCGGGGCGAGGCGCCCGGCCAGCTCGCGTTCGACTTCTGAACCCGCGGGATGCTCGCCGCGGGCTCGGGGGCGATCGCGCCGTTGCGCGTCGAAGCCCACCGGAGCCGGCGGATCGCGCGGACGGGAGATCGGCCCGACGAGGCCTGCTGACACACCGGACGGGCCGCCCGCGTCAGGGAGCGGCTTCGGGATCGTGGAACAGCAGACGGACGGGCGCAGGCAAGGCCGGAACCGGGTGCTCCAGCTCGGTCCCGGGCCGCACGGCGGCGAGGATCAGGCGCTCCAGGCATTCGATCGCCTCGCGCTTCTCGTCGAGATAGTCGTGCTGGACGTAGACCGACATCGTGATCGAAGAGCCGCCGCCGAGCTCGTTGGCGTGGTTGAGCAGCTTGGACAGGATGAAGGGACTGACCCGCGCCTTGGCGAGCCGGGTCGCGCCGCTGCGACGTAGATCGTGGACCGTGATGTCGGGGATGTCGATCGCCGCCCGGAGGTCGCGCATGGCGTGGCTGATCGCCGAAGGATGGATCGCGCCGGGCGTCTCGCCGCGGCCGACGAAGACGAAAGGCGAGGGCTTTTCGCCGTCGGCAGGCTTGGGGCGCAGCGCGAGGGCTTCCCGGATCAGCAGGATCGAGAACTCGCCGATCGGGACGACGGTCGTCCGGCCGGCCTTGGTGCGGCTCGCCGGAATCGTCCAGGTCCGCTCGGTGAAGTCCAGTTCGGCGACTCGCATCTCGGCGACCTCGGCGCGACGCTGGAGCAGCAGCGCCGCCAGCTGGATCGCGATCCGGATCGGCCGGCCGACCATGAGAGCTTCGTCGCGGCCCTTTGGAAGCGGGCGTCGATAGCCCGAAGTGTCCTCAAGCGCGCGCCAGAGCGCCCGCAGCTCCGTATCGTTCAGGACCCGGGTGCGGGGCGTTTCCTCGGCAAGGTCGTCCAACTGCTGAGCCGGGTTCTTGAGAACCCGGTCCTCGGTGATGCCCCAGGCGAAGATTTGACTGATCAGGCTGCGCGCGCGGTTCGAGGTGACGCCCTTGCCCTCCTGAAGAATGTCCCGGAGGCGTTTGCGCACGACGGATTTGGTGACCGCCTCGATCCGGAGGGAGGCGAGGGGGCTCAGGTGGTTCTTGTAGAGGTTCCGCTCTGAGAGGATCGTGGGTGGGCGCTTGCGCTTTTTGCTCGGACGGTATTCGCCGCTCTCCGTTGCCTGGAAATAGCCCTCCGCCATATCGTCGAAGGTCCGGAGCAGCTGTTCCTTGGCTTCGGCCTTGAGGACCTGGATCTCGATCGCCGGATCACGGCCGTCATCGACATCCGTCTGAAGCTTCCTTGCCTTGGCCCGGGCGCCGGCGACTGTCAGGGCTTTCTTATCCCCGGCGGCTTGGTCCGGCGACACATATCGGCCCAGACGAACGCGCGGCTGGGTCCCATCGGGGCGGCGGTAGCGAAAGCCCCAGACTTTTGAATGCCCGGAAACGCGGAGGTACAGACCTTTTAGGTCGGCGTCCCAGAGTTCGAGCCGCCCGCCCTCAGACGTCTTGAGCGCGGTCACACTCCGGTCTGTCAACCTAGTCGCAGCCATCGGATTCCTCGTCCGCAGCCCCCCAAATTTGGGGAGCAAATGGGGAGCAAATTGCAGGAACCCGTAGAATAGCGATGAACCGGGGTGTGTCAAAAACTATCGAATATACAACAGTCTAGAACACCCCTGAACAGTCCTGAAAAGGCTTTTGAGGCCGCTGGGGGTCAAGGGGTCGCAGGTTCGAATCCTGTCGCTCCGACCATTTTCGAAAGAAAATCGGTTGGTTGAAGGGGTCGTCTTCGGACGGCCCCTTTGCAATTCGGCTTCGGCTCAGTCCTTGCCGCTCTCGGCCCATTTGAACAGCGGATAGAGCGGCACGCCCCAGCCGATGCCGCCGACGGCGAAGAACAACAGGTCCAGCAGCATGTTCGGGCCGAACAGGCCGCGCAGGGCGATAACGGCCCAGATCCAGGCGGTGAGGAAGACCAGCACGCCGATCATGGCGATGAAACGCCGGGTGCGCCCGCCCATCAGCGTTTGCTGCGGAACAGGAAGAAGGCGACCAGGGCGACCGCCGCGCCGATCAGCGACCACAGCAGCCAGCTCCATTGCTCCAGCGTCGCCACGCCGAACACCCGCACCGCCAGGAACCAGCCCGCCGCGGCGCCGGTCCCGGCGACCAGGGCGGTGGCGAACAGGCCGCGGCGCCCGGTCAGCAGATCGGCCAGCCACGCCAGCACGAAGGCGCCGAGAACGGCGGTGACGATATTGGCGTACGGCAAGCGGCCTCTCCGGTGTGCGGCGACGGGGCGCCGAAAAGCGACTCGATCTCGCCTTCGTGGGCGGGCATACCGCACAGGTCCGGGCGCGACGAGAGACGCGAGCGGCAGTGTAACGGTCTGAACGGCAGGCGTCGAATGAAGCGTTTCGGTGGCAGGGATCAAAGCCGGTCGGTAGCGGTCTGGCTGTGGCTCACAGCGGGGCTGGTGTTCGCCATGGTCGTGGTGGGCGGCGTCACGCGCCTGACGGGCTCGGGCCTGTCGATCACCGAGTGGAAGCCGATCATGGGCGTCCTTCCGCCGATGAATCACGCCGACTGGATGGACGCCTTCGAGAAGTACCGGGCCATCCCGCAGTACCAGCAGGTCAATGCGGGCATGAGCCTGTCGGAATTCCAGGGCATCTTCTTCTGGGAGTGGTTCCACCGGCTGTTGGGCCGGTTGATCGGCCTGGTGTTCGCCCTGCCGTTCTTCGTCTTCCTGGCGCTGCGGATGATGCCGCGCCGCCTGATCGTGCGCTGCGTCGTCCTGCTGGCGCTGGGCGGGCTGCAGGGGCTGATCGGCTGGTGGATGGTGACCAGCGGGCTGAGCGAGCGGGTCGACGTGGCTCCCGAGCGGCTGGCGACCCATCTGGGGCTGGCCCTGATCATCTTCATGGGCCTGATCTGGACCGGGCTGGAGGCCTGGAACGGCGAGGAGCATTCCCGCTCGCCCGAGGGCTGGAGCCGCGGCGCGGCCCTGCTGCTGGGCGCGGTCTTCTTCCAGTGCCTGCTGGGCGGGCTGGTGGCGGGGGCCAAGGCCGGGTTCGTCTACACCGACTGGCCGCTGATGAGCGGCGGCGTGCTGCCGCCGGTCGAGTGGAGCAAGGGCGCGCTGGCCTTCCTGCACGATCAGGCGCTGGTGCAGTTCAACCACCGCATCTGGGCCTATGGCCTGCTGATCGGCGGGACGGTCTACGCCGTGCAGGCCTGGCGCTGGCGGCTGGCCGAGGGGCTGGGCACGAGCGCCTTCGTCGTGGCGGCGGTCCTGTGGCTGCAGGCCGTGCTGGGCGTCATCACCCTGATCCATGCCGTGCCGCTGTGGCTCGGCGCCCTGCATCAGGCGGGGGCGGCGCTGGTGCTGGCGACGGTGACGGTGAACCTGTGGCTGGTCCGCCGGTCGCAGCCGCGCCTGTTCATCTCAGGCCCGCGCGCCCGGGCGTTCTGACGTTTCAAAGACCCGGTCTTGCGGCTTCGCCCTGGGGCTGAGGCATGACTGTGCGCCGCTCTCTTTTCGAAGCGGGGATGGGAAGGGCGCGGGACGCCGGGCCTCGCCCGGTGTTTTGATAGGTTTACCGTTTCGACGAGATCGACGTCCCGCGTCGCCGTTTTCCACGCGCCCTCCGGCTGGCGGCCTTGTGCTTGGGGCCTTGCCGGATCACCGCCGGGACCCTTGCGGGCCCCGACGCGGGGCGGACTTCGACCGTTCTGAGACGCCAGCGGTCCGCTTCCAACAGCGCGCGGCGAGCAAGCGGGCAGGATCCATCCCTGCCCGACGAGGACCCCCGCACTCTCCTTCGCGCAGGCTTAATCGCTCGGCCACAGCCCGCCGTCGTCGAGAAGCGTGGATCCGACGCCCTCCCCATCGACGGGATGCGGTGAGTGTGCGGGCCGGGCCTCCTCAGGCGGGAAGATGAGGCTGGGGAATTTTATTGGGGTGCGGAGTCAGCGGGTTAGCTGGTCGGGATGTGCGGGTTGGGGATGAACGCCCGCGTATTTTTGCAGGACGGACACGAGGGTGTGGGGAAGGCCCGCTTGTCATCCCGGCCGAAGCGAAGCGGAGAGCCGGGACGTGATGGTGGTCAAGATGGTCCACGCCCGGACAGCCCGTCAGGGCTGAGCCGGGCGACAGCCCGACGTGAACTCAACCTTGGTCCCGGACAAGCGCCGCGCGCTTTCCGGGAGGGCGTTGAAGAGTGCGCCGCGCATCCCGGCTCTCCGCTTCGCTTCGGCCGGGATGACAAGGGCTGCGGCTTACGCCGATTACCGTCAATCGACCCTCACCCTTGCGCCTTGCCGATCGCTTCGCTTGACGGGCGAATGGAGAGGTGAACGTCGGCTCAGCGGGTGTTCAAGCCCGGACGCTGTCCCACGGGCCCCGGATGGCCAGGGTCATGCCGGGGTACATGATGTTGACGAACAGCACCGCGCCGTCGGGCGAGAAGCAGGCGCCGGCGAACTCGGAGTTTCCGCGGAAGACATTGCGGGCGATGGTGTAGACCTGCCCCTCGGGCGTCACGCCCTTCAGGTGGTTGCGGATCTCGGCCGAGTAATTGTCCTCGCAGACGATCAGATGGCCCCAAGGTGCGATGGTGATGTTGTCGCCCATGTTCAGGGTCTTTTCGTCGGTGCTTTCGACGAACAGTTGCAGCCGGTCGGCGGCGCCGTTCAGGCCGGGGACGAGACGCAGGATCTGGCCGCGCCGGATCGGGCCGCCCGAGGTGGCGGTCAGGTACATCTCGTCATCACCCCACCAGATGCCCTCGCCCCGCGCGACCAGGGCCGCGCCCGAGCGATGACCGCGCAGGCGAAGGTCGCCGGCGGGGTCCTCCACATCCTCCAGGTCGATCCACTCGACCTCGCGCCAGTCGCCGACGGCCCAGAGGCGGGCGTCCTGGTTGCGCGTGTCGGCGGACGGCGCGCCTTTCAGGGCCAGAGCCTGCAGTTTGCCGCCCTCGGCCAGCTTGCCGGGCGTGGTGGGGATGAAGCGGTACAGCAGGCCGTCGTTCTGATCCTCGGTCAGATAGGCCATGCCGGTGCGGGGATCGATGCAGACGGCCTCGTGATCGAAGCGGCCCATGGCCTTCAGCGGCACGGGATCGACCAGGCCGGTCGCGGCGGCCGGGACCTCGAACACCCAGCCGTGGGCCTTGGTGACGTCGGCGTCGGCGGGGGTTTCGACCGTTTCCTCGCAGCTGAGCCAACTGCCCCAGGGCGTCGGGCCGCCGCAGCAGTTGGTCGAGGTGCCGGCCAGCGTGAGGCGGTGGCTGACGGTGCGGCGGGTGGCGAGGTCGTAGATCAGGGTCGAGCAGCCGCCGGGCAGGGGGCGGCCGTCCTTGAAGGTGTCGAAAGCCTTCGAGGCGTCCAGCCGGTCCAGCCGCTCCTGATGCAGGCCGCCGGGCCCGAGGTTGCGGTGCAGGCTGCTGGAGCCCTTGAGCTCGTGGTTCATGACCAGCGCCACTTGGGTGCCCGAAAGGGGGAAGCAGGCCATGCCGTCGGGCTGGCCGGGGACGAACAGGCCGTCGTCCATGCGATCGCCGCCCTGGGCGACGACCTGGTAGGAGAAGCCCTCCGGCAGATCGAGAAGCTTGTTGGGATCGGCCTGCAGCGGGCCGTAGCCGTGAATCTGGTTGACGTAGGTTTCCTCGCCGGCGGCCTGCGCGGCCGCATGGCGGGCCATGCCGGTGAAGGCGAGGGCGGCGGCGCCGGTGGTGAACAGGTTGCGGCGATCAAGGCGCATCGGGCGGACTCTGCAGAACTGGAAACTGCGGCGCTTATGGCCTGAACCGGTCATGGTTCTGTGACGCCGGGCGCGGCGTATCGCCTCGCAACAGGGTGCGCTGGGCCTCGCGGAGGAGGCAATCACAAGGAAAATGATGCGGTATTTTAATACCTTTTACGATTTCCCATTATTTTACAGGGTTTTAGTGCGTTCTGCGCGCACTGTTCGCCATTGACCGATGTCAGGCCTTCCTCTATCAGCGCGCCTTCCGTTCAGCCGGTCCGCCGGAGAACACCCGTTTCGCCCGTCTCCCAAGGACTCCTCGTTATGCTGAAGAGCACTACGGCTTCGCTGAAGCCGGCCGAGGTCGAGAAGAAGTGGATCCACATCGACGCCGAAGGCGTCGTGGTGGGCCGTCTCGCGACCTTTATCGCCAACCGTCTGCGCGGCAAGCACCGCGGTGACTACACCCCGCACGTCGATTGCGGCGACTATGTCGTCGTGACCAACGTCGACAAGGTCGTCTTCACCGGCAAGAAGAACACCGACAAGATCTACTATCGCCACACCGGTCACCCGGGCGGCGTCAAGTCGACGACCCCGGAGAAGGTTCTGGGCGGTCGCTTCCCCGAGCGCGTGCTCGAGAAGGCCGTCGAGCGCATGCTGCCGAAAGAAAGCCCGCTGGCCCGCAAGCAAATGACGCACCTGCGTCTGTTCTCGGGTTCCGAGCACAGCCACGCGGCCCAGTCGCCCGAAACCATCGACTTCGCCTCGAAGTCGGCCAAGAACACCCGGAGCGTCTGAGCATGACCGACGTCACCACTGAAAACACCGGTTTCGACGCCCTGAAGGGCCTCGGCACCCCCGGCGTCGGCGAAGAGCACCCGGTTTACGTCCAGAAGCTGGACGCCCAGGGCCGCGCCTATTCGACCGGCAAGCGCAAGAACGCGATCGCCCGCGTCTGGCTCAAGCCCGGCACCGGCAAGATCACGATCAACGGCAAGGATCAGATGCAGTATTTCGCTCGCGAAATCCTGCGCATGATGATCGCCCAGCCGCTGGAAGTGACCGACCGCGCCACCCAGTTCGACGTTGACTGCACCGTCGAGGGTTCGGGCCTGTCGGGCCAGGCCGGCGCCATCCGCCACGGCCTGTCGCACGCCCTGACGCACTACGAGCCGGAACTGCGCAAGGTCCTGAAGCCGCACGGCTTCCTGACCCGCGACAGCCGCGTCGTCGAGCGTAAGAAGTACGGCCGCGCCAAGGCTCGCCGTTCGTTCCAGTTCTCGAAGCGCTAAGCCGTTTCATTACGGGTTGGATGGGGGCGCTTCGGGAAACCGGAGCGCCCTTTTTCTTTGTCCGCTTTCCTTCTCCCCTTGCGGGAGAAGGTGGCGGCCGAAGGCCGACGGATGAGGGGTCGCACAGGCCTGTCTTCCGGAGCGTCTGAAAGTCGCCAGATTGTCGGGTCAGTGCGACCCCTCATCCGACCCGCTGCGCGGGCCACCTTCTCCCGCAAGGGGAGAAGGACAGGAGATGCGAATGACCCAAACCATCTTCATCGACGGCGAGGCCGGCACCACGGGGCTGGAGATCCGCGAGCGGCTGGAGGCGCGCCCGGATCTGGAGCTGATCCTGCTGGGCGACCGCCGTCGGGACGTCGAAGCACGGCGTGAGGCGCTGAACAGCGCCGATGCGGTAATCCTGTGCCTGCCGGACGACGCGGCCATTGAGGCGGTGTCGATGATCGAGAACCCGAGCGTGCGCGTCATCGACGCCTCGACCGCCTATCGCGTCGATCCGAACTGGACCTATGGCTTCGCCGAGATGGCCCAGACTCCAGGAGGGATGGGGCAGAGAGAGAAGATCGCCGCCTCGACTCGGGTGTCGAACCCGGGCTGCTATCCGACCGGCTTCATCGGCCTCGTGCGGCCGTTGGTCAGTGCGGGGATCATCCCGGCGGGCTGGCCGGTGACCGTCAACGCCGTCAGCGGCTACTCCGGCGGCGGCAAGGCGATGATCGCCGAGTTCGAGACCGAGGGCGGGGCCGAAGCCTATCGCGCCTATGGCCTGACCCTGAAGCACAAGCATGTGCCGGAGATGACCCTGCACACCGGGCTGGAGCGCAAGGTGCTGTTCGCCCCGGCGGTCGGGTCTTACCGGCAGGGAATGCTGGTCGAGGTTCCGCTGCACCTCTCGGCCCTGCCGGGCTCGCCCTCGGTCGAGGTGGTGCACGGGGCCCTAGTCGAGGCCTACGCCGGTCAGCGCTTCGTCGAGGTCGCCTCGCTGGAGGAAACCGAGGCCCTGACCGGGATCGACCCGGAAGGCCTGAACGGCACCAACCAGATGCGGCTGCATGTGTTCGGCGATCGCGGCGGGGAGCAGGTCCGGCTGATCGCCCTGCTGGACAACCTCGGCAAGGGCGCGTCGGGGGCGGCGGTGCAGAACCTGAACCTGATGCTGGGGCTGGACGAGGCGGCCGGGCTGGGCTGAGCCGAACCCCTTGTGAACCAGCCGGGTCGTTCCGACGTATCATCGTCATGACCCAGACCCGCAGAGCCCTGTTCCTGACCGCCGGCGCGGCCGCCCTGTCCGCGTGCGCGCCCGAGGTGGCGGACGCGTCGGAGGCGCAGTACGCCGGTTCGCCGTTCCGCCGGATCACCGACGCCCAGTGGCGGGCGCGGCTGCCGGGGCTGAGCTATCAGGTGCTGCGCCACGAGGGCACGGAGCGGCCGGGGAGCAGCCCTCTGGATCGCGAGCACCGGCGCGGGACCTTCGTCTGCCGGGGCTGCGAGTTGCCGCTGTTCCGGTCCGAGTGGAAGTTCGACAGCGGCACCGGCTGGCCCAGCTTCTTCCGGGTGACGGCGGCCAATATCGGCACGAAGACCGACCGCCTGCTCGGCATTCCGCGCACCGAATACCACTGCGCCCGCTGTCTCGGGCACCAGGGCCATGTGTTCGACGACGGCCCGGCGCCCACGGGCAAGCGTTACTGCAACAACGGGGCCGCGCTGATCTTCCGGCCCGCCTAGTCCTGCGGAGCCGCGTCGACGGCCGCGACCACCTGGCGGAAGAAGGCGCGACGGGCGGCGCTGTGGCCGCGGCCGACGGCCTCGGGCCAGGCCGACAGCAGGACGATGACCAGTTTGCGTTCCGGATCGACGCGGATGGTCTGACCGAAGATGCCGTAGGCGCCGTAGACGCCGTCGTCATGGGTCCACCACTGGAAGCCGTAGCCCTCGCCGGGTTCGCCGGTCCCGGCCTGCTTGACCACGGCCTGGGCGAACCAGTCGTCGGGGACGATGCGCTCGCCGCCCAGCACCCCGTCCTCCAGCGCCATCAGGCCGATGCGGCCCCAGTCGCGCAGGGTGGCCGAGACGCAGCAGCCGCCCATTTCGCGCCCGCCCTGATCCAGCGCCCAGACCGCGTCGGCCTGCATGCCCGCGCGGGACCAGATGCGCTCGCTCAGCAGCTCGGCCAGCGGGCGGCCCTCGGCGGCGGCCACGAGCGCCCCGACCAGATTGGTCTCGCCGGTGGAGTAGTTCCAGTGCGTGCCCGGAGCGTGGGCGCGGGGCAGGCGGCCCATATAGGCGACGACCGGGTCCTGGCCTTCGACGGCGGGCTCCTGCAGGAAGCGGGCGACGTCGGAGGCGGGGTCGAAATAGTCCTCGTTCCAGCCCACGCCCGAGGTCATGGTCAGCAGCTGACGCACGGTGACGCCGTCGTAGCCGCCGCCCGCGAGGCGCGGCAGGTAGCGGGTGACGGGGTCCTCCAGCGCGCCGATCGCGCCGCTCTTCAACGCCGTGCCGACCAGGGTCGAGGTCAGGCTCTTGGTCATCGAGAACGAGACCCAGTGATTGTCCGGCCCGATCCCGAGGCCGTAGCGCTCCAGCCGGATGCGGCCGTCCTGGATGACCAGCACGCCGGCGACCCGCTCGGCCTGCATATAGGCGGCGGGATCGACGGTGATCGGATCGCCGGCGGGCAGGGCGCGCACGGGCGTATCGCCGCGCGGGACGGGCGCGTGGGGCAGGATCGTATCCATGGTCCGGAAGGCGCGCTCGCGGTCGGCGGGGGCCCAGAACAGCACCCCGGCGGGATCCGTCTCCGGCGTCGGCCTCTGCTGGGCGGCGGCCGACGGTGCGAAGGGCAGGGCGCCGGTGAGGACGACAGCGGCGAGCAGGGGGGCGATGAAGCGCGTCATGGCGCGAGCTTAGCAGGCGGGCGGCGGCTGACCAGTCAGCGGGCGCGCGCGGCCTTCAGGGCGGATTCAATCGTCACCGCGAACCAGATCGAGGCGATGATGACCAGCAGGCCATAGTCGTGGCCGGGGAAAAAGACCGGAATGGCCGCCGCCGCCAGCACCACGGCCGGAAACAGTCCGGCCCAGAGCGCCGAAGCCGGGCTGTCCGGATGGATCATCGGCGGTCGCGGGGTGATCTTCATCATCCGCAGCAGGAGCGGGTTCAGCAGGATGAAGCCCCCGGCGCAGATGACGGCCATCAGCCCGTTGCGCAGCCAGACGCCCGGCGCGCCGAACAGGCTGGTGGTCATCAGGACGAGCAGCAGCGAGAAGGCGGTCGAGATCGCCAGCAGCAGATTGGGTTCAAAACGCTTCAAGACTTCACTTTCACATAGCTGCCCGGCGCCGGTTCAATGGGCGCGAGCGGGCCCTTTCGGGGATCCCGGGCGGGGACCTGCGGACCCGACTTGTCGCGCAACCATGTGGCCCAATGGCGCCACCAGCTGCCGGCGTGTTCCTCGGCGCCGTCCTGCCATTCCCCGAGGGTCGGGGGCAGGGCCGGGTTGATCCAATGCTGGTATTTGTTCGCATCCGGATGGTTCACCACCCCGGCGATATGGCCCGATCCCGCCAGCGTCAGGGTGACGTCGGCGTTCGAGAAGGCGCGGGCCGAGCGATAGACCGAATTCATCGGCGCGATATGGTCCTCGCGGCTGGCCTGGAAATAGAGCGGGATGGTCACCTTCGAGAGGTCGACGGTCAGGCCGCCGATTTCGAACTCGCCTTTTGAAAGGGCGTTGCGGCCGTACATGGAGCGCAGATAGTCCATGTGCAGGGCCTTGGGCATGCGGGTCTGGTCGGCGTTCCAGAACAGCAGGTCGAACGCGGGCGGCGCCTTGCCCATCAGATAGTTGCTGACGAAGAACGACCAGATCAGGTCGTTGGCCCGCAGGGCGTTGAAGGTCTCGGCCATGGCCGCGCCGGGCAGGACCCCTCCCGCGGCGTCCATCTGCTGCTCGATCTCGTTCAGCCAGTGGTCGTCGGTGAACAGCAGCAGGTCGCCGGCTTCCGCGAAGTCATGCTGGGCGGCGAAGAAGGTATTGGCCGAGATGCGGTCGTCGCCGCGCTCCGCCATATGGGCCAGGGCCGCGCCCATCAGGGTGCCGCCGATGCAGTAGCCGACCGTGTTGACGTGGTCCGAGCCGGTCTGTTCCAGCACCTTGTCGACGGCGCGGTAGACGCCCTTTTCGAGATAGTCGTCAAAGCCGTAGCTGGCCTTGTCCTGATCCGGATTGACCCAGGAACAGACGAAGACGGTGAAGCCCTGGGCCGAGAGCCAGCGGATCATCGAGTTCGCGGGCTGTAGGTCCAGGATGTAGAATTTGTTGATCCACGGCGGGAAGATCAGCAGCGGGATCTGGTGCTGGGTTTCGGTCGCCGGGTCGTACTGAAGCAGTTCGAACAGCTCGTCGCGCCAGACCACCTGACCCGGGGCGGTGGCGACGTTCACCCCGACCTCGAACTGGCCGTAGTCGGCCTGGCTGATCTTCAGCTTGCCCTGTCCGCGCTCCATGTCGGCGGCGAAATTCTGCATCCCCCGGACCAGGGACTCGCCGTTGCTTTCGGCCAAGGCCTTGAGGGCGACCGGGTTGGAGGCGAGGAAGTTGGCGGGCGAGAAGGCGTCGGTCAGCAGCCTGGTGAAAAACTCGGCCCGGCGCTTGGTGCGCGGGTCGACGTCCTCGACCGAGGAGACCAGGCCGTTCATCCAGTCGGCGGTGACCAGATAGGACTGGCGCATGATGTCGAACATCGGGTTTTCGGACCAGGCCGGGTCCTTGAAGCGCTTGTCCTTCGCCAGCTTCGGATCCGGGGCGGCCGGTTCCTCGCCCGCGGCGCGACGGGCGGTGGACGCCCACAGGTCCATGTAGCGGTTGAACAGATCGGCCTGGGCGCTGAACAGCCGGTCGGGCCGCGAGGCCAGGCTGGTCATCACCGAGGTCATGGCCGGGCCGACATTGAACGGGTCCGGCGACAGGGCGGCCGGCCCGTTGCCCGGGGTCCTGGCGGCCTGACCGAGGGCGGCTCCGGCGATGGCCGACTGGGCCGTCATGGCGGCCTTGGCCAGATTGAGGGACAGGGTCTCCAGCATTTCGCGCTGATCGGCGCCGAAGGGGGAGGCGGCATCGGCCGGGGCGGAAGGCTCCGGGGCGGGGCGCGGGGCCGGATCAGGCTGCTGCGGCGACGTCTGCGCGGGCGCGGGCTCGGCGAGGGCGGCGGTCGCCGCTTTGGCGGCGCGGGGACGCGGGGGCTTGGCGGAGGTCGGCCGACCCGCGCGGCGCGGGGCCTTTACAGGCTCCGAAGCCGGGGCTTCGGAAGGCGGGACGGTCGGACGTCTGGCCATGCTGCTTTCCCTGCTGCGCGTCATTATTGGACGGAAGGACTCGCGCCGCCCTTCCGCCTGTCGGCATGATGGCATATGACCACCCGTGAAATGAACGCGCTGATCTCGAAAAATGCTGCGTTGTGCGTCGTCCTGACGAGCGCGGGCCTGTTGTCGGCCTGTGGCGCGGCGTTTGCGCCCCGTACGGACGCCGCCTCACCCGTGGCGCCGCAGGTCGAGGCGCTGGTCGCGGCGAATCGCGAATACCCGCGCTGGGCGGACTTCCCCAAGGGCGAGGCCGCGCCGGCGCCGACCGAGGTGGCCGTTCGGGTGAACACCCTGCGCGTCTCCGCCGGTGCGCTGGCGGGCGAAGCCGCGCGAATCGACTGGCAGACCTCGGGCGATGCGACGGCCTTCGCTGACGATGTGCGCGCCCGTGTCGCCGCCACGCCCGTGTCGCCGGTGACGGCCGAGACTCAGGCGGAGATCAACGCCCGCATGCAGGCGGCCCGGGAACGGGGGCGCGCCCCGCCGCCGATCAGCCGCCGCTAACCCCTTATCCAGCATCGCCCGGGCGACAGAATCCGG
Source organism: Brevundimonas sp. (assembly GCA_046291915.1). GTDB lineage: Bacteria > Pseudomonadota > Alphaproteobacteria > Caulobacterales > Caulobacteraceae > Brevundimonas. The sequence continues at coordinate 17,864 of JBKBSD010000005.1, forward strand.
GATCTCGCCTCACGGAGAACGCTCATGGCCGGACCGGCCCCCTACGCCTCTACACTGGCTGCCGACGCCGCGCGCGTGACCGAGCTGGCCGCCATCGCCAGCTATGCCCAGATCGGCCGTGGCGACGAGAAACAGGCGGACCAGCTGGCCGTCGACGCCATGCGCACCGCGCTGAACAACCTCGACATCGACGGCAAGATCGTCATTGGCGAGGGCGAGCGCGACGAGGCCCCCATGCTGTACATCGGCGAGAAGGTCGGCACCGGCAAAGGCCCGGCCATCGATATCGCCCTCGATCCGCTGGAAGGCACCACCCTGACGGCCAAGGCCATGGCCAACGCCCTGTGCGTGCTGTCGATGTCGCCGGGCGGCGGCATGCTGCACGCCCCCGACACCTATATGGACAAGATCGCCGTCGGCCCGGGCTATCCGGCCGGCACCGTCGATCTGGACAACAGCCCGCAGGACAACGTCCGCAACCTGGCCAAGGCCAAGGGCGTGCCCGCGTCGGAAATCACTGTCTGCGTCATGGACCGCCCACGCCACGCCGAGCTGATCGCCGCCCTGCGCGAGGTCGGGGCCAAGGTGGTGCTGATCACCGACGGCGACGTAGCGGGCGTGATCCATACCGCCGAGCCGGAAACCGGCATCGACATGTATCTGGGCTCCGGCGGGGCGCCGGAAGGCGTGCTGGCGGCCTCGGCGCTGAAATGCGTCGGCGGCTTCTTCCAGGGCCGTCTGATCTTCCGCAACGAGGATGAGCGCGAGCGCGCCCGCCGCACCGGCGTGACCGACTTCGATCGCAAATACGACCTGCACGAACTGGTCTCCAAGGACGCCATCTTCGCCGCCACGGGCGTGACCAAGGGCGCCATGCTGGACGGCGTCCAGTTCCGCGACGGCTATGTCACCACCCATACGCTGGTGATGGATTCCTCGACCCGCACCGTGCAGCGCATCCGCACCACGCGCCCGGTCGCCTGATGGCGGACGGCGGGAGCCCCCCGGCCTTTCTGGGCGTCTCCCGCTCGCTGTCCGGTCGGGCCTGGCGGCAACGCCCCGCCGAACCGGCGGTCATCCGCGCCCATATGCAGACGCTGGGCCTTGATGAGCCGCTGGCGCGGGCGCTGGCGTCCCGGGGCGTGCGCGCTGATCAGGGGCAGGACTTTCTGGCCCCGACGCTGAAGGCCCTGTTCCCCGACCCGTCCAGCTTCACCGACATGGACGCGGCGGCGGTCGCCGTCATCGACGCCCTTCAGGCCGGCGCGTCGATCCACGTGTTCGCCGACTATGACGTGGACGGCGCCTCCAGCGCGGCCCTGCTGGTGCGCTGGTTCCGGGCCATGGGGACAGAGCTGCCTATCTATGTCCCCGATCGAATCACCGAGGGCTATGGACCCAGCGCGAAGGCGTTCGACACCCTGAAGGCCTCGGGCGCCGATCTGGTCGTGACGGTGGACTGCGGCGCCGCGGCCAATGAGGCCGTCGCTCACGCCGCGGCCATCGGCCTGAAGGTCGTGGTCATCGATCACCACATGATGCGCGAGGAGCCGCCGCAGTGTCTGGCGGTCGTCAATCCGAACCGGCCGGGCTGCAACTCGGGGCAGGGCAACCTCGCCGCCGCCGGGGTGGTCTTCGTGCTGCTGGCCGCCCTGAACCGCGAGGCGCGGGGCAGGGGACTGTTCGAGGAACGTGAGCAGCCCGACATCCGCCAATGGCTGGATCTGGCCGCGATGGGCGCGATCTGCGACGTGACCGGCCTGACGGGCTTCAACCGGGCGCTGACCAGCCTGGGGCTGGGCGTCATGTCCAGCTGGAGCAATCCCGGGCTGAAAGCCCTGCTGGCCGCGGCGGGGGCCGAGGAGGGCCCGGCCAAGGTCAACCACGCGGGCTTTATCCTGGGGCCGCGCATCAACGCCGGTGGCCGAATCGGCAAGTCGGATCTGGGCGCGCGCCTGCTGTCCACCGACGATCCCGCCGAGGCCATGGCGCTGGCGCAGGAGCTGGACAGTCTGAATATCGCCCGCCGCGAGGTGGAGAAGTCCGTCACCGATCAGGCCATCCGTCGCGTCGAGGCGACGGGCGCCCATGACGACGGTTCGGCCGTGGTGGTGATCGAGGGCGACGACTGGCATCCGGGCGTGGTCGGCATCGTGGCCGGGCGTCTGAGGGAGCGGTGGCGCAAGCCGGTGATCGTGATCGGCGTCGATGCGGTCAATGGGCTGGGCAAGGGCTCGGGCCGGTCGCAGCCGGGCATGAACCTGGGCAAGGCCATCCAGGCGGCATGGGAGCAGGGCGTCCTCCTGGCCGGGGGCGGACACGCCATGGCGGCGGGCCTGACGATCAAGGCCGACCGGATCGACGAATTGCGCGACTTTCTCAATGCGCGCCTGTCCGGCGAACAGGCGGCGGCCGAGGCGCTGGACGGAGTCGAGATCGACGCCCTGATCGAGCCGGCCTCGGCGACGCGGGCCCTGTTCGACCAGTTCGACGCCCTGGCGCCGTTCGGCCCGGCCAATCCCGAGCCCCTGTTCGCCATGGAGCATGTCTCGGTCCGTGAGCCGGTGCAGATGAACGGCGGCCATGTGCGCTGTCGTCTGGTGGGGGCGGACGGGGCGTCGGTGAAGGCCATCGCCTGGCGCTGCGCCGACCTGCCGACCGGCAAGGCGCTGCTGTCCGGACAGGGCGGTCTGAGCGTCACGGGCCGTCTGAAGGCGGACGACTGGAACGGCCGTCGCGGCGTGCAATTCGAGATCGAGGACGTGTCCGACCCGCGCATGGCCCAGCCTCCGGCTTAGCCATAACGCCGATTTCAAGTTTTCTTGAAAAAGGCGTTGCAGCCTTCGGAGGCGTTGGCTATATCGCCGCTTCCCCGCGCAGCGGTCCCTTCGTCTATCGGTTAGGACGTCAGGTTTTCAACCTGAAAAGAGGGGTTCGATTCCCCTAGGGACTGCCAGCGCGGGGATTTCCTTGAAAAACAAGTAGTTAAACCCCGTTTGGGGCGCTTTTTTCTACGGTTTTTTCCACGCACTTTTTTACGTCTCTGGTCCCTCCCTTGCGGCGCAGCAGCAGGCTGTCATCGTCGCCCGATGACCAAGACCCTCCATGAGGAAATGGACCGCCTTGAAGCGATGATCGAAGGCGACTACCGCCCTCCTTCACGCGACCCCTTCGACATGGAAACGGATCGCTTGTTTGGCGGGATTAGCGGCGTCCCCGTCCCTTCAGATGACTTTCCGCTCGGCCATGGACTGATCCTTCGGCGCACATACGCCAAGCTCACCGCCCCCTACATTCTCGCGTTCGCCCCGCCTCCTAAGCCATCTGCGCCGAACCCCGGCCCGTGGGCCGCCGTGGGCGAGAAATCTCTGGTCATCCTGGCGGAGCTAGAGCTGGACGGCGAACCGACGTTGGGGTTTGACCGCATCAACACCCTTTGGTTCGTTGTAGCTCTGCTAAGGCTCAAACTGGCGCTGCCGATCAAGATGCCGGTGCTTTCGGATCGCCCGTTCCAGCGCATCCCGGACGATACAGATCGGGCCAACATCTTCCCTGTGGAAGTCCAGCTTCAGCAGCTTCTGACGGCCCCGCCCGACAGGCCACCTTCAACGGCTGACTTCGAATGGCTTCGCGGCAATCTCTTCGCCGCATCGGAGCTGATGAAAGACCCTGTGTTCCATCGCTCGTTTCAGACCTTGGACGGAGCGATCCATACGCAGAACGCTGGCGCGGGGATCGTCATCGCGTGGGCGGCCATTGAAACCCTGATCCGTCCCGGGAACACGCGCATCACGGAGCGGATCTGTCGATCCCTCGCAGCCTACCTCAACGCCCCCGGCCCAGGTCGCGACAGGGCCTTCACATCGATTGAGCGGTGCTACGCGGCGAGGGGCGGGGCCGTTCATGCTGGAACCCCGCCTGAGGCGGAACAGTTTCACACCGCCTTCCGGCTTGCCCGCGCAGCCCTCCTTCTGACTATCGAACGGCGCGAACGCCCCGACATCGAAGAACTACTTGAGGCGTGGCGTCTGAAGGCAGCCGTTCAGCTGTAGCCAGCCCCGACCGTCGGATGATGCTAGACGTATTTCGCGATGTTCACCGGCCACCCCGCGTCGTGGATGATCCGGTCGATATGGTAGTTGCCGTCCAAAACCTGCGTTTTGGTGAGACCCGACACAACCTGCCAGTTCTGGTCAAACACGTAGGTGGCGTTATCCGGCAGAACGCTCTCAAGAATGGCGTAGCCCTTCGCCTTGAAGACGTAGGCAACATAGGCGTGATAGCCACCATGCCCAAGAACCACGTCATCTGGGTTCTTGCTTGCCATGATCGTCAGCCGCTCTTCGATGGGGCCTCGCAGAGACGGCTTCCTTGCGGCGATGATTGAACGCACGTGAGCCAGCACTCCGGTCACGGTGTTGGTGCCGGGCGGCAGCATGGACCAGTTGACGCGCTGCGTATGGGGCGGGGTGAAGCTGTCGAGGTTCTCGTGGCGCACCTCCGCTTCGCCGAACAGCTCCAAGAACAGGTTGATCATGTGGAGGATGTCGTCAGCCGATGTGTCCTGCCACGTTGTCGTGGGCGACGTTACGAACGTGCGGCCATCATGGTCGACGACGGTAAGCTCGATGGCCGGGGGAGGAACGAAGGTCCGCTGGTAGCACATGCGTTCGACATCGACGGCCTCGGTGACCTCGCGCGTTTGCCCTGGCCCCGCCCACTCCTTCCGGGTCCATTCTCGCCGCCCCACGAAGCGGCTCTCCTTGGGGCGGTCCTTATGCACGACGTAGCTGCCCTCCGCGTTCTGCTTGCTGATCTTCCCGACGATAGCGGGAAGCAGGGTCTGACCTGCAGCAAGGCCCTCGAACCCAGATCGTTTCAGTTTCGCAGCAGGAACCTGATCGACTTCCACGACGAACTTGATCGCGGTTTTCGGAATGAGGTTGCCCAGATAGCGGTCCAAGTTCCGGATCCGAGAGCGGCGGATGATCATAGCGTCGGCCTGATAAATCGTGGCGGGATTGTGCCGTTCTTCCAGATGGAAACGGCAGAGCTAAACCGCTACAGTTAGTGGGTGCGGCAGATTGTCGCACATCATCTGGCCTTTAGGTGTTGTGAACGACTCGTGCTGGGCGACCGTCGAGCCAAGGTCCACGGCAGCCGCCGCTACGCGCCGGTGCCTCGAAAAACTATACTCGGCGAGGCGTCTCGCGCGGACCACATAGCCGTCTCATATGAGTTGCATCTGGCTTTTGGGACGGTAGACTCCGTGTGGTCTAGAACCAAACGAGACGGAGACCATGCCCGCAATCGGATACGCCAGAGCTAGTAGCGCCGGACAATCAGTCGAGATCCAAGAGGAGCAACTTCGCGCGGCTGGCTGCGAGGAGATCTTTTCCGAGAAGAAGAGCGGCACCACGACCAGCGGGCGCGATCAGCTGGACCTGGCTCTCCGGTTTGTCCGGAAAGGTGACGTGTTCGTTGTCACCCGCCTTGATCGACTGGCAAGGTCAATAGGCGACCTGTCCTCAATAATCGACCAGCTCGCCGAGAAGCAGGTGGAGTTCCGATGCCTGCAACAGTCGGCAGTCGACACAACCCGGCCTGAGGGTCGCTTGATGCTCAATCTCCTTGGGTGCTTCGCGGAGTTCGAAAACGCGATCCGCAAGGAGCGGCAGCGCGAAGGCATCGAGAAGGCAAAAGGAGAGGGACGCTACAAGGGCCGACCGAAATCGATCAATAGTGAGGAAGTTCGGGCGTTGTTGGCGACTGGTTTGGGGGCGACTGCCGTTGCCAAACAGCTGGGAGTAGGGCGCGCCTCCGTGTATCGGCACCTCCGGTCCGGATAGTCGCTGGATTTTTCGGCGCACTTCGGCTATCATAATAGCAACTCCGGCCCACACCCCTCTCCCTGCTCCGGCAGGCCCGGGCCGAGGACGTTCTTAGACGGCTTTCCCAAATGACGAATGACGGACGCCCTGCGCGAGCAGGCTGATGCCCCGACTCGCGCCGCGTGTTGCTGATGGCTACGCACAGTTTTGGTCGCAGCTCGGCATCACTCACGAGCTGACCATATCCCTCGGGATCAGTCCCCGCGCCTTCTCGCCTGAGGTCCAGCTAAAGCCGATCCTTCGCAACCTCATCCGGGTAGGAGCGAGGAGGCTTCGGGGCGCTTCCAAGCGACAAGCCTGCGATCTGGTTCACACGGACCCGAAGGCCCTCCTGATGGCGGGCTTCTATGAAGCGACGAAACGATCCGGCGAGCCTTTTCCACACTGGCATGGGGGCATAGCCCTCCAACCCGGGGAAGAGCCGATCCTTCGTGAACTGCTCTGGGAACACATTGGGGAGGACGCCGAGGATCCGCTACCGGCGTTCCAGCTTTCCAGAACCACCCGCCCGCTCGTGAAGATCCACGCCGCTCAGCCGACCTTCCACTTGACCCGCCTACAAACAAAAAGCCGCTACATCAGCTACGCCAATAAAAACACGCACGCCGACAACGTCACCCACTGGACCACAGCTGACATCCTTTCCTGACATGAACGCAAAGCGACCCCAGATCTGATCAGGTCTGCGGGGAGGGACGGTGGCCTGCCATAGTTCCCCAAAGCGCCACAAACCGCCGGGGTGAGGCGGGGCGCGCCAGTCCCATCGGCAAGTCAATCTGCACACCCAGACCCTCGAAGAGTCGCCCGACGGGGCTGGATTTTCCAGCGCCAGTTTGAGTCATGCCTGAAAGGACGAACTGCCAAAGACACTGAAAACAAGGGCCGAGGGTGAAGCGCAGTGAGCGCAGCGAACGACAACCGCTGAACCCGTAGGCCCTGCGCCGCAGGCGCTAACGACCCAGAGATCAGGTCACTGAGCAGCTCTGGACCTCACCCGGTTCTCCGGGAAGACGACACACCACCAACCCCCGATGATTGATGACCCCCAACGACACAGATTCAACCCTTCCTCACACCATCTCCAAGGCACAGGCGTGGTCTGCTTTCGATGATGTCTTCTCCGGTTCGAACTGGCGTCTGTTGGTCGAGTCCTTGGACCCCGTCTCCTTGAAGGTGGACCACGACGAGCACTTTGCTGCTTTCCTCTGCAGTGATTTTTCGTGGATGGGCAGAGACCAAGCCCGAGCGTGGATCTCCAACAGGATCCTTCAGCTGGCTTCGTCCTACGACAAGACCCATCTCCGGCGGCTGAGCCTTCAGCTTCCAACAACCAAGGAAGGCTCCGTTGCAGAAGCCCTGCTAAGCAACCTTGAACGCCGCATCCGGGACGCTGTCCTCGAAGATCTTGTCACCCATTTCGACACGTCGATTTTTGAATGGGAGCGGGAGGTCCAGGTCGAAGCTGCTCGCCTTGATGACCCTCACGTCCGCTGGCAGGTGTCCCGGTTTGTAGGGCTCGATCAGGTGGTCTCGGTGGACGCTGCCCGCAAAGCGATCCGCTTTGTTTTTTCCCGGACTCACTGGTTCCTGAAGGAAGTGAACGGGGTCACCGCAATCGAGCCTGATTGGCGCTTTGATCAGGTTCGCGCTCTGCGGACGAGTCTGGATGAACAGACCCGCGCCCGGTCCCTTGTCGCTCGGTGCATCGAGACCTTGGTTGAGGAACACGCCCGGGAGCAGCGGGCAGGTATCGAGGTGGCTCCGATGACCCGGCTCCGGCTCAAGGCTGAAGTCGAACGGCGGTTCGCAGAAAAACGCTGCTGGGGCTTGATCGAGCTGGCGCTGCCCCGTGACCGAAGCCGCCACTATCTTCGCGCTCCAGGGTGCCTTGGAGACTCATTGCGGGGCCTTCTGGAGAAGCAGGAGGAGCGGATGGGACTCAGGTGATCTGGTGATCGTTGGGCCGCCTCCAAATGAGGAAGTCCAAGGTTTGGGGTCGCTATAGGCATCAGGGTCGGGTGTTTGCCAACCTCCGGCCAGCGGATCCCTTACACCGTCCGGGAGGTCCGGGTTCCGGAAGCATGCGATCGTCTGCTTCAGGCCCAAAGCCGACGTTCCGCGCAGATGGAGCCGGGCCATCTCGGGCCACGCAGATTGCCATTGTTCGATTATTCTCGTAATAACGAAGGATGGATAACGAGTTCGCTGTCAGATGCTTCTCGGCGTTGGGTCATCCCCGGCGGCTGGAGGTTCTTCGGTTGCTGATCAGACATGCTCCGGGCGGTCTTAAAGCCGGGGACATCGCGCAGGCGTTTGAACAGCCCGCCAGCACCATGTCGACCCACCTCCGCATATTGGCAGATGCGGGTTTGATCTCGTCCGAACGCAAAGGCCGCGAAATCTACTTCACCCCGGCCATTGATCGGCTCCGGGGGCTGGTCCTTTTCCTCGTAGCCGACTGCTGCGGCGGCGAGGCGGTCAAGTGCGAGCCATTGCTGGCCGAACTCCTTCCCTGCTGCCTCTGAGAACCCATGGACATCGTCATCTATCACAACCCCGCCTGCGGGACCTCGCGCAACGCCCTGGCCTTGATCCGTCACGTCGGGATCGAGCCGCACGTCATCGAGTATCTGAAGACCCCGCCATCGCGGACGATGGTCGCTGAGCTGGCGGCGCGGACGGGTCAGCCTCTTCGGACGCTGTTGCGCGAGAAGGGCACCCCGTATGCAGACCTCGGCCTCGGCGACGACGCGATCACCGACGAAGAGCTGCTGGATGCCGTGGAGGCGCACCCCATTCTGCTGAACCGGCCCATCGTCGTTTCACCGCACGGGGTGCGTCTGTGTCGTCCGTCAGAGGCGGTGCTGGACCTTCTGCCCGCCGCTGACCTCAAGCCCTTCACCAAGGATGACGGGGAGGTCGTCATCGATCAGGCGGGGCGGAGGGTTCGCTGATGGTCGACACCCCTGTTGTCTACGACAACCCGCCGCGTCGGCTGTCTTTCCTGGACCGTTGGCTGACGCTCTGGATATTCGTCGCCATGGGGCTGGGAGTGCTGCTGGGCACCGTCGTCCCCGGCCTCCCCGGGTGGCTGGACAGCCTGTCTGTCGGATCGACGAACGTCCCTATCGCCATAGGGCTGATCCTGATGATGTATCCGCCGCTGGCGAAAGTGAAATACGAGGAACTGCCGCGCGTCTTCTCGGACAAGCGGGTGCTGGCGCTTTCGCTGTTCCAGAACTGGGTCCTCGGCCCGGTGCTGATGTTCGTGCTGGCCGTGATCTTCCTGCGCGACCAACCGGAATACATGACCGGCGTGATCCTGATCGGGCTGGCCCGGTGCATCGCCATGGTGCTGGTCTGGAACCAGCTTGCGAGAGGCGACAACCAGTATGTCGCGGGCCTCGTGGCCTTCAACTCGATCTTCCAGATCGTCTTCTTCAGCGCCTATGCGTGGTTCTTCCTGTCATTCCTGCCGCCGCTGCTCGGGCTGCAAGGCAGCGTCGTGGATGTGAGCTTCTGGACCATCGCAGGCGCGGTCCTGCTCTACCTCGGCTTGCCGTTCCTCGGCGGGTTCCTCACGCGCCGCGTGCTGATCGTGCGCAAGGGGGCCGACTGGTATGAGCGCCGCTTCCTGCCGCGCATCGGCCCGATCACACTGATCGCCCTGCTGTTCACCATCGTCGCCATGTTTAGCATGAAGGGCGGGGACGTGGTGGCCCTGCCGCTCGACGCGCTGCGCATCGCGATCCCGCTGACCACCTACTTCCTCGTGATGTTCGTGGTCAGCTTCCTGATGGGCCGGCTGATCGACGCCGACTATCCGCGGACGACCGCACTGGCGTTCACCGCCGCCTCGAACAACTTCGAACTCGCCATCGCCGTGGCGATTGCCGCTTTCGGGCTGGCCTCGCCGGTCGCGTTTGCTGCTGTCATCGGACCGCTTGTCGAGGTGCCGGTGCTGATCCTGCTGGTGTCTGTCGCCCTGTGGCTGGGGCGCAGGTTCTTCCCCGCGACGGCTCCGACGAAGGATGCCTGCTGATGGATCGCTTGCGTGAGTTGCCTGACCCGGGCGATCTGCCCGCCCTGGACCCCGCCCATCTCTCAAGAACACCGGCGTCCGCCCTTGGTCCGAACCACCATCCGCCGCGCATCCTGCTTCTCTACGGATCGCTGCGTCAGCGGTCCTACTCCCGGCTTTGCGTCGAGGAAGCAGCGCGCCTGCTCAGGTTCATGGGCTGCGACACCCGCATCTTCGACCCCTCGGACCTGCCTCTGCCCGGCTCCCCCGGTGACGATGATCATCCAGCGGTCAAGGAGCTGCGAGAGCACGCCTTCTGGTCGGAGGGAATGGTCTGGTGCAGCCCGGAACGTCACGGGCAGGTCTCGGGCCTGATGAAGCTGCAGATCGATCACCTGCCGCTGAGCATCGGCGGCGTGCGGCCCACACAAGGTCGGACCCTGGCGGTCATGCAGGTGTCCGGCGGCTCGCAGAGCTTCAACGCAGTGAACACCCTGCGCCTGCTGGGTCGGTGGATGCGGATGATCACAATCCCGAACCAGTCCAGCGTCGCAAAGGCGTATCAGGAGTTCGACGATAGCGGGCGCATGAAGCCGTCCAGCTACTATGACCGGATCGTCGACGTGATGGAGGAACTGGTTCGGTTCACCGTGCTGACGAGGCCATATGCAGTCGAGCTGGTCGACAGGTATTCCGAGCGGAAGGCGGCGCCGGTCCCGCTCGATCTCCGCGCCGACCTATCATCGATTGCCACCCGGCCTGAGCCACTGCGGACATGACGCAGTTGCACATCCGGGTATTTGGTCGTCAGTGAGGTCCTCACAAGGACTGACTTGGAAATGACGAGCGATCCGGACGCAGCCTTGGATGTCCTCGTAATCGGAGGGGGACAGGCGGGTCTGGCGACCGCCTACTACTTGCGCCGCGCTGGCCTAAAATATCTGGTGCTGGACGCTGGCGAACAGCCGGGAGGCGCTTGGAACCACGCTTGGGACTCGCTCCGCCTCTTCTCACCCAGTAGCTGGAGTTCGCTTCCAGGCTGGCCGATGCCGGGGAAGCCCGGCGTCGATTATCCTACGCGCGACGACGTGATCGAATACCTCGGTGCGTATGAGCGACGGTATCAGTTTCCAATCGAGCGGCCTGTCGAGGCGCTTGCGGTCAGCGCGATTGAAGGAGGGTTGGAAGTCGTCACCAACCTGGGTCCCCGGCGAGCGAAAATGGTCGTCAGCGCCACCGGCACGTGGAGCCATGCTTTCATTCCCGACTATCCCGGGCTCTCGCAGTTCGCGGGTCTGCAGATGCACTCGGCCCAATATCGGTCGCCCGCAGCGTTCACCGGCAAGCGGGTCCTCGTCGTGGGGGGTGGAAACTCCGGAGCGCAGATCATGGCCGAGGTTTCGTTGGTCGCCGATGCGTCCTGGGTGACGACCACCGAGCCGTTGTTCTTGCCCGACGACGTGGACGGTCGCGTCCTGTTCCAGCGTGCTACGGACCGCTGGAAGGCTCAGATGGAGGGGCGTCCGGTGGATGCCCCGATTGGCGGTCTCGGCGACATCGTCGTCATTCCAAGCGTCTGGGCGGCTCGGGCGCGCGGAGTCCTGCACAGCCGGCGCCCCTTCACAGCCATCCACGCACATGGCGTGACCTGGCCCGACGGGCACGAGGAGCGAATAGACGCGGTGATATGGTGCACCGGCTTTCGCCCTGCCCTGAACCATCTCCGCTCCCTCGATGTGATCGACACGGACGGTCGCGTCGCCGTCGACAACAATCGATCTGTCCGACAGCCCCACCTCTGGCTCATGGGCTACGGTGATTGGACGGGCGCGGCTTCCGCCACCATCGTTGGAGTGACCCGCACCGCCAGAGAGATGGTGGGGCGCATCCAGCAGCGACTCCAGGAGCTTTGACCGATTTTGACAACAATGAAGCGGAGCTTGGGGGAAGGTCCATTGCGCCGATAACCTTCGCCTCCTCCCGGAGGTGACGGTCAGCCCCCGACCCATCGAGGAAATCAGGCGAGGTCCGCAAAGGTTCTCGCTCGTTCGCCCCGACTTGCCTTTTTCCCCTGCCTCAGGCATTGAGCCGCCTTCCGTCGGACCCGCTCGCGGGTGGCTATCCCAAGCGCCTAACCCTTGGGGAAACTGCCTAGCTCAGGAAGCTGGGGCGCATCACGTGTGGCGGACCACGTTCCCCGGCTGAAACTGAAAGCCTCATGGTTTTGCCTCCCCCTGCTCAGTTGCAGCGGCTGGAGCATGCTTTTGAAGTATGCAGTAGCGTTCTGACACTCGGCACTTCTGAAAACGCACCGTCAGCGCTGGCGCTCTTGACGCAGCAAGCTCCGCCAACAGTCCTCGTTCGAACGAGAGGCGGCCATACGCCTGAAGTGGACGCGCCAGGGCGCGCCGCGATCATGGTCATAGGCCGCGTCGAGAATGACGCGCTGCCGCAGCACCTTCGCGAGCTGAAGTCGCGCCTGACCGGCTCCGGGGTTCTCGCTCTACCCTTCGAGACAGCTTTGGCGTCCTGCCTGCGCTTGGCACCCACCTTCTGGGGGGCGAAGTCGGGACTGGCGCTATGGTCCGCTCAAGTTGCGGTCAAATCCGTCACCGCCGCCACGCTCTATCACTACGTCTTCAAGCCGCGCGCCGCCACCGGGGGCATCGGCTTCGTCCTCGGGTCCACCCGACCCCTCGCGGAAGGGCGCTATCGCGACACCATCGGGCGCGTTGCAACGGACTACCTTCGATGAGGGCGCGTTCAGATCCTGCGCAGCTTTCTCGCCGAGGGGCGGCCATCCTCATCGTGCCCGACCTCGAACTCGAAGCGCTGTCCTTTTTCAAGCCGGGTTTCACCTGCCGCCAACACTTCGCTGAGGTGGACGAACACCTTCGGCTCACGGTCATCACGCGAGATCATGGCGTAGCGTCCGGTCGGCGCGACGAACTTGATGGTGCCTCTCGTCACCACCTGATGCGGTCCGACATTCGGTTCAGGGGATCAGTGCGGTCCATGTGAGCAAGTTAGGAACATTTCGGAACATCGGGTCAACCGACCCGGCCTGGACATAACGGGTCGCCAAGGGCGACAGCGCGGCGCGTGTCGCGGGAGAAAGTAGCACATGAACTTGGCTGTCATTCGCCAGAACTGGTTTGGAAATATCAGGGGCGACACTCTGGCGGGACTCGTGGTGGCGCTCGCGCTGATCCCGGAGGCGATTGCCTTCTCCATCATCGCTGGCGTGGACCCAGCGGTCGGCCTGTATGCGTCGTTCGCCATCTGCGTCGTGATTGCCTTCGCCGGTGGGCGTCCCGGCATGATCTCGGCAGCGACTGGAGCCATGGCGCTGCTGATGGTGACGCTCGTGCGGGAGCATGGCCTTCAATACCTTCTGGCCGCCACGGTCCTGACGGGCGTGCTTCAGATCATCGCGGGCTTCATCAAGCTCGGCTCGCTCATGCGGTTCGTCTCCAAGTCGGTTGTCACCGGCTTCGTCAACGCCTTGGCGATCCTGATCTTCCTCGCTCAGTTGCCGGAGCTGACCGGCGTCGCCTGGCCCACCTACGCTATGGTCGCAGGCGGCCTCGCCATCATCTACCTGCTGCCGCGCCTGACCAAGGCGGTGCCCTCACCGCTGGTCGCCATCGTGGTTCTGACGGCGCTCTCGATCTCCATGGGCATCGAGGTCCGGACTGTCGGCGATATGGGGCAACTCCCTGCAACCCTGCCGATGTTCCTGATCCCCGATATCCCGCTCAATCTCGACACGCTGATGATCATCCTGCCGTATTCGGTGACGCTGATGCTCGTGGGCCTGCTGGAGTCGCTGATGACGGCGACCATCGTCGACGATCTCACCGACACGCCCAGCGACAAGAACAGGGAGTGCAAGGGTCAGGGCATCGCCAACATCGTCGCCGGCTTCTTCGGCGGTATGGCGGGCTGTGCCATGATCGGTCAGTCCGTGATCAACGTGAAATCAGGCGGCAGGGGCCGATTGTCGACACTGCTGGCGGGCGTGTTCCTTCTGTTCATGATCCTCGTCTTGGGGACCTGGGTCGCCCAGATCCCGATGCCGGCGCTGGTGGCGGTGATGATCATGGTGTCGATCGGCACGTTCAACTGGGGCTCGATCAAGAACCTCCGCGCATACCCGAAGAGTTCCAGCTTCGTTATGCTCGCCACGGTCGTCGTGACCGTCGCGACCCACGATCTTGCGAAGGGTGTGTTCACTGGGGTTCTGCTGTCGGGGATATTCTTCGCGCAGAAGGTCGCGCGTGTCGTCGCGGTTCGTTCGACAGCGACCGACGACGGGCGCGCCCGCGACTATGTCGTCCTCGGTCAGATATTCTTCGCTTCGTCGGACGCCTTCGTGGCTTCGTTCGATTTCAAGGAAGCCGTCGACCATGTGCGCATTGACGTGAGTCGCGCCCACTTCTGGGATGTTTCCGCAATCGCAGCTCTGGACAAGGTCATCCTGAAGTTCCGGCGTGAAGGCACGGAGGTGGAGGTGACCGGGATCAACGAAGCCAGCGCCACAATGATCGACAAGTTCGCAATCCACGACAAACCGGGCGCGCTCGACAGCCTGCTGAGCCACTGAGGATACCGCCATGACAAAGGTTCTCGCCTGTATCGACGCCTCCACCTATGGAGCCAGCATCTGCGATCACGCGGCTTGGGCAGCGCTCCAGCTCGGGTCTGACGTTGAGCTACTCCACGTCCTCGATCGCGCGCCAGACGCTGTGCCCCGGGACATGTCTGGGAGCATCGGACTCGGCGCATCCGAAGACCTGCTCGAAAGCCTGACCAGACTGGATGAGGACCGCGGGCGCCTGCGCATGGAGCGGGGTCGGGTCATCCTCGCCGAGGCCGAGAAACGGGTGCGGGCACAAGGGGTGGCAAACGTTAGCACCCGCCTTCGTCATGGTGGGCTGGTGGACAACGTCCACGAACTGGAAGCGACCGCCCGCGTCGTCGTGCTGGGCAAGCGCGGCGAACATGCGGATTTCGCGAAGATGCATCTCGGCGGCTCCGTCGAACAGGTCATCCGGGCCACCTCGCTGCCGGTTCTGGTTGCGTCGAGGGCCTTCAAGCCAATCGAGAAAATCCTCATCGCCTTCGACGGGGGAGCCAGTTCCCGCAAGGCGGTCGATTTCTTGGTGTCAGACCCCGCCTTCCTTCGTTTCGAGTGCCATCTGTTGATGGTCGGCCACCCGAAAGGCGATCGTGCAAGCCACCTGAGCTGGGCACGCGAACGGCTGGCCGCTTGGGGAGGCCGCCACCACGTAGAAGAGCGTTCCGGAGAGGCCGAGGAGGTCATTGGAAGCTATGTGAGCGAGGCGGGCATCGATCTGCTGGTCATGGGCGCCTACGGGCACTCGCCAATCCGGCGGCTCTTCGTCGGCAGCACGACAACTGCCGTCATTCGGTCGAGTCTCGTGCCCGCTTTGTTGTTTCGTGGCTAGGCCCGGACCTGCACGGCAGGAGGCTGAAAATGGATGAGCTTTCTCCTGAGGTGGTTGAGGGGCTGAAACAGACCTTGCTGCTTCGGCTCGCTGACCTCGAGGCACTGGACGCGCTTTCCGACGACGACCGAAAGCCAGTGATCCTGGATCAGCAGAGCGTCGGACGGCTCTCGCGGGTAGACGCCATGCAGCGTCAGGCAATGGCGTTTGCATCCCAAGCCAGACGACAGCACGAGGCGCGTATGATCACCGCTGCGCTGACAAGGATCGCGACGGGCGACTTCGGCTACTGCGGGGGCTGCGGTGATCCCATTCCGCTGCCGAGATTGACGCTGGATGCGACGAGCGCGACCTGCATCGCGTGTGCCCGATGATTTGAACGGGCCGCTCAGAAACTTCGGGTCGGTCACAAAGGCAAAGTCCGTTGCCACCTATAGCCGACATTCACTGCGAGGTGTCCGCGCGCGCCCGGCTGACCATTTCAGTGCGGCGACGTGGCACCGGAAACGGTGAATAGCGGTCTTCGGATGTAAGTGACCCGTCCATTTGCCCATCCGCACCCAGGGAGAGTCGGCCCTGGGACGAGGTGTAAGATCTTGCACCTGCGTCGCGGGTTTCGCGGAATGGTCCGATGGCCGTTAGTGCTTTCGGAGAAGTCGAAGATCAGTTCTTACACCCCGGCTGAGCGCCGGAGCGTGGCTTGCTTGTGAGCGACCTGAGGTCACCCTCTGGTGCTGTCGTTGAATAGCTCCAGAACCTTCTCAGAGCGTCGCTGAGCGACCTCGTTGATCAGATTGGTGCGCGAGCATGTCGGACCGTGGATGGTGCTCTTGGAGCGCTAAAATGGACTCCATCCGTGACGCCGCCAGATGCTCCGGAGCCTACGACACCGAAGCCTGATGGTAAGAGTGACAAAGCCGAAAATCCCGTGGTCGCGGTGGTCTATGTGGTTTGTCATCTTCAACCGACAGAACGTGACCACCATGAAATCTCCAGGCCGCCCCAGAAACCCTTCAGCGCACGTTATCGCCAGCCCGTTGGCTGCGTTCATCGACGCGAAATGGGACAAGACCGGACTGACAAACGAGCAGGGCGCAGCCTACTTCGGCTTCACGGCCCCGAATATGATCAGCCACTGGCGAACGGGGCGCTCGGCGGTGTCTCTGAGCCACATTCCGAAGCTCGCGTCCCTACTCGGGGCAGACGAAGCGGCCCTGTTCGTGATGTGGCTGAAGCAGCAGCGACTACGCGACAAGACCATCCCGGCGCACCTCGTCGAGCTGCTCGAACAGCGGCTCGTCACTGCTAACGAAGCGGTTCTCGTGAACGCCGTCCGCAGCACGACCAAGAATGGGGATCCCGCCTTCAACGCAAAGACCATCGCGGCAATGGCTGCAGTCGTCGCGCCTTAGTCAGCCTTCGGGCAGCGCGTGCAAATGGGAGAGATCCAATCCGCCGAAACCGATCCGCTCGACGTGGCGCAGGTAGTCCTTCGCCCTCTCGGCACGCCGCCCCTCATCAGCGGGAAGGCTCTTGGCATAGATTGACCGAGAACTCCCGATGCTGCGGCCCGTCAAACGGAACATCACCTCATTCGGGATGTCCTGACCCGTCATGGCGTCCTCAAAGACGTGTCGGAACGAGTGAAGCGATACGGCTGGATCATCTTTTAAGCCAACATGGTTCAGGACCGTCCGGTTGAACTGTCGGAAGACGGATGAGCCGTTGAGCCGCTCGTCATCTAACTTGCCGGTGGTCCCGTCCACGGACCCGGCGACGAGCTTCGGAAAGATGGCGGCGGATGTGGAGGGCAGGGACCTCACATAGTCGGCGAAGCCCATTTTGAGTGCCCAGGGGTGGAGGGGTATCACGCGCTCTGACTCGTCGTTCTTGAGCCGCCGTAGCTGGGTGTGCCTGAAGACAAGCCGGGCGTGATCTTCCTCGAAGGTCACTTCCTCCTTCTCCAACCCCGCGACCTCACTTGCCCGCGCGCCGGTCAGGAAGAGAAGCATCGGAACCCAGAAACGCTCATCTCGGATCAAAAGTGGACCTGCACGAAACAGACCCTGTCCGGAGTCGCATCGGCAACCTGCGTAGATTGGCAGGGAGAAAATCGCCTCCAACTCGGTCCGGCTGAATGGGCGGCGCGCGATAGACGGGTTTGCGGTCGTGGCTTTGACGTTCTTCATCCCCAGCGCAGGGTTTATGCGCAGGTGGCCCGCATCAAGCGCGAAGGCCAAGATCGTCTTGATGTTGCTAACGTGCTTCTGGATCGTCCCTGCTGCTAAGCGCTTGAGGTCTGTCGCCCCGGATCGTTGCAGTGCGACGAGGTCCCGTTTGCTACGGCCTGCGATACCAGCGTCAACTACCCGACCGTCCGGCAGCAGCTTAAGGCTCTGCTGAAACTCGTTCAGCTGCGCCCGCGTGAGCAGGTAGAGCGGTGGATCGCCAACCAGATCATTGAACAGGTCTACGGATTGAACCTTCACCTTCGCGGTGTTTCGCGCCAACTCGCCTTCCTGAGCGGGCAGGTAGACCTCATGGTAATAGCGGGACAGCGGACGAGTGGCCTTCTCATGGTGTGCCCGGTTTCCGTCGAGCGACTCGTCAGGCTTCTGGGCGAGAGCTGGGTATCGAGGAGGCGATATAGGTCGTCCCTCTTCGGCTTCCCGGCCAGCCCGCCATGAGTCCTTCAAGACCTCCGCACACTCGCGCAAGACCTGCCGATACAGGAGTGAACTCCGTAGACCGTCGGGCAGATCGAGAGCGCGGACGTTCATGGTATCTGCAAAAAACCAGTCGGCGGCCCAGCCGACTGTGGCGGCGAGCAAATCGGCGTTGTCGCTACCGAGCCGCTTAATCTGACTTGGCTCCGTATAGGCGTTCGCCCCAGGGGTGACCGAACCCAGCTGTTCGTCGGCTACCCGCTGGATCTCAGCCGTCTGGGAGGCGTGCAGTTTTTTCGCGAACGCCTCGAACGCTCTCGACGCGGTGCCCCTACGAATGTTCTCAAAGGCCGCTTCATGCTCGGCCAGCACTTTCGCGTGACGCTTGTTGGCGTCTTGCGGATCTCGTGTGCCGAGGGAAATGACGCGGTGGTTCCTCCCGTAGGCCCAGCGCAGGTCTGCGGGGATAGCGATCCTCGACTGCATATTGCCGTCCGGACGCTCGTAGACACCCGGTGCCAAACGTCTGGTCACCGGACCTTTTCTGGATGCCATTTCTACGGATATTTCTACGATAGACGCTACTGGTAGATCCCTAAAGTCCTGATTGCGTGGGAAAATCAAGGGTGGTTGGAAAGCGTTTGCGGCCAGCTACCGTTTCCCCTAGGGACTGCCACGCGGGGCTTTCCCCCTCATTTCGAAAAACGTCCGCAGCGTGCGATCCTTACGCCGTGCGCCGCGTTGGCAGGGTGTCCGTCTGGACGCCATGGAGGGATGATTTGCCGGAACGAGCCGACGCCCGCGTTACCGTGCTGATGGTCGAGGACAACGCCGAGGTGCTGGAGTTCGGCGCCACGGTGCTGGAGGAGGCCGGCTATGCCGTCACCACCGCCGTCACGGCGGACGAGGCGATGGAGCGGGTGCGACAGGGGCTGAAGGTCGATCTGCTGTTCACTGACATCGTCATGCCGGGGGCGCTGGACGGCGTGGCGCTGGCGCGGGCCGTGGGCGAGATCATGCCCGACGCCCTGATCCTGCTGACGACCGGATGGGCGGATCGGATGGCCGACCAGACCGAGGGGCGTCAGCCCTTGCCCTTGATTGGAAAGCCCTATCGCGCCGCCGACCTGACCAAACGCGTGGAAGGCCTGCTGGCGGGGCGTTCCGGGCCCGGTTGAACGATCGCGAAGGCTGAAGCTCGGAAAACGGGTGTTTTTCGCTTTTCAGGTGTTCAAAGAACCATGTTAAATAAGCCGTGCCCGTACTGATCCCGGGCAGGGGGAAAGTTGTGTCCGACTACGAGGGTGGGGAAACGGCGACCGCAGTGCGTATCGCCGGACGGGTTAAATGGTTCGATCCCGGAAAGGGGTACGGCTTCATCGTACCTGATGATCCCGGCCTGACCGATCTGAAGGACGTGCTTCTGCACATCTCCAGCCTGCGCGACAGCGGGCATGAAACCGCCGCCGAGGGGGCGCCGATCTCGTGCGACTGCGTCCGTCGGCCCAAGGGCTGGCAGGTGACGGAGATCGTCGACCTGGGCGAGGGCGACCCGGCCGTGGCGGTGCAGCCGCCCCGCCGCACCGGTTACGAGGGCCTGCGGGCCTCGGCCTCGGGCGAGGACCCTGCGCCCGGCGGTCCGCTGGAAGCGGCGGTGGTCAAATGGTTCAACCGCACCAAGGGCTACGGATTCGTGGTGCGCGATGGCCAGACCGGGGATATCTTCGTCCATGTCGAGACGCTTCGGCGCTGCGGGCTGGATGACCTGCTGCCCGGAGACCCCGTCGCGGTGCGATTCGCCGACGGTCCCAAGGGACTGGTGGTCGCTGAAATCAGAATGGGCGGATAGTCATCCGCCTGGTGCAAGGGCGGATGCGTATGGTTTATCGTCGTGAAATTCGGGTCGGGGGCGTTCTGGCGGCCCTCGCCGGCGTGATGCTTCTGGCCGGCTGCGCCATGGGCACGCCCAAGGGCGCGAACGGCGAGGCGATGGAGCCGCTGACCATCACCACCGCCAGCGGCGCGCACAAATTCATGGTCGAGATCGCCGACGATGAGCCCGAGCGCCAGCGCGGCCTGATGGAGCGCCCGCCCCTGGCCGACGACCGCGGCATGCTGTTCGAGTTCCCGGACGTGGCCGAGCGCGGCTTCTGGATGCGCAACACACCCAGCAGCCTGGACATTCTCTACATCGATCCGCACGGCCGGATCGTCTCCATCGTCAAGAACGCCGCCCCCAACAACGACACCGTCCTGCCGTCCAACGGCCCGGCCATGGGGGTGCTGGAACTGCGTGGCGGACGCTCTGACGAGATCGGCGCCAAGCCCGGCGACAGGGTCAGCCACCCCTTCTTCGCCGAATAAACATCAGGCGCGTTGCAGTGCGGCGGGGAGTGTGCCAAATCCCGCCGCCGGAGTGTAGCGCAGCCTGGTAGCGCATCTGGTTTGGGACCAGAGGGTCGGAGGTTCGAATCCTCTCACTCCGACCACTACTTAGCGGGAAAACTTCACGCGGTTTGACGCGGAGGTTTTACAGGGCCTCGCTTTGTTTTGCAGCGTCTGCCTTGATTTTATTGGGAAACAGTCTGGTTCGAAGCGTGGCTTGGCTCACGATTCTGGCGAGGTGGCTCAACCGGGGCTGATGCGAAGCGGCTCTCGCCGAGCGGACGGAGGGTGGGCGCTCACGTCCCGCATGAAGGCCGGCCCCACTGATCGTCTGCAATGTTTGGGAAGCGGACGTCTATCCGGCGAGCGCTAAATGTTTCGAATTAGCGGATGATCATGTTGGCCAACTTCGCGTAGGTGAGCCGCGAAACGGTGCAGATTCATCAATGAGGTCGCCACATCCTCGCGGCTCACCTTGTCCCCCTTAGCGCTGCGCTTTAACTGCTCACGAAGCGTTCGGACCGGATCGCTGGCTTCTTGTCGCACTAACCACGGCCAGTGTTCCGTCATGTAGACGAGAAATAACGATGCTTCAGGCGGCGCGACTTGGAATGTGGCCAGATAGTCTACGCAGGCGTGGTAGATCACCCACTCTGACTCATTGGGGTTAAACCGCAGAGTCGCGCTTGGGTCCTTTGTGCCGTGCTTCATGAAGTTGAAGGACGCTTTTAGGTAATCCTCAAATTTCTCATCAAACTCGCTCGCAAGGCTAATCAGAATTTCGGACTGGACAGATGGCGTGCCATTTGTTCGCCGAAGCACTCCAACAACCTCGGCAGCTGCGCTGGCCAGAACATGAACGGACACGGGGTCCCAAGAGTTTGCCCAAAGCCAGATAGCCGTCGCGAGTTGGCTGGACGCAACATCTTGCTTAGATATTTCATATCCAGCCCGTTCAGGCTTTTCCGGTGATCTGCGCCGCGCCAACTTAGTACCTCAAGAATGCCTGCAATGCTTCTGCAGCGTACATGGGGAACGCGGACCAACTCAACGTCGCCTAAGGGTTGCAGTGCGGTCTTGGGCTTCGGTACCGGAAGGGGATACTGGCCCGCCAGACCTGACAGCGATTACCATTAAAGGCAGCTAGGGGTGGGCAGCGGACATCATCCGTCTTAGCCTCGCCACATGACAGACTGGTTCAAACGTGGCTGCGAGGCTTGCCGAAAAGGCGTGCTCTCCGGTGATAGTTCAATGCCCGCTCCAATAGGTACCAGCATCCCGAACCACGCCCATCTTCGCCTGTGCCAAGTCTGTGGCTCATGGTGGGAAGAGAACGAACGCGAAGCTCACGTGATTGACGAGCGAGAAGCCCGTAGCAGTTTTCCTGAGCTGTTCTGAACGTCCGAAATGGGTCGAAAGCGGAAACGAAGCACGGGACCTAACGCGGACATATCGCATCGATCCGTCCTGACCGTTTTACACCCTCGGCTGAAACACCTGCTGCACTTGAGACGGATGTGACCGTGTTTTACAGCTAACTATCAGACTCTTCTAACAATCACCCTGCTTTGGGACCAGAGGGTCGGAGGTTCGAATCCTCTCACTCCGACCACTACTTAGCGAGAAAACTTCACGCGGTTTGGCGTGGAAGTTTTACAGGGCCTCGCTTTGTTTTGCAGCTTCTGCCTTGATTCCCTTGGGAAACAATCTGGTGCGGGGCGTGGCTTGGCTCACGATGCCGGCCAGGTGGCTCAACCCGGGCTGATCCGAAGCGGCTCTTCCCAAGAGCTGAGGGCGGGCGCTCACGTCCCGCATGGAGGCCAGCCCCACTGATCGTCCGCAATGGGCGGTGAGCGGACATTGAAGGTTCTGCCTTTCGCTGGCCTTATCAGTGAGCCGCGTCCGTGTACAAAGGACCACGGTAGGGGCGGAGGATCTCGTGAGCGTTACAGGCAGACTGCAGATGAATGAGGCTGACGCCGCGCGACTGAGCTTTCCGGATCGGGAAATCATCCGGTTTGCCGTCAACGCCCAAGGCCTTGCCTTCACCATAGATGGGGTTTTTGTCGATGGCCTCGGCCTCCTGGAATCACCCTGCGAGGTCGAACTGATCACCGGCGCCAAAATCACTGCACGAACCTACGACGGCGACAGTTGGGCGGTCGCTGAGGAGCCGTTCGTCGGGCTGAGAGACGTCTGCGAATGGGCGGTCGACGGACGTGACCTCAAAGTGTCTGGGTTCAGCGCCGGCTCCGGCGCTTGGACGGAAATTGTAGTGCCCCGGTTCTCGGCGATCATCACTGCTGGATAGGCCCGCAGAAAGCGGACTCTCCCAAAGTTTCGGACGGGTCGAAAGCGGAATCGAAGCACCCGGCCCGACGCGGACTTATCGCATCGATCCGTCCCGAGCGTTTTACACCCTCGGCTGAAACACCTGCTGCACTTGAGGCGGTAATGACCGTGTTTTACAGCTAACTATCAGATTTTTATAACAATCATGCTGCTTTGGGACCAGAGGGTCGGAGGTTCGAATCCTCTCACTCCGACCATTTTCCCCTCAGAACACGCCCACCGCCGCGTCGGCCCAGACCAGGGCCACCGCGCCGATCAGGACCGCCGCGAGCACCAGCCGGCCGGTCAGGTCGCGCACCTTCCAGGCCGCCAGCTCGAACAGCGCGCCCGCGCTGCCCAGCAGGATGGCCGCGAAGGCGAAGTCTTCGCCGCCCCAGACGACCTGGGCCGTGAACTGCATCGCGATCAGCGGCAGCGCCAGAAGGACGGCGATCCCGCCCCATAGCGCCACCCGCCACAGCGGCACAGCGGGTCCATCACCGGTTTTCGTCACGCCTGTCATCGCGGCCTCGTCCTGAAGATGTCGATGACCCTTCATGGCCTGTCGGCGGGCGGGAGGCGTGTGGAGTTTCGAAGGATTTTCCGCGCAGGCGGCGTTGGGAGGGGCGCGCCCTTGATCCGGCCGTCTTGATCCTGCTGCCGAAGGCTTCTAGACGCGGGGGACCGGTTTCGGCCGGACGAAGAGGATTTCGATGGCTATCGCTCGCATCTATCGCCCCGCCAAGACCGCCATGCAGTCCGGCAAGGCCAAGTCGAGAGACTGGCGGCTGGAATTCGAGCCGGCCTCGGCCCGCACCATCGATCCGCTGATGGGCTGGACCTCGTCGTCGGACATGAACGGCCAGGTCCGCCTGACCTTCGACTCGAAGGAAGAGGCCGTCGCCTACGCTGAACGCCACGGCATCGCCTTCCGCCTGCATGAACCGCAGGAGCCGCCGGTGATCATCAAGGCCTACGCCGACAATTTCGCCACCTTCCGGAAACAGTCCTGGACGCACTGATCGCACAGCGATCATTGCTTTCCTGAAGCGGCCTACCGCCCTTCGCGCGACTTGAGGCCATGGATCGCGCAGCGTCTGTCGTCACCATCGTTATCGTGCGATTGGCGTGCAGTTCCCGTTTGCCCTCGGGCGCCCTTAGCTCAGCTGGATAGAGCACCCGCCTTCTAAGCGGACGGTCGCAGGTTCGAATCCTGCAGGGCGCGCCAGGCGCAACCGGTCCCGTTCCGGCCCGTTCAGGGGCCGTGCGGATCGCCACCTTCAACATCAACGGAATCAACACCCGGCTGGCCAGTCTGCTGGCCTGGCTGGAGGAAACCCGCCCGGATGTCGTCTGTCTTCAGGAGTTGAAGGCGACCGACAGCCAGTTTCCCGAACAGGCGCTGGCCGAGGCCGGGTATTCCGCCGTGTGGAAGGGCGAGCATCGCTGGAACGGGGTGGCCATCCTGTCGCGGGTCGGGGAGCCGATCGTGACGCGGCGCTCCCTGCCGGGCGAACCGGCGAACGCCCAGAGCCGCTATATCGAGGCGGCGGTGCAGGGCGTTCTGGTCGGGTGCCTCTATCTGCCCAACGGCAATCCGCAGCCGGGACCGAAATTCGACTACAAGCTGCTGTGGTTCGAGCGGCTGATCGCCCACGCGCGCGACTTGCTGGCCACCGGCGCGCCCGTGGTGCTGGCGGGGGACTACAACGTCGTGCCGACCGACGCCGACATCTACAACACCCGGTCCTGGAAGACCGACGCCCTGCTGCAGCCCGAAAGCCGATCGGCCTTCGCCCGGCTGTTGGAGCAGGGCTGGACCGACGCGATCCGGGAGCGGTTTCCGCAGGACCCACCGCCGTGGACCTTCTGGTCCTATTTCCGGCAGGCGTGGGAGCGGGACGCGGGCCTGCGCATCGATCACCTGCTGCTGAGCCCGGCTCTGGCCGAACGGTTGACCGACGCCGGGGTGGATCGCGAGGTGCGCGGGGGCGAGCGGGCCAGCGACCATGCGCCGACCTGGATCGAGGTGGACTGATGGCGCGGGCGTTGAAGACCTTCTGCTATTCGGACGGCTTCCATTCGTGGACGGTGGCGGCGTCGTCGCGGACGAAGGCGCTGGAGGCCTTCGGGGTGAAGCGCGATCTGTTCAAGGACGGCTCGGCGAAGGAGATCGACAGCGGGCCGGAACGCGAGGCGGCCCTTGCGGCCCGGCGAACTGATCGAGCGCGGGCTCTCGGTCGATATTGGCAAGGTCGAGAGGACGTCCGCGCCCAAGGCCAGGAAGAGCGCCGCGAGCGGGAAGGCCAAGGCGCTTGTCGAGGCGCTGGAAGCCGAACTGGCGGCCTTCGACGAGGTGCAGGCGGAGGAGGTCGCGGCGCTGGACGCGAGGCGAGCCGCGCTGGAGGCCGAGGCGGAGGCGCTTGAGAAACGTCAGGCGAAGGCGCGGGACGCGGTGAAAGCGAAGCTGAAGGCGGCGCGAGCCAAGGCCTAGCGAGTCGCGGCCCACTCCCCAAGCTGGACTCTCGACTAGCGGACCCACCAAGCGGGAAACTCGGTCCCGAAGATATCCCCGCGGACCATGCCGTATCGGGGATCCGTCGCTAGCCTGCTGTGAATATCGCCCGCAATGTCGATCAGGCACTCGTTAGCACCGGGCACTTCCAATCCAGCGAGCGTTTCGATGGAACGAGCGAGCGAGAATATCTTGTGAATTTCCTCATAGGAGGGCTCGCCCCAATCCATGATCTTGCGAGCGTAGCGGTATAATCTTTCGGGCAGATCCAAGTTCAGATCGCTCAGTCTTGATCGAAACAGCGGAGCGTATTCGCCCCAATCGCGAGAAGCCCAGATGTCGTGCGCGATGAACTCGAACTCATGGAGGAGCACGGCCGAGTCGATGCGTTCCGGTATGCTGGACTTGCTCACCTGCTCTTCAACGCTCCCACGCCACCAGCCCGACTTCCAGGTCCGCGATCAGGTCCTTCGGATCCTCCAGCCCGACGTGCACCCGCAGCAGTTCACCCGCCAGCTTCGGCGGTGCGCCGCGCATCCTCAGCTGCGCCGTCTCGTGAGTGATCAGGCTCTCGAACCCGCCCCAGGAATAGCCGAGGCCGAAGAGCTCCAGCGCGGACATGAGGGCGTGGGCGGAGGCGGTGTCGCCGCCATTCATGACGAGCCCGAACAGGGAGGCGGCGCCGGTGTAGTCGCGGCTCCACAGGGTATGGGCGGGCGACTGGGGCAGGGCGGGCCAGAGCACGTCGGCGACCTCGGGCCGGGCCAGAAGCCAGTCCGTGACGATGCGGGTGGAGCGCGCCTGCTCCGCATAGCGCAGGGGCAGGGTGCGCAGGCCGCGCAGGGCCAGCCAGGCGTCGTCAGAGGTGACGCGCCAGCCATAGTCCTCGATCGTCTCGAAGATCGGCTTGGCGACCGCCTCGTCGGTGACGGCAATGGAGCCCATCAGCAGGTCGGAGTGGCCGCCCGCGTATTTGGTCAGGGCCTGGACGCTGACATCGACGCCATGCGCCAGCGGTTTGAAGGCGAGACCCGCGCCCCAGGTATTGTCCATGATCGTCAGGACGCCGCGCTCGCGACAGGCGGCAGTCAGGGCGGGCACGTCGGCCATGTCGAAGGTCAGGGAGCCGGGCGACTCGATCAGCAGGACCCGGGTTTGCTCGGTCAGGTTGGACAGGATGGCGTCGGTCGACGCGTCGGCGGGGTGGAAGACGGTCTCGACCCCGCGCGGCTTCAGATGGCGGTGCAGGAAGCGGCGGGTCGGGCCGTACAGGGCGTCTGTGGTCACAACGCCGTCGCCGGGCTGGAGCAGGGCGGTCAGGGGCACGGTGACGGCGGCAAGGCCCGAGGGGACCAGCCAGACGTCGGACGCCCCCTCCAATTCGGCCAAGGCCTCCCGCAGAGCACGGCCCGCCGACAGGTCCTCGATGCCGTAGGTCGGGCCCGTCGAGCCGTCGCGCATGGCGGCGGGCGAATCGTTCAGCAGGGTGGAGGCGCGCTCGACCGGGGGAGACACCGGCCGCCGTCCCGACGTCGGAGCAGAAGCGCGGCGCGTGGCCCCCGCGATCAGGCGCGTACGGTCGGAACGGTCAGTCATGGCGGCTCGCGGGGTTGCGGTTCAGGCCTCAAAGGCCTCTAAAAGGGCGGGGGCGCAAGTCTGACGAGAGTGACGGAGCGCGGGATGCGGAGAGGCGGAAAGACGGTTCGAACGGCGGCGGTCCTGATGGGTCTGGCGCTGGCGCTGACCGGCTGCGGGCAGGATGCGCGCAAGGCCGACGCCCCCGAAGACACCGCCGCCCAGACCCCCACCGAGGCTCCGGCCTTCAGCAGCGCGACCCTGCAGGCGGTGAAGCGGCGCGGGCGCCTGAACTGCGGTGTGCACGAGGGGCTGGTCGGCTTCGCCTATACCGACAACCGCGGCCAGTGGCGGGGGTTTGACGCCGATTTCTGCCGGGCGCTGGCCGCCGCCGTGCTGGGCGATGCGGATGCCGTGCGGTTCGTGCCCCTGACCACCAGCCAGCGCTTCGACGCCCTGCGCGGCGGGCGGGTGGATGTGCTGTGGCGCGAGACCTCCTGGACCCTGTCGCGGGAGGCGGAGGAGGGGATCCGCTTCGCCGGGGTCAACTATTACGACGGACAGGGCTTCCTGGTGCGCCGGTCGCTGAACCTGGCCAGTGCGGCGGAGCTGAACGGGGCGCGGGTCTGTGTGCAGCGGGCCTCGACCAGCGAGCCGAACGTGGCCGACTGGTTCCGCGCGCGCGGCATCGCCTACACCCCCGTCATCACCGCCAATGAGGAGGCGGCGCGCGAGGCCTATGCGCGCGAGGACTGCGACGCCTTCAGCGCCGATATCTCGGCCCTGGCGGCCGCGCGGACCCTGCTGTCCAGCCCCGAACAGCACGCCATCCTGCCGGACGTGATCTCCAAGGAGCCGCTGGGCCCGGTGGTGAAGCGCGGCGACGAGGCCTGGACCTCCATCGTGCGCTGGACCCTGAACGGATTGATCCTCGCGGAGGAGCTGGGGGTCACGCGTCAGAACGTCGAGGCCATGGCCAACGACTCGCGCGATCCCTCCGTACGCCGCCTGCTGGGCGCGGAGGGCGAATTCGGGCCCATGCTGGGTCTGTCGAAGACCTGGCTGAAGGATGCGGTCGCGGCCGAGGGCAATTACGGCGAGATTTTCGCCCGCAATGTCGGCTCGGATTCTCCGCTCGACCTTGCGCGCGGGCTCAATGCACAATGGAACCAACGGCCTGCCGGCTTGATCTACGGCCTGCCGATCCGATAACCACGCGGCTCGCAAGCCGGGGGACCTGTTCATGGAAGCGACCAAAAAGGGCGGCATCGCCCTGCACTGGCTGATGCTGATCGGCTTTGTCGTCGGTCTGTCGGGCGGCATGGCCGTCAACCTGCTGGTGGGCGCCGACGCGCCGTGGGTGGTCTGGGTGACCTCCAACATCACCGGTCCGGCGGGGCAGATCTTCCTGCGTCTGCTGTTCATGCTGGTCATCCCCCTGCTGTTCTCGGCCCTCGTGGTCGGGGTGGCCGAGATGGGCGATCTGAAGTCGCTGGGCCGCGCGGGCATCAAGACCCTGCTGCTGACCATCGTCGTGTCGGGCATCGCGGTGGTCATCGGCCTGGGCATGGTCAATCTGTTCCGGCCCGGCGACGGCGTCGATCCGGCCCTGGCCGCGCGACTTCTGGCCCAAGGGGCCGAGGGCGCCTCGGCCATCGTCGACAAGGCCCCCGAGAGCGTCCAGTTCGGCCAGTTCTTCCTCGACCTGATCCCGTCCAACGTCTTCACGGCGGCGTCGGAGAACCAGATCCTGCCGGTGATGATCTTCGCCCTGTTCTTCGGGATCGGGCTGGTCATGGCCAAGAGCCCGGCCACCGACCGGCTGCAGACCGTCATCGAGGGCATCCTCGAAGTGACGATGAAGCTGATCAACATGGTCATCAAGCTGGCGCCCTATGCGATCGCCTGTCTGATGTTCAACCTGGCCGCCCTGTTCGGCTGGGACCTGCTGGTGCGCCTGGCCGCCTATGTCGGCGTGGCCGTGGGCGCGATGGCGATCCATATGTTCGTCGTCTATCCGCTGGTCGTCTGGATCGGCGGCGGCATGAACCCGCTGAAATTCTTCCGCGGCGTGCGCGAGCCGATGGTCGTCGCCTTCTCGACCGCCTCGTCCAACGCCTCCCTGCCGGTTTCGCTGAGGGCCGCCGAGGAGCAGCTGGGCCTGCCGCGCAAGATCGCCCGTTTCGTCCTGACCGTCGGCGCCACCGCCAACCAGAACGGCACCGCCCTGTTCGAGGGGGTCACGGTCCTGTTCCTGGCCCAGTTCTTCCAGATCGAGCTGTCGATCACCCAGCAGGTCATCGTCATGCTGGTCTGCATCCTGGGCGGCGTCGGCACGGCGGGCGTGCCGGCAGGCTCGCTGCCTGTGGTGGCCATGATCCTGGTGATGGTGGGCGTGCCCGCCGAGGGCATCGGCCTGATCCTCGGCGTCGACCGCTTCCTCGACATGTGCCGCACCACCCTGAACGTCACCGGCGATCTGGTGCTGGCCACGGTGGTGTCGCGCGGAGAGAGCGATGACACCCTGCCCGCCGACGCCTCTATCGTTCCGGCCGAACTGCCGGGCGGGGGCCGGCGCGGCCTGAAGCACGGGACCGCCGAAGGGGCCTGATCAGCCCGTCTGGACGGGGCCGCCTTCGGGCGCGCCCCACTGGCTCCAGCTGCCGTCATAGAGGCGTGACGTCCGGCCCAGCTCGGCCAGGCCGAGCGTCAGGATGGCGGCGGTGACGCCGGAGCCGCAGGTGGTGATGATCGGGCGGTCAATATCCACGCCCGCCTCCACGAACGCCGCCTCCAGCGCCTCGCCCCGTTTCATCGTTCCGTCCGCGTTCAGCAGCGCGCCGTAGGGCAGGTTCAGCGCGCCCGGCATGTGGCCCGAGCGGACGCCCGGGCGGGCCTCGGCGGTCTCGCCGCGGAAGCGGGCGGCGCCGCGGGCGTCCAGCACCTGGGTGTCTTCAGCCAGCGCGGCCCGCACGTTCGCAAAATCCGCGACGGCGGCGCTGTCGAAGCGGGGACTGAAGACCGCGAAGCCGGGGCGGTCCGGAACGCCCGCTTCGGTCGGCAGGTCCAGCGCCCGCCAGGCGGGCAGTCCGCCATCGAGAACGCGTACGTCGCGCGCCCCCATGATCTTCAGCATCCACCAGACCCGCGCCGCCGAGAACAGGCCCGCCGTGTCATAAACGACGATGTTGTCCCGGTCCGACAATCCCAGCACCCCCGCCGAGGCGGCGAAGGCCGCGGGTGAGGGCAGCATGTGGGGCAGGGGGCTGTCGGCGTCCGAGACCCCGTCGAGGTCCAGAAAGACCGCGCCCGGAACATGGGCTTCGGCGAAGTCGGCGCGGGCGTCGCGGCCGTCCAGATGCCAGCTGGCGTCCACGATCCGCAGGCCGGGCTCTCCCAGACGGTCGGCGAGCGCAGAGGCGGAGATCAGGGGCGAGGTCATGCCCCGATATGCGCCCGGCCTCAGACCTTCGCCAGCGCCAGTTGCACCACGTCGGTGCGTCGCGAGCGGAAGCCCGCCTCGCAATAGGCCAGGTAGAAGCGCCACAGGCGGCGGAACCGCTCGTCGAAACCGGCCATCTGGCTGATGTCGCCCCAGGCGGCCTGGAACCGCTCGTCCCAAAGCTTGAGGGTGTCGGCATAGTCCACGCCGAACCGCTCGATGGCCGTCCATTCGAAACCGGCCCGCGCGGTCACCGGTTTCAGTTTTTCTTCCGACGGCAGCATCCCGCCGGGGAAGACGTATTTCTGGATGAAGTCGGTGCGCCGGTTGTACTCGGCGAAAAGGGCGTCCTGGATGGTGATGATCTGCAGGCCGGCGCGACCGCCGGGCGCCAGGACGTTGTGAATCTTGTCGAAATAGGCGGGCCAGTATTCCTGGCCGACGGCCTCGAACATCTCAATGGAGGCGACGCGGTCGAACTGGCCGGTGACGTCGCGGTAGTCGATCAGCTGGATGTCGGCCTTGTCCGACAGACCCGCGTTGAACAGGCGCTGCCTGGCGAAATCATACTGCTGCTGCGAGATGGTGATGGCCGTGACCCTGGCGCCGACCTCCTTCGCCGCGAACTCGGCGAAGCCGCCCCAGCCGCAGCCGATCTCGAGCACGCTGTGGCCGGGCCGCAGGTCCATCAGACGGGCAAGCGCGGCGTATTTCTCGCGCTGGGCGGCCTCCAGCGAGGTCTCCGACGTCGTGAACCGCGCCGAGGAATAGGTCATCGAGCCGTCCAGCCACTGGCTGTAGAAGGCATTGCCCAGATCATAGTGGGCGTGGATGTTCTTCTTCGAGCCCGAGCGGCTGTTGCGGTTCAACCGGTGCGACAGCCAGTTGACCGCCGTCATCACCGGATTGCCGTCGAACAGGCGACGGATGTTGTCGTAGTTCTGGGCCAGCACCTCCAGCAGGGGCACCAGGTGCGGCGTGTCCCACTCGGCGGCCATATAGCCCTCCGCGAAGCCGATATCGCCATTGGCCAACACCCGTCGGGCGAAGCGATAGTCGCGGATATCGATGACAGCGGACGGGCCGGGCGCCTGGCCCTCAAGCCGGTGCGTCTCCCCGTTGGGCAG
The DNA here is from genome assembly GCA_046291915.1 of Brevundimonas sp. Lineage (GTDB taxonomy): Bacteria > Pseudomonadota > Alphaproteobacteria > Caulobacterales > Caulobacteraceae > Brevundimonas. Next base: position 49,288 of record JBKBSD010000005.1, read on the forward strand.
CCGGACGGTCAGCTGCCCGAAGGTCCAGTTGGCGGAAAGCAGGCGCAGCAGCAGCGCGAACCCGCGAGGCGTGCGGGCCGGAGCTTCGGCCCGTTCGGCGGTCAACGACGTCATGATGCACGATGTTGGGAGGCCGACCCCCGAGCGTCAATGCCCGGGGTCGTCGTGACGGGACGCTGTGACGGTGCGCAGGGCCTCCAGCGCACGATCCCGGGCCTCTGAATGGTCGAGGATCGGGCGGGGGTAATCGTGGCCGAGACGCAGGCCGACGCCGCGAAGGATTTCCGGCGGCGCGGTCCAGGGCGCGTGCAGCCACTTGTCGGGCAGGGCCGCGATCTCAGGGACCCAGCGGCGGACATACTGTCCCTTGGCATCGAATTTGGTCCCCTGGGTGACTGGATTGAACACCCTGAAATACGGTGCAGCGTCCGCTCCGGATGCCGCAACCCACTGCCAATTCTGCACATTGCTGGCCAGATCGGCGTCGACGAGGGTGTCCCGGAACCAGGCCTCGCCCCGTCGCCAGTCGATCAGCAGGTCTTTCACAAGGAAGGAGGCGACGATCATGCGGACGCGATTGTGCATCCAGCCGGTGGTCCAGAGCTGGCGCATCCCGGCGTCGACGATGGGGTAGCCGGTGCGTCCGTGACGCCAGGCGTCGAACCCCGCCTCGTCATCCCGCCAGGGCATCCGGTCGTACTCCGGCCTGAAGGCGGTGTCGGTGATCTGGGGGAAGTGGTGCAGCAGATGGGCGGAGAAGTCGCGCCAGCCCATTTCGGCGACGAACTTGTCGGTTTCGGCCCGGGGAACCCGGCCCTCGTCCGCGACGGCCCGGACCCGTTCGATGGCGCGCCACGGATGGATCTCGCCGAAATGCAGATGCGGCGACAGGCGGCTGCATCCCGGCGCGGCAGGGAAGTCGCGGTCGCGGCTGTAAGCCTTCAGTCCGCCGGCGGTGAAGCGTGAGAGGGCTTCGGAGGCTCCGGCCTCGCCCGGGGTCCAATCGAAGCCGGTGGACCAGTCGGGCTTCGCGGGATGCAGTTTCCAGTCGTCCAGAACTTCGCTGTCCAGACCCGCCGGGGTCTCGATGATCCGCGGGCCCGTCGTGTGCGGCGGCGGCTCGGCGGCGGCCAGCAGGGCTTTCAGGAACGGGGTGAAGACCTTGTAGGGCAACCCCGATCCGTTCAGCACCGCCCCCGGACGGCACATCAGCGTGCCGTTCCAGCCCTTCACCTCCACGCCGTCGCCCTTCAGCGAATGGGCGATGTCAGCGTCGCGGGCGAAAAGTTCAGGCTCGAAGCGGCGGTTCATGAAGACGGCGTCGGCGCCGGTCTCGCCGATCAGGCGGCGCAGCTCGGTCTCCGAATCACCGGAGCGCAGGATCAGGCGCGAGCCGCGCGCCCTCAGGGTGTCGTCCAGCGCCCGCAACGACTTGTCGAGCCACCAGAGAGATGCGCCGCCGGCCCGGTCCTGGAGCGGCCCCTGATCGTGGATGTAGACAGGAATGACCGGCGCGCCGGTCTCCGCGGCGTGATTGAGCGCCGGATTATCGGACAGGCGCAGGTCGCGTCGAAACCACAGAATGACGGGGGCGGGTCTGGTGGTCATGCGGTCGGGCTCCGTGATAGCTTGCGATCCTCAACGTCAAACGCCACCTGATCGCCGCATAGGTGCGGCAAGGGCCGCGCGTCGCCAAGTCGCTTTACGCAGGAATTCGCCGTGTCCAAGCCCAACGCCGTCATCGACATCAAGGGCGTCGCCCGTCCCGTCAGCATCGGCGGCAACCAGCGGATCGTCTTCATCGCCGGGCCGTGCCAGCTGGAAAGCCGTGAACACGCGCTGGAGATGGCCCATGCGCTGAAGGAAATCGGCGAGCGGCTGAACGTCGGCATCATCTACAAGACCAGCTTCGACAAGGCGAACCGCACCAGCGCCGGCGCCGCGCGGGGTTTCGGTCTTGAGGGCTCGCTGCCGATCTTCGCGGAAATCCGTGAGAGCGTCGGCCTGCCGGTGCTGACTGATGTGCACACCGAAGAGCATTGCCGCATCGCCGGCGAAGTCGTCGATGTGCTGCAGATTCCGGCCTTCCTGAGCCGCCAGACCGACCTGCTGCTGGCCGCCGCCGCGACGGGCAAGGCGATCAACATCAAGAAGGGCCAGTTCCTGGCACCCTGGGACATGAAGAACGTCATCGCCAAGGTCACGGGCGCGGGCAATCCCAATGTCATGGCCTGCGAGCGCGGCGCCAGCTTCGGCTACAACACCCTCGTTTCGGACATGCGCGCCCTGCCGATCCTCAAGGAGATCGGCTGCCCCGTCGTCTTCGACGCCACCCACTCGGTGCAACAACCGGGCGGGCAGGGCACCTCGTCGGGCGGACAGCGCGAATTTGTGCCGGTTCTGGCCCGCGCCGCCGTGGCCGTGGGCGTGGACGCCGTCTTCATGGAAACCCATCAGGATCCGGACAACGCGCCGTCGGACGGCCCGAACATGGTCCCGCTGAACCAGTTCGAGGCCCTGGCCGCCGAGCTTCTGGCCTACGACGACCTGTCGAAGGCGCGGATGGCGAAGGTCGCGTGAATCCGATAGGTCGGGCGCATGGCTGAACGCACGCTCGATCTCGGACAACTGCAGGCGCTGCTGGAGCGCGTGCGCGGGCTCAAGGTCGCCTGCGTCGGCGACCTGATGCTGGACCGCTATGTCTATGGCGAGGTCAGCCGCATCTCGCCCGAAGCGCCGATCCCGGTCCTGAAGGCGAAGCGCACGGTCGCCATGGCCGGCGCCGTCGGCAATGTGGCGCGCAACGTCGGCTCCCTGGGCGGCGTCGCCCGTCTGGGCGCGGCCGTCGGGCAGGACGCGGCGGGCGTCGAGCTGCTGGCCCTGATCAGGCAGGACGCCGGGGTCGACAGCTTTGTCGAGGTCAGCCCCGCCGCCCCGACCATCGTGAAAACCCGTTATGTCTCCGCCGGCCAGCAGCTGCTGCGGCTGGATGACGAGGAGGCGGGCGACCGGACCCTGCCGTCGAACGGGGTGTTCGATCAGGCGGCGTCCATCCTGATTTCCGACTACGCCAAGGGCAGTGTCACCCCGACCCTGCTGGAGGACGCCCTGAAGGCGGCGCAAGCCTCCGGCGCGCCGGTGATCGTCGATCCCAAGGGCGTGGACTTCGCCCGCTACGGCGCCGTCGATGTCATCAAGCCGAACGCCAGCGAACTGGCCGGGGCTACGGGCCTGCCGGTCGAGACGGACGCCCAGGTCGAGGCGGCGTTGACGGCCCTGCTGGATGCGACGACCGCAAAGGCCCTGATCGTCACCCGCGCCGGCAAGGGCATGAGCCTGATGCGGCGCGGCGGTGAGGCGAAACATTTTCCCGGCCGGGCGCGCGAGGTGTTCGACGTCTCGGGCGCCGGAGACACGGGTCTGGCGGCCTTGGGGCTGGCGATGGGCGCGGGCGCGTCGCTGGAGACGGCGGTGGAGTTCGCCATACTCGCCTCGGGCGTGGTGGTGGGCAAGGCGGGTACGGCCGTGGTCTCGCCCGCCGAACTGATCGACGCCGAAATGAGCCAGCATGCCTCGGGCGCCCACGCCAAGGTGATGCCGCTGGAGGAACTGGCGCATGTGGTCGAGGGCTGGAAACGCCAGGGGCTGAAGGTGGGCTTCACAAACGGCTGTTTCGACATCCTGCACCGCGGCCATGTCGCCTATCTGGCCCAGGCCCGCAGCTGGTGCGACCGGCTAGTGGTGGCGCTGAACACCGACGCCTCGGTGCGCCGGCTGAAGGGCGAAGGCCGGCCGATCAACGATCTGGACAGCCGCGCGGTGGTCATCGGCGGCCTGCAGTCCGTGGATCGCGTGACCAGTTTCGACGAGCCGACGCCTCTGGCCCTGATCGAACGCCTGCGGCCCGACGTGCTGATCAAGGGCGCGGACTACACGCGCGAAGGCGTGGTCGGCGGCGATCTGGTCGAGAGCTGGGGCGGCGAGGTCCGGCTGGCGACGTTCGAGGACGGCTATTCCACCACCCGCACGATTGAAAAGATGAAGGCTGACTGATGACGCGTCGGATGATCGTGGTGACCGGCGGCGCGGGCTTCATCGGCTCGAACATCGTCGCGCGCCTGTGCGCCGAAGACCGCTATGACGTGTTGGTCTGCGACCGCATGGAAGAGGCGGCGCTGGGCAAGTGGAAGAACCTGGCCAAGCACGGCATCGCCGACTTCTGGTCGCCGGAAGAGCTGTTCGAACAGCTGGAGCGTCATGCGGAGGCGGTCGAGGCGGTGGTCCATATGGGCGCCATCTCCTCGACGACCGAGGCCGACGCCGACCTGATCATGCGCACCAACTTCAGCCTGTCGCGCGACCTGTGGGACTGGTGCGCCCTGCGTGACGCGCGGCTGATCTATGCGTCGTCAGCGGCCACCTATGGCGATGGCGATGGCGGGTTCGAGGATGACGACCGCCTTGAGGCTTTGGGCGCGCTCAGGCCGCTAAACGCTTACGGCTATTCGAAAATGCTGTTCGATCAGTACGCGGCGCGGCAGTCGGATCGGGGCCAGTCGCCCAGCCAGTGGGCCGGGCTGAAATTCTTCAACGTCTATGGCCCGAACGAGTACCACAAGGGCAGCATGAAGTCGGTGGTGGCCCAGATCTGGCCCAAGGTGCAGGCGGGCGAGCCCGTCACCCTGTTCCGGTCGCACAATCCGGACTACGCCGACGGCGGTCAGATGCGGGACTTCGTCTTCGTGGAGGATGTGGTCGACATCATCCTCTGGCTGCTGGAAGCCCCCCATGTGTCGGGCGTGTTCAACGCCGGGTCCGGGCAGGCGCGATCCTTCCTCGATCTGGCCAACGCCACCTTCGCGGCGGCCGGCAAGACCCCGAAGGTCGAGTATGTCGACACCCCGCTGTCGATCCGGGACAAGTACCAGTACTTCACCGAGGCCCGGATGGAGCGCGTCCGCGCCGCCGGCTACGGCGGGCAGTCGACGCCGCTGGAAGAGGGGGTTCGCCGCTATGTGCAGGACTTCCTGATGAAGCCGGACGCCTACCGGTGAGCCGGGCGAAGCTGACATTCCGGCAGTGGGTCGGCGTCGTCGGCATCGCCCTGATCCTGCTCGTCGCCGTGGCCGTGGCCGTCTGGCGCGGCGATATCCTGAAGGCCGGTCTGGACCCGCAGGTGCCGTTCCAGACCTATACGCCGCCGCCCGCGCCGGATTATCAGCGTCCCGCCAGCTGGGCCCTGCTGAACGCGCGAGCGCCCGAGGCGCGAGCCGCGGCGGTCTTCTTCGTTCACTCCACCACCTATGACGGCGGCCGGGACTGGAACGGCCCGATCGGCGAGCCGAAGGGCGAACGCTGGCTGAAGGAGGTGGTCCTGCCCAACTACGCCGGGCCTTTCGCCCGCGCCGGGACGGTCAGCGCGCCGCGCTATCGGCAGGGTAGCCTCTACACCCGCCTGACGCTGCGCGAGGATGCGCGGGAAGCGCGGGCCTTCGCCTATCGGGACATCGTCGCGGCCTTTGACGCCTGGCTGGCGGCTCATCCGACCGGCCCGCTGGTGCTGGCCGGGACGGAGCAGGGCGGGGAGCTGGTCGAACGGCTGCTGCGGGCCCGGATCGCGCCGGACCCCGCGCTGCGGTCACGGGTGGTGGCGATTTATTTGATGGATGTGGTGGCGGCGGTGGATCAACTGCCCGCGACCTTCCCCCCGTGCGCCAATCGGGCCCAGACCAACTGCATCGTCGGCTGGTCGCCGGTGGCGGAGGGCAATGACGGCGCCGCGCGCCGGCGGCTGAACCGGGCGCTGGTGTGGGACGGGCGAGGGCGGCTGGTCGAGCTGGCTGAGCGCGAGCCGCTGTGCGTCAATCCGGTCAGCGGCTCGACCGACACCGGGCGTGTCGACGCCCGGCTGCATCAGGGCGCGACCAACGCCACCGGGCTGGAATGGGGCGCCCGGCCGGCCCTGATGGCCCGCGAAGTCGCCGCGCAGTGCCGTGACGGCGTGCTGCGCTACACCGAGCCCCGGCTCGAGTCCTTCCGTCTGACCGGAAGCTGGGCGGATCGCAGAAAGTCGCGCCCGTACAATCTCTTTTATGGCGATATTGAAGCTGACGTTCAGGCGCGTCTGACGGTCTGGAGCGCCGCGCACGCCGCCTAGTCCAGCCCCGACCGGTCGTTACGCCAGTCGAACAGGGCTTCCAGCACCTTGACCGCCTCACCGCGCGGCGTCAGCAGGTCCGGGTCCCGGCCCAGCACGATCCGGGCGTCATCCGCCGCCGCCAGCATCAGGCCGCGATGACGGATCGGATCGGCGAAGCGATAGGCCGGGAAGCCGCTCTGCTTCAGGCCCAGCGGATCGCCGCCGCCGCGCAGGCGGAAATCCTCCTCGGCGATCTCGAACCCGTCCTCGGTCCGGCGCAGGGTTTCCAGCCGGATGCGCGCCGTCTCCCCCAGCCCGTCGTCGCCGCCGCCGTACAGCAGCAGGCAGGTGCTGGCCTTGGCGCCCCGCCCGACCCGGCCGCGCAGCTGGTGCAGTTGGGCCAGGCCGAAACGGTCAGCGTGTTCGATCACCATGATCGAGGCGTTGGGCACATCGACCCCGACCTCGACCACCGTGGTGGCGACCAGCAGGGGCGTGCGACCGTCGGCGAAATCGGCCATCACCGCCTCGCGCTCGGCCCCCGGCATCTGGCCGTGGGCCAGTCCGACCTCGATATTCAGGAGCCGGCGCAGGTCGGCGGCGCGAGCCTCGGCGGCGGCGAGATCGCTGGCCTCGCTTTCGGCCACCAGCGGGCAGATCCAGTAGGCCTGGGCCCCGCTGTCCAGCGCCGCCTTCAGCCGCTTGGCCACTTCCCCGATCCGCGCCTGCGGCAGGACGGCGGTCGTCACCGGCGTGCGGCCCGGCGGCTTTTCGGTCAGGCGCGATACGTCGAGCTCGCCGTACTGGGTCAGTTCCAGGGTGCGCGGGATGGGGGTGGCGGACATGGTCAGCAGGTGGACGCCGCCGGTGCGCGGGTCGCCCTTGGCCTGCAGCCGCTGGCGTTCGTTGACGCCGAAGCGGTGCTGTTCGTCGATGACGGCCAGCCCCAGCCGATCGAAGCGGACGGCGTCCTGGAACAGGGCGTGGGTGCCGATCGCGACCGCCGCCTCCCCGGACGCCAATGCGGCCAGCCGGGGGCGTCGCTCGGCCGGGGTGTCGCGGCCGGTCAGCAGGACGGTGGGCACGCCCGCCGCCTCCAGCATCGGGGCCAACCGCTGATAGTGCTGGCGGGCGAGGATCTCGGTCGGGGCCATCAGAGCCGCCTGGAAGCCCGAGGCCGCGGCGTCGGCCAGCGCCAGCGCGGCCACCGCCGTCTTGCCGGAGCCCACGTCGCCCTGCAGCAACCGTCCCATCTGTTCGCCCGAGACCAGATCCCGACGGACATCCTCGACGGCGCGCGCCTGTGCGCCGGTCAGGGTGAAGGGCAGGGCGGCCAGCAGTTTTTCAGAGGCTTCACCGGGGCGGATCACGGGGGCGGGCGTGATCTGGCGGGCGCGGCGGCGGCGGGCCAGCGCCAGCTGATGCGCGAAAAGCTCGTCATAGGCCAGGCGCTCGCGCACGGGCGAACCCGGATCCAGATCCGGCTCGCCGGCGGGGGCGTGCAGGGCGGCGATCGCCTCATGCCAGCGGCCCCAACCCTGTTTGGCCAGCCAGGCCGGGTCCTGCCATTCCGGCAGGTCCGGCGCCAGCGCCAGCGCCTGCTGCGCCAGCTTGCGGATCACACGCGACGTCAGGCCGAGGGTGGCCGGATAGACGGGCTCGACGGCTGCGATCTCGTCGGCCTCGCTCGGCTTGAAGATGTCGGGGTGGACGATCTGCACCTCGTTGTTGAAGCGCTCGACCTTGCCGGACACCAGCCGGGTCTCGCCGCGCGGCAACAGGCGGTCGATGTGCTGGCCCGATCCACCGAACCAGATCAGGTGGACAAAGCCGGTCTGGTCCGACGCCCGCACCTTGATCGGCACGCCCGGTTTGCCGGGCAGGATCAAGCGTTCGATGATGACCTCGAAGAGGCCGACCTGTCCCTCGATCGCATCCACGGCCGTCATCGGGCGGCGCACAACCACGCCCGACGGCGACAGGAACAGCACGTCGCGCACCAGCGGCCCGGCCAGTTTCTGGACGAGCGGCAGCACCTTTGGCCCCACGCCCTTCAGGGTGGAGACCTCGGCGAACAGCGGGAAGAGAATCTGGGGCCGCATTCCGCACACCATAGCTGGCGAAACGGCCGCTGGAACGCTATCTCCGGCCTCTCATTTGTGAAGGGCGCTCAGGCGTGCCGTACGGCGGCTCCCGACGAGAGCGCCTTTTCCTCCAATCGCCTGCCGGGCAAGGATTCTTGTGGCCGATACGAACGCGCGTCTGAACGAACCCCGGGAACAACGGCTGGGCCGCATCGCCTTCCGCGCCTGGCGGCGGGGCTTCCGTGAAGCCGATCTGGTGCTGGGGCCGTTCGCCGATCAGGTCGGTCCGACGCTGGATGAGGCGGAACTGGATCTGTTCGAGGCCCTGCTGATGGAGGACGATGACCACGCCCTCTACGCCTGGATCATCCGCACGGCGCCGACGCCCGAGCGCTATCAGGGGTCCCTGATGGACAAGATCCGCGCCTTCATGGCCGCGCATGTGGCGGCCGAAGTCGCCAAGGGCGCCGGTTGATGGACGCGCTGACCCCGAAGCGGGGCGATCAGGACCTGGGCGGCGCGCCCGAGGGGCTGGACGCCCTGACCGTGGCCGACCGGTTGCGCGCGGTCGGCGGCATGGGCCTGTTCGTCGCCCGCGACTACGCCCGCATGGGTGAGTTCGTGCAGGCGCTCCGTTTCTTCGCCGCAGACATTGAAGTCATTGAACTTCCGGCTTGGGACTGTCTGCCCTACGACCGGCTCAGCCCCACCGCCTCGGTCTCGGCCGAACGGATGGCGGCCCTGACGAAACTGGCCTGTCGCGAGCCCGCTGACAGCCGTCCGACGCTGGTGGTGACGACCGTCGCGGCGGCGACCCAGCGCACGCCGCCCCGGGAAGTGACCTGCGGGGCGGGCTTCGAGGCCGCGGTCGGGCGCGATCTCGATACTGTGGCGCTGGAGCGCTATTTCGCCGCCAACGGCTATCTGCGGGCGTCCACGGTGTCGGAGCGCGGCGAGTTCGCGGTGCGCGGCGGGGTGGTCGACGTCTTCCCGCCCGGCTTCGAGGAGCCGGTGCGCCTGGACATGTTCGGTTCCGAGCTGGAGTCCATCCGCACCTTCGATCCGGCCACCCAGCGCTCGACGGGCCAACGGACCAGCGTCTCGCTGGCGCCGGTGTCCGAGGCCCTGCTCACGCCGGAAGCGATTTCGCGGTTCCGCACCGGCTATCTGAATCTGTTCGGCGCGGGCGGGGACGATCCCCTCTATGTCGCGGTCAGCGAGGGCGCGCGGCGCCAAGGCATGGAGCACTGGCTGCCGCTGCTCTACGACCGGCTGGAGACCCTGTTCGACTATCTGCCGGACGCAGCGCCGGTCTTCCTCGACAATCAGGTCGAAGCCTCGCGCGCCGAGCGCTGGACCCTGACGGCAGACGCCTATGAGGCGCGTCGCGACGCGTCCCAGACCAAGGGCGGGGCCGCCAATCGCGCCCTGCCGCCGCAGCGGCTGTATTTGCCGGAGGCCGACTGGAACAGCGCGCTGGCGGGCCGCACCGTGCGCCGGCTGTCGCCGTTCGCGGCGGGCGGCGAGGATGCGGGCGGCCGGCTGGGCCGCAGCTTCTCCGCCGAACGGTCCCAGGACAGCGTCAATCTGTTCGAGGCCGTGGCCAAGCACGCCCAGTCGCTGAAGGCGGCGGGCAAGCGGGTGTTGTTCGCCTCCTGGACCGAGGGCTCGTCCGAGCGTCTGGCGGCCATGCTGTCGGACCACGGGCTGGAGCACGTCGTGGCCGTGCGCGACTGGACCGACGTGCAGAAGGCCCCGGAGGGCCTGTATCTGCGCGGGGTCCTGCCGGTCGAGCACGGCTTCGAGACCGACGCTCTGGCCGTCATCTCCGAGACCGACATCCTGGGCGACCGTCTGGCGCGGCCGCGCAAGAAGCGCCGGGCGTCCAACTTCCTCGCCGAGGCCTCGGCCCTGACCACCGGCGATCTGGTGGTTCACCTCGACCACGGCATCGGTCGCTACGAGGGGCTGAAGACGCTCGAAATCCAGGAGGCGCCACACGACTGTCTGGAGCTGATGTACGCGGGCGAGAGCAAGCTCTACCTGCCGGTCGAGAACATCGACCTGCTGACCCGCTATGGTTCCGACACGGACGGGGCGCAGCTGGACCGGCTGGGCGGCGCGGGCTGGCAGGCGCGCAAGGCCAAGGCCAAGCAACGTCTGCGCGACATGGCCGAGGGGCTGATCGCGCTGGCGGCCAAGCGGTCGCTGCGCACGTCCGACGCCATCGTGCCGCCGCAAGGTCTGTTCGACGAGTTCTGCGCCCGCTTCCCGTACGAGGAGACGGACGACCAGCTGAACGCCATCGGCGACGTGCTGGAGGATCTCGGCAAGGGCACGCCGATGGACCGCCTGATCTGCGGCGATGTCGGCTTCGGCAAGACCGAGGTGGCCCTGCGCGCCGCGTTCGTCGTCGCCATGACCGGCCAGCAGGTGGCCATCGTCTGCCCGACGACCCTGCTGGCGCGCCAGCATTTCAAGACCTTCTCCGAGCGCTTCGCCGGCTGGCCGATCACGGTCCGCCACCTGTCGCGCATGGTCACGGCCAAGGACGCCGCCGAGACGCGCGCGGGCCTGAAGGACGGCAGTTTCGAGATCGTCGTCGGCACCCATGCGGTGCTCAGCGAACAGGTCGGGTTCAAGGACCTGGGCCTGGTGATCGTCGACGAGGAGCAGCATTTCGGGGTCAAGCACAAGGAGAAGCTGAAGTCGCTTCGCGCCGACGTGCACCTGCTGACCCTGACCGCCACCCCGATCCCGCGCACCCTGCAGATGGCGCTGTCGGGCATCCGCGAGATGTCGATCATCGCCACCCCGCCGGTCGATCGTCTGGCGGTGCGGACCTATGTCACGCCGTGGGACCCGGTGCTGGTCCGCGAGGCCCTGCTACGCGAGAAATATCGTGGGGGTCAGGCCTACTACGTCGTGCCGCGCCTGAACGACCTGCCGGACATCGAGAAATTCCTTCGCGAGAACGTGCCCGAGATCAAGTTCGTGGTCGGCCACGGCCAGATGTCGCCGACCCAGCTGGAAGACGTGATGAGCGCCTTCTACGACGGCAGCTACGACCTGCTGCTGTCGACCACGATTGTTGAGTCCGGACTGGACGTTCCGACGGCCAACACCTTGATCGTGCACAGGGCCGACATGTTCGGTCTCGCCCAGCTGCACCAGATCCGGGGCCGCATCGGCCGGGCCAAGGCGCGCGCCTTCGCCTATCTGACTACCGATGCGAAGAAGCCGCTGTCCCTGTCCTCGGAGCGCCGCCTGCAGGTGCTTCAGTCACTGGACAACCTCGGCGCCGGCTTCCAGCTGGCCAGCCACGATCTGGACCAGCGCGGTGGCGGCAACCTGCTGGGCGACGAACAGTCCGGCCACATCCGCGAGGTCGGCGTCGAGCTGTATCAGCAGATGCTGGAAGACGCCGTCGCCGAGCTACGCCAGTCGGGTGAGGGCGGGACGGTCGATCGTGGCTGGTCGCCGGCCATCAATGTCGGCGCGGCTGTCCTGATTTCAGAGAACTACGTCCCGGACCTGAATGTCCGTCTCAGCCTGTACCGCCGCCTGTCCGACGCCGACGGCAGCGAGCAGCGCGAGGCCTTGGCCGCCGAACTGATCGACCGGTTCGGTCCGCTGCCGGATGAGGCGAAGCAACTTCTGCGCATCGTCGGCATCAAGGCCAACTGCAAGATCGCCCATATCGAACGCATCGACGTGGGGCCCAAGGGCGCGGTCCTGACGCTGCGCAACAACAGCTTCCCGAACCCGATGGGGCTGGTCGGCCTGATCCAGAAGAACCACGCCTTCTGGAAGATCCGGCCCGATCAGAAGATCGTCGTGAAGGGCGACTGGGACACGCCGGAAGACCGCCTGAAGGTCGCCGAACGGATCACCGCCGATCTGGCGCGGGTGGCGGGGGCGGGCTAGCCCGCGTCCTCCATCCCCTCCGGCGGGCGGCTCCGGAAATGTTCGGCCCACCAGCCGGTCCAACGGCTTTCCAGCGCGGCGAAGTCGGTGTCGTCGAGGCCGTAGGTGGTCAGGGTGACGCTGGTCCAGCCGTTCGACCATTTGGCGTTCGGCGCGCGATTGTGGGCGATCAGCAGGCCGTCGCCCCATTCACTGACGGTTAGTCCGCCCTGGTGACGACCCAGGTGCCAAACGGTCCCGCTCAGGGCGGCGTCCGGCCCGACCGGCCCGGCCCAAGGCTCGCCCGCGGCGGGCAGGTCATCGAGGCCCACGCCCGCCAGACCATTCAGCGCGTGAACACCGGTCGGCTCGCCGGACAGATAGATCGTGCGGCGCGGCTGGCCGATGTGGTGGGCCAGAAGGAAGGCCAGCTGCTGGGTGAAGGAGATCCAGCCCTCGGTCATGTCCTCATAGACGGCGTTCCAGTCGTCCTCGGTCACCGGGGCGCTGCGGACAACGCGAACGACGGTCCGGTCGCCCTGGGCGATGACCTCATAGCGATCCGGCATGCCGCCGAAATGCAGCACCCGGTTGGCATCGTTGGGCTCGGCGTGGTCGAAGAAGATCCAGTCGACCTCGGCGCCCAGGCTGTCGCTGTCCCAGCCGAACCACTGCATGAGCTGGTCACGGTCGCGCACGGCCTTCCATACGACGTCGGCGGGGGCGGGCACCGTGACCTCGACAAGGACGCGGTCTTCCATGGGCTGATCGGTCATGACGTCAGTTCCTTTTCGAAGCGGGTTTGACCACGGCCGGATGGGCCGCGGCGGTCAGGCGATAGCGGCGGCCTTCGGGGTCCGAGTAGCGACGGGCGAGGGCGGCGACGGCCTCGGCCACATCGTGCGAGAAGGCGTCGAAATCGGCGGGCCGGGCGAAGGTCAGGTCCGCCTCGATTGTCAGGGTGAGCAGGCGCGCGCCTTCGGCCTCGGCCGCCTCGCGCATCCGGGCCACGTCGCGCACCATGGCCGAGGCGGTGTTGATGAGGTGTCCGACGGCGTGACGGTCCTGCGCCTCGACCACATCCGGATCCACGGGCGTCTGTAACAGGGCGGGGTCCAGCACATAGTTTTCGGCGGCCACGAACAGCCGCTCGGTGAACCCGCGCTTCTTCCGCTCGCTGGCCAAACGGATCAGGCCCGCGTCCTCCAGCGCCTTGAGGTGATAGCCGATCTTCTGGCGCGGCATCTCCAGCTGTTCAGCCAGTCCCGCCGCCGAGGCGGGCTCGACCAGGGCCGCGAGGATGCGTCGCCGGATCGGCGCCAGCGCCAGATGGGCGGCGTGGAGGGTGTCGAGCAGGGAAGAGGGCCGGGGCGTCATGCCCCGAACCTGCATTAGACAAATAAAGTTGTCAAATTAGCGGGTGGAGACGCCCACGTCGGCGGACGCCCGTTCCAGCACCACGGCGGGGGATTCCCCCGGCATGACCTCGGCCACCCCGACCTCGAACTCCACCACGAACGGCGAGCGGTCAGGACCGGCGTCGAAGGCGGTGCAACTGATGACGGCGGCGATGCGGTCGGCGGCGATACGCGCGGCCGGTCCGCGCGTGGCGGGCAGGGCGAGGGCGAAGACGTCGGGCGACAGGCGGGCGGCGGTGTCCTCGGTGCGGATGAGGCGCGAAACCATGGCGCCGATCTGCGGCAGGGCGCGATCCAGCCAACCGCCCTGACGCGCCGCGACCACGGCCTCGGTCTCGGACACCCGCAGCACAGCCACCGACAGCGGTCGACGGCGCAGGCGGGCGCCCTCGGCCACCCGGGCCAGGTGGCTGGCGAACAGTTCGGGGGTGAACAGGCCGGTCGAGGGATCGGTCAGGCCCGACCCGCGCGCGCTTTCCAGCGCCCGACGGATGGCGACGTGGCGGCGGTGCGCCTGGGCCAGGGCCACGATGCGCTCGGCGGTCTCGTCTTCCGGCGTGTCGGCGGCGGCCACGTCGGCGAAGCCGCGGTTGTAGAGTTCGGCCAGATTGATTTCGCCGGACCCGCGCAGATAGAGGACGGCCGGCACATGATAGAGCCGGGTGTTGCGCTTCATGCCCGAGGCGATGGACAGGGCCGGCGCATGATCCTCGGCGCCCCACAGCACGGCGGCGTCGAACGGGCGCTCGTGCAGATAGTCGAAGGCGGTGTAGGGCGTCGGCGCGGCCACGACCTCGCAGCCCAGGGCGGTCAGGGCGTTTGACAGGGCCAGGAAATGCCGGTCCGGCTTGCCCGCCGCCAGCACGCGCAGCGGATTGGTCTCGATGTCCGGCGTGGTCAGCGGCTCGCCACGGGCGGCGAAGGTCGCCTCGCGCAGGCTGACCTCTTCCTCGGCGATGGCCGTCCGGACCAGATGTTCCAGGCGAAGGGCGGCCTGGGCCGCGTGCGGCGGGGCGGACATGGCGATGTCGGCCAGCCCGGCCTCCCAGCCGGTGGTCGCGGGACCGAGCGCCATCACCGGCAACTGGCGCGGCGTGACGGTCCGGCGCATGGCGCGGACGCCTTCCTCGGCGTCAGCCAAACGGTTGTCCAGAATCACGGCTTCCAGCGGCCAGTCGATCAGCACCTGAACGGCGCCCGCCAGCGAACGGGCGGTGACGGTGCGCCAGCCGAGGGCGTCCAGGCCCTGACACAGCGGACCGATCAGGTCGTCGTCAGGCGCGACGACCAGAATGCGTGGATCAGATGCCAACGGAAGGACTCTCCGGACCGCCTCCAACCCCCGGGGCGCTCATCGGCGGGGACCATAGCGACGACCGCCGTTCGGACGCAACGGGCGAGGCCCCGGATTTTCCGCGCGTCAGACTTCATCCGGCTTCGCCCGTTCCCCTGAGGCCGAATTGGAGTAAACGTGGTCGCTTGGGCGGCGACAGGTACGGGTTTGAAGGCGACATCTGACATCGACACAGCGGTGCGCTGGGCTGCGCCGAAGCTGTGGGGCCGACTGGCCGTTCGGGCCTTCACACGCAGCTGGGGGCGCGACGTGATGCTCTATACGGGCGGCGTCTCCTTCTTCGCCCTGCTGGCGGTCTTCCCGGCCATCGCGATCCTGATCGGCTTCTACAAGGCCGTCCTGTCCATCGGTCAGGTCAGTGAACAGGCGGCGGCCCTGGCCGACGTCATGCCCCACGCGGCCCGCGCCATCTTCCAGCTTGAGATCGAGCGGCTGGCCAACGCCTCGGCCCGCACCGTGTCGGCCCAGAGCTTCTTCGCCCTGGTGATCGGCGGCTATGCGGCGCACCGGGGTTTCAAGGCCCTGCTGGCCGGGCTGAACCTGATCCACGACGAGACGGAGCCGCACGGCTTCTTCAAATTCAATCTTCTGGCCTTCTTCGTCGCCCTGTTCGCCTTCGCCCTGTTCACCGTGGTGTCGGGCGCGGTCGTGACCTCGCGCCTGCTGGAGCACACCGGTCCGGGCGCGGCGCCGGCGGGCGGCGGAGGCTGGTTCTCGCTGGACAGCCTGTGGCCGGCCCTTGGCCTGGCGATCGGCCTGACCATGCTCTACCGCTACGCCATGTCGCACCGGACGCCGGTGGCCTGGGCCCCGTCCATCGCGGGCGGGATCGTGGCGACGGTGATGTCGACCATCTCGTCCTGGCTGTGCGCCATCTATGTCGAGCAGATCGCCCCGCTGGGCGCGACCTACGGCTCGGTCGGCGCCGTGGTGGTGCTGCTGATCTGGCTGTCCTGGAACGTCAACGCCATCTTCTACGGCGGCGCCTTCACCACGGAGATGGAGATCGCCACGCGTGAGATGGACGTTCCGGCGGCGCCGGAAGCCGAGGGCGAGGCCGCCCGTACCGTGGTCAGCCTGTCGGAGCGCCGGGCGTCTCGACCGCGATAGTCAGGACGCCGTCGGCCTCCTCGATCGACACCACCGTCCCGCCGAGATCCTGCATCAGGAAGGGCACGTCGATCCGGGCCATGGGATCCGTCGCCAGCAGGGTCAGGCGCGCGCCGGGCGCAGCGGCGTGGATGGCCTTCTGAAGTTTCAGGCTGGGCGTCGGACAGCGGTGGCCCCGCGCATCAATGACCGTCATGCGCCGATCCGGTCCAGCAGCAGGGTCAGCGCCACGCGCACGCTTTCCAGCCGCACCGCCTCGCGACCGATGTCGCCGAACCGGTGCGCCGCATGGATCACGCCCGCGGGGCCGGCTGCGGCGAAGTGAACCAGTCCGACCGGCTTCTCCTCTGAACCGCCGCCCGGTCCGGCGATGCCTGTGATGGCGACCGAGATGAGCGCGTCAGACCGCGCCACCGCGCCCCCGGCCATGGCCCGGGCGACGGGCTCCGACACCGCCCCGTTCGTCTCGATCAGGGCGGCGGGAACGGCCACCAGCGCGGTCTTGGCGGCGTTGGAATAGGTCACAAAGCCCCGGTCCACGACCGCCGACGATCCGGCGATCTCCGTCAGGGCGCCGGCCACCAGTCCGCCCGTGCAGCTTTCGGCCGTGGCGATCATCAGACCCCGCGCGGACGCCGCCGTAATGATTTGTTGAGCCAGCGCTTTGATATCGTCCGGGAACATCTGGGCTTTCCGTCAGGGCGGCGAGTCGGTCTAGGCTGACCGCGCGCCATACGGGCGACAGCATACGGGGCGGGCATGAGCGACACCACCATCGACACGGCCACGCCGCCGGCGGATCGCCTTACGCCCTTCCTGTTCGCCCTCGCCATCTTCACCTCCGCCTCGCTGGTCTTCGTGGTCCAGCCGATGGTGACGAAGCTGGTCCTGCCCATGCTGGGCGGCTCGCCGTCGGTGTGGAACACCGCCATGGTCTTCTTCCAGGCGGCTCTGCTGGCCGGCTACGCCTATGCCCATGCGGTGCAGCGGATCGGCTCGATCAAGACGCAGGTGGTGATCCATCTGGTGCTGCTGACGGCGGCGGCGCTGTTCCTGCCGCTGCACATCAACGGCTGGCTAGGCGAGCCTGATCCCGCCATGCCGATCTGGTGGCTGCTGGCGACCCTGACCCTGTCGGTCGGCGCGCCGTTCGCGGTTCTGTCGGCCACGGCGCCCCTGCTGCAGGCGTGGTACGCCCGTGTCCGCGTCGGTCATGCCGACGGCAAGAACCCCTACGTCCTCTATGCGGCCTCCAACCTCGGCAGCTTCCTGGCCCTGCTGTCCTATCCCGTCCTGATCGAGCCCCTGACCACACTGTCGAACCAGCGGATGGGCTGGAGCGGTGGCTACGCCGTCTTCATGATGCTGATCGTCGGTCTGGCCTTCGTGGTCTGGAGCCGTCGTCTGGACCGCTCGACCGAGCCGGCGCCGCTGGAGAAGAGCGCCCCGATCGCCTGGAAGGAGAAGGGCATCCTGGTCCTGCTGGCGGCCGCGCCGTCCAGCCTGATGCTGGGGGTGACCTCCCACCTGTCGACCGACGTGGCCTCGGCGCCCTTCCTGTGGGTCGTCCCGTTGGCGCTCTATCTGCTGACCTTCGTCATCGCCTTCCAGAACAGGCCGTGGATTCCGCTGCCCGCGACCCTGGTCATCCAGGCCGCCGTCGGCGCGGTTTGCGTGCTGCTGGTCGCCTTCCGGTCGGCCAACTGGGGCATGGCGTTCGGGATCAACATCGTCGCCTTCTTCTTCACCGCCCTGATGTGCCACCAGCTGCTGGCCGCGCGGCGGCCGGCGCCGGACCGGCTGACCGAGTTCTATTTGCTGATGTCGCTGGGCGGCGTGGTGGGCGGGGCCTTCACCGCTCTGGTCGCGCCCGTGATTTTCAACATGGTGTGGGAGTATCCGCTGGTTCTGGTGCTGGTCGGTCTGCTGCGTCCCTGGGGCAAGGGGCGGCTGGACGGCCAGTACATCGGCGCCGCCGTGGCCGCCGCAGCGGTGGCGATCGCGCCCGTGCTGCTGTCCCTCTATCTCGACTCCGACGGCGAGGCGCGTCGCGTCTTCTACAACTTCTTCCCGCTGGGCATGAGCCAACTGGCGATGATCATGCTGGTCCCCGCGGCGGTCTGCGCCTTCCTCGTCAGGGATCGCGCCCTGGTCTTCACCGGCATCCTGCTGATGATCGCCCTGTCGTCCCAATGGATCGCGCGTGGCTATGACTGGACCTATTCGGAGCGCAGCTTCTTCGGCGTGATGCGGGTGGCCAATGTGAAGGACCCGCGCATGGGCGGCGATGTGCACGTGCTGATGCACGGCACCACCCTGCATGGCGCGCAGGCGCGTCAGGGGCATAACGAATGTGTCCCGACCCTCTATTACAACGTCGCCACGCCCATCGGTCAGTCGGCCCTGATGGTGCAGACGCGCGGCGCTGCCCGGATCGGCGTCGTCGGGCAGGGCTCGGGCGCCATGGCGGCCTACAAGCGGCCCATCGACCGCATGACCTTCTTCGAGATCGATCCGATGGTGGATCGCCTGTCGCGCGATCCCAAGTGGTTCACCTACATCTCGAAATGCGCCGAAGGACCGATCGACACCGTGCTGGGCGACGCCCGCCTGACGCTGAACCATCAGCCGGCGCACAGCTATGACCTGCTGATCATCGACGCCTTCTCGTCAGACGCGGTCCCGACCCATTTGCTGACCGCCGAGGCGATCCAGGGCTATCTGCGTCTGCTGAAGCCGAACGGGGTGGTGCTGCTGCACCTGTCGAACCGCAATCTGGAGATCACCCTGCCGGCCATGGCGGCTGCCCAGCAACTGGGCGTGCCGGTGCTGCACCAGATCTATTTCGAGAAGGACAATACGCCGGACATGGCGGAGGCCTCGACCGAGGCCCTGATCCTGTCGCCGACCGCCGCCGGGCTGGCCGACTTCCGACGTGACGCGCGCTGGAAGACGGTCGGGCAGACGACGGTGCGGCCGTGGACCGATGACTATGTGAACCTGTTCGGCGCCATGTGGCGCAGCCAGTTCCCGCCGCCGGAACGGCCCTACTAGGTCGAGGGCAGTTCCACCGTCGCCACGGCCTGGGCGGCCAGACCTTCGCCGCGCCCGGTGAAGCCCAGGCCTTCGGACGTGGTCGCCTTCACGCTGACGGCGTCCAGCGGGATGTCGAGGATTTCGGCCAGTCGCTCGCGCATGGCCTGACGGTGCGGTTTCACCTTGGGCTGTTCGCAGATCAGGGTCACGTCGACATTGGACAGACGGCCGCCGCGCGCCTGAACCAGGGCGACCGCATGCTTCAGGAACAGGTCCGACGGCGCGCCCTTCCATTGCGGATCGGTGGGCGGGAAGTGGTCGCCGATGTCGCCCTCGCCGATGGCGCCGAGGATGGCGTCGGTCAGGGCGTGCAGGCCCGCATCGGCGTCCGAATGGCCGATCAGGGTCTGGTTGTGAGGGATTTCAAGGCCGCAAAGCCAGACCGACTGGCCGGGTCCCCAACGGTGCACGTCATAACCCTGACCGATACGGACGGTGCGCGGGATAAGGGCGTCGGCCATGGCGAAATCCTCGGGGAAGGTCAGTTTCATCAGTCTTGCATCGCCTTCGACGATCCGCACGCGGCCGCCCGCGCGCTCGACCACGGTCGCCTCGTCGGTCGCGACTTCGTCGGCGGGCCAGTTCGCGTAGGCGTCGGTCAGGGTCTTCAGGTGGAAGGCTTGCGGTGTCTGGGCCCGCCACAGGGCCTCGCGCTCCACCGACCCGGCCACCAAGCCGTCCACCGCGCGACGCAGACTGTCGGCCACAGGAAGCGCGGGCAGGGCGCCGTCGGCATCGCTCAGGGCGTCGATACAGCGGGCGATCACGGCGGGCGACAGGAAGGGGCGGGCGGCGTCGTGCACCAGCACGGGCCGATCCTGCGGGCCGCCCAGCGCCGCCAGACCGGCCTGGACAGAGTCGGCCCTCACCGCGCCGCCGATCACGATGCGCCAGCCGGTCAGGCCTTTCAGGGCGTCGGCGGCTTCGGCCTCGGCGTCCGGCGAAATCACCACGACGACGTCCTGTGCGCCGGCCTTCAGCAGGGCCTCGACGGACCAGCGGACCACCGGCTGGCCCCCCAGCGATCGCCATTGCTTGGCGCCCCCCGCGCGGGAACCGGAACCGGCGGCGACGACGACGGCGGCGAAGGCGGGGAGGGTGGAGGTCATGTCCGGCCTTCTAATCGCCGCGGTCTGGCTTGACGAGAGGCGTTCGACCAGCGGTAAGAGGCGGATGAGCGCAGGCCTTCAGATTGGTGACGTTTGGGTGCCCGGACGGGTGCTGACCGCGCCCATGACCGGGATCACGGACCTGCCCTTCCGCGTGCTGGCCTCACGGCTGGGCGCCGCCTATGTCGCCACCGAAATGGTCGCCGCCGCCGAACTGGCCCGGGCCCGGCCCGATGTTGTGCGCCGCGCGGCCGTGGGTGAGGGGCTGCCCCTGACGGTGATCCAGCTGGTCGGGCGCGATCCCGCCGCCATGGGCGAAGGCGCGCGCATGGCCGAACAGGCGGGCGCCGATATCGTCGATCTGAACTTCGGCTGCCCCGCCAAGGAAGTCACCGGTTCCGCCTGTGGCTCGGCCCTGATGCGGACGCCGGATCTGGCCGCGCGTCTGATGGAGGCGGCGGTCAACGCCACCTCTCGCCCCGTGACGGTGAAGATGCGTCTCGGCTGGGACGACGCCAGCCGCAATGCGCCCGAGATCGCCCGTCGCGCTGAGCAGATCGGTGTGAAGGCCGTCACCGTCCACGGTCGCACGCGTCAGCAGTTCTACACCGGCAAGGCCGACTGGACCGCCGTGGCGGATGTGAAGGCGGTCGTCTCCATTCCCGTTGTGGTCAACGGCGACATCCTGACCGCGGACGACGCTCGCCGGGCGCTGGCGGAGTCGGGCGCGGACGCCCTGATGCTGGGCCGCGGCGTCTACGGCCGTCCTTGGCTGGCGGCGCATCTGGAGCGGGCGCTGGCGGACGGGACGGTGCTTCAGGAGCCGGATCGGGAAGAGCGGCTGGCTATCGTCCTCGAACATCTGCGCGCCTCGGTCGCCTTCTACGGCCTGCCGCTGGGTCTGAAGATGTTCCGCAAACATCTGGGCTGGTACGTCGAACAGGCGCCCTGGCCCACCGATCCTCTGGACCGCCGCGCCGCCAAAAGTCGGCTCTGTCGCCTCGAGCACCCGGAACAGGTGGAGGCTGCGCTCACAGACCTGTGGTCGGCGGTGACGCATTCCGGCAACTCCGTTGTTGATATTCCGCCACAGCTGGTTGAAGCTGGCGCTGCATGACGGACACACCCGCCGCTGACGACCAGGCCGCTCCGACCGCCCCTCGCGGCCCGGCGCGCTGGTTCGCCGGTTTGTCGGAGGATCGTCGCCGCACCGCCTTCCTGATCGCGTTCGCCCTCGCCCTCGCCACCACGACGGCGGCAATCTGGCTGGTCGCGGTGGCGCCGGACGCCGGTGGACGAGGCGCGCGCGCCTCCGTCAGCCAGACCGTGTTGCTGCTGCTGATCGCGAACCTGGTTCTGATCGGCGGACTGGCCGCCGTTGTCGGTCGCCGCGCGTTCGGGCTGTTCCGCCGTCGGAGTGAAGCGGGCGCCCGACTGCACCTGCGGTTCGTTATCCTGTTTTCGTCGGTGGCCCTGGTGCCTGCCATCCTGATCGCTCTGGTGTTCGGCATTCTGGTCAATCGCGGCGTCGACCAGTGGTTTAGCGACAACGTCCAGGCGGCGGTCGACAACGGCGCCGCCATCGGTCTGGCCTATACCAGCGACGTTTCGAGTGAGATCGACAGCGACATCGCCGTCATCTCCGAACAGCTGGAAGGCATTCGTCCGCTGTTTGGCGATCGCATCCAGTTCTCCGACGCCCTGAGCCAGGTGGGCCAGCTGTTCGGTTATCCCGCCGTCTACATCCTGGATGAGAACGGCGAGGTTCTGGCCGGCGGCGAAGGTCGCAACGCTCCGCCCTATGTGGCGCCGTCCCGCGAGGCGCTGGAGGAGGCGCAGGCGCAGGAACAGCCCTCGGTCCAGCAACTGACCGAGGGGCCCGACGCTATTCGCGGCCTGCGCGTCTTCCCGGCCTATGGCGACGCCTACCTCTATCTGGTGCGTCCGCTTCAGCCCGGCCTGATCGGACAGGTGGCTTCGGCGCGGGAGTCCATCGTCGCCTACAAGGAGGCAGAGGAGAGCCGTCAGCGGATCCAGGCCGTCTTCGCCCTCAGCTATTTCGAGACCGCGCTTCTGGTGCTGGTCGGCGCGGTATGGCTGGGCATGTCGGCGGCCAACGCCATCTCCAGCCCGATCGGACGGCTGGTTCAGGCCGCGGACCGGGTCGCCAGCGGCGACCTGTCGGCGCGGGTGGACGCTGATGACGGCCCCGGCGAGATCAAGACCCTGTCCGCCGCCTTCAACCGCATGACCGACGACCTCGAGGCCCAGCAGGCCGCCCTGCGCAGCGCGAGCGAGGAGGCGGTCGAGCGGTCCCGCTTCATCGAGACCGTGTTGTCAGGTGTTTCGGCCGGCGTCATCGGCGTGGACCGTCAGCGCCGCGTCTCGGCCATCAACGACAGCGCCGTCGAACTGCTGGGCATCGCCGATGACGCCATCATCGGTCGTCCGCTGGGCGAGGTCTCCCCCGAGCTTAGCGAACTGGCCGGGCGCGCCGAGGCCCACATCGAGGAAGAGATCGATGTCGGCGGCGAGGTCGAGACCCGCCGCCTGCGCGTCCGCATCGAGGGCGGCGTCGGCGGCGAGATGGTTCTGACCTTCGACGACATCACCCGTCTGGTCACCGCCCAGCGCAACGCCGCCTGGCGCGACGTGGCCCGCCGCATCGCCCATGAGATCAAGAACCCGCTGACGCCGATCCAGCTGTCGGCCGAACGCCTGCGCCGGCGCTATCGCAAGATGGTCGAGGACGATGTCGAAGTCTTCGACCGCTGCACCGAGACCATCATCCGGCAGGTCGGCGACATCGGCCGCATGGTGGACGAGTTCTCGTCCTTCGCCCGCATGCCCGTGCCGCGCTTCACCGCCGCCAATCCGGCGGAACTATTGCGCGAGGGCGTCTTCGCCCAGCGGGTGGCGGCGCCGGATATCGGTATCGAACTGGTCGAGCCCCTGCCCAAGGTCACCATCCATGCCGACCGGCAGATGGTCGGTCAGGCCCTGACCAATATCCTGAAGAACGCGGGCGAGGCCGTGGCCGCGCGTCGCGAGACCGCGCCGCGCCCCGGCGACGGCGAGGGGCCCGGCATTCTGGCGCACCTGTCCGTTGACGACAGCGTCGCCACCTTCGTCATCGAGGACGACGGCCCCGGCCTGCCGGCCAAGGACCGCGACCGCCTCACGGAGCCCTATGTGACCACGCGCGAGAAGGGCACGGGCCTCGGCCTCGCCATCGTCAAGCGCATCTGCGAGGAGCACGGCGGCGAGCTGAAGCTGGCCGACGCCGAGACCCTGTCCGGTGCGCGCGTGTGCCTGATCTTCCCCCTGAAATCCCCAGTGAAGGCGGCCGGATCGGCTGCGTCGAAGGATGCGAAAGTGTCCGGCGGCGCGGTCCCGGCGGCCGAATAGCGAGGCGACATGCGTTCCACCGGAGCTGATATCCTGGTCGTCGACGACGAGGCCGACATCCGCGAACTGGTTTCGGGCCTGCTTGAGGATGAGGGGCACGCCGTGCGCGTGGCCTCCAACTCCGATGAGGCCCTGGCCGCCATCCGCGCGCGCCGGCCGTCGCTGGCCCTGCTGGATATCTGGATGCAGGGCGGCGGTCTGGACGGCCTTGAACTGCTGGACGTGATCAAGGAGCTGGATCCCGATCTGCCGGTCGTCATGATCTCGGGCCACGGAAACATCGAAACCGCCGTCAGCGCGCTTCAGCGCGGCGCCTATGACTTCATCGAGAAGCCGTTCAAGTCCGACCGCCTCGTCGTCGTGGTCCAGCGCGCGCTGGAGGCGTCCCAACTGAAGCGCGAGAACCGCCGCCTGCGCGCCCAGGTCGCCGCCCCGACCGGCATGATCGGCCGTTCCGCCGCCGCCCAGACCCTGCGCAGCACCATTGCCAAGGTCGCCCCCGCCAACAGCCGGGTTCTGATTTCCGGTCCGCCCGGCTCGGGCAAGGAGCTGGTCGCCCGCCAGATCCACGAGGCCAGCGCCCGGTCGCGCGGCGAGTTCGTCGCCATCGCCGCCGCCGGCATGACGCCGGAACGCCTCGACGTCGAACTGTTCGGCGAAGAGGGCGGCGACGGTCGTCCTCGCAAGATCGGCGTGTTCGAGCGCGCCCATAACGGCACCCTGTATCTGGACGACGTCGGCGACATGCCGCGCGAGAGCCAGAGCCGCGTGCTGCGTGTGCTGGTCGAGCAGCGCTTCCGTCGTGTCGGCGGCGAGCAGGACGTTCAGGTCGATGTGCGCGTGGTCACCTCGACCTCACGCGATCTGAAGCAGGAGATCGCCGAGGGCCGCTTCCGCGAGGACCTGTTCCACCGCCTGAACGTGGTGCCGATCCGCGTCCCCGCCCTGTCGGAGCGCCGTGAGGACATCCAGGAACTGGTCGACTATTTCATCGAAAGCCTGGCCTCGTCGCAGGGGCTGCCGCGCCGTCGTCTGGGCGATGACGCCATCGCCGTGCTGCAGGTCCACCCCTGGCCGGGCAATGTCCGCCAGCTGCGCAACAACGTCGAGCGGCTGCTGATCCTGGCCACCGGCGACATCAACGAGCCCATCGGCGCCGACGCCCTGCCGTCCGAGGCGACCAACGCCAACTCCACCGGCACCCTGGGCGCCGAGCGGATCATCGCCTTGCCGCTGCGCGAGGCGCGCGAGGTGTTCGAGCGTGAATACCTGGCCGCCCAGATCATGCGGTTCGGCGGAAACATCTCGCGCACCGCCGCCTTCATCGGCATGGAGCGTTCGGCGCTTCACCGCAAACTGAAGTCGCTGGGCGTGTCGCCGTCCCGTGGCGGCGAGGAAGAGGAAGAAGGACCCGTCGAGGCATGAGCCGCGTCGCCTACGTCAACGGCCAGTACGTCCAGCACGGACAGGCGTCCGTCCACATCGAGGACCGGGGCTTCCAGTTCGCCGATGGCGTCTATGAGGTCTGGTCGGTCTTCGGCGGCCGCATGGCCGATTTCGACGGCCATATGACCCGCCTGCACCGCAGCCTGACCGAGCTGCGCATCGACATCCCCATGTCGCGCGAGGCGCTGACGCAGGTGCTGAAGGAAACCATCCGGCGCAACCGGGTGAAGAACGGCATCGTCTATCTGCAGGTCACGCGCGGCACGGCGCGCCGCGACCACCCGTTCCCGCCCCAGGGCACCCCGCCCAGCGTGGTGGTGACCTCGAAGTCCATCAGCCCGATGAAGTCCGACGCCACCGCCGCCAATGGCGTGGCCGTGGTGACGACGCCGGACATCCGCTGGGGCCGTTGCGATATCAAGACGGTCGGCCTGCTGGCCAATGTGCTGGCCAAGCAGCACGCCCGCGACCGCGGGGCCTATGAGTGCTGGATGGTCGACGACATGGGACTGGTGACCGAGGGCTCCTCGACCAATGCCTGGATCATCGACGAGAACGGCAAGCTGAGGACCCGCGACACCCAAGCCAACATTCTCAAAGGCTGCACCCGCACGACCCTGCTCGATATCCTCAAGGAGGAGGGGATCGAGCTGGAGGAGCGCGCCTTCACCGTCGAAGAGGCCCAGCGCGCGAAGGAAGCCTTCTTCACCGCCGCCGGCGCCTTCGTCATGCCCGCCGTCTCCATCGATGGTGTGAAGATCGGCGACGGCAAGCCCGGCCCGGTCGCGACCCGCCTGCGCAAACTCTACATCGAACGCGGAACGCGAGACGCGATCTAGACCGGATTGGCGGTTGCGACCCTCGCCCGGGCCGTTAAGGTAGCGAGCATCGGCATCGACCGGTCCCGCGCCGCCCCTCCGGCCGGAGAACAACAAAGAACGGGAACTACCCGCCATGTCGCAAGACAAGCGTCAAAACCTTCAGGACACCTTCCTCAACTCGGTCCGCAAGACCAAGACGCCGCTGACCATCTTCCTGGTCAACGGCGTCAAGCTGCAGGGCATCGTGACCTGGTTCGACAACTTCTGTGTGCTGCTGCGCCGCGATGGCCAGTCCCAACTGGTCTACAAGCACGCCATCTCGACCATCATGCCCTCGGCCCCCGTGCAACTGTACGAACCGGACGCCGACGAGGACTGATCGTCTCGCCGCGGCGAGCTGGTGCGCGCGGGTCGGTGAAAAGTGAAAAGTGCTAGTGAGTGGTGCGAGCCGGTGCGGCGCGCGCCCTGACTGCCTATATAGCGGAAGCTGTGTTGCTGGCCGTCGCCAACGTGCGCGCATCCACTCACTACTCACTAGCACTCTTCACCACCCCTTCTCCGAGACACACTTCTGACCACCAAACTCATCGACCATTCCGTCCCGCTGATCCGGGCCATCGTCATCCACCCCGACGGCCGCAGCGAAAGCTCGCGACTGGCCGAGGAACGTCTTGAGGAAGCCGTGGGCCTGGCCCGCGCGCTGGACCTCGACGTGCGCGCCGAAGAGATCGTGCGCATTCGCAAGACCACACCCGCCACCCTGTTCGGCTCCGGCAAGGTCGAGGAGCTGGCCGCGCTCGTGCGCGCCGCCGAGGCCGAGGCCGTGGTCATCGATGATGACCTGACCCCCGTGCAGCAGCGCAATCTGGAGAAGGAATGGGAATGCAAGGTCATCGACCGCACCGGCCTGATCCTCGAGATCTTCGGCCGTCGCGCCCGGACCAAGGAAGGGCGGCTGCAGGTCGAACTGGCCCGGCTCGACTATGAGAAATCCCGCCTTGTCCGCACCTGGACCCACCTTGAGCGCCAGCGCGGCGGCACCGGCTCGACCGGCGGTCCCGGCGAAACCCAGATCGAGCTCGACCGTCGTCTGATCGCCGACCGCATCGTCCGCCTGAAGGCCGAGCTGGAGGAGGTGCGGCGGACGCGGGGCCTGCACCGCAAGGCCCGTCAGAAGGTCCCGTTCCCGACGGTGGCCCTGGTCGGCTACACCAACGCCGGCAAGTCGACCCTGTTCAACCGGCTGACGGGGTCGGAGGTCTTCGCCAAGGACCTGCTGTTCGCCACGCTGGACACGACCCAGCGCACCATCCGCCTGCCGCAGGGCCGCCCGGCCATCGTCGCCGATACCGTAGGCTTTATCTCCGACCTGCCGCACGAACTGGTCGAAAGCTTCCGCGCCACGCTGGAGGAGGTCGGTGAGGCGGACCTGATCCTGCACGTCCGTGACATCGCCAGCGCCGATTCCGACGCCCAGGCGAAGGATGTCGAGGCGGTGCTGAAGCAGATCCCGATGATCGAAGGGAAGGCCCGGAAGATCCTCGAGGTCTGGAACAAGATCGACCTGCTGGATGACGAGGCCCGCGAACCGGTTCTGGGACAGGCCGAACGCCTGCAGGCCCAGGGTGAGGCCGTCGCCGTCTCGGCCTGGACCGGGGAGGGGATCGAGCCCCTGCGCGAGACCATCGCCTCGCTGATCGATGACGATCCGGAAAGCGCGCTGGTGCTGCAACCGCATCAGGGGGAGGCCTTGGCCTGGCTCTACGAGAACGGGCGTGTCACCGGTCGCGAGACTGACGAGGAAGGCCGCACCCACATCACGGTGCGCCTGCATCCGGCGGCGCTGGGCCGATATGAGCGTCAGTTCGGTTGAGGTCCGTCCGATTCTGACGCATCGGTCGGGCAGGCTATACAGGCGCCGGATCGCGAGGTTGCCCGACGAGGGACTAGGGGGCTCCCAAAGGGTCTGAGAGTGCGCAAATGTGCACTCGAAAAGTGCACTCGGGTGCGTCGTCGGTTTCAGCGTTTTCAACGGCTTTTCACCCAATTTGTGCACTATGTGCACTCGAAGAAAATGCTGCTCCGGGAGGGGCCCTCGTGCATCTGATCGAAACCACCCTCCTGCTGCTTCTGGCCGTCGTGGTTTCGGGCTCGATCGCGCGGATCACCCGCATCGCCCTGCCGCTGGTGCAGATCGCGCTGGGGGCGGGGATCGTGCTGGTCACCGGCCGGACGGTCGATCTCGAGCCGGACATCTTCTTCCTGCTGTTCCTGCCGCCGCTACTCTTCCTCGACGGATGGCGGATCCCCAAGGAAGCCCTGTTCCGCGACCGGACGGTGATCCTCGAGCTGGCGCTGGGTCTGGTGATTTTCACCGTCGTGGGGCTGGGCTTCCTGCTGTGGTGGATGATCCCGGAGATGCCGCTGGCGGTGGCCTTCGCCCTGGCCGCCATCCTGTCGCCCACCGATCCCATTGCAGTGCAGGCCATCGCCGCCCGCGCCCCGATCCCCAAGCGGCTGATGCACATCCTTGAGGGCGAGTCGCTGCTGAACGACGCCACCGGCCTGACCTGCATGCGTCTGGCCATCGTGGCGGCCTCGACCGGAGCGTTCGTGTTTTCCGAGGCCTTGGCCAGCTTCGCCTGGCTGGCCTTGGCCGGTGTGGCGACCGGCGTGGCCGTGACTTTCCTGATCAGCACCGCCAAGGGCTGGATCAGCCGCCGCTGGGGTGAAGATGTCGGCGCCCAGATCCTGATCAGCCTGCTGATCCCCTTCGCCGCCTATCTGGCCGCCGAAGAGCTGCACGCCTCGGGCATCCTCGCCGCCGTGGCCGCCGGCATTACCATGAGCTTCACCGAGCGAGGGTCAATCGCGGGTCAGGCGCTGGCCATGACCCGCATCCGGCGCGCCGTGGTCTGGGACACGGTCCAGTTCGTCGCCAACGGCCTGATCTTCGTCATCCTGGGCGAGCAGATGCCGTCCATCCTGTCCCGCGCCGCCGAGGTGGTGGCGGGCACCAGCCGGCCGGAGACCTGGTGGCTGGCGGTCTACGTCTTCGTCACCTTCGCCGCCCTGGCGGCCCTGCGCTTCATCTGGGTCTGAACCTCCCTGCGGCTGACCCTGTTCCGCAGGCGGCAGAAGGGCCCGGCGCCCAAGGTGGGCCTGCGCCTGACCGCAGTCATGTCGCTGGCGGGCGTCCGCGGCGCCATTACCCTGGCCGGTATCCTGACCGTGCCCTTCACCCTGGCCGACGGTTCGCCCATGCCCGCGCGGAGCATGGCGATCTTCCTCGCCGCCGGGGTCATCATCGTCTCACTGGTGACGGCGACCATCGCCTTGCCCAGACTGCTCAAGAACGTCGAACTGCCGCCCGAGCCCTCGCATGAGCGAGAGGAGGATGAGGGCCGGATCGCCGCCGCCTCCGCCGCCCTGCGCGCGATCGAGGACGCCTCCCATGCCATGGCCGAGGGCAAGCCCAATCCGGACCTCTACAGCGACGTCGCCAGCCGGATCATGGAGCTGTACCGGCACCGGATCGAAAGCCGGACCCGGACCGACGCCGATGATGTTCAGGCGGCGCGTCTCGGCGACTCCGTCGAACGCCAACTCCGGATGGTCGGCCTGATCGCAGAGCGGGAAGAGCTTCGGCGGCTGGCCAATTCGCGGCTGATCGACGAGGGCACGGCCAAGCGGCTGATCCGCGAGATCGACCTTCAGGAACTGCGGTACAGCTAGGGGGCGTAGCGGATCAGGGGGGTGTCTCCCCTCAGGTAGAGCGGATGCTTGGGGCTCCCGTCGCCGTTGGTCCCGAAACACCACAGCGGGACGCCGTCAGCCCGCAGGGCGTCGATCAGGGCCCTGCCCGCCGGGGCCAGCGCCCTGTTCAGCTTGCCGTGGCACAGGACGACCAGATCGGCCCCCGCCGCGGCCTTGCGGATGGCGGGCAGATTGTCCGGCGACGACGCCTCGACGCCAGGCGCCAGCAGCATCTTGGGGTCGGTGGCCCGGTAGTCCCCGACGTTGGCCTTGACCATGGCCTCGAACCCCTCGCGACGGCTGAAGGTCCATTCGCGCGCGCAGGTGGGATCGTTGATGCTGGCGTCGGCCGTCGAGGGGTTCATGCCGATGAACAGGACATAGCGGTCCGGGAAGGCGTCCCCCAGCCAGCGCCGCATCAGCTGGCGATACCGGCCGTCCGCGCTGAACGTGGCATCGCCGTTGACGCCGGGCATCAGGGCCAGCCGGACCTTGCCGCCGGGATCGTGCAGGTCAGCGGTCATCGGTTCGGGTCCTTTCCGTCAGCCCGCGATCAGGGCGTCCACTGCCTCGTAATGGGGGAGTACCTCATGCGCGCCCGCCGCCGCCAGCCGTTCTCCGTGGCCGTCGCGGATATGTCCGCCCGCCAGCAGGCCGACGACAGTCATCCCGGCGGCCACCCCGGCCTGTACACCGGGAACGCTGTCCTCGATCACCAGCGTCCTCTCCGGCGAGACGCCCATCTCGCGGGCGGCGTGAAGGAACAGATCGGGATGGGGCTTGCCGCGCGTGACATGGACGGCGCCGCTGTAGATGGGACCGGCGTGCTCGAGCGGCATCCCCATGGTCGCAAGGCCGAGGGTGATCCAGTCGGGCGGACTGGAGGAGGCGATGCAGCGCGGTTGCGCCAACCCGGCCATGAAGGCCGCCGCGCCCGGCACCGGCTGCAGCAGGGTCGCGGCCCGATCGTGGCACAGGCGCGTCCAGTCGCCGAGCGCGGTCTCGGGACAGGGCCGCCCCAGCCGGGCCTCGATCTCGGGACGGCAGTCCAGCCAGCGGCGGCCCATATAGGTCGCCAAGGCCTCGTCCAGCGTCGTCGGAAGGCCTATCCCGGTGAGGACTTCCGCCATGGCCTGGTTGTTCAGCAACTCGCTGTCGGCGATGACCCCGTCGTAGTCGAGGATGACAAGGTCGAACCGGCTCAACGGGCCCGCTCGGCTGCCTTGGCCGCGTCCCACAGGCCGTCCATCTCGGCGAGGTCCGACTGCTCCGGGGTCCGTCCATCCTTCGCCAGCTCGGCTTCGATGAAGCCGAACCGACGAACGAATTTGGCGTTGCAGCCGCGCAGGGCGTCTTCGGGCTCGACCCCCAGCTTGCGGGCCAGGTTGGCGACCACGAACAGCAGGTCGCCGACCTCGCCCCGGGCCTTGTCGAGGTCGCCCGCCGCGATCTCGGCCCTCAGCTCGGCGACCTCTTCGTCCAGCTTGTCGAAGACCTCGTCGGTGGAGGGCCAGTCGAAGCCGACGCGGGCGGCCCGTTTGGTCAGCTTGGCGGCGCGGGCGAGGGCGGGCAGGCCGACGGGCACGTCGTCCAGCACGCCGTGCTGTGCTTTTGCCTTGCGCTCGTCGGCCTTGATGTCCTCCCAGCGGGCCTTCTGCGCCACCCCATCGGCCTTGGCCGCCTCGTCTCCGAAGACGTGCGGGTGTCGGCGCTCCAGCTTGTCGGCGATGGCGTTGGCCACGTCGTCGAAGACGAACAGGCCCTGTTCCTCGGCCATGCGGGCGTGGAAGACGACCTGGAACAGCAGATCGCCCAGCTCGGACTTCAGCTCGGTCCAGTCTTTCCGCTCGATGGCGTCCGCGACTTCATAGGCCTCTTCCAGCGTGTAGGGGGCGATGGTCTCGAAGGTCTGCTCCACGTCCCAGGGACAGCCGCCGACGGGCGCGCGGAGCTTCGCCATGATGGCGTTCAGGCGGTCGATCGGCGTGGTCATACGGTCTCTGTCAGGGCTTTGGCGTCGCGGGCCTCGAGGGCTTTGCGGATCTCATCGTGGCGGGCCGGGGTCAGCGGGTAGTTCTTCAGCACCAGCGCCGCCGCCGCCAGAAGCAGGCCCGGCAACAGGATGAAGAGGACCTGCAGCGCCAGCAACGAGAAGTCGCTGTTGCCGCCGACCGGCGGGATCGCCCTGAAGCCCACCCACTGCAGGATCAGATAGGGGATCAGGGCGACGACGTGGCCGATCTTGGTGGTGGCCGACAGGATCGAGAACATCAGGCCGGTGCGGTCAACGCCCGTCTCCAGCCGGACCTCATCGCCC
Source organism: Brevundimonas sp. (assembly GCA_046291915.1). Classification (GTDB taxonomy): domain Bacteria; phylum Pseudomonadota; class Alphaproteobacteria; order Caulobacterales; family Caulobacteraceae; genus Brevundimonas. The sequence goes on from JBKBSD010000005.1 coordinate 81,252, forward strand.
ACATCGGCCATCATGGCGCGCAGCAGGAACAGGCCCGCCGCATAGGGCAGGCCGGCGAGGAACATCACCGCCGCCGTCAGGGCGAAATTGCCGCCCGGGACCAGGGTGGCGGCCATATAGAGGCCCGCGAAGGCCAGGCTGGCGATGGCCAGGGCCTTGTCCTTGCCGACCTTGGTCGCCAGCCATGCCCAGAACGGGGCCCCGACCAGACCGGCGACGAAGTACAGCAGCATGAACAGGGAGGCCTCGGTATGGCCGTAGCCCTTGATCTGGCCGAAGAAGAAGAACAGCAGCGAGCCGGTGATGCCGGGCGCCACGCCCAGCAGCACGTCGGCGAACAGCAGCTTCCGGACCGATTGGCGCTTGAACAGGGCCAGATAGGCCCGCGGTCCGCCGTGCGGCGCCGCGCCCGCATTGACCGGCTCGGGCACGGCGAACAGGGCGAGCGCGATGGTGACGGGCAGGAAGATCAGGATCGCCCAGCCCATGATCCGCACGCCGTCGGCGTAGTCGCCGATCTTCAGCTGGATCACCACCGTGGGCAGGATCAGGATCAGGATCACCCCGATGATGTTGAACACCTGCCACCAGCCATAGACGCGGCTGCGCTGGTCGTATTCCGGCGCCAGCACCGCCGCCCAGCCGAGTTGGCCCAGGGTGGCGATGGAAAAGCCGAGGTAGAGCACCAGCAGCCAGCCGAACAGATAGACCGGCCCGGCGCCCGGCTGGACCAGCACGAACATCATCAACGCGGCCAGCATCAGCACCGGCGTCGAGGCGGCCATCCAGGGGCGGTAGCGCCCGAACCGGCTGTTGGTCCGGTCCATCGCCCAGCCGATGAAGGGGTCGAAGGTGATGTCGATCAGGCGCACGGCCATGAAGACCGTCGCGACCACGCCCAGCTCCAGCCCGACATAGGTGGCGTAGAACTCGGGCAGGGTGACCGGCAGGGCCACGCCGAACGCGGCCAGCGGCAGGCAGACGGTCGAGAAGGCCGCCAACACCGCGTTCGAGCGGCGGGGCGAGGCAGGCGTTGCGGCTTTGGCGGCGTCGGTCATGGACGGATCCGGAGCAACGATCCTGAGTCGACCGTCGCACCCACCATGCCGCCTTTGCCGATCCCACGCGAGGGTCGCGAAGGGTCTTGCGGCTGACATGATCTACGGGCCACCATCACGGAATGATCCGGGAAGCCTTCCTGCTGAAACTGCTGGCCTGCGCCGCGCTGGCGACGGGGCTGTGCGCGGCGGGCGAAGCCACGGCCCAGAGCCGTGGTGCGGAGGTCTGCGAGGTGGATCCGGTCGAGTGGGCGGGTCCGGCCATCGCCAACGCCATCTCCTTCCAGCGCATGGAATGGGCCCCGTTCAGCGCGCGGGAGTTCGGCTGGGAGACCTATCTGCCGTTGATCCAGAAGGAGCTGGGCACCGACTGCACGCCCGACACGCCACGGTTCGCCCGCGCCCTGGCCGAGTTTCAGTACAGCCATGCCCTGCCGCCGACCGGCTGGTTCGACGCCGCCACCTTCGCGGTGTTCCGCGGCGTATGGCAGGAGCGGCGGCCCTTCATCATGGGGCGGGTCAATCAGCAGCCCTGTCCCGACCCGCCGCCACTGTACCAGCTCGGCTATCTGGTCGAGTCGGAAGAGCATGCCGATCGCCTGACGCGACTGCTGCGCCGCGATGTGCTGGACGCCTATCGGGCGCTGGTCGCCGCCGCGCGCGCCGAGGTTCCCGAGGTCGCCAATGATCCGGAGATGCTTCAGATCTTCTCCGGCTTCCGCGATCCGGAGGCCGACGCCGCACGCTGCGCCCAGCAGGGCAATTGCGACGGCCTGCGCCGGGCCGTCTGCTCGCCGCACCGGACCGGTACGGCCGTGGATCTCTATGTCGGCCAGATCGCGGGGCTGGGCGTGGACAACACCTCGGCCGTCAGCCGCCTGCACATGACCCGGTCGCCGACCTATCGCTGGCTGGTGCGCAACGCCGGGCGGTTCGGCTTCGTGCCCTACGTCTATGAGCCCTGGCACTGGGAGTGGGTCAGTCCGACCGGCGACTACGTCGGCGCGCCCCCGCCCGCGTGATCCGGCCTCTGACGCCTGGTGAGGTCGCGCTGGGCCAGGAGGTGTTCGGTGACAGCCTCGACTTCGCGCCGATCCGCTTTCTGCCCGCACCCTGGCCCTTCAATCGCGCCTTCGTGCCCGGGCGCTGGTTCGGGCGGGACTGGATCGTCTGGCCGAGGACGGCGTTGCCGGATGACCTCGCCGCGGCGGCGCTGGGGCGGCAATCGACCTTTGTCCATGAACTGACCCATGTCTGGCAGGCCCAGAGGGGCGTGAATCTGCTGACGGGGAAGTTGAGGGCAGGGGACGGTCCCGCCGCCTATGCCTATCCCGTTGCGGATGACTGTGACTGGGACCATCTGAACATCGAGCAGCAGGCGATGGTGGTCGAGGACCGCTTCCGCCTGTCGCGGGGCCTGAAGGTCAAGGCGGACCGCACCTTCTACGCTCGGGTCTGCCCGATAAATCGCAGCTGAAAATCAGTCAGGGTCTTGCACTGCATCGCGGCTCACCCGAAATAAGCACCGCAACTGTTGCTTATACATTTCAGGAGATGGCCGATGGCCCGCGTTCTCGTTCTTTATCACTCGACCTATGGCCACATCGAAACGATGGCTGAGGCCGTCGCTGAAGGCGCGGGCTCGGTCGAGGGTGTGACCGTCGACATCAAGCGCGTCCCTGAAACCGTGCCGGAAGAGCTGGCCAAGGCCTCGCATTACAAGCTGGACCAGAAGGCGCCGATCGCCACGATCGACGATCTGAAAGCCTATGACGCCATCATCATCGGCGCCGGCACCCGTTTCGGTTCGGCCGCTTCGCAGATGCGCGCCTTCCTCGATCAGGCCGGCGGCCTGTGGTTTACCGGTGCGCTGATCGGCAAGATCGGCGGCGCCTTCACCGCCAGCGCCACCCAGCACGGCGGTCAGGAAACCACCTTCCAGGGACGGCACAACTTCTTCCTGCACCACGGCATGCCGGTGGTCGGTCTGCCCTATTCGTACCAGGCCATGATGACGCTGGACTCGGTCGAGGGCGGTTCGCCCTACGGCGCCACGACGATCACGGCCGGCGACGGCTCGCGTCAACCGAGCGAGATTGAATTGGGCGGCGCCCGGTTCCAGGGTGCGCACATCGCCGAACTGGCGAAGAAGCTTCACGGCTAGGACGATGCGGCAACCGGCGATCTTTTTCGGCCACGGCTCCCCCAAGAACGCGTTGGGCGGTCCCTATGCGGAGGCTTGGCGCGCGCTGGGCGAAGTCGTGGGGAAGCCGAAGGGCGTGGTCATGATCTCGGCCCACTGGGAGACCGGCGGGCTGGGCGTGACAGCGCAGGATCGGCCGGAAACCATCCATGATTTCGGAAACTTCGGCCCGGACCTGCATGCGATGCAATATCCGGCGCCGGGGTCGCCGGCGCTGGCCGCGCGGGTGTCCGAACTGACGGGCGCGATCCAGACGGACCAGTGGGGTCTGGATCACGGAACCTGGTCCGTACTGGCCCACGTCTGGCCCGAAGCCGATGTCCCCGTGGTGCAGCTGTCGCTGAACCGCCGCCTGAGCGCCCGCGAGCATTTCGAGCTGGCCAAGCGTCTGGCCCCGCTGCGGGACGAGGGCGTGATCATCGCGGGCTCCGGCGACTTCGTGCACAACCTTCGCACCTGGAAACGCGCGGGCGGCGAGCCCTATGACTGGGCGACCCATTTCAACGAGGCGGTGAAGGCCGCCTTCGTGCGCGGCGACGACGACGCCCTGATCGACTGGATCGATCTGGCCGAGGACGCGCAACTCAGCGTGCCTACCGACGAACACTATCTGCCGCTGCTCTACATCGCCGCCCAGCGTGCGCCGGGCGACGATGTGAGCTTCTTCAACGATGTCATCGAGGGCGGCTCGATCTCGATGACGGGCGTGCGGATCGGCTGATCAGCTCTTCCTGATGTTCGCATCGATCGACCACGGACCGGGGCCCGCGGCGACGAAATACAGCCAGACGAAGCAATACAGGGCGATCGTCTCGCCGCCGTTTCCGATCGGGAATGGGCCGTTCGGGGCGTGAATCAGCCAATAGCCGACGGCGCAGAAGCCGGAGGCCAGGAAGGCGACGGGCCGGGTGAACAGCCCCAGCACCAGCAGGATGCCGAAGATCAGCTCCAGCGGGCCGGACAGTCCGGCGAGGCTGAGGCCCGGCCCCGGAACGCCTTCAACCGCCGGGAAACCCAGCACCTTGGCTGTGCCATGACACAGGAACATCAGACCGGCCGCGATACGCAGGACGCTGAGCAGTTGTGGCTGGTAGGCCGAGAATTTGTTGAACATTGAACCCTCCCTGTTTGCTTTCAGAAGCCGGGTACTGTGGGCCGGAGTCGGCCCAGCGCACAATGTTCTCTGCACAGTCCGTCAGGCGGCCTTGTCAACTTCGGCCATTTGCTGGATCGCGACATAGTCGGTCTTGCCCGTGCCCAGCACCGGCACCTCGACCACGCGCATGATCTTCTTGGGCACAGCCAGTTCCGGAGCGCCGTGTTCACGGGCCCATTCAGCCAGTTTCGACACCTCGGCGTCCTTGCGGTCGGTGACCAGCACCAGCTTCTCGCCTTTGCGGTTGTCAGGGATGGAGACGACCGCGTGTCTCGCGTCGGGCCAGACCGCGCTGGCCAGGCCCTCAACGGCCGTCAGGGACACCATCTCGCCGCCGATCTTGGCGAAGCGCTTCACGCGTCCGAGGATGGTGATGTAGCCGTCAGCGTCCAGATCGACGATGTCGCCTGTATCATGCCAGCCGTCGACCAGCGGCTCGATCTTGCGCGGATCGTCCGGCGACAGATAGCCCTCCATGACGTTTGGCCCCCGCAGATACAGGCGGCCGCCCTCGGCGATGCCGGGCACCTCTTCAAGCTTCCATTCCATGCCGGGCAGGATCTGTCCGACCGTTCCGGGACGGTTCCGGTCGGGGTGGTTCACGGCCACCACCGGCGCGGCTTCCGTCGCGCCATAGCCTTCCAGAAGCTTCAGGCCGTGGAAGCGGGTGTTGAACAGATGATGGGTCTCGTCGCGCACCCGTTCGGCGCCGGCGACCACGAACTGCAGGGTCGCGAAGTCGTCCGGCCCGGCCACGCGGGCGTACTGGTTCAGGAAGGTGTCGGTCGCGAACAGGATCGAGGCCTTCACCTGAGGCAGCAGTTCGACGATCTGCTTGGCGTGGAGCGGTGACGGATACTGGAAGGCCTTCATGCCTTGCAGCAGCGGCAGCAGCACCCCGCCGGTCAGGCCGAAGCAGTGGAAGGTCGGCAGCGGGTTGAACATCACCCACTCCGGCTTCAGGTGGATGTGCTGGCCCACCTGACGGCAGTTGGCGACCAGGTTCGCCTGACTCAGCACCACGCCCTTGGGCGCGCCGAAGCTGCCGGAGGTGAACAGCACCACGCCGGGCGCGTGAGGATTGGTCTTCAAGAGGAACCGCCGGGGCATCAAGCCCGCGGCCAGACCGTACAGCTTGTCCTGCAGGCCGATGGTCTCGCGCACATCGTCCAGCCAGACGATCTCGGCCACGGTCTCGATGTCGGCGATGAGGTCTTCAAGCTTGGCCTGCTGGATGAAGCGTCTGGCGGTCAGGACCTTCTTCACGCCGGCGGCGGCCAGCGCCGCCTTGATGTTCCGCTCGCCGGCGGTGAAGTTGATCATCACCGGCACCCGGCCGTGCGCATGCAGGCCGAAGAAGGTGACCACCGTCCCCATACTGGACGGCAGCAAGATGCCGACCCGCTCCTCAAGCGTCGTCATCGCGGCGATCTTGCGCCCCAGAACGAAGGCGGCGCGGATCAGGCCGGTATAGGTCAGGGGTTTGCGATCCTGATCTTCCAGGATCTCCTTGTCGCCATAGGTTTCGCGCGCGGCGATCAGGGCTTCGAAAAGGCCTTGTTCGCCAACCTCGGCTTCAAGCGGTACGCGCAAAATCCATCCTCCGTCGACGCGTTGGTCCGCGCCCGTGCTTTGAGCCGGGCAAACTAGAGCGCGCCGTTCACCTTGAAAAGATGCGTTACCTTGCGTGAGGTTCCCTGACGCCTTGCCATTGATGTACGGAAGGACGACATACCGCCTTCAAGCCCTCCGGAGCCCGAGCCCGCCTTGGTCACCCTGATCGACACGTTGAAGAAGACGCCGTCCGAACTGCGTCACCCGGAAAAGCAGAACCGCCCGGAGAGCGCGGTCCTGAAAAAGCCGGACTGGCTGCGGGTCAAGGCGCCCGGATCGGGCCAGTACAATGCGACGCGCGAGATCGTGCGCTCCAAGGGGCTGGTGACGGTCTGTGAAGAGGCCGCCTGTCCGAACATCGGCGAGTGCTGGAGCCAGAAGCACGCCACCCTGATGATCATGGGCGACACCTGCACGCGGGCCTGCGCCTTCTGCAACGTCAAGACCGGCCTGCCTCAGCCGCTGGACCCGGAAGAGCCCGGCAAGGTCGGGCTGGCGGTCCAGCAGATGGGTCTGAACCACGTCGTCATCACCTCGGTGGACCGGGATGACGTGTCCGACGGCGGCGCCGCCCACTTCGCCGAAGTGGTGCGCCAGATCCGTCTGCAGGCCCCGAGCACCACCATCGAAATCCTGACGCCCGACTTCCTGCGCAAGGACGGGGCGGCGGCGGTGATGATCGACGCCACGCCGGACGTGTTCAATCACAACCTCGAGACCGTACCCCGCCTCTATCTGAAGATCCGGCCCGGCGCCCGCTACTTCCACTCCCTGCGCCTGCTGCAGATGGTCAAGGAGCGCGACCCGAACCAGTTCACCAAGTCGGGCATCATGGTCGGACTGGGCGAGACCAAGGAGGAGGTCATGCAGGTGATGGACGACATGCGGTCCGCCGGCGTCGACTTCATCACCATCGGCCAATACCTGCAGCCGACCCGCAAGCACGCCGCGATCGAGCGCTTTGTCACGCCGGAAGAGTTCAAGGCCTATGAGGCGATCGCCCGGGCCAAGGGCTTCCTCATGGTGTCGGCCAGCCCGCTGACCCGCAGCTCGCACCACGCCGGCGACGACTTCGCCCGCCTGAAGGCGGCGCGTCTGGCCCAGACCGGGCGCTGAGCCCGCTTGGCCGTCCACCGCGTTACGAAAATCCTGCCCTATCAACCGGATCAGCTGGCCGAGCTGGTGGCGGATGTGAACGCCTATCCGGTGTTCGTGAAGTGGGTCACCGGCATGCGCGTGTGGAATGCGCGCGAGGAGCAACCGGGCGTGTCCGTGGTGGATGCGGAAGCCTCGGTGGGGTTCTCCTTCCTGACCGAACGGTTCTCGACCTGGGTGCGGCATGACCGGAACAGGCCTCTGGTCGAGGTCGGCCTGTTGCGCGGCCCCTTCCGGCACCTGAAGAACCGCTGGGAATTCTTCCCGGACCCTCAGGGAACCCGGGTGGAGTTCATGATCGATTTCGCGTTCAAAAGTCCGTTATTGAACGGGATGTTGCAGGCCAATTTTGACCGCGCGGTTTCGGCCCTCATGTCCAGCTTCGAGGCCGAGGCGGTGCGCCGGTACGGGAGCGGATCATGAGCTTCGACTTCGACGCGACGGTCGTGGGCGCCGGCGCGGTCGGGCTGGCGTGCGGTCGGGCGCTGGCGAAGCGGGGATTGACCGTTCTGGTGCTGGAACAGGCGCCGCACATCGGGCAGGGCGTCTCCTCGCGCAACAGCGAGGTCATCCACGGCGGGCTCTACTATCCAACCGGCTCCCTGAAGGCGAAATACTGTGTCGAGGGCCGGCGAGCGCTCTACGCCTTTCTCGACAGTCACAAGATCGACCATCGCAAATGCGGCAAGCTTGTCGTGGCGACGGAAGAGGCCGAGGTCGAGCGGATCGAGGCCATCTTCCAGCAGGCCAGCGCCAACGGCGTCGAAGGGCTGGAGCATCTGACCGGGGCGCAGGCGCGAGCGCTGGAGCCGGGGTTGAACGCCTACGCGGCCATCCTGTCGCCCGAGAGCGGCCTGTTCGCCAGCCATGACTACATGCTGGCCCTGCAGGGCGAGATCGAGGACGCGGGCGGCTCTGTAGTCATCTCCACCCCGTTCGAACGCGCCGAGGCCCTGCCCGGCGGCGGTTTCACGATCACGGCCGGAGGGGAGGGTGGGGCGACCCTGACCACTCGCCTGCTGGTCACCGCGCCCGGATTGCAGGCCCAGGACGTCGCGACCCGGATCGCGGGCTATCCCGCTGAACGCATTCCCGAGGGCCATTTCGGCAAGGGCGTCTATTTCCGCCTGACCGGCAAGGCGCCGTTCGAACGCCTGATCTATCCGCCACCCATCCCCGGCGCGCTGGGCACCCACTACCGCAAGGATCTGGGCGGGCAGGCGGTGTTCGGACCCGACCTCGCCTATGTCGAGACCGAGGACTATTCCGTCGATCCGGCCAAGGCGGCGGAGTTCGAACACTATATCCGCCGCTTCTGGCCGGGCCTGCCGGAAGGCGCGCTGACGCCCGACTACGCTGGCATCCGGCCAAAGCTTCATGGCAAGGGAGAGCCGCAGCCGGACTTCCAACTGCGCGGGCGGGAGGATCACGGGATGGACGGCCTGCTGGCCCTGTTCGGCATCGAGAGCCCCGGCCTGACCAGTTCGCTGGCCATTGGCGAGGCCGTGGCGGAGAGGCTGACGGGTGACTGATCCGGCGATCCGGGATGCGGTCGCGTCCGACATTCCCGCCCTGCATGGGCTGGTCGAGAGCGCCTATCGCGGTGAGGCGTCGCGCGCGGGCTGGACGACCGAGGCCGATCTGCTGGAGGGCCAGCGCACCGATCCGGACGATCTGGCCGCCATCCTGTCCGATCCGGACCAGAGCCTGCTGACGGCGTGGGACGGCGACCGGCTGGTCGGTTGCATCCTGATCGCCCGCCGCGGGGACGGGATCGGCTATTTCGGCATGCTGTCGGTCCGTCCCACTCTGCAAAACACCGGTTTGGGTCGCCGGCTGGTTGAGGTCGCCGAGAAGACGATGGCGGACCGATTCGGCGCCAGAAGGGTTCGCATCTCCGTTATCCCTCAGCGGGAGACCCTGATCGGCTGGTACGAACGGCTCGGCTATGCGCCGACGGGCGAGACCCTGCCGTTTCCTTACGGCGACGAGCGATTCGGTCGGCCTCTTCGCGACGACCTCAGTTTCATCGTCATGGAGAAGGCGTTGGCCTAGGTTGCGGGCCAGTTCGCCATCATGGCGACGCTGACGATGACCCACGCCAGCGGCAGGAACATCAGCGTCCAGGCGACCCGTTCCTTCCGGAAGCCAAAAGCAGTCCATGCCCCGATCAGGCAGACCAGCAGGGCTACGGGCAGCGTCAGGTTGACCAGCACGTAGGCGTTGGCGAAGGCCGCATCGTCCGTTGTGGTCGTGGACATCCCCGACATCAGCCCCCAGAAGAGCGCCAGCGGAATGGCGATCACGGACACAATGCTGTCGGCGATCAGCAGGCCTTTCAGCAAGGCGCTACGGGGCGGTTTCGGCGACGCGAGCACTTCGGTCATGGTGTCAGAATGCCTTGTCGCGACAAGGGCTCCGCAACTGCCTTGAAATCGCCCGCCGGTTCATGCATAAGCCCGCGCTCGCTGGCGGCTCGTTCGGGCCGCCGCTGTTGTTTTCGCGCCCTTGGCGCCCGACCAGAAGATTGAGACGGAAATGGCCGTTCCGAAGCGCAAAGTATCGCCCTCGCGTCGCAATATGCGCCGCGCCCACGACTCGCTGGGCACGAATGCCTATGTCGAGGACAAGGACACGGGTGAGCTGAAGCGCCCGCACCACATCGACCTGAAGACCGGCACCTATCGCGGCCGTCAGGTTCTGACGCCGAAGGAAGACTAGTCTTCTGACGCGACCGGCTTCGGCCGGACGAAAGATTTTAACGGCGCGCGATGTCCTCGCGCGCCGTTTTCGTGCGTTCATGCCTCTGGAAACCTTCTGGAGCGTCCTAATGATCCGCCGCTTTTTGCTGACCTCCGCCGTCATCGGCTCCATCGGAGCCTTGGCTGCCTGCAACCAGCCCGAGCCCGCCGCGCCGGCTGAGCCCGCGCCCGCGCCCGCGCCGGAGACGCCGACTCCCGCGCCCTCCAATGTTCTGACGGGCAACGGCTTTGGCCCCCTGCGCATCGGCATGACACGCGCCGAGGTGGAGGCCGCCTTGGGCGCTGATTCCAATCCGGGCGCGGTCGGCGGCCCAGACCCGGCCGCCTGCGACATCTTCCACCCCGCCAATGCGCCCGAAGGGCTGCAGGTCATGGTTGAGAATGGCGTGCTGACCAGCGTCTGGCTGATCCGCGCATCGACCGTGACCACGGACCGGGGCTTCAAGATCGGTGACCCGGCGGCAACGGTGAAAGCGGCCTACGGCGCCTCCGCGGAGATTGTTCCGCACAAGTACGTCGAGGCCCCGGCGGAATACGTCACCGTCTGGTCCGGCGCGGACCACACCAGCGCCGCCGCGCGAGGCATCAAGTACGAGATCGGACAGGACGGGAACGTGCAGTCCATCGCCGGCGGCGGCTCGTCGATCAGCTACGTCGAGGGCTGCCTCTAACCCTTGAGACTTTCGAAGGTCGGCGTCACGGGTCGGCGGAGCCATCCGCCGGCCCGTGATGGCCGCTTCGATATTGTCGCCGGTTCCTTGCCGTGCGGGGCCACGACGGGCTAAACGCGGCGTCTGACCGTCGCCTCGCACAGCAGAGCATTCCCATGACCGACATCGCCGAAATCGTCGCCCGCCAGATCCTCGACAGCCGGGGCAATCCGACGGTGGAGGTGGATGTCGTCCTCGAGGACGGCAGCTTCGGCCGCGCATCCGTGCCTTCGGGCGCCTCGACGGGCGCCCACGAGGCCGTCGAACTGCGTGACGGCGACAAGGACCTGTGGGGCGGCAAGGGCGTCCAGAAGGCCGTCGACGCCGTGAACGGCGAGATCTTTGACGCCCTGTCCGGCATGGATGCCGAAGACCAGCGCCGCATTGACGAGGCCCTGATCGCGCTCGACGGCACCCAGAACAAGGGACGCCTGGGCGCCAACGCCATCCTCGGCGTCTCGCTGGCCTGCGCCAAGGCCAGCGCCATAAGCTCGAACCTGCCGCTGTACCGCTACCTGGGCGGCGTCTCGGCTCGCGTGCTGCCGACCCCGATGATGAACATCATCAACGGCGGCGCCCATGCCGATAACCCCATCGACATCCAGGAGTTCATGATCCTGCCGACCGGCGCGGAGGACTTCTCGGAAGCCCTGCGCATGGGCGCGGAAATCTTCCACTCGCTGAAGAAGGCCCTGAAGGACGCGGGCCATAACACCAACGTCGGTGATGAAGGCGGCTTCGCCCCGAACCTGCTGTCGGCCGAAGCCGCGCTGGAGTTCATCACCAAGGCCGGTCAGGCCGCCGGCTATCTGGCGGGCGAGGACTTCCATCTCGGCCTCGACGTCGCCGCCACCGAGTTCTTCAAGGACGGCAAATATGTGATGGCGGGGGAGGGCAAGACCTTCGACGCCGACGGCATGGTCGGCTATCTGGCGGACCTGTGCGAGCGCTTCCCGATCGTCTCGATCGAGGATGGCTGTGCAGAAGATGACTTCGACGGCTGGAAGCTGCTGACGGATCGTTTGGGGGATCGGGTCCAGATCGTCGGCGACGACCTGTTCGTGACCAATCCGGCCCGCCTGGCGGCCGGGATCGGCGAAGGTCTGGCCAACTCGATCCTGATCAAGGTCAACCAGATCGGCACGCTGTCCGAGACGCTGGATGCGGTCGATATGGCCCACCGCGCCGGCTACACGGCCGTCATGAGCCACCGCTCGGGCGAGACCGAGGATTCGACCATCGCCGACCTGGCGGTCGCCACCAACTGCGGTCAGATCAAGACCGGCTCGCTGGCCCGTTCGGACCGCACGGCCAAATACAACCAGCTGCTCCGCATCGAGGAGATGCTGGGCGACCAGGGCATGTATTTCGGCGACGGCATGCTGCTGAAATAGGGACCGCGAACCGTGGCCTGGCCGTAGTTCTTACGGTCAAGCTACGGTTTGTTAGGGCTTTTCGGTCATAACTCGTCAATCACGAGTTCACGCTCAGAAGGAGCGTCCGAAGTGCCTGATCGGATGAAGCCCTACATACCCTCCTGTATCCTGCTGTTTCTGATCGCCTATCTTGGCGTTCAAGCTTTGACGGGCGAGCGGGGGCTGCTGAGCGGTCATGAGCGGGACGCGCTTCTGGTGCGCCGCGAAGCCCAACTGACCGACATCCTTGAGCAAAAGCAGGATCTGGAGGTGCGCATGCGCTTCCTGCGCCGTGGCAGCATGTCGCGCGACCTTCTGGAGGAGCGGGCCCGCGCCGTCCTCGGATTCGCCGATCCCCGCGACTATGTGATCCGCGTCTCGCAGCCCGCTGCCGAAGGCTCTGCCTCCCTGAAGTCGTGAACTTTAGTTACAGCTTTGCCGGGCCGCTTTGCGTTTCGGGAACGAAGGCTGCTAAAGCCCCTTTCCGTAACGACAAGCGTCCCTGCCTAGCGGGGTCCCACCGGGAGATCACGGATGGCGAAAGCCCCCGCCGCGAAGACTGATTCAAAGAAAATCCCCAACACGCCGACGGCCTCGAAAGAGGACCTGCTGCGCTTCTACCGCGAGATGGTGCTGATCCGCCGTTTCGAGGAGCGCGCGGGCCAACTGTACGGCATGGGTCTGATCGGCGGCTTCTGCCACCTGTACATCGGCCAGGAGGCCGTGGCGGTGGGCGTTCAGGAGAGCGTCAAGCAGGGTCACGACAAGATCATCACCGGCTACCGTGACCACGGCCACATGCTGGCCGCCGGCATGGACCCGAAAGAGGTCATGGCAGAGCTCACCGGCCGCATCGGCGGTTCGTCCAAGGGCAAGGGCGGCTCGATGCACATGTTCGACGTGCCGACCGGCTTCTACGGCGGGCACGGCATCGTCGGCGCCCAGGTGGCGCTGGGCACCGGCCTGGCCTTCGCGGGCAAGTACCGCGGCGATGATTCGGTCGCGTTCGTTTACTTCGGGGACGGCGCCTCGAACCAGGGCCAGGTCTACGAAAGCTTCAACATGGCCCAGCTGTGGAAGCTGCCGGCCATCTACATCATCGAGAACAACCAGTACGCCATGGGGACGAGCATCGAGCGCTCGTCGTCCACGACGGAACTGTACCAGCGCGGATCCAGCTTCGGCATCCCGGGCGAACAGGTCGACGGCATGGACGTCCTGGCCGTGCGCGACGCCGTGGCCCGCGCCGTCAAGCGCGCCCGCGAAGGCGGCGGACCGTTCATTCTGGAAGTGAAGACCTACCGCTATCGCGGTCACTCCATGTCGGATCCGGCGAAATACCGGTCCAAGGAAGAGGTCGACGAGGTCAAGAAGACCCGCGATCCGATCGACCACGTGAAGATGCTGCTCGCCGAGGCCAAGGCCACCGAAGAGGAGCTGAAGGCGATCGACACCGAGATCAAGGCCATCGTCGCCGAGGCCGTTCAATTCGCCCAGGAGAGCCCGGAACCCGATCCGTCCGAGCTCTATACAGACGTCTACGTGGAGGCCTGATCCGTGACCGACATTCTGATGCCGGCGCTGTCCCCCACGATGGAAGAGGGCACGCTGACCAAATGGCACATCAAGGCCGGGGACGTCGTCTCCGCGGGCCAGGTGATCGCCGAGATCGAAACCGACAAGGCCACGATGGAAGTCGAGGCGGTGGATGAAGGCGAAGTGCTGGAAATTCTCGTGGCCGAGGGCTCCGAGAACGTGAAGGTCAATACGCCGATCGCCCGTCTGGCGGGTGAGGACGGCGCGGCTGCGCCGGCCCCGAAGGCCGACGCCGCCGCTGAGGGCGACAAGGCCGAGGCGGATGCGCCCAAGGCCGCCGGCGAGGGCAAGACCGGCGATCCCGAAAAGGCCCCGGCCGAGACGGCCAGCCCCAAGGTCGAGCTGAAGGATCCGGAATTCCCGGAAGGCACCAAGCTGGTCAAGACGACCATCCGCGACGCCCTGCGCGACGCCATGGCCGAAGAGATGCGCCGCGATGACCGCGTCTTCCTGATCGGCGAGGAAGTCGCCCAGTACCAAGGCGCCTACAAGGTCAGCCGCGAACTGCTGCAGGAGTTCGGGGACCAGCGGGTCGTCGACACCCCGATCACCGAGCACGGCTTCGCCGGCCTGGGCGTCGGGGCGGCCATGGCGGGCCTGAAACCCATCGTCGAGTTCATGACGTTCAACTTCGCCATGCAGGCGATCGACCACATCATCAACTCGGCCGCCAAGACCCTGTACATGTCGGGCGGCCAGATCCGGGCGCCCATCGTGTTCCGCGGCCCGAACGGCGCCGCGTCGCGCGTCGGCGCCCAGCACAGCCAGGACTATTCGGCCTGGTACGCCCAGATCCCGGGCCTGAAGGTCATCGCGCCCTATGATGCGGCCGACGCCAAGGGCCTGATGAAGGCGGCGATCCGCGACCCCAACCCCGTCGTCTTCCTCGAGCACGAGATGATGTACGGGCTGGAGTTCGACGTACCGGACGTCGAGGACTGGGTCGTGCCGATCGGCAAGGCCAAGGTCCGCCGCGAGGGCACGGACGTCACCATCACGGCGCACAGCCGCATGGTCGGCTTCGCCCTGCAGGCCGCCGAAAAACTGGCGGAGGAGGGCATCAGCGTCGAGGTCGTCGACCTGCGCACCCTGCGTCCGCTGGACACCGAGACCATCGTCGAAAGCGTCAAGAAGACCAGCCGTCTGGTCTCGGCCGAAGAAGGCTGGGGGCCCATGGGCGTCGGCGCCGAGGTCGTGGCCCGGGTCATCGAGCACGCCTTCGACTATCTGGATGCCCCGCCGCTTCGCGTGCACCAGGAAGACGTGCCGCTGCCCTATGCCGCCAACCTGGAAGCCCTGTCGCTGCCGGGCGTGGACAAGATCATCAAGGCCGTGAAGCAGGTGATGGCATGAGCGACCGCGAAGAGTTCCTGCTGACGGTTCCCGACAGCGTCGCCGCCGATCCGGAAGCCGTCGAGATCCTGCGCATGTGGTGGTCGAAGAAGGAGCCGGTGATGTCGGTGAAGCCCGCCTTCAACGATCCGGCCCAGTTCGGACAGTTGCTGGCCATCGCGGCGCGCCACATGGCCTATGGCTATGCCCTGCGTCACGGGCACAACGAGAAGGAGGCGTACAACCGCATCCTTCAGGGGCTGAGCGACACGATCAAGGCCGATAGCGTCAAGACCGTCGCCGAGCCGATCGCACCGTCGCGGGGTGTTCAATGACCGACATTCTGATGCCCGCCCTGTCTCCGACCATGGAGGAGGGCGTCCTGACCAAATGGCACGTCAAGGCGGGCGATGTGGTCAAGGCGGGCGACGTGATCGCCGAGATCGAAACCGACAAGGCCACGATGGAAGTCGAGGCCGTGGACGAGGGCGAGATCACCGATATCCTCGTGGCCGAAGGGACCGAGGGCGTGAAGGTCAACACCCCCATCGCTCGCCTGAAGGACGAGGGCGGCGCCGCGGCTCCGGCCCCGAAGGCGGACACGCCCAAGGCTGCGGACACGCCCAAGGCTGAGGCCGCCGAAGCGCCGAAGGCGGAAGCGCCCAAGGCCGCCCCGGCTCCGGTCGCGGCTCCTTCCGCTGCAAAAACGGCGGAAGGCGGACGCCTGTTCGCCTCGCCGCTGGCGCGTCGTCTGGCCGCCCAGAACGGTGTCGACCTGTCGTCGATCAAGGGCACCGGTCCGCACGGCCGCATCGTCAGGCGAGACGTGGACGCCGCCGGCAAGGGCGGCGCCAAGCCGGCCCAAGCCAGTACTTCGGGAAGCGCCGCCGCCTCGGGTATCGCCTCGCGTCCCGTGCAGTCGCTGGCCCAGATGGGCATCCCGGACGGCAGCTACGACCTGGTCCCGCTGGACGGGATGAAGAAGGCCATCGCCCGGCGCATGGTCGACGCCATCCAGCAGGTGCCGCACTTCCCGCTGTTCATCGACGTCGAGATCGACGCCCTGCTGGCCGCGCGCGCCAAGGTCAACGCCCTGCTCGAGAAGAGCGGCGTGAAGGTCTCGGTCAACGACTTCGTCATCAAGGCCGCCGCCATGGCCCTGAAGGCCGTGCCGGAAGCCAACGCCAGCTACACGCCCGAAGGCATCGCCATGCACCACAACGCCGACGTGGCGATGGCGGTGGCGATCGACGGCGGTCTGATCACCCCGATCATCCGCAAGGCCGAGCTGAAATCCCTGTCGCAGATCGCCGTCGAGTCCAAGGACCTGGCCAAGCGCGCCCGCGATCGCAAGCTGAAGCCGGAAGAGTTCCAGGGCGGCACCTTCTCGGTCTCCAACCTGGGCATGTTCGGGATCAAGGCGTTCAGCTCGATCATCAATGAACCGCAGGGCGCGATCATGAGCGTCGGCGCGGGCGAGCAGCGTCCGGTCGTCAGGAACGGCCAGCTGGCCGTCGCCACCGTCATGACGGTGACGATGACCTGCGATCACCGCGTCGTCGACGGCGCGACGGGCGCCCGCTTCCTGCAGGCGTTCAAGCCGCTGATCGAAGATCCCGTGACGATGCTGGCTTAGGGGCAGGGCAGGGCATGACCTCGGTCTATGACTTCACCGCCACCGGGATCGACGGGACCGAGGTCCCGCTGTCCCGGTTCGCGGGGAAGGCCCTGTTGATCGTCAACGTCGCCTCGCGCTGCGGCTTCACGCCCCAATATGAGGGGCTGGAGAGCCTGTCCCGCGACCTGTCTGACCGGCCGTTCGCGGTGCTGGGCTTCCCCTGCAACCAGTTCGGGGCGCAGGAGCCCGGCAAGGCGGACGAGATCGCCAGCTTCTGCTCCACGACCTACGGCGTCGACTTCCCGATGTTCGACAAGATCGAGGTCAACGGCCGGAACCGGCATCCGCTCTACGACTGGCTGACCAGCCAGAAGAAGGGCCTGCTGGGCAGCCGCGACGTGAAGTGGAACTTCACCAAATTCCTGACCGACCGGGAGGGCAGGGTGGTCGCCCGCTACGCGCCCCAGGTCGAACCAAAGGCCATTAAGGCCGACATCGAGAAGTTGATCTGACCATGGCTGCTGAATTCGATCTCGTCATCATCGGTTCGGGCCCGGGCGGCTATGTCGCCGCCATTCGCGCCTCGCAGCTGGGCCAGAAGGTCGCCATCGTCGAGCGCGAGTCGCTGGGCGGCATCTGCCTGAACTGGGGCTGTATCCCCACCAAGGCCCTGCTGAAGTCCGGCGAGAAGTTCGAGAGCCTGTCGCACCTGAAGGACTACGGCCTGTCGGCGACCGGCGCGTCGTTCGACTTCGACGCCATCATCCAGCGTTCGCGCGGCGTGGCGGCGACGATGAACAAGGGCGTCGCCTTCCTGATGAAGAAGCACAAGGTCGAGGTGATCGAGGGCGAGGCGAAGCTGGAGAAGGCCGCCGGAGCGCCCAAGGTCGTGATCGCCCTGAAGGCCGGCGGTTCGCGCTCGGTCGAGGCCAAGGCGGTCATGCTGGCTGTCGGCGCCCGCGCCCGCGCCCTGCCGCAGATCGGGCTGGAAGCCGACGGTGACAAGATCTGGGCCTATCGCGACGCTCTGGCGCCGAAGAGGCTGCCCAAGACCTTCGTGGTCATCGGATCGGGCGCCATCGGTCTGGAATTCGCGAGCTTCTACAGGGCTTTGGGCTCGGAAGTGACCGTCGTGGAAGCGATCGAGCGCATCATGCCGGTCGAGGATGAAGAGGTCTCCAAGGCCGCCCAGAAGGCGTTCGAAAAGCGCGGCATCAAGTTCCGCGTCGGCGCCAAGGTGACCAAGGTCTCGAAAACAGCGTTGGGCGTGAAGGTCGACGTGGAGATCGGCGGCAAGGCTGAAGCGCTGGAAGCCGAGGTCTGCATCTCGGCCGTGGGCATCACCGCCAACACCGACGGCATCGGTCTGGAGGCGCTGGGCGTCGAGCTGGACCGCGGCCACATCAAGATCGACGGTCACTGCCAGACCAACGTCAAGGGCCTGTTCGCCATCGGCGACTGCGCCGGCGCGCCCTGGTTGGCCCACAAGGCCTCGCACGAGGGCATCCACGCCGCCGAATACATCGCCGGCTACAAGACCCCCAACGTCGTGTCGCCCATCGCCGGCTGCACCTACACCCAGCCGCAGGTCGCCTCGGTCGGGACCACCGAACAGGCCGCCCGCGCCGAGAAGCGCGAGGTCAAGGTCGGCCGCTTCCCGTTCAAGGTGAACGGCAAGGCCGTCGCCGCCGGCGAGACCGAGGGCTTCGTCAAGACCATCTTCGACGCGAAGACGGGCGCCCTGATCGGCGCCCACATGATCGGCCACGAGGTGACCGAGATGATCCAGGGCTATGTCACCGCCATCACCCTCGAGGCGACGGAAGAAGACATGCACGGCATCGTCTATCCGCACCCGACCATGTCCGAAGCCATGCACGAGGCCCAGCTGGACGCCTACGGGCGGGTGCTGCACATCTAGGGATCGTTTACGGAGCGCGGACCTTCAGGTCCGCTTGCGCTTGGCGCAGAAAAGCGGACCTGAAGGTCCGCGCTCCACGTCCTAGCGCTTCTTGCCCAGCTCGGCCGCGATGTCCTTGACCATGCGGCCGGCCTTGCGGTGGGCGGCGGTGATCTGGTCGCGGGTCACGCCCCAGCGCTTCATCCAGTATTCGACGGCCTGACGCTCGGACAGGTCCAGCCGATCCTTGTCGATGAAGCCGCGCTTGTCCTTGAGACCCGCCATGTTCGCACCTTTCCTGAGCAGAACAGGCCTACGCCGATGCGGCCGGCCAGTGAAGCATCAGGCCTACAACAGCGCCCAATTTCACAATCCCTTACTTCGCATAATATATCTTAGGCGATAAACGATACCCTATATCGATATCGCTCCCGATCCGGCTCGAACGCCCTCGCGAGGAAGGATCCCTGACCTGCTTCGCCGTCGATCGTCAGCCGCGCGGTTTGCGATCCTGAAGTCGCGCCGCGAGGCTCGAGGTGTCCCAGCGGGCGCCGCCCAAGGCCTGGACCTCTGAATAGAACTGGTCGACCAGCGCCGTCAGGGCCAGATGGCTGCCGTTGGCGCGGGCTTCGTCGAGGACGAGACCCAGATCCTTGCGCATCCAGTCGACGGCGAAGCCGAACTCGAACTCGCCCCTGGCCATGGTCTTCCAGCGGTTGTCCATCTGCCACGACTGGGCCGCGCCCTTGGAGATGGCCTCCAGCACGGCGTCGGTGTCCAAGTCCGCCGACTGGGCGAAATGCACGGCCTCCGCCAGCCCCTGAACCACGCCCGCGATGCAGATCTGGTTGGCCATCTTGGTTAACTGGCCGGCGCCTGACGCGCCCATATGTTTGACGGCTTTCGAATAGCGCATCAACGCGGGCTCGACCCTCGACAGGGCGTCGCCGTCGCCGCCGGCCATGACGCTGAGCTGGCCGGTTTCGGCGCCCGCCTGACCGCCGGACACGGGCGCGTCGATGAAGAAAGCCCCCTCCTCCGCCGCCCGCGCCGCCATGTCGCGCGCGACCCGGGCCGAGGTGGTGGTGTGATCGACGATGACGGCGCCTTGGGCCAGATTCGGCAGGGCCTCGGTTACGACCTGACGCACATCGTCGTCATTGCCGACGCACAGGATGAACAGGTCGGCGCCGGCGGCCGCCTCGGCCACCGTGGCGGCGAAGGTTCCGCCGTTGGCGTCTGCCCAGGCCCGGGCCTTGTCCGGCGAACGGTTGTAGCCGGCGACCGCGTATCCCGCCTTCACCAGATGGCGCGCCATCGGCGCGCCCATGACCCCGAGGCCGGCGAAACCCGTCTTCATGCGTCCGCTCCCAGCGAGCCGTAGCGCCCGCGCCAGTAGGTCAGGGCGTCGCCGTCCACAGACGCGGAGAAGGCCTCGACCCGTCCGACGACGATCATATGGTCCCCCATCCGGATGCGGTCATGGATCGCGCATTCGAACCGGGCCAGCGCCTCCGGCAGGCAGGGCGGACCGTCGGGGCGGCGCTCGAACTCATGCGGCTCCAGCAGGGCGACCCCGCGGGCGAAGCGGGCGGCCTTGTCGCGGTCGGACGCGGGCAGGACGTGGACAGCGAAACGTTCCGCGGCGGCGAACACCGGCCAGCGCTCCGAGCGTTCATCGATGCACCACAGCAGCAGGCGTGGCTCGAGGGACACCGAGGTGAAGGAATTGATGGTCAGGCCCAATGGCCCCTGCGGGCTGTCGGCGGTGACGACGCAGACGCCGGTCGCGAAGGATCCCAGAGCCCGGCGATAGGCCAGGGTCTCGTCGGTCGGATGTTCCGGGGGCGGTTCGAGCGTCACCTCCCCGACCTACGGTCCCCGGCCCGGCAAGACAAGCGCGGTCTGGCCCTGAAACGATATGGGAAACGTCGCCTTAACCCTGTTGCGCCAAGGATCGGTCAGTTTCCTGTCCGAAGGCCGTCTCACCATGTCCATGAGCGATCGTCCGATCCTCATCAAGAAGATCAAGAAGGGTGGCCACGACGGCCACCACGGCGGCGCCTGGAAGGTCGCCTACGCCGACTTCGTGACCGCGATGATGGCCTTCTTCCTGCTGATGTGGCTGATCAACACGACCGACCCGGAGCAGAAGAAGGGCATCGCCGAATATTTCGCCCCGGCCAGCGTGTCGGCGACGACGTCGGGGTCCGGCGGTATTCTGGGCGGCACCTCGCTGGGCGATGACGGTCCCAAATCCTCGGGCTCGAACTCGGTGATCACCCAGCTGGCCTCGGAAGCGCCGCAGGATCCGTCGCAGCAGGTGGGCCAGAGCTCCGACCTGACCGGCGCCAGCGAGGCCCAGCTGCGCCAGGAGATCGCCAACCGCGAGGCCGCGGACTTCGCCTCGGCCGCCGAATCCCTGCGCCAGGCCATGCAGTCGATGCCGGAGCTGGCGGAGCTGTCCAAGCAACTGATCATCGACCAGACGCCGGAAGGCCTGCGAATCCAGCTGGTCGATCAGGAAGGACGCTCGATGTTCGAGCAGAACTCGGCCCGGCCGAACGCGCGCGCCCAGGTGCTGCTGCGGGCGGTGGCGCGGGTGATCAACCAGTTGCCGAACCGGATTTCCGTCACCGGCCACACCTCGGCGGCGCCGGGGTCGAACCGCGCCACCGGTCCCAACGACTGGGGCCTGTCGTCCGAGCGCGCCAACGCCTCGCGTCTGGTGCTCCAGGCCGCGGGCGTCGACGCGGACCGGGTCTATCAGGTCTCGGGCAAGGCGGGCTCCGATCCCCTGTACCCTGACGATCCCACGCTGGCGGGCAACCGGCGGATCGCCATCGTGCTACTGCGCGAGGCGCCGGTCCTGCCCACGGACACCAGCCTGTGAGCCGCCGCCTGTCGCGCCGGGTTCGGGCGACGGGCGAACGGGCTTGCGTCGTGCTGCAATGCAGCGCCAGATACGGACATGAGTGGCTTGCCGGAATTCGGGCGCGTTCAGGTGCGGAGATGACGCCGTGACCTTCGTTCCCCAGCGCCAGCTGCGCTTCTACATGACCTCGGTGGCCCCCTGCCCCTACCTGCCCGGCCAGACCGAGCGGAAGGTGTTCGCCAACCTGCCGTTCAGCGACGGGGCCCACGTCAATGACGAGCTGACCCAGGCCGGCTTCCGCCGCAGCCAGAACATCGCCTACCGGCCGGCCTGCGAAGCCTGCGAGGCCTGCGTCTCGGTGCGCGTGCCTGTGCCGGAGTTCGTCTTCTCGCGCTCGCAGCGGCGCATCCTGAAGCGTAACGAGGACCTGTCGCGCGATCTGGTCGAGGCGGAGGCCACGACCGAGCAGTTTGAGCTGCTGCGTCGCTATCTGGGCGCGCGCCACGCCGACGGCGGCATGAACGGCATGGGCTGGGCCGACTATGTCGCCATGGTCGAGGACACGGCGGTCCGCACCCATCTGATCGAATACCGGACGCCGTCCGCCGACGGCGGGCCGGGCGATCTGGTCGGGGTTTGCCTGACCGACCTGCTCTCCGACGGCCTGTCGATGGTCTACAGCTTCTTCGATCCGACCATGGAGGATCGCAGCCCGGGCCGGTTCGCGATCCTGGACCACATCCGTCAGGCCGCGGCCGTCGCCCTGCCCTATCTCTACCTCGGCTATTGGGTCCGGGGCTCGCGGAAGATGGACTACAAGGCCTCGTTCCGACCGATGGAGCAGCTGACCCGGCTGGGCTGGGAGCGGCTGACGGATCAGCCGGTGACGGGCACCGAGGTTCCGTAGTCCGCCGACCGGGTCTGCGCCTCGCCGTCCCAGAGGCCGGGATCCCGGCCGCCGCCGAACTTCACCAGGGCGTCGACCCGCTTCTGGATCGGCGGGTGGCTGGCGAACAGGCCTTCCAGCCCCACGCCGTCCGGCTGGTTGTCCAGGAACAGCTGTTGCAGCTCGTCCGGACCCTTGAGGCTGGAGCGGCCCTCGACCTTGCGCAGGGCCGAGATCATGGCGTCGGGGTTCTTGGTCAGCTCCACCGCACCGGCGTCGGCCACATACTCGCGCGTCCGGGACAGCATCATGCGGATGACGATGGCCAGGGCGAAGCCGATCACCGCGAAGGCGATGCCGATCAGGATCAGCGGCATGGCGTTCTTGTTGTCGTCGCGCTTGCGTCCGCCACCCGAGTAGAGCAGCGCCCGGAACACCATTTCCGCGATCACGCTGATGATGCCCGCGAAAATCGAGGCGATCACCATGGTCCGCACGTCCTTGTTGATGACGTGGGTCAGTTCGTGGGCCAGCACGGCCTCAAGCTCGTCGCGGGACAGGGTCTGCACCAGTCCGCGCGTGACGGTGATGCTGTACTGCCCCTCATGCAGGCCCGTGGCGAAGGCGTTCAGGCTGTCGTTGTCGATCACCCGCAGGCTCGGCGTGCGCAGGCCCCGCGAGATGGCCAGGTTCTCGAGCAGATTATAGAGCTCCGGCTCGGTCCGGCGCTCGACCTTTCGCGCGCCGGTCAGGGCGTCGACCATGGCCTGGCTGCCGAAATAGGCCACGGCGAACCATATGGCGGCGATGCCGAGGGCGAGCGGGATGGTCGCCCCCAGCCATGAGGCCGCCAGGGCCATGTCGTCGCCCAGCCCCCTGCCCGTGCCCGGCAGGAAGCCCAGCCCCATCAGGATCAGCTGAACGCCATAGACGATGCCGATCAGCAGGATGGGGAAGGTCACCAGCAGGATGACCGACCGCGTATTGTTCGCCCAGATATGGGTCTGGAGCCCGACGGCGCCCATGATCGGTTCTTAGAACTTCACCTGCGGGGGGGCGGCGTTCATGGCGGCGCGATCGCCCTCGCCCACGTCGAAGAAGGGCTTGTCCGAACCGAAGCCGAACAGGCCGGCGAACAGGACGGTCGGGAACTGGCGACGAACGGCGTTGAACTCGCTCACGGCGCTGTTGAAGAAGCGGCGCGCGGCGGCCAGCTTGTTCTCGATGTCCGACAGTTCGGCCGAGAGCTGCTGGAAGTTCGTGTTGGCCTTCAGGTCCGGATAGGCTTCCGAGACGGCGAACAGACGGCCAAGCGCGCCGGTCAGCATGTTCTCGGCCTGCACCTTGTCGTTGACCGAGGTGGCGCCGGCGGCGGCGGCGCGCGCCTGGGTCACGGCGTCCAGGGTGCCGCGCTCGTGCGTGGCGTAGCCCTTCACCGTCTCGACCAGATTCGGGATCAGGTCCTGACGTTGTTTCAGCTGCACATCGATGTCGGCGAACGACTGATCCGCGCGTTGATCCAGCGCGACCAGCTTGTTGTAGCCGCCGACGACGACAAACAGCAGGACGACGACAACGACGCCGATGATGATCCAGGTCAGCATTTGCTTCTCCAACCGGCCGGATCCCCGGCCTTTGCGTGATTATCGCGCGATATGACCGCGCTCGATAATGAAATCGGCGTCACCTGCGCGTCAGCGGAATTTCCGCATGCCGCGCGGGCCTTGGCGACCGGTCTGGGCCCGCTTGCCCAGCCAGTCCTTCCAGTCGGGCCAGTTGCGGCGCCGGCCCCCGCCGTCGGCCCATTCCGGTCCCTGTTCGGCGTTGAACACCGCGACGTCGACCAGCCCGCCCTGTTTGTAGGACTGCAGCTTGACCCCCTTGCCGCGGCCCATCTCGGGCAGTTCGGCGACGGGGAAGATCAGCGCCTTGATGTTCTCGCCGATGGTCGCGACGTGGTCGCCCGTGACCCGGATCGCCGCCAGCATGTCGCCGTTCAGCACCTGTTTGCCGCCCCGCTTCTGCGCCAGCAGATCGTCTTCGGGGGCGATGAAGCCGTAGCCGGCCTTCGACGCGATCAGCAGCTTTCCGCCCGGCTGGTGGGCCAGGACGTTGATGATGTCGGCCTTTTCGTCCAGCTCGATCATCAGGCGAAGCGGCTCTCCATGCCCGCGACCGGAGGCCAGCTTGTCGGCGCCGATGGTGAAGATGCGGCCATCGGAGGCGGCGACCAGAATCTTGTCGGTCGTGAAGGCCGGGACCAGGAAGGCGAGGCTGTCGCCCTCCTTGAACTTCAGCTCCGACGGATCCTCGACCTTGCCCCTGGCGGCGCGGATCCAGCCGCGCTCCGACAGGATGACGGTGATCGCCTCGCGCGGGATGAAGGCCTCGACCGGAGCGAAGGCCGAGCTGTCGACCGCTTCGGCGATGGTGGTGCGGCGGGGCGAGATCAGGGCCTTGCGAACGGCCTCCAGGTCCTTGCCGACCTGTTTCCACTGCTTGGCCGGCGACGAAGACAGTGACTGCAGCGCCGCAAGTTCTTCGGCCAGCGCCTTGTATTCATTCTCGATCGCCATTTCCTCGATCCGCGCCAGCTGACGCAGGCGGGTGTCAAGGATGTAGTCGGCCTGCATCTCGGTCAGGCCGAAGCGGGCGATCAGGACGGCCTTGGGCTGCTCCTCCTCGCGGACGATCCGGATGACCTCGTCGAGGTTCAGGAAGACGATCCGCAGGCCTTCCAACAGGTGCAGTCGCTTCTCGACCCGCTCGATCCGCCATTGGGCCCGGCGGACCAGAACCTCGCGGCGGTGATCCAGGAAGGCCTGCAAACAGGCTTTGAGGCCCATGACGCGCGGCGTGTTGGTGGCGTCCAGAACGTTCATATTGACCGGGAAGCGAACTTCCAGGTCGGAAAGCTTGAACAGGCTTTCCATCAGAATTTCAGCTTCTACTGTCCGGGACTTCGGCTCAATGATGAGGCGAATGTCCTCGGCGGACTCGTCGCGAACATCGCCCAGCAACGGGGCCTTCTTGTTTTCGATCAGGTCGGCGAGGTCGGCGATCAGCTTGGACTTCTGCACCTGATAGGGCATCTCGGTGACGACGATCTGATAGCCGCCGCGCTCCAGCGGCACCCTCTCCCAGCGCGCGCGCAGCCGCACCCCGCCCCGGCCCGTCTCATAGGCCTCGAGGATGGAGGCGTGGCCTTCGACGGCGACGCCGCCGGTGGGGAAGTCAGGGCCCGGGACGATCTGGGCCAGTTCGGCGGTCGTGGCCTCGGGCCGCTCCAGCAGCAGGTGGCAGGCGTCGATCAGTTCGCCGACGTTGTGCGGAGGGATCGAGGTGGCCATGCCGACGGCGATGCCCGAGGAGCCGTTGGCCAGCAGGTTGGGGAAGCCGGCGGGCAGGACGATCGGCTCTTCGTCCTGATCGTCATAGGTGGGGCGGAAGTCGACCGAGTCCTGGTCGATGCCCTCCATCAGCAGGACGGCGGCGGGCGTCAGCTTGCACTCGGTGTAGCGCATGGCCGCGGCGTTATCGCCGTCGATGTTGCCGAAATTCCCCTGCCCGTCGACCAGCGGATAGCGCTGGGCGAAGTCCTGGGCCAGGCGCACCAGGGCGTCATAGATCGAGGCGTCGCCGTGCGGGTGATAGGTGCCCATCACCTCGCCGACGACCTTGGCGCATTTGCGCGCCGCGGCCTGCGGGTTCAGGCGCATCTGGTGCATGGCGTACATGATGCGCCGGTGCACGGGCTTGAAGCCGTCGCGGACGTCCGGAAGGGCCCGGTTGGTGATGGTCGACAGGGCGTAGGCGAGATAGCGCCTGGACAGCGCCTCGCTCATCGGCTCGTCAACGATGCGGCCGCCCTCGGGCGGCGGGGTGTGAACGGTCATGGGTTCCGAATCGGCAATCTGAACCCACAAGTCTAGCGGCCAGAGTCCGGTCCGGCCGGAATTTAGCGGACATAACGGACATAACGGACTCTGTGTCCACAGCCACGGGGGCTTCAGCCATCGATATCCTCCGGGCGCGGCCGCTCGTGCATCATTTCGGCGCGGGCATAGTCCGCCCGTCGGTAGTGGGGCTGCAGGTCGCCGCGATGGGCGCCCAGCGCCGTGCTCAACCGGGCGACCCTCAGCCAAGCTGCGGCCTGGGCCGGGCCGTCCAGCGCGGCGCACTCGGCCGCGCGGCGGAAGGCGAAGCGGCACAGGTCGTTTACGTCCGGCATGAACAGCAGGTCATGGAGATCTTCGCCGTTCAGCTCGTCGATCTGCTCAAGGGCCGGATAGACGACATGCTCCGCCGCCCTGCGATCACGGGGGCCGGACCGAAGAGCGTCGACGTCAGCCTCCCGTCGCCAGTGCTCCAACGCAGCGCGACGACGGACGCTACGGTCCGCGACGCCGTAGCGTTCGGCCAGAACAGGGGTGGACTCGCCCGCGCGATAGTCGGCGGCGATGGCGGCCCAGATCTCTTCAGGGCGGCGGGGACGGTCGGTCAAGGGCGGCTGTGTCATCCCTCAATTGTGCGCCCGTCCCGGCGAACGCTGGACATTCAGATCGAGAAATCGACACGCGTTTGAAAACGCCGCAAATTCCTTGTCGAGTTCGGCTGAACTCGGGGAGCGCTGGCGCTGGCGTGGACCGATGCGGCGCCTATGTGGAAGCCACAGGAGTTCGCCGATGCAGACCGCCCTCACCCGCCGCCTGAATCTGCGCCACCCCATCGTCCAGGCGCCGATGGCGGGCACGTCCACGCCGGAGATGGCTGCGGCTGTCAGCAACGCCGGAGGGCTGGGCTCGATTGCCATCGGCTCGGTGGGGGTGGATGAGGCGCTAACGCAGATCCGCGCGACACGGGCGCTGACGGAAGGGCCGTTCAACGTCAACGTCTTCTGCCATGACCCGGCGGAGGCGGACGCCCGTCGCAACGCCGACTGGATCGAGGCCCTGCGACCGCTGTTTGCGCGCTTCGACGCCGAACCGCCGCTCGAACTGCGCAACATCTACCGCAGCTTCCGCGTGGATGATGAGGCGCTGGCCCTTCTGATCGAGGAGCGGCCCGCCGTGGTCAGCTTCCATTTCGGCCTGCCGGGCGCGGATCGGATCACCGCGCTGAAGGCGGCCGGGATCGCGCTGCTGGCCTCCGTCACCTCGCCGGAGGAAGGGCGCGCGGCGCAGGCGGCGGGCGTGGACATGGTGGTGGCTCAGGGTGTCGAGGCGGGCGGCCATCGCGGGGTGTTCGATCCGACGGACGACCCACGCTTCGCCACCCTGCCCCTGACCCGTCTGCTGACCAGAGCGCTGGATATTCCGGTCATCGCGGCGGGCGGGATCATGGACGGCGCGGGCATTGCGGCCGTCCTGGCCCTCGGAGCGGCGGGCGCCCAACTGGGGACCGCCTTCATCCCCTGTCTTGAAAGCGCGGCGGGGCCGGCCTATCGGGCGAAGCTGGCCGGGCCGGACGCCGGGCGCACGCGGGTCAGCGCGGCGATCTCGGGCCGTCCGGCGCGGGGGCTGGAGAACACCTTCATGCGCGCTGCGGACGAGGCCCGGATCGCGCCCTATCCCTTCGCCTACGACATCGGCAAGGCGTTGAACGCGGCGGCCACGGCGGCGGGCGACACCGGCTATATGCCCAACTGGGCCGGTCAGGGCGCGCCGCTGAGCCGGGCCATGCCGGCGGGGCGACTGGTGGAGACGCTGGCGGCGGAGCTGGAAACCGCACTGGACGGGCTGCGCTAGAGCCGTCCCTGTTCCCGCAGCTTGTCGATCATCCAGACCCGGGCGGGCGGCAGCGGCCGGTCCATCGGGTGGAAGACGAACTGTTCCAGGAAGTGGCCGGTCAGGTCGAAGCCCGCGCCGATGTCGCCCTCGCCCAATCCCGCCTGTGCGCCCAGCATGAAGGGCGGAAGCTTCAGCAGCTTGTCGGCATAGGGCTTGCCCGCCTCCCGGCTGACGGCGCGGCCCGTGCGGGGGCTGACCCAGATCAGGTCGTCCATGCCGCCGGTGACCGCGCAGCGACTGAGGTCCAGCCCGAAGCCCAAATCTTCCAGCAACCCCGCCTCGAAGCGCACGAAGATGGCGGGCCAGACATCGGGGATGACGAAGGCCCCCATCAGGGCCTCGAAGGCCAGAAAGGCGCCGGGATGCGGCTCGCGCTCGGGCAGGGCGCCTTGCGCCACCGCGGCGGCGGCGGCGAGGCCCGTCAGGGCCAGCGGGTCGTCGAACAGGGCGCTTGGGCCCTCCCCCACCGGCTCCAGCCGGGCCGAGCCCAGCTGGTCCGGATTGCGGGCGCGGAACTCGGCCACCACCCGCGCCCCGGCCTGCAGGAAGGGCTTCATCTTGCGCGACGCCCCGCCCGCGACATAGGCCGCGCGCCGGCCCTGGCCCTCGGTCAGCAGGTCCACCACCACCCCGGTGTCACCATGGGCGCGGGCGGAAAGAACGAAGGCGTCTTCGGTGAAATCCATGGCCTCACCTAGCCCGGAGAACGTCTTGAGAACAACCGGCCGTTTTCAAACCCGGTTTTGCGCATCCCCCCCCTCCGCGGGGCGCTTCAGTCCGCGTCGCGGATCGCCTTCACGACCTGATCGGCCCTGTCATTCGGGACGGTGAAGCTGAGGACATACTGTTCGATCTTCAGCTCGCCGGCCGGGTCGCGGGCCAGAACGCCCGAGCCCCGTAGCTCGCCATAGCTCGCGTGGGTCAGCTTCTCATCGAAGACGAAGACGCCGCCCACCGACATGACGGTCCGGTCGTGGGGCTGATAGGTCCAGCCCTGTCCGCGGGCGAAAAAGGGCTCGGCATAGGCGCGGAACTCCGCAAGGCTCCAATGCTCGCCGGCGTCCGTGCCGATGAAGCGCGCGGACGAGGAGTACTGGGCGAAATAGGTCGGGCCGTCGGCGCGGGCGGCGGCGGCGTGCATGGCGTCCAGCACGGCGTTGACCTCGGCCACCTCTTGCTGGCCGCGCTGGATCGCGCCGGGGTCCGGCGCCGGGACCATCGCC
Source organism: Brevundimonas sp. (assembly GCA_046291915.1). GTDB lineage: Bacteria > Pseudomonadota > Alphaproteobacteria > Caulobacterales > Caulobacteraceae > Brevundimonas. Next base: position 110,544 of record JBKBSD010000005.1, read on the forward strand.
GCGTCAGGCGGTCCGACCTGAATGAGGGCGGCGATCACGAGGGCGATGAAGGACATGCGGCGCTTCCCTGTCTGGACCTGACTTCATAGGCGCCGGGGCGTCGCGGGGTAAAGCCGCTATTCGGCGCTCTCGGGAACGGGGAAGGTCTCCGGCTTCAGCACGCCGGCCACAGCCAGCAGGTTGCGGGCGGCGTTGCGGCCGACCCGGTCGGAGTAGTCATGGCCCTGATCGGTCTCGGTGTAGTCGGGTCCCGGTCCCGGCCCCAGGTGCCAATAGGTCCAGCTCTGGCCCGGTATGGTGAAGCCCATGTCGATCAGGCCCTGACAGACGGTGGCGACGATGTTGTGGGCCCCGTCCTCATTGCCGGTGATGACCACGCCCGCGACCTTGCCGAGGGCGACCGGTCGCCCGCTGTCGTCCGTCTCCTCGAACAGGGCGTCCATCCGCTCGAGCGCGCGAAGGCAGACGCTGGACATCTGGCCGAGCCAGGTGGGCGTCGCGAAGATGAGAATGTCGGCGGCGATGATCTTGTCATGCACGCCGGGCCAGTCGTCCCCCTCGCCCTCATCGGTCTTGATGCCGGGCTTGAGGTTCAGGTCGACCAGTCGGACCATATCCACCTCCGCCCCGCCCTTCTCCAGCTCCGCCTGAACCACCTTGGCCAAGGCCTCGGTGCTGGAGCTTTGTGGAGAGGGTTTGAGGGTGCAGTTGAGGATCAGGGCTTTCATGGCGATCTCCGTGTTCGCAGCGCCAACACGACGAAAGCGAAACCGGTTCCGGACTTCCATTTAACCGATCGGTTGACAACGCTTTTGGCGAGGAGCATTTAACTCATCAGTTAGATACGAAGACGCCTGATGAACACCGACCTTCTCTCCGCCCGCTTCTCAGCCTTGGCTGACCCGACCCGTCGGGCCATCCTCGCGCGGCTGACGGAGGGCGAAGCGAGCGTGAACCAGCTGGCCGAGCCGTTCGACATGAGCCTTCCGGCGGTGTCGAAACATCTCAAGGTGCTGGAGAAGGCCGGGCTCATCAGCCGGGGCAAGGAGGCGCAATGGCGCCCGGCCCGCCTCGAACCACAGGCGCTGAAGAGCGTCTCGGACTGGCTGGATCACTACCGCCGCTACTGGGACGCCAGCTTCGACCGTCTCGACGCCTACCTGCAAAAAATCCAGAAGGGAGAGCCCGATGGCTCAGGACACTGACAACAACCCCTGCGACACCGACGGCGTGGCGCATGAGCATTCGCTGACCCTGCGCCGCGTGTTCGACGCCACGCCGGAGCAGATCTGGACCGCGTGGATGACGCCCGAGATCCTCCAGCAGTGGTTCGTGCCACGGCCCTGGACGGTGTCGGACGTGCAGATCGATCCGCGTCCCGGCGGGGTGTTCAGTATGATCATGCACGGCCCGGACGGCGAGACCATGCCCAACAGCGGCATCTTCCTGCACGTCGAGCCCGGCAAGCGCTGGATCACGACCGACGCCCTGACCCCGGAGTGGAAGCCCGCCGGCCAGCCCTTCATGGTGGCGACCATCGAACTGACCCCGACCGCCGACGGCAAGACGGAATACGTCGCTACCGCCCGGCACTGGAACGCCGAGGCGATGAAGCAGCACGAGGCCATGGGCTTCCACGACGGCTGGGGCGCCTGCGCCGACCAGCTGGCCGAACTGCTGAAGACCCACTGATCCATGGCCCTCGCTGACTCCGCGTCAATCCGGCTGACCCTGAACATGCAGCGCGTGTTCGACGCGCCGCGCGCCTTGGTCTGGCGAGCCTGGACGCAACCCGAGGCCATGGTCCTGTGGCTGGGGCCGGTCGAGTGGCCCGCGGTCAGCGTGACGCAGGATTTGCAGGTCGGTGGTCAATGGCGGGCCTGCCTGCGCTCGCCCGAGACGGGACAGGACCTGTGGCAGGGCGGTGTCTATCGCGAGATCGTCCCGCCGGAACGGTTGGTCTTCACCTTCAAATGGGATGAGAGCCACGAGGACGGCCCGCCGGTCGAGACGCTGGTGACCATGGTCCTGACCGAGACCGACGACGGGCGAACGCGCATGGACTTCACCCACGAGGGGCTGAAGTCCGAACAGAGCCTGACTGGCCACAAACACGGCTGGAACAGCACCGCCGACCGGCTGGAGGCCTGGCTGACGGCCAACAAGAGCTGACAAGGGAGAGCGACCATGAAGATCGTGACGAGCCTGAGTTTCCCCGGCACCTGCCGGGAAGCGTTCGAGTTCTACGCCCGCGTGCTGGGCGGCGAGATCACCGCCGCCCTCCCCTATGGCGACGGCCCTCCCGATATGCCGGTCCCGGCGCAGATCAGGGACTGGCTGATGCACTGCTGGCTTCAGGTCGGGGATCAGGCGCTGATGGGCTCCGATATGCATCCCGACTACGCCCCGGACATGAACAAGCCCAAGGATGGCTTCGACGTCAGCCTGCATACCGAGGATCCCGTCGAGGCCAGGCGCTGGTTCGACGCCCTGTCAGAAGACGCGCAGGCGATCCAGATGCCTTTTGGTCCGACCTTCTGGTCACCGGGCTTCGGCGGACTTGTCGACCGGTTCGGCGTGCCGTGGATGATCAACACCCGGCCCTCCGCCGACTGGACCCCCTCGCAGGGCTGATCGCCCCACCGGAAACCGATGATGAAAGCCACACCGCTCGTCTGGACGGGGCGGGTGCTCAGCACCCTGTTCGTCCTGTTCATGCTGGGCGCGTCCATCGCGCCCAAATTCCTGATGCCGGAGATGGCGGCGCAGGCGTCACGCCCCATCGGGGTCGATGACGGGAACATCTTGCTGATCGGCTTGCTCGAGCTGGTCGGGACGCTGCTCTACATCTGGCGGCGGACGGCCCTGCTGGGTGCGATCGTCCTGACCGCCGTCCTCGGCGGCGCCATCGCCACCCACATGAACGCCGGCAGCCCGCTGTTCAGCCACACCCTGTTCGGGGTCTGGCTGGGACTGGTGATGTGGGGCGGCCTGTGGCTGCGGGACGCGGACCTGCGGGGCGTGTTGCCCCTGCGCCGCGGCTAGGGCCGCCGCGCGACAGAACGTCTGACACTCAAGCAGGAGACCTCCGATGCGAAAAGTTCGATTTGCCGGCTTCCTCTCCATCGATGGCGTGATGCAGGGACCGGGCGGTCCCGAAGAGGACACGACCGGCGGCTTCACCTTGGGCGGCTGGGTCTGGCCCCACTTCGACGACGTGTCCGGCGAGCTGATGGGCGAGGCGATGGGGGAGGACTACGACCTGCTGCTCGGCCGTCGCACCTACGAGATCTTCGCCGCCTACTGGCCGACCATGGACGACGCGATCGGCCGCACCTTCAACGCCATCGACAAATACGTCTCCGCCGGGCCGGAAACCCCGATGGACTGGTCGCACAGCTACCGGCTCGAAGGCGATGTCGTGGAGGCGGTGCGGGCGCTGAAGGCCAGCGGAGACCGCGACCTGCTGATCCAGGGCTCCGGCGAGCTGGTGCAGACCTTGTTGGCGGCGGGGCTGGTGGACGAGCTGACCACCCTCACCTTCCCGATCATGCTCGGACGGGGGAAACGCCTGTTCGACGGCGCGGCCAGCCCGCACAGTTGGACGCTGGAGAAAAGCGTGTCGTCCTCGACCGGCGTGGTCGTGAACCGCTACCGGCTGGCGGGCGATGTCCCGACCGGCAGCTTCGCCGCGCAGCCGCCCGGCCCGGCGGAACTGGCCCGCCGCGAACGCTGGGCTCGCGAGGACCGTTCCTAACGGGCGAGGGTGGTCGGGAAACCCCGGCCCAGCGCCTCGGCCATGCCCTGTTGCGACAGCAGGAAGACGGCGTCGCGCTGGTGATAGTTGTTCGACAGCACGATCACGGTCACGTCTTCATCCGGCTGATAGGTGACCAGGTTGCGGAAGCCGGACCAGCTGCCGGTGTGGAAGATCTGGTTGTCGGTGAACTCGGGCCGGACCTGACGGCCCAGTTCCTTCTCATAGAGGCCGTAGCCCCACAGGCGGCGCGGCTTGCCGCGTTCGTCGGGCGTGTCGGCCGGCGCGTGGTCGGCGATCATCTGGCCGTAGCTGCGGGCCGAGAGCACGTGACCGCGGTGCAGGGCCCTCTCCCAGATCAGCAGGTCGTCCAGCGTCGAATACAGGGCTCCGGCGCCGTAGATGATGCTGACGTTGGCGTCCGGCTGGGGCGTCGGCGCGCCTGCGGCCAGGTTGGCGTAGCCCATGACGACGTCCGACTGTCCGTCGTCATACCCCGTATCGGTCATGCCCAGCGGCTTGAAGAAGGCCTGCTGCAGATAGTCGTGCAGCCCCATGCCGGTGATCGTCTCGACCACGGCGCCCAGCAGGTTATAGCCCGCATTGTCATATCTCACCTTTGTGCCGGGCGGGAACTGCAGGCCGTAGCGCATGGAATCGGCGGTCAATTCTTCCGGCGTCGCAGGTGTCACGCGGCGCAGACCCCAGCCCGGTCGCGCCATCAGGTCCGGGATCCCCGAGGTGTGCGAAAGCAGATGATGCAGCCGGATCGGCGCCCAGGCAGCAGGGCACGGCTGGATGTATTTGCAGACCGGATCATCGACCGACAGCTTGCCGTCGTCCTGCAGACGCAGGATGGCGGCGGCGGTGAACTGCTTGCTGACCGACGCCAGTCGGAACCGCGAGTTCAGGGCCAGCGGCTTCATCGGGCTGCGGTCCGCCCAGCCGTGGACCTGACGGTAGAGAACCTGATCGCCCTTCGCCACCAGAACCCCGCCCGTGAACTGGCCCGAACCGCCCCAGCGATCCAGCTGCGCCTTCAGCTCGGGCAGTTGCTCGACGACCTCGACCGGGGGGCGCGGCGGCAGGGATTCGACCGTGCCTTCGGCGGGGTCATGCGGCTTGCGCAGCGTGCCCCAGCCGATCAGCCCGATGACGGTGATGAGCAGGACGACCAGAAAGCCGAGGGCCAGCCGGGGATGATTCCCGGCGCGACGGGGGACGTGGAACACCAGACAGAAACTCTTAGACGTCGTAATCCAGCCCGAACTGGGCGTAGAGGGCGCGGCTGTCCTGCCACTTGGGATCGACCTTCACCGTCAGGAACAGGTGGACCGGGCGGTCCATCAGCTCGGTCAGTTCCTCGCGCGATTTCTGGCCGATCCATTTCAGGGTCTGGCCGCCCTTGCCCAGAACGATGGGGCGCTGGCTTTCGCGCTCGACATAGATGGTCTGCTCGATCCGGGCCGAGCCGTCGGGCTTGTCCTCGAACGCGGTGGTCTCGACGGCCGCCGAATAGGGCAGCTCCTCGTGGACGCGCAGGTAGACCTTCTCGCGCGTGATCTCGGCGGCCAGGACGCGCATCGGCACGTCGGCGGACTGATCGGCGGGATAGAGCCACGGCCCCGCGGGCATGGCGTCGGCCAGACGCTGGCCCAGATCGTCGACTCCGTCGCCGCTGAGGGCCGAGATCATGAAGACCTCGCTGTAGACGCCGGTTTCGAACAGGGTGTGCGACAGCGCCAGCAGGGTGTCGCGGCGCATGCCGTCGATCTTGTTCAGCGCCAGGATGACCTGTTTGCCGGCGGTCTTCAGCGCGGCGATGATGGTCTGGGTGTCCTCGGCCGAGCGACGGTCGGCGGCCTGGCCTTCCCGGGTTTCGGCGGCGATGTGGGAGGCGGCGTCGATCAGGTGGACCACGACGTCGGCGTCATCCGCTCCACCCCAGGCCGAGGCGACCATGGCGCGGTCCAGCCGGCGGCGTGGGCTGAAGATGCCGGGCGTGTCGACCAGCACGATCTGCGCGTCGCCATAGAGGGCGATGCCCCGCACAGGAAAGCGCGTCGTCTGCACCTTCTGGGTGACGATCGAGACCTTGGTTCCGGTCAGCCGGTTGACCAGCGTCGACTTGCCCGCGTTGGGGGCGCCGATGATCGCGGCGAAGCCTGCGCGCTGTCCCTGGGGACCCGGATGTTGGAGATCGGTCAAATGACGCCTTCACGTTGCAGAACGGCCGTCGCGGCCGCTTTCTCCGCGTCCTGACGTGATCGCCCCTGCGCGGTCAAGGGCGGATATCCGGCTACGCTTGCCTCGACGGTGAAGGTCGGGGCGTGATCCGAGCCGGTTCGCTCGACAATTCTGTAGGTCGGAAGCGCCTTCCCCTGCCCCAGCGCCCACTCCTGCAGCGCCGATTTCGGGTTGGTCAGGGCCTTCTTGGGATTGGCGGCGAACTCGGGCGCCCAGGCGATTTCGAACACCGCCCGCGCCGCGTCCATGCCGCCGTCCAGCCAGACTGCGGCCAGCAGGGCCTCCATCGCGTCACCCAGCACGCCTTCGCGGCGGCGACCGCCCTGTTTGGCTTCGCCCGGCGACAGGCGCATGGCCGGTCCGACCTCCAGCCGGTCGGCGACCCGGGCGCAGGCGGCCTTGTCGACCAGTCCGTGCAGACGGGCGGACATGTCGCCCTCGTCGGCCTCGGGGAAGTCGCGCATCAGCTTGTCGGCGACCAGCAGGCCCAGCACCCTGTCGCCTAGGAACTCCATCCGCTGGTTGTCGAGGAAGGGCCGACCCCGCGCATCGCGTTCGGCGCCTTCACCCACGCTGGCGTGGGTCAGGGCCTGCTCCAGCAGGCCCCGATCCCGGAACGTATGGCCGAGGTTGCGCGTCAGCGCTGTGACCGCCTCGGCCCGCCGATCCGTCATCAGTCGAGAACGTTGAACCAGCGGTCCAGACGCACCTTCGAGAACCAGCTGACCGGGTTCCACAGCGAGGCGCCCTCGTTCCACGAGAACAGGATGATCTCGGCCTTGCCGATCAGGTTCTCGGCCGGCACCAGACCGACACCGTTCTGCGACGGGTCCACGCGGCTGTCGATCGAGTTGTCGCGGTTGTCGCCCATCATGAAGTAGTGGCCGGCCGGGACCTCGAACACCGGGGTGTCGTCCAGATCATTGCCCGGACCGAAGTCCTGAATCTTGAAGGTCTTGGAGCCGTCCGGGAAGGTCTCGTCGGCCTGCACGATGGGCATGCCGTACATACTGGTCACGTCGGAGTTCGACACGACCACGTCCCGCACGGGCTGGCCGTTGATGTGCAGCACATTGCTGACCATCTGGATCCGGTCGCCGGGCAGGCCGATCAGGCGTTTGATGTAGTCGGTCTTGTTGTCGCGCGGCAGCTTGAAGACAACGATGTCGCCCCGGGTCGGTTCACGGCTGACGAACGGCAGGGAAACGCGCCCGTCGAAGATCGGCGGGCTGAACGGGATCGAGTGCTTCGAATAGCCGTAGGACCATTTCGAGACGACGATATAGTCGCCCTCGTAGAGGTTGGGCTCCATCGACGCCGACGGGATGGTGAAGGGCTGGAACAGCAGGATGCGCAGGACCAGGGCGATCAGCAGGGCGAAGAAGACGGTCTTGATGACCTCCCAGCCCTCATTGGCCGTTCCGCCGCCGTCGCCGGTCTTCTTGCCCTTCTTGCCACGGGCATAGACGGGGGTGCTGTCGATGTCCTCGAACGGCGCATCGCCCTGATCGCTCCACACCGGGCGCCGGGGCTCGGGCGTGGCGGCTGCGGCCGCAGCGGCCGCCGTGACGGCGGTGGCTTCTACCGGTGTCGGATGCGGGTCGTGGGCGAGCGCATCGTGGGCCGGGGTTTCATCATGGGTGACGACGGGCGCGGCTTCGTCATGCGCGTGGTCGTCATGGACCTCGGCGGCGGCCGCAACGTCGGGCTCATCGCCATGGGCGACGACAGGTTCGACGGGTTCATCGTGGACCACTTCGGGCGCGTCATGGTGCTCATGCGCGGCCTCGGCCGGGATAGCGTCATCATGAGCGGCGACAGGCGTGGCGGCGTGGTCGTCGTGACCGTGGCCGGCGTCATGCCCGTGATCGTCGTGGGCGTGATCGTCGTGTGGCTTGTGTTCGTCGCTCATGGCTCATCCCCCAGCCGCTGTCGCGGTCTTCAGCGGCGAAAGCGGTATAACGTGATTAAGCCACGGGCAAGGCTTCGATCACCACGAAGGCGAGTGCATAGGGATGCTCGTCGCTGAGGGTGAGATGGATGCGGGCGGTGTGCCCGGCCGGGGTCATGCGCGCCAGATGCTCCGCCGCGTGTCCGGTGACGGCCATGGTCGGCTGGCCCGACCGCAGGTTCACCACCCCCATGTCGCGCCAGTAGACATCCGCCCGCATGCCGGTGCCCAGGGCCTTGGCCAACGCTTCCTTGGCCGCGAACCGCTTGGCGTAGCTCCACGCCGGATCCGGCTTGCGGTCCGAGCGGGTCCGCTCCAGTTCGGTGAAGCAGCGCTGTTTGAACCGGTCGCCGAAGCGATCCAGCGAGTTCTGGATGCGCCGGATGTCCGACAGGTCCGCGCCGACGCCCAGGATCACGAGGCGGGTCCGATATTGCGCGCCTGATCCATCAGATCGCGCATGCGGCTGATCGCCGGTCCCAGACCGACGAAGATGGCTTCCCCGATCAGGAAATGGCCGATGTTCAGCTCCACGATCTCGGGGATGGCGGCGACCGGGATCACCGTGTCGTAGTCGATGCCGTGACCGGCGTGGACCTCCAGCCCCAGCGCGGTCGCCTGCGCCGCGCCCGCGCGCAGGGCGGCCAGTTCGGTCTCGGCCTCTTCCTCGCGGCCCTCGCGCACGGCGTCACAGTAGGCGCCGGTGTGCAGTTCCACGACCGCGGCGCCGGTCCGGTGCGCGGCCCTGATCTGCTCAGGGTCCGCCCCGATGAACAGGGAGACGCGGGACCCGGCGTCCGTCAGTTGCGCAACGACCGGCGTGATCCAGTTGTGTCCGCCGACGACATCCAGGCCGCCCTCGGTCGTCCGCTCCTCGCGCTTCTCAGGCACCAGGCACACAGCATGGGGGCGGTGATGCAGGGCGATGGCCAGCATCTCCTGCGTGACAGCCATCTCGAGGTTCAACGGGCGGGACTGATCGCGCAGCACCTCGGACAGGCTGTCAATGTCGCTGTCCGAGATGTGGCGCCGGTCCTCGCGCAAGTGGGCGGTGATCCCGTCGGCTCCGGCGATCAGCGCGTCCTGCGCCGCGCGAACGGGATCGGGATACAGGCCGCCGCGCGCGTTCCGCACCGTGGCCACATGGTCAATGTTGACGCCCAGCCGGACCCTCTGGCTCATATCCTCAACCCTTTGACAGACGCCGGCTGCCCGGATCCTCGACCGGGAGGGCGGCCAGTTCGGGCGGCAGGGCGTCGGCGGGGTATGCGGGCACGTCCAGCGTCGCCAGCGCGATCAGCGGCACGCCGACATCGGCGCGGCCGCCCGAACGGTCCACGATACAGGCGGCGGCGATGACCTCGCCCCCGGCGGCGTTGATGGCGGCGATGCATTCGCGCGAGCTCAGGCCTGTGGTGACGATGTCCTCGACCATCACGACCTTCTGGCCCGGCTCGACGTGGAAGCCGCGACGCAGCTTGAACTCACCGTCCACGCGCTCGACGTACATCGAGGGGACCTTCAGCCAGCGGGCGGTCTCGTAGCCGGGGATGATCCCTCCGACGGCGGGCGATATGGCCACGTCGACCGGACCGACGGCGGCCACGATCTTCTCCGCCAACGCCTTGCACAGGCGGGCGCAGCGTTCCGCGTCCATGAATACGAGGTTCTTCTGCAGGAAGGTCGGGCTGTGCAGGCCGGACGAGAGGACGAAATGGCCCTCGCGCAGGGCGCCGGCGTCACGGAACTCGTTGAGTACGTCTTCGGAGGTCATTCCTGTCCCCTACCCCGTCACGGCCTCGCTTTGAAGGGCCGGTTGCGCCGGATCGGTGCTGTTTTCGGCGCCGGGGTTCAGACCGCGCGCCAGAAGCTCGGCCCAGGCGGTCTCGGCGTCCTCGGCGAAGCTGATCAGCTCGAGATCGGCAGCCGCGACCATGCCGTGCTCGACAAGGGCGTCGAAGCCCACGACCGAGGTCCAGTAGGCCTTGTCGATCAGGACGATGGGCGTTGTCCGCCCCTTTCCCGTCTGGCGTAGGGTCAGGATCTCGAACAGCTCGTCAAAGGTGCCGAACCCGCCGGGGAAGACCACCAGCGCATTGGCCCGCATGGCGAAATGCATCTTGCGCATGGCGAAGTAGTGAAAGCGGAAGGTCAGCTCCGGCGTCGACCAGGCGTTCGGCTCCTGCTCGTGCGGCAGGGTGATGTTGAAGCCGATGGACGGCGCGCCGACGTCGTGCGCGCCGCGATTGGCCGCGCCCATGATGCCCGGACCGCCGCCGGTGGCGATGACGTTGTCGCGTGGCTGTCCGACGGAGGCGCGCATCGCTCCGCCCCGCTCCGAGGCGATGCGGCCGAACGCCCGGGCCTCGGTGTACCAGCGGGCATGGGCGGGGCTGGTCTCCTCGCCTACGCGGGCGCTGCCGAACACGACGATGGTCGAGCGAACGCCCCAGGCTTTCAGCGCGTCCTCGGCCTTTTCGTATTCCATCAGGAACCGGGCCCCACGCATGCTTTCGCTCAGCAGGAAGTCCTGATCGAGCGCGGCCAGACGATAGGAGGGAGAGGCCAGTTGCGCGGCGTTGGAGGGACGCTGATCACTCACCCGCGGGCGCGCTCCACGGTGTCGACCGAGGGATTGGCGCGCAGGGCGGCCATGATCATGGTCGCGTGCTTGGCGTCCTCGACCTCCATGTCGATGTCGACATCGAAGAAGTCCTGCTGCCGGTGGCTCATGACCAGGTTCAGGATGTTGCCGCCCGCCTCGCCGATCAGGGTGGCGACCTGGCCCAGGACCCCGGGGGCGTTCTTGATGGTGGCGCGAACCCGGGCGGCGGCGACCGCGCCCTGCTCGGCCTGCGGCGTCCACTGGAGGTCCTGCCAGACCGAATCGTCATCGGCGAAGTCGGCCAGCTTCTGACAGTCGATGGTGTGGACCGTCAGGCCCACCTCCGGCTCCATGATCCCGACGATGCGGTCGCCCGGAACCGGGGTGCAACAGTGACCGAAATGGATGCTGACGCCCGGCGTCAGTCCCCCGCCGCGCACGAACATGCGGGCCTGATCGTCGGCGATGCGTTTGCGGTCCGGTCCCGCCTTCAGGCGGCCCTTCAGGGCGGGGAACAGGGTCTCGCCGACCTTGGCGGCGGACAGGCGACCCCGGCCGATGGCCTCGAACAGATCGTCGTCGGTCTCCACCGCCAGGGTTTCCAGCGCGGGCTTCAGCGTGACCTCATCCAGCGCCTTTCCGGCCCGGGTCAGGGTCTGTTCCAGCGTCGCGCGGCCCAGCTTCTGGAACTCGCCCCGTTCGGAGGTGCGGATATGGCGGCGAATGGCGGAACGAGCGCGACCGGTGACGGTCAACGAGCGCCAATCGACCGGGATTTCGCGCTTGGCGCCGCGGATAATCTCGACCACGTCGCCGTTCTGGAGCTGGGTCCGCATCGGCTTCAGCTCGCCGTTGACCTTTACCCCGACCGCGGAATCGCCCACGCCGGTGTGGACCGCATAGGCGAAGTCCAGCGGCATCCCGCCACGCGGCAGGGTGATCAGGGCGCCCTTGGGGGTGAAGACGAAGACCTGATCCAGGTACATCTCAAGCTTGGCGTGCTCGACCCAGTCCTCACCGCCCTCCCCGTGCTCGATGACCTGGACGAGGTGGCGCAGGTTCTGCAGCGGGTCGCGGCCGCCGTCCTTCTCCATGGCCTCCTTGTCGAAGCCGTAGGACTTGTTCTTGTAGGCCCAGTGCGCGGCCACGCCGTCCTCGGCCACCCGGTCCATCGCCTCGGTGCGGATCTGCATCTCGATCCGCAGGCCCGAGGGGCCGACGACCGTGGTGTGCAGCGAGCGATAGTTGTTCGACTTGGGCGTCGAGATGAAGTCCTTGAACCGCTCCGGCACCATCGGCCAGGCGCGGTGGATGACGCCCAGGGCGCGGTAGCAGTCATCCTCGGCCTCGACGATGACGCGGAAGCCGTAGATGTCCGACAGGGACGAGAAGCCCACCGACTTGCGCTGCAGCTTCCGCCAGATCGAGTAAGGCGTCTTCTGGCGACCGGAGACGTGGGCCTTGACCCCCGCCTCCTGCAGCACGCGCTCGACCTCGGTGGAGACGCCGCCGATGGCGCGGCCATGTTCCAGCTTCAGCGCCTCCAGCCGGCGCTCGATGGCCGTCCGGGCGGTCGGGTTCAGGTGGGTGAAGGCCAGTTCTTCCAGCTCGGAGGCGATCGAGTGGATGCCGATCGACCGGCCCAGCGGGGCATAGACTTCCAGCGTCTCGCGGCTGATGCGTTCACGCTTCTCCGGCTTGACGTACTGGAGCGTCCGCATGTTGTGCAGACGGTCGGCCAGCTTCACCAGCAGGACCCGCACGTCGCGGCTGATGGCCAGAATGAATTTACGAAGGTTCTCGGCCTGGCGCGTGTGCTCGGCCTGGAGCTCGAGGCGCGACAGCTTGGTCACGCCCTCGACCAGCACCGCGACCTCCTCGCCGAACATGGCGGCGATGTCGTCGCGGGTGGCGGAAGTGTCCTCGACCACGTCGTGCAGCAGGGCGGTGACGATGGTCGCGGTGTCGAGGCGGTAGTCGGTGAGGATGCCCGCGACCTGGATGGGGTGGGCGAAATAGGGATCGCCGGAGGCTCGCAGCTGCGAACCGTGCATCTTCATCGCGTAGACATAGGCGCGGTTGAGAATATTCTCATCCGCGGTGGGATCATAAGCCCGCACGGCTTCCACCAGTTCGAACTGGCGCAGCACCTTGCTCCGGACGGGCTCCGGCGACTTGACCGGAGCCGCGCTGTCGGCGGGATCGTTCAGATTGGCAGCTTCAGGGGCCGGCGCGGGCTGCCGCGCCGGCAGGATAGTGATACCGTTGGCGGCTTCGGCCGTCAGTACCGCTCCTCCTGCCCGCCGTCGCGGTCGCTTTGCAGCGCGCGGATCAGCTCGGCCTCGGCCATGTTCATGTGCTGCGGTTCGGCCAGCAGGGCGACGACTTCGGCTTCGTCCTCGGCTTCCGTGCGCTCGTCGACGCGTTGCAGCGTGACGATGATGTTTTCCAGCAGTTCGGCCGGGACGACGGTGTCGTCAGCCAGTTCGCGCAGGGCGACGACCGGGTTCTTGTCGTTGTCGCGGTCGATGGTCAGGGCCGCGCCATTGGCGATGTTGCGGGCGCGGTGACCGGCCAGCAGAACCAGACCAAAGCGGTTCGGAACCTTCTCGATGCAATCTTCGACGGTGACGCGGGCCATGTAATTCCTCGGACGCGGAGTAGAACCGGACAAAATATAGATGTGGACGGCTTTGTGCAACGCCACATGGGCGGGAAAGAGGCGCTAATCGCCTTTGCGCGCCTCCTCGGCCCGCAAATTCTCCCGGTATCGCCGCACCCCCTCTGGAGCCGGCGAGCAGGTGACCGCACCCTCACCATGACTCTGGCACACGATATCGGATCTGTCCGAGTATGCGTGGCCCCAAGGATCTCCGCCGCCGTGACCAGCGAACCAGAGGGTAATGACCGCGATAGCCGCCAGAAAGGCGATGAGGATCACCAGTGGCTGTCGGGCCTGGACAAGACGACGCCCATAGTAGGCGGTCCTGATCTTCCAGATATTCACAGGGCGTGCGCGTCCCTGCCGACCGACGCGCTCTCAGACAGAACCGAAGCCCGCAGGCCCGAGACCGGTTCGATCCAGTCCGGCATGATCTCGGCCAGCGGTCCCATGACGAACAGGCGTTCGTGGGCCCGGGGATGAGGAAGGATCAAGCCGTCGAGGTCGCCCATCAGGCGGCCATAAGCGATCAGGTCGAGGTCCAGCGTCCGGGGCGCATTCAGACGACCGCGTTGCCGTCCGAATGCCTCCTCGATGCGACCGAGCGCCGCCATCAGGGCGTGCGGCTCGAGTGCGGTGCGGACCAGCACCACCCCGTTCAGGAAGGGCGGGTCCGACGGGTCGGGCCAGGCGGCCGACGCCCACCATGATGACCGGGCGACCACATCCACCCCCTCGCTGCGAAATCGCGCCAGCGCGGCCTCCAGCGCCTCACGGCAATCCGCCCAGGCGCCCTTGTCATTGCAGCCCAGCGCAACGAAGACGGCGGCGTCCGGATCGGACTCCCCGTCTATTTCGACGGAGAGCGGGACGCCCATTTCGACGGAGACCTTTTCCATGACGCCCAATCCCGCTGACCGCACCGCCCTGTTTATCGACGGCGCCAATCTGTACGCCTCGGCCAAGGCGCTGAACACCGACCTCGACTTCCGCAAGCTGGTGGAGATGTATCGGGCGCAAAGCGATCTGGTTCGCGCCCTGTACTACACCGCCGTAATCGAGGGGGAGGAGTTCTCCCCGATCAAGCCGCTGGTGGACTGGCTGGACTATAACGGGTTCAGCGTCGTGACGAAGCCGGTCAAGCGTTTCACCGACGCCCAGGGGCACAGCCGCATCAAGGGCAATATGGATATCGAGATCGCGGTCGACATGCTGGAGCTGGCGCCGCGTCTGGACCACATGGTCCTGTTTTCCGGGGACGGCGACTTCCGGCGGGTGGTTCAGGCGGTTCAGGCCAAGGGCGTGAAGGTCACCGTGGTCTCCACGGTCAGGAGCCAGCCGCCCCAGATCGCCGACGAACTGCGCCGTCAGGCGGACGCCTTCGTGGACCTGAACGACCTCCTGGCCGAGATCGGTCGTCCCCGGCACAGCGGCGGCGCGACCCTGCGCGACTGAGCGGGGCTGGTCCCTGCCCCGGCGTTTGGCCCGCACCCCTGTGTGGCTCCCGCGCAACGCGAATCAGTGGCCGTAAAACCGTGATCGGAGCGGCGGGAACGGCCGCGCGATGACGACGTTTTCCGGACAGCTTTGGAGGGCTGTCATGATCAGGGGTAACGGGGTCTTTTCCCCGCGAGAACGTCGCATCGGGTTGATCGCATTGTTGGCCGCCGCAGCGGTCGCCGCCGGTGGCATGGCGATCCAGCCGCTGATCAAGCCGTCGCTCGGGCCGGGCGGCGCCGACGCCTATCTGTCTGCGCCCACGCCGGGCGTGCTGGACGCCACGCCGTTCAACGGCTGAGCGCCGATTGACGGGGCCTCAGCCCCGTTCCTTCATCAGTCGCGCCTTGTCGCGCTGCCAGTCGCGATCGGCGCTGGCCTGGCGCTTGTCGTGCAGCTTCTTGCCCTTGGCGAGCGCGATCTCGATCTTCGCCTTGCCCGCCTCGTTCAGATACAGCCGGACCGGGATGATGGTCTGGCCGTCGCGCTGGACCGCGCCGATGAACCTGTCGATCTGCTTGCGGTGCAGCAGCAGCTTACGATGCCGCCGGGGCTCGTGATTGAAGCGGTTGGCCTGTTTGTACGGCGGGATGTCGGCGTTCACGAGCACGATCTCCCTCCCCTCAACCGCCGCATAGGATTCGGCGATATTCGCCCGGCCGTCCCTCAGGGCCTTGATCTCGGTCCCGAGCAGGGCGATGCCCGCCTCGGTATAGTCCTCGAGGAAGTAGTCGAACTTGGCGCGCCGGTTTTCGGCCAGCACCTTTATCTTCGGTTTGTCGGAGGCCATCCCTGTTCCTATGCCAGCCCGGCGTCAGCCATTGCGCGGTCGATCGCGGGCTTCACGGCGTCGGCGGTCGGGACGAGCGGAAGACGAACTTCCTCGCCACAGAACTGCAAACGCGAGAGGGCGTATTTGGTGGGCGACGGCGAATTGTCCAGGAACAGGCCCTTGTGCAGACCGATCAGACGGTTCTGCCACTGGCGCGCCGTGGCGTAGTCGCCCGCCTGCGCCGCCTCGTACAGGGCGACCATGCCCTCGGGCGCGACATTGGACGTGACCGAGATCACCCCGACCCCGCCCTGGGCATGATACCCCAGACAGCTGGCGTCATCGCCGGAGATCAGGTCGAACTGGCCGTCGATATTGGCGCGCATCCAGCTGACGCGCGACATGTCGCCGGTCGCGTCCTTGATGCCGACGATGTTCGGATGAGCGGCCAGTCGGGCGACCGTTTCGTTGGACAGGTCCGCGCCGGTTCGGCCCGGCACATTGTACAGGATGACGGGCAGTTGGATCGCTTCGGCGATGGCCTCGAAATGCGCGGCCAGCCCGGCTTGCGAGGGCCGGTTGTAGTAGGGCGTAACGACCAGGGCGCCGTCTGCGCCCACGGTTTTGGCGTGACGGACCAGTTCGATCGCCTTGTCGGTCGAGGACGAACCTGACCCGGCGATGACCCGGACGCGTCCGGCGGCGGCCTGAACACACAGTTCCACGACACGAAGGTGCTCCTCCGGATGCAGCGAAGCGCTCTCGCCCGTCGTGCCCATCGGCACGACGCCGTGAACTCCTGCGGCGATCTGGCGTTCGAGCAACCTCGTGAAGGCGGCTTCGTCCACCTTTCCGTCACGAAGTGGTGTGATCAGGGCGGTGATCACGCCCTTGAACAAGGGGGCGGTCATTGAAACGATGGTCCTGCGTGGAATTGGGCGACGCTCGCTCGGAAGCGAAGCGCCGGAGGGTAGGTTGCCGGTTCACGGACCGCAACCACGACAAATGAGGAATGGACACGGAATGATCGGAACCAGCCTCGCGGCCGCCCTGGCCCTGTTTGCCCCCGCGCCCGAGAGCCTGCTGCCGCAGGAAGTGCCCTACTCCGCCTCCGCTCCCGCAGCGCCGGTCAGCAACCAGCCGCGTACGCTGAGCGATCAGGACACCGTCCTCTTCCGTCAGGGGCTCGCCGCGGCGCGCGCCCGCGATGCGTCAGGCGCTCGCGCCGCCATGGCCCAGATCAGCGATCCCGCCGCGCGCAAGCTGGTGGAATGGGCGCTGCTGGACACCTCCGCTGACTCCCTCTCGTGGGGCGATCTCGCGGATGCGCAAACCCGCTTCGCCGGCTGGCCGCGCGCGGACAGCCGCCGTCAGGCGACAGAAAAGGCGCTGGACCGCGCCTATGCCGGACCGGACGCCGCCATCGCCCTGTTCGGGCGCGATGCGCCGACGACGGTGCAGGGCGCCATCACCCTGGCCGATGCGCTGGACCAGCGCGGTCGGGGCGACGAGGCGCGCCGACTCATCAGGGATTGGTGGCGGACCCGATCGTTCGACGCCGACCAGCAGTCGCGCATCCTGACCCGCTGGGGTTCGACCCTGACCCAGGACGACCACGACGCCCGGCTGAACGTACTGATTCTGGGCCCGCACGGCCCGGCGACCCGCGCCATGGTTTCGCTGGCCTCGCCCGAGCGTCAGGCCGTCGCCAATGCCGTGATGGCGCTGCGCACCGCCTACAGTCCTGACGCCGTCGTCGCTGGCCTGTCGCCGTCGCAGGCGGTGGATCCGGCCGTGGCGCTTGAACGGGTCCGGATCTTGCGGTCGCAGAACCGTCAGTCGGAAGCCTTCCCGATCCTGCGCTACCTGCCCGCCGCGCCGGCCTCGACCGACGCCCAGAACACCCTGTGGAGCGAGCGCCGGAACTATTTCCTCGACGCCCTGCAGGCCCGCAACTGGCAGGCCGCCTATGACGCCTTCAACGGCCACGGCTTCCCCGGCGGAGACCGCAAGGTGGACGCCGAATTCTTCGCCGGCTGGGTCGCCCTGACCAAGCTGAACGATGCGGCGCGGGCGACGCAGCATTTCGAGACCCTGCGCCAGACCTCCACCACGCCGATCACCCAGGGGCGCGCCCTCTACTGGCTGGGTCGCTCGGCCGAGGCCCAGGGCAATGTCCCGGCGGCGGTGAACTATTATCAGGCCGGATCGCGCCACTATCAGACCTTCTACGGTCAGCTGGCCGCCGAGAAGGCCGGACAGACGTCAATCACCCTGCCCGCTGACCCGACCCCGTCGGACACCGACCGCGCGGCCTTCGAAGGCAACGAGATCGTCCGCGCCTGGCGCATCCTGGGCGAAACCGGCGAGACCAGCCTGTTCCGGGTCTTCGCCTACCAGCTGGACGACGACGTCCCGACGGTCGAGCAGCTGGCGCTGATGATGGACACATCACGGGGATACGGCGAGGGCTTCACCGCCATGATGATCGGCCGCGCCGCCAGCCAGCGCGGCTATCTGCTGCCCGAGCGCCAGTATCCGATCCGCATCCCGCCGGTCGTTCCGGGCGCCGCGCCGCAGGAGTTCACCCAGGCGATCACGCGCCAGGAATCCAGCTTTGACCCGCGCGCCCGCTCGCACGCAAACGCCCGGGGCATGATGCAATTCCTGCCCGCCACCGGTCGCGGCGTCGCACGCCAGCTTGGGCTGCCTTTCTCGGAAGAGCGGCTCTACGACGCCGATTTCAACATGACGCTGGGCAGCTTCCACCTGGGCGATCTGATGAGCAACTTCGGCGGCTCGATGCTGCTGACGACGGTGGCCTACAACGCCGGTCCCGCCCGTCCGCCGCAGTGGATTGCGCGCTGTGGCGATCCGCGCGGGGGCACGGTCGATCCGATCGACTTCATCGAGTGCGCGCCGTTCACCGAGACGCGCAACTACATGATGCGGGTCATGGAGAATATGTCGATCTACAAGGCCCGCCTGAACGGCGGCACGGCGCCCCTGACCCTGACGCAGGACATCCGTCGCGGCGTGCCGCGCGGGGCCCAGCCCTATGCGACGGTGTCGGGCGAAGAGCCGCTGCGAACGCCGGACCCCGAACCCGGCGAGTAACGCAGGCTGGACAGCAGCGGGCCATCCGGCCCGTCGATCCAGCGGGCGTTCAGGCCGAAGACACGGTTGAGGATATCCGGCGTCAGCGCCGCCAGAGGCTCCGCATCGGCGACGACCGCGCCCTGATCCAGGACGACGATGCGGTCCGCGTAGCGGGCCGCCAGGGTCAGGTCGTGCAGGCTGACCAGCACCGCCTGTCCGTCACGGGCGCGCGACTTGAGGCGTTCCAGCACCAGCAGTTGGGCGTCCGGATCCAGACCGGCCACGGGCTCATCCGCCAAGAGGGCCGTCGCATCGGTCGCCAGCGCGCGCGCCAGCAGCACCCGCGCCCGTTCGCCGCCGGACATCTCCGCCACGCCCCGATCCGCCAGATGTCCCGCCTCCACCTCGTCGAGGGCGGCCTGCGCCGCGGCGAGAGCGCTTCCGCCGGACAGGAAGGGCGCGCCCAGGGCCGCGATCTCGATGGCGGGGAGGTTCCAGGCGATCCGACCGTCCTGCGGCAGGTAGGCGACCCGCGTGGCCCGGTCCCGCGCCGACAACGCCGCGATGGCGTCTCCGCCCAGTCGGGCCGCGCCGGCTGTCAAAGGCAGCAACCCGGCCAGCGCCCGGATGACGCTGGACTTGCCCGCGCCGTTCGGGCCGACCACGGCGACCAGTTCCCCCGTCGCAATGGACAGGTCGACCGCATTCAGCACCTCTCGGCCGCCCAGACGCGCGGTCGCCTTGAGAAGCTCCAGCTCGCTCACAGCCGCCACTCCCGCGCCGCACGCCAGGCGATCAGGGCGAACAGGGGCGCGCCGATCAGGGCGGTGAAGACGCCCAGTTTCAGTTCCTGATCCGTCGGCGTGATCCGGGCCAGCAGATCGGCGCCGACCAGCATCAGTCCGCCCGCCAGCGCCGCCGGCGCCAGGATCTTCGCCGGATCCCCCCGCACCGCCGTGCGCACCAGATGCGGCGCGGCCAGTCCGACGAAACCGATCACGCCCGACACGGCCACCGCGGCCCCGGTCGCCAGCGCCGCCGCCGCCAGGGCCAGCAGACGCAGCCGCGCCATCGGCAGGCCCGAGGTCCGGGCCGTCTCCTCACCGAGGGTCAGCATCTTCAGACCCGGGGCCGCCAGAACGGACAGGCCCGCTGAAAGGGCGACCGCCGGGGTGACCCAAAGCACGTCGGTCCAGCTGCGGTTCTGAACGGAGCCCAGCAACCAGCTCATGACCTCGGCCTGGGCGATGGGCGACGGCGACAGGTTGAAGATCAGGGCAGTCGCGGCGCCCGCGAAACTGGACACCGCCACGCCGAACAGGATCAGGGCCTCCGGCGAACGCACCCGCGCCGAAAAGAGGATCAACAGGCCGCCCGCCAGACCCGCGCCGGCCAGGGCGGAAACCTCTACCGCGCCGGGCAAGGCGGCCGCCCCCAGAACGATGGCGCTCGCCGCGCCCAGCGCTGCGACAGCCGAGACGCCCAGCACGCCCGGATCGGCGAGCGGATTCCGGAGCAGGCCCTGCATCACCGCGCCTGCCAGCCCCAGCGCGGCGCCGACCATCAGGGCGGTCAGGGCGCGGGGCGCCCGCACGGCCCACAGCACCTCGCCGGGACCGGACGACGGATCGCGGAAGGCCGCGCCGATCTGCGCCGCCGTCAACGGGCTCTCACCCAGCGCGACGGCCAGCACCACGGCGACGGCCAGGGCCGCCAGCAGCCACAGGATCAGCCGCGTCACCGTTCGCCCTCACTCAGCAGGAGGGCGGCGTCGGCGGCGAACCATGCGGGGCAGGTCAGGGCCGCGGCGGGCAGTGTCGCGGCCACCCGGCCCTCGGCGGCGCGACGCACGACCGGATGCCGACCCGGCCCGCGCCAGTCGCCCCGGGCCTGATCAAAGAAGCCGAGAACGAAGCGCAGCGGCGGAAACAGGGCGATCCGTTCGACGCTGACCGGGTTGAAGTAAGGCTTGTCGGCGGCGTTGCGGAACCCGGCGGCGCTGAAGATGGCGTCGATCAGGGTCTCCTTGCCCGCGGTGAAGCCGCCCGCAGTCAGGTAGAGCGCCGTGGGCCGTTCCGATGTCTTCGGCGCAGCCCGGGCCAGTCGCGCGTCCATCCGGCGGATCAGGTCCTCGCCGCGCGCCTGGGCGTCCAGGGCTTTCGCGACGATGCGAAGATTGGCGCGTATTCCGTTGAAATCGGTGGCGTCGGCGATCAGCGCCGTCGGCGTTCCTCGCCCTTCCAGTCGCGCCAGCAGTCGGGGTTCGCCGCCCCAGTACCGGACCACCACATCGGGCCGGAAGGTCACCGCGGCTTCCAGCGTCGGACGGACGCGCGCCCTGCCCTTCGCGGACGCTCTCAGCCAGGCGTCGGGATCATCGGCGCGCGGCGACAACGCCAACTCGGCGTCCGGCCTCAGGGCCAGCACATACTGGTCGGCGCACTGGTCCAGCGACATGATCCGTAGCGGCCGGGCCTCCACGGCGCCGGCGCCCACGATCAATAGCCCCCCGGCGGCGACGGCCGCCAGCCGCCTCAAGGCTTGAGCAGGCCGATGAAAAGCCCCTCCAGCATCGTCTTCGCCAGATGGTCGTGCTCGACCCAGTCGAAATAGGGCTTGGCGATGATCAGCGAGATGACCCCGTGTCCTCCCGCCCAGAAAGCTTGCGCCGTCGTCCTCGCGTCGCCGCGCAGCCGCCCGGCGGCTTCCAGCTCGCCGATCACCTTTTCGAAGATGGCGAACAGTTCGCCGCCCATCTCGCGCGCGGCCGACTGGGCGCCTTCGCGCAGTTCCGCGGGGCTGGTCATATAGACCAGACGGTAGGCGTTGGGGTTGGCGAAGCCAAAATCGATGTAGGCGCGCATCATCTTGCGCATCCGGTCCTCGGGCGAGCCGGCTTCGGCGATGGCGGCGCGGTTGGCGGCCAGCAGGGACTCAAACGTCTGCCGACAGATCTCCTGCAGGATTTCGCCCTTCTCGGAGAAGTGCATATAGAGCGCGGTCGAGGACAGGCCGACCTCGTCCGCGATCTTGCGGATCGTCGCCCCCTCATAGCCATGCTCGACGAAGATGCGCTCCGCAGCGGCGAGAATCTCGGCGCGGCGTTCATGGCCTTCGCCCTTGGGCTTGCGGGCGGACTTGGCGCTGGAAGGGGTGTCGGTCACGCACGGCTCCGATGGTCTGCGTCCTGAATAGCGGGTTTCCCGGTCAACCGCCAAGCGGTTGCAACCACCCTTAAGCTTGCGTTAACTCTTGCGTGTGGATCGGAGACGATACAGCGAAAGAGGGAATGCGGGGGTCGAAATTCCGACCTCTCCGCTTTCGCGCGCCCACAGCGCCGCCCGCCGAAGTCTGTCCGGGGGGCAGTGGGCGTTGCTGTTGATCGCGGGGGCCGGCCTTGTCTGGATGGCGGGCCATCTCTCGCCGGCCCTGTTCGAGCGGTCCGCCATGGTCGCGGGATTCGGCTTCCTGTTTGTCGCCGGGTGGAGATGCCTTCTGGTGGTGACCAGTCTGGAAAAGCCGCCGATGGCGCCCCAGCCTGACCTCTGGCCGCGCTACACCATCCTTGCGGCCCTGCATGACGAGGCCGAGGTGGTCGAGCAACTGATCGGGCGGCTCGCCCTGATCGACTATCCGGCGGACCGGCTGCAGGGCTTTCTGGTGCTGGAGGCGCATGACGCGGCGACCTTGGCCGCCGCCCGGGCCGCAACCCGCCCGGACTGGCTGGAGATCTTCGTCGCGCCGCCGGGCAAGCCCGGCACCAAGCCACGCGCCCTGAACTGCGCCCTGCCCCACGCGACCGGCGATCTGGTCACCGTCTATGACGCCGAGGACGCCCCCGATCCGGGCCAGTTGAAGGAGGCCGCGGCACGGTTCGTGGCGGATATGGACGGGCGCCTCGCCTGTCTGCAGGCCCCGCTGAGGATAAGGGCCGCCGCGGGCTCCACCTCCCCCTTCATCGATCGCCAGTTCGCCGCGGAATACGCGGGTCTGTTCGAGGCGACCCTGCCCGGCATGGCGCGACTGGGCCTGCCCTTCCCGCTGGGCGGCACCAGCAACCATTTCCGCGTCGATGTGCTGCGCGCCGTCGGCGGATGGGACTCGTGGAATGTCACCGAGGATGCCGATCTCGGCTTTCGGCTGTGGCGTGGGGGCTGGCGGACCGGCGTCATCACCCGCCCGACATGGGAAACGCCGCCGGGTCGGCTGTACGACTGGCTGCCGCAGCGCACCCGCTGGCTGAAGGGATACATGCAGACCTGGGGCGTGCACACGCGCGACCTGCTCGCCCTTGGGCCGCGAGGGCTGTTCGCGATGGTGATGACGCTGGGCGTCGCCCTGTCGTCGGCGGCGCTGTACGGCCCGACCCTGTCGTGGGTCGTCGCCTCCCTGCTGGTCGCGGCCACCGCGGGTCTGGCGCCGGAGGCTTCGCCTCTCGCGATCAGCGTGCTGGGGCTGGGCGCGACGACTGCATGGCTGTCGTGCAAGTTCGGCGCGGTGCGCGCGGGGATCCCTTACGGGCCGTGGGACATGATCCGCGCCCCGCTTTACTGGTGCCTGCTCAGCCTCGCGTTCAGCCACGCCTTCTGGCGTTTGCTGGCCGAGCCCTTCGCCTGGGACAAGACCCGTCACCGGCGTGAGCCTAACGCCGCGCTGGACGAGGCGGGGGCGGACCGCCTATCAGCGGCCCATGTCTCCGCGCCTGAACCCGTCGCCTGAAACGCTCTTCACCCGAGGTTGGGAAGACTACGCCCTGCTCGACAGCGGTCATGGCCGCAAGCTGGAGCGCTACGGGCGGTTCACTGTCGTCCGCCCCGAGCCCCAGTGCTTCTGGGCCCCGCGTGATCCGGCCGCCTTCGACAAGGCCGACGCCGTCTTCGACCCGCAGGCGCAGGACGATGATGACGACGGCCGCTGGCGCTTTTCCGGCAAGGCGGTCGACACCTTCCCGCTGGCTTGGCGCGACGTGCGCTTCACCGGTCGTTTCACCCCCTTCCGCCACCTCGCCTTCTTCCCGGAGCAGGCGGCGAACTGGGAATGGCTGGACGCGCGGGTGCGGACGCTCTCGCGCTCAAGTCGCCCCAAGGGCGGTAGCGCACCGAAGACTGCGCCCAAGGTGCTCAATCTGTTCGGCTATACCGGCGTCGCCAGCCTGGCCTGTTCGGCGGCGGGCGCCGAGGTGACCCACGTCGACGCTTCCAAGAAGTCGGTCGCCTATGCCCGCGAGAACGCCGAGCAGTCCGGTCTTGCCGACCGTCCGATCCGCTGGATCGTCGAGGACTGCCGCAAATATGTGGCGCGTGAGGTCCGGCGGGGCGTGAAATACGACGGCATCATCCTCGACCCGCCCAAATACGGGCGCGGGCCGACGGGCGAGGTCTGGCGGCTGTTCGAGGACCTGCCCGGCCTGCTGAAGGACTGCGCGGCCCTGCTGTCGGACGACGCCTCCTTCCTGCTGCTCAACGCCTACGCGGCGCGCATCTCGGGTCTGTCGCTGTCGCATATGATGGCGGAGGCCACCGCGGATCGGGGCGGCGTGATCGACTGGGGCGAGCTGGCCCTGGCCGAGCACGGACCCGACGGGCGCGCCATCGGCCTGAGCTTCTTCGCCCGATGGAGCGGCCAATGAGCGCCCATCCGTCCGATCGCCTGATCACCTCCCTGACCAATGACACGGTCAAGAACGTCCGCGCCCTCAACATGCGCAAGGAGCGCGAGAGCACGGGCCGCTTCCTGGCCGAGGGCCTGAAATTCATCGGCGAAGCGCTGGATCAGGGCCGCACGCCTGAGCTGCTGCTGGTCGGCATGGAGGCGCGGGAGCATCCCCTGCTGGACCGGGCCAAGGCCGAGACCCGCGCCGCCGGCGGCGAGGTGGTCACCGTCACCCACCCGATCCTCGAGAAGATCAGCCGCCGGGACAATCCGCAGACCGTGCTGGGCGTCTTCAAGCAGGTCTACACCCCCCTGTCGGCGATTAATCCGAAGAGCGCGCCCTGCTGGGTGGCGCTGGAGCAGGTGCGCGATCCGGGCAATCTGGGCACCATCATCCGCACCGCCGACGCGGCGGGCTGTGGCGGGGTGATCCTGATCGACGACTGCGTCGACCCCTATTCGACGGAGGCCGTGCGGGCGACCATGGGCTCGGTCTTCGCCGTGGCTATCGCCAGGGCGACCTCGGCCGAGTTCCTCGCCTGGCGCCAGACCTGGCCGGGCAGCGTGATCGGCACCCGCCTGGACGCGACCCACGGCTATCGCGACGCCGCGCTCCAGCATCCGGCCCTGATCCTGATGGGCAATGAGCAGGCGGGGCTGACCGACACCCTCGCCGCCGCCTGCGACGTCAACGTCAAGATCCCCATGCGCGGCCGGGCCGACAGCCTGAACCTGGCCATCGCCACGGGCGTCATGGTCTATGCGGTGACCGACGCGGCCTGAGAGGGCCTCCGCCAGCATGACGGGAGTTTCACTTGCCCGGACGACGCGGACGGCGGAGCTTCGCCGTCATGCGCATCCTGCTGATCCTCGCCGCCCTCCTCCCCTTCGCCGGCCCGGTACGGGCGCAGACGCCCGAGCGGCCGCCCGAAGCGTACCGCGAGGACGCGCAATCGATCGAGGGGCTGATCAACGCCAACTACGCCTATCTGGACCGCTTCCCGGGCGGGACGATGCCGATGAGCGACGCCCTGCGGGCCGAGGCGGCGGCGGTGCACGACCGCGCCTCCCTGCTGCTCTATGCCGAGCACGCCCTGACGGCGCTGGCGGACCCTCATGCGATCACCGGCAGTTCGTTCCGCGACAGCTGGGCGGTGACGCCGAGCTATTCGGACCTGTGGGTCGAGCGACAAGGCGACGTCTGGCGCATCACCGCCGTCCGTGAAGGCTCGCCCGCCGAGGCCGCCGGCGTGCGCGCGGGGCAGAGGCTCGACGCCGTGGGGGGTGAGACGACGACGCAGGCCGTGCGCGCCTTCTGGGCCGGGCTGGGGCTGGAGCCCGGCGGAGACCGGGACGGCTATGCGGCGCGCGTGCTGGCGGCGGGGCGACGGGACCGCGAGCGGGACCTGACGATCTCCGGTCGGCGGCTGCGCCTGTCCAACCTCTATGCGACCTCCCGCGACCGCCCGCCCGTGACGGTCAGCGAGGACGGGCCGACGCGGGTCATCCGCTTCAACGACTCGCTGGGGAACAGCGCCACCGTCGCGGCCTTTGACACGGCCATGGCCGGGGCGCGCCCGGGGCAGCCGATCCGCATCGACCTGACCGACACGGCCAGCGGGGGCAACACCTCCGTCGCCCGGGCGATCATGGGCTGGTTCGTCAGCGAGGCCCGGCCCTACCAGATCCACAACCTGCCCGCCGAAGAGCGCGAGACGGGCGTGCCGCGCCAGTGGGTCGAACAGGTCCTGCCGCGCGCGGGCAAACACCACGACGGCCCGGTCACGGTGCGGGTCGGGCGCTGGACCGGCAGCATGGGCGAAGGGCTGGCCATCGGGATGGACGCCCTGGGCGCTCTGGTCATCGGGGACCGGATGGCGGGCCTGCTGGGCGCCGTCTACGACCTGCGGCTGGAGCGGTCCGGTCTGGTCCTCAAGCTCCCGGCGGAGCGGCTTTACGCCGTCGACGGCACGCCGAGAGAGGCGTTCGTGGCCGGCCGCTAGAAGCTTCGGCCGTCCACGCGCTGGGCGGTCCAGCTGAAAGGTTCGATATCCGTCAGTGTACGGATGTTCACCGCCACCATGGGACCGTTCGGGCTTTCGCCGCGGGCGAAGGTCTGGACGCCGCAGGTCTGGCAGAAGCGGTGATGGATCTTGTGGCTGTTGAACAGATAGGCCGTCTGCGGTCCCTCCTTCAGCACCCGGAAGGCGGCAGGCTGGACGAAGCCGAGCACCAGACCCTTGCGGGAACAGTGCGAGCAGTTGCACTCGACCAGGCCCTCGAGATCGGTGTCGACCTCAAAGGCCACCGCGCCGCAGTGGCAGGAGCCCTGATGGGTCTGAACCTCGGTCATCGCGTCACTCCGGAAGATTGTATTCGAGATCGTAGCGATGTTCGCCACCCTCGATGGTCAGGTGGAAGACGCCGGTCAGGCCGGTCAATTGGTCCGTGCCCGAGCCTGGAACGACGGTGATGAGCAGTTCCTGCGCGCCCCTGTCCATGAGGCCGCGGTGGATCAGGGCGAAGGTGCCGGTGCGGCCGTCCAGGGTTCCGCGCACCCGTTCCAGGGCGGCATAGGCGCCCGACTGCTCCGGGCCCATGGTGGCCAGCATCTCGCCCTCGCCGGCGCCCGACAGGCCGCCGTGGAAGGTCTTGGTCAGGGTCATACGGCCGGGGACATCGGGCGCGGTCCCTTCGGCGGGCTGGACCGGGGTGATGGTGACGTCGAACGTCCCCGTGGCGTGGCGGGTCATCGGCGCCTCCTGAACGGCGGGTGTGAAGAAAAGGGCGGCGGCGAGGACGGGGCCGAGCATCACGCATCCTCCAGATAGCTGACGCCGGAGACCGACTTCAGGGCGCCGCGCAGGGCGCCGTCCAGGCGGTAGCGGCCGGGCAGACGCATCTCGACCTCGCGTCGGCCGTCCAGCGAGGCGACGAGGAAGACCTCGCCCCCCTTCCCGCCCTCGGCGGCGGCACGTTCAAGGCGGCTGCGCAGGGCGGCCGGGTCGGCGCCGCGGGCCGAGACGTGGACGCGCAGGCCCATGCGGCCGTCGTCGATCAGGGTGTCGAGCCGGCTGGCGTCATCGCCGAAGAAGCGAACCTCGCCGTCCGCGCTCTTGGCCCGGATCTTCACCAGAACCGAGGCGCCGTTCTCCAGCACGTCCCGGCATTTGCGCAACTGCTCGGGCGGGAACAGGGCCTCGAACTCGCCGGTCGGATCCGAGAAGGTCACGAAGGCGAACTTCTCGCCCGTCTTGGCGCTGGCCCGTTCCTGACGGCGGCGCACCACGCCGGCCATCATGAAGGCCTCGTGGCCGCTTTCGGCGAGGGCGGTCGCTTCGGCGACGAAGGTGACGCGCTTGCGCTTCAGGGCGGGGGCCATGTCCTCCAGCGGGTGACCGGACAGATAGAAGCCGACGGCGGCCAGTTCCTGATCCAGCTTCTCGGGCCCGACCCAGGGCTCGACCGGCTGCAGGCGAGGACGGCCCGCCGCCACCTGATCGCCGCCGAACAGCGACACCTGCGACGAGGCGCGCTCGGCGGCCACGCTCTGGCAGTAGGCGATCAGCTTGTCGGCCTGTTCGACCAGCTGGCGGCGGTTGGTGTGGAAGCTGTCGAAGGCCCCGGCGCGGCCGAGGTTTTCCAGCGCGCGCTTGTTGACGAATTTGGGATCGACCCGCTCGAGGAAGTCGAAGATGTCGGTGAAGCGCCCGCCGGTCTCGCGCACCTCTACCAGGTGTTTCATCGCCTCCAGGCCGACGTTGCGGATGGCGCCCAGGGCGTACAGCACCGAGCCGCGCTGGCCGTCCTTGGTCTCTTCCCAGGCCACGTCGAAATCGGCCGAGGAGCGGTTCACGTCCGGCGCCTTGACCGGCACGTCGAAGCGTCGGCAATCCTGATAGAAAACAGCCAGTTTGTCGGTATTGCTCAGGTCGAGCGACATGGAGGCGGCCATGAATTCGACCGGATGGTTGGCTTTCAGCCAGCCCGTCTGGAACGAGATCAGCGCATAGGCCGCGGCGTGCGACTTGTTGAAACCATAGCCGGCGAACTTGGCCACCAGATCGAAGATGCCGCCCGACTGCTGCTCGGAGACGCCCTTCCCGGATGCGCCCGCGATGAAGCGGGCCCGCTGGAAGTCCATCTCCTCCTTCTTCTTCTTGCCCATGGCGCGGCGAAGCAAATCCGCTTCCCCGAGCGAGTAGCCGGCCAGGATCTGGGCGATCTTCATCACCTGTTCCTGGTAGATGATGACCCCGTAGGTCTCGGTCAGGGTCTCCTTGAGCGTGTCGTGGAGATAGTCGACCTCGGCCCGGCCGAACTTCCGGTCGATATAGGTGTCGATCATCTCCATCGGGCCCGGCCGATAGAGGGAGATCAGGGCGGTGATCTCTTCGATGGAGCCGCAGCGCATCTTGCGCAGGGTGTCGCGCATGCCCTGGGATTCCAGCTGGAACACCCCGACGGTCTGGCCCGAGGCCATCAGCTCATAGGTGGGCGCATCGTCCAGCGGCAGCTGGTTCCAGACGGGCGCGGCGCCGCGCCGGGCCAGATAGCCGTGGGCGCGGTCCAGCACCGTCAGGGTCTTGAGGCCCAGGAAGTCGAACTTCACCAGACCCGCCGGCTCGACCCATTTCATGTTGAACTGGGTGGCCGGGATGTCCGAGCGCGGATCCTGATACAGGGGCACCAGTTCGGTCAGCGGCCGGTCGCCGATGACGATGCCGGCGGCGTGGGTCGAGGCGTTGCGGTACAGCCCCTCCAGCTCCAGCGCCGTATCCAGCAGGGTGCGGACCGAGGCCTCGCTGTCGCGGGCCTCCCTCAGGCGCGGCTCCAGCTCGATGGCCTGGGCCAGGGTCACCGGATTGGCGGGGTTGGCGGGCACCATCTTGGCCAGACGATCGACCTGGCCCAGCGGCATCTGCAGCACCCGGCCGACGTCGCGCAGCACGGCGCGGGCCTGAAGCGTGCCGAAGGTGATGATCTGGGCGACCCGGTCCTTGCCGTAGTGCTGCTGGACGTAGCTGATGACCTCCTCGCGCCGCTCCTGACAGAAGTCGATGTCGAAGTCGGGCATGGAGACGCGTTCCGGGTTCAGGAAGCGCTCGAACAGCAGGCCGAACCGCAGGGGGTCCAGATCGGTGATGGTCAGGGCCCAGGCGACCAGCGACCCGGCGCCGGAGCCCCGGCCCGGTCCCACCGGAATGTCGTGGTTCTTGGCCCATTTGATGAAGTCGGCCACGATCAGGAAATAGCCGGGGAAGCCCATCTGGACGATGATCCCCACCTCCCACTCCAGGCGGGCCCAGTATTCTTCCTCCGGGAAGGCCGGGACGACCTCGGTCAGGCGGACCTTCAGCCCCTCGCGCGCCTGATGCGCCAGTTCGTCGGGCTCGGACCGGCCTGCGCCGGTGTCGAAGCGCGGCAGGATCGGCGCGCGGGTGGTGACCAGGAAGGCGCAGCGGCGGGCGATGTCGAGGGTGGTGTCGCAGGCCTCGGGCAGGTCGGCGAACAGTTCGCGCATGGCGGCGGCGGTCTTGAACCAGTGCTCGCCCGTGATGCGGCGGCGGTCTTCCTGACCGGTGAAGGCGCCGTCGGCGATGCACAGCAGGGCGTCGTGCGACTTGGCCTGCGAGGCCTTGGCGTAGTGGACGTCGTTGGTGGCGACCAGCGGCACGTCGTTCTCGTAGGCCCAGGCGACCAGCCCGCGCTCGCCCTGCGTCTCGGTCGGCAGGCCGTGGCGCTGCAGTTCGACGTACATCCGGTCGCCGAAGGTGGCGAACATCTCGTTCAGGGCGGCGTCGCCGTCGCGCACCTTGCCCTGGACATAGAGGGGATCGACCGGGCCGTCCGGGCCGCCGGTCAGCAGCAGCAGGCCGTCGGAGTGTTCGACCACCCTGTTCCACGGCACGCCCGGTTCGTCGGTCGGGGCGATGTCAAGATAGGCCGCGGACGACAGCTTGCACAGGTTCAGCCAGCCGGTCTCGTTCTGGACGATCAGGACCACGGTCGGCACCTTGGCCCAGCGGTCGGACGCCTGACCGCCGATGCCGGTCACCGGCAGGGCGCAGGCGACGATCGGCTGGACGCCCGCCTCCTTCGCGGCCTGGCTGAACTCCAGCGCGCCGAACAGGTTGGCGCGGTCGGCCACGGCCACGGCCGGCATGCCCGCATCCGCCGCCATCTTCGGAACCTTGCCTGCCTTGATCGCGCCTTCCAGCAGCGAATAGGCCGAGCGAACCCGCAGATGGACAAAGCCCTGACTGTTCAACGCCTCGCTCACAGGGTCTTCGCTCCGCTTTTCAGACAGGTCGCCATGGTGAACCGAGTCTCACATCCGGGCCGCCGGAAACACCGGAAAGCGACGGGGAGGCCCGCCCGGCGGGGGATGGTCTGTGGATGGGTTGAAAGGCTGCTCAGACGAAATGTGCACTCGAAAAAAATGGAGTGCACATAGTGCACAAATTGGGTGCAAACCCTTGAAAAGGCTCAAACCGGAAAATGTGCACGGTGCACTTTCGCGCCGCCCGGGTGCACTTTTGCAGCGTCCCGATCAGGCCGCCGGCAACAACAGCGCGGCCTGCCAGACCATGACCACGAACCCGGCGCACGCCGCCAGTGACAGAGATTCCCGAACCCAACGCGCCATGAGACTGCTCCCGGATGTATGTTCCGGTTCTGTTCTATGTTCCCGTTGCGTTCCCGTCAAGGGCGCCGCACCACGTTCTGCGAAACAGGATGCCGGACCGGCCTCGCATCCCTGTATGCTGTCCCCTTCGACGCCCCCGGTGTTCCGCCCTTCGGCGGCAGGCGTCGCAGGAGCGCGGTCATGGCCAAGGGTCAAGCACGCAGCAACAAGGAAGTCCGCAAACCCAAGGCGGAGAAGCCCAAGCCGCCGATCTCGGTCGGCAGCTCGCCGTTCACCCAGCCGCCGGGGAAGAAGTAGGTTCGAGGGATTAGGGATTGGGGAACAGGGATTAGGAAGAACCGCGCACGTGTCAGTGCGCGAAACTGCGCCTGATAATCCCTAATCCCTGATCCCTGGCCCCTCAGTAGGCCTGCGCTTCCGCCGGCCGTTCTTCCAGATGGCCGTCCTTGATGGCGAAGACGCGGTCCATGTGGCCGGCCAGCTCCATGTTGTGGGTGGCGATCAGGGCGGCGACGCCGGTCTGTTTGACGACGTCGTGCAGGGCTTCGAACACCGTCTGGCTGGTGGCCGGGTCGAGGTTGCCGGTCGGCTCGTCCGCGAGCAGCAGGCGCGGGCGGTTGGCGAGGGCGCGGGCCACGGCGACGCGCTGGCGCTCGCCGCCCGACAGCTGGGCCGGATGGTGGGTCAGGCGGTCGGCCAGGCCCAGCGAGGACAGAAGCTCCTCGGCGCGGGCGCGGGCAACGGCCTGTTTGTGACCGGCGATGCGCAGCGGCAGGGCCACGTTGTCGCGCGCGTCGAACTCGGGCAGCAGGTGGTGGAACTGATAGACGAAGCCGATCCGGTTCAGACGGATGCGGGTCCGGTCGTGGTCGTTCAGGTCGGCCACGGCCTGGCCGTCGATGCGGACCTCGCCCGCCGTCGGGTGCTCCAGCAGGCCGGCGGCGTGCAGCAGGCTGGACTTGCCCGAGCCCGAGGGCCCAATCAGGCCGACGATCTCACCCGGCATGATGTCCAGATCCACGTCGCGCAGAACGGTCAGCCCGCCGGTCGCGGTGTCATAGGTGCGGGTCAGACCCCGCACGGAAAGCACGGGGGCGGAACGGTCGGGGGCCACGGTCTTACTCATAACGAAGCGCCTCGACGGGATCGAGCCGGGCGGCCTGCCAGGACGGGATCAGGCCCGCCACGCAGCTCATGAAGAAGGACCAGACCGTGACCCAGAAGACGTCGGTAGGGTCGACCAGGGCGGGTACGGCGTCCAGCATATAGACGTCGGCGTTGAACAGCTGGGTCTGGAAGACGAACTCCAGGAAATGCTGGATGGCGGCGATGTTCAGGCAGAACAGCAGGCCCAGCAGCAGGCCGGTCAGGGTGCCGGCGACGCCGATCATGGCGCCGGCCAGGAAGAAGATGCGCAGCATCGACGACTGGCTGGCCCCCACAGTGCGCAGGATGGCGATGTCGCGGGTCTTGTTCTTCACCAGCATGACGATGCCGGAGATGATGTTCAGGGCCGCGATGGCGACGACGAGGCCGAGGATGATGCTCATGGCCACCCGCTCGACCTTCAGCGCGCCCCAGAAGGCGGCCAGACGGTCGCGCCAGTCGCTGACCAGGGCGGTCGGTCCGGCGGCGCGCTGGACCGGCGTGCGCAGGGCTTCGACGCGGTCGGGCTGGTCGACCTTGAGCTCGATCACGTCCCAGACGGAGTCCTTGCCGTAGAAGATCTGGGCCTGTTCCAGCGGCATGAAGATGAAGGCCTGATCGAAGTCCGAGGTGCCGGAGGTGAACAGGCCGCCGACGCGATAGGTCTTCTCCAGCCCGCCCAGATTGCCGAAGGCGCTCGAGGCGCCGGTGGGCGAATACAGGCTGATCGGGTCGCCGACGCGCAGGCCGAGGCCCTCCGCCAGCGCCTTGCCGATCAGGATGTTGTCGCCGCCGTACGCGCCCTGGCCGAAGGTGCGCTTGGCCTCGTCCGACAGGCTGTCATAGACGTATTCCATCGAGTGCAGGTCGGCCGGGGCCACGCCGCGAATGATGGCGCCCGTGGTCGCCCCGCCGGCGCGCACGATGCTCTGGTCATTGGTCATGGGGGTGACGAAGACCACGCCGGGCACGGTCTTCAGCCGCGCCACGGCCGCGTCGCGATCGGGCTGTTTCAGCAGTTCGCCGGTCACATACATATGGCCGTTGAAGGACAGCATCCGGTCCAGCAGGGTCGCGCGGAACCCGGCCATGATGCTCATGACCGTGATCAGCGCCATCACCGCCAGCGCGATCGCGACATAGGAAATGATGGCGATCAGGGCGATGCCGCCCTCCTTGCGCCGGGCGCGGAGGTAGCGAACGGCCAGCCCCAGCTCCCAAGCGGAGAAGGGTCCGGCGGGCTTCGTCGGCTTCACGGCCGGCGCGGCGTCAGTCATCCGAGGAGCCTCGTGATCGCTTCATCGAGCGGCAGGGTGTGTTTCTCGCCGGTGGCGCGGCGCTTCAGCTCGACCACCCCGTCGGCCAGGCCCTTGGGCCCGATGGTCAGCTGCCACGGGATGCCGATCAGGTCGGCGGTGGCGAACTTGCCGCCCGGACGCTCGTCGGTGTCGTCATAGAGGACGTCCTTGCCGCCGGCCTCGAGACGGTGAACCGCCTCCTCGCAGGCGGTGGAGACCGCCTCGTCATTGGCGCGCAGGTTGATGACGACCACGTCGAAGGGCGCGACGGAGTCGGGCCAGATGATGCCGCCGTCGTCGTGGCTGGCTTCGATGATGGCGCCCAGCAGGCGCGACACGCCGACGCCGTAGCTGCCCATGTGGACCTCGGTGTCCTTGCCGTCGGGTCCGGCGACCTTCGCCTTCATCGGCGCCGAATATTTGGTGCCGAAATAGAAGATGTGGCCGACCTCGATGCCGCGCGCTGACAGGCGGTCGCCCTCGGCGGTCTGTTCCTCGAACCGGGCGGCGTCGTGCATTTCCTCGGTGGCGGCGTAGAGGGCCGTGCGCTCGTCGAACACGGACTGGACGGCGGCGGCGTCGAAGTCATGCCCCGGCGCGGCCATCTCGACCAGCTTGCGGTCGCAGAAGACCTCGCTCTCGCCGGTCTCGGCCAGGACGATGAACTCGTGGCTCAGGTCGCCGCCGATCGGCCCGGTGTCGGCGCGCATCGGCACGGCCTTCAGGCCCAGGCGGGCGAAGGTGTTCAGATAGGCGACGAACATGCGGTTGTAGGCGACCCGCGCCGAGGCCTCGTCGATGTCGAACGAATAGGCGTCCTTCATCAGGAATTCGCGGCCGCGCATCACGCCGAAGCGCGGACGACGCTCGTCGCGGAACTTCCACTGGATGTGGAAGAGGTTCAGCGGCAGCGCCTTGTAGCTCTTCACGAAGCCCCGGAAGATGTCGGTGATCATCTCCTCATTGGTGGGGCCGTACAGCAGCTCGCGCTCGTGCCGGTCGGTGATGCGCAGCATCTCCGGGCCGTAGGCGTCGTAGCGCCCCGACTCCCGCCACAGGTCGGCCAGCTGGAGGGTCGGCATCAGCAGCTCGACGGCCCCTGCCCGCTCCTGCTCCTCGCGCACGATCTGTTCAATCTTGCGCAGCACCCGCAGGCCCAGCGGCAGCCAGGCGTAGATGCCCGCCGCTTCCTGTTTGATCAGGCCGGCGCGCAGCATCAGCTGGTGGGAAACGATCTGGGCGTCCGAAGGCGCCTCTTTCAACGTGGGCAGGAAGTAGCGCGACAGGCGCATGGGGAGAATCCGCGAGTTAAGCTTGGACAGGAGCTTTAGCCGGGACGGAGGGGCGAAAGCTAGGCCAAGTGGGGATCAGGGATCAGGGATCAGGGATTAGGGGAAAGGGCTCGTCCTTCGCCAGTTCCAGCTCTGCCCAAACCTGATCCCCAATCCCTCGTCCCTAATCCCTACGGATGCGGCAGACCGATGCCGTAGCGGGCCGACAGATAGGGGATGATCGCCTCGTCCTGCAGGAAGCGGCGGCCGGTGGCGGCGCTGGTCGCGGCATCGGGCCAGTCGAAGGTCCCGTCCAGCACCAGCAGCGGGCAGCTCTGATGATCCTCTCCGACCTCGGCGATGACCGGCGGACGGGGCCGCGGGTGGTCCAGGTAGGTGATCAGAAGCTGCTCGCGCAGCGCCGGATAGAAGGACAGCACCCCCTCCACGACCGCGCCCGCCGGGCAGTACCAGGGCCCGCCGGCGTCATCGTGCCAGCCGGGGTTCAGCAGATAGAGGCGGTCGGTCATGCGGCCGCCCTAGACCGGCGGCGCCAGGTTCGGCAGGGGCATCCAGCCGATGAAGATCAGCCCCATGATGAAGACCCAGACGATGGCCGAGACCCAGGTGGTGGTGATGAATTTCTTCTTCAGCTGCGGGTTCTCGGGCGCGCCCCACTGACCGCCGTCGGTCGGCCGGGTCTGGCCCTGCTGGTTCATGCCCAGCGGCAGGACCGCGAACAGCACCGTCCACCAGCAGACGATGTAGATGGCGACCATGGTGAAGATACCGATGGGCATCAGTGCGCTCCGCTCTCGGAATGGGCTTTCGGGGTTTCCATCAGCTCGACCAGCACGCCGCCCATGTCTTTCGGATGGAGGAAGAGGATCGGCGTGCCGTGGGCGCCGATGCGCGGTTCGCCCGTGCCGAGGATGGTCGCGCCCTTCGCCCGCAGGGCGTCGCGGACGGCCAGGATGTCCTCGACCTCGAAACAGACGTGGTGCTGCCCCCCCTTGGGATTCTTGGCCAGGAAGCCGTGGATCGGGCTGTTTTCGCCCAGCGGTTCGATCAGTTCGATCTGGGCGTTGGGCAGGTCGATGAAACAGACCCGCACCCCTTGGGCCGGCAGGTCGAACGGTTCATGCGCCTTCGTGGCGCCGAGCAGGTCGCGGTACATCGCGACACTGGCCTCGATGGAGGGGGTGGCGACGCCGACGTGGTTCAGTCTTCCGATCATGAGGCTGCTTTAGCGGGTGTCGAGGGCCGGGAGAAGGCGTGGCGGATGTCGCAGCACCTCAGACCTTCTGCTGGCGCGTCGCTCTCCGTGGCTTCGGCGGCGGAGTCGCCGTGCGATAGGTTCTGGCCTGCTCGACCACCTCGTCCCATGCCGGGGCGCGCTGCGGGGTCCGCAGATCGGCGATCAGCGTCCTGACGGCGGGCAGAGTCCGCGAGCTTGGTCGACGTCCCATGAGATCGAAGACCATGCCCTGCCACCAGGCGACCTCGTGCCCGAGCAACTCTGCGAGCAGCTCCTCGTCCAGCCTGCCGAGCTTCCACACCACGCTGACGCGTTGGAAGAAGCGCATCAGCTCGAAGAGCGAGACGGCCGTGGCGCCATCGCAGTTGAAAGCCATGAGTTCCGGCTCGTTCTCCCAATCGATTTCAGGATTCAACAGGATGAACCGGTGCGCTCCATCCCGGACAGCCGCCATTTCGGGCGAGTTGTATTCGCGGTGGAAATCGAGCGTTGCGGAGATGTTGCGTTGCTGCGCATCGCGCTCTTCCGCGAGCGCCGCCGCTTGCGCCACCTCCCGGTCCCGCTGGCGGGTGGCCTTCATCTGGGAGCGCGTAACCATGACGGTCGTGGCGACCGATATGGCGATGGCGAAGATCGAGACGAGGTCGGACCGCGTCAGTCCGAAAAGAAGGTCCGGGGCCACATGGAGAGCGCGGATGGCTTCCGGCGTGGCGGGTATGAACTGCATGGCGTTCATGGGCTCTCCAGATGACCGGCGGCCGGCCCTTTTTGAGAGCCGGCCGCCTCGACAATCCCGACTACTGCAGCGGGAACGGGTCCGTCGGGTTCGGGCGGGTCGGCATCGGCATGCGCGGCAGGGGCTCGTCCGAGTTGGCGGCGTTCAGCAGGAAGGACGCCAGGATGACGGCGGCCTGACGCAGGTCTTCGGCCCGCATGTGGTCATAGCTGTCGATCGAGGTGTGGTGCAGGCGCGCGCCGTAGTCGAGCGGGTCCTGGATGAACTGGAAGCCCGGGACGCCGACGGTCTGCATATAGACGTGGTCGGTGCTGCCCGAGGTGCGCATCGACACCGTGGTGGCGCCCATGGCGTTGAACGGGGTCAGCCAGTCCTGGAAGATCGGGGCGGCGGCGACATTGCCCTCGGCATTGATGCCGCGGATCTTGCCCGAGCCGTTGTCCAGGTTGAAGTAGGCGACCAGATCGCCATGCCCGTCGCGCGGCTGGATCGGCCAGCGCTGACGCCAGGTCCGGTTGTTCGGCAGGGCGTCCAGGGCGGCGTCGCCCAGCGGGGCGCGGGTGGCGACGTATTTGTCGACATAGGCCAGCGAACCCCACAGCCCCTGCTCTTCCCCGCTCCACAGGGCGAAGCGGATGGTGCGCTTGGGCCGCACGTTCATGGCGCGCAGGATGCGGGCGGCCTCCATGACCACGGCGCTGCCGGCGGCGTTGTCCACCGCGCCGTCCGACGCGGCCCAGCTGTCCAGGTGGGCGCCGGCCATGACGTATTCGCCCGAGCGGCTGGTGCCCTGGATGTCGGCCAGGATGTTGTAGGCGTTGGTGTCCTCCTCGTGGAAGCGGACCTCGCTCATCAGCTCCAGCGTCGGTTTGGCGTCGTCCGTCAGGGCCAGGCGGGCCAGACGGCGATAGTCCTCGGCCGCCAGCTCCATGCCCGGCGTCTTGCGCTGGTCATCCATGCGGTAGCCCGAGCCGTTGCCGTGCAGCAGGCCGCCGTCGCGTTGCGACATGCGAACCCAGGCCAGGGCGCCCTCTTCCTGCAGGAAGGCGTCCAGCTGGCGGGCGAAGTCCGGGCCGCGCAGGCTGTCGGTCGACGGCGCCGTGATGTTGGGGATGTTGTAGGTGTCGGCGTTCTGCAGGTCCTCGTCCGTCAGGCGACGGAAGGCCGGATCGGTCGGCTCGGAGCCGGCGGTGGAGCGCGAGACCAGAACGATCTTGCCGGCCAGCTTGCCGCGCCATTTGGCGAAGTCGCCGGCGCTGGTCATCGGCGCGACGACGACTTCGCCGCTGATGGTTCCGGGCGTGGACGGGGTCCAGGCGATGGGGATGGCGCGCAGGTCCAGCGGGCGCGGCGCGGTCATGCGGGCGCTGGAGCGGACGACCGACCAGCCGCGGCCGAAGTCGAACGGGTCGGCGCGGACATTGGTCAGGCCCCAGTCGCGGAAGCGCTGGGCGGTCCAGGTTTCGGCCTGACGCATCTGGGGCGAGTTGGTCATGCGGCCGCCGATCCGGTCCGTCAGGTAAGCGGCGGTGTTCATCACCTCGCTGTGGTTCAGGCCCTGATCGATGATGCCGTTGATGGCGACCAGATCGGACGACTGGGCCCCGGCGGGCGTGGCGAACGGAACGGCCGTCAACGCAATCGCGGTGGCGGACAACAAGGCGGCAAGACGCATGGAAACTCCCCTGAATCACTGAACGGCGGCGATAGGACCCCAAGCCCGGCCGTTGTGCAAAGAAAGAACGTCGCTCGCGCGTCAGTCCGTCGCGGCGTCGGGGTCGATCGCCTCTTCGACCAGTTTGCGCCACACCGGGTCGGTGTCGTCGACCAGGTCGCAGTCTTCCATCAGGGCCACTGCGGCCGACCCGTCGGGCAGGATGAGGCCCAGCACGTCCATCTCCTCGCCCTCGGAGCCGAGGTGGCTTTCGGCCTGGACGACGATCGCCGCCTGTTCCCCGCCCTCCTCCCACCAGATCACCGGCTGGGGCAGGTCCATGTCGATGACGCGGGGATCGGCGGTGTCGTTCAGGGCGAAGACCGCGACCTTGGCCTGAACGTCGTCCAGCGTGGCGATCCGGCCGTTGAAGGGCGTCAGGCGCGCCCAGTCGTCGGCGTCATAGCCACCGCCGTCCTCGCCGAAGTCGCTGATCTCTTCGCTCATGCTCGCCGCTCCTGCCGTTCTGCGCCGACATAAGGAAAAGGGGCGCAATTCCCAAGGGGCGTCGTTAGCGCGTGTCCGGCGCCTCCGGATCGGCGGGTCCCTGACCGCCTGTTCCCATGCCGCCGCCGCCCATACCGCCCATGCCGCCCCCGCCACCGCCAGCGCCGCCCGCACCCCTCTCGCCCTTGCCGCCGCCTCCGCCCGATCCCGGGGGGCGCAACGGGCCCTGACGCGGAATGATGAGGTCCGCGGGGACGGGATCGAGGTCCAGGGCATGGCGGATGAAGTCGCGCAGGGAGACGACCAGGTCATGCGTCTGCACCGGCCGACCCTCGACCAGTTCAAGCGCGGCGCGCTGGGCCAGCCGGACCTGCGGCTCGGTGCCGAGCAGGATGATGTCGGACAGCGCCGCCTCGACCGTATCGCGGATGCGACGGGAGCGGTCAGATCCACCCGGGTCCGGGGCCGCCAGCGGGTCGGCCGCGCGTTTGCGCAGGTCGCGCAGATGGGTGGGGTCGACCGTCAGATCGCCGGTGAAGGAGCCGCCCAGCACCTTGTAGGCCGCGATCAGGGTGCGCAGGCGCTCGTTGATCTGGCGGTTCATGCGCTCGCGGCGCTGCTGGACGGTCATCATGACCAGCAGGCGGATGCCGACGCCGACCAGCGCCACCACGGCCAGGCCCGCGAGGGTGGTCAGCACGCTCTGCCATGAGCTGAAATCCAGGCCGCGCATGCTGGTCTCCGGTCGCGCCGGTCCGGGGCGCGGCGGTGGAACGCGTCAGCCCGCGGGAGGCGCCGCAAAGAAAAAGGGCCGGCGACCGAAGCCGCCGACCCTCATTCATTCAGTCCCGCAGGACGGTCGGTTTTACTGACCCATCATCGAGGCGACTTCCGAAGCGAAGTCCGGGCCTTCGACCTTCTCGACGCCTTCACCCAGGGCCAGGCGGACGAAGCCGGCCAGGTGCAGGCCGGGGAAGCCCAGTTCCTTGCCCGTGTCGGCGACCAGCTGTTCGATGGTCACGTCGGGGTTCATGACGAACGGCTGCTTGGTCAGCACGACGTCCTTCTGGAACTTGTTGATCTGGCCTTCCACGATCTTGGCGATCATGGCTTCCGGACGGCCTTCTTCCTTGGCCTTCTCGGTCAGAACCTGACGTTCCTTCTCGATGGCGGCCGGGTCCAGATCGTCGGTGTTCAGCGACAGCGGGGCGGTCGCGGCGACGTGCATGGCGATCTTGCGGCCCAGTTCACGCAGGGCGGCCTTGTCGCCGCCGCCGTGCAGGGCGACCAGAACGCCGATGCGGCCGACGCCCGGCGACACCGCGTTGTGGACGTAGGAGGCGACGACGCCTTCATCGACCGACAGGCGGGCGGCGCGGCGCAGCTGCATGTTCTCGCCGATGGTGGCGATCATGTTGGTGACTTCGTCCTGGACCGTCTTGCCGGCTTCCAGTTCGGCGCCGTGCAGGGCTTCGACCGAGGCGTGCTCGAGACCCAGCTGGGCGAACGACTTGGCGGCGTTCTGGAACAGCTCGTTACGGGCGACGAAATCGGTTTCGGCGTTGAACTCGATGGCGGCGCCGACTTCACCGGCTCCGACTTCCTTCGAGGCCACGGCGACCAGGCCTTCAGCGGCGACGCGGTCAGCCTTCTTGGCGGCCTTGGACAGGCCCTTGGCGCGCAGCCAGTCGATGGCGGCGTTGATGTCGCCGTCGGTTTCCTGGAGCGCCTTCTTGCAGTCCATCATGCCGACGCCGGACTTGGCGCGCAGTTCCATCACGAGAGCGGCGGTGATCTCAGCCATGAGAATTCTCCTTGGGGTCTTTTGTATGCGGTAACGGCCGGGGTGTTGTGCCCCGGCCGTGTGTCAGTTCAACGCACGGCTTTCGTCTGAAAGCCGCGGTGCGATCCTCAGACCGCGGCCTTCTCGGTTTCGACGGCGTCGTTGGCGTCCGAAGTCGCGGCTTGCGCGGCGTCGTCGGCGACGGCGGGCTCTTCAGCGGCGGCCGGTTCGGCAGCGGCTTCCAGCTCGGCGGCGACGTCTTCGGTGCCGGCCGGGGCGGCGTCAGCGGCGACCGGGGCCGAGGCCTCGCGCAGCATCGGCTCTTCCGGGTTCACGGCGGCGCCCAGGTCCACGCCCGAGGCCGACTGGCCGGCGGCCAGACCGTCGAGGACGGCGTCGGCGACCAGATCGCAATAGGTCTGGATGGCGCGGGCGGCGTCGTCGTTGCCCGGGACCGGGAAGGTGATGCCGTCCGGATCCGAGTTGGTGTCCAGGATGGCGACGATCGGGATGTTCAGCTTGCGGGCTTCGAGGATCGCGATCGCTTCCTTGTTGGTGTCGATCACGAACATGATGTCGGGGATGCCGCCCATGTCGCGGATGCCGCCCAGCGAGGCGTCCAGCTTGTCACGCTCGCGCTGAAGGCTCAGCAGCTCGCGCTTGACGCGGCCTTCACCGCCGGACTCCAGCAGGGCGTCCAGTTCGCGCAGGCGGGCGATCGAGCCCGAAACGGTCTTCCAGTTGGTCAGCGTGCCGCCGAGCCAACGGTTGTTCATGTAGTACTGGGCGCAACGCTTGGCGGCTTCGGCCACCGGGTCCGACGCCTGGCGCTTGGTGCCGACGAACAGGACGCGACCGCCCTTGGCGGCGACGTTGCGGATTTCGACCAGCGCCTGGTGCAGCAGCGGCATCGTCTGCGACAGGTCGATGATGTGGATGTTCGAGCGGGCGCCGAAGATGTAGCGGTCCATCTTCGGGTTCCAGCGGTGCGTCTGGTGACCGAAGTGGGCGCCGGCTTCGAGGAGCGAACGCATGGAGAATTCAGGCAGAGCCATGATCGGGTATTCCTTTTTCCGATAGACGTTGCGCGGGCGTTTTAAAGATCCGGCTGGACCCTCGGAATGGTGCGGTCGGGGATTTATCCCCCGGCTGCGCCACGCCCACGTGCGAAGTGCGCGCGGCTTCTAGGCGGGATGGGCCGAAATAGCAAGCGCGGACGGCGCCTAGGCGTCGTCTTCGACCGGAGAGTACTCAAGGCCGTCTCCGACCTGATCGATCGTCAGGAGCGGCCCCGGCGGCAGGGTGGACCAGACGGCCGGCGGATCCTTGGCCGCGTCGATCGTCGACCGCACCGTGCTGACGCGCCGGGACAGGAAGTTGACGCTCCGGTCCAGGGTCTGGCCGGTGTTGCGGGCCACCTCGGAATAGTCGTGTCCGATCAGCCGCAGGGCGTCGTCCCGCCAGCGGAAGCGCGAAACCGAGTCGAACATGGTCCAGCCGCCGGCTGAGGGGAAGAAATGCAGCGCAATAGACAGCGTCCCGTTGCGGATTTCGGGCGCGGTCTCCAGCACCTCGTCCAACACCGGCACGAGGGGGCGCGCGATGAAGGTGTGGTTGTGCACGACCAGATCATAGCCGCCGTCCCGGCCCAGTCCCACGATCAGGAGGCGGGGATTGGTGTCGAATGTGTCGGGTCCGAAACCGTCATTCCGGACCACGTTCGCCGGGTCGTTCTGCCTGAGGATCAGCACCGCGTCCGCGACGCCGTCGCCGCTCAGGTCGCCTGTCAGACGGTGCTCGATCCGCCAGCCCTTCGGCGCCAGGGCGGCCGGATCGGTGAAGCGGGCCGGAAGGGGCGGATAGACGGCGGGTGGGACGCCGAGCGGGTTGTCGTCGCCGACCGGCACGACCGCCCCCGCCCAACCCGGGGACGGGGCGGAAGCCTGCGGGGCGGACGGCGGAGCCGGGGCGCGCGGCGCATCGGCCGCGTCGGTCGGCTGCCCGCAGGCCGCAAGGATCAGGCTGGCGGCGATCGCAACAGTCGGTTTCATCGGAGGCCCCGTTTCGGCCACCCTGAAGCACTTCCGGGTCGCCGTCACGTTCCGCGTGGCTTGACCCTGTTGGTGGCCTCGGCGACGGAGGGATCCTCGGGCCAGGGATGGCGCGGATAGCGGCCGCGCATGTCGGCGCGGACATCCTTCCAGGACCCGGCCCAGAAGCCCGGCAGGTCCTTGGTCATCTGGATCGGCCGGCGCGCGGGCGAGAGCAGGGCCAGCGTCAGGGCCACGCCCCGGCCGACCGTGGGATGGGTCTTCACCCCGAACAGCTCCTGCACCCGGATGTCCACGCGCGGGCCGCCCTCGGCGGCGTAGTCGATGGCGGCTGAGCCCAGCGGCGTCTCCAGTCGTTCGGGCGCCAGATCGTTCAGGGCGCGCTGGCGGTCCCACGGGATCAGGCTGCGCAGCCCGTCGGCGAGGGCCCCGTCGGCAAGGGCGCCGAGCGACTGCACCGTGTCCAGCAAGGGCCACAGCCAGGTCTCGCGTTCCGCCCACAGGCCCGCATCGGAC
Organism: Brevundimonas sp.; assembly: GCA_046291915.1. Classification (GTDB taxonomy): domain Bacteria; phylum Pseudomonadota; class Alphaproteobacteria; order Caulobacterales; family Caulobacteraceae; genus Brevundimonas. The sequence continues at coordinate 153,655 of JBKBSD010000005.1, forward strand.
ATGTCCGGCCAGCCGTCCTCCAGCGCCGACAGGAAGGCCAGACGGGCGCGCAGGGCCGAGGCGCGATCGCCCCAGCGGATCGCCTTCAGCCCGTCCGCCTCGACCTCCGCCTTCAGGGCGGCCGTGATGGCCTTGCGGTCCGGCGCGCCCATGATCTTCTCATCGACGACGATGGCGCCGATCCGGCGGATGCGCTTCAGCACCATCCGGCCCGAGGGCTCGCGGGTCAGCCGGTCCTCGACCTCCAGCCGATGCTCCAGATCGGACAGGTCCACCGGCGCGGCCAGGCGGATGCGGTCACGCGCGTCTCCACCGCCCAGCTCCGCCACCGCCAGCCAGGGCTCGCGCGCCAGGACATCGGTCGGGTCGAGAAAGGCGCCGCGCCCGGAGGCCAGCAGGAACTCCCCCGGCTTGCCGCGCGCCTTGGCGACCCGCTCGGGGAAGGCCTCGGCCAGCAGGGCGCCGGGGTCCGCCTGCCCCCCCTTCCCGTTCCCGGCCGCCTTCGCCCAGCGGTCGGCCAGCTTCATCGCGTCGCGAGCACGGGGTGAACGGTCGATCTCCCGATCCAGGCCACGCAGGCGTTCGGACAGATCTACGCCGCTGCCGCCCAGTCCGGGCTCGCTGAGGACGGCGGCGATGCACGCGCCGCGCAGGGCGTCGTCCTGATCGCTCGCGACCGCCACCATATGCGCAAGTCGGGGCGACAGGGGGATGCGGGTCAGGCGGCGCCCGTGGTCTGTCAGGGCGCCGTCGGCGTCCAAGGCCTCCAGCCGCTGCAACACCTTGCGCGCCTCGGCGAAGGCGCCGGCGGGTGGCGGGTCCAGCAGGGCCAGCCCATCCGGCGACCGCGCGCCCCAGCGGGCCAGATCCAGCGCGAAAGCGGTCAGGTCGGCCTCGAGGATTTCCGGCCGCTGGTGCGACACCAGTCCGCGCGTCTGCTCCTCATCCCACAGCCGGTAGCAGACACCGGGTTCGACCCGCCCTGCCCGCCCCCGCCGCTGTTCGGCGGAGGATTTGCTGACCTTGACCGTCGCCAGCCGGGTCAGGCCGCTGGACGGCTCGAACCGGGGCACGCGCGACAGGCCGCCGTCGATGACCACGCGCACGCCCTCGATGGTCAGGCTGGTCTCGGCGACCGAGGTGGCCAGCACGATCTTGCGACGGCCGGGCGCGGGCGGTTCGATGGCCCGGTCCTGCTCACCCTTGTCCAGTCCGCCGTACAGCGGGACGACATCGGCGTTGGCGGGCAGCCGATCGCCCAGGGCCCGGGCGACGCGATGGATCTCCCCCTGCCCCGGCAGGAAGACGAGGATGGAGCCGGTCTCGTCGGCCAGCGCCTGCCGCACCGCGCGGGCGACGGCGTCCTCAAGCCGTTCGGCGGCGTTACGGCCGAGATAGCGGGTCTCCACCGGAAACATCCGGCCCTCGGCCTCGATCACCGGGGCGCCGTCAAGCAGCCGGGACACGCCGGCGATGTCCAGGGTCGCCGACATGACCAGCAGCCGAAGATCCTCGCGCAACAGCCCTTGCGCCTCGCGCGCCAGCGCCAGCCCCAGGTCGGCGTCCAGACTGCGCTCATGGAACTCGTCGAACAGGACCGCGGCGACGCCGTCCAGGGTCGGATCGTCCAGAATCATGCGGGTGAAGACACCCTCGGTGATGACCTCGATCCGGGTTTTCGGGCCGATTCGGCTCTGCAGCCGGGTGCGGTAGCCGACGATCCCGCCCGCCTGTTCGTCCAGGGAGGCGGCCATCCGGTCGGCGGCGGCCCGCGCGGCGAGACGTCGCGGCTCCAGCACCAGCACCCGCCCATCGCCCCGCCACGGCTGGTCCAGCAGGGCCAGCGGCACGACCGTCGTCTTGCCCGCCCCCGGTGGGGCGGCCAGCACGGCGACATTGCCGTCCCGCAAGGCGGCCTTCAGGGGCTCGAGGACGGAATGGATCGGAAGCATCGGCCTGAGGCTCAAGTCGCGCAACGCGCGATCACCGCGCCGGAATGCTGCGGTCTAGCCGCAATGGGCCGGGTCACGAAAGCGTCGTCGCAGGTTCACGCTTCGGAAACCGCGTTGCCACCGGTCCTTCGCCCCGCTAGCGTCCGCGCCAAAGCAGCGAGAGGGCTGCTCAAATGTCGGAGGGGTAATTTATGTGGCGCGTTAAATCGCTAGACGCGATTCTGGCCACGGCCGAGAAGAAGTCGCTTCATCGGTCGCTGGGTCCGATCCAACTCACACTTCTGGGGATCGGGGCCATCATCGGCACCGGGATCTTCGTTCTGACGGCCGCCGCCTCGCAGAAGGCCGGCCCGGGCATGATGCTCAGCTTCGTCATCGCCGGCGCCGTCTGCGCCGTGGCGGCGCTCTGCTACTCCGAGCTGGCGGCCATGGCCCCGGTGTCGGGCTCGGCCTACACCTATACCTATGCCGTGATGGGCGAACTGCTGGCGTGGTGCGTCGGCTGGGCCCTGATCCTGGAATACGCCGTCGCGGCCTCGGCCGTGTCGGTCGGCTGGTCAGGCTATGTGCTGGGGCTGATTGAACAGGGACTGCATTTCGACTTCCCTGACCTTCTCTCCGCCGGACCGACCTGGTCGATGAACGGCTTCATTCCGTCGCCCGACTTCTCGGCGGGCATCGTCAACGTGCCGGCCATCGTCGTGGCCCTGGCCGTGACCGCCCTGCTGGTCCTCGGCACCACGGAATCGGCGCGCGTCAACGCGGTTCTGGTCCTGATCAAGGTCGCCGCCCTGACGGTCTTCGTCGTCCTGACCCTGCCGGTCATCAAGTCGGCCAACCTGTCGCCCTTCGCGCCCAACGGGGCGTTCGGCGCCTATTCGGGCATGGGCGTCGTCGGCGCCGCGGCCTCGATCTTCTTCGCCTACGTCGGCTTCGACGCGGTTTCGACCGCCGCCGAGGAAACCAAGAACCCGCAGAAGAACGTCCCCATCGGCCTGATCGGCTCGCTGGCCTTCTGTACGGTCTTCTACCTGCTGGTCGCCCTGGGCGCCGCCGGCTCCATCGGCGCACAGCCGGTGCTCGGCATCGACGGTTCGGCCGTGCAGCCGGGTTCGCCCGCCTTCGTCGCGGCCTGCGCCCTGACGGAGAACAGCGAGCGTCTGGTCTGCTCGAACGAGGCCCTGGCCCACGTTCTGCGCGTCATCGGTCATGAGCAGGTCGGCAACGCCCTGGGCATCGCCGCCATGCTGGCCCTGCCCTCGGTCATCCTGATGATGATCTACGGCCAGACCCGCATCTTCTTCGTGATGGCGCGTGACGGTCTGCTGCCGGAAGGCCTGACCAAGATGCACAAGCGGTTCAAGACGCCCTACGTCGTGACCATCTTCACCGGTCTGGCCGTCGCTATCGGCGGCGCGCTGTTCCCGGTCGGTCAGCTGGCCGACATCTCGAACTCGGGCACCCTGTTCGCCTTCTTCATGGTGTCGATCGCGGTCGTGGTGCTGCGCAGGACCGATCCGAACCGCGCCCGTCCGTTCCGGATGCCGCTGGTCTACGTCATCGCCCCGCTCTCGGCCCTCGGCTGCGCCTTCCTGTTCTGGAACCTGCCGCACGACGCCAAGATGGTGCTCCCGATCTGGGGCGCCGTCGGTCTGGTGATCTACTTCCTGTATGGCGTCCGCAAGAGCCACCTGGGCCGCGGCCACGTCGAGGTCCATGAGCAGGACAACGACATCCCGCCGCCGCCGGCGACGACCTGATCTGCGGATCAGCTGAAAGACAGAAAGGCCCGGGAGCGATCCCGGGCCTTTTTTCTTGGCGGGCGATGCCGGCAGGCGCGCCCAGTTTCCGGGGTCGCGGGCGCGGGCGTCCGCAGGCTGTTCAACTGAGCCTCTTGCCCGACGCGCCCCTGCCCCTTAGGACCGGCGGCGAACCTTTGCGGATGTGGCGGAACTGGTAGACGCACTGGATTTAGGTTCCAGCGCCGCAAGGCGTGGAGGTTCGAGTCCTCTCATCCGCACCATCTCTTTTTTACAGGCCTACGCGCGCGACGCGGTTGCTCGTAGCCTGAGGCCGCTCCCTCCCGGTTCGGGTTTTTCGCTTGGGATTCGGAACAGCTAGCCCTCGGTGGCGGGCTTTTTCTTTGTTCACATAGTTCTTGCTTTGTTCTCATTTCGCCGTATCGTTCTCCTATGGCTGAGACGGCGAAAGGACGGGGTGCGCGGTCGAATGCGACCGGGCGCTATGAACCGGAAACGGTCGAGGCCTTCGATGACGGATGGACGGATCAGGACGCTGAGGCGGCGCCGCTGCGCACGACCCTGACGCCCGAAACGGCCCGGACGATCATTACCAGGAACACCAGTCCGGATATCGGTTTCGACCGGTCCATCAACCCGTACAAAGGTTGCGAACATGGCTGCATCTACTGTTACGCCCGTCCGTCCCATGCCTGGATGGGCCTATCCCCGGGCCTGGATTTCGAGAGCCGGATCTTCTTCAAGCCGGGCGCCGCAGGTTTGCTGGAGCAGGAACTCTGCAAGCCGCGATACGTCTGCAAACGCATCCACATAGGCGGCAACACCGACCCCTATCAGCCGGTGGAGCGCGAGCTGAAATCCACGCGCTCGATCCTGGAGGTGATGCAGCGGTTCAATCATCCGTTCAGCATCATCACAAAGTCTGTGCTGATCGCTCGCGATGTCGACATCCTCGGGCCCATGGGACGTGACGGGCTGGCCTCGGCCTTCGTCTCCATCACCACGCTGGACCGGGGCCTGGCGCGTGCGATGGAGCCTCGCGCTTCCACCCCCGCCAAGCGGCTGGAGGCGATTTCCCGTCTGGCCGACGCGGGCGTGCCGGTGGGCGTCGGCTTCGCGCCGGTCATCCCCGGCCTCAACGACCATGAGCTTGAGGCCATTCTCGAAGCGGCGGCCAAGGCCGGGGCCACCACGGCCATGTATGTGACGCTGCGCCTGCCGCTGGAGATCAAGGATCTGTTCCGCGAATGGCTGGCCGACGCCCGCCCGGACCGCGCGGCCCGGGTCATGTCCCTGATCCGCCAGACGCGCGGCGGCAAGGACTATGACGCCGACTGGTCCCAGCGGATGAAGGGCACGGGACCGGTCGCCGAGCTGATCGGCGCCCGCTTCAAGGCGGCGGTGAAACGCTACGGCCTCGAAGCCCCCCGCCATCAACTGGATGAGAGCCGCTTCAGGGTCCCGGCGTCGGCCCGGCCGCAGATGGACCTGTTCGACGCGGCGTGACTGCAGAAGCAATTGGACAATCCTTGTTCGCAGGTGCGAACTGAAGCGGTGCAGTTGCGAGGGGCGTCCATGACTTCAATGACCCGGCTTGCGGCGTGTATCGCACTGGCCCTGACGCTTTCGGGCTGCCTGAAGGTCGATGTGCCCGAGCGCGCCTTCTTCTGGCCGGACGCGCGGCTGGTGCGGGAGAAGATCACGCTTCCCGACAATCCGCCGCCCGCGAGCGCCGAAACGCTGGTGCTCCGCTACGCCCAGGGGGACATCGGCGCGACCCGCATCCGCTCGGCGGACAGGTCGAAGCCGCTGATCCTGTTCTGCGGCGGCAACATGTTCCGGCGTCAGGCCGCCGGCGGGGCGCGCGCGGACTTCATGGGCCCGCTGGGTGATCTGCTGATGTTCGACTACCCCGGCTACGGCGGCACCGCGGGGCAGGACAGTTTCGCCAATTTCCGCGCCGTGGGCGAGGTGGTGGCCGACGAGGCGCGCCGTCAGGCCGACGCCGAGGGACGACGGCTGATTGTCTGGGGCCACTCCCTGGGCGGCATCGTCTGCGCCGAGGCCGCGCAACGCGCCCGCGCCGACCTGCTGGTGCTGGAGACGACCACGCCCGGCGCCCGCGCCACGGTGGAGAACCAGGTCGGGCTGATGCGACCCTTCGTGCGGGTCACCCTGGCCCCGGCGCTGGACGCCATCGACGTGCCTGGCTCGCTGCAAGGCTTCCCCAACAGGATCATCGTCATCGAGGCCGGCAAGGACGACACCCTGCCCCCGGCCCTCAGTCGCGCCCTGGCCCGCCGGCTGGAGGCGCAGGGCAATACGGTCGAACGCCTCGCCTTCCCTGCCGCCGGCCACAATGACGTCGGCCGCCAGCCGGACTTCGAAGCCCGTCTGAGCCGCGCCCTGGGCGGCTAGCGCCGGAAGACGCTGACCAGCTCCACATGCGCCGACCACAGGAACTGGTCGACCGGGGTGACGCTCTCCAGCCGGAAGCCAGCGTCCAGCAGCAGGCGGGCGTCGCGGGCGAAGGTGACCGGGTTGCAGGAGACGTAGACGACCGTCGTGGCCTTGCTCAGCGCGATCTGCCGGGTCTGGTCCAGCGCCCCCGCGCGCGGCGGGTCCAGAACGATGGCGTCGCAGCCGCGCAGGTCGTAGGGCGCCATCGGGCGGCGGAACAGGTCGCGCGCCTGGGCCTCGATCGTCTTGATGCCCTTGGCCGTTTTGAACCCGGCCTTCAACGCCGCGATTCCAGGCGCGGAGCCGTCGGCGGCGATCACCGGCGCGACCGTCGCCAGCGGGAAGGTGAAGGTCCCGGCGCCGCAGAACAGGTCGGCGATCTTTTTCGCCCCCTTCACCGCCCCCACGGCCAGGTCGACCATGGCCTGTTCGGCGGGCGGCGCGGCCTGCAGGAAGCCGCCGGGGGGGACGGGCACGGTCGCGGGGCCGAACTGGACCCGGGGCTGGCGCGCCATGACCAGGGTTTCGCCCGCCAGACTGAGCCGGGCCAGATCGGCGGCGGCGGAGGCTTCGATGGCCTTCATCTGGGCGTCGCGAGACAGGCCTCCGCCCGAGCGGCGCTCGACCCCGGTGACGTCCACGTCCAGACCGTCCAGCGTCAGGGTGACGTGCAGGGTCGGGGCGGATTTGGGATGTTCCAGGAAGGGCGCGGCCACCCTCGCCAGCGCCGGCAGGGCGGCGACCAGCCGGGGATCGGCGACGGGGCAGCTCGTGACCTCGACCAGCCGCCAGCTCTTGCGCGCCTTGAAGCCGAGGATGGCGCCGCCGTCGGGGCCGGGCCGGGCATGAAGGGCCAACCGGCGACGCGTGCCCGGCGCCACGGCGACCGTGACCCCGACGTCGGCCTCGATCCCCTCGCGGGCCAGGGCCAGCCGCACCTGCTCGCGCTTCCAGTCCAGATAGGGCCCGGTCGCCCAGTGCTGCAGCGAACAGCCGCCGCAGTCGCCGTACTGGGGCGACACCGGCGCGACCCGGTCGGCGCTGGGCGTCACGATCTCGATCTCTTCCAGCCGCCCGTCACGCACCACGCCGCGCACGGTCTCGCCCGGCAGGGTCAGGGGGGCGAAGATGGGACCGGCGGGGGTCTGGGCGATCCCGTCGCCCTGCCCGCCCACGCGCGCGATGGTCAGTGTTTCCGTCATCGGGCGCTTCTAGAGCCAAACCGCCCGTCCGCGAAACATGAACGAAGATGAACGCCGCGATCAAAGGCCGTTCAGCTTCGTCGCGTCATAAGGGATGCAACAGACGCGGGGCCGGTTCGTTGGGTCGTCGCATTTGAACCATCAGGGATGACGCCCATGTTCGCCTCTTTCGCCAGCAAGACCGCCTGTGGCGCCGCCGCCGTCGCGGCCGCCGGATTGATGCTGGTCCCCGCCGCCGCCTCCGCCCAATCCTACACCTATCAGGGTGACCGGAGCGGGTATGACTATTACGGCCAGAACTACGGAGATCGCGGCTACGGTGATCGGTACGACGATCGCTACCGCGACAGCTACGACTATTGCCGCAGTGATCGGGGCCAGCGCCGCGCCGCCGGCGCGACCATCGGGGCCGGGCTCGGCGCCGTCGCCGGTTCGCAAGCCGCGGCGCGCGGTCGCCGGACCGAGGGCAGCATTCTGGGCGGCGTCCTGGGCGCTGTCGTCGGCGGGGCCATCGGCAACGACTCGGCCCGCGATTGCGACCGCTACGACGCCCGCAGCGACTACCGTTACGACGGCTATGCCTCGAATGGCTACGCCTCGAACGGCTACTATCAGGATCGTGGCTACGACACGCGCTACGATGACCGTTACCGCCAGGATGATCGCTACGGTTACGGCGACCGATCGGGCTATCGCAGCGACCGCTACGGCTGCCGCACGGTCGAGACCCGGACCCGTGACTGGAACGGCCGTCTGGTGTCCCGCTACGAGGAAGTCTGCAACGGCTACTGACGAGATCGCGTCGCCGATTATTTTCAGCCCCCCTGTCGATCGGCGATGTGGCGGAGGCCCCCGGTGGAGAAATCCGCCGGGGGCTTTTCATGTTTGGAGGGGCAGTATCTCCCGCTGGCTGAGCGCGAGCTATCTGGCGACGTGACCGATGATGCGGAAGCCTCGCGGTGTTTCCTCGATGACATACTTCTTGCCCGTCTCGGTCAGCACCGCGCGAGCACCGTCAAGATCCTGGACCTCGTATCTGACCTGCGGGCCATAGAGCCGCCCGGTGGGATATTCCGCCTCCTGCGGCACCTCCAGCCATTCAATCGCAACGATGGGATAGACCCCGAACTCTCCGCTATAAAAATAGCCATGCGGCGGATGAAGGCCGGGGAGCCTCATCCGGTGTTCACGGTCACTGCCGATGAATTTGATGATCACCTGTTGGAGATTCAGGTCCGGATCCAACAGCCCGTAGAGAGCGCTGCGCCACTTGGTGTCGGACATCACCGACCCGGCATAGTCCCGCTGCGCATCCGCCCGGTCCCGATCCCGTTCCGCACCCAGGTCTCTTGGTCTGAGCAGCTTCGCCATTCTGCCATCGTGTCTTGCCTCGGCGTGCGGAGCAACGTCCGGCGTCAGTCGCGTTTGGCCCAAATAAGATATTCCACGTTTCCGTCGCCGCCGGTGATGGGGCTCTCGGCGGTGGCCTGGACGGTCCAGCCGCGCGAGGCGATCCAGTCCGCCGCGCGGGTCAGCGCGGCCTGCCGGGCCGCCTCGTCCTTGACCACCCCGCCCCGGCCGACGTCGGCGCGGGTGTCCATCTCGAACTGCGGCTTCACCAGGGTGACCAGGTCCGCGCCCGGCGCGGCCAGGGCCAGGGCGACGGGCAGGACTTTCGACAGGCCGATGAAGCTGGCGTCACAGACGATCAGGGCGGGCGCGTCGGGGATCAACTCCGGCCTCAGCTCGCGGGCGTCCGTCTTTTCCAGATTGGTGACGCGCGGGTCGGCGGCGATGCGCGGATGAAGCTGCCCCTGCCCCACGTCGACGGCCCAGACATGGGCCGCGCCGCGCTCCAGACAGACTTCGGTGAACCCGCCGGTCGACGCCCCGACATCCACGACGCCCCGCCCCTCGACCACGACCGGCCACAGGGTCAGGGCGTGATCCAGCTTCAGCGCGGCGCGACCGACGAAGCGGTGGGCCTCCACGAAGGTGATCACCGCCTCGTTCGACACGGACTGTGACGCGGCGCGCGCGGGCCGCCCGTCGATGGTGACGCCGCCGGCGTCGATGGCGGCCACGGCCCGGGCCCGGCTCTCGGCCAGACCGCGGGCGACCAGCAGCTGGTCCAGCCGGACCTTTCTCATCCCATCGCGTCCAGACGGGCCAGGGCCGCCTGCATGCGGGCCTTGCCGGCTTCGGCCTCGGCCAGCTTCTCGCGCTGCTCGTCGACGACGTCCGGCGCGGCGCGGGACACGAAATTGGGGTTGCCCAGCTTCTTGTTCACATGGCCGATGTCGCTGTCGAAGACCGCGATCTCCTTGACCAGACGCGCGCGCTCGGCGGTCAGGTCGATGATCCCGGCCAGCGACAGGGCCGCCGTATCGCCATTGATGACCAGCGACACCGCGCCGGTCGGCAGGGCGTCGGCGACCGACACCTCGGACACGCGGGCCAGGGTCAGGATCAGCGGACGGTGCAGGTCGATCAGGCGGGCATTGACGTCCGACGGCTTGACGAAGGTCAGCGGCGGCTTGGCCGACGGCGGCACATTCATCTCGGCGCGCAGCTGGCGGATGTCGGTGACCAGATCGACCAGCCAGCCCGTCTCGGCGTCGGCGGCGGCGTCGATGAAGCTGTCCGGCAGGACCGGCCACGACGCCCCGATCAGGGTCGCCTCATCCCGCGGCGCGCCGTCTCCGGCCAGCTGGTCCCACAGCTCTTCGGTGATGAAGGGCATGACGGGATGCATCAGCTTCAGCGTCTGATCCAGCGTCCAGGCGGTCATGGCGCGGGTCTCGGCCTTGGCGGCCTCGTCCACCCCCTGGAAGACCGGCTTGGCCAGTTCCAGATACCAGTCGCAGAACACGTTCCAGACGAAGCGGTACAGGGCCGAGGCGGCGTCGTCGAACCGGCCGCCCTCGATGGCGTCCGACACCTGACGCTCGGCCCGGGTCAGCTCGCCCCGGATCCAGCGGTTGATCGACTGCTGCACCGTGGCCGGATCGAAGCCCTCGACCCGGCGCGCTTCGTTCATCTGGCTGAAGCGGGCGGCGTTCCATAACTTGGTGCCGAAGTTCCGATAACCTTCAATGCGTTGCTTCGACAACTTGATGTCGCGCGTGCCCGACAGTATGGCCATGGTGAAGCGCAGCGGATCGGCGCCCAGCTCGTCGATGATGCCGAGGGGGTCGATGACGTTCCCCTTCGACTTGCTCATCTTCTGGCCCTTCTCGTCGCGGACCAGGCCATTGATGATGACCCGCTTGAACGGAACCTCATCCATGAAGTGAAGTCCCATCATCATCATACGGGCAACCCAGAAGAAAATGATGTCGGCGGCGGTGACCACATCGCTGGTCGGATAGAAGCGCTCCAGATCCTCGGTCTTCTCGGGCCAGCCCATGGTCGAGAACGGCCACAGGGCCGAGCTGAACCAGGTGTCGAGCACGTCCTCGTCCTGGGTCAGGGGCTTGCCGCCCGCCTGCGCGAGGGCGTCCTCCTCCGTCTCGGCGACGTAGATATTGCCGTCAGCGTCATACCAGGCGGGGATGCGGTGGCCCCACCAGAGCTGACGCGAAATGCACCACGGCTCGATGTTGCGCAGCCATTCGAAATAGATCTTCGAATAGCTGGCGGGCTCGAAGACGGTATCGCCCTGCTCCACCGCCTTGATGGCCGGCTGGGCCAGCGTATGGGCGTCAACGTACCACTGGTCCGTCAGCCACGGCTCGATGACCACGCCCGAACGGTCGCCGTGCGGGACGGCGTGCTTCGTCTTCTCGATCTCCTTCAGCCAGCCCTCTTCCTCGGCGCGGGCGACGATCGCCTTGCGCGCGGCGAAGCGGTCGACGCCCTCGAACTCGGCCGGAACGTCCGGCGTGTCGGCGGCGGTGATCCGGGCTTCGGAATCCAGAATGTTCAGCGACGGCAGGCCGGCGCGCTTGCCGACCTGAAAGTCGTTGAAGTCGTGCGCCGGGGTGATCTTCACCGCGCCCGAGCCCTTGGTCGGGTCGGCATAGTCATCGGCGACGATGGGGATACGACGGCCGACGATGGGCAGGGTCACGAACTGGCCGACCAGACCCGCGTAACGCTCGTCCTTCGGATGCACGGCCACGCCGGTATCGCCCAGCATGGTCTCCGGGCGCGTCGTGGCGACGACGATGTAGTCGCGCGTTTCGTACTCGGTCGCCTTGCCCTCGTCATCGAAGGCGACCGGATGTTCGTAGGTGACGCCGTCGGCCAGCGGATAGGCGAAATGCCAGTAGGCGCCGTCGACCTCACGCTGCTCGACCTCCAGGTCCGAGATGGCGGTCTGGAAATGCGGATCCCAGTTCACCAGCCGCTTGTCGCGGTAGATCAGGCCGTCCTTGTGCAACTGGACGAAGACCTTGCGGACGGCGGCGTTCAGCCCCTCGTCGAGGGTGAAGCGTTCCCGCGACCAGTCGCAGGAGGCGCCCAGCCGGCGCAGCTGGCGGACGATGGTCCCGCCGGACTCGGCCTTCCATTCCCAGATCTTGTCGACGAAGGCCTCGCGGCCCATCTCGCGACGCCCCGCATTGCCCGCGGCGGCCAGCTGGCGTTCGACCACCATCTGGGTGGCGATGCCGGCGTGGTCCGTCCCCGGCAGCCACAGGACGGCCTTGCCCTTCATCCGGTGATAGCGGGCCAGGATGTCCTGCAGGGTGTTGTTCAGCGCGTGGCCGATATGCAGCGACCCCGTCACGTTTGGCGGCGGAATGACGATCGAATAGGCGTCGGCGGCGCCGTCCGTGGCGCTGGCGGCGCGGGGCGCGAACAGGCCGCTGTCCTCCCACATCGCGTACAGGCGGGGTTCGGCGGATTTCGGATCGAAGGTCTTGTCGAGCATGAAGGGGTCTTACAGCAAAATAGAAAGGGCGGCCCCGACTGGAGCCGCCCCGGAATGATCTAGCCTTGATCAGGTCGCAGGTGAAGCAGGTCCATTTTCGCTTCAGGTCGTCACGACCTGAATCCAGAAAATGGCCCAGCATCAAACTGGAGCGAAATCTGAGTCCCGTTGGACGCAGTCCAACGGGACCGATTTCGCTCTAGCCGGCGGAGCGGGCGATGCGTTCGACTTCCTTGCGTACCTCGGCCTCGACGATGCCTGGCAGGTTGGCGTCGAGCCAGTCCTTGAGCATCGGACGCAGCATCTCGGCGACCATGGCCTCGACGGTCGAGCCGCTGGCGAAATTCAGATCGACGCCGCGCGGCGCGGGGGCCGGCTCCGGCTTCTGGAAGCTGGCGGCCAGACCGGCGAAGGCCGAGGCGGCGCTGGCGGCGGCGCTTTCACCAACGAGCGAGTCATAGTGGGTGGTCGGCACGGACGGATGCTCCGGCGTGTGGATTTCCGGCGGCGGGGCGAAGACCGATTCGCTGACCGGCTCGGCCGGGAAAGGCTCGGGCTCCGCGGCCGAAACATCGAGGTCGCCGATCGACTCGGCCGGGGCCTCATAGGTCTCGGTCAGTTCAAGAACGTCTTCCTCGACCGGCTCAGGCTCGGGCGCGAAGGCGGGCGGCGCGGCCGCGATGATCGGCTCAGGCGCGGGCTCCGGCTCCGGGGCGGGCGCAGGCGTGGGTTCCGGCGCGGGCGCGGCGGCGGTTTCGGCCGGCGCGTCGTCTTCGGAGATGATCCGGCGGATCGACGCCAGGATTTCCTCCATCGTCGGTTCCTGGGCGGTCTGGTCGGTCATGTCGAAATCCCGGGCGAACGCATGTGCGTGCGGACTGAACGAATTGCGGACGGTGGGAGGCGGAACCCCTCACCGCGTAAATGTCGTCGCATCAACGCCCGTCGGAATCAACGGGCGTTTTTCCCCAGTGGGGCGAGCCGCTCAAATCAGTTGCGCGGCGCCGTCTGCACGACCTCGGACTTCAGCTGGGCGTCGATGGGCGCGTCCTCGACGTCGGTGGCCGGAACGATCGGCGGCGCGGCGACGCGGTCGATGGTTTCCAGCACGCCGTCCCACGGCAGGCCGCCCCGGTTGCGGACGCGGTTGTAGTTGGCGGCCGGGTCATAGGTCTCGATCGCCGGGACCAGGTCTGCGCCTTCCAGCCGGCCCATGGCCGCCAGCAGGTTGGCCTGGGCGACGTATTCGTTGCGCTGGGCGCTGGCCAGAGTGACCTGGGCGCTACGCAGTTCCAGCTCCTGGTTCAGCACATCCAGGGTGGTGCGCAGGCCGACCTGGGCCTCCTGACGCACGCCCTCGGCGGCGACGGTGGCGGCGCGCACCGCTTCCTGACCGGCCTGCAGGGTGGCGCGGGCCGAGATCGACTGGGCATAGGCCGAGCTGACCGACTGCAGGGTGTTGCGACGCTCGCCCTCGACCGCGATCTGGGCGGCGTTGGAGCGTTCCAGCGCCTGGGCGACGCGCGACGAGTTCAGGCCGCCGGTGAACAGCGGCACCGACAGGGTGGCGCCGGCGGTCAGGCGAGTGTTGTCGCCGAGGTCGCCGAGACGATCGAACTCGCTCGACCCGCCATAGCTGGCGGTAGCGCGCAGAGAGGGCAGATATTCGGCCTTGGCGGCGGCGACATTGGCTTCGGCGGCGTCCAGCGAATAGCCGGCGGCGCGGATGCCCGGGTTGTCGATCAGGGCCACGTCCAGCGCGTTGTCGAAATCGGTCGGGACGCCCGGCAGGACCGGCATCGGAGCCAGATCGCCCGGCGACTGGCCGACGACGGCGGCATAGGCGGCGCGCGAGACGGACAATTGGGCGCGGGCGTTGGCCAGATCGGCTTCGGACTGGGCCAGACGGGCTTCCGACTGGGCCACGTCGGTGCGGGTGATCTCGCCGACTTCAAAGCGGGCGCTGGCTTCTTCCAGCTGACGACGCAGCACGCCGAGGTTGGCCTCGCGGATGCTCAGGATCTCGGTGTCGCGAATCACGTCGGCATAGGACTGGATCACCAGGGCCAGGACGCTCTGCTCGGTGTCGCGCAGGTTCTCGCGGCCCGCCAGGATCTGGGCGTCGGCGGAGGTGATGGCGTGACCGATGCGGCCGCCGGTCCAGATGTTCTGACCGACGCCGACGGTGGCCGAGGCGCTGTCGCTCTCGACGACGCCGCCCGACTGGAACGGCGGCGTGCCGACGACAGGCGAATCGGTGCGGCTGTAGGAGCCGCTGACCGTCACATCCACGGTCGGGCGCAGGCCGGCGCGGGCCTGAACGATGCTTTCGTCCAGCGCGCGCTGGTTGGCGCGTTGCGCCAGCAGCGACGGATTGGTGCGATAGGCCAGCGCCAGGGCTTCCTGCAGCGTCTCGGCCCAGGCGGGCGCGCTGATCCCGGTGACCATAGCGATGACGGCGACCGAAGTGAGCGCGCGCGAACGGTTCAACATGATTGTTCCTGCCTGACGCGGGGGAGACGCGCCCTTACATTGCCCAAGGCCTGATGCGTGACGGTTTGCGCCCGCGCCAGTTAAGTTTTTTTCACGCACGAAGACCGGGGCTCCGTCGGGAGAACCGGCCTACAGCGCGAAGGTGGGCTCCGGCGTCAGTTCCGCAAGCACCGGCGGGGCCGCGTCGAACAATTCCTTGCGCGATATGCCCTGTTCGCCACGCATGTAGAGAACGGCCTTGCCGCCCGGGCCGGTGCGTTCGACCACGGCCAGACGGCCGCCGACCGACAGGGCGTTCAGCCAGGCCTCAGGACGGCCGGGCACAGCGGCTTCGGAGATGATGATGTCGTAACCCTCGCCCGTCGGCGTCGACAGCGGGGCGACCACGGCGGCGACGCCCTCATCGGCGAGAGCCGCGCCCACGACCTCGAACACCGCGGCGTCCGATTCCTGGGCGGTGGCGTTCAGACCCATTCGCGCCAGCACGGCGGCGGCATAGGGGCCGGCGATCGCCAGGGCGCGCTCGCCCGGCCTGGCGCCCAGCGCCATCAGAAGCTTGGACAGGTCGCGGGCCAGCATCAGGCGGCGGCCGCCGGCGATTTCCGGCTCGATCTCGGCGTAGGCGGAAAAGGCGCGGTCGGTCGGAACGAAGCGCTCGCGCGGGGTCGCCAGAAGCGCCGCCTGCAGGGCGCGGTCGGTGACATCGTTCACCCGGACCTGGCTGTCGACCATGACCTTGCGTGCTGCGGCGAAATCCATTGGGGGAAGAATCCTGCTGAAAACTTGCGCGCTTATAGGTCTGTGCGTTGCGGCGGACAATCCGATCTGATAGCGAACCCGCCTCGCGATGGTTGGCTTGGTCACCAAGGCCCCTACGGCCTGATGGCGGAGTGGTTACGCAGCGGACTGCAAATCCGTGTACGCCGGTTCGATTCCGGCTCAGGCCTCCATCGCGAGAATTTCCCCGCTTCAGACCGTGTCGCGCCGCCGCTCCGGCGCGAGGCTGTGCGTTTGGGTCAGGCCAGGCCTGGGGCCCGGCGCCCGGTCAGGCGACCGGGGCCGTTATCCAGCCGATGGCCCCGGCCGCGCCCACGGCGGCGGCGACCACGGCCACGGCGATGCCGACCCGTGCGTTGCGACTGACGAAAACCAGAATACCGCCGAACATGCTGATCCCTCCCCGGACATCGCCAGAGCGCCACAGGTCCGGCGGTTCAACAAGGTGTAGAAAGCGTTAATCGCAATTTGGTGATCGTTTTACGCCCGACGCGCGAAATGATGCAGGGCGATGGCCCCCGCGACGGCGACATTCAGCGAATCGAACCCGCCCGACATGCGTATCCCGACCGGTTCGCAGCGCGCGATCAGGTCTGATTCCAGACCCGGGCCCTCGGGACCCAGCACGATGGCGACGCGCCCTCCGACCGGGGCCTGGTCCAGCGTCATCGTCGCCGACGGCGTCATGGCCAGAACGCGGAACCCCGACGCCTTCAGCGTCTTCACCGCCGCGCCCGCCTCCAGCCCCGTCGCCATCGGCGTGCGCAGCACCGCCCCGACCGAGACCCGGATGGCCTTGCGGTAGAAGGGATCGCAGCAGCGCTCGTCCAGCAGCACCGCATCGGCGCCGAAGGCCGCGGCGTTGCGGAAGATGCCGCCCATGTTGTCGTGGTTGCCGATTCCACAGGCCAGCACGACCAGCGCCTGATCGCCCAGCCCCTCGACCAGCGCCTCCAGCGGCGCGGCCGGCGGCTTCTCGCCCAGCGCCAGGATGCCCCGGTGCAGCGGGAAGCCCGCGATGGCGTCCAGCACCCCCTGCCCCGCCACATAGACGGGCACGTCGTCGCCCAGACCCTCCAGCGCATCCGCCAGCCCCTCGACCCGGTTCTCGGCCAGAAGGACCGCGCGGGGGCGGCACAGGGCGTGCGGCGACGTCAGGACCCGAAGCACCACCTCGCCCTCGGCCACGAACAGCCCCTGACGGCCTGTCAGGTCCCTTTCACGAATGTCGCGAAAGCCCGCGATACGGGGGTCTTCGGGGCTCTCGACGCGGAAGTTTTTCAAAGTCTGACATTTCCCGTTGCGCACATTCGATTCCCGCTGCTATAGCGCCCGCCTTCCCGAGCGAAACCCCTTCCGCGGTAGCTCAGTGGTAGAGCAGCCGACTGTTAATCGGCTGGTCGTAGGTTCGAATCCTACCCGCGGAGCCATCGCCCTTTCCGGGCCGCCGGCGAAATGATCCGACAATCAGAAATCCACCCCTTCGGGGCCCCTGACGCCTGCGCGTCCCGGGCGCCTCTGTGTCGCGGGCAAGAAAAAAGCCCGACGCGAGCGCCGGGCTGAAAAGTTCGGTGATGGTGGGTGTCCTCGAAAAGAGAAGACAATCCTCCCTGCGACCGAATTGGTTAACTGATCGTAAATCAGCGCCCGGCGGAGCCGTCGGGCAGCCAGGTCCATTGCACGGCGCCGCGCGGACCGGTCCAGCCGACACGCCAGCCCTCGCCCGCCCGCTCGACAACCAGGGGCGCGCCGGCGGTTCCGGGGCCGGGCCAGACGAAGGATTGATCGCCCACGCGCACCGTCGCGCCGGGCGCCAACGCCCCCAGCAGCACGCTCCACTGCCCCTGATCCGCGGACAGGGCCTGCAGCTGCTCGCCGGCGGCCTCGATCTCTACCCGCCGTCCCGCCGCCCCGACGACACCGGAGGCCAGGCGGGACTGGTCATCGCTGTCGAGGGCCCCCAGCGCCGGGCCCGGATCGAGTCGCCGCGCCGGTCCGCCCGGTCGCAGGATGGCGATGGGGCCCCGCCCGCCGTCGATGATCAGCAGCCGCTCGGGTGACACGACGGCGTCCTGCCCGACCTGGGTTTCGGGACGCAGCAGCAGCGCCCCGGCCGGCGCGGCCATGCGAATCTCGAATCGCCCGTCCGGATCCGCCGCCGCCGCGTAGGCCACGCGTTCGTCGTTGCGCAGCGCCACGCGCGCGCCGGGCTCGGCCCGACCGGTGAAAATCAGGGTCGCCATCGCGCGCTGAACGGACAGGATGCGGGGCGGCTGGGTCCAGCCCGTGGCGTTTCCGGCCGCGTCCCGTTTCGGCTGATCCGGCGCCGGAGAGCAGCCGCCCACAGCGGCGAGGGCCGTGACAACCGCCGCGACACAGATGGCCCGTTTCATCCCGTCTCTCCCGCCGCTAGGAATACGCCCCCGGATAGCGCGGCGGGGCCGCCGCTGTCTCCAGTTCATCGAGGTTCCATGACCATCACCATCCAGCCGTTCGACGGCAAGTCCGTCTGTCTGTTCTGCGGCTCCTCCGACCGATCCGACCCGGCCTACACCGTCGCCGCCCAGCAGTTTGGCGTGATGACGGCGCAGGCGGGATGGCGGCTGGTCTATGGCGGCGGCGGCGTGGGGCTCATGGGCGCCTCCGCCCGGGCGGCGCACGAGGCCGGCGGCCGGGTGCTGGGTGTCATGCCCGGCTTCCTGCGCAGCCGCGAGCGGCTGTTTGACGAGGTCGAGACCCTGGTCGTCACCTCGATGCACGAGCGCAAGACCATCATGTACGACCAGTCCGACGCCTTCGTCGTCGCGCCGGGCGGCGTGGGCACGCTGGAAGAGGTGATCGAGGTCCTGTCGTGGAAGCGGTTGGATCTGCATAGCAAGCCGGTGATCTTCCTCAATATCAACGGCTTCTGGGACACTCTTCTGGCAGCGATCGAGACGGGCATCGAACAGAAGATGACCCCGGAGACCTTCCGCGACGGCTACGCCGTGGTCGAGACGGTCGAACAGGCGATCGCCCTGATGCAGAGCGCGGACGATCTGCCTCACTTGAAACATGATCAACGGTAAGTAATCGTCGATCAGGTCGCGGTTGCCGCGTTTCGTTTGGCAACCCGCTCTTGACAGTTTCGAATAACAACGCACACTGAGATGGTGGTCGCCGAAGCGCGTCCAACCTCATCGGAGACTTCCAAAATGCGCGCCTTCCTCGTCGCCGCGGCCCTGCTGGTCGCCGCCCCCGCCTTCGCCCAGGCCCCCGTCACCAGCGCCGTTCTGACCGACGCCGCCAAGGCTCCGGCCAGCCGCACCATCATCGACGGCGCCAACTGGCGTTGTGAAGGCGCGACCTGCACCGCCTCGGGCGGCGCCAACCAGCCGGCCACCCGCGCCTGCCGCCGCGTCGTCGCCCGCTTCGGCACCGTCTCGGCCTTCACCTACAAGGGCACGACCCTGTCGGCGGAAGAACTGACGGCCTGCAACGCCGCCTGATCGGCAAGCGCCTCGCTGAAATGGAAAAGGCCGCCCTGCGAGGGGCGGCCTTTTTGCTGTCCGGGATCGCGGCGCGGCTTACGCCGTCTCGCCGTTCAGCCGCTTCACGATCCGCTCGCGGCCGATCATCGGGGCGATGGCCGCCATGTCCGGGCCGTGGGGCTGGCCGGTCAGGATCAGGCGCAGCGGCATGAACAGTCCCTTGCCCTTGGCGCCCGTCGCCTCCTTCACCGCATGGGTCCAGGTCGGCCACAGGGTCTCGTCCACCGTCTCCGGCAGGACCGCCAGGGCGGCGGCGGCGAAGGCGGGGTCCTCGACCACGGGCGTGATCGGGCCGCGCACGATGGCGGCCATGGCGCTGACGTCGGCGAACTTCTGCAGGTTCGGCCGCACCGCGCTCCAGAAGCCCTCGCCCAGATCGGCGTCCAGCGCGGCCAGACGGGGCTGGGCTGTGGCGTAGTCCATGGCGTGCAGGGCCTGGGCGTTCAGACGGTCCAGATCGGCGGTGTCGTAGCGCGCCGGCGAGCGGCCCATCTTGGAGAAGGCGAAGCTGTCGCCCAGCGCCTGCACCGAGGTTCCGACTTCCAGCGGGTCCGAGGTGCCGATGCGGCCCAGATGGCTTGTGATGGCGATCGGCTCATAGCCGAGGTCGCGCATCTCGGCGATCGACAGCGAGCCCAGCCGCTTGGACAGGGCCGCGCCGTCGGCGCCGACCAGCAGGGGCATGTGCGCGAACGCGGGCACGGGGCCGCCCAGCGCCTCGAAGATTTCGATCTGGGCGCCGGTGTTGGTCACATGGTCCTCACCCCGGATCACGTGGGTGATGGCCATGTCGATGTCATCGACGACCGACGGCAGGGTGTAGAGGAACAGGCCGTCCTCGCGGATCAGCACCGGGTCCGACATCGAGGCGGTGTCCACCTCGGCGTGGCCGCGCGCCAGATCTTCCCAGGCGACGCGCTTGCCTTCCAGCTTGAAGCGCCAGTGCGGCTTGCGGCCCTCGGCCTCATACGCGGCCTTCTCGGCCTCGGTCAGTTCCAGCGCGGCGCGGTCGTAGATGGGCGGCAGGCCGCGCGACAGCTGCACCTTGCGGCGGCGGTCCAGCTCTTCCGAGGTTTCGTAGCAGGCGTAGAGGCGGCCATCGGCCTTCAGGCGCGCGGCGGCCTCTTCGTAGCGATCGAACCGCTTGGACTGATTGTGGCGCTCGTCCCACGGCATTCCCAGCCAGGTCAGGTCGTCCTCGATGCCCTGTTCGAACTCGGGCGTGGAGCGGGCGAGGTCCGTGTCGTCGATGCGCAGGACGAAGGAACCGCCCTGCCCTTTCGCGAACATCCAGTTCACCAGGGCGGTGCGGACATTGCCGACGTGCAGCTTACCCGTCGGTGACGGGGCGAAACGAACCTTGACGGTCATGGGAGGCGCAACCTTGAAATCGAGGCGCGTAGGTCGCCCTCCAACCCGGCGAAGTCAAGGCGTGGCTTGGGACCGGGGGCTGATCATGATAGATTGGCCGACGTCATGAACGCCCCCGTCCAGATCCGGAAGCCCGCCGTCGTTGAACGTCTGCGCGAGCTCGCGCGCCTGGAGGGCAAGTCCATCACTGATCTTGTCGAGGAGATGGTGCGCGATCGGGATGAACGTCTGGTGGCCAGGCGTCAGGCGGACATCGCCGAGCGGCGGCGCGCCGTCGAAGAGATCGTGGCGCATTTCAACAGCCTGCCGATCGTTGGACCCTTGCTGACCGACGATGATTTCTACGACGAGGACGGCTTGCCGAAATGATCGTCGTCGATGCGTCGGCGCTGGTCGCGATCCTGCTTGGCGAGCCAGACGGCCCCGCCTTTCGGGAGGTTCTGCTCGAAGCCGGCGATGCCCGGCTCTCCCCCGTCGGATATTGGGAGGCGGCCGTCCGGCTGAACAATCTGAGGGGTGGCAAGGGCGTCGCCGATCTGGACCGCCTGCTTGTGCAGCTGTCGGTCGTCGTCGTGCCTGCTACGGCCCGCACCGCCAGCCTGGCCCTGGACGCAGAGCGTCGGTACGGCAAGCGGACGGCCGCGAAGCTGAACCTGGGCGATTGCTTCGCCTATGCGCTGGCAAGGGAGACGTCATCGCCCCTGTTGTTCAAGGGCGACGACTTCGTCCAGACAGACCTGACGGCGGCTCTGCCCGGCTGATCGCGCGCCTCAGTCGTCGCGGTGAACGCGTTCGCGGCGCTCGTGGCGTTCCTGGGCTTCGACCGACAGGGTCGCCGTCGGGCGGGCCTCAAGGCGGCCGAGACTGATGGGCTCTCCGGTTTCCTCGCAGTAGCCGTACGACCCGTCCTCGATCCGGCGCAGGGCCTCGTCGATCTTGGAGATCAGCTTGCGCTGACGGTCCCGGGTGCGCAGCTCCAGCGCGCGGTCGGATTCGGAAGACGCCCGGTCAACGATGTCCGGATGGTTTTCCGTCTCGGCCTTCAGATTGGTCACGGTGCCCTTGGACTCACGAAGGATGTCATCCTTCCAGTCCATGAGCTTGCCCTTGAAATAGGCCAGCTGCCGCTCATTCATGAACGGCTCATCGTCGGACGGCTTGTACGCAGCCGACTCGATCACTGACGCCAATGCGTTCATCGCACTCACGCTCTAAACAGCGCCCCCCTGTGGCGCAGTGCTGCGTATAGGCATGACGAAGAGTCGCGGCAACACGCCTCTCGCGACCGTGAGCCGAAAGATTAATCCGGAGCGCGTACCGTGACATTTCTTCATCACACGGGGCGAGCGAGGCGGGATTTTCGGAACGATTTCGCCGATTTAAGCCGCGTTACGGCGAAGATTGGCCTTGGCCAGCTCAACCGCGGCGCGAAGATCGATCTGATCCAGCAGGCTGGTGAGGGCCGGATCGGCGTCGTCGGGCCGCTCTTCCTTGAGGGTTCGTCCGAGGCGCTCCAGCGCGCCCTCCCCGGCCTCACCGCTCAGCAAGGCCAGCTTGAGCTCGTCCAGCCGGTCCAGAAGACCGCTGCCGCGACGCACCGCGCGCCGACGCCGCTCGGTCGCGGTCTCCACACCCTGCAGGGCCATCAGGGCGTTCATCCCGGCCACGCCGGACATGGCGGACGCCGCCGCCGGAGCGCTGGCCGGAGCGGCGCCCCCCGCGCCGGGCACGGAGAAGCCGCCGGCCGCCTGCGCGGGACGTGAACCTGAAGAAGCCGTGGGGCCTGAGGCGCCTGTGACCTTCATGCGGTGAGACTCCAGAACATGATCGACCATCGACTGCGGGGGTCACTGTTTGGTTAACGGCCCGGCAGAATCTGCCTCCACCGCCGGGCGAGCCAAGGCGTCCCCTGCTGAAATCCTTGATGTTTTCCTGTGGCACGGCTTTGGCATCACGAGGTGCATAACTGTCCGCGGATTACCGACCGATGCAGAAACTGCTCGCCTCCCTCCTGACCGCCGCCGCCCTGGCGGGATTCGCCGCCCCGGCGATGGCCCAGTCGCGGATCAAGGACATCGCCGCCATCGAGGGTGTCCGCACCAACCAGCTGGTCGGCTACGGACTGGTCATGGGTCTGGCGGGCACCGGCGATTCCCTGCGCAACTGCCCCTTCACCCGCCAGTCGCTCGAAGGCATGAGCGAGCGCTTGGGCAACAACATCCGGGGCTCGACCGCCAACACCAAGAACATGGCCGCGGTCATGGTCACCGCCGAACTGCCCGCCTTCGCCACCCCCGGCGCCCGCATCGACGTCAACGTCTCCTCCATGTGCGACGCGAAGAGCCTGCTGGGTGGGGCGCTGATCGTCACCAGCCTTCAGGGCGCGGATGGTCAGGTCTATGCCGTGGCCCAGGGCTCGATCCAGACCGGCTCGGTCTCGGCCTCTGGCGCCTCCGGCTCGTCGGTGACGCGCGGCGTGCCGACCGCGGGCCGCATCGCCTCGGGCGCCACGGTCGAGCGCGAGACCGGCTTCGAACTGGCGAACATGAATGAAGTGCGGCTGACGCTGCGCAACCCCGACTTCACCACGGCCCAGCGCGTGGCCGCGGTCATCAACCAGACCTATCCGAACTCGGCTTTGGCCGAGAACGGCACCGTCATCGCCCTGCGCGCGCCGGGCAGCCTCGGCATGGCCGGCTTCATCAGCCGGGTCGAGAACCTGCCGGTCGAGGTCGACGCCCCGGCCAAGGTCATCATCGACGAGGTCAACGGCGTCATCGTCATGGGCGAGGCCGTCCGCGTCTCCACCGTCGCCATCGCCCAGGGCAATCTGACCGTCTCGGTCCAGGAAAACCCGCAGGTCAGCCAGCCCGAGCCCTTCAGCCGGGGCGGCCAGACCGTCGTGGTCCCCCAGTCCACCGTCACGGTCGAGGAAGAGCGCGGCGTCCAGATGCGCATGCTCGGCGGCGGCGCGTCCCTGTCCAGCCTGGTCAACGGCCTGAACGCCCTCGGCGTCAGCCCGCGCGACATGATCTCCATCCTGCAGGCCATCAAGGCCGCGGGCGCCCTGCAAGCCGACATCGAGGTGATGTGAGCATGACCGACCTCTCCATCACCGCCGCCCTGCCCGGCATTCCCGGCGCACCGCAGGTCACCGCCCGGATGCGCGACACCGCCGAACAGTTCGAGGCCACCTTCCTGTCGCAGATGCTCAAGCCGATGTTCGAAGGTCTGAAGACCGACGGGATCGGCGGCGGCGGCGAGGCCGAGGGCCAGTGGCGCAGCTTCATGATCGACGCCATGGCGAAACAGACAGTCGCGGCCGGAGGCATCGGCCTGGCCGATCAGGTCGTCGCCCAGATGCTGAAGATGCAGGAACAGGGACAAGCCCAATGACCGACGCCGCCGTCCTCAACGCCACCGCCCGCGTGCGCCAGATGACCGACCTGACCGAGCGTCTGACCGCCTGCCTGATCGAGGAGTCGAAGGCGTTCGAGGCCCGTCGTCCGCAGGACGCCGCCGCCACCGTCGCCCAGACCCAGGAACTGGCCAACGCCTACCGCCGCGAGTCGGCCCAGCTGAAGGCCAATCCGGCGGCCATCAGCCCGGCGCCGGCCGCGCATCGCTCGGCCCTGATCCGCGCCACCCAGATCTTCGAGACGGTGCTGTCGCGTCACGCCCGCGCGGTCGAGGCGGCGCGCGTCATTTCCGAGGGGCTGGTCAAGACCATCGCCGCCGAAGTGACCGCCCAGCGCGGCTCGCCCTCGGCCTATGGCGCGTCCGGCCGCGCCAAAACCGGCGACGGTCGCGCCGTGGCGCTGAACCGCACCGCCTGATTGATAACTGTTAAGGTTGTTCGTACGCGCAAGATTCATCCGAAGAGCGCAGATTTTCGGGCATGAAAACCAAGTCCCGGCTTCTCGGTCTCGCGTTCGCCTCGGCTGATCTGCTGATCGAGCTGGATGGCGATCGGAACATCGCCTTTTTCCTGGGCGCCACGCCGACGCCGGGCATGGACCTGTCCGGCCGCGCCCTCACCTCCCTTCTCGGGCAGGCCAGTCGCGCCATCGTCGAGGGGCTTCTGCGGGATGTGAAGCCCGGGCTGCGGGCCGCGCCGGTCGATATTCTGGTGGTCTGTGGCGAGGGCAAGGTGCGCCGCGCCCGCCTTTCCGCCTTCGCCCTGCCCGATCTGGCCCCCGCCGTGTCCTGCGCCCTGACGTGGGAAGGGCCGGCCTACACCCTCGAGATCCCCCAGGCCGCGCCGATCCTGGATGCCCGCGGCCTGATCGGCCGGGTGCGCGACACCCTGACGGGCCAGCCGGACACCGGCGACCTCGCCTTCGCCTTCGTGGATGTGCCCGGCCTCGCCGACGGCGATGATGAACGGCTTCTGCGGGCCGCCTCGCGGATCGAGGCGGTGCTCCAGGCGGTGTCTCTGGATGGCGAAAGCGCCGCCCGCCTGTCGCCCGAGCGGTTCGCTGTCCTGCGCAACACCGCCGACACCCGCGACCTCGCCGCCGAGGTCAGCGAGGCCGGTCAGGCCGAGGGCCTGTCCCTGACGCCCGCCACGACCCAGGTGGCGCTGTCGCGCTCGGCCTCGCCGGACATGGTGATGAAGGCGCTCCGCTTCGCCCTCGACGGCTGCATCCGCGACGGCGCCGCCGTGCGCCCCGACGTCCTGTTCTCGGACGCCCTGCGCAAGACCATGCAGGAGGCCGAGGACTTCCGCTCCATGGTCCGGTCTCGCCAGTTCGAGCTCCAGTACCAGCCCATCGTGGACCTCGGCACGGGCGCGACCCACCATTTCGAGGCCCTGGCCCGTCTCGGCGGCTCGACCGGGCCCGCCGCCACCATCCGCATGGCCGAGGAATTGGGCCTGATCGAAGGGTTCGATCTCGCGGTCGCCGAAAAAGTGCTCAAGCAGTTGCGCCAGCCGGGCTTCGGTCTGGTGAAGACGGCGGTCAACGTTTCCGGCGCCTCGCTGTGCAATGACATGTATGTCGCCACCATCCTGAAGCTGACCGACGCCGATCGCGACATGCGAAAACGGCTGATGATCGAGGTCACCGAGACGGCCGCCATCCCCGATCTGGAGGCCGCCAACCGCCGCATCGGCGCGCTGCGCTCCGTCGGAATCAAGGTCTGTCTGGACGACTTCGGCATGGGGCTGGCGACCTGGGACTACATCCGCAGCCTGCGCGCCGATTTCGTCAAGATTGACGGCGGTTTCATCAAGGACGTCGTGACCAACGACCGCTCCCGCACCCTGATCCGGCACCTGGTCGATCTGTGCGCCGAACTGGACATGCAGACCGTCGCCGAGATGGTCGAGACCGAGGGCCAGGCCGCCCTGATCCGCGACCTTCAGGTCGGCTATGCCCAGGGCTGGCTGTACGGCAAGCCGACGGCCGAACCGGTCGTCCCGCGCGGCGGCGCCGCCACATCTCGCCGGGTCGGCGAAGTGGTCGGCTGGGGCTAGAGCGCCAGCGACCGGTCGATGCCGACCGTGTCGAGGAAGTCCGCATCGTGGCTGACCACCACCAGCGCCCCGTCATAGCCGCGCAGGGCCGCCTCCACCGCGGCGACGGAGTCGAGGTCCAGATGATTGGTCGGCTCATCCAGGATCAACAGTTGCGCAGGCCGCGCCCCGCCGGTGACGCAGGCCAACGCCGCCCTAAGCCGCTCGCCGCCTGACAGGGCGCCGACTTTCTTCTGCGCCGCCACGTTCCGGAACAGGAACCGGGCCAGCGCCGCCTGCGCCTCGTTCGGCGTCGCCTCGGGATTGAGGCGCCGCCAGGCTGCCACCAGCGTCTCCTCGGGTCGCAGGATCGCGGCCTCCTGATCCAGCAGGGCCGCGACGACGGGGCGCTCAACCCGACCTGCCGTCGGCGCCAGCGTGCCGGCGATCAGCTTCAGCAGCGTCGACTTGCCCGCTCCGTTCGCCCCGGTGATCGCCACCCGCTCCGGTCCGGTCAGGGTCAGGGACGCCGGCCCCACGATCCGCCGTCCGTCGGGCGCGTCCCACGCCACTCCGTCCAGCGCCAGCACCGTCCGCCCCGCCGCCAGTCCGGTCGGCGGCACCGGAATGTCCAGGGCGCGCACCCGCTCCACCTTCCCCCGCGCCGCCGACAGCGCGGCCTCCGCCGCCTCGGCGCGGCGCTCTGCCAGCCGGTTGTCGCGCGCGCCCGAGTTTTCGGCCCGTTCGGCCATGGCGCCCAGCAGGATGGCGGGCTCGGACTTCTTCATCGCAAAGGCCCGCCCGGCGCGATCGCGGCGCGCCTTCTTCTCGACTGCCTTCTGGCTCTCACGCGCGATCCGCCCGGCCTCCCGTCCCGCGACCTCGAGATCCCGTTCCGCCGCCGCCCGTTCCGACGCCTTGCGTGCGGCATACAGGTCGTACCCGCCGCCATGGATCGCGGCGCCGAGGCTCGACAGCTCCACAATGCGGTCCATGCGGCGCAGCAGAGCCCGGTCGTGACTGACGACCAGAACCCCGCCCGGCCAGCGACCCAGCAGGTCGGCGATGCGGTCCCGTCCCTCACGGTCCAGGTGGTTGGTCGGCTCATCCAGCAGCAGCAGGTCCGGTGGGTCCAGAAGCAGGGCCGCGAGCCGCAAGCGGGTCTGCTCCCCGCCACTCAGCGAGGCTGTCGGACGCGACAGGTCCAGCGCTCCAAGCCCCACATCGGCCAGCGCCTCGCTGATACGGCTCTCCAGCGTCCAGTCCGCGGCGTCGAGATCGTCAGGGGTTCCGTCGCCGGCCACAACACGCGCGACCACGGCGAGCGGCCCCGCCACGCCCAGCGTCTCCGCCGCCGTCTCGCCGGGCGCGGGCTCGGCGCGCTGCGCCAGCCACGCCACCGTCCCCGCGCGACCGACCGCCCCCTCAACCGGTTCGGCCAGTCCGGCGATCAGGCGCAGCAGCGTGGTCTTGCCTGACCCGTTACGGCCGACAAGTCCGGTGCGCTCCCGCCCGAAAGCGAGGCTCAGATCAGAGAAGAGGGTGTGACCGTCAGGCGTTCGGGCCGCGACGCGATCGAGCGTCACGAGTGCGGATACGGACGGGTTTCGGCTTGGGAGTGAGGGCATAGGCGAGCAGGGTCAGCAAGGTGGCGGAAAGGGCGAAACCGATTTCCAGCGTGCTGATCATGATCGTCGTGCCTCCAGTGAACTCACTCGATGAATGAAGGATGGGTGCGGATCGTTCCCCGCGCAAGCCCTTTCGCGGCTGGCCGCGCTGACGAGAGCGTGACAGTTTGGCGTCGGGAGGACTGTTCCATGCGCCATCTGATCCGGTTTGCCGCCGTCGCCAGCCTGTTCGCCGCCGGCGCCTGCGCCCATGGACCCGACCCCCTGCCCGGCCCGCCGGACTATGCGCCTCTGGCCTCGCAGACGGCCGCGCCTCACGCGCGGCTCTACGCCGACTGCATCAGTCAGGCTGCCGCACGGGGCAGCTATCGGCAGGTGATCGACGGCGGAGACGAACTGCTGCTGTTCACCTGCGACGGTCCCGTCGCCTCGGCCTTCTGGTCCGCGCTGGAGACCCACAGCGCGGCCATGGACACGGGGTGGGCCCAGGACGGTCGCCGCTATCGCTCGACCGCCCGGGTTCAACGCAACCTGATCGGCGTCGACTACTGCACGGTCGATGCGGCGGGCGGCGACCCGCGTTGCGTCCTGACCTTCAACGCCGGCGATTTCCTGATCGCGGGCGACTGACGCGGGGTCACCGGCACTGGCCCCTCGGCCCCGCCCGGACTAGATCAGGGCCATGACCCATGCCGACACCGCCGAAGCCTTGGCTGCCCGTCGTCAGGCGGCGACGGATCGCATCCGCACCGAGACCGGCATCGACGAGGCGATGATCGACCGGCTGGTCGAGACCTTCTACGCCCGGGTCCGCGACGACGCCCTGATCGGCCCCATCTTCGCCGAGCGGGTCGAGGACTGGGGGCCGCATCTGGCGCAGATGAAGCTGTTCTGGTCGTCCGTGGCCCTGTCGACCGGCGTCTATCAGGGACGGCCCATGCCGAAACACCTGCCCCTGCCCATCGACGCGACCCATTTCGACCGCTGGCTGACGCTGTTTGAAGAGACCGCGAACGTAGTCTGTCCGCCCATCGCCGCCGCCCACTTCATGGAACGCGCCCGTCGCATCGCCGAAAGCCTCGAACTGGGCGTCGCCAACGCCAACAGCGTCCTGCTGGGTCCGGGCGAGCGTTATCGGCGGCCGTGGGCCCCGTCGGAGTAGCCTGCTGCCACCTGCTGTCAGCAGTCTGGCGCCGTTCCGCGCAGGTTCCTATATTGTTCTTGCTGATTTTCCCGAACCATCCCCCATATAGCGCTGTCGCGCCGGACCCTCCCCGGCCCTCCCGCGTTCCCGGAATCCATGACCGAAAAGCATAACTTCATCCGCGTCCGCGGCGCCCGTGAGCACAATCTCAAGGGCGTCGATCTCGATATCCCGCGTGAGAAGCTGGTGGTGATGACCGGCCTGTCGGGCTCGGGCAAATCCTCGCTGGCGTTCGACACCATCTATGCCGAAGGCCAGCGACGCTATGTCGAGAGCCTGAGCGCCTATGCCCGCCAGTTCCTCGAACTGATGGGCAAGCCGGACGTCGACCTGATCGAGGGCCTGTCGCCGGCCATCTCGATCGAGCAGAAGACGACGTCCAAGAACCCGCGCTCGACCGTCGGCACGGTGACCGAGATCCACGACTACATGCGCCTGCTGTGGGCGCGCGTGGGGGTGCCCTATTCGCCCGCGACCGGCCTGCCGATCGAGAGCCAGACCATCTCGATGATGGTCGACAAGCTGACCGCCCTGCCGGACGGCGAACGCCTGCTGCTGCTGGCCCCCGTCGTGCGCGGCCGCAAGGGCGAGTACAGGAAGGAGATGGCCGAGTGGCAGCGCGCGGGCTTCCAGCGCCTGAAGATCGACGGCGAGTTCTACGCCATCGAGGACGCCCCGACCCTCGACAAGAAGTTCAAGCACGACATCGACATCGTCGTGGACCGCATCGTCACCAAACAGGGGCTCGAGAGCCGCTACGCGGACAGCCTGCAGACCGCGTTGGGCCTCGCCGACGGCATCGCCGTGGCCGAATGGGCCAACACCATGGAAGGCGAGACCGGCCCGCGCCGCATCACCTTCTCCGAGAAATTCGCCTGTCCGGTGTCCGGCTTCACGATCAGCGAGATCGAGCCGCGTCTGTTCTCGTTCAATAACCCGTTCGGTGCCTGTCCCGTGTGCGACGGCCTGGGCGTGAAACTGGCCTTCGACGCCGACATGGTCGTGCCCGACAAGGACAAGACCCTCCACGCGGGCGCGGTCGCGCCCTGGTCGCGCGGCCCGTCGCCGCTCTACACCCAGACGCTGCAGTCGCTCTCGACCCACTACGGCTTCTCGATGGACAAGCCGTGGCGCGAGCTGCCGGGCAAGGCCCAGACCGTGATCCTGCACGGCTCGGGCGGCGAGAAGATCAAATTCGTCTATGACGACAACGCCCGCAAATACGAGACGCTGAAGGCCTTCGAGGGCGTCCTGCCGAACCTCGAACGCCGCTGGCGCGAGACGGACTCGGCCTGGGTCCGCGAGGAGCTGGGCCGCTTCCAGTCCGAGACGCCCTGCGATGCCTGTGGCGGCAAGCGCCTCAAGCCGGAAGCCCTGGCGGTCAAGGTCGCGGGCGAGGACATCGCCGAGGTCTCCTGGCTGTCGATCAAGCGCGCCCATGACTGGTTCACCGCGCTCGGCGACAAGCTGACCGACAAGCAGATGGAGATCGGCCGGCGGATCCTGAAGGAGATCACCGACCGCCTGCGCTTCCTCAACAACGTCGGCCTCGACTATCTCAGCCTGTCGCGCAGTTCGGGCACCCTGTCCGGCGGCGAAAGCCAGCGCATCCGGCTGGCCTCACAGATCGGCTCGGGCCTGACCGGCGTCCTCTATGTGCTCGACGAGCCTTCGATCGGTCTGCACCAGCGCGACAACACCCGGTTGCTGGAAAGCCTGCGCGGCCTGCGCGACCTCGGCAACTCGGTCCTTGTGGTCGAGCATGACGAGGAAGCCATCCTGACCGCCGACTATGTGATCGACATGGGTCCCGCCGCCGGGGTTCATGGCGGACAGGTCTGCGCCGAAGGCACCCCGGCCGAGGTCATGGCCAACCCGAACTCCCTGACCGGCAAATACCTGACCGGCGAGCGCGAGATCGAACTGCCGCCCGAGGGCCGTCGCCCGGTCAACCGCAAGAAGATGCTGAGGATCAGCGGCGCGACCGGCAACAATCTGAAGAACGTCACCGGCGAAATCCCCGCCGGCCTGTTCACCTGCGTCACCGGCGTGTCCGGCGGCGGCAAGTCGACCTTCACCATCGAGACCCTGTACAAGGCCGCCGCCCGCCGCCTGCACAACGCCTCGGACGCCCCCGCCCCCTTCGACCGGATCGAGGGGCTGGAGATGTTCGACAAGGTCATCGACATCGACCAGTCACCCATCGGCCGCACCCCGCGTTCGAACCCGGCGACCTACACCGGCGCCTTCGGCCCCATCCGCGACTGGTACGCCGGCCTGCCCGAGTCCAAGGCCCGCGGATACGGCCCCGGCCGCTTCAGCTTCAACGTCAAGGGCGGCCGCTGCGAAGCCTGTCAGGGCGACGGCCTGATCAAGATCGAGATGCACTTCCTGCCCGACGTCTACGTCACCTGCGACGTCTGCCACGGCAAGCGGTACAACCGCGAGACGCTGGAGATCGTGTTCAAGGGCAAATCCATCTCGGACGTCCTGGACATGACCGTGGAAGAGGCCGCGCGCTTCTTCACCGCCGTGCCGCCGATCCGCGACAAGATGCAGACGCTGGAGCGGGTCGGTCTGGGCTACGTCAAGGTCGGCCAGTCGGCCACCACCCTGTCCGGCGGCGAGGCCCAGCGGGTCAAGCTGTCCAAGGAGCTGTCCAAACGCGCCACGGGCAAGACCCTCTACATCCTCGACGAGCCCACCACGGGCCTGCATTTCGAGGACACCCGCAAGCTGCTGGAGGTGCTTCAGGAACTGGTCGAGGCTGGCAACACCATCGTCGTGATCGAGCACAACCTCGATGTCATCAAGGTCGCCGACTACCTGCTGGACTTCGGTCCCGAGGGCGGTGACGGCGGCGGCGAGATCGTCGCGGTCGGCACCCCGGAAGAGGTCGCGGCCAACCCCGCCAGCTGGACCGGCAAATACCTGAAAGAGGTGCTGGATCGCCACGAGACGCGCCGCAAGGCCCGCGTGGCGAGCCTGTCGGCCGAGCCGGTCAAACCGGCGCGGAAGGTGAAGGCGCGGGCCTGACGGCCCGCGTCCCTCACAGGCCTTTCAGCGCCTTGATGTCACGCCAGGCCGCCGAGAACGGCGCGTAGACGATGCCGACCATCAGGGCATAGACGATGGCGTTGGCCACGGCGGTGAGCAGCAGCAGCGGGTTCGCCGCCGCCAGCTGGTTCATCAGCTCGGGGGTCATGCTGCCCATGGCGCTGCCGCCGGACAGCAGGCTCAGCGGCATGACCACGACCATCGACAGGAACCAGATCAGGATCCCCATCACCCCGGCGACGATCGCCATGCCCAGCAGAGGCCAGAAATGGCCCTTGGTGGCCGCGAACGAGTCGAAGATCGCCAGCTTCTTGCGGGTGATGGTGATCGGGATCGCGAGGCTCCACTTCACCGCCAGCCAGACGAACAGGGCGATACAGCCGAAGAACCCGGCCACCACGGCCAACCAGATCAGCGGGAACGCCACGGCGGCGACGATCAGGATCGTCAGGCCGATGAAGGCGACCGACATGATGATCCCGGCCAGCAGGGCGATGCACAGCGTAACGACCAGCACGCGGAGTTCATCGGCTCCGAAACGCAGGTAGCCGAACCGGCTCTTCTCCTCCGGGAACAGCACCGCCCGCGCGATGCCCGCACTCAGGACCGCGCCGACGATCATCGAGATCGGCAGGATCCACAGGGCATAGGTCGTGGTCTGGTTGTAGGCGTCGAGGAAGGCCTCGAAGGCCTGCTGGGACGCCATTGGTTGCTGGGACAGCACCTCCAGCTGGGCCACGCCTTCGGCGATCTGCTCCCGGTTCAGGTACATGGCGACCAGTTGGCCGACCGTCACCAGCAGATACAGCAGCCCCCAGAACAACAGGACCTTGGGGTCCCGCCGGACCAGACGGAAGCCTTCGAAGGCCGACTCCGTAGCTGAAAACTGCATCATGCTCTCCCGTACCCGTTCGCGCCGTGTCTAGAGAGCGGGATCGGATGTGTCAGCGGAATTCGACGGCGGCGCCGCTGGTTACGGCGCCGCCACGTCTGATCAGACCTCGGTGGCTTCCACCACTTCGGGGGCCGGCTTGGCCGCCACAACGTCGCGATAGAAAACCGCGAACGGCGAGCTCAGGATCGTGAACTGCAGCGCGATGAAACCGGCCATCAGGATCGAGAAAATGATGATGAGCGGCAGCACCCGCGCCATGACCTGACCGGCGTCGCCGTTTTCCGCCGCCGCTATCGCGTCCGGGCTCAGGAGGCCGCCGCCGATCATGGCCACGACGCAGAAGACGCAGATGGCGGCGAAATAGACGAGGAACCAGCGCACCATCGTCGCGGCGCCGAGGTCGATCAGCACCCAGAACCGGCCCTTGGTCGCCGCCCACGACCGACCGAGCGCAAAGCGCCCTTCAGCCACGGTGATCGGCCCCAGCAGAGACAGGCGGACCGACACCCAGACGTACAGGATGATCGCACCGAAATAGGCCGGGTAGAACAGCGCCAGCATCGGCCCGCCGGCCTGACCGTTCTGCAGTCCGCCGGATGCCAGGAAGGCTCCGCCCGCGATCACGCCGAACACCAGGCCGAACAGGACAACCGCCACGATCGTCAGAAGGGCGATCACCAGATAGGCGCCCATCAACCGGAACTCCGCGCCGCCCAGACGCATGAAGAAAAAGCCCGGATTGTTCGGCGTCAGAACCGCGCGACAGGTGGCGGCGACGACGATGGAGGCCGCGATCAGGAGCAGCGGAATGGCGATGACGTAGGTCATGCCGACCGCGCCCATCATTCGCGCGGCGGCGCCCGGGTCATAGCTGTCCGTCTGCAGGCCCGCGGCCGCGGACACGATCGCAGTCCCGGCAAGCATGATGATAACCGCCAGACAGACCAGATAGGCCAAGCCCCACATGACCACGGCCAAGGGCGCGCGCTTCATGACGCGCAGCCCCTCGAAGGCGGCGTTGGTGATAGAAAATTGCATTGAATCCCCCGGTTAAAACCCCGCGTTACCTTAACGCCGCATTCGTGTGACGCCACCCCTCGCGGTCCACATCTCACTTAGGCACTGGCGTCAGGCGCCCGTACCGCTAGAACGCCGCCTATGAGCAACACCTCCCCCTCCCCCGTCCACGTCATCGGTGGCGGTCTCGCCGGTTCCGAGGCCGCCTGGCAGATCGCCAATGCGGGCGTGCCCGTCATCCTTCACGAGATGCGCGGCGTGCCGGGCGTGAAGACCGACGCCCACCACACCGACGGCCTGGCCGAGCTGGTCTGCTCCAACTCCTTCCGCTCCGATGACTGGGAGTACAACGCCGTCGGCCTGCTGCACGCCGAGATGCGGGCGCTCGACTCCATCATCATGAGCTGCGGCGACGCCAACATGGTGCCCGCCGGCGGCGCCCTGGCCGTCGACCGCGACGCCTTCTCCCAGGCCGTCACCGCGAAGCTCGAGGCCCATCCGCTGGTCACGGTCGTGCGCGAGGAGATCGCCGACCTGCCGCCCGAGGCCTGGGACAATGTCATCGTCGCCACCGGCCCCCTGACCTCCCCCGCCCTGGCCGACGCCATCCTGAAGACGACCGGCGAGGAGAGCCTCAGCTTCTTCGATGCCATCGCCCCCATCGTCCACGCCGACTCGATCGACTTCGACATCGCCTGGCGCCAGTCGCGCTACGACAAGGAAGGCCCGGGCGGAGACGCCGCCGCCTACGTCAACTGCCCGATGGACAAGGCCCAGTACGACGCCTTCATCGACGCCCTGCTGAACGGCCCCAAGGCCGAGTTCAAGGACTGGGAGCACGTCCCCTATTTCGACGGCTGCCTGCCCATCGAAGTCATGGCCGAGCGCGGTCGCGAAACCCTGCGTCACGGCCCGATGAAGCCGGTCGGCCTGACCAATCCGCGCGACCCGCAGGTCAAGCCCCACGCCATCGTCCAGCTGCGTCAGGACAACGCCCTGGGCACCCTGTTCAACCTCGTCGGTTTCCAGACCAAGCTGAAACACGGGGCGCAGGCGGAGACCTTCCGCATGATCCCGGGCCTCCAGAACGCCCAGTTCGCCCGCCTCGGCGGCCTGCATCGCAACACCTATCTGAACAGCCCCCAGCTGCTGGACAAACAGCTGCGCCTGAAGGCCATGCCGCGCCTGCGCTTCGCCGGTCAGGTCACGGGGGTCGAAGGCTACGTCGAGAGCGCCGCTATGGGCCTGCTGACCGGCCGCCTCGCCGCCGCCCAGGCCCTGGGTCGCGACCTGTCGCCCCCGCCGCCGGAGACAGCCATGGGCGCCTTGGTCGAGCACATCACCGGCGGCCATCTGGCGGGCTCGAAATTCCAGCCGATGAACATCAACTACGGCCTTCTGCCGCCGCTCGAGGCGCCCAAGGTCGACGAAGAGGGCAAGCGCATCCATCCCAAGGAACGCGGGCGCGCCAAGAAGCGGCTGATGAGCATCCGCGGTCTGGACGCGCTCAAGGCCTGGCGCGACGCGGCGGCTTCAGCCTGAAATCAGGCGTGGTTCGCTGTGATCCAGCGCCGCACCAGATCTTCCAGAGGAGCGGCCCCGGCCTCCAGCGCCGTCAGGTCGCGGAACGTCACCACACCCCGATCCGGTGTGGGCCACTTCGCCACCCCGTCCGGATCATCGAACTTGAAGCCCGCGGCGTCCTTCACCGCTGCACCGCGATGCAGGACCACCCGCACGCCGCCCTTGCGTTCGACGCCCAGGGTCACGCGGTCCTGATCGCCGTCCGCGAAATTCGGCGCGTTCCACTTGATCGTCTCGGTCAGGTCCGGGGCGGCCGCCTTCACGACGGCGCGCAGCCGGTCGACCAGCGACCGGTTTTCCGGCGACAAAGCGCCCAGCCACGTCTCAACGGCGTTTCCCATGCCCGCGACCTTCCCTAGGTTCGGACAGCGGCGCAAGCCGCCGGAGCCTCCCATGCCTGTACTCAACTTCGCCCGCCGCGCCATCCGCCAGAAGATCACGGACGTCTTCAATGACGCCGAGAAGGGCGAGCGGCCGGTTCTGCGTCGCGCCGACGCCCTGTTCCCCCCCGACTGCGTGGCGGCCAGGGTCAACGGCGATGTGGTGACGATGATGATCGGCGGGGTCTCGGGCCTGCTGCTCCAGATGCTGCATCCGGCGGTGCTGGCGGGGGTCTGGGACCACTCCGACTTCCGCGCCGACATGCACGGCCGCCTGCGCCGGACCGCCAAATTCATCGCCACCACCACCTATGACCACGCCGAAAACGGTCAGGCGATGATCGACAAGGTCAATCGCATCCATGCGAAGCTGGCCGGCGTTCTGCCCGACGGCACGCCCTACCGCGTTTCGGATCCCTCTCTGCTGGCCTGGGTCCATGTGACCGAGACGATCAGCTTCCTCGACTCCTGGATCCGCTATTCGGAGCCGGACATGCCGATGGCCGAACAGGACGCCTATTTCGATGACATGGCGCGGATCGGCGCGGCGCTGCATGCCGATCCCCTGCCCCGCACGCGGGCCCAGGCCGAGGCCCTGATCCAGAGCTACCGCCCCCAGTTGCGCGCCGACGCCCGCACGCGCGAGGTCGCCCGGCTGGTCATGCGCCAACGGGTGGGCTCTCCGGCCGTCGACGCGGCGGCGGGCGTCATCATGCAAGCGGGCCTCGACCTTCTGCCGGAGTGGGCGCAGGCGATGCACGAACGCCCGCTGGGGCCGCCGCGCGCCGTGACGCGAGCCGGGGCCCTGTCCACCGCCCGCTTCATCCGCTGGGCCTTCCGGGGCTCGCCCAACACCCGTGTCCACCCGCGCGAAGTGACCGCATACTGAACGAACCCCGGTCACAAATGGTACGCCAAGGCTTGGGACCTGTTGTCTCCCGATCCTGACGATGCTGTATCAGACGCAAGGTCCACGAAGGACCGGTCCGGGGGGACAACAGACATGACGCCAGCTCAGCTCAGCATCGCCTTCTTCCTGCAGATGGCGCTCATCATCGCCGTCTGTCGCGCGGTCGGCTGGCTTGTGAAACGCTATTTTGGCCAGCCTCAGGTCGTCGGCGAGATGATCGCGGGCGTCATCCTGGGGCCGTCGCTGTTCGGCCTGTTGGCTCCGGATCTTCAGGCCGCGCTCTTCCCAAAGGATTCCAGGGATGTCCTGTTTGTCGGCGCCCAGCTCGGCGTCGGCCTTTACATGTTCCTCGTCGGCCTGGGCTTCCAGCGCGACCACTTCAGAACCAACGCCACCAGCGCCGCTGCGGTGTCGCTGGCGGGGATGGCGGCGCCCTTCCTGGTCGCCCTCGCGATCGCGCCCTGGCTGCTCAGCCTCAACCTGTTCGGCGAGGGCATCAATCAAACCCAGGCCAGCCTCTTCATGGGCGCGGCCATCGCCATCACCGCCTTCCCCATGCTGGCGCGCATTATCCACGAACGCGGCCTCAGCAACACGCGGCTGGGCTCGCTGTCCCTGTCGGCGGGCGCGATTGACGACGCTGGCGCCTGGTGCGTGCTGGCCGTGGTGCTGGCCACCTTCGGCGACGGTCCGGTCGTAGCCTTCAAGGCCATCGGCGGCGGCATTCTGTTCGTCGTCTTCATGTTGATCGTCGGCCCGCGCCTGCTGGCGCCGTTGGCCCGTATCGCCGAGCGCGAGCAGAAG
Source organism: Brevundimonas sp. (assembly GCA_046291915.1). Classification (GTDB taxonomy): domain Bacteria; phylum Pseudomonadota; class Alphaproteobacteria; order Caulobacterales; family Caulobacteraceae; genus Brevundimonas. The sequence goes on from JBKBSD010000005.1 coordinate 191,013, forward strand.
GTCAGCCCAGGCCTGCTGGGCATCGTCCTCATCGCCTTCATGCTGTGCGCCTGGGCGATGGACTTCATTGGCATTCACGCGGTGTTCGGCGGCTTCATCCTGGGCGTGGTCATGCCGCGCGGCCTGCTGGCGACGGAACTGCGCAAACAGCTCGAGCCGTTCGCCGTGGTCGTCCTGCTGCCGATGTTCTTCACCTTCTCCGGCCTGAACACCCATCTGACGATGGTCAACAACATCGGTCTGGCCGCCGTGACGCTGGTGATCCTGGCGGGCTCCATCCTCGCCAAGGGCGGCGCCTGCTGGGCCGCCGCGCGTCTGACCGGTCAGGACAATCCGACCGCGCTGGGCATCGGCGCCCTGATGAACGCCCGCGGCCTGATGGAGCTGATCATCATCAACATCGGCCTGCAGCGCGGCATTATCGGGCCCGCCCTGTTCTCGATGCTGGTTCTGATGGCCATCCTGACCACCCTGATGGCCTCGCCCCTGTTCGAGTTCGTCTATGGTCGCAAGGCGCGCGAGCGGGGCGAGCTTGGCGCCCTGAACGAGGACAATGAGCCTAAGCCCAAGGTCACCCCGATTCCGACCTGACGCGTGTCAGCGCGTCAGGCCCGTTCGGGTCAGCGCCCCCCGGCGCGGACGAAATGGACCGCGCCGTAGCCGCCGATGACCAGTATGCCCAGCATCACCAGCACCGGGGCCTCGGCGATCGGACGGTCGACGATCGAGAGCCAGTACCACTGGAACCCCGCGAACACGGCCATGGACAGCAACCAGGGTGCATAGGCCAGCTTGAAGGCGCGCACGAACCCGCGCCTCGGCGTGCCGCCCTCGCGCATGAAGAAGGCGGTCACGGAGGCGGGCAAGGCGGCCAGTCCGAAGACCTGCCCCAGCAGCAGCACGATGTCGGCGAATGCGGCCATCAGGGCGTCTCCGGATCAGATTCGGCCGCGTACGGTCGCGGCCACCAGCGTCAGGCGTTTGAGAAATTCCGGCGCATCGGGGTTCAGCAGCGCCGCCGAAGCCACCGCCGGGAAGGCGGCGACCGGCAAGGCCCTGAGCGCCACATTGGCGGCCGGGCGCAGCGCCCGCGCCTCTTCGCCTCGTCCGGTCTGGCTCAGGCCCCGCACGCGCGCCGCGTCGCGCATCGCCGCCTCATGGCCCGGCCCCGCCAGCACCTGAACGCCCAACTGCATGGGTCCCAGATAGAAGGCGTCCAGATCATGCGGCTGGCTATGCACCCGGTCGATATGGGCCTCGATCAGGGCCTCGAACGGCGCGCGCGGCAGGGCGTGGCGCGCAACGAGGTCGGTCAACGCTTCCAGCACCGGATGGCCCTTGCGCGCCACGCCGGCGAAGACGCCGTCCATCTGCTCGCGCCACCAGGCGAAGCGCATCTCGGCCAGCATGGGCTGGGTGACCCGGGTCGGAATGGCCATCAGTTCGGCCTCGAAGGCGTACAGCGCGATCAGGTCGGCGCGCGCCCGGGCGTCGGCCACGAACCGGCTGGCCAGCCAGCGGTCGAGGTCTGCGGCGCGAACCTGGGCGTCGAGAGCGGTCATCGGTCCTTCTCAGCGAAACGGGGCGGATCATCAGACCCGCCCCGTCCCTGTCATGCGTGGCTGTCAGGCCGGATTAGGGGCGCGAGGCCATGCCCAGCTTGATCGGCTTGGCGTCGTCCGCCGCGCCGCCCCGCTTCACACCCCACAGCAGGATGATCGGCGCGCCGACGTAGATCGACGAATAGGTGCCGATGATGATGCCGAACATCAGGGCGATCGAGAAGCCGAACAGGGCCTCGCCGCCATAGATCGCCAGCGCCGCCAGAACCATGACCGCGGTCACGCCGGTGATGATGGTCCGCGACAGGGTCTCGTTCAGCGACAGGTCGATGACCTCACGCAGCGGCATGGTCTTGTATTTGCGCAGGTTCTCACGAAGGCGGTCGAACACGACGACGGTGTCGTTCATCGAATAGCCGATGACGGTCAGGATCGCGGCCACCATGGTCAGGCTGAACTCCAGCTTGAACAGGACGATCAGGCCGAAGGTCAGGACCACGTCGTGCAGCAGGCCGGCCACGGCGCCGAAGCCGAACTGCGGCTCGAAGCGGAACCAGATGTACAGGAACATCAGGGCGATGGCCGAGCCCAGGGCCAGCAGGCCAGAGCGGAACAGTTCGCCCGACACCTTGGAGCCGACGACGCTGACGCCCGAATAGGTGACCTGGCCGGTCGCCTCGCTGATGGCCGTTTCGACGCGGTTCACCACGGCGGTCTGGTCGACGCCTTCCGGCACCTGGAAGCGGACGATGGCGGTCGAGCCGTCATCGATGTTGTTGTCACGGCGGGCGATGCCCTGAACCCCGACGTCGCCGAGGTTCAGACCGCTGACGGCGCCGCGCACGTCCTCAAGGTTGATCACCTGGCCGGCCGGCTTGGACACCTCCAGCGAGGCGCCGCCCCGGAAGTCGATGCCCATGTTCAGGCCGGGCACGAAGCAGGCGACGATCGACGCCACGCACAGGATCACCGAGAAGAAGGCGGCGGGCCGGGCGTACTTCACGAACTGGAAGTTCGTTTTCTGCGGCAGCAGTTTGATAAAAGGCCATCCACGCATCGCCATTACTCCGCGATCGGCAGTTTTTTGGGTTTGGCCGTCTTCAGCCAGAAGGCCAGCAGCACCTGGGCCACCAGCACGGACGACAGGACCGAGGTGAACACCCCGATGCCCAGCGTCCAGGCGAAGCCGCGAACCGGGCCGGCGCCGAAGACGAACATGATCGCCGCCGCCACCAGGGTGGTCACGTTGGCGTCGATGATGGTGGCCATGGCCTTGCCGAAGCCGGCGTCCATCGAGGCGATCACGCTGCGGCCCGCACGGGCCTCGTCGCGCATCCGCTCATAGATCAGCACATTGGCGTCGACCGCGACCGCGAAGGTCAGGATCAGGCCGGCGATGCCCGGCAGGGTCAGGGCGGCGCCGACGAAGCTCATACAGGCCACGATCAGCAGGCCGTTCAGCATCAGGCCGAGGACCGAGATGCCGCCGAACAGGCCACCGTAGGCCAGGATCATGAACAGCACGATGATGCCGAAGCCGATGGCCGTGGACAGGGCGCCCGCCGAGACGGCGTCCTCGCCCAGCTCGGCCGACACGGTCCGCCGCTCCTCGACCTTCAGCGGCGCCGGCAGGGCGCCGCCGTTCAGCAGGTTCACGAACTCGGCGGCCTCCTGGATGGTGTAGCTGCCTTCGATGATGCCCGAGCCGCCGGTGATAGCGGTGTTGATGCGCGGGGCCGAGATGACCTTGCCGTCCAGGATGATGGCGAAGGGCCTGCCGATGTTGGCGGCCGTGGCCTCGCCGAAGCGACGCGAGCCGGCGCCGTCGAAGCGGAAGCCGATGGCGGTGCGCTGGTTCTGGTCGGTCGTGACCTCGGCCTTGGTCAGGTTCTCGCCCGACACCAGGATGCGGCGCTTGACCAGATAGGGGGTGCCGTCCTCGCCGAGCAGCAGCTCCGCGTCCGGCGGGATCAGCCCGCTCTGGACGGCGGCCAGCTGGTTGTCGACGTCGACCATCTGGAAGGTCAGCTGGGCGGTCTGGCCGATCAGGCGTTCCAGCTCGGCCGGGTCGCTCTGGCCCGGGGCCTGGACAACGATGCGGTCCGCGCCCTGACGGGTGATCGAGATTTCCTTGGTGCCGGTGTTGTCCAGACGGCGGCGCACGACCTCGATCGACTGGGTCACGGCGTCCGAGGCCATCGAGTTCATCGTCGCCTCGGTGAAGGCGTAGCGAATGCGGTTGTTGCCCTGACGCTGGACCAGCCGGTCCGGCGCGCCGCCCTGTCCGGCGGCGATCAGGGCGCGCATGGCCTCCTGGGCCGCGGTCATCTGGCTCGGGTCCGCCAGGGTGACGACGACGCCGTCCTGCTGGCGGGCGATGCTGTTCACGCCGACGCTGGCTTCGCTCAGCACGGTGCGGGCGTCTTCGGCCAGGTTGGTCAGGCGCTTCTCGCGCATGGCCGGCACGTCGACTTCCAGCAGCAGATAGGAGCCGCCCTGCAGGTCGAGCCCCAGGTTCAGGACGTTCTTCGGCAGCCAGCCCGGCAGGGCCGCCCGCTGGGACTCGCTCAGCATATTGGGCGCCGCGAACAGCAGGCCGAAAACGAGAGACAGGGCGAGAAGGATGACCTTCCAGCGCGACAGATGGATCATGCGGGCTGCCCCGAACCTTTCAGGAGACCGATCAGGCCTTGGCGTCGTTGGCGGCGATCGCGGTGCGGTTACGCACGTCGGCGATCATGGTCTTGATGACCCGGACGTTCACGCCCTGGGCGATCTCGACCATGGCTTCCTCGTTCTCGACGCGGGTGACCTTGCCGATCATGCCGTTCGACAGGGTGACCGTGTCGCCGCGCTTCACGGCCTCGATCATGGCCTTGTGCTTCTTCACCTGCTGCGCCTGCGGGCGCATGATCAGGAAGTAGAACAGGATGACCATCGGGACGATGTAGATGAAGATCCCGAACGGGCTCGCCGCGATTTGTTCCACGATAGTCTCCGGATAGCGCAGGGCGCGCCGTCGGCGCCGCCCCTGAAAATGAGGCGCGGAACCTAGGGCGCGTCGTTACACTTTGCAACGCGGCGCGAATGCGCACGCCACCGTTTGCGTTATCGAGGCAACACGGTCAGCGGATCGACGGCCGACGGCGTGTCGCCGCGCACGCGCCAGGTCTCGAAATGGATGGACGGACGGCCGTCGCCGGCGGTCGTGCCGACGGTGCCGATCTGCTGCCCGGCGGTGACCTCGTCGCCGTCGCGCACCACGGCCGAACCCAGGTGGCCATAGACCGTGCGCCAGCCGTCGCGGTGGACGATCAGCACGGTCAGGCCCTGCCCGGCCAGGTCGTCGCCGACATAGCCCACGCGCCCGCCCGACGCCGCGCGGACCTCGGCGCCGGCCGGCGCGCCGATGTTCACGCCGTTGTTGCGCTCACCCATGCCCACGGGGCCAAAGCGGCGCAGGATGTCGCCCCGCACGGGCCAGTCCAGCGCCACGGTCCCGGTCGCCGGGGCGACAGGCGGGGCGGACGCGGCGGGCTGACGCGAGGGCGGCACATTGGCGGGCGGCGGCGGCGGGGGCGGCGGAACCCCGTCGTTCGGCACGGTCACGCCCGCAGGCGACGGGCCGGTCGCATAGGGATCGCCGCCGATGTCCACCGCGCCCTGCGGCAGGATCAGGCTCTGACCGGGCGTGATGGCGGCGCGCGGCCCCAGCTGGTTCAGGTCGATCAGCGCCTGCACCGGCGTCTGGAAGCGTCGGCCGATGCCCGAGATCGTGTCGCCGGCCTGGATCTGGTAGGCGGCGCCCGCCACAGCGGCGACAGAGCCGCGCGCGGGCGGCGGCGGGCTGGTGAAGCCTTCCGAGGCCGGACCGGCGGCCGGACGCGGGCCGGTCGCGGGCTCATAGGGGGTGGCGGCCGGAACCTCGGTATAGGGCCGGGTCGGCTCGTCCTCATAGGGGCGCGGGCCGGTCGAGGCGGGGGCGTCCAGCGCCCCGCCCTCGATGCTCGCCACCGGCGCGCCACGCGGCGGCGGCGCCTCGCGGGCCGGATCGGTCGCGCCGCGCACGCCCTCGCCCGTCGGAACCGGGCGGGTCGGATAGGCCGGCCCCGTCGGGGCGGTCGGGGCCGGGCCGTTGGGCTGATCGGCATAGATCGAATAGCGCGGCTCGCTGGGATAGCTGGAACAGGCCGCCAGCAGGCTCATCGCCCCCAGCACCATCAGGATGCGCACGCCGCCACCCATTCGATTCATTCGCCCACTCCGCTTCTGCGCCCAGTCTGGTCGAACCGACCTGACCCGGAAAACCGCGCCAAAGTTGGGCGGGAAGGTTAATCAAGTCTTTCCGGAGGCCGGCTTCGGACCTGAATGTCCACGCGTCTGTTCAGGGGTTCCGGGGTCGCCGCCGGGGTCGGCCGGACCAATCGCGCATCGCCGTGCGCCCCGATCCGGATGTCGTCCCAACGCACGCCCAGCCGAACCAGCTCCCGCGCCGCATTCTCCGCCCGGCGCCGGGACAGGCCCACATCCGCCTCCGCGGTGTCGGTGTAACCGTCCACCAGAAACAGGCTTTCGCCGGGCCGATAGTCGACCAGCAGGAACCGCCCGCTCCGCCGCCAATCGCGCGGAGCCACGTCGCTGCCGCTGTCGAAGAAGAGCGTGGAGGTCTCCCGGATCACGCAACAGTCCGGGACCACCCGGATCGGCAGGCAGTCGCCCTCGCCCCGGTCGCCCTCCGTATTCACCCGCACCTGTAGGGGCGGCGCACCGGCCATCAGAAGCTCCAGCAGCGCCTCGTCGGCGCGCGCTCTGTCCCGCGCGGTCGCGGACTGCGGAACCATGACGGCCAGGCTTGACGGCGATCTTCGTCCATCCCGGGGCGTCGTCCGCCGAAACTCCGCCACCGCTTCAAGGACCGTCCTGTAACCGTCCGATGTCAGCAATACGGTTTGCGGCTCGAAACAGACCGACCGGTCCTGCGCCACAGCGGGCCCGCTGATCAGGAGGACCAGCATCGGGAGCAGTCTGAGGCCAATGGGGCGGGTCATACCGGCAGGATGCGCTCCCGGCCCCTCCCCGTCACCCCTCCTTGGCCGTCCCCTCGACCAGCGGCACGAACCGCACCTCGGTCAGGCTTTCGCGGCGGAACGATCCATCCTCCTGACCGACGTAGCGATGCAGCATCTGCACCGAACTCCGCCCCACCGGACAGACCAGCACGCCGCCGGGCTTCAGCTGTTTCAGCAGTTCGGTCGGCTCGCCCGGGGCGGCGGCGGTGACCATGATCCGGTCGAACGGCGCCTGCTCGCGCCAGCCCAGCCCGCCGTCGCCGTGGCGGGTGATGACATTGTCGATGTCCAGCTCCCGCAGCCGGTTCTCGGCCTCGGTCAGCAGGCTGCGATAGCGCTCGACGGAATAGACATAGCGGGCCAGCCGGCTCAGCACGGCGGCCTGGTAGCCGCTGCCCGTGCCGATCTCCAGCACCCGGTGGCGCGCCTGAACGTCCAGCGCCTGGGTCATCAGGCCGACGATATAGGGCTGGCTGATGGTCTGGGCGCAGTCGATCGGCAGGGCCTGATCCTCCCACGCCTGATCGAGGAATTTCTCGTGCACGAAGACGGCGCGGTCGATCGATTCCATGGCCGACAGCACGCGCGGATCCGTGACCCCCTGCTGCCTCAGCCCCAGAATCAGCCGCCCGGCGCGGTCGTCGCGAAGGTTCATTCGGCCGGGACCACGCTCTTGGGCGGAACCCCGCCCAGCACCTTCTTCAGGTCATTGACGCTGGCCATATGGGTCAGGTCGATGTGCAGCGGCGACACCGAGATCTTGCCCTCGTCCATCGCCTTCAGGTCGGTGCCGTCCGGGTGGTCATGCTTGGTCCCGCGGAAGCTCATCCAGTAGTAGTCGCGACCGCGCAGGTCGGTCCGGCGCACCGCGTGCATCTCGCCGATGTCGCGGAAGCCCTGACGGGTGACCTCGATCTCGGTCACCTGCTCCGGCGGGCGCGCGGGGAAGTTCAGGTTCATCACCACGCCCGGCTGCCACGGCTGGGCCAGCAGGCGGCTGATGATGGCGGGAGCGAAGGCCTCGGCCGTCTCCCAGTGCGCCGTCACTTCGTCGTGGAAGCGCTCGAGGCTCTGGCTCAGGGCGATGGAACGGATGCCGAAGGCCATGCCCTGCAGGGCGCCGGCGACGGTGCCGGAATAGGAGCAGTCCTCCCCGACATTGTGCCCGCGATTGACGCCGGACAGCACCAGATCGGGCTTCTCCGGCATCAGGTCATTGACCGCCAGCACGACACAGTCGGTTGGCGTGCCCGTCACGGCGAAGCGCTTGTCGCCGAACCGGTTGACCCGCAGCGGCTCGGTCAGGGTGATCCCCCGCCCCTTCCCCGACTGCTCCACGGCGGGCGCGCACACCCAGATGTCGTCGGACAGCGTCCGCGCGATGCGTTCCAGACATTCGAGGCCTTCGGCCTCGATGCCGTCGTCGTTGGTCAGCAGGATTCTCATGATCCTGTCGTGAGTAGTCCAAACCGCGCGGCCTTGTCATCCCGGAGGACGGGCGACGCATCTTTCCTTGTCATCCCGGACGGCGCGCAGCGGCGATCCGGGATGACAAGAGACACCGCTATACGAGGCGCGAATGCCGCCTACCGCAGCGCCTCGACCCGGTCGGCCAGGATCACCACGTCGCGGCGGCAGTCGTTGACGATGCGCGAGCCCTGCCAGTTGTAGGTCTGGGCGCCGTCCCGGTCGGCCCAGGCGGCGGTGCGGCCGCTCAGGCGGATCTTCAGTCCGCTCAGATCACTGGCGACCCGTTGCAGGTTGCGCGGCAGGGCGGCGCTGACGCAGTCAGTCGGGAAGCCGCGTGCAAGATCGCGCTGCTCGCGGTACAGCCGAATCTCGCCGTTCTGGACGCGCGCCCAGCCCTCGAACTGGGTCGCCGAGGCGTCGAACCCGGCGGGCGGGGGCGCGACATTGCCGCCGGTCGAGGCGCAGGCGCCGAGGGTCAGCAGCAGGGCGGCGGGAGCAAGGGCGGCGATCAGACGCATGACGGGGATCCTGTGGGTCGGAGACATCGCTTTGGACAGCAGCGCCGCGACATCTTCATGACGCGGACGCTTCTGGTCCTCGCAACCGTTGACGCCGCCGAAGGCTCCCCGCCTTGCGCCCCTCGACCGGAAATCAGCCGCCGACTGAGGTCAGGCCGCCCATATAGGGGACCAGAACGTCGGGCACGCGGATCGAGCCGTCGTCCTGCTGGTAGTTCTCCATGATCGCCACCAGGGTCCGGCCGACCGCCAGGCCCGAGCCGTTCAGGGTGTGCACGAACTCGGTCTTCTTCTCGCCGTCGCGCTTGAAGCGGGCGTCCATGCGCCGGGCCTGGAAATCCCCGCAGTTCGAGCAGGAGCTGATCTCGCGATACATGCCCTGCGACGGCAGCCAGACCTCCAGGTCGTAGGTCTTGCGCGCCGAGAAGCCCATGTCGCCCTTGCACAGCAGCATCTTGCGATACGGCAGCTCCAGCGCCTGCAGGATGGCCTCGGCGCAGCCCACCATCCGCTCGTGCTCGGCGTCGGAGTCTTCCGGCTTGGCGATGGAGACCAACTCGACCTTGTGGAACTGGTGCTGGCGGATCAGGCCGCGCGTGTCGCGCCCGGCGGAGCCCGCCTCGGCCCTGAAACAGGGCGTCAGGGCGGTCATGCGGATGGGCGTCGCCAGCTCGCTCTCGGGCAGGATCTGCTCGCGCACGAGGTTGGTCAGGGAGACCTCGGCGGTGGGGATGAGCAGGTGCTCGCCGACGCGGAAGAGGTCCTCTTCGAACTTCGGCAATTGCCCGGTCCCGAACATCGCCTCGTCCTTGACGAGATAAGGCGGGTTCACTTCCAGATAGCCGTTCTTAACCGTCTGGGTGTCCAGCATGAACTGGCCCACGGCCCGTTCCAGACGCGCCAGCTTCCCCTTGAGCACGGCGAAGCGCGAGCCGCTCATCTTCGCGGCGGCCTCGAAGTCCAGCAGGCCCATGGCCTCGCCCAGGTCGGCGTGATCCTTGGCCGGGCCGGTCGTGCGAGGCGTACCCCAGCGGCTGACCTCGACATTGCCGGCCTCGTCCTCGCCGTCCGGCACGTCGTCGGCGGCCAGCATCTTCTGCGCCGCCAGCAGGTCGCGCAGTTCCTTGCCGACGCTGGCCTCGACCTGTTCGGCGGCGGCGATGTCGGCCTTCAGGGCCTCGACCTCGGCCTTCAGCCGATCGGCCTCGGCCATGTCCTCCTTCGCCATGGCGGCGCCGATCAGCTTGGAGGCGGCGTTGCGCCTGGTCAGCCCCTCCTGCGCCGTCGTCTGGGCCGCGCGCAGTTCGCCGTCCAGCCGCAGCAGGTCGGCCACCAGCCCGTCGGCCTCCTCGACCCCGCGCGACGACCAGCCGCTCACGAAGGCGGCGGGATTGTCACGGATGGCGCGGATGTCGTGCATGGTCTCGGTCTCTTGGAAAACAGAGCGATGCTCTAGCGGGCGCGGCGGATTCCGCCAAGGCCGCCCGACCCATCCGTCCATTTCTGACGCATGCGCATGCCAGACTGTCCGCCGGTCTTTGAAAACCTGCGCCTCGGAACGGAGCCGGTTGGCGCCACCCCGTTCAAGTTGGAGTCTTCTGAAAATTCGGGCCCGAAAAAATTCGACCTAACACTAGTAGTCGTAACAGTCCGCCGGACGGCTCCGGTCAGATCAGTCCGCTCAGCGGCGAACTGGCGCTCGCATACATCCGCCTCGGCATCCGTCCGGCCAGATAGCCCTGACGCCCCGCGATGACCGCATGCTTCATGGCGCTGGCCATCAGGATCGGATCATTGGCCCCGGCGATGGCGGTGTTCATCAGCACGGCGTCACAGCCCAGCTCCATCGCCAGCACCGCATCCGACGGCGTGCCCACGCCCGCGTCGACCAGCACCGGCACCTTGGCCTGCTCGACGATCAGCCGGACGTTGACCCGGTTCTGGATGCCCAGCCCCGAGCCGATCGGGGCGGCGGCGGGCATGATGGCGGCGGCCCCGGCCTCCTCCAGCCGCTTCGCCATGACCACGTCATCGGTGCAATAGACCATGACCTGGAAGCCGTCCTTCACCAGCAGGTCCAGCGCCCGCAGGGTCTCGATCATGTCCGGATACAGGTGGGCGGTGTCGCTCAGCACCTCCAGCTTGACCAGATCCCAGCCGCCCGCCTCGCGCGCCAGCCGCAGGGTCCGCACCGCGTCCTCGCCGGTGAAACAGCCCGCCGTATTGGGCAGGAAGGTGAAGCGGTCCGGCTTCACATAGTCGACCAGCATCGGCTGGTTCGGATCGGTCAGGTTCACCCGCCGCACCGCCACGGTGACGATCTCGGCCCCCGCAGCCTCGGCCGCGTCGGCATTTTCCTGATACGTCTTGTACTTGCCGGTGCCGACGATCAGCCGGCTGTTGAAAGTCCGACCGGCGACGGTCCAGGTGTCGGCGGTTTCGGATGCGGAAACGGGGACATGAGCGTTCATGTCCCCGTCCCTACGCCTTCACGCGGTTCGTTTGAAGAACCCTTACGCGCCCTGCGGCAGCGCGTAGGCGATCACCTCGTCGGAAACCGGGGTCTCCATGAAGTGGTGGCCGCCCGGGGCGATGACCAGGAACTGGCGACCCCCGACCTCATAGACCATCGGGTTGGCCTGCCCGCCGCCCGGCAGCTTGTCGGTCCACAGGGTCTTGCCGGTCTTCAGGTCGATGGCGCGGATCAGGTCGTCGGTGGC
>JBKBSD010000014.1:0-27776 GCA_046291915.1 Brevundimonas sp.
GGGCCCAAGCCCGCCGCCGCGCCGGTCGCCGCCGCCGCTCCGAAGCCGGCTCCCACGCCGACCCCGGCTCCGGCCGCCGCCGCTCCGGCCGCCGCTCCGGCGCCCGCCGCCAAGCCGGCCGAGAAGGGCTTCATGGCCAAGCTGATGGACAAGATCTTCGGCAAGAGCTGACCGCGTGAAATGACGAAGGCCCCGGGGATCGCTCCCCGGGGCCTTTTTCGTGTCCGCTGTCCGGCAGCCTATTCCGGCAGGTCTTCCGCCAGGATCGCCATTTCGAACATGAAGCTGCCCGCCTCGTCCTCGTCCTCGAAGACCACGCCGATGAACTCGTCACCGACATAGACCTCGCAGGAATCATTGGGCTTGCCGCGCGGCTTCAGGATGATGCCGCCGGTGTTGAAGGTGCGCTTCAGGTGCGTCTCGACGCGCTTCATATCGTTGGCGTTCATGGGGAAGTCCTTGGTGTCCGTGAATTGGCGCGGACCCTAGAGAAACGGGGACGGTATTTCCACCGGTATCGTCAACCGCGACAACCCCTCCACCATGCTTCGCCTTCGGCTCGCATGGTCCCCCTCCCCAGCTTCGCTGGAGAGGTGAGGGTTTGCTTTCACCTCTCCACGCAGTGGGGAGGTGGCTCGACGGCGAAGCCGGCGAGACGGAGGGGTTCAGATCACAAAATCGTACACGATGTCCGCCAGCGTATGGTCCATCGTCCGCGCGGGCTTCGCTTCGGTCGGGCAGTTGACCAGCCGAGCGGGCACGCCCGCCACGGTGCAGCCCGCCGGGACCGGCTTCAGCACCACCGAGCCCGAGGCCACCTTGGCGTAGTCGCCGACGGTGATATTGCCCAGCACCTTGGCTCCGGCGCCCAGCAGGACGCCCTTGCCGATCTTCGGATGGCGATCGCCGCGCTCGGCGCCCGTGCCGCCCAGGGTCACCCCGTGCAGCATCGACACCTCGTCGCCGACCACCGCTGTCTCGCCGATGACGATGCCGGTGCCGTGGTCCAGGAACAGGCCCGCGCCCATCTTGGCCGCCGGATGGATGTCGATCTGGAACAGCTCGGACATCCGGCTTTGCAGGTGGAAGGCCAGGGTGTCGCGCCCCTGCGTCCACAGCCAGTGGGCCACGCGGTGCGCCTGCAGGGCCTGGAAGCCCTTGAAATACAGGAAGGGCTGCAACAGCGAGCGGATCGCCGGGTCCCGCTCCGACACCGCCTGCAGATCGGCCTCGGCGGCGGCGACGATGCCCGGATCGGCCTCGAAGGCGTCACGGCAGACTTCGCGGATCGACATGGCGCCCAGTTCGGCGTCGCCCATCTTGCGCGCGATCTGGAAGCTCAGGGCCGAAGCCATGTCGCCGTGCGACAGGATCACCGCATTGACCAGCGAGGCCAGCGACGGCTCGGCGCGCGCCGCCTCTTCCGCAGCCGTCCGCAACAGGGTCCAGGCGTCCGGTTCGGCGTTGACGACTTCGAGCTTGGGCATAACGGGCTCCATCAGGCGGCGATCATACGCGGACCGGCACAGCCTCCGCCAGTTCCCTCACGCGCCATATGGTAGGCGAAAGGGCCTGTCGCCATCGTAAACGCCTATGGCGTCCCGGCAGGCGGACCACTAGCTACAGGCCATGACCGATAATGACCTGGGCGCCGCCCTGCCCCTTCCGACCGCCTCCGCCGATTTCGCGGACCGTCTCGCCCGCCGTCGCTCGGCCCCGGCGCAGAGCCTGACCGGCCCCGGTCCATCGCGCGCAGAGGTGGAACGGATCCTGCTGCTGGGCGCCCGCACGCCGGACCACGGCAAGCTCTTCCCATGGCGCTTCGTAGTTCTGGGCCCGCAAACCCGCGCCGATCTGGCCGGACAGCTCCTGCCGCTGGCGGATCGCCAGCCCGGCGCCGACAAGGCGCGCAAGGTGCTCAGCAAACTGACCGCCGCCCCCCTGACCATCCTCGTCATCGCCTCTCCGGTCGACAGTCAGAAGGTGCCGGTGTGGGAACAGCATCTGTCCGCGGGCGCGGTCTGCATGAACCTGGAGCACGCGGCCAATGCGCTGGGGTATTCCGCCAGCTGGATCACCGACTGGTACAGCTATGACGCCGAGGCGACGGCCCTGCTGGGCGTGCGTCAGGGTGAACTGATCGCGGGCTTCATCCATATCGGCACACTGGCCGAGGTCCCGCTGGAACGGCCCCGCCCCGACCTGTCGGCGATTACCGAGTGGAAACTCTAGGCGAAGACCCCGGCGACCTGCAGGCTGACGCAGAAGCCGAACAGGATCGTCGTCGCAATCAGCGCGACCACCAGTCCGAATTCGACCAGTTCCCGTTTCATGACGCGAACAGTGCGGGGATTCGCCTTAACAAACCACCTATGCGCGCTCGCCTGACACGTACCGCGCGTGCAGCAGCGGCTTGCCCAGCCAGTAGCAGAGCTCGGCCGGTCGGCTGATGTCCCAGACGGCCACGTCCGCGACCAGGCCCGGCGCGATCACGCCCACATCCGTCAGACCCAGCGCCTTCGCCGCCACCCGCGTCGCCCCCGCCAGCGCCTCCTCCGGCGTCAGGCGGAACTGCACGCAGGCCAGGTTCAGCGCCGCCGTCATCGACGCCACCGGCGAGGTGCCGGGATTGCAGTCCGTCGCCACCGCCATCTGCACCCCGTGCTGTCTGAACAGCGCGATAGGCGGCGGCGTCGTCTCTCTCAGCATCAGGAAGGCGCCCGGCAGCAGCACGGCCACAACACCGGCCTCCGCCATCGCGGCCACCCCCGCCTCGGTCGTATGCTCCACATGATCGGCCGACAGCGCGCCGTACCGCGCCGCCAACGCGGCCCCGCCGCCGTCGGACAACTGGTCCGCATGCAGCTTGACCGGCAGGCCCAGCGCCCTCGCGGTCTCGAACAGTCGCGACACCTCCTCCGTCGTGAAGGCGATCGGCTCGCAATAGGCGTCGACCATGTCGACCAGCCCTTGGGCATTCGCCTCGGGCAGAATCTGATCGATGGCCAGATCGACATAGGCCGCGCGGTCCGCCTTCAACTCGGGCGGCACGGCGTGCAGACCCAGATAGCTGGTGCGCACCCGCACCCCCGCCTCGCGCCCGATCCGCCGCGCCACGCGCAGCATCTTCAGCTCGGTCTCGCGGTCCAGCCCGTAACCGGACTTGATCTCCACCGTCGTCACGCCCGTCGCCTTCAGCCCCGCCAGCCGCGTCAGGGCGCTGGCGTATAACTCATCCTCCGACGCCGCCCGCGTGGCCTTGACCGACGAGACGATGCCGCCCCCGGCCCGCGCGATCTCCTCATAGGTCGCCCCGCCCAGCCTCTGCTCGAACTCCCCGGACCGGTCGCCGCCGAACACCAGATGCGTGTGACAGTCGATCAGCCCCGGCGTGACCCAGCGTCCGTCCAGCCGCTCGACGACCTCCGCCGCCGGCGCCGCCGCGCGAGGCCCCACCCAGGCGATCTTGCCGTCCTCAATCAGGATCGCCGCATCTTCGATGGCCCCGTAAGGCGCATCACCCGCCATGGTCGCCACGTGACAATCAGTCAGCAATGTCGTGCTCATCGGGCCTCCGGTCGGGCGGGAGAAAAGCGGGCAACCAGATCATAGGCCTGCCCCGGGAAGGTCTGCCACGCCCAGGTCACCCCGCGACCGTCGGCCCAGGTTCGCCGCTCCAGCTTCAGACAGGCCTCGCCCGGCGACAGGTCCAGCCGCAGCGCCGTCTCCCGGTCCGCCGCCACCGCCGCGATCCGGTGCTCGGCCTCCGTCCACGGCGCCCGCTTCAGCAGCCAGCCGCCGGGCGACACCGCCTCGAAACTCTCAACCGCCGCCTCCGGCGTCGCCGCCAGACCGATCAGCCGCCGCTCCAGCGCGAAGGGCGCGCCATCGGCCCGGTGAAGGCAGGCCACCACGACCACCCGCTCGCCCAGCCAGGCCTCTTCGCCCGTCGCCGCCCGCTCGGACCGCTCCAGCAACTCATAGCCATAGACCATGCCGCGCGCCGCGATCTCTGCGGCGATGTCGGGGATGTCCAGCACGGCGGAATGCACCGGCGGCCGCGCCACCACCGACCCCGCCCGCCGCCGCCGAAGGATCAGCCCGCGCGCCGACAGGTCCGTCAGCGCCCTGGACACCGTCATCCGCGCGCAGCCGTATTCCGCCTGCAGCTCCGCCTCCGTCGGCACCCGCGCCCCCGGCGGCCATTCACCGGAGAGGATCCGCCGTTCGATGTCCGCGCCGATCCGGCGATGCAGCGAACTCATCCGCCCAGCACAGCGTCCAAGGCCCGGCGGTAGCGGGCTTCGATCGCGTCCCGCCCCACATGCCGCCCGTTCTCGACCACCACCCGGCCGCGCCGCCAGACCGTGCGGATCGCCCGCTTCGGCCCGGCGAAGACCAGACTGTCCAGCAGAGCGTCGTCGTTCCGCCCCGCATAGGCGAGGTCGTCCGTCTCCAGCGTCACGAAATCCGCCGCCTGCCCGACCGCGATGCCGGTCGTCCCGCCCGTGGCCTGCGCCCCGCCGGCCAGCGCGCGCCGGTACAGGGTCCCGCCGGTCGAGGCCTCGCGATCCGCCAGCACCGCCCGTCCGCGCCGCGTCAGCCGCTGGCTGTATTCCAGCGCCCGCAGTTCCCCCGCCGCGTCGATCAGCACATTGGAGTCCGTCCCGACACCGAACGCCCCGCCCTGCGCCAGGAACTCCACCGCCGGGAAGACGCCGTCGCCCAGATTGGCCTCCGTCACCGGGCACAGTCCCGCCACCGCCCCGCTCGCCGCCATCCTGCTCGTCTCGTCGGCGGTCAGGTGGGTCGCATGGATCAGGCACCAGCGCCGGTCCAGCCCGACATGGTCGAGCAGCCACTCCACCGGCCGTGCGCCCGACCAGTCGAGGCAGTCCTGTACTTCCTTCGTCTGCTCGGCCGCATGGATGTGCACCGGCCCGTCGCCGGCCATGGGGACTACCGCCGCGATCTCCTCCGGCGTCACCGCCCTGAGGCTGTGCGGCGCCACGCCCACCACCGCGTCCGGCAGGGCCGAAGCGATCCTCCAGCTATCATCCATCAGCTTCGCAAAGCCGTCGATGTCATTGATAAAGCGCCGCTGTCCATGCGCCGGCGCCGTGCCGCCGAAGCCCGCATGGGCATAGAAGACCGGCAGCAGGGTCAGGCCGATTCCCGTTTGATCCGCCGCCCCCGCGATCCGCCCCGCCAGCTCGCCCCGGTCGGCATAGGTCCGCCCCTCGGGGTCATTGTGCAGATAGTGGAACTCCCCCACCCGGGTGAAACCGCCCTCCAGCATCTCGGCGAAGGCCAGGGCCGTGATCGCCTCGATCTCCTCGGGCCCGCCGCGATCGAGGAAGCGGTACATCAGCGCCCGCCACGACCAGAAGTCGTCGCCCTCGGTCGGGCCCCGTTCTTCGGTCAGCCCCGCCATCGCCCGCTGGAAGGCGTGGCTGTGGACGTTGGACAGCCCTGGCAGGACAACGCCCAGATCGGCCTCGCCCGCGCCCCGGACAGCGTCCGTCTCCACCGCCGACACCGCCCCGTCCGCCACCGTGATCCGCACATTCCCCGCCCACCCCTGCGGCAGCAGGGCGCGGCGGAAGAACAGGCTGTGGGCGGCGGCTTCCGGCACTGGACAACTCTCCATCGACCCGAATATGTCTATACATAATCGGCACACTGACAAGATGGAGGCGGACATGAGCGACTGGCTGACGGTGACGCCCGGCGACGCCCCCCTGATCGTCGCCTTCCCCCACACCGGAACCGACATTCCGGCGGCCATCGAGGCCCGGATGGTCGACCCTTGGCGCGCCCGCAAGGACGCCGACTGGTGGATCGACCGCCTCTACGCCTTCGCCACGGAACTGGGCGCCACCACGGTCCGCACGGCCATCTCGCGCAGCGTCATCGACGTGAACCGCGACCCGTCGGGCCAGTCCCTCTATCCCGGCATGACCACCACCGGCCTCTGCCCCACCGAGACCTTCGACGGCGAGCCGCTCTATCGCGAAGGCCAGGAGCCCGACGCGGTCGAGATTGAGGCCCGCCGCACCGAGTTCTTCGATCCCTACCACGCCGCCCTGACCGCCCAGATCGAGCGGCTGTCGGCGAATGGCGGCCCGGTCGCCCTTTACGACGCCCACTCGATCCGCTCGCACGTGCCGCGGCTGTTCGACGGCCAGCTGCCGCAGTTCAACATCGGCGACAACAACGGCGTCACCTGCGACCCGGCCCTGACCGCCGCCGTCGAGGCCGCCTGCATCGCCTCGGGCGACAGCCACGTCGTCAACGGCCGCTTCAAGGGCGGCTGGACCACGCGTCATTACGGCCAACCATCCAAGGGCGTGCATGCGATCCAGATGGAGCTGGCCTGCCGTGGCTATGTCGACGAGCCCGCCGTCATGGACGCGTCGAGCTGGCCCACACCCTTCGACCCGTCCCGCGCCGCCCCCCTCACGCGCAGCCTGCGCGACGTTCTCACCGCCGCCCGCGACTTCGCGCTCAGCCAGCGAGCCTGACCATGACCTCCACGTCCAACGCCCGCGTCGTCCGTGCGCCCCGCGGCCCCGAAATGACCGCCAAGACCTGGGCCGCCGAGGCCGCCCTGCGCATGCTGATGAACAACCTCGACCCCGAGGTGGCCGAGCGCCCGGAAGACCTCGTCGTCTACGGCGGCATCGGCAAGGCGGCCCGCAACTGGCAGGCCTTCGACGACATCGTCGCCGCCCTGCGCGCCCTTGCGCCGGACGAGACCCTGCTGGTCCAGTCGGGCAAGCCGGTCGGCGTCTTCCGCACCCATGCCGATGCCCCCCGCGTCCTGATCGCCAACTCCAACCTCGTGCCCAAATGGGCGACGTGGGAGCATTTCAATGAACTCGATCGCAAGGGCCTCATGATGTACGGCCAGATGACGGCCGGTTCGTGGATCTACATCGGCACCCAGGGCATCGTTCAGGGCACATACGAGACCTTCATGGAGGCCGGACGCCAGCACTATGGCGGCGACTGGTCGGGCCGCTGGATCCTGACCGCCGGCCTCGGCGGCATGGGCGGCGCCCAGACGCTCGCGGCCACCATGGCGGGCGCCTCCTGCCTCGCGGTCGAGTGCCAGCGCAGCCGCATCGAGATGCGTCTCAAGACCCGCTACCTCGACGTCATGGCCGAGACGCTCGACGAGGCCCTGATCCTGATCGAGAAGGCCAAGCGCGACGGAAAAGCCATATCTGTCGGCCTGTTGGGCAACGCAGCCGAAGTTCTGCCTGAACTGGTCAAGCGCGGCGTCCGGCCCGATCTGGTCACCGACCAGACCAGCGCGCACGACCTCGTCAACGGCTACCTGCCCCTCGGCTGGACCGTCGCCGAATGGGAAGAGAAGCGCCAGTCGGACCCCGCCGCCGTCGAAGCCGCCGCCCGCCAGTCCTGCGCCGTCCACGTCCAGGCCATGCTCGATTTCGAGGCCATGGGCGTCCCGGTCACCGACTACGGCAACAACATCCGTCAGGTCGCCTTCGACGCGGGCGTCGCCAACGCCTTCGACTTCCCCGGCTTCGTCCCCGCCTACATCCGTCCCCTCTTCTGCCGCGGCGTCGGCCCCTTCCGCTGGGCCAGCCTGACCGGGGATCCGGAGGACATCCGCAAGACCGACGCGGCGATGAAGACGCTCTTCCCCGACAATGCGGGCCTGCACCGCTGGCTCGACATGGCGGGCGAGCGCATCGCCTTCCAGGGCCTGCCCGCCCGCATCTGCTGGATCGGTCTGGGCGACCGCCACCGCGCCGGTCTGATGTTCAACGACATGGTCGCCTCGGGTGAGCTTTCGGGCCCCATCGTCATCGGCCGCGACCACCTCGACAGCGGATCGGTCGCCAGCCCCAACCGCGAGACCGAGGCCATGCAGGATGGCTCCGACGCCGTCTCCGACTGGCCCCTGCTCAACGCCCTGCTCAACACGGCGTCCGGCGCCAGCTGGGTCTCCCTGCACCACGGGGGCGGCGTCGGCATGGGCTACTCCCAGCACTCGGGCGTGGTCATCGTCGCCGATGGCACCCCCGAAGCCGCCGCCCGCCTCGAACGCGTCCTCTGGAACGACCCCGCCACCGGCGTCATGCGCCACGCCGACGCCGGCTACGACATCGCCAAGGCGGCCGCCCGCGAGCACGGGCTCAACCTGCCGAGCCTGAAGGCCTGACCATGACCCACCTGACCCTCGGCCAATCCCCCCTCACCCTCGCCCAGCTGCGCACGGTCCTCGACGGCCCCGTCACCGTCAGCCTGACCGACGCCGCCTGGTCTGATGTCGAAAAGAGCGCCGCGGTCGTCGCCGCCATCCTCGCCGAGGGCCGCACCGTCTACGGCATCAACACCGGCTTCGGCCTGCTGGCCAACACCAGCATTGCGCCGGAAGACCTTGAAACGCTTCAGAAGAACCTCGTCCTCAGCCACGCCTGCGGCGTCGGCGCCCTGCTGCCGGATGCGGTCACCCGCCTGCTGATGGTGCTCAAGATCGCCAGCCTGTCGAAGGGCGCCTCGGGCGTCCGGCGCGGCACGATGGAGGCCCTGATCGCGCTCGTAAACGCCGACGTCCTGCCCTGCATCCCCTCCAAGGGTTCGGTCGGCGCCTCGGGGGATCTCGCCCCGCTGGCCCACATGTCCTGCGTCCTGATCGGCGTCGGCGAGGCCCGCCACAACGGCCAGACCCTGTCCGCCGAGGCCGCCATGGCCAAGGTCGACCTCAAACCCGTCGTGCTCGGCCCCAAGGAGGGTCTGGCCCTGCTCAACGGCACCCAGTGCTCGACCGCGCTGGCGCTGGCCGGCCTGTTCGCCACCGAGGCCGTCTTCGCCGCCGCCATCGCCGCCGGGGCCCTGTCGGTCGACGCGCTCAAGGGCTCGGACGCCCCGTTCGATCCCCGCATCCACGCCCTGCGCGGCCAGCCCGGCCAGATCGCCGTCGCCGCCCGCCTGCGCGCCCTGATCTCCGGCTCCGCCATCCGCGACAGCCACCGGCACGACTGCGCCAAGGTGCAGGACCCCTACTCCCTGCGCTGCCAGCCTCAGGTCATGGGCGCCACCCTCGACGTCCTGCGCAACGCCGCCGCTCTTCTGGAGCGCGAGGCCAATGCCGTGACCGACAATCCGCTGGTCTTCATCGACGACGGAGACGTTATCTCGGGCGGCAACTTCCACGCCGAACCAGTTGCTTATGCAGCCGATATGATCGCCATGACCCTGTGCGAGATCGGCAATATCTCCGAGCGCCGCACCGCCATCCTCGTCGACCCCAAGATGAGCGAACTGCCCGCCTTCCTCGTGAAGGAGAGCGGCCTGAACTCCGGCTTCATGATCGCCCAGGTCACCGCCGCCGCCCTCGTGGCCGAGAACCGGATGGTCGCCCACCCCTGCGTGATCGACACCGTGCCCACCAGCGCCAATCAGGAAGACCACGTCTCCATGGCCACCCACGGCGCCCGCCGCCTGCTGGACATGGCCGAGAACACCGCCGGCGTCGTCGGCATCGAACTTCTGGCCGCCGCCCAGGGCCTCGACTTCCACCGCCCGCTGACCTCGTCCCCCGACCTCGAAGCGGTCTGGTCCATCGTCCGCGAAGCCGCCGCCCCCTATACCTCCGACCACTATTTCGCCCCCGACATCGAACGCGCCACGGCCGGCGTACGCGCGGGGCGGTATCGGGCGTTCGCTGGCGACCTCCTGCCGTCGGCGTAAGGCACACTCCCGCCACACCGGTCCCTTGTCATCCCGGAAGCGCCGCAGGCGCTATCCGGGACGGGACCGCGCCCTCACATCCCTGCCGGAAATCGCGCAGCGATTATCCGGGAGCAGGCCAGTTTGTGTTTGGCTGTCTCCCGGCTCAGCCCTGAAGGGCTGTCCGGGAGTGGTGCGTTGATTGGAAGCGACGTCCCGGCTCTCCGCTTCGCTGCGGCCGGGATGACAAGGCCGGCGCTCCACAGCCCTTACGACCAATCCTGACGCATCGACCTGCTAGCCTTCCCACCATCAGGTCTTTGACAATCCAGGAGTTGAACCCGGCACACCGCCCCCCGCCTCACTGGAAAAAGTGCACGATGTGCACTCCATTTTTCTCGAGTGCACTTTTCAATCCTGCAACGGCGCCCGCGCCAGCGCCGCCAGGTTGGGCGAGCCGGTGCAGAAGCAGACCGTCTTCAGCTGCCGGATCACGGTCTGGAAATGGGCTACCACCGCCTCGGTCGAGACGGTCGCCGCCGCCAGCACCCCCGCCGCCTGACCGACCATGTCGGCCCCCAGACGGATCGCCCGGGCCGCATCCACCCCGTCGCGAATGCCGCCCGAGCCGATAATCAGGGTCCTCGGACAGGCCGCCCGCGCCTCCCCGATGGCGCGCGCCGTTGGAACGCCCCAGTCGCCGAAGGCGGCCGCATGGACCTTGTCCGCCTGCCCCTCCGACCGTTCGCCCTCGACCAGCGCCCAGTTCGATCCGCCCGCGCCCGCCACGTCCAGCGCGGCCACGCCCATCTCGACCAGTCGCCGGGCCGTCGCCGCCGACAGACCCGCGCCGGTCTCCTTGACCACCACGGGGAAGTCCACGGTCCGGATCAGCGCCTCCAGCGCCGCGCCCACGCCCCACCAGTCGCGGTCGCCTTCCGGTTGGCAGGCCTCCTGCAGCGGGTTCAGGTGCACGATCAGGGCGTCGGCGGCGATCATGTCGACCAGCCGCCTCGCCTCGTCAGGGCCCACGCCACGCGTCAGCTGCGCCGCGCCGATATTGGCCAGGATCGGGGTGTCGGGCGCCTTCAGCCTCAGGGCCATATCGAGTCCCGGCGCGCCGTCCGTCTCCAGCGCCGAGCGCTGCGACCCGACCGCCAGCGCGATGCCCAGATGCTGCGCCGCCTCGGCCAGTCGGGCGTTGATCGCCCCGGCCCGCTCCGGCCCGCCGGTCATCGAGCTGATCAGAAACGGCGCCTTCAGCCGCCGCCCCAGAAAGTCCATCCCCAGGTCGATCTTGCCATAGTCCAGGTCCGGCAGCGCCTCATGGACGAAGCGGACGGCGTCCAGCCCCGTCCCGCCCCCATGCCGGGCCTTGCCCGACAGGATCACGTCCAGATGCTGGTCCTTGCGCGCGACGGTCTCGGACATGGCGGCTCCGCAGCCGTCAGGGCTGCTTCTCGACGATCAGGGCATAGGCGCCCGTCTGACCCTGGGAGAACGTTCCGGCGCGGATTTCGTACGTGCCGTCCTCCGGGGCCTCCCACTCCAGCTTGGCGTGGGTGTCCGACAGGCCGTCGTCGTCCGCCGCCAGTCCGCTGAAGGCGTCGCTCTCGTCCACGCTGCCGACGGCCACATAGCTGTCGACCTCGTTGGAGACCATCTTGATGACCAGCTTCTCGCCTTCCTTCAGCGTCAGCCGATAGGCGTCGTAGAAGCTGTTGTCCTCGGCGGTGGCGTCCGTCTCGGTCAGCACGCCGCGGGCGGTCGAACCGATCAGCAGGCTGCCCGGGCGCGGCTGCGGCCCGCGATCCTGAAGCTCTATCGAGTACAACCCCTCGCCATCCGACCCCAGCGGCGAGGCGCGCACGACATAGCGGCCGTCGCTCGGCAGGGTGAAGGTCAGGCGCGAGTCCGTCCCCTCGCCCAGCCCGTCATCATCCTGGGCCAGCGCCGTGAAGTCGCCCTCGGCATTGCCGAGCTGCAGATAGGTGTCGAAGTCGCCCGAGCGCATGATGGCCCGGACCCGCTGCCCCTCGCGCCCGTCGAAGACGAAGGCGTCGAAGCCCCGGTCCTCGCTGTCGCGCGAATCGTTGTCGGTGATCTCCCCCTGCACGGTCGCGCCGAACGCCAGCGGCTGGGGCGGCTTGTCCGGCTCGACCTCGGTCAGGGCGACGCGATAGTCGCCCGTCGACGAGGACGAGAAGGCCCGCGCCTCGAACACATAGGACCCGTCTCGCGGCAGGGTGAAGATCAGGCGCGAGTTGGTCCCCTCCGGCCCGCCGTCATCGTCGGTGGCCAGGCTGGCCTGGTTCTCGTCGAACAGCTCCAGATAGGTGTCGAACTGGCTCGACGTCATGTCGATCCGGACCCGCTGGCCCTCGCGGCCGGTGAAGCGATAGGCGTCCGCGTGGCTGCCTTCGAGGTTCGTCGGGTCCTGCTCCGTCAGTTCGCCCCGCACAGTGTCGCCGAAGCCGATGGCCTGCGCCTCGATCGGCGGCGGCCCTTCCGACAGGGTCAGGCTGTAGGCGCCCGCCCCGCCGGCCCGCAGGGCGCCGGCCTGGATCACATAGGCGCCAGTCTCGGGCAGGCTGAAGATCAGGCGCGAGTTCAGCCCGCTGTCCGGACCGTCGTCGTTCATCGTCAGTTCGTTGAAAACGCCGTCGACGACCCGGCCCAGCCGGACGACAGGATCGAAGGCCTCGCTGTCCATCGCCACCGCGACGCGGTCCCCCTGACGGCCCTGGAAGGTCCAGCCCTCGTAGGGCGCGCCGTTGTCCCCTTCGGGATCGCCGTCGTCGAGGCTGCCCTGCTCCGTCGCGCCCAGACCAATCGCGGCGGGCTCCGGCGGCGCCTTGGCGGGAGCCCGCTCCGTCAGGACGAGGCTGTAGGCGCCCGTGCCGACGGACAGCGGGCGGGCCAGGATCACATAGTCTCCGGTTTCCCGCGCGGTGAACCGCAGCAGGGCGTTGGTCCCCTCGCCCAGCCCGTCATCGTCCTGGGCCAGCGGCTCCGAGGAGACGTCCTCGCCGGCGCGCCGGACCTGCAGGAAGGCGTCGAAAGCCGCGGACCGCATCACCACCTCGAACCGCTGACCGGCGGTGGCGGTCACGGTGTAGGCGTCATAGCGGAAGTCGCCGTCCGGCCCGGCGGTGTCGGCCTCCGCGATCTCGCCCTCGATCTGCGCCCCGGGCGTCAGAGGTTGCGCGTCCTGCGCGAACGCCGACCCCGCGAATGCGGCGAACAGCGCCAGACTGCTGACGGCGGCAAGAAGGGTCGGACGGCGCATACAGATCTCCAGGGAGTCGAACCCGATCATAGACGCCGAACCCCGCCGTCTGTAAATCGCGCGGACCGCACGATTCCTGACGACCGGAGCCGAAACCCATGACGGCCGAACCCACCCGCGCGACTCTCATTGACGGCAAGGCCTTCGCCGCCGGGCTTGTGGACCGCGTCGCCGCCGCGTCCGCCCGGCTCGAAGCCGCCCATGGGGTCAAGCCCGGACTGGCCGTCGTCATTGTCGGCGAAGACCCGGCCAGTCAGATCTACGTCCGCAACAAGGGCGAGACGACCCAGCGCGCGGGCCTGCGCTCCGATACCCACCGCCTGCCTGACACGACCACGCAGGCCGACCTGCTGGCCCTGATCGCGACCCTGAACGCCGACACGGGCATCCACGGTATTCTCGTCCAGCTGCCCCTGCCCGGCCACATCGACAGCAGCACGGTCCTCGACGCCATCGATCCGGACAAGGATGTGGACGGCTTCCATGTCGTCAACGCGGGTCGTCTGGCCGTCGGCCTCCCGGGCATGGTGCCCTGCACCCCGCTGGGCTGCATCATGATGCTGCGCGCCGAGCTCGGCGACCTGACCGGGCTGAACGCCGTCGTCGTCGGCCGCTCCAACATCGTCGGCAAGCCGATGGCCCAACTGCTGCTGGCCGAAAGCTGCACTGTGACCATCGCCCACTCCCGCACCCGCGACCTGCCCGCCCTGTGCCGCACCGCCGACATCGTGGTCGCCGCCGTCGGCCGCCCGGAGATGGTGCGCGGCGACTGGATCAAGCCCGGGGCCACTGTCATCGACGTCGGCATCAACCGCGTGCCCTCGAAGGACCCGGTCAAGGCCGCCGAAGGCAAGACCCGCGTCGTCGGCGACGTGGCCTTCGACGAGGCCGCCGCCCTCGCCGGTCGGATCACCCCGGTGCCCGGCGGCGTCGGTCCGATGACCATCGCCTGCCTGCTGGCCAATACCTATACGGCGGCCTGCCGTACCGCTGGCGTTCCGCCCGAATCTCTGGATGCTTGAACCCGTGTCCGGACCCGCCCCATACTCGGTCCAGGTCCGCAGGAGAGGTTGATGATCCGCTTTTCGTCCCGCGCCGCGACGCTCGCCGTCGGGCTTGCGATGACGCCCGTCCTGGCGGGGTGCGGCCTCCAGGGATCAGACGCCCGCGAGGAAATGGCCCAGGCGCGCTGGGCCGAGGTCCAGTCCCAGTACGGCAGCCGCGTCCAGCTCACCTCTGACATGGTCGGCGCGCTCCAGGGCGTCGCGGCCCCGCAGGATGCGCCGGCCCTGCGCCAGCTCGGCGCCCGCGTGACCGCGCCCATCCCGGCGCCCGAAACCCCGACCGACCCGGCCACCTTCCGCCGCTACCAGACCGCCCAGCGCCAGCTGACCCGCGCGCTGGACCAGCTGGAGCAGATCTCCAGCCGCTATCCCCAGCTCCGCGCCAACCGCAATTTCGTCGTTCTGCAATCCCGCCTCGACGGCAGCGAGGGCCGCATCGCCGTCGCCCGCAACGACTACAATGAGGCGGCTGAGGACTATAACGACGCACTGGGCCGCTTCCCCGCGTCCCTGTGGTCCGGTGGTCGGGCCCGAATGCAGGTCTTCACCCAGGACCCGCCCGCGCCCCCTCCCGCGCCGGTCGCTCCCGCGCCGACCGCCCCCGCCCCGCCGCCCGCCGCGCTCCCTGCGCCGACCGCCCCCGGAACGACGTAGGCGTCTTTCCGGTTATCCTCCTGCACGCCCGTCATCATTTCGCGCGTATCAGGGACCAGATACACAGCAGGCCGCGTCCCGAGGCCGACCGGAACTCCATGCCCCGCCTTCTCACCTACAATGTCCATCGCTGCGTCGGCGTTGATCGCAAGCTGGACGTCAGCCGCGTCGCCGCCGTCATCGCCGAGCATGAGCCGGATATCGTCTGCCTGCAGGAGCTGGACGTCGGCCGCGCCCGCACCGGCTTCGTCGATCAGGCGCGCGCCATCGCCGACCATCTGGCCATGACCTACCACTTCCACGCCGCCATGCGGGTCGAGGCCGAGCTGTACGGCGACGCTGTCCTGACCCACCTGCCGGAGCGTCTGGTCAAGTCCGGCCCCCTGCCGACAGTGCGGGGCGTGCCGGGGCTCGAGCCTCGCGGCGCCCTGTGGGTCGCGATCGAAATCGACGGCGTCACCCTGAACGTCTTCAACACCCATCTGGGACTGGTCCCGCGCGAACAGCGGCTTCAGGCCGCGGCCCTGGTCGGTGACCAGTGGCTGGGTCACGCGGACTGCATCGGCCCGACCCTGCTGACCGGCGACTTCAACGCCACCTCGGTGACGCGCCCGTATCAGACCTTGGTCCGCAAGCTGGCCGACTGCCAGCGCAGCCTCAAAATGAAGCCCTCGGTGAAGACCTTCCCCTCCAGCTTCCCAGCAATCCGCATCGACCACTGCTTCACCAGCCCCGAGGTGGTGGTGACCGCGGTGAAGGCGCCGTTTTCGCCCCTGGCGCGGATGGCGTCGGACCATCTGCCCCTGATCGTCGACTTCGAGATCAGGCCGGCTTGACCGGCGCACGGCGGTGCGAGGCCGCCCGCCGTTTCCAGGGTCGGAACGCGTCCTTCATCGAGGTCGGGTCGCCCAGCTGGAATTCCGCGATGATCTGCTCGACCCGCGACGGCGGCGCTGCGCCCAAAGCCTGCATCCGCCCGGTGTCAAAGCGCTGAACCGCTTCGCCGATCGACTGCGACAAGGCCTCCGCCGCCGCGAACTCGGCGCCGCTGACGCCGATCCAGTGGCCGAGGGTGTGATGGCGGAACTTGCGGATGGCGTCGCGCCCCTCATCCGTCCCGGGCTCGACGGCCACGTCGCACTCGGTATCGAAACCCAGCGAGCGGTTGTTCAGATTGGTCGAGCCGATGCGCAGGATCTCGTCGTCATAGATCGACATCTTGGCGTGGACGATGATCCGGCCGCCCTCCTCCGTATGCGGAGCGAAGGCGAAGAAGCGGTTGTTGCGGTCGGCCTGCTCCAGTCGGAACAGAACTTCCGACCGGGCGGTGTCCATGGTCATGCGGTCGAACCAGCTGGGGCTGCCGCCGGTGGACACCAGCACCACCTCCGGCCCGTCCCACTCCGACAGTCGCTCAGCCAGCGCCGCCGCGATCACCGGCGAGGTGAAATACTGGTTCTCCAGATAGATGAGCTTCTTCGCCTTGCGGATGGCGTCCAGATGCAGGGCCTCATTCTCGCGCGTCTCGGTCCATTGGCCGAAGCCCGGCTCCGTCCGGGCGATGGCGAAGGGCGTATCGCGAATGTCCGGCTCCACCCCGTCGGGCCAGGGATCGCCGGGGGGCTCGTCCGGAATGGTCCGCTCGTCGGTGGCCTTGTACCAGCGCTCGCGGGCGAGGTCGCCCAAGGCGCGGGCGGCAGGGCCGTCCACGACGCACATCACCTCGTGCCGGGGCGGCGCGATCAGGCCGGTCGGCAGGCAACGGCGCGGGTCGCCGTCCAGATGCTCTTCGGAGTCCCAACGATCCACAGAGATATCGCCGCCGCCGACGAAGGCCACGGCGTCGTCGATGATGACCACCTTCTGGTGATGACAGGCCCCCGGCGCCGGCGGCGGGTCCAGCCGGAACTCAACCATCCGTTTGCGGAACCAGCCCTGCGCCCGCTGCGGGAAGAAGCCTTGCGAGGCGGCGATCACCAGCGGCGACTTCCAGATCAGCAGCCGCACTTCCACCTCGGGCCTGCATTTCACGAGCATCCGCAGCAGATGCCCGATCTCGTCGGTCGGACCGGCATGAGCGACATCGGGGTGCAGGCGGGTGCGCGGATCGAACTGCCAGCCCAGCAGCACGACCGACCGTTGCGCCTTGTCCAGAGCCGAGCGCAAGGCGCTGAAATAGGCGGCGTTTTCCATCAGCACGGCGAAACGGTTGGCCGTCTCCACGCGCCAACAGTTCCGGCCGGGCGCAAACAGGCTGTCGTCGGGAGTATCCATACCGCTACGCCTGACCGATTCGCATGACGACGACATGCATCCCCCGACACCGGAGACGCCCAACGCGTCTTTCCATTCCCATGCTGGGGTCTCAACGAACAATGGTGACGCTTTGTTCATGCGTCGCGCATTGTTTTGAGAAATATTTCGGCGCATAACAGCGTCTGTTATCGGGACAGGGGAGATCGGCGATGCAAGCGCTGATCGAGTTGATCGCAAGCATCGTCGCCATGCTCGCCACTGCGGCCCTGTCGCAGTTCGGCGTGGATCTCCACACCCCGCAGAAGCCCGAGCGTGAAATCCACCGCGTCCGCGACTGCTCCGACAATCCCTCGTCTTCCATCGTCGCCGTGACCGCCGAGCGCAAACACGAGTGCTGAAGCCCACCGGAATCGTCCGGGCTCGCCTTTGCTCTCCGCCGTTGACCCGCTAGGGTTCCCTCGTCCCCCAGCGCGCGTCCGCATGACGCTGTCCGAGACGAGATCGACGCCTGATGAAGCCTCCCCGCCAACGGCCGCCGCTGAACCTGTCTGACCCCGTGTCGGAGCCCGCCGCCGAGCCCGCTGTCGAACCGATCGCCGATGCGTCGTCCGAGGCTGATGACGTCCCCGCCCCTGCCCCGACCCGCGCGGAACGCCCGATGTCCGAGCGCCGCCGCCGCCGTCTGGCCGAAGAACAGCGCCTGACCGCCGAGCGCGCCGCAGCGGAGGCTGAACGGGCCGCCCGCCCCGTCGCCGAACCCGCGCCCTTTATTGAACCCGCTCCGGTCGAGGGTCGCGCCCTCGCCGAAAGCGCCGAGGCCCCGCCCGTCGCCTTCACCCCGCCGCCCGCGCCCGCCCTCCGCAAGCGCGAGACGCCGCAGCCGTCCGGCCGTCACGCCTATCTGGTGGCCGGGATCGCCGCCGCCCTGTGGATTGGCGGCGTCGCGGCTCTGGCGGCGTTCGAGATCGGCTCCGGGTCGGTGGACCTCGAGCCGCTGCGTCTCGCCCTTTACGCCCTGATCGCCCTCGCCCCCGCCGGTCTCGCGATCATGCTGGCGCACGCCATCCGCCAGGGCGCCGGTCTGGCCGCCGAGACCCGGCGCGCCCGCGACCTGTCCGAGGCCCTGATCGCCCCCACCGCCCTGGCCGCCCAGCGCACCGGCGAGGTGCTGCAGACCCTGCGCATGGATATCGATCAGGCGTCGCTCGCCGCCGAACGCGCCCGCAACGACATGGCCCTGCTGCGCGAAGCGCTGGCGCAGGAGACCACCCGCCTGAATGAAGCCGCTGAAACCGCCGGCCTCACCGCGCGCCGCCTGACCGAACAGCTGGGCGGCGAGCGGGAGCAGATGCAGACCCTCGGGACCGCGCTCGACAAGCAGGCGACCGGGGTTCTCGACGCCGTCGAACGTCAGTCGCGCATGGTCGTGGACGCCTCTGACCTGGCCCAGACCCAGCTGCGCGAGGCCGAAGCCGCCCTCGCCGCCCGCGCCGCCGATCTGGCCGCCGCCGCCGGTGAGGCGCAGGACGCCGCCCGCGCCGCCGCCGACGATCTGGCGCGTCAGACCATCCGGCTCGAAAACGCGGGCTCGGGCGTCGCCGAACAGATCCAGTCGGTCGAGGAAGGCCTCGGCCAGCAGCGCGCCGCCCTGGTCACCGCCGCCTACGCCCTGCGCACCGATCAGGAGGACTTCTCCGCCCAGGTCGAAAGCCAACGCGCCCAGCTCACCGAACAACTGTCCGCCGCCCGCAGCGCCGCCGGCGATCTGGGCGACACCGCCACCCGCTCGACGGAGACCGTCAAGGATCTGGTCGAGGCCGCGGCCGACCAGTTCAAGGCGCTGATCGAGATGTCCCAGCGCGAGGCCGATGGCTTCGACGCCGCCACCAAGGTCGCGCTGGATCGGTTCGAGGCCTTGGCCGCCGACGCCCGCGACGCCCTGGTCGAGGAAACCCGCCGGGCGCTCGCCGCCCTGCAGGCCACGGCCGAGGACTCCCGCATCGCCGCCGGCGAAGCCGCGGATCAGGCCCAGCTGCGCGCCGACCGTCTGGGTGAGGCCATGTTCGAGGCCGCGCAGAAGGCCGACGCCGCCGCCGACTCCCGTCTGGAAAGCGCGCGCCGCATCGTCACGGAATCCGGCGCCCTGCTGGAGCAATCCGGCGATCGCGCGCTGGAGAAGCTGGAGCACACCGTCGAGCGCATGGACGCCGCCCTCGCCCGCATCGACGAGGCCATCGGCGATCTGGACGACCGCGCCGGCCGCCTGCCCGAGGAAGCCCGCAAGCGGGTCGAGGAGGTCCGCAACACGGTCGAGGAGGGCCTCGCCGCCCTGTCCGCCGCCTCCCAGAAGGCCGCCGCCGATACCGAGGCGCTGGACGCCGGCTTCCAAGAGCGGGTGCGTCGCAACTACGATATGCTGACCGAGGCCGTCCGCCTGATGGGCGTGGTCTCCGGCGAAAGCCCGACCAGCCGTCGTCGCGAAACCGGGACCCTGTCCGAGCCGGAACCCGTTCGCGCCTCGCGATCCGAGCCGCGGGCCGAACCGCGCGCCGAGCCGCGGTCCGAGCCTCGCGTCGATGACAAGGGCTTCGGTCTTCGCGGCCGCCTGAAGCTGGAGCCGACCCCCGGAACGCCTGCGCCCAATCGGCCTCTGGACTGGGCCGATCTGGTCGATGATCCCCAGGGCGACACGCCGCTCGACCTCGACACCCCGATCATGCCTACCGGCGGCGGAGACGGCGATCTCGAGGTGCTGGGCGAGCGCATCGTGGCCGCGATCCGTCGCATGGGCGTCGATCCGAACGCCCTTCTGCCCCGCTCGCGGGTCGAGGAGGCCGCGCGCGCCCTGACCGACCGCGATCCCGACCGCGCCCGGCAGATCGTCCGCCGCGTGGCCCCGGCCGCCGTACGTAGCGTCTCACGCCGCGTGCTGACCGATCCCGATCTGCGCGCCGACGCCGAAGCCTATGTCCGCGCCTTCAGCCGGGACGTCGCGAGCCACGCGGCGGTCGGCGACGGCCCCGCCGTGCTGGCACGACTGACCTCCGACGGGGGGCGCGCCTTCATGCTGCTGGACGCCGCCGTCGGCGATCTGGCCTGACATGGCGTTCGCGCGCCCGGTGAATCTGCGTCCGGTCAGACCTGAATCCCGTGTTTTCAGCTTGACGCGCAGGGGGCGATGGCGACACCGTGCCCTCCACCGTCACGTAACCGTCACGAAGTAGTCCGGACCCATGGCCGAGCTTGATAAGACGCCGACGGACACCCGCCCCGGGATCGTGATCTGTGCCTGGGACGCGAGCGAGTCAGGCTGGGACCCGGTCGAGGACCTCTCGGGCGAACCCTGGAGCCCGAACGGCGCCCGCACCGTCCCCGTGCCCTCCGCCGATCCGGACGCCCTCGCCTCGACCCTCTCCGCCCATCTCAGCGACAACCGCTGCCGGGCCCTGCTTCTGGTCGGGCGCACGCGCCGGGCCGACGGCTTCCGCCTGCAGATGCGGGCCGAGAACCGGTCCGCCGACGGCGCGACCCGTCTGGATGCGGTCGGGCCCAGCGTCGCCCGCGCGACCGCGCCGGTCGCCGACATGGTCCGCGCCCTGACCGAGGCTGGACTGGCCGCCGACGCGACCTCGGACGCCGAAGAGGACGCCGGCAGCTATCTGCTCTACCGCGTCCTTTCCAATCTGCCGGACGGGTTGGACACCCCCGCCATCGGCCTGCTGCGCGCGCCCGAGAACGAGCCCGACGCCGCCGTCCAGCGCGCGGTCAAGGCTGCGGCCCAGGCCATGGCGCGCCATCTGTCGCCCCTGCCCCGTTCCCGCGCGATCTGAGCCCTCAGGCCAGCTTGCGCCGCAGCGGCAGGGCGGCGATCAGGCCCGCCAGCGACATCACCGCCATCGCCGCATAGCCGCCCGCGCCGAACCGGTCGTACAGCGGCCCCGACAGCGCCGTCGCCCCGCCGATCAATATTCCTGCCGACAGAACGGAGCTCAGCGTCTGGGCCGCCGTCTGGCTCTCGCGGGGCGCCAGGGTCTGGACGATCTGCACCCCGGCCAGGAAGGTGGCCGCGAATGTCAGGGCGTGCAGCGCCTGCAAGGGCCACAGCAGCCACAGCGGCGGCGCGAAGCTCATCGCCGTCCAGCGCAACACCGCCGCCCCCGCCCCGATCACCAGCAGGATCCACGGCCCGATCCCGACCCGACGCCGCCACGGCTCGACCAGCCACATCAGCGCGACCTCGACCACCACGCCGAACGCCCAAAGTTGGCCGGTCACTGCCTCGCTGATCCCCTGCGCCTTCCACAGCAGGGCCGAGAAGCCGTATTGGAAGGCGTGCGCCGCCTGCACCGCGCCGACCGCGAAGATGGCGGTCATGAACACCGGATCGACCACCAGCCGGCCCAGCCCCCGGAACCGGTCCCTCTTCCTCAATGGCGCCCCCTCGCCGACGGGCTCGCCCGGCAGGAACAGCGCGGCCGTCACGGCGATGGCCAGTCCCATCAGGGTGATCCAGACCACGATCACATCGACCTGCGCCTGCAGCAGCAGGGCGCCCATGCCGACATTGACGGCCACGAAGGCGACCGAGCCGAAGCCGCGCGGCAGGGCGAAGGTGAAGCCGTCCCGCGCCGCCAACCGCAACGTCAGCACATCACTGAGCGGGATCAGGGCCGCCGCCGCGGTCGCGCCGATGAACCAGCAGACGGCTCTCGGGGCAAAGCCGTCCAGCAACCCTGCCCCGCCATAGCCCAGCGCCATCACCAGCCCCAGCAGGGCGATCGGCGCCCGTCGCGTCCGGAAGCCGTCGGCCCACACCGCCAGCAGCGGCCCGGTCACGATCCGTCCCAAC
The DNA here is from genome assembly GCA_046291915.1 of Brevundimonas sp. Classification (GTDB taxonomy): domain Bacteria; phylum Pseudomonadota; class Alphaproteobacteria; order Caulobacterales; family Caulobacteraceae; genus Brevundimonas. Next base: position 21,818 of record JBKBSD010000014.1, read on the forward strand.
ATGGGCGCGGCCAGCAGCACGCCGATCTGCGCCCCGCTCAGCCCCTGCGCCCGAAACCACAGGCCGGCGAACGGCAGGCTCACCCCGCTGGCGCTGAAGAGCAACACATACTGCAGGCCCATCCGGGCGGCGGAATTCATGCCGTCCGATAGCAGACGGCGACGCTTCTGTCGGCTAGCGTCGGGTCATGACAGTGAATCGAAATCTGGTGATCTTCGCCGCCGCGAACGGAGCCATGGCGGTCGCGCTGGGCGCCTTCGCGTCCCATGGGGCCGGGCCGCAGATCAAGAGCCTTCTGACCACGGGCGCCCAGTATCAGCTGACCCATGCCCTGCTCGGGATCGCCTGCGCCCTGTGGCCCGCGCACCCGCGGCTGGTGACGATCGCCGGCTGGCTGTCGACGGCGGGGGGCCTGATCTTCTCCGTCTCATTGATGGGTCTGGGTCTTCTCAGCATCCGCGCCTTCGGCCCGGTGACGCCGATCGGCGGGGTGCTGATGATCGTGGCTTGGCTTTTGCTCATCGTTGCCGCATTGCGGACCACCAGCTCCAAAGCCTGACACAGGCGAGCAGAGAGACCGGATTACAGTATGGCCTTCCCCCTGCCCGACGCCCCGCGCCGCGAACTCTATCCCGAAGTCGAGTCCTACGCCTCGGGCTATATGAAGACCGGCGGCGTGCATGAGGTCTGGTACGAGGAAAGCGGCAATCCGCAGGGCTTGCCGGTCATCGTGCTGCACGGTGGACCCGGCGGCGCGGTGAACCCCGGCATGCGTCGCTACTTCGATCCCGGCAAGTACCGCATCATCATGTTCGACCAGCGCGGCTGCGGCAACAGTCGCCCGAACGCCTCGCTGGAAGACAACACCACCTGGACCCTGATCGAGGACATCGAGCGCCTGCGGGAACTGCTCGGCATCGACAAATGGGCGGTGTTCGGCGGCAGCTGGGGATCGACCCTGTCGCTGGCCTACGCCATCACCCATCCGGAACGCTGCACCGCCCTGCTGCTGCGCGGCATCTTCCTGCTGACCAAGCCCGAACTGCACTGGTTCTATCAGGACGGCGCCTCGCACCTGTTCCCGGACGCGTGGGAACAGTTCCTTTCCCCCATCCCCGAGGCCGAGCGCGGCGACCTGATGGGCGCCTACTACAAACGGCTGATCGGCGACGACAAGGCCGAGCGCGAGCGCTGCGCCATCGCCTGGTCCAGCTGGGAAGGCGACACCGTCAGCGTCCAGGGCCCGTCGGCCCGCCCGGACAAGTTCGCCGAGCCGGAGTTCGCGGTCGCCTTCGCCCGTATCGAGAACTGGTATTTCACCAACGGCGGCTTCTTCCCCGAAGAGGGGTGGCTGCTGAAAAACGTCCACCGCATCCGCCACATCCCGTGCTGGATCGCCCAGGGCCGTTTCGACGTGGTCACCCCGATGACCAGCGCCTGGGCCCTGCACAAGGCTTGGCCGGAATCGAAGCTGGACGTCATCCCCGACGCCGGCCACGCCTCGTCCGAACCCGGCATCATCGACAGCCTGGTCCGCGCCACCGACTGGGCCGCTTCTCTCTGAAGGCAGCAGGGAACAGGCAGTAGGCAATAGGGCCAAGGAGCATGCCGCCGGAGGCGCTCTTCCTACTTCCTACTGCCTACTGCCTACTGCCTGCTCACTCACTTCGGATTCGTCTTCCCCACCAGCTCCGATAGCTGGAAGCCGATGCGTTTCGCCTCACGCTCCTCGGGCTTTCTCCGGGCGTCCAGCAGGACATTGATCTGGGCGTAGTGCTGGATCAGGCGCACCGGCCTGCCCTCGCTGTTCTTGCCGAGGAACAGGATAAAGTCCGGGCCCCAGAAGCCGACATCCTCGATCTGCATCACCCCGTCACCGGGCAGGCCGACGATGCGCGCGGCGATCTCCTCGTCCTTGTCGAGACCCTTCTCATAGTCCTCGATCAGCTTGGACAGCCGCACGAAGGCCCACTCCGCCGGGTTCTCGCGCATCCGCACGCCGTCGGTCAGCGCCGCCTTCTGCTCAGGCGTCGCGGTCGGCAGGACGGGCTCGGGACAGGGCCTGTCGCCACAGTCGGAGAACAAGGACGGCGGGGCGGTCACGGGGGCGTCTGGCGTATCGGTCATGCCCCAACCTAGGGGCAGAACGCCGGCTAGAACAGGCTGTGACCCTTGGGCAGTTCGACGTAGCGGTGCACGCGGGTCGCCAACACCAGACCGAAGCCGATCATCACCGTCAGCATCACCGTGCCGCCGTTCGACAGCAGCGGCATGGGAACACCCACGACCGGCGCCAGCCCCATCACCATCGCCCCGTTGATCAGCACATACAGGGCGAAGGTCGCCGTCACCCCCGCCGCGCCCAGGCGACCGAAATGGCTGTGCGACAGCGACGCGATCCGCAGGGCGATCAGGATGATGGTCAGGTAGCAGACGATCACGGTGAACGAGCCGAGGAAGCCGAACTCCTCCGACAGGGCCGCGAAGATGAAGTCTGTGTGCTTCTCGGGCAGGAACTCCAGCTGGCTCTGGCTGCCCAGGCCATAGCCTTTGCCCAGCAGGCCGCCCGATCCCATCGCGATCTTGGACTGGGTGATGTGGTAGCCCGTGCCGCTGGGATCGCCTTCCGGGTTCAGGAAGGTCAGCACGCGGTGGCGCTGATACTCGTGCATGCCGAACATCACATAGAAGGGCACGGCGATGGCGGTCGGCACGGCCACCCCGGCGATGATCTTCCAGCTCAGTCCCGCCATGAACATGATCGCCGCCCCGGTCAGGCCCAGCAGCATGGCCGAGCCCAGATCGGGCTGGTGCGCCACCAGCAGGAACGGCAGGCCGATCATCGCGGCGGGCACGATCAGCTTCCAGTGGAAGCTGGCCTCCTTGGCGCTGGCGCTGTGGTACCAGCGGGCTAGGGCAAGCACGAGGCCGATCTTCATGATCTCGGACGGCTGGATGCGGGTCACGCCCAGGTCCAGCCAGCGTGTGGCGCCCAGCGCCCGATACCCCAACCCCGGCACCTCGACCGCCGCCAGCATCAGCAGGGCGACGGCGTAGATCGGATAGGACAGGCGGAACCACCACTTCAGGCTGACCATCGACAGGCCCAGCATGACGACCAGCAGGAAGCCGAAGCGCATCAGGTGTTTGGCGGCCCACGGCTCCCACGAGCCGCCGGCGACCGAGTAGAGCATCATCGCGCCCATACCGGCGACCGCGCACAGCAGGGCCACGAAGCGCCAGTCGATCTGGCCGATCTTGACGACCAGCCGCTCGCGCTCGCCGGGACGGGTCAGGGCCGAGGCGGTCATTGCGGGGAGTCCGGAATATAGGGGCGCGGGCCCGAAGGCGCGGCGGGCTGCGGCGTCGTGGGCGCGGGCGCTGGCGCGTCGCCCACATACGGCTCCGGCGCGGCGCCGATGTCGCCCTCGTCAATCTGCGGACCGGTGGGTTCAGGCGGCAGCGGCCGGGTGATGCGATCCCGCATTTCCGGGTCTTTCAGCAGCGCCGTCCGCATCACCTCGCGGGCGCGCGGCGCGCCGGCGGTGCCCCCTCCCCGGCCGCCGTGCTCGATGATCACCGCCACTGCATAACGCGGGGCGTCGATCGGCGCGAAGGCGATGAACAGGTTGTGGTCCTTCAGCGCCCAGATGTCGGACTTGCGCGATTGGCCGGGCTTGTAGTCGCGCGACTGCGCCGTGCCGGTCTTGCCGGCCATCTGGATGTCGCCCAGTCCCAGCTGGGATTGGCGATAGGCCGTGCCGGACGTGTCGTTGGCCACCGCGATCATGCCCTGACGCACGATCTCGAGATGCTCGCGCGGGAAGGCCAGGTCGGGCACGTCGCCGCCGCTGGGCCGTTCCACACCGCCGACCGACTTGATCAGCCGCGGCTCGATCGCCTTGCGCCCGTTGGCCAGACGCGAGGTGTAGACCGCCAGCTGCAGCGCATTCACCAGCACCGCGCCCTGTCCGATCGCCACCGAGGTGGTTTCGCCCGGATGCCAGACCGGATCCCGCGGGAAGGTCCTGCGCTTCCACGCCGTCGACGGCAGCAGGCCCTTGCGCTGGTTGCTCACGCCGATGTCGAACTCATGCTCGAAGCCCAGCTTCAGCCCGGCCTCGCGGATGCCGTCCACGCCCGCGCGGTTGCACAGGGCGTAGAAATAGACGTCGCACGAGTTTTTGATGGCGTTGTGCATGTCCTGCGAGCCGTGCACGCCCCAGCAGCGCTGCGTCCGGTTGCCGGTGCGGTAGCTGCCCGTGCACACCACGCGCTGGCGCGGATCGACCCCGGCCGCCAGCAGCGCCAGCGCCGTCGTCGGCTTGAAGGTCGAACCCGGCGGGAAGGTGCCGTTGATCGCCTTGTCCAGCAGCGGCTTGCGCTCATAGTCGGCCAGGGCGCGATAGATCGTGGTCGGCACCCCGCCCACGAACAGATTGGGATCGAAGGACGGCGATGACGTCATGCACAGGATATCGCCGTTGCGGATGTCCATGACGACACAGCTGCCGCTCTCGTCGCCGAAGACCTCCAGCGCGCGGTTCTGCACGTCGGCGTCCAGCGTCAGGACGACATCCTCGCCCGGCTTGGCCGGACGCGACCCGCCGATGTCCTCGGCCACCACGCGACCGCGCGCGTCCACCTCGACCCGGTTGCCCCCGGCCTCGCCGCGCAGTTCCTTGTCGAGCGACTTCTCCAGCCCCTGACGCCCGATGCGGAAGCCGGGGTTGTAGAGGATCTGGGGCACTTCCTCCCCACGCTCCTCGATCGCCTTGATGTCGCGATCATTGGGCTTGGCCACATAGCCGATGACGTGGGCGAAGGCGCCGCCGAACGGATAGAAGCGCGCCTCGTTCATGTCCGCCATCACGCCGGGCAGTTCGTTGGCGTACAGGTTGACCCGGGCGAACTCTTCCCACGTCAGGTCGCTCTTGACCGGCACCGGCGAGAAGCGCGGCGCGGCGTTGACGTCGCGGATGATGGAGCGCCGGCGCTCCAGGGTGTCCGGCAGCAGCCGACCCAGCAGGTCCAGCGTCTGGTCCAGGTCCTTGGTCTCGTCGCGCACGACCAGCACGCGGAAGCTGGGCCTGTTGCCGGCGACGACCACGCCGTTGCGGTCCAGGATGCGCCCGCGCGGCGGCGGCACCAGACGGAAGTTGAACTGGTTCTGGCTCGCCAGGGTCGAATACTCGTGGGCCTGGAACACCTGTAGCTGGGCCAGACGTCCGGTCAGGGCCAGCCCGCCGAGGGTCGTCAGACCGCCCAGCACGAACGTCCGGCGCAGGAACGAGCCCTGCCGCTCGTTCGGATCCGAGAAGATGATGGACGGTTCGGAGCTCATCTGAACCTCACGTCGCCGTCGTCGAACCGCTCGATCATGCTGTTCGCGAAGGGGAACAGCAGAAGCGTCGGCACGACCTGACCGATCAGGGCCAGGAGGCTGGGCGGCGTGCCCGTGATCAGCGTCATGACCAGATAGGCCAGCAGGAAGCCCAGGGCGCAGCAGCCCACGTACCAGATGAACAGCACCATGGTGTCCTGCCCGATCAGGATGCTGCGCGCGCCCAGGATCACCGCATAGATCGCCAGCAGCGACAGGGACCACAGGCCCAGCGGCCCACCGAGGATGAAGTTCAGGAACAGGCCCAGCGCCATCAGCACCACCGGCGCCACGATGGACGGCCGGATCAGGGGCCAGGCGAAAGCCAGCACCATGGGGATGATCGGCTCAGGCAGGCTCAGGCCGAACACCTTGACCGGCGTCGCCAGCAAAAAGGTGACTGCGGCGGTGATCAGGGCCGGATAGACGATCCACTGCATCGGCCCGACGACACGGACCGTGACGGCGCGTCTCATTCGTCCGCTCCCGGCGTCTCTTGCGGCGCGGGCTGGGCCGGCGCCGGGGCGGGTGCGACGGGCGGGCGAGCGCGGGCGGGCGCCGGAGCGGGCGTCTGGA
>JBKBSD010000020.1:0-4838 GCA_046291915.1 Brevundimonas sp.
GAGGATGCAACCACGCGCTACTCCTGGATGTCGGGGGTGCGCCAGGCCAGGTGCTGGCCCCCGTCGACGGCGATCATCTGGCCCGTCACCATGCGGGCGTCAATCAGCCACAGCACGGCCTCGGCCACCGCCTCGGGACTGCCGGGCGTCTGCAACAGGGTGGCGCGCGCCTCGGCGGCGAACTCTTCGGGCGTCTGGTGGATGGACGGCAGGGTCGGCCCCGGCCCCACCCCATTGACCCGGATGCCGGGCGCCAGCGCCTGGGCCAGCGTCTGGGTCGCCCACCACAGGCCGTTGCGCGACAGGCTGTAGGAGAAGAAGCGCGGATCCGGCTTCAGCACCTTCTGGTCCAGCAGATTGACGATGGCGCCCTCGACAGCCTGGGCGGCGAACGCCTCGGCCAGCACGATCGGCGCCCTCAGATTGGTGTCGAGATGCAGGTCCCAGCTGTCGCGCGTCAGCTCGCCGATCCGGTCATCCTCGAACACCGAGGCGTTGTTGACCAGCACGCTGACCGGCCCCAGCGCCTCGACCGCCGCGGGGATCAGCGCCCGCACCTTGGCCTCGTCCGTCAGGTCCGCCTGCAACAGGCATGCGCGCCGACCCAAGCCGTCGATCTCTTCGGCCAGGGTCCGGGCGTCGTCGCCCGACGCATGATGATGGATCGCCACGTCGAACCCGGCCTGGGCCAGCTTTAGACAGATGGCCCGCCCGATCCGCCGCGCCCCGCCCGTGACCAGAGCGACGCCGCGCCCCGGATGTGACGCGGGCGTGCTCGTCTCAGTCAACCCGACCGAACTCGAACGCATTGAAAGCCGCCAGAACGGCGACGAAGCCGAAGATGATGCCGAGAGCCAGCATGGGATGCTCCTGTTGTCAGTCTTCGATTAGAGCGGACCGGAGCGGGGTTCAAGCGGGGAAGCATTCGGAGACTGGATGGCAAAAACTGACATTAGGCGGTGGATCAAACCGTCCCTTTAAGCGGGTCTGCTTTGCGAACCGGATTTCATGGTGTTTGGTGGCGAAAAGAGGTGACCCATGGTTGCGCGCTCGGAAACCGAGATCTTTGAGAGCCTTCGCGAACTTTGTGGGTCGCCTGGGTTCGTGCACGCGATTGCCTACTTCAGCTTCCGAGACAATCTAATCCGGTATGGCAAAACACTGGACGCTGAAGCCATGGAAAGCCAGCACGCCCCAGAGCGTCTGGTACGCACCGAGATAGCGACATTAAACGGGCTCCTCATTCAACACCCTGTCGATGAAGTCGTGCCCGAGCCGGAAATGCTTCAGGCTTACATCGATCGCGCCCAAGCGCTTCTTCAGGAGCTGCATCATGCTCTGATGGAGCCGTGGAAAGACGCCTTTACTATTAAGGAGGGAGTTCTCACCTCCACAAGCGATAGTTGGGCAGGCGCACACCTTCGAGAGCCCATCTTTTACTCAGGTGAGTCCGCTTACGGTTTTCAGTATCGCGCCTTGGCCATAGAACGATATCGCGGTGACAACGCTTGGCTGTTGGCCAAGAAGGGCTTCGAGATTGAGGACGCCGTGGCTGTGGCGGAAATGGCGTCGATATTACTGTCCGAGCGTCAGGTCTCGCTCATGAAGTCGATGCGGCGTATCAAAGGCAATGAATTGACGATGCTTTCAGGATTTCTCCTGACCGCGCAGGAACTGAATGCTCGTCTTGGAACCTCTCTAGATCGGATACAGGCTGTTCTTGACGCTTTCACCCTTACAGACGGTGAAATGAACCCAACTTTCATCGGCCTGAATGATTTCAATGTAGCGAACGCCATGCCGTTAATTCGATGGTCAGGCGGTCGTTATCTTCTACTTCAGCACTACAGCCTGCTGGAGTCGATATACGAGAGCCCCACCTTCTGGATGATGAAGGACAAGGATTATTTGCCCACGGCCATCAAACGGCGCGGCGCTTTTACAGAAAGTTTTGTAGCAACGTGTCTTGAAAGGGTTTTCACGCCCCAGCGGGTATTTCGGAATATCGACATCTACCGACCTAATGGAAACCGTCTGGGGGAGATCGATGTGCTCGTTGTCTTCGGACGCCATGCTATTCTAGTTCAAGCGAAGTCCAAACGCCTTACGATAGAGGCGCGCAAGGGCAACGACTTGCAGATCAAGGACGACTTCAAGAAAGCGGTGCAGGATGCGGCGGACCAAGGGTTCGAGTGCGCTGAAGCTCTTCTTGATTCCTCCTTCAAGCTCAAAACCGCCGAGGGCGAAACGATTGAGCTGCCTCGCGACTTCGAAGTGATTCAGCCCTTTTGTGTCGTCTCGGATCATTACCCGTCACTCGCCATCCAAGTGCGAGAGTTTCTTAACGCCCGTTCCAGCGACCGCATCGCGGAACCCGTCGTCGTTGATGTGTTCGCGCTTGACGTCTTGGCGGAGATGCTTTCCACGCCGCTCCACTTCTTGCATTATCTGACGCTCAGGACCCGGTTCGGCCACAAGGTCTCCGCAGGGCATGAGTTGACATTGCTCGGCTATCATCTCGCACGAAATTTTTGGTTCGATGGCGAAAACACCCTCGTGATGCTGACAGACGATATTGCCATGCATCTGGACATCGCGATGCTCGTGCGGCGCGAGGGGCTGCCCGGTAAAAGGACCCCTGATGGTATCCTGACGCGATTAAAGAACACCACTTTTGGCGGATTGATTGATCAGATCGAAGAGAGCGATGACGCCGAGGCGATCGATATCGGCTTGGAGCTCCTACAGCTTGGGGAGGAGACTGCCCGCGCTTTGACGGCGGGGATAGACAAGATGGCAGCGGCGGCGCGGGCCGATCGTCGGCCCCACGACTTGTCCTTGGCTTTGGGCGAGAGCGACAGCGGCCTAACAATCCATTGCCGCTATGGGCAGGACCAAGACGCAGTGGACCGGCTGATCAACCACTGCAATGTTCGCAAGTATCATGCTCGCGCAGACAGCTGGTATGGCGTAATCCTCGATCCAGACACCAAGAAGATCGTCATCTCTGTGGGATCACGCACTCCGTGGGTCTTCGACCCGGACATGGCGCAGGCACTCATCAAAAGACCGCCGCCGCCACCGACGCCTTGGAGCGCGATCAATTCAGTTGGCGCCGCACGCGTGGGCCGAAACGCAATATGTCCTTGCGGAAGCGGCAAAAAGTTCAAGAAATGCTGTCTGACAAACTGAACAGAGCTAAACAACAGCGCCAGAGCGGTTTTCAGGGCTTTGAATTAGAAAATCCATGACCTGGCGCATCCACGTCGAACCCTTCACCCGTCCCCTCTTCTTCGCCTGGTCACGCCTGACGCGCGGCAAGACGCTGGGCGTGCGGGCGGTGGCGGTGGATGCGCAGGGGCGGGTGCTGATGGTCCGGCACACCTATCTGGCCGGCTGGTGGTTGCCGGGCGGCGGGGTGGATCGGGGCGAGACGACGCACGCCGCCGTGGTGCGCGAGCTGCAGGAAGAGGCCGGGCTGATCGCGCGGGTGCCGCCGCGCCTGGTCTCGATCCATTCCAACGACCGCTTCTTTCCCGGCGACCATGTCGTCGTCTTCCGCCTGAACGACTTCGACCGGGGCGAGCGCACCAGCCATGGCGAGATCGCCGAGATCGGCTGGTTCTCCCCCTCCGACCTGCCCGCCGACACCAACCGGGGCTGTCGCGCGCGTCTGGCCGAAATCTTCGACGGCGCCCCGGTCGATCCCGACTGGTGAGGCCCCCTGCCGTCTCCTCCCCATCGCGTTGCGATGGGGAGGTGGCGCGGCGCGCCTTCGCGCCGTGACGGAGGGGCTCTGCACCGCATCACAAACGCCTGTGGGACTTCAAGAACCCCTCCACCACTTCGCGGTTCCCCTCCCCACAAGTGGGGAGGAGACGTGTGCGTCCGCATCTGACGCAGGCGCGTGCCAGCGTCCGCCCATGACCCAAGCCGCCCCCGTCTATCGCGTCCGTTCGCAGCAAGTCTGGGACCTGGCCCGCGACGACTATCTGGCGGGCGAGCCGGCGCGCGTCGTCTGCCGCCGCTACGACCTGGGCCTCTCGGCCTTTCGCGTTCGCGCCCGCAAGGCGGGCTGGCGGCTACAGGATCAGGACGATCCCGATATGTACGATCCCGCCGTCGAGCTTGAAGACATCGAGGACATCGACCTGTCGGCCATGGCCCTGTCGGCGCGGCGTCGCCTGCAACTGTCGTTGATGGACGGCGAGGCGACCGAGGCCCTGCGCTGGCTCAAGATCTTCGAGACCCTGGCGTCCATGGCACCCGAAACGCCCGCCGAAACCCAGAATGTGCACAGATTGCACCCTGATTTTGCGTCCGCCGCGTCCGATCTGGACGATCTGGACGAAGTGCACACTTTGCACCCTGTTTTCCACGACGCCGGGTCCGAACTGGACGAAGTGCACAGATTGCACCCTGTTTCGACGCCGCCCGCCCCTCAACCCCTGAACCGGGCCGAACGCCGCCGCCTGCGCCGCGCCGGCCGTCTCAAACCGCCCTCCGCATCCGGCGAAAGCCGTGCTAGCCAGGGGCCATGAACCCGTCCCTGCTCGCCATTCTCGTCGTCATCCTGGCCGGCGGCGCCACCGCGCTCCAGGCACCGACCAACGCCAAACTGGCCACGGCGGTCGCCTCGCCGGTCAACGCCGCCTTCATCTCGTTTGCGGTCGGCACGACGGTGCTGGGGATCGTGGCGGCCCTGATGCACACGCGGCCGGACTTCGCCGCCACGCGCGCCCTGCCCTGGTATGCCTGGCTGGGCGGGGTCTACGGCGCCTGTTTCGTGGTCGCCGCCGCCTGGGGCGTGCCGCGCCTGGGCGTGGCCATGACCATCA
>JBKBSD010000015.1:0-24937 GCA_046291915.1 Brevundimonas sp.
TGGTTCTGCTTCAGCGGGGTCAGGCCCGGCTCGGTGACGATGTAGTTTTCGAAGTAGAGCACGCGCTCCACGTCCTTCAGCGCCATGTCCAGCATCAGCGAGATGCGCGACGGCAGCGACTTCAGGAACCAGATGTGGGCGACCGGCGAGGCCAGCTCGATGTGACCCATCCGCTCGCGCCGAACGCGGGCCAGGGTGACTTCAACGCCGCATTTCTCGCAGATAATGCCCTTGTACTTCATGCGCTTGTACTTGCCGCACAGGCATTCGTAGTCCTTGGTCGGGCCAAAGATACGGGCGCAGAACAGGCCGTCACGCTCGGGCTTGAATGTCCGGTAGTTGATGGTTTCCGGCTTCTTGATCTCGCCGAACGACCACGAGCGGATCTTCTCCGGCGAGGCCAGGGCGATCCGGATCTGGTCGAAGGTCGGGGTGACCGGGACCGGGTTGAAGATGTTCAGGACTTCCTGGTTCATCTTGAGTTCCTTCTGCGGCGAGGGGGCCGCGTAAAATTCAGTGTGGATCAGGTGAAAAGTGAAAAGTGTCGGTGAGTGGGAGAGTGAGGCTGCGGCGACCGCCGGCTACTCACTGCTCACCACTCACGCTTCACTTGATCAGCTGTTCTCCAGCTCCACGTTCAGGCCCAGCGAGCGCATTTCCTTCACGAGCACGTTGAACGACTCGGGAATGCCCGCCTCGAAGCTGTCGTCGCCGCGGACGATCGCCTCGTAGACCTTGGTACGGCCGGCCACGTCGTCGGACTTCACCGTCAGCATTTCCTGCAGGGTGTAGGCCGCGCCGTAGGCTTCCAGCGCCCACACTTCCATTTCACCGAAGCGTTGGCCGCCGAACTGCGCCTTGCCGCCCAGCGGTTGCTGGGTGACGAGCGAGTACGGCCCGATGGAGCGGGCGTGGATCTTGTCGTCGACCAAGTGGTGCAGCTTCAGCATGTAGATGTAGCCAACCGTGACCGGACGCTTGAACTGCTCGCCGGTCTGACCGTCGTAGACGATCGACTGGCCGGTGCGGTCCAGACCCGCCTTCTCCAGCAGGTCCTCGATGTCCGAGATGTGCGCGCCGTCGAAGACCGGGGTCGCGAACGGAACGCCCTTCGACAGGTTGCGGGCCAGCTCGACCAGATCGTCCTCGCCTTGCGGCAGGGGCGTGTCGGGTCCGTAGATGCTGCTCAGGTGATCGATCAGCGCCTGCTTCTGGCCGCCCTGTTGCCAGGCTTCCAGCAGACCCTGGATCTGCTTGCCGAGACCGGCCGCGGCCCAACCCAGGTGGGTTTCGAAGATCTGGCCGATGTTCATGCGCGACGGCACGCCCAGCGGGTTCAGAACGACGTCGACCGAGGTCCCGTCTTCCAGGTGCGGCATGTCCTCAATCGGCAGGATCTTGGAGATGACGCCCTTGTTGCCGTGACGGCCGGCCATCTTGTCACCCGGTTGAAGCTTGCGCTTCACGGCGACGAAGACCTTGACCATCTTCATCACACCCGGGGGCAGTTCGTCGCCGCGCTGCAGCTTCTCGACCTTGTCTTCGAAGCGACGGTCGAGGGCCTTACGGGCGTCCTCGAACTGCTTCTTCATGGCTTCCAGCTCGCCCATCGCCTTCTCGTCGTCGAGGGCGATCTGCCACCACAGGCCACGCGAAAGTTCGCCCAGCTTGGCGTCGGTGACCTCGCCGCGACCCAGGCCCTTCGGACCCGAGACGGCGGTCTTGCCCAGCAGCAGGGGCTGCAGGCGGCCGTAGACGTTACGCTCGAGGATCTTCAGCTCGTCGTCGCGGTCCTTGCCCAGACGCTCGATCTCGGCGCGTTCGATCGCCATGGCGCGCTCGTCCTTGTCGACGCCGTGGCGGTTGAAGACGCGCACGTCGACGATCGTGCCAGCCACGCCGGGCGGCAGGCGGAGCGAGGTGTCACGGACGTCCGAAGCCTTCTCGCCGAAGATGGCGCGCAGCAGCTTCTCTTCCGGGGTCATCGGGCTTTCGCCCTTCGGCGTCACCTTGCCGACCAGGATGTCACCCGGCTGGACTTCGGCGCCGATGGCCACGATGCCCGCTTCGTCGAGGTTGCGCAGGGCTTCCTCGCCGACGTTCGGGATGTCGCGGGTGATTTCTTCCGGCCCCAGCTTGGTGTCGCGGGCCATCACCTCGAACTCGTCGATGTGGATCGAGGTGAAGATGTCGTCGCGCACGATGCGCTCCGAGATCAGGATCGAGTCCTCGAAGTTGTAGCCGTTCCACGGCATGAAGGCGACGAGCGCGTTCCGGCCCAGGGCCAGTTCGCCCAGGTCCGTCGACGGGCCGTCGGCGATCACGTCGCCGGTCTTCACTTCATCGCCCACGCGCACGATCGGGCGCTGGTTGATGCAGGTCGACTGGTTGGAGCGCTGGAATTTCGACAGGCGGTAGATGTCGACGCCCGAGCGGGCGGCTTCCAGATCACCGGTGGCGCGCACGACGATACGGGTGCCGTCGATCTGCTCGACGACGCCGTCACGACGGGCGACCACGACGGCGCCGGAGTCCACGGCCACGACCGCTTCCATGCCGGTGCCGACCAGCGGCGCGTCCGACTGAACCAGCGGCACGGCCTGACGCTGCATGTTCGCACCCATCAGGGCGCGGTTGGCGTCATCGTTTTCCAGGAACGGGATCAGGGCGGCGGCGACCGAAACGACCTGTTTCGGCGACACGTCCATCATGTCCACGTCAGCCTTGATCAGCAGCTGGGATTCACCGTTGATCCGGCCGGGGACCAAGTCCTCGACGATCTGGCCGTCCTTCAGCTCGATGTTGGCCTGGGCGATCGTGTATTTCGCCTCTTCCATGGCCGAGATGTAGACCACCTCATCCTGGGCCTGACCGTCCTTCACGCGACGGTAGGGGCTCTCGATGAAGCCGTATTTGTTGACGCGGGCGTGGGTGGCCAGCGAGTTGATCAGGCCGATGTTCGGACCTTCCGGCGTTTCGATCGGGCAGATCCGGCCATAGTGGGTCGGGTGCACGTCGCGGACTTCGAAGCCGGCGCGCTCACGCGTCAGACCGCCCGGCCCAAGCGCCGACAGGCGACGCTTGTGGGTGATTTCCGACAGCGGGTTGGTCTGGTCCATGAACTGCGACAGCTGCGAGCTGCCGAAGAACTCACGCACAGCGGCGGCGGCCGGCTTGGCGTTGATCAGGTCGTGCGGCATGACCGTGTCGATATCGACCGAGCTCATGCGCTCCTTGATGGCGCGTTCCATGCGCAGCAGGCCGACGCGGTACTGGTTTTCCAGCAGCTCGCCCACCGAACGGACGCGACGGTTGCCCAGGTTGTCGATGTCGTCGATCTCGCCACGGCCGTCCTTCAGGCCGACGAGGATCTGCAGCACCTTCAGCACGTCGTCCTTTTGCAGGACGCGGGTCTCGTCGGACACTTCCGGCGTTTCCAGGCGCATGTTCATCTTGACCCGGCCGACGGCCGACAGGTCGTAGCGTTCGCTGTCGAAGAACAGCGAGTTGAACATGGCTTCGGCGGCCTCCGGGGTCGGCGGCTCGCCCGGACGCATCACGCGGTAGACGTCGAACAGCGCGTCCTCGCGGCCGGTGTTCTTGTCCACGCGGAGGGTGTTGCGCATGTAGGCGCCGACGGTGACGTGGTCGATGTCCAGCACGTCGATGGTGGTGAAGCCGTGCGACTCCAGCAGCTCGATCGTCGGGGCGTCCAGTTCGTCACCGGCCTCGGCGTAGATTTCGCCGGTCTCGTAGTTGACGGCGTCGGCGGCCAGGTAGCGGGTCAGCAGGGCGTCGGCGGCCAGCGACAGCGACGTGGTCGTGTCGCCCAGCTTCTTGGCCTGACGGGCGCTGATCTTGGTGCCGGCGGCGGCGATCACTTCGCCGGTTTCGGCGTCGACCAGATCGAACTCCGGCTTCACACCGCGCCAGCGCTCGGCCTTGTAGGGCGTGACCCAGCCTTCGCCGCGCTTCTCGTAAGGCACGGTCTCGTAGAAGGTCTTGAGGATTTCCTCGCCGTCCATGCCCAGGGCCATCAGGAAGGTCGAGGCCGGCAGTTTACGACGACGGTCGATACGGACGTAGACGATGTCCTTGGCGTCGAACTCGAAGTCGAGCCACGAACCGCGGTACGGGATCACGCGGGCGGCGAACAGCAGCTTGCCCGAGCTGTGCGTCTTGCCCTTGTCGTGGTCGAAGAAGACGCCCGGCGAACGGTGCATCTGGGACACGATCACCCGCTCGGTCCCGTTGACGATGAAGGTGCCCTTGTCCGTCATCAGGGGGATGTCCCCCATGTAGACGTCCTGTTCCTTGATGTCCTTGACCGAACGCGCGCCGGTCTCTTCGTCCATTTCGAAGACGATCAGGCGCAGCTTCACCTTCAGCGGCGCG
The DNA here is from genome assembly GCA_046291915.1 of Brevundimonas sp. GTDB lineage: Bacteria > Pseudomonadota > Alphaproteobacteria > Caulobacterales > Caulobacteraceae > Brevundimonas. Next base: position 4,396 of record JBKBSD010000015.1, read on the forward strand.
GCGTACGTCATGTCGCGCTGGATGCACTCCTCGACGTCGTACTTCGGCTCTTCGAACTCGTACGAGACGTATTCCAGGATGGCGCGTTCGTTGAAGTCCTTGATCGGGAAGACCGACTTGAAGACCGCCTCGATGCCCTCATCGGTGCGCAGGCCCGGACGGCCCTCGCGCTGAAGGAACTGTTCGTACGACGCGCGCTGAACCTCGATCAGGTTCGGCATCTGCACCGCTTCCGGGATGCGGCCGAACGAGTGACGGATGCGCTTCTTGCCGGTGAACGAGGTGGCGGTGAGGAACTGACCGCTGACGGTGAGTTCCGCTTTGGACTTGGCCATTCTGTCTTCCCAATGCAGGCCGGGCAGCCTGCTTTAAATGCAGCAGCCACGGTTCGCCGGACGGCGCCCCGTGACAATCGGTTTCGGCGTCCACCCTCGGGCCTTGCGGTCCCAGGACACCTGAGTTGTATGGCTCCTATGGGGAGGAGCGCGCCTTCGCACCGGTCGGAGGGCGACAAACCGGGCCTCGGCGCTTTCGCGCAGGACTCATTTCAGAGATAGCGGAACGGGTGGATATACTCGCTTTGACGGCGAAATAAAGGTCGCTGTGGAAAAACTTGGCGATCCGTCGGAATTCACCTTGCCCTCCCCGCGACGCCCGTCGTGGAGGCGCGATATGGGGTCCCTTCCCGTCGTCGCCAACTCCCGCTAGCGTCGCCTTATGAACCGCCTCCTGACCGCCCCCGCCGCAGCCCTGCTCGCCGCCCTCACGCTCGCCGCCTGCGCCACCGCGCCGGAAGCCCCCGCCCCTGTCGCGGTCGGGACCGGAACGATCGAGGGCTGGACCGCCGGCAACCTTGAATACCTGCGCATCAATGGCGCACGCGCGGGCTGGACCACGACGGAAAGCGGCCTCCAGTACCGCCGCATCGGCCGCGCCCATCCTCAGGGTCGTCAGCCGGTCGCCACCGATACGGTCAAGGTCCACTATCGCGGGACCTTCGTCGACGGTCGCGTCTTCGACAGCAGCTATGACCGCAATGAACCCGCCGAGTTCCCTCTGAACCGGGTCATCAAGGGCTGGACCGAGGGCGTCGCCCTGATGCGCGAAGGCGAAAAGTTCGAGTTCGTCATTCCCGCCTCGCTCGGCTACGGCGAGCGCTGGGTCGGCGGCGACGAATTGCCGCCCAACTCGACCCTGTTGTTCACGGTCGAACTGCTCGAAGTCAAACCGGCGTCCTGAAACGTCGCGCCCGGAACAGGCGCTCGCGCGGGTCGTTCGTCCGTTTCACAGCGCCAGGCCGTTCATGCTTCGTCTCCTTCTTCTCGCCGGCCTGCTGCTCGCGGCCTCACCGACGGCGCAGGCACAGGACCGCCCGACCTATGGCCCACGGCTGGAGGGCTACGCGTACCCCTTCCCCGTCCGGACCTTCGCCTTTACGTCCCAGCGCCAGCCGCTGGAAATGGCCTATGTCGACGTCGCCCCGACCACCGCGGCGAATGGCGCGACGATCGTCCTGCTCCATGGGAAGAACTTCTGTGCGGCGACCTGGGCGCCCACGATCCACGCCCTGGCCGGCGCCGGATACCGCGTCATCGCGGTTGACCAGATCGGCTTCTGCAAATCCTCCAAACCCGAGACCTGGCAGTTCTCCCTGGCGCAGCTGGCGTCCAACACACGCGCCCTGCTGGATAGCCTCGGGATCGACCAGCCCATCGTCATGGGCCATTCGATGGGCGGTATGCTGGGCATCCGATATGCCCTGCAGAACCCGGACGCCCTATCGCGACTGGTGCTGGTCAATCCCATCGGGCTGGAAGACTGGCAGGCGGAGGGCGTGCCCTGGGCCCGTCTGGACGACGCCTTGGCCGGAGAACGCCGCACCACCTTCGACAGCATCAAGGCCTATCAGCAGCGCTTCTACTACAACGGCGACTGGAAGCCGGAGTATGACGCTCCGGTAGAGATGCTGGCGGGAATGCACGCCGGACCGGGAGCGGAGATCGTGGCCTGGAACCAGGCTCTGGCCTCGGACATGATCTTCACCCAGCCGGTCGTGCACGAACTGCCGAACATCCGCGTCCCGACCCTGCTGTTGATCGGCGAGACCGACCGGACAGCGCCGGGCGCCAACCGGGCGACAGCGGAGGTGCAGGCCCGACTGGGTCGCTATGACCAGTTGGGTCGCCGCGCAGCAGAGGCGATTCCCCAGGCCCGGTTGATCGCCTTCCCCGACCTGGGCCACTCGCCCCAGGTCGAGTCGCCGGCCGCCTTCCACGCCGCCCTGCTGGCGGCCCTGGAAGCCCCCCGCTGACCGTGGACAGTTCCCGCGACGGACTCCAACATGACAGCGATTTAATGCATGGGTCGCCCCATCGGGTTGACCCCCGCGTCCGTGCGCGGTGATCTGCACATCCCCCGTTCAAGTCCAGAGTGCCCGATGCGTCCGTCAGCCCGCCTGCTCGTCACCGCCTGCGCCGCCGCGCTGCTTCTGGGCTCCGCGCCCGCCCTGGCCCAGGTCGGCACGCCGGCCCTGCCGGTCGCCCTCGCCCCGATCCCCGCGCCGCGCGACGTCGCCTATCCGGGCGTGATCGGGATCGAGGTGGACGCCACCGACATCGACCGGCGCATCATCTCGGTGAAGCAGACCATTCCGGTGACCGGTCCCGGCCCCATGGTCCTGCTCTACCCGCAGTGGATTCCGGGCAACCACGGCCCGTCGGGCCCGGTCGACGACATCGGCGACCTGCGCATCACCGCCAACGGCCGGCCCCTGCCCTGGGTCCGCAACACGGTCCAGACCACCGGCTTCCAGATCGAGGTGCCGACCGGCGTCAGCGCCATCGAAGTGACCTTCAAATGGCTGACGCCCATCGAAGGTTCGCAGGGCCGCATCGTCATCACCGACGACATGCTGAACATCCAGTGGGAGAAGGCCCTGCTCTATCCGGCGGGCTATTTCTCGCGCCGGATCACCTTCGAGCCGACGCTGAGGCTGCCCACGGGCTGGCAGTACGGCACGGCGCTGGACACCCGCTCGTTCCAGAACGGCGTCGCCCTCTTCGCCCCGATCACGCTCGACCATTTCGCCGACAGCCCGCTGTTCGCCGGTCGTTATTTCCGCCAGATCGACCTCGATCCGAACGGACGCTCGCCGGTGCGCCTGAACGTCGTCGCCGACAGCGCTGACCAACTGGCCGCCACCGACGCCCACATCGCCCAGCACCGCAGTCTGGTCCAGCAGGCCGATCGCCTGTTCGGGGGGCGGCACTATAACCACTACGACTTCCTGCTGGCCGTCACCGACCGCCTCGGCGGCATCGGGCTGGAGCACCAGCGCTCGTCCGAGAACAGCGTCGACACCAAGTATTTCACGGACCCGACCGGGACGCTGGCCGACCGCGACCTGCTGGGCCACGAATACACCCACAGCTGGAACGGCAAATGGCGCCGGCCGGCGGATCAGCTGACCCCGAACCTGAACGAGCCGCTGCAGAACTCCCTGCTGTGGGTCTATGAGGGCCAGACCCAGTACTGGGGCCTGATCCTGACCGCGCGCGCCGGCCTGATGACCAAGCAGCAGGCGCTGGATGTCTTCGCCAATACGGCCGCGACCTACGCCGACGGCAACCCGGGGCGCGAATGGCGCGCCCTGCAGGACACCACCAACGACCCGATCATCGCCCAGCGCCGCCCCCAACCCTGGCCCAGCCTGCAACGCAGCGAGGACTACTACCGCGAAGGCGCGATGATCTGGCTGGACGCCGACACCCTGATCCGGGAGCAGTCCGGCGAACGCAAGTCGCTCGACAATTTCGCCCGGGCCTTCTTCGGCGTTGAGGACGGAAACTGGGATCCGGCGCCCTACACCTTCACCGACGTCACCTCGACCCTGAACGGGGTTGAGGCCAACGACTGGGCGACCTTCCTGCGCAGCCGTCTGGATGCGGTCGGGCCCGAGGCTCGCGGGCCGCTGGGCGGGATTGAGCGCGGCGGTTACCGTCTGGTCTGGCGGGAGGCGCCCAACGCCTATTCCCGCGCCCTGAACACCGAACTGGGCCGCGTGGACTTCCAGTATTCCCTGGGCCTGTCGCTGAACGCCGCCAACCGCGTCACCGGGGTTCGCTGGGGCTCTCCCGCCTTCGAGGCCGGCCTGACCTCGGGCTGGGAGGTCGTGGCCGTCAACGGCCGCGCGGCGTCCGCGACCGTCCTGTCCGAAGCCATCACGGCCTCAAAAGGAAACACCACCCCGATCCAGATCATGCTGAAGCGCGGCGACCGCTTCCGCACCATCGACTTCGACTACCACGGCGGCCTGCGCTACCCGCACCTGGAGCGGATCGAGGGCACGCCCGACCGTCTGGGCGATATCCTCAGCCCGCGCCGCCGTTGATTTCGAGAGTAACCTGATGCTGAAACCCGCCGCCCTTGCCCTGTTGCTCACCTCCGCGGCCCTGCCGGCCATGGCCCAGACCGTTGCGCCGTCCCAGGCCGCCGCGCCCCTGCCCGCGCCCACCAGCCTGCCGCGCGTCCTGCCGCCCATCCCCGCGCCGCAGGACCGGGACTATCCCGGCGTCATCGGCATCCGCGTCGACCTGACCGACCTCGACCACAAGGTCATCCGCACCCGCCAGACCATTCCGGTCAGCGCCGGGCATCTGGTGCTCCAGTATCCGAAATTCATTCCGGGCAACCACGCCGACACCGGCCCGATCCAGCTGATCTCCGGCCTGACCGTGACCGGCAATGGCCAGCGGATCGAGTGGGTGCGCGATACGGTCGATCCCCACGCCTTCCACCTCGATATCCCGGCGGGCGTGAGCAACATCGAGGTCGCGTTCGAGTGGCTGACCCAGCCGGACAACGCCACCTGGCGGGTGGTGATGACGCCCGAGATCGTGAACCTGCAGTGGGAAAAGGCCCTGCTGTATCCGGCGGGCTATAACCAGAACCGGATCACCTTCGCGCCCTCGGTCGTCCTGCCCACCGGCTGGCAGTTCGGCGTGGCGCTGGACACCACCGGCCGCGACGGCGACGTGGCGACCTTCGCCCCGATCAATCTGGAGCATCTGGCCGACAGCCCCATGTTCGCGGGCCGCCACTATCGCCGCGTGGACATCGACCCGGGCGGCCGTTCCCCCATCCACCTGAACCTGGTCGGCGACACTGCCGCTTCGATCAACATCACGCCGGAGTGGACCGCGAAATACGAAGCGCTGGTCGATCAGGCCGATCGCCTGTTCGGCGCCCGCCACTTCGACCGCTACGACTTCCTGTTCGCCATGACCGACAAGCTGGGCGGCATCGGGCTGGAACACCACCGCTCGTCCGAGAACACCGGCGCGCCCAACTATTTCAGCAGCGCCAGCCCGGCCTATGGCGCGCGCGGCCTGCTGCCGCACGAGTTCACCCACAGCTGGAACGGCAAGTTCCGCCGCCCGTCGGACGAATACGTCGCGAACCTGAACGTCCCGACCCAGAACACCCTGATGTGGGTCTATGAAGGCCAGACCGAATATTGGGGCGATGTCCTGACCCCGCGTTCAGGCCTCGGCACGGTCGAGGAAGCCGTCATCAACCTGGCCGAGGTGGCGGGCTTCTATGACCAGCAGCCCGGCCGCCAATGGCGCGCCCTGCAGGACACCACCAACCACAACCTGCTCGGCTATCGCACGACCAATCCGTGGTCGTCATGGATGCGCGGCACGGGCGACTACTACCGCGAAGCCCTGCTGATCTGGCTGGACGCCGACACCCTGATCCGGTCCGAAACCGACGAGCGCAAGTCGCTGGACGATTTCGCCAAGGCCTTCTTCGGGATCGAGGACGGCGTCTGGGAGGCCCGTCCCTATACGTTCGAGGACGTGGTCACGGCCCTGAACGCGGTCCATCCCCATGACTGGGCGACCTTCCTGCGCACCCGGCTGGACGCGGTCGGCCCCGACGCCAGGGCGCCGCTGGACGGCATCGAGCGCGCGGGCTGGCGGCTGACTTATGTCGATGAGCTGACGCCGGTCGAGAAGCGGATGTTCGGCGGCTGGGCCGGCGACTTCCAGTACTCCCTCGGCTTCAACGTCTCGGGCACGCGGATCACCGGTGTCCGCTGGGGCTCCCCGGCCTTCGCTCAGGGACTGGGCGCGGGATGGGAGCTGGTGGCGGTCGGCGATCGCGTCGGCTCGGCCGAGGCCCTGCGCACCGCCGTCACCGCCGCCAAGGGCGGCACCGAGCCGATCCGGCTGGTGCTGAAGCGCGGCGACGAGTTCCGCACCCTGTCCTTCGACTACCACGACGGCCTGCGCTACCCGCGTCTGGTCCGCATCGAGGGCACGCGCGACCGTCTGGCCGACATCTTCGCGCCCCGCCGTCGCTGAAACGCCGAAGGGGCGAGCCTTTCAGCCCGCCCCTTCGCACTGCCTACAGCAGTTTCAGCAGGGCCTCAGCCGCCTCGCGCGACGAGGCCGGGTTCTGCCCGGTGACCAGCTTGCCGTCGGTCAGCACATAGGACGACCAGTCAGCGCCCTTGGAATAGTCGCCGCCGTTGGCCTTCAGCATGTCCTCGACCAGGAAGGGCACGACGTCGGTCAGACCCACGGCCTCTTCCTCGCTGTTGGTGAAGCCGGTGACCTTGCGGCCCTTCACCAGCGCCGCGCCGTCCGCGCCCTTGACCGACTTGAACACACCCGGCGCATGGCAGACCGCGGCGACGGGCTTGTCCGCCTTTACGAAGGCCTCGATCAGGGCGATCGAGGTGGGGTCCTCGGCCAGGTCCCACAGCGGGCCATGGCCGCCGGGATAGAAGACGCCGTCGAAATCGGACGCCTTGACGCTGTCCAGACGCACGGCTTCGGCCAACACCTTCTGCGCGTCGGCGTCGTCCTTGAAACGGCGGGTGTCGTCGGTCTGGGAGTCCGGCGCGTCGCTCTTGGGGTCCAGCGGCGGCTGGCCGCCCTTGGGCGAGGCGACCACGATCTCCGCGCCCGCGTCCTTCAGGGCGTAATAGGGCGCGGCGAATTCCTCGAGCCAGAAGCCGGTCTTCTCGCCGGTGTCGCCGAGCTGGTCGTGCGAGGTCAGCACCATCAGGATTTTCATGGGGGGAGGTCCTTCCGTTCGGGGAGCCACAAGATGGGGTCTCGCGCGCCATTCGCCACCGCAAACGAAAACGGGCCCGATGGTTTCCCATCGGACCCGCAATCTCAGGGCGCGAAACGCACCCTCAGGCCATGAGGCCAGATCTTACTTGATCTGGATCTTGGCGCCGGCGTCTTCCAGCTTCTTCTTGACTTCGTCGGCGGTCTGCTTGGAGACGTTCTCGACGACGTTCTGCGGAGCGCCTTCGACCAGGTCCTTGGCTTCCTTCAGACCGAGGTCCGAACGCACGCCACGGACTTCCTTGATCACGTTGATCTTCTTGTCGCCGCCGTCCAGCAGGACAACGGTGAACTCGGTTTGCTCTTCAGCGGCTTCGGCCGGAGCGGCGGCGGCGCCACCGGCGGCAGCCATGGCGACCGGAGCAGCGGCGCTGACGCCCCACTTTTCTTCCAGCAGCTTCGACAGTTCAGCGGCTTCCAGGACGGTCAGAGCCGACAGGTCTTCAACGATTTTGGCGAGATCAGCCATGGGGTAGTTCCTTCGGTAGGATGGGGTTCAGTAGAGATTTTGCAGAGATGAAAGAGGCGGTCCCGCTTACGCGGCGTCCTTCGTGGCGTAGGCGTTGAAAACGCGGGCCAGTTGGGCCGCCGGGGCTTGCGTGATGCCGGCGATACGGGTCGCAGGCGTGTTGAGCAGGCCGAGGAACGACGCACGGATCTGATCCAGCGACGGCAGTTTGGAGAGAACCTCCACGCCCTTCGCGTCCAGAACCTTGTCACCCATGAAGCCGCCCAGGACGACGAACTTGTCGTTGCCCTTGGCGAATTCGGCGGTGACCTTGGCGGCCGTCACCGCGTCGTCGGCATAGGCGATGCCCACGGGACCCTTGAACAGGCCGTGGTAATCGCTGCCTTCAGCGGCTTCGAGCGCCTTCAGCGCCAGGCGGTTCTTGACCACCTTGAACGTGCCGCCTTCTTTGCGAAGGCGTCCACGCAGATCTTCCATATCCGCAACGGTCAGACCCAGGTTGTGGGTCACGACCACGGCGCCCGCGTCGGCGAAAACGCCCTTCAGCGTTTCGATCGACTCGGCTTTTTGTGCGCGGTCCATTGCGGTCTCCAGTCTTGTATTCGCCGCCGGGCTTATTCCCGACGACGGATGTGGCTCGATCGCCGCGCATCGCTGCGAAGCGTTCAGGCCGGTCGTATTGTCCGAAGGAAGCTCGAACCCCGTGCCCCCGGATACCGGGTGACGGCGGTCGTCTGCATCCCCATCTCCCCACGGCGTCAGAGGGCTCTCTGACAGTTACGGCAGTGGGTGGCCCCCACGCCCCGAAGTTCTCGGACAGGACCGCCGCGTCCCGAGGGCTGCGACGGAGAAGGCGCGCTCTATACACGCAATCCCCGCAAACTCAAGCCGGTCATGGCCAGGAAAGTGTCTGCACGGGAAATCCACAAGACCCCGCGCCGCATCCGGTGCAGTCTGTCGGCGACAAGGGTGGGGAGCCCCGCATGACCGACACCATCGAGGCCACGGGCCGCAACAGCCTGGGGCGCAAGAGCCCGCCCGCCCTGGTCGCCTTCCGGCTGGCGGTCGGCCTGCTGCAGGGACTGGCGTTGTGGGGCTTGTACAGCTCTGCCCGCACAACCGACTACGGCGCCCCACGCCTCGTCTGGCCCGCCACCATCCCCGAACTGTTCGGGCCGCTGTCGATGATCCTCGTCATGGTTCCGGTCCTGCTGCTGGCGGGCGCCGGACGGATGCGCTGGCGAACGCTGGCGCTGTGGGCGCTCGGCGCCACCGCCTTCCTGGCCCTGCTGGGCTGGCATGGTGTCGCCGCCCAGTCGATCAGCGAGTACAGCCCGCGCAGCCGCCCGCCCTTCCTGCCCTGGCCCATGCCCCTGTTCGCGGGCGCGGCCCTGTTCATCGGCCACCATCTGGTCCTGCCCGCCGATCTGGAGCGCCGGTGGATCGCGGCCTTTCCCACCTATTTCGACACCGCCTGGAAGGCGGGGGTGCAACTGGCCCTGTCCGTCGGCTTCACCGGCGCCTTCTGGATCCTGCTCTTCCTCGGCGCGGCCCTGTTCAAGGTGATCGGGCTGAACTTCCTCGAGGACCTGATCACCGAGGAATGGTTCTCCATCCCCGTCACCACCCTGATGTTCGCCGTGGCCGTTCACCTGACCGACGTGCGCGACGGCCTGATCCGGGGCGTGCGCAGCGTGGCACTGATGCTGCTGTCGTGGCTGCTCCTGCTGATGACGGTGCTGGCCGCGGGCTTCCTCGCCGCCCTGCCCTTCACCGGCCTCGACGGCCTGTGGAACACCGGCAGCGCCACGGCCCTGGTCCTGTCCGCCGCCGCCGCCCTGATCATCCTCATCAACACCGCCTATCAGGACGGGCGGACCGACAACCTGCCGCCGGTCATCCTGCGCGTCGCCGTGCGCGTCGCCGCCGTCCTGCTGACGCCGCTCGTCATCCTCGCCTTCTGGGGTCTCGCCCTGCGGATAAGCCAGCACGGCCTGACGCCGGACCGGATCATCGCCCTCGCCTGCGCCATCATCGGCGCCGCCTATGCGGCCGGTTACGGCTTCGCGGCGCTCCAGCCCTTCTGGCGCAAGGGCGCCGACTGGATGCAGCCGCTGGAGCGCACCAATGTCGTCACCGCCGTGCTGGAAGTCGCGGTCATCCTCGCCCTGTTCAGCCCCCTGGCGGACCCCGCCCGCCTGTCGGTCGCCGATCAGGTGGCCCGGCTGGAGCGCGGCGCCGTCCGTCCGGACCAGTTCGACTACCGCTTCCTGCGCTTCGAAAGCGGCAAGGTCGGCGAGGCGGCGCTGGCGAGGCTGACGCGGTCAACCGATCCCGCCGTGGCCCGCAGCGCCCGGAATGTCACGGCGGTCGAATACCGTGGGGACGATGTCGATATCGGCTCCCCCAACGCCGTGCCGAAATATGAGGTGGTTCCCGCCGGCGCCGTCCTGCCCGCGGACTTCGCCGTCGCCGTTCCGCCCACCGACGACCGTGCAATGTGGTGTCCCGGGACGCCCGGATGCGTGGTCAGCCCTCAGGACCTGAACGGGGACGGCGCGCCCGAGGTCTTGATGTCCAGTCGCGGCGTCATCCGGGTTTGGTCCAGGAACGCCGCCGGGGAATGGGCGGCCATCGGCTCATGGAGGCCCGGCGCTTGCATCGGCCGGCCCGCCGACCCGGTCGATCTCGATGACCTTCTCCGCAAGGGACAGGTCCGCCCCGTCGCCCCCGCATGGCCGGATCTGGACATCGCCGGCGTCCGGGCGGCGGCCATGCCCCAGGAGCCGGATTGCGCCACCGGCGTCGTGCCGGCCGCCACGCCCGACTGACACCGCTTTCCCGCCACAGCCGCCGGCAATCTTCCGCGCCGCACAAAACCGCTCTTGACCCGGACGGCCCGGCGCACATTACAGTCAGTTCATGTTTCGCGGATCGGGGGATCGCGCATGAACGCTGGAGGTCAGGACGAACTGCTGCGGCGCGCCGCCGAAGCAATCGCACGCCGGGACCCGGCGGGCGCGCTGGTCCTGCTCGATCAGGCCGAGGCGCTGGGCGGCCGCACCCACAACAGCAATCTGAACCGCGCCCTGGCCCTGCGCCTGCTCGGCGACTTCCACGGCTCGCTGCGCGTGCTGGACGACGCCCTGGCGATGCAGCCCTATGACTTCGTCGCCCTGCTGGCCAAGGCCGCCATGCTGGAGAAGCTGGGCGGCGAACGCACGGCCGCCGAGACCTACAGGAACGCGCTCAAGATCGCCCCGCCGCGCGAGCACTGCCCGCCCGCCATCACGGCCCAGATCGACCACGCCGACGGCGTCGTCCGCCGTCAGGCCGAAGCCCTGCGCGACCACATGCGCTCCGCCGTCTCATCCTTGAGGGGGCAGGTCGACACCGCCTCGCTGGACCGGTTCGATGAGGGACTGGAGATCTACGCCGGCGTGATGAAGGCGCCGAAGCAGGAGCCCCTGCTGCTCAACTACCCCCGCCTGCCGGCCATCCCCTTCTACGACCGCGCCCTCTTCCCGTGGCTGGAGACGCTGGAGGCCGCGACGCCGGTGATCCAGAGCGAATTGGCCGCGCTGCTGGACGGCGCCTTCGACGACTTCGCCCCCTACATCGCCTACCCCAAGGGCGCGCCGGTCAATCAGTGGGGCGAGTTGAACCATTCGCGAAAATGGACCTCGCTGTGGCTGTGGCGGGACGGCCAGAAGCAGACCTCGGTGACCGACCGCTGCCCCGGGACCACCGCCCTGCTGGAAAGTCTTCCGATGGCGCATCAGGACGGCTTCGCCCCCACCGCCGTCTTCTCGGCGCTTCAGCCCCACACCCACATCCCGGCCCACACCGGCTCGGCCAACACCCGGCTGCTCTGCCACCTGCCGCTGATCCTGCCCGGCCCCGCCCGCTTCCGCGTCGGCAACACCACCCGCGACTGGGAACTGGGTCAGGCCTGGGTCTTCGACGACACCATCGAGCACGAAGCCTGGAACGACGCCGACCAGATGCGCGTCATCCTCATCTTCGACGTCTGGAATCCCTGGCTGTCCGAGGGCGAGAAGACGCTCATCACGACGATGATGCAGGCGCAACGGGAGTTCATGGCCGGGCGGTGATGCGGTGACGGCCGCGCCGCGTTCGGCCGACAGCGGTGGCTGGAAGTGGCTAGTGGCTAGTGGCTAGTGGCTGGCTGGCGACCTGCGACGGACCTTCCCGCGCCGCCCTTCCGCCGCCAAAGCAAGAGCAGCAATGTCCGGTCCTGTGTCAGCGGAAGGGCGGCTCAGACCGCCCAACCGCACCGCTGGTGGCCAGCCACTAGCCACTAACCACTAGCCACTTCACACGCGCCGCCCCCACCAAGCCCGCACCGCCGCCAGTGCGTTAACCCCCCGCTCACCCTGCCCGACCACCCGATCTTCACCTTGTGAGGGCTAAAACGTCCCGGAATGAGCCAGTCCCGCAGTGCGAGGATCGGCCGGACGTGATGGAACAGGGGCCGCCCGCATGGCGAAGACCGTACTTGTCGTTGACGACGATCCGACCCAGCGCCGCATCGCGCAGGCGGTGCTGGAGCGCGAGGGCTATATCGTCGTCCACGCCGAAAGCGGCGGTGAGGCCATCGACCGCCTGACCAAACACGGCGGCGCCGATGTCGTCCTGCTGGACATGGTCATGCCGGGCATGAGCGGCATGGAGGCCTTGGCCGAAATCCGCACCGCGGGCGTCAACACCCCGGTCATCGTGCTGACCGCCAACGGCGGCGTCGACGCCGTCGTGAAGGCCATGCAGGCGGGCGCCCAGGACTTCTTCGTCAAGCCGGTGTCGGCCGAACGCCTCCTGGTCGGCGTCCGCAACGCCCTGCAACTGACCCAGCTGACGGCCGAGGTCGGTCGGCTGAAGAAGCACCACTCGGGCCGCACCTCCTTCGACGATCTGGTGGGGAACAGCGCCCCCATGCGAATGGTCAAGTCGCTGGGCGTCCGCGCCGCCAGGTCCGGCATCCCGGTGCTGATCACCGGCGAAAGCGGCGTCGGCAAGGAAGTGATCGCCCGCGCCCTGCACGGCGCCTCGGACCGCAGCGGCAAGCCCTTCGTGGCCGTCAACTGCGGCGCCCTGCCCGTCAATCTGGTGGAGTCGATCCTGTTCGGCCACGAGAAGGGCAGCTTCACCGGCGCCTCCGACAAACATCTGGGCAAGTTCGCCGAGGCCTCGGGCGGCACCCTGTTCCTCGACGAGATCGGCGAACTGCCGCTGGACATGCAGGTCAAGCTGCTGCGCGCCCTCCAGGAAGGCGAGATCGACCCGGTCGGCTCCAAGCGATCGGTCAAGGTCGATGTCCGCATCGTCTCGGCCACCAACCGCGATCTGGCCGAACAGGTGCGCGACGGCCGCTTCCGCGAGGACCTGTTCTACCGTCTCAACGTCTTCCCCATCGAGGCGCCCGCCCTGCGCGAGCGGCGCGACGACATTCCGGCCCTGGTCGACCACTTTATCGCTCGCTTCAACATCGAGGAAGGCAAGCGCGTCGCCGGCCTGTCGGGCGAGACCCTCGCCCTGCTGACCGCCTTCGACTGGCCCGGCAACGTTCGCCAGCTGGAAAACGCGGTCTACCGCGCCATCGTCCTGGCCGACGCCCCCTTCCTGCAACCGCACGACTTCCCCGCGATCTCCGGCATCTCCTCCCCCCCCATGGGGGAGGTGGCTCACGGCGACAGCCGTGAGACGGAGGGGGCATCAGCGGCCGCCCAGACCCACCTCTCCGACATCGATCTGCCGCCCCTGCCGGACACGCCCATCCGCATCCTCGACGAGCGCGGCCACCTGCGCACGCTGGAGGAGATCGAGCGCGACCTGATCCAGCACGCCATCGAGGTCTATGCCGGCCACATGTCCGAGATCGCGCGGCGCCTCGGCATCGGCCGCTCCACTCTCTACCGCAAGGTCCGCGAACAGGGCCTCGAAGGCGCGCTGAAAGACGCGGGCTGAGCGTCGCCCGGGGCTGCTGCATTTCGGCAACGCCCCGGGGAAGCCCCGAGTCTGAACGAAAGTTCATTGGCGTGAACGCGTGGGGCCGCCGAAGACCGGTCTGACGCGGACGGGCAACTTTCGGTTTCATCGCTGAAATGCGACGGAAACATGCGAGCTGTACGTTTACCGCTCTGATTTCCGCTCCCCCCGAGGCTCTTCGTATGCTGCTTGTGACCACCGCGCTCTCCGGCCTGATGGCTGGCGTGATCCAGACCGCGCCGACCCCGCCGCAGACGACGCCGCCGCAGCAGACGCCGGCGCCCGCTGACGCCCCGGCCACGACGGAGGCCGACGACGACGCGTATGACCTCGGCACCGCCACGGTCACCGGCTCACGCCCGCGCGGCGCCGTCGACACCGACATCCCCGCCGACGTCACCCTCACCGCCGAGCAGATCCAGGCCTACGGCGCCTCGAACATCTCCGAGCTGATGACCTACCTGGAGCCGCTGACCCGCAGCTCCAGCGGCCGCACCGACCTGCAGCCGGTCTTCCTGGTCAACGGCCGCCGCATCTCGGGCTTCCAGGAAATCCAGGGCATCCCGACCGAGGCCATCGAGCGCACCGAAATCCTGCCCGAGCAGGTCGCCCTGCAGTTCGGCTATCGCGCCGAGCAGCGCGTGGTGAACTTCGTGCTCAAGGCCAATTTCAACTCCATCACCGGCGAGCTGACCGGCCGCGGCCCGACGCAGGGCGGTCGCACCACGGCCGAGATCGAGGGCAACGTCCTGCGTATCAGCGGCTCGAACCGCTGGTCGATGGACGCCGAATACGAGCACTCCAGCCCGCTGTTCGAATCCGAGCGCGACATCCGCCGCGACGCGGGCTCGACCCCCTATGACCTGATCGGCAACGTCACCATCCCCGGCTATACGGCCGCCTGCGCCACGACGCCCAACAGCTGCGCCGTGATCGATCCGGCCCTGGGCACGGCGGTCACACCGGTCCCCGGCGGGATCACCAACCCGACCCTGGCCGACTTCGTCGCCGCCGCCCCCGGCGGCATCCGCACCGGCGACCTGGGCGCCTACCGCACCCTGCTGTCGGAAAGCGACCGCACCACGGTGCGCGGCACCATGAAGCGCGACCTCAACAGCACCACCCAGCTGACGGTCAGCGGCAGCCTGGAGAACAACCAGAGCCGCAGCTTCAACGGCCTGCCCGGCGTCAGCCTGAACCTGCCGGAAGCAAACCCCTATTCGCCGTTCGACGACAATGTGCTGGTTCACCGCTACATCGACGACGCCACCTCCCTGGGGCGCAAGACCGAGTCGCTGAACGGCAAGCTGGCCGCCGTGGCGGACGGCTTCCTCGGCGACGACTGGCGCTGGACCGCGACCGGCAGCTACGAGCGCACCGAGACCGACACCACCACCGGCCGCGGCTACGGCCTGACGCCGTTCCAGACCCGTCTGGACGCCGGCGACGCCACCGCCAATCCGTTCGCCGCCCTGAACCCGGCCGACTTCACACGCACCCCCAACGACACGGCCAACTCGGTGTCCCAGCTGCTGAGCGCGGAGGTCGTGCTGAACGGCGACCTCTACGACCTGCCCGCCGGCGCCATCTCCTCGACCTTCAAATTCGGCGCCGACACCCGCGTTCTGGACTCGACCAGCACCCGCAACAGCCTGACCACCGACCGTTCGGAATCGCGCGACCGGGGCAATGTCCAGGGCACCTTCAGCCTGCCGATCGCCAGCCGCCGCAACGGCGTTCTGCCCGCGCTGGGCGACCTGTCGCTCAACGCCACCGTCGGTTACGAGCAACTGTCCGACTTCGGCGGCCTGCCCAGCTTCAACCTGGGTGTGAACTGGTCGCCGATCGAGAAGCTGTCCTTCCTCGCCAGCTATGCGGACGAGCAGGGCGCGCCCAGCATCGGCCAGTTGAACGATCCGGTCATCGTCACCGCCAATGTGCCTGTCTTCGACTTCGCCACCGGCCAAACCGTTCTGGTCAGCCAGACGACCGGCGGCAATCCGGACCTCAACTCCGACAATCGCCACGTCTGGCGGGTGGGCGGCACCTGGCGTCCGATCACCGGTCAGGACCTGTCGATCCAGTCCACCTGGACCTACAGCCGCACCGACGACTACCTGGCCTCCTTCCCGGCCATCACCCCGGACCTCGAGGCCGCCCTGCCGGGCCGCTTCACCCGCTCGACGGTTATCGAACCGGGCCAGACCGTCGGAGCCCTTCTGGCCATCGACTCCCGGCCGCTGAATTTCGAAAGCTACGAGCGTCAGGACATCCGCACCGGCGTGAATTATTCGCGCGCCTTCGGCAAGCCGAACCCCGTGGCGGCGAACCAGTCTCCCCTGCCCGGCATGCCCGGCGGCGCGCGTCCGCCCCGCGGCGGCGGCGGCATGCAGGTCCGCGTCGAGGGCGGTGGTCCCGGCGGCGGCGGCGGCCCGATCCGCATGGGCGGCGGCGGTCGTGGCGGGCCGGCGATGCAGCCCGGTCAGGGTCGCTTCAACATCTCGCTCTATCACACGGCCCGTCTGCAGGAGGAGATCACCATCGCCGACGGCCTGCCGATCATCGACCTGCTGGACGGCGGCGCGACCTCGGCCACCGGCGGCAGCCCGCGCAACGAGCTGCAGCTGGTCACCGGCGTGTTCCGCAACGGCTTCGGCGGCTTCATGTTCGCCACCTGGCGCGAGGGCACCACGGTCAACGGCGGCACGGGCCCGGACATCACCTTCGCGGATCGCACGACGGTAAACCTGAACCTGTTCATGGACCTGAACCAGCGCACCGACCTGATCGCGAAATATCCGATCCTGAAGGGCACGCGCATCCAGTTCGGCGTCCAGAACCTGTTCGACAGCCGCCCCGAGGCCTCCACCTCGTCCGGCGACCTGCCGCTGAACTACCAGTCCGACTACCTCGACCCCCAAGGCCGCGTGGTCAGCCTGACGCTGCGCAAAATCCTCTTCTAGGGATTAGGGACTAGGGATCAGGGATCAGGGATCAGGTCGATGAAGCGGGCGCCGCCCACTAATCCCTGATCCCTAGTCCCTGATCCCTTTCCTCCCCCACCGCCGCTTCGGCTCCTCGCCGTTCGCCTTGGCGGTGATCTCCTTCAGCTTGCGGCCCTGCATGGATGACAGGGCCTGGCCGGGCGCGCCCAGTTCGGGGTCGCCGAAGGCGCGGCCGTGGGTCTTCACCCGCTCCGAGACCGAGTCGAGGAACTCGCCCTCCCATTCGGACAGCGAAACGCCCGCCTTCTCTGCCGAGCGGCGGGCGCGCTTCAAGGCGTTGAGGGCCGCCCGCTGGGCGGCCTTGCGTTGGGCTTCGAAGGGGGACGGAGGCGGCTTGCGCTTCATCGCCTCGCTCACAGGCAACAGTGAGCAGGCAGTAGGCCGCAGGATCGCCGGTCGGACAAGAGGCTCAACGCCCCTGCTGCCTGCTCACTGCTGCCTGCTGCCTGCTGCCTCGAACTCAGATTTCCCCCAGCGCCGACAGATACAGGTCCAGGATCGCATCCTCTTCCTGACGCTTGGCCTTGTCCTGCTTGCGGATGCGGATGACCTTGCGCAGGATCTTGACGTCATAGCCCTCGCCCTTGGCCTCGGCGAAGACCTCCTTCATGTCCCCCATGACGGCCTGTTTGTCCTCTTCCAGACGCTCCAGCCGCTCGATGATGGAGCGCAGCCGGCCCTGGGCCGTGGCGGTCAGGACGTCGGGCGACGAGTCGAAGGTGGCGTCATCGGCCATGGGAAAACTCCGTGGAAAGGAAACTGGCCCCGGCCTCGCCCGAAGGCGGCGGGAGCGATCTTGCGTTTTGACGCTAACCACGCCGAAGCCGGCGACTCAACGCCGGACGCGAAAAAGGCTGCGGACAAAATCCGCAGCCCTTTCGAAAACCGGCTTCGCGCTCAAGCCGCGAGCGACCGCGTCGCTCGCGTTAGCGCAAAAAGCGTTCTCAGCCCTGCTTGGCTTTGAAGCGCGGGTCGGTCTTGTTGATCACATAGACAACACCCTTGCGGCGCACGACCTTGCAGTCGCGGTGGCGGGTCTTGAGTGACTTGAGCGAGCTGCGGACCTTCATGGTCTTCGTCCTGGGGCAAATCAAAATAGAAAAGCCGCGGGCGGACCTGCGGCGGAGCGGTGCGTATAGAGACGACTCGGTGAGAGGTCAACGGGGATATGGCCGGCGGCGTCTCCTCCCCGTCGCGCAGTGATGAGGAGGGGCACCGCGAAGCGGGCGCCCGCGTCTCCTCCCCGTCGCGCAGCGATGGGGAGGGGGACCGCGAAGCGGTGGAGGGGCCCTTTACCCCAGGCGCTGCTGTGCGGCCGAACGTATCGAGACCAGAACGCCATCCAGATTGATCCGCACCTCTTCCGCGGCGATCCTGAACACGGCCAGACCTTGCTTCTCCAGCCACACGCTCCTGCGACGGTCATGTTCCATGCGGTCAGGATATGAATGGCTCGCGCCGTCGACCTCGACCGCGAGCTTCGCTTCGGCGCAGTAGAAGTCCAACACATAGGGACCTATCGGGTGCTGGCGACGAAATTTCAGACCTGCCAGAGCCCGACGACGCAAGCAGACCCACAGCCGGGCCTCCGGTGGCGTCAGGGCGCGACGCTGGACCCGCGCTCGCGAAACAGAACCTTCGGACCTCAAGCCCCCCTCCGCCGCTTCGCGGTCCCCCTCCCCATTGCTCCGCAACGGGGAGGAGACGTCAAGGCGATGCCTATTCAAGGTGGGCAGAGTGAGGAGGTTTCGCGCGCCTCGCCTCGCGCTCAAGCCGCTCGCCGCCGCGCGGCGAGCGCTAGCGCCACTAAAGATCCAGAGATCGCTCCGCGATCTCTGGAGGCCTGGCCTCCGAGTTGAACGGAGGGTCTACGGGGTTGCACCCCCGTCGCGTAGCCCCTCCGCCACCAGGCCGTATCAGAGGACCCTCGTCCCTATGCCCGCCGCTCTCACCGTTCCAACAACAAAGAGGGTTAATCACGCCGGCGGGCGAACCGAACGGCAACGCTTTCTCCATCCAGGCGCTTTATGGCGAACGGACGTCTCGCGTACTTGTTATGAGGGCGTCGGCCACGGGGACACTAGACTCACCATCATGCGTATCAGCCTCCGCCTTCTCCTGCTCGGAACCGTCGCCGCCTGCGCGCCCATGCTGCCGGAGCCGCCACTGCCGGCCATGCCCGCCCCGGCCCCGTCGCAGCCCGCGCCGGCCCCGACGCCCGCAACGCCATCGCCCAGTTCGCCGGTCGTCGACCAGGCCGGGTTCGAGGGCTGGAAACAGGGTTTCCTGACCCGCCACGGCGGCGTCCGCCGGGCCCAGTACGAGCGTGAGATGGCGGGCCTGACGCCCGACCCCTCCGTCATCCGGCTGGACCGCAACCAGCCCGAGTTCAGCCGCCCCGCCGGCGCCTATGTCCAGAACGCCGTCACCGCCACCCGCATTGCCCAGGCCCGCCAGCGCACCGATCGCGTGCCGTGGGAGGTGGTCCAGCGCTATGGCGTGCCGTCCGAAATCCTCGTCGGCATCTGGGCCCAAGAATCCTCCTTCGGCCAGGTCCAGGGCACCCAGGACGTCATCCGCTCGTTGGCGACGCTCGCCTTCGACGGCCGCCGTCGGGACTGGGCCGAGACACAGCTGAAACATGCCCTCGACATCGTCGTGGACGGCAAGCGCGCCCGCGCGGGGCTGAAGGGCAGCTGGGCCGGGGCCATGGGCCAGACCCAGTTCATGCCCGACAACTACCTGAATCTCGGCGTCGATCAGGATAACGACGGCGTGGTCGACATCTGGGGCGATGACGCCGACGCCCTGGCCTCCGCCGCCAACCTGCTGGCCCAGGCGGGCTGGAAGCGCGGCCAGACCTGGGGCTACGAAGTCACCCTGCCCTCGAACTTTGACTATGCCGAAGCCGAGGGTCCGAAACACGACTGGCGCTACTGGGCGGCTCGGGGCGTCACCCTGTCCGCCGGCGGCCAGCCGAACGGCGCCGAAGCCGCCGAGGAGGCGACCATCCTGCTGCCGCAGGGCGCGCGCGGCCCGGCCTTCCTCGCCCTCCCGAACCACTATGTCATCCGCCGCTACAACAACTCGGTCAGCTATGCCCTGGCGATCGGCCTGACAGCCGACGGCATTCAGGGCAAGCCGGGACTGGTCAAGGCCTGGCCGGACGACGCCTCCCTGTCGCGGGAACAGCGCATCGGCGCCCAGACCGCCCTGACCCGTCTCGGTTTCGACACCCAGGGCGTCGACGGGGTCATCGGCGCCAACACCCGCGCCGCCCTGCGCCGCTGGCAGATCGCCAACAACCGCCTCGCCGACGGCTACCTCACCGCCGACCTCGCCGACGAACTGATCCGCCGCGGCGGGTGACGCCGGGACACAGGCGCGCTCCCTCTCCCGATGGGAGAGGGCTTGAGCCTCAGGGAGCGAGGCGATCGGCAAGGCGAAGGATGGGGGTTGATCGAGGGCATTCGGCGTAAGCCGCAGCCCTTGTCATCCCGGCCGGAGCTAAGCGGATAGCCGGGATGACAAGCGGGCCTTTCTCCACAGCCCAAACGGTGTCCGTCCTCCAAAGATACGCAGTCGTTCCCCCCGAACCCGCATATCCCGACCAGCTAACTCTCTGAATCCCAACGCCAATAAAATCCCCCCGCCTCATCTTCCCGCCTGAGGACGCCCGGCCCGCACACTCCACGCATCCCGTCGATGGGGAGGGCGTCGGATCCACGCTTCTCGACGACGGCGGGCTGTGGCCGAGCGATGAAGCCTGCGCGAAGGAGAGTGCGGGGGTCCTCGAGGGCAGGGATGGATCCTGCCCGCTTGCTCGCCGCGCGCTGTTGGAAGCGGACCGCTGGCGTCTCAGAACGGTCGAAGTCCGCCCCGCGTCGGGGCCCGCAAGGGTCCCGGCGGTGATCCGG
>JBKBSD010000006.1:0-125824 GCA_046291915.1 Brevundimonas sp.
TGGCCCGAGATCAGGGTCACATACTGGAAGCTGGACCAGAAGCCGCGGTGGTTCTTGGCCGCCATCTCGGACAGATAGGTGGCCGATGAGCCGTACTCGCCGCCGACGCTGAGGCCCTGCATCAGGCGGGCGAGCAGCAGCAGGGCGGGGGCGGCGATGCCGATCGTCCCGTAGCCGGGCGTGCAGGCGATGATCAGACTGCCGCCGCACATCAGGCTGACCGACAGGGTCAGGCCCGCCTTGCGGCCCTTGCGGTCGGCGTAGACGCCCATGATCCAGGCCCCGACCGGGCGCATCAGGAAGCCGACGGCGAAGATGGCGGCGCTGGCCAGCAGCTGGGCCGTGGGCTCGCCCTTGGGGAAGAAGACGGGGGCGAAATAGAGGGTGAAGGCCGCATAGGCGTACCAGTCGAACCACTCGACCAGATTGCCCGCCGAGCCGCCGATGATGTTGCGCAGGCGGCGGGCGGGGGACATCGTTTCGGTCGATGGTGTGACGGTCATGCGGTCAGTCCCTCTGGAACGGATAGAAGCCGGAGCCGAGGCCGAGGATGGCGGTCAGCTCGTCCAGCGCGCCGCGGCTTTCGTCCAGCAGGGCGGGGTCGGCGAGGTCGGCGGGGGCGAGCGTATCGCGATACCAGGTCGCGCCCCAGACGCTGAGCGCGCCGTGCAGTTCGTCGGTCAGGCGCATGCCGTCGTTGGTGGCGGCCAGTTCGGCCTCGTTGAGGACGACGCGCAGGCGCAGGCAGGCGGGGCCGCCGCCGTTGCGCATCGACTGGCGCACATCGACGTACTCGACCTTGCCGATGGGGCCGTTGGAGGACGCCAGCGCTTCGGCGACCGCATGGCTACGGGCGTTGTCGCGGGTCTCGGTCGGGCAGATCAGGGTCAGGCGGTCCTCACCCGGGATGCGGACCAGCATGGAGTTGAACAGATAGCTGGAGATGGCGTCGGCGAGGGGCAGGTCGGCATCGGAGACCTGAACGAAGATCGGCTCAAACCCCTGGGCCGCAGCGCGAATGGCGGCCTGGGTCCCGGCGGTGTCCTCGAAGGCCAGCTCGTGATGGAACAGGGTGTCCAGCGCGCCGACGCAGACGACGTCGTTGTGGAAGGTGCCGCCGGCGATGGCGGCCTTCGACTGCCGGGCGAGGACCGCGCCTGACGCGCCGTGGCGGCGGGCGAGGGCTTCCGACGCCTCGCGCGTCTGGCGGGCGGGGAAGGGGCCGGACCACGGCTCCCAGGCCTCGCGGCCCCAGACCAGCAGGTTGACACCGGGCGCGCCGTGATCGGCGCAGAGCCGAACGTGGTTGGCGGCGCCCTCGTCGGCGAGGTGGGCGACGGAGGGGAGGGCGTCGTGGACGGCGAAACGCGTCGGGTCGGGGAAGAGGGCGTCCAGCGCCCGCTTCGTCTGCCGGTGCTCGAGAGAGCGGTGCAGGTTGGTGACGAGGTTGGCGGGGGTGAAGTGGACGCGGCCGTCGGCGCTGTCGGCGGAGGGCGTCACCGTGGCGGCGTTGGCGGCCCACATGGGCGAGGCCGAACAGGCGGCGGCGGCGAAGGTGGGGGCGTCCTTCCAGGCGCGTTCGATGACCTGGGCGTCGGTGCCGGAGAAGCCGAGGCTGCGCAGGAAGGGGATGTTCGGCCGCTCATGCGGCGGCAGGACGAACTGGGCCAGGCCGAGGTCGGCCAGCCGCTTCATCTTGTCGAGGCCCTGCAGGACGGCGGCGCGCGGGTTGGACGGCTGGCCCTCATTGCGGCTGGAGGCCAGGTTGCCGGGGCTGAGGCCGGCATAGGAGTGGGTCGGGCCGATGAGGCCGTCGGCGTTGGCTTCGAGGGTGGTCATCAAAAGCCCTCCCCTCGAGGGGGAGGGTTGGGAGGGGTGGAGGCAGGCTGGGGGCCAATCGGGCGCGAGAGGATCGATCCCGCCTCATGCGCCAGCCCGGCAGACGGCGAGCCCTCACCCCATCCCCCAACCCCTTCCCCCTCGAGGGGAAGGGGAGAAGTTTGGCTGATTGCGCGAGTAATCTCGGCGACGACGGCGTCCAGATCGTCCGGAATGCGGCGGCTGTCGATTCTCAGGACACGATAGCCTTGGCCAATCAGCCATTCGTCACGCTTGAGATCACGTAGGGCGACATCCGTCTGGCTGTGAATACCGCCATCCACTTCGATGATCAGCTTGGCGCGTAAGCAGGCAAAATCAACGACATAAGGACCGACTGGGGCTTGGCGACGAACCCGGATGGGCAAAAGCCGCAATCGTTCCCAGAGTTTGGCTTCAGTCCAAGTCGGTTCGCTGCGCAGACGATGGGCGCGCTCACGCCCACCCGGCTTGATCCGTTCCGGCTTCGAGAAGCGATCAAACTCCATCAGCTTAACCCCTTGATCTCGCCCTCGATATTCTTCACCGCCTCGGCCTCGAAGCTGGCGACCGGATAGGCGCAGTAGTCGGCGGCGTAGTAGGCGGAGGGGCGGTGGTTGCCGCTGGCGCCGAGGCCGCCGAAGGGCATGTCGCCGGCGGCGCCGGTGGTGGGGCGGTTGAAGTTGACCACGCCCGCTCGGATGCGGCGGATGAAGCGGTCCCAGTTCGCGGGATCGTCGCTGACCAGACCGGCGGACAGGCCGTAGCGGGTGGCGTTGGCCGCCTCGATGGCGGCCTCGAACGACGACACGCGGGTGACCGACAGGAAGGGGGCGAACATCTCCTCATCGGGCACGGACACGCCGGTGACGTCGATGATGGCCGGCTTGACGAAGGCGCCGGGCAGGTTGCCGACGGGACCCGAGGCGCGGATGACCCGAGCGCCCGCATCGATGCGCTCTTGCAGGGCGGCAAGGGCGGCGGCGGCGGCCTTCTCGGAGATCAGCGGGCCGGCGTAGGGCTCGGTCGGGCTGTTCCACGGGGCGAAGAGCAAGCGGTCGCTGAGAGCGGCGACGGCCTCAAGGATGGCGTCGCCCTGCGGCCCTTCCGGCACGATCAGACGGCGGGCGCAGGAGCAGCGCTGGCCGGTGGTGATGAAGGCGGACTGGACCACGATCCCCGCGACGGCCTCGGCGTCGGCGGCGTCCCAGACGACCAGCGGATTGTTGCCGCCCAGTTCGAGCGCGAGAATGACATGCGGGTCGTCCGCGAACTTGCGCCGGAAATGGGCGCCGGCCGCGCCGGAGCCGGTGAACATCAGGGCGTCGATGCCGCTGTCCAACAGGGCCGCGCCGGTCTCGCGTCCGCCTTGCACGACGTTGACCACGCCGGTCGGCAGGTCGGCGGCGGCGAAGGCCTCGGCCATCAGCTGGCCGGTCAGGGGTGTTTCCTCGGACGGCTTGAAGACGACGGTGTCGCCCGCCAGCAGGGCCGGGACGATGTGACCGTTGGGCAGGTGTCCGGGGAAGTTGAACGGCCCGAGCACGGCGGCGACGCCGTGTGGGCGGTGGCGCAGGGTCGCCGAGCCGAAGGCGGTGGCGGCGGTGCGCTCGCCCGTGCGCTCGTCATAGGCGCGGATCGAGATGTCGACCTTGCCCTGCATGGCCTGAAGCTCGGTGGTGGTTTCCCACAGGGCCTTGCCGGTTTCGCGGCTGATGGCCTCGGCGATCTGCGGGGCGCGCTCTTTCAGCACGGCCTGGTAGCGCTTCACCGCGTCGATGCGGTCCTGACGCGGGCGGTCGGCCCAGTCGGGGAAGGTGGCGCGGGCGCGATCGGCGGCGGCCTGCACCTCGGCGGGAGAGGCGGCGGGGCCGTCCCAGACGGTGTCGCCGGTGGCGGGGTCGATGGAGGTGAAGTTCGTCATGCGGGCGCTCAGGTTTTCACGCGAACCGTATCCCCGGCGCGCACCTTCAGCGCATCGGCGGTCTCGCGGTTGAGGGTGGCGGTGTCGCCCTCGATATGGGCGCGCTGGCGGACGGCGCGGAAGCCGCCGACGCTGTCGGTCGAGATCAGGGCGGGCAGTTCGGCCTCGACCTCATCCGCGACGGCGACGGTCAGGGGGCGGGCGTCGCGGACGGTGCGGATGTTGTCGCGCTGGCAGGCGACGGTGGGGCCGGCGTCGAAGATGTCGATCAGGCCGTTGGGACGGAAGCCCTCGCTCTCCAGCAGGGCCATGGCAGGGACGCCCTGCGGATGGACCTTGCCGATGACGGCGCGGGCGGGCTCGGGCAGCAGGTCGATGTAGATCGGGTGGCGCGGCGCCAGGTCGAGGATGAACTGCTTGTCCGTCGAGCCGGTCATGCGGTCGGCTTCGTCGAACTCCATCGGGAAGAATTTGTGGGCCACATGGTCCCAGAAGGGGCAGGCGCCGTCCGGGGTGAAGACCCCGCGCAGTTCGGCCAGCACATTGTCGTTGAACAGCTCGGGCTCGGCGCCGATCAGCATGTAGCGCGACTGGCTGAGCAGACGGCCCGCGCCGCCCTTGCGCCGGTCGGCCTTGAGGAAGAGAGAGCCGACCTCGGTCCAGCCGGTGCATTCGTTGACCAGCACCAGGGTCTTCTGTTCCAGCTTGATGCCGAGCGAGGGCGACGACTGGGCGTTGTTGACGACCCGGAAGCTGAAGAAGGGGCGCTTGAGGCCGACCGCCGCCTTGACCGAGCCGATGCCGTCGACGTCGCCGGTTTCGCTCTCCTCGAGCATCAGGGTGTACCAGCGCTCCTGGGGCGTCAGGGCACCCGCGAAGCTGTCGCGGCTGAGGTCGAGACGTTCGGACAGCTGGTCCGGATCCTCCGGCAGGCTGGTGAAGCCGGGGCCGCTGAGGATGGCGAGCTCCAGCAGGAAGTCGAGGTCGGCGGGGGCGGCGGGGCGGACGACGAGCATGGGGGTTACATCGTCTCCAGACGCAGGGACTTCAGTTTGAGGGCGTCGATCTCGCCCGACGCGATCTTGCACAGGATCAGGGCGCTGAGCTGGGCGCGTTCGACGAAGCTGGCGGGCCAGGCGAACTCCTGATCCGAATGGATGTCGCCGCCGAGGACGCCGAGGGTGTCGATATTGGGCAGGCCGGCGGCGTGCAGATTGTTGCCTTCGCAGACCCCGCCGGACGGCTTCCACGCGATAGTCTGGCCCAGCAAAGCGCCCGTGTCGCGGACGGCCTCGAACAGGGCGGTCTGGCTGGCGTCCATCGGCTTGGGCGCGCGGGTCATGCCGCCGTGCAGGTCCAGTGTCAGGCCGGGGAAGGGGGGCTCGGCGGCGATCTGCTGGACCGTCTCCGAAATCCAGGCGGAGGCTTGGGCGTCGGGGACGCGGACGTTGAAGCGGACCACGGCGTTGTCGGCGACCACGTTCAGGGCCCCGCCGCCGCTGATCTTCGCGACATTGACCGTGACGCCCTCGCGCTGGCCGTTCAGGGCGTGCAGGCGGGCGGCGATCATGGCGGCGCCGGCGACGGCGTTGGCGCCCTCGTGGAAGGCGCGGCCCGCGTGCGCGGCCTTGCCGGTGACGATCAGATGGTAGTTGCCGCTGCCCTTGCGTGCGCCCGCCAGGGTGCCGTCGGCCAGCGCGGGCTCATAGGTCATGCCGACATGACCGCGCGCGCCGAGCGCGGCCAGCAGGGGGGCGGAGGCGGGGGAGCCGATCTCTTCGTCGGGGGACAGCAGGACGGTCCAGCCGACGCGGTCGCGGTCGGGATGGGTCTCGAACGCTTCCAGCGCGGCCATCAGGACCGAGATGCCGCCCTTCATGTCGGCGATGCCGGGCCCGTTCAGGGCGCCGTCGGCGCGACTCACGACGCTCTGGAAGCCGCTTTCGGCCGGGAAGACGGTGTCATAGTGGCCTGTCAGCACGACCTGCAGCGGGGCGTCGGGACGGCAGGTGATCTTCAGGGCGTCGGAATGCGCCTCCTGCCGCACCACGCCGTCGTCGGCGACGGTGGTGGAGCCCCGGGTGGGGATGCGCTCGACGATCGCGGGCAGTCTGCGCGCCTCGGCCTCAAGCAGGGCCAGGACGGCGTTCAGCCCCACGGCGTTGCGGCTGCCGGAGTTGACGTTCGCCCACTCCACCGCACGGCCGATGATGACGGCTTCGCGCGCCGCGACGTGATCGAGCACGGACTGTTCAGAAGGCAGAATCCGCATCGGCGGGACCCTAACGGTCCGCGCGGCAAAGGTGAAGCGAGGTCGGGTTACGACTCGTCACGGGATCAGGTTAGGGTCGGTGTCTGGATCCAATGGAGGAAATGGATGACCGATATCATCAAGGCGATGAACCCCACCGCCCCACTGACGACCGAGGAAGCCGCCCTGGCTGCGGCCAGGGTCAGCGCCGTCGGCATTGTCGTCGGCGCGATCAACCAGGTGATCGGCGGGTGGTACGCCACGACGCCTGACGCCCAGGCGGCGGCCGCTCGCGCGGTCGAGAGCCTGACCGGACAGCCCGTCGATCCCGCCGCCCTGGCGCAACAGTCGCAGATCGGCCTCTACATGACCGGCGGCTTCATCGTGTTGCAGCTGATCCTGGCCTTCGTGCAGTGGAAAAAGCCGAACATGGTGCTGCCGATCCTCTTCCTGGTCCTGGTGATCTGGGGGCTGGGCACGGGGTTGCTGGCGCTGGTCATGCCGGCTTTCGGCGCCGGCCAGCCGATGTGGCTGAGCCTGACCATCGTGATCCTGATGCTGTTCGCCGCAGTGACGCACATCGCGGGCATTCGCGGCGCCAGCGCGCTGGGCAAGATCCGCTTCGCCGCCGCCAACGAATACAAGGACTAGAGTCTACCGGTTCGGGCGGCGGTCTCCGGATCCGTCGCCCGGCTGCCGGCTTTGACGGCGCCAGCGAATGGACAGGCTGGCGTCGCCCTGGCCGCCGAATTTCGAGCTGACCGTCAGATTGCGGCGCACCTGCCACTCGACGTTCACCTCGGCCCCGTCCTCGCCGCCGCCGATGATCTCCAGATAGACGTCATCGGTGATGTAACGCCCGCCCGCCACCGTGATGCTGGACGCCTCGCCGCCGAAGGACAGGCGGTCCAGTCCGGCCAGCTGGCGCAGATTGCCGATCACATCGAACCCGCCGCCACCCGCCAGCGCGGCCACGCCCGCCGCCAGCTGGGCCGCCTCGAAGGCCGACAGCTGGGAGGCCGAGCGCCCGAACAGCACCTGTGACAAGATTTCGTCCTGCGGCAGGGCCGGGGTGGAGGTCAGGGCGATCTCGGGCCGCGCCGCCGTGCCGGTGACGCGGATGGTCGCGGTCAGGGCCGGGTCCTCACGCGTCGCCGACAGGTTCAGACGGATCTGGTCGGGGTTGGTCGACAGGGTGACCGATCCCGTGTCGTCAAAGATGAAGCGCTTGCCCGCGAAGTCGTAGTCGCCCCGCACCACGCGCGCCGTGCCGGTCAGGACGGGGCGGCTGATGGTGCCGCTGACGCGCGCGTTGACGCCCATCTCGACGTTCAGGCCGCGCCCGACGACATTCACATTGCCGCCAGTGGACCGGATGGCGATGTCCATGCCGATCTGCGGACCGGCCGAGCGGTTCTGTTCGGCCTCGGGCACGTCGCCGCCGGGGCGGTTGATCTCGACCACATCCATGCGGACGATGCCGTTGGACCCCGGCGGATTGGCCTCGATCCGGGCCTCGTCGATGTCGATCTGGCCGCCCAGACGGATGTTGCCGTCCTCGCCGCGGATCACCGTCAGCGGGCCGGAAGCGCGGGCCTCGGCGATGTCGTTGTCGATGATGCGGAAGCGGCGCAGCAGCAGCTGGAAGCTGGAGCCCGAGCCCTGACGCAGGCCGATGCGGCCAGAGCCGCTGACCTGACCGCCCGCGCCGTCGTTGGCGCTGAAGGTCTCGATCAGGGCGGTCGTGTCATCGAACCGGCTGTTCAGCGTCACGCCTGCGAGGCGCAGGCCCGTCGCGTTGTCGCGGAAGGCGCCTTGCTGCAGGTCCAGCCGGCCGTTGATGCGGGGCTCGTTCAGGGTGCCGCCGAGGGTGGCGTTGGCGTTCATCTGGCCCGACAGCGACCGCTCCCCACCGAGGAACAGGTCCCAGATCGGCTGAATCTGGCCCTGGATGTTCACCGTGCCCTCCATGGGCCGGGTGCGGGCGATGGCGAGCCGCAACGGCGCGGCCGAGGCCTCGACCGGCAGGGTGACGTCGGCGTTGGCCTGCACCGCGTTCTCGTCGGTCGCGCGGGCCTGGAGGCGCAGCGTGTTGTTGACGAGGACGGCGCTCAGCGTGCCGTCGACGGCGAGGCCGCGCGGGGCGTCGATGCTGCGCAGGTTTTCGAGACTGACATTGGCCGAACCGGACAGGTCATCGCCCGAGCCGCGCAGGGACAGGCGACCGGTGACCCGCCCGCGGACGTCCGGCGCGATGGAGCCCAGCTCGACGCTCGTCAGATTGGCCTCGATGACGGCGGCGCGGGAATCCTGACGCAGTTCGCCGGTCAGGACGCCGCCGCCGACCGACAGGTCCACGCGCGCGACACGACCGTCGCCGGACAGGGCGACCACGGCGGGGCTGCGGGTGGTGAAGTCGATCTCGCGGACCGAGCCCGCGCCCTGCAGGGTGACCGACTGGGCCCGGCCGTCGCGCGAATAGACGCCGGAGCCGTCGAACGACAGCGGGGTCGGGCCGCCGACATCGGCCTTCAGGGTGAAGGGCAGGCGCTCCAGCGTGCCGCGCCCGTCGAGGTCAAGGGTGCGGATGACATAGGGCGAGCCGGCGAAGCGGACGTTACGGCCGGTGACGTCAAGAATGGCCGTTTCGGCGCCGCCGCCTTCGGTCAGGCGGACCCGACCGGAGGCCTCGCCGGAGGCGAGGAAGGCGCCGGGGCGGGCGCTGAAGGTCAGGTCGGCGCTGGAGGGAATGCGGTTGGACAGGGCGATGTCGCCGCGCGCCGTCACGCCGCCGGCATCGAGATCGACGTTTGTCAGCCGGATGCGCGGCCCGCCCAGATAGAAGTTTCCGCTGGCCCTGGCCGGGCCGTAGTTCGATCCGGCGGTGACGGCGATACGCCCGTCAGAGGCGTCCGGCCCCTTTCGGAAGCTGAGGATCAGATTGGCGTCGGTCAGCTTCAACGCGCCCGCATTGACGTTGGCGAAGGCGGCGCGGAGATCGGCGCGCGGGGCGGCGAGGGTGCCGGTCAGGGCGCCGTCCCCGGTCATGGCGCCGTCGATCTCGACCGGGCCGACGCCGAAGGGGCCACGCGCATTCCAGTTCAGGGCCAGCCGCAGACGGCCATTCCCCTCGATCAGGCCCCGCGCGCCGGCCGAGCCCTGGGCGCCGGTCAGGGCGGCGCGCTCGACCTCGATGCGGCCCGCGTTCAGGGCGCCGGTCAGTTGCAGCCGCGGCGCGGCGCCCAGCAGGCGATCCAGCTCGCTCTGGCCCGTGGACAGGTTGCGTCCGCGTCCGTCGAACGTCAGCCGCCACGGTGCGCCGCTGCGCGCGGTCGAGGCGGCGACAGGGCCGCCGAAGGCGCCCCGCGCGCCGGAATGGATTCTGGAGGCATCGGTGATCCGCGCATCGCCCCGGAAGCCGAGGCCGCCGACCAGATTGCGGCCACCCGAGCCGGTCAGGCGGATGGCCTGACCCTTCAGATCGACCTTCTCCAGAAGGATGGCGCCGTCGGCCTGACGGGCGGCCTCGAAGGTCAGGCGCGGCGCGGAGCCCAGCAGTCCGCCGATGATTCCGGCGGTCGACCCGCCGTCCGCCTGGATGTCGCCGTCCAGATCCAGCCGACCGGCGCGCACCTGGACGTTCAACGGCCCGCGCAGGCGGCGAACGCGGTAGCTGGAGGCCTCGACGCCGATCAGGTCCACGCCACCGGCCAGGGACCAGCTGGACGCATCGCCCTTGAACAGGCCGGTGTAGGCGGCCGGGCCGGCGACGGGGCTGCCGACCAGCCGGGTCAGCGACGGCGTGGCGACATCCAGCCGGATGCCGTCGCGGCTGGTGCGATCCTTGACGCTGATCTGGCCGACCGCGTTCGAGGTGAGGTTTTCCGAGATCAGCCGCCATGCCACGCCCTGCTGGCCGTCGCCGTCGGTGTCGGGGGTCGTGGCGAAGCCGAATTTCGCGGTCCGGCCGATACGCGCGGCGAACGGCGCCAGGAGGTCGGAGCCGGAGAAGTCGAAGAAGCCGCTGATGCGGGTGTTGTCCTTGCCGTAGCGGCCCTTGATCGTCAGCGGCACGAAGTCGCCGGTCCGCACCACTGCGTCCACGATCTGGCCGTTGACGATGGCCGTAGCCAGGAAGGGCCGGTCCGGCGAATAGCCCATGGCTCCCGCCAGAGGCCCGCCCTGGGCCTCGACCGCCCGCAGGTTCAGCCGGGTTTCCGACAGGGCCCCGCCGAAGGTGGCGTTGATGCGCAGATGGTCGCCCGGGCGGCTGAGGCTGTTGGCGTTGACGATGGCGGACTTGGCGCCCGTGCGCGGCACATTGGCCTCGCCCGACAGGTTCCAGCGGCCGTACTCCTTGCTGAAGCCTTCCAGCAGTTCGACGTTGGCGGCGAAGCGGTCGATGTCGATGGCCAGCGCCTGCGGTCCCGGCGGCTCGGTCGACGGTTCGACCAGGGGACGGCGGATCAGGCGGATGACGCCGGCCTCGATATTGGTGGCGTGGAAGCGGCGGGTGATCAGGGGCAGCCAGCTCCAGTCGACCCGGACGGCGCGGGCCTCGAGCCAGATCCCTTCGGCGTCGGTGACCGTGACGCGGTCGATGGTGAAGTCGTTGAAGAGGTCGCCGTGGACGCCCTCGACATTGATGCGGCCATAGCGGCCGATCTTCTTGCCGGTGACGAAGCTGGTGACCAGCTCACGTCCGGCGTCGCTGACCAGATACAGCCGTCCGCCGACCAGCACCGCGATCAGGAGCGCGGCCAGGATGGCGAAGGTCAGGCCGCCGAAGAAGGCCAGGGCCTGCAGGCGCGTCCGCTTGCGCTTCGCCTTTGTCGCGGGCGTGTCCGGCGTTTCGGAGGGCGGCGGCGTCTCGGTCAAAACGCCTGGCCGATGCTGACGTAGATCTGGAAGTCGGCGTCGCCGTCACGCTTCTCGAGCGGGAAGGCGATATCGGCGCGGATGGGGCCGAAGGGCAGTTTGTAGCGCACGCCGAACCCCGCGCCGTAGCGCAGGTTGTTGAAATTCGGCGTCTCCTGGAAGCCGATCGCGCCCGCATCGACGAAGGCCACGGCCTGGAAGCTGCGCCAGACGTCGCGGCGGATCTCGATGGAGGTCTCGAACAGGCTGAGGCCGCCGCGCGGGGTGTTGTCGGGCAGTCGCGGGCCGACGCCCTGATATTCGTAGCCGCGCACCGAACCGCCGCCGCCGGAATAGAACAGGCGGTCCGACGGCACCGTCAGCTCCTCGCCGCCGATGATGGAGCCCAGCCGGACCCGTCCGGCGAGCACCGTCTTGGCCCCGGCCTGCAGCGGCAGATAGGCGGTGGCCTGGGTCTCCGCGCGCAGGAACAGGATGGTGTCCTCGCCGCCCACGACGGTGGGCTGGACCCCGGCGGTCAGACGCCAGCCCGTCGTGGGATCGAGCGGGTCATTGGAGTTGTCCAGGTAGAAGCTGCCGCGGCCGGTCAGGATGTAGAGGTCCCGGTCGAACGCGATCGGCAACTGCGTCACCGGGTCGAAGCGGTTCTCATTGTACTGGCCCGCGTCGAAGCCGACGCCGTAGCTGAGCCAAGAGGTCTTGCCGATGCGCTGTTGCAGGTCTGCCGACAGGGTGGCGGCGGCGCGCTGGTAGGCGTCGGTGTCTTCGTTCACCAGCGCCGCCGACAGCTTCAGCGTCTGGCCCGGATTGCGCCAGTGCGGCAGGCTGAGGTCGACGCCCAGACGGCTGTCGACATCGGCCACGCGCGCCTCCCACACCAGGGTGTCGGCGCGCTGGAAACGGTTGTGCCAGGTCCAGCGCAGATCGACGCCGGAGCCGTCGGCGGTGGAGAAGGTGGCGCCCGCCTCGAGAATGCGGCGCGGACGATCCGTCAGGGTGACGACGATCGGACGGTTGCCCGCGGCATTGGTCTGGTCCGCCGGCGCCAAGGCCACGCCGACGCCGTCATAGACCCCGGTTTCCAGCAGGCGGCGTTCCAGCTCGGCCACATCCTCGGGATCATAGACGTCGCCCTCGGTCCAGGGCGCGAGGCCGGCGACCCAGTCGGGATTGGTCGAGCCGCGGGTCTCCAGACGAATGCCGTCCAGATTGACCAGTCGGCCCGAGGCGATGTTGTAGGTCGGCTGGACGGTCAGGGCGGCGTGATCGACCACGACCCGGCGCGGCTCGGCGCGGGCGTCGGCGTAGCCGCTGCGCACCAGTCCGGAGACGACGCGGCCCTCGGCGGCGATGACGTCCACAGCGCGACCCGGATCGCCGGGTTTCAACCGGACATCCTCGATGACGGTCTGCGCGGTATCGGCCCGAGGCTCGGGAGCGACCCAGCGGACGGCGGGCTCGGCAATGCTGAATCGCGGGCCGGTGACGACGCTGACGATCGCGGCAGGGGTCTCCTCGCCCTCGACGATGTCTTCGAGCACCGGCTGGTAATAGCCCTCGGACCGCAACAGGGCCTCGACGGCCTCCATGGCGCCGCGGGCGCGGCGGCGGGCCTCGAAGCGATTGGACGGCGGGTCGTCCACCTCGCCCACGGCCCGGACCAACTGCTCGCGCAGGGCGCCGTCCATTTCGCCCCGAATCTGGGCGCGTGGGTCCGCGACGGCGGAAGACGCCACGGCCATGCCCGCCAAACCAAAGAAAAAGAGGGCAGGCCTCTGCGTCAAACTCGAACCTTCGTCAGAGGCCATGCGGCCCGTCGATCTGAACGGCGCGCCCCGCCGTCAACTCATTCGCCCATCGCGGGCGCGGGCGCCGACCCTAGTAGAACAGGGTCTCGCTTTCAGGCTGGACCGACTGTTCGGAGGTCCGTTGCTCGGGCGGAACGGTGCTGGAATCGGTGGCGGGCGGCGGGGTCGGCGCCACGACTTCGGGCGGCGGCGCCTCGGCCACAGGCTCCATCGGCTGCTCGGCGGCCCTGTCGGCGAGGCTGTCCTCGTTGGCGGGCGGCGGATTATCGCAAGCGGCGACGGCAAAGGCTCCCGTCAGGGCCAGCAGGGCGGCAAGGCGTTTCATTGTCGAAGTCTTTCCCCGGAATCGGCCTTTCAACGCACGGCCATTTCTCCCGTTCCATAAAGTGTTTCGGCGTCTTGCGCACCCTTCGTGCGGGCCTGACGACGTGCAAGTGAAAGTTACCATGCGTGGCAACCAATCCTTTCACATTTCGGCGCAATGTGACGGTCAGGGGGAAACCGGCCATGTCCGTCACGGCCTATGCGCTCGTATCGCAAGTTCGATACCGCGAGCTGAAGACCCGTCTCGCGTTGGCGGCCGTAATCGGCACGACGGCGTGGTTTGTCGCGCCGGGAGTCTGGCCGATTGTCTGGTTCGTGGCCGTGCTGGTCAGCCAGGCGTTCGACTGGGCCGTGTTCCGCCGTTATCGACAGAAGCCCGACTGGATGCCGGACCGGGGCTATCTGATCCTGTCGTGCGTCACGACGGCGATGGGGGTGGCGGTCTATTCGTCCATCGCCGCCTGGCTGTGGATGGCAGGCGGAGAGGTGGGGCGGGTGTTCGCGATGGTGCAGGTGGCGGGCGGCCTGCTGCATGTCAGCCTGCATATGCATCAGGCCCGACCCATCCTGATTTCCGCCGTCGCCCCGCACGGCGTCTATTTCCTGAGCCTGCCGATCGTCACGGCCATCATCACCGGGCGTTGGGAGGAACTGCTGATCGCCTTCGGCTGCCTGCTGTACATGAGCCATCTGGTCGTGGCGGTACGTCAGAGCTCGACCACGACGGGCATCCTTCAGGCCGCCAAGGATGAGGCGCAGGAGGCGCGCGAACGGGCCGAGGAGGCCAGCGCCGCCAAGTCCGACTTCCTGGCCGTGATCAGCCACGAAATCCGCACGCCGATGAACGCGGTGATCTCGGCCGCCAACCTGCTGCGCCGGACCGAGCTGACCGAACGTCAGGGCGAGCATGTGTCGATGCTGACCGATGCGGGCGAGGTCCTGATGGGCCTGCTGAACGACGTGCTGGACGTGTCCAAGATCGAGGCGGGCAAGATGGTGCTGGAGACCGACGACGTCGACGTCCGCGCCCGTCTGGCTTCGCTGGCCCGGCTCTGGGAGCCGCGCGCGACGGCGGCGGGCGTGGCGCTGGTGGTCAAGGCGACGGACGCCGTGCCCGACTGCGTGCGCACCGACCCGCTGCGCTTCCAGCAGATCCTGTTCAACCTGATCTCCAACGCGGTGAAGTTCACCGAGCAGGGGCAGATCACCGTTTCGGCGGACTGGGACGGCGCGGCGCTGATGGTGGCGGTGGCCGATACGGGCTGCGGCATCCCGGCCGACCGGCTGGGCCATGTGTTCAACAGCTTCGAACAGGCGGACGCAGGCACGACCCGGCGCTACGGCGGCACCGGTCTGGGTCTGTCGATCAGCCGCAAGCTGGCCGAGATCATGGGCGGCGCCCTGACGGCCAGCAGCGTGGTGGGGCAGGGGTCGGTCTTCACCCTGGCCCTGCCGGTTCAGGTGTCGGCGTCGCGACCGGTCGAGGCCGCGGCGACGGCGACCGAAGCGGGCGCGCTGAAGGGGCGGTCGATTCTGGCCGCCGACGACCACGAGGTGAACCGCCGCATCCTGGCCCTGCTGCTGGAGCCGCACGGCTGTCGCCTGACCCTGGTCGAGAACGGGGCGTTGGCGCTGGAAGCCGCCTCGGTCGAGCGGTTCGACGCCATCCTGATGGACATGCAGATGCCGGTGATGGACGGGCTGGAGGCGACGCGCCGGATCCGCTTGGGCGGCGGCGCCAATGCCGGAACGCCGATTATCGCCCTGACCGCCAATGCGCTGGAGGTGCACCGGCAGGCCTGGGAGGCGGCGGGGGTGCAGGCCTTCCTGACCAAGCCCATCGACCCGGCCCTGTTGGCCCGGACGCTGGCCGACGCCTGTGCGGCCGAGGGGTTGACCGCGGCGCGCGTCGAGATCGCCTGACTTCAGGCCCAGCGGCTGACGGCGTCGTCCAGCGACAGGGCGGGCGGTTGCGCTTCCGGCTCAGCCTGTCCGTCGAAGCGCGGGGCAGGTGCGGGCTGGACCACGCCCTGATCGACGAAGGTGGCGCGGGCGGCGTTGTGCGGATGCAGAGGCGCCTCGCCCATCGTCAGCACCGGCGTGACACAGGCGTCCGTGCCTTCGAAATGGGCGGCCCAGTCATCGCGATCGCGGGCGGCGAACAGGGCCTCGAAGCGGGCATGCAGGGCGGGCCAGCCGGCCATGTCGAACTGCGGCGCCTCGTCCGGCGTCAGGCCCAGACCGGCGATCAGGGCGGCGTAGAACTGGGGCTCCAGCGCGCCGACGGCGACGAAGCCGCCGTCCCTGCAGGTGAAGCAGCGATAGAAGGGCGCGCCGCCGTCCAGCAGGTTGGCGCCGCGCGTATCGCTCCACAGCCCGCGCGGGCGGAAGGCGTGGAACAGGCTGGTCAGCAGGGCAGAGCCGTCGGTCATGGCGGCGTCCACGACCCGCCCCTTGCCGGTGGTCTTCGCTTCCAGCAACGCCGCCAGCACGCCGGCGACCAGGAACATGGCCCCGCCGCCATAGTCTCCGACCAGGTTCAGCGGCGCCCGGGGCGGGCGGTCCGGCTCGCCCAGCGCATGCAGGGCGCCGGACAGGGCGATGTAGTTGATGTCATGGCCGACCTTGTCCGCCATCGGGCCGGTCTGGCCCCAGCCGGTGACGCGCCCGAACACCAGTCGGGGATTGCGCGTCGCGAGAGCGTCGGGCCCCAGTCCCAGCCGCTCCATCACGCCGGGCCGGAAGCCTTCGATGATCGCGTCCGCCCCGGCGACCAGATCGAGCACACGGGCATGGTCCGCCGGGTCCTTCAGATTGACCCCGACCGCCGCGCGGCCCCGGTGCATCACCTCGCCGCCCACGTCGTTGAACACCGCGGCGCCGGCCGACGCGCTGCGTGTCAGCCGCAGGACCTCGGCCCCCATGTCGGCCAGCACCATGGCGGCGAAGGTCACGGGGCCAAGCCCGTCGAACTCAAGGATCCGGATGCCGGAGAGGGGCTTTGCGGGCGTTGTCATACGCCTTGCGTAACCGGTTCGTGCAGAACCTGTCGAGCGGACCTTGACCCGCGCGGCCTGATGTCGGAAAAGCCGCGCCTCCGGATTCGCAACCGCGGCCGGTGAAACGATGTGCGTCCTTAGCTCAGTTGGTTAGAGCATCTGACTTTTAATCAGAGGGTCCTCGGTTCGAGCCCGAGAGGACGTACCATCTTTTCCTTTTCATCTCAGGCGCCTGGGCGGGTCCGGTAACGGCTTGGCCTTTTCGAGGCCGGCGAGCTGGCCAGCCTGATCGACGAACACTTCCGGGGTCCCGCCGGCTTTCTCCGGCATCGGCCCGGGCAGGGCTCGCCGTCTCGTCTCCTGATAGTCCCAAGCCTGTCGCGGCCGCCACCGGCGTTCCGGGGCGATAGATAACACCACCGCCGCGAGAACTTGTCCGGACGTCAGTCCCACGGGGCAGTCTCAGCCGTGGCCAGACGCTGGCCCGGCTGTCCAATGCTCTTGCCGAACAGTGTGCGCTTCACCGCGTCCGAAGGGTCACCCGACGCGCCCTTCAGGAGCCGGGCCGCCGTGGTCCACCGAAGAAATCAATGGTTGCGCAAACATCGTTGGGGTCGTCGGCGGACGGTCCTGTGAAGGTTGCGGAATGGCCGCTGCGTCTCACCATGTTGAGACGCCCGGACCTTCGGAAACTTATGGTTTCTGTAGTATTACCGGGCGCTTAGCGGGACGAACAACGGTGTTCGGACTTGTTGTTTGGGGAGTGCCGGCTGTTCGCCGGCCGCTCGGGTGGTCTACATGTCGAATTCAAAAACGCGTCCGCTCAAGGGCGCGCGCGCCGTCGCTCGTTCCAAGGTCGCCCCCAGCAAGGCGCATAGAATCCGCGCGGGACTTCTGGGATCGACGGCTCTGATCGCGGTCGGGCTGGCCGCGTCGCCAGCCATGGCCCAAGTGACGGTCGCGACTCCTTCGGGCGGCGGAGTGATCACGCGCACGACGGGCTCGAACCCGACGGTCAACAACCAGACCGGCGCCGGCGGCGGCCTGCTCATCACCGACGTCACCCAGGCCACCGACCTGACGCTCAACGGCGTCCAGATCAACAATACGAGCGGCGCTCCGGGCGCCAACGCGCTTGATATTCGGGGCCTGACCTCCGGGCTGAACAGCACGGGCCTGCGCCTCACCGGCGCCAACACCCTGACCACCACGGCCAACGGCGGCGCCGCCCTGTATATGGCCACCAACGCCAACATGGGCCTGACCTTCCAGTCCAGCGGCTCTGTCTTCACCGGCAGCTACGGCGTGAACCTAAGCGCCCCGAGCGGCTATATCTCGCTGGATTCCACAGGCCAGAGCCAAAGCTTCGTCGCCAATGGCACCGCGATCGCGGGCATCAACGCCATCTCCGCCATCAACGCCAGCATACTGATTGGCGGTTCGTCGATCAGCGGCTTCGCCACCGGCGTCAATGCGCAGAACCTCTATGGCGCCGGGTTCGTCTCGACGGGGGGAACCATCAGCGCGTCCGGGACGGGCGTCCGTCTGGACGCCACCGGCGGTCAGAACAGCGTCAATTCGCAGAGCGCGATCACGGCGCAAACCGGCATCCATTCGACCGCCGCCGGTGACACGACCAACACCAGCACCATTACGACCAGCGGCGCGGGCACGATCAACAGCACCGCGGCGGGGACCGGAACGGGCATTCTGGCGACCAGCGCCGGCTTCCTCACCATCAATGCCGGCGCGGCGATCGGCGACGTCACCCGGTTCGGCACAGGCATCAATGCCACGGCGACCGGCGGCGTGAACGTGACGGCGACCGCGGCCATCAACGCCAACAACGGCATCGTGGTCAGCAGCGCAGGGCCGATCTCCGTGATCACCAGCGGCGCGGGCACGATCAACGGCGCGGGCACGGGCATTTCGGTGGCCGGAACGGCGGCTGCGGCGACGATCAACGTCAGCGTCGGTGCGGCGATCGGCGCGACGACGACGCCCCAGTACGGGGTGGTCCTGAATTCCGCCGGAGGTCGCGTGACCTTCTCCAACACCGCGAGCATCAGCGGGACAACCGCGGGCCTGCGCCTCCTCTGGGGCCCATCCTTCCCCGCGACCGGCGCCATCAATGTCGGGGCGGACATCATC
Organism: Brevundimonas sp.; assembly: GCA_046291915.1. GTDB lineage: Bacteria > Pseudomonadota > Alphaproteobacteria > Caulobacterales > Caulobacteraceae > Brevundimonas. The sequence goes on from JBKBSD010000006.1 coordinate 18,193, forward strand.
GGTGGCATCGACGCCTCCACCGGCATGGCCAACGTCTACACGATCGCTGAAGGCGCGACGGTCTCGGGGCTGATCACGAGCAGCTTTGGCACGGGCGCGCTCATCACCAACAACACCGGCTCCAGCCTCGTCAATTCCGGCACGATCATCTCGACCGGAGGCGGGACGAACAATTCCGCGGTCCGGCATTTGAGCGGGGGTTCCACCACCAACACCGCCACAGGCGTGATCTCGGGCCGCACAGGCGTCTCCGGCTATGGGACTGCCGCCGCGCCGACAAACAACGCGGGCTCGATTATCGGCACCGGTACAACCTCAACCGAAGCCGGCATCGTCACCGGCGGAGGGCTGATCACCAACAGCGGCTCGATCTCGGGCGGCTACGGCGGCATCCGGAGCGTCAACAACTTCCTGACGCTGAACAACCTGGCGACCGGGACGGTCACCGGCGCGGTCAATGGCGTGAGCGACGAGGCCAGCAATGGCCGGTTCACCATCACCAATGCGGGCGTCATCCAGACGCTGGGCGGAACGGCCGGCGCCGGCGCCAGCGGCATCCTGCTGAGCTCTGCGTCGACGCAGGCCAGCACGCTGACCAACAGCGGAACGATCACGGGCGGCTCTGACGCCACCAACGGGTTCGGCGTGAATGTCGTCGACGGCGCCCTGACGCTGACCAACCAGTCGGGCGGCCTGATCGCCGGCGGGACGGGCGGAATCCGTCTGGCCAGCGACGATCTGGCGACGCTGAACCTGAACGCCGGCTCGACCGTCACGGGCTCCATCATCTCGACCAGCTCGGGCGCGCGCACCACGGTGCTGGCCGGCCTGCTGACTGGCGATTACGACGCCTCGGGCGGCGCGGGTGTCGACACCTTCACCCTGGCGTCCACCGGCTCGATCACCGGCGCGATCAATCTCGGCGGCGGCTCCGACATCTTCAACTGGCAGGGCGGGACCTTCACCACGGTCAACGCCGGCTCCGGAGCGGACACCTTCAGCAGCGCGCTCGGCGTGGGCAATACCCGCACGGTCGACCAGACCGCCCTGTCCGGCTTTGAAACCTACCAGCACCTGTCCGGCACGCTGGTGGTCGACGGCAGCCGCACCGGCGGCGATGGCTGGTCGGTCACGAGCGGCGCCTCGATCGACCTGGCGGGTTCCCTCAACGCGCTGACGGGCAGCGGGCGCGGGATCACGGTCAACGGGAATACCGCCGGATCGTCGGTCAACATCCGGTCGGGGGCCGTGATTGATGCCTTCACAGGCGTCTGGTTCAACGGCGCGGGGGTTTACACCTTCACCAACGCCGGTCGGATCTCCACCACGGGCGGGGCCGCCTTCCAGTCGAATGGCGCGACGACATTCACCAACACGGGCAGCATTGCCGATGCCCTGGGCTACGGGGCCTCCTTCGGCACAGGCCTGAGCACGGTGACCAACTCGGGCGTCATCGCCGGCGGCTCAAGTGCGACCGGAATCGGCATCCGTGGCGGCTCCGGCGGCCTGACCGTGAACAACAGCGCCGTCGGGATCATCGCCGGCGGCTTCAGCGCGATCACCGGCGCCACTGGTCTGACCACCCTCAACAACGCCGGCCTGATTGGCGCGGGCTCCGTGTCGGGTGGCGTCTTCACGGCTGTTGGAACCAGCCATGGCGTTGACGTCGCGCGGGCCACGATCACCAACTCCGGCACGATCTCGGGCGCCCTGCGGGCCATTTCGCTGAATGGCGCAGGTCTTCAGAACACCATCGTCAACACCGGCACGATCCGGGGCGGGCAGGACGATGCGATCTCGAGCTGGGGCAATCTGAACCTCGTCAATGGTCAGACCGGCGTGATCCGGACGGACCTGTATGCCGGCGTGGTCTATATCAACGGCGCCAGCGGCACGCTGACCAATGCCGGTTCGCTGATCGGCGGCAGCACTGCGGGATCGGCCGCGGGCTTCCAGTCGAACACCAGCGGCGCGGTCACCTTCAACAACTATGGCTCCTCGACCGGTGTCGGCGGCGGCATCGTTTCGTTCGGCACGGGCGCGGTTACGGCGAACCTGTTCGCCGGCTCGACGACGGGCGACATCACCCTGGGCGGCGCCAACGATACGCTCGCCCTCTACAACGGCCGAGGCACGGGCGGCGCGGCCGTCACGGATGCCGGGAGCGGTCTCACGCTGCAGAACGCCGGCACGCTGACGGGCGCCCTGACCGGGACGATCGACCTGGGCGGCGGAAGCAACACCCTCATGCTGCGCGGCGGCGGCGACGGCACGGCAGCCAACGGGGCGGCCGGCTCCATGGTGCTGGGCGGCATCGGCGGCCTGAGCATCCTGACCAAGGCGGACACCGGAACCTGGACCGTGAGCGGCGACGGCGCCGGCGTCAGCACCATCAATGCAGGCATCGGCGGCGGCGACAACGGGCTGCTGATCCTGAACGGCACTGGCCTGACCAGCGCCATCAACATCAACGGCGCCACGGTCCGCGCGATGAACGCCGCCGCGCTGGGCACCGGTCTGATCACCATGATCAATCCGACGCTGCAGTTCGCGGCGACGGACACCTACAACAGCACGATCTCGCTCGCAGCGGCGTCGCCGACGACCGATCCAACCAACCTCCAGACCTTCGGAACGGGCGTCACCGCCACCCTCGGCGGCGCGATCACCCAGGCGACCGCCGGTCAGCCGCTGGTCTTCAGCAGCGTCGACGCCAACGGCGTGGCGAGCACGGGGACCTTCATCCTCTCCAACACCGGCAACAGCTGGACGGGTGTCACCACCGTCTCCGCGGGCACGACCCTCAGCGGAGCCTACAACACCATCTCCGGCGGCTCGATCACCAACGATGGCCGGCTGGTCTATACGGGCGGCGCGGGCAGCGTTCTGCAAAACATCACCGGATCGGGGACCTTCACCCGGAACGGCGCGGGCGCCCTGACCCTGGCCGGCGTCAATAACTGGACCGGCGTCACGACCATCCAGAGCGGCGAACTGCGCGGCACGACCGGTTCGATCTCCGGCTCCAGCATCGTCAACAACGGCATCCTGACCTACGTCAACGCGACGGCGGGAACGGCGACGCAGGCCATCTCCGGCTCGGGCGTGATCGACGTCGCCGGCGTCGGCGCGACGACCCTGAACGGCAACATCACGACCAGCGGTACGCTCAGCGTCAGCGGCGCGGGATCGTCGCTCATCCTCGGCGGAACCCGCAGCGGGGGCTCGGGCGACAGCGGTTACGGCTCCGGCGTGCTCGTCAATGGAACCAACGCCTCCGTGACCGTCAACGGCTCGGTCCTGGGCGGCAGCTTCATCGGCGTCCGGGTGACGGGCCAAGGCGGCTCGGTCACCAACTTCGGCACGATCTCGAACACCGGCACCGGCGGCGCGGAGCAGGTCGGCGCGGGCGTCGCGATCTATGCGGTGGGCGGGACCAACACGATCACCAACGGATCGGGCTCGAACGCCACGGCGTCGATCATCGGCCAGAACAACGCCATCAATCAGCGGGGCTCCGCCACCGCCGCCCTGACGGTCAACAATTTCGGCCTGCTCTCGGGCACGCAGTACAGCGCGATCGAGAACTCCGGCGGCGCCGGCGCCCTGACCGTCAACAACACCGGCGCGGCGTCCACGATCGTCGGCCGGGGGAACGCCGGCGGCGGAAACGGCATCGCCGCCAACGCCGGGTCGGCTCTCACGGTAACCAACAGCGGCCGGATCATCGGCCGCTCCAACGGCATCAGCACCAACGGCCTGCTGACCCTGACCAACAGCGGCACGATCGGCGCGGGGACCCTTTCGGGCGGAACCTCGGGGGCCTACGCCGTCAGCGGCCAGTACGGCGTTTTCGCCAATGCTGGCGGCAGCATCACCAACCAGGCCGGCGGCATCATCCGCGGCGGCACACTGGCGGGTGTCTACGCCACCGGTACGACCACCCTGGACAACGCGGGCACGATCTCTTCGTATGCCACCGCCGCCTTTGATGCGGTCACGATCATCGGCCGCGCGACCGTCACCAACTCCGGCACGATCAGCGCGGGCCTGATGGGCGGATCCGGCATCGCCGTGACAGGCGCGGGCAGCACCATCACCAACTCCGGGACGATCACCGGCGGATACAACGTCACCTACGGCTACGGCGTCCAGAATGCGGCCGGTTCCGGTCTGGTGACCATCATCAACCAGTCGGGCGGCGTGATCGGCGGCGGCATCGGGTCGATCCTGCTGAACGGCGGCGGCGACACCAATATCGACCTGCGAGCCGGCTCCACGACCAATGGTCAGATCCTGTCCTATGCAAACGGGACCCATAACCTGACGGTCGCCGGCGCCCTGACCGGCGCCTACAACGCCGCCAGCGGCGCGGGTGTGGACAACATCACCCTGATCTCCACCGGCTCGATGACCTCGGCCAACCTCGGCGCCGGCGCCGACAGCTTCACCTGGGAGGGCGGCGCGTTCGGCGGCGGGCTTGAGGGCGGCGGCGACGTCGACACCTTCAACACCAACCTTGCCGGCGCGGGTACTCTGAACCTCGACGGCGTGACCGGCTTCGAAGTCTTCAACCATAACGCCGGCAATCTGACCCTGACCGGCTCAGGCGCGTTCAGCGAGGGCGCCGCGGTGAACGGCGGGACCCTGACCGTGGTCGGCGCGCTGCAAGGCGACGCCCTGGTCGGGAGCGGGGCCACCCTCACGGGCTCCGGCCTGATCGACGGTGTCGTGACCGTCGCCAACAACGGCACGCTGGCCGGTGTCCAGGGCTCGACCCTGACGATGGGCGCGCTGGTCCTCGACGCCTCGTCCATCGTGGACGCGACCTTCACCGGCGCCGGCGGCCCGGCGCTGTTCGCGGTCACCAACGATCTCACGCTCGACGGCGTTCTGAATGTCTCGCACACCGGCGCCTTCGGCTTCGGCGTCTATGGGCTGATGACCTACGGCGGCAGCCTGACCGACAACGGTCTGACGATCGCGACGGCCCCGGCCGGCGCCCAGCGCACCCTGGTCCAGACCTCGGTCGCGGGCGAGGTCAACCTGGTGCATGCGCCGTCGGAGCTGCTGTACTGGGATGGCGGCAACGCCGGCCAGCATGACAACGGCGCCGTCAACGGCGGCACGGGGATCTGGACCGCGGCGGGTTCGGAATGGACCGACGCCGGCGGCCTCTACAACGGCGCCATGGAGCCGCAACCCGGCTTCGCCGTCTTCCAGGGCGCGGGCGGCGTGGTGACTGTGGACGACGTCAACGGCGTTGTCGGCGTGACGGGCATCCAGTTCGCCTCGAACGGCTACCGCATCGGGGGCGACGCGATCACCCTGGCTGCGCCGACGACGACGATCCGCGTCGGCAACGGCACGGCGGCGGGCGCCGGCTACGTCGCGACCATCGCTTCGGAACTGACCGGCGCGGGCCAGTTGGCCGTCAACGACCTCGGCACACTGATCCTGACCGGTGAGAACAGCTATACCGGCGGCACCACCGTCAACGCGGGCGCCCTGCAGGTGGGTGACGGCGCGACCGGCGGTTCGATCCTCGGCCCGGTCGCCCTGAACGGCGGCTCGACCCTGATCTTCGCCCGCAACGACGGCCATACCTTCAGCAACGCCGTCAGCGGCGCCGGCACGGTGCGTGTGGACGGGGTGCTGACCCTGTCGGGACCGATCACCGCGACCAACGGCGTCAACGTCAGCGCCGGCTCCAACGCCACCCTGTCGACCGTCACCGTGTCCACGGGCAACGCGGTCACGGCGGGCCTCGGCTCCACCGTCAACGTCGCCGCGGACGGCCTCATCCAGAGCGGCGCCGGCAATGGCGTCTTCTTCAGCGGGGCGACCGGCACGCTCAACAACGACGGCGCGATCGTCGGCGGCGGTGTGGCGTCCGGAGTGTTCGCCATCGGGACGCTGACCGCGACCAATGGCGCGTCCGGCTCCATCACGGGCGCACGTGCGGTGACGACGGTGCAGGACCTCTTCCTGACTAACGCGGGGACGATCACCGGCACGGCCACGGCCTTCAACAGCTCGGCCATTTCCTCGAACGGCGTCGGCTCCATCACCAACACCGGTTCGATCTACTCGGGCACCAACGCCATCTACACCGGCGGCGTGGGCACGCTGACCAACAGCGGACTGATCCAGGGCGGCGGCACGGCTTCGGTGGTCCGGCTCATCGGGGCGGGCTCGGTCGTGACCAATCTCGCCGGTGGCCAGATCACGGCCACGGGAACCGGGGTCGGCATCTACCTCGACAACGCGAACGGCTCGGTCTTCAACGCGGGATCGATCAGCGGCGGCAACGCGGTCTATCTGGTCGGCGGCGGCACGGTGACCAACAACGGCGTCCTGACCGGCACGGCCGGCTCGGCCATCGTTTCGGCGGGTGGGACAGTCACCAACCTCGCCGGCGGCTCGGTCAGCGGCCTGAGCAACGGCGTGAACTTCATCAGCGGCTCCGGTTCGGTCATCAACGCCGGGACGATCACGGGCACGAACGCTCACGGCGTCACCCTCGCCGGCGGTGGATCGGTCAACAACAGCGGCACGATCACCGGGGCCTCGGTCGGCGTTCGCTCGCTGGCGGGTCTGACCCTGACCAGCTCGGGCACGATCTCGGGCGGGACCAACGCCATCGAAAGCATCGGCGCTTTCAACGACAGCCTCACCTTCCTGACGGGTTCGACCACCACGGGCTCGATCTTCAGCGACGAAGGTGATGATCTCATCGCCTTGGCGGGCACGCTGGACGGCGCGCTCTTCGCGGGCGGCGGCGCGGACACGGTCACCCTGTTCGACACCGGCGCCTTCAACTCGGTTCTGGACGGCGGCGACGGGGTCGATGTCTTCGTTCTGGACGGCTCGGGCGTCGGCTCGGTCTCCATCGCTGACGTGCTGAATTTTGAAAGCCGGGTGAAGCAGGGCGCCGGGGTGTTCACCCTGACCGGCGTCGATCAGTCGACGGCGGGCTGGGCGATCAACGAGGGCGTCCTGCTGGCCTCCGGGGGCGCGTCGATCAATGACGCCGTCTCGGTGACCCTCGGCGCCAACGGCGGCTTCGGTCTGCTGGACAGCGAAACCATCGGCGCCCTGAATGGCGCGGGTCTGGTCGATCTGGGCTCCAATGTTCTGACCCTGGTCGACGGCGGTTCCTATGCCGGCGTCATCGGCGGTTCGGGCGGGGTAGTCCTGAACGGCGGCCTGCTGACCCTTTCGGGTTCCAACACCTGGACCGGCTTCATGGATGTCGCCGGCGGCGTCCTGACGCTCGGCGCCTCGGACGTCCTGTCCGACCAGACGGCCGTTCGCGTTGCGACGGGCGCGGCCTTCGACCTTGGAGCCTTCAACGATACGGTGCTCGAGCTCGACCTGTCCGGGACCCTCTCGGGCACGGGCACGCTGACGGCGACGCAGTATCTGCTGCATGCCGCGGTGGTGGACGCGAACCTCGGCGCCGGAAATCTCTACCAGATCGACGGTGTCTCCGTGTTGAACGGCGCGTCCGGCGCCTCGCAGGTCTCGATCGACGGCGGCGTTCTGCGCCTCGGCGCGGCGGACCGTCTGGCAGACAATGCGAACCTGTTTGTCGGGGCCAATACGACGCTCGACCTGCAGGGCTTTGACGACACGGTCGGTTACGCCTCGATCGGGGGGAGCCTGACCGGTTCCGGGACCCTGACGGCCAACAGCTATGTTCTGAACGGCGCCACAATCGACGCCAACCTCGGATCCGGCTTCCTGCTCCAGCAGGACGGCGTCTCGCTTCTCAACGGCGCTTCGGGGGCATCCCAGATCGACGTCGCCGGAGGCGTGCTGCGGCTGGGGGCGACCGAGCGTCTGTCGGACAGCGCGCTGATGGTAATCCGTTCCGCGGGCGTCTTCGACCTTCAGGGCTTCGACGAAACCCTCCGCGAGGTGTCCATCCAGGGCCGCCTCGACGGGACGGGAACCCTCACCGCCGACGTCTACGAACTTGACGGCGCGACGGTGAACGCCAACCTCGGAGCCGGCACGCTGTATGTGACGCCCTATGAGAGCCGGATTTCGGTTCTCAATGGCGTCTCTGGCGCAAACGCCATCAACATCATGGGCGGAACGCTGCAACTGGGCGCCGCGGATCGCCTGGCGGACGCCGCCACGGTCGTGGTGTCCGGCAACCCGAACACCAACGATGTCGGCGTTCTGGACATCGGCGCGTTCGACGAGACCGTCGGTGTCCTCGCCCTCTTCGGCGGGACCCTGAACGGCTCCGGCGCCCTGACCGCCGCCCAGTACCTGCTGAACGACGCCACCGTGAACGCCGCCCTCGGCGAAGGTCTGCTGGTGCAGCAGGGCGGGGTTTCGACCCTGAACGGCGTTTCGGCTGCAGACGCCATCGACGTGACCGGCGGCAGACTGGTCCTCGGCGCGGCGGACCGCCTCGCGGACGACGCCACTTTGGTTGTCCGCTCCGGGGGCGTCCTGGACATCGGCGCCTTCGACGAGACTGTCGGTCTGGTCGGCCTTTCGGGCACCCTTGACGGCGCCGGCGTTCTGACCGCCTCGCGCTACGAGCTATCCGGGGGAACGGTCAACGCCAACCTCGGCGCGGGCGATCTGCTGCAGATTTCGGGCGTCTCGACGCTGAACGGAACCTCGGCTTCCGGCTCCGTCAACGTCATTGGCGGCACGCTGGCCCTGGGCGCCTCAAACCGCCTTCTGGATACGTCCACAGTGCTGGTGGCGGCAGGCGGCGTTCTCGATCTCGGCGCTTTCAACGACACGGTCGGAATGGTCGGGCTGAACGGCGCGCTGAACGGCTCGGGCACGCTTACGGCGACGGAAGTCCAGCTGAGCGGCGCCACGGTCAACGCCAACCTGGCCGGTGACCGCCTGTTCAACTTGGCGGGCGAATCCATCCTGAACGGCACGGCGGCGCAGAACCTTGTCTCGGTCGAAGGCGGAACGCTGCGCCTCGGCGCCTCCGAGCGTCTGTCCGATGCCGCGACGGTTTCGGTCTCCGCCGGCGCCACGCTCGCGCTCGACACGCACATGGAGCGGATCGGCGCGCTGTACGGGATGGGCGACATCACGATCGGCACGGGCGGCAGCCTCACCTTCGGCGGCGCGGAGTCCGGCTTCGGCGGCCGCCTGAGCGGGGCGGGTTCGCTGGTGCACACCGGCGGCCTGTTCACCCTGACCGGCGACCACAGCCTGAACCGTATCGTGAACCAGGGCGGCGAACTTCGCTTCTTGGGCACGACCAGCGGCTCCGTCGCGGTCACGGGCGGAATGCTCACGGGCGCCGGCACGATCGGCGGGGCCCTGACCGTGTCCAACGGCGGCGTCCTCTCACCCGGCCTCGCAGGGGTCCAGAACGGCATCGGCGGCTTTACGGTCGGCAGCCTGAATCTGACGGGTGGGCGGCTGGACCTCGACGTGACGGGTGTCGCGGCAGGCAGCCTGATCGACCAGATCCGCGTGCTGGGCACGGCGGTTCTGACCGGGAGCACGGTGAACCCGGCCTTCGGGGGAACGGCGGCGGACTTCGACTTCTCGACCCGCTATCTGTTCCTGCAGGCCGGTAATCTGGTCGGCAGCTTCAGCAACGGCTCGGCCTTCACGGCCGCCAACGATGCCGGTCTGTACTGGCGCGTTCGCTATGATGTCGTGCGCAACGGGGCTGTGATGGAGTTGCGCCAGCTCACGGACTTCGATCCCGGCGAGAGCGGCACCGCCAACCAGAGCGCCGTCGGCGCGGCGCTCAACGGCAACCAGCTCGGCGCGTCGGACGATTACGCGGCTGTGCTGTCGGTCTTCGCCGGTCTGTCTGACGAGAACCGGCTGTCCGCACTGGATAGCGTTTCGGGCGAGCCTCTGGCCGACATCACGACCAGCTTGTTCTCGGCCAACGACCGCTTCCTGCAGACTGTCCAGACTTCGGGTCTGCGGACGGATGCGGGCGACCGCTCGTTGAGCTTCGCGAACCAGCTCTCCCTGTCCACCGACCGGGACGGCGCCGCGAACCAGCTTGCGGGCGTCCTCGGAGCCTATGATCCGGGCGCGTCCCTGGCGGCCGCCAGCGGCGGCTGGGTGTCGGTGTACGCCGGCGACCAGGAGCTGGAAGGCAAGGCCGGACAGGCCACGGTCGACACCCGTCTCAACGGCTTCGCGGGCGGCTACAGCGTGTCGCACGGATCGTGGACGCTGGGCGGCGCCGCAGGCGTCACGCGCGTCGAAGGCGATGTCCGGGCGCGCGCCGCGGACTATGAAAGCGACCTGACGCACGCCGCGGGCTACGTCCGCTACGACGACGGCCAATGGGTCGCCGACGTGACGGCCGCCGTCTACGGCGGCGACGTCGATACCCGACGCGCCGTGAGTGTCGGCGCCTTCGCCGGGCTGGCCCTGGCCAATACCCATGCCGAAGGCCAGGCCCTGTCCGCCAGCGTCGCACGTCGCTTCCAGCTGGAGGGCGATGGTGTCGTGGCCCTGGGGCTGATGGGGACGGCGTCGACGGCCTCCGTCGACGGCTTCACCGAAGTCGGGGCAGGCGCGCTGTCGCTGCAGGCGTCCGGTCTTGAGCGTGACTGGCAGTCCCTGAACCTCAGCGCCCGCTTCACGCAGCCGTACAAGGTCGGAAGCCGGCTGGTGCGGGTCTATGCGGGAATGGGTGGCCTGCTCACCACCGGTGATCGTGAGGCCACCGGCGACATGCGCTTCACCGGCGCACCGACCGGTTCGGGAGCCTTCCTGGTCGAGGGGGCCGAGACGCCGCCTCTGGCCGGGGTCGCCGACTTCGGTCTGGAAGTCGACGCCACGTCCGGCGTCACCCTGTCCGCCGGCTATCGAGGCGTCTTCAGCGACCGCCTGACGGACAACCAGATCGGCGTGAAGATGAACGTGCGCTGGTAGCGGCGCCCGGCCCCGCCTGACCTTCAGGCGGGGCCGTCATCGCTGGCGCAGCGGAACGACGTTCCGCGCGGCGTTGCGTCGGACGCCTGCACAGGCCACAGTGATTTTCTGCATAAGAATCTGGCTCTTGCCACTTCGCCTTAGCAGGCAGGGCTGGGATCGTCGGGGCGCCTTCAACCCGCCGCCCGGTTCGAAAAAGCGCCCTTTGACGTCGTGCCTACGGTCTACCAGTTCGCTTTCAGGACAGTTCGATTGCCTGCCTCACGCTCGATTTCGTGGAACGTCTCGACCGAGACGCTCCCTGATGCTTTTGAACGGTACCTCGCCGGCATGGCGGACCTCTATGAGGTCTCCGAGGTCAGTGAGGAGGACCGGCGCGGCTTCTACAACGCCACGACATCGACCGTCACCGACATGGGCGCGGTTGGATACGGGCGGTCGGTTCGACAAACTCTTGCCCGATCCCCTGCGATCCTTCGTCGATCAGACATCGATGGTCTGAATATCCACGTCAATCGCGCTGCGGTCGTCGGCGATGCCGACGGGTGCGATATTCGGGCAGCCCCGGGAGCCGTGCAGTTTCGCGATCTGGCGCGCCAATCCGTGTCGAGACTGGACCGCGTCGACGTCACCACCCTCATCGTGCCACGCCATAGCGCGCCCGCGACCCTGTTGACGAAGCGCGCCCACGGTCTGGTCATTCCGCCCGAGGTTGCGGGCGCCAGACTTCTGAGCGCCCAACTCACCAGCCTTGTCGAACTGGCTGAACTCCTGTCCGAAGGCGAGGTCGAGACCGCGATCCAGGCGGCCCTGATGATCGCCGTCAGGATCACCGGTCTTGAAGTCGAGATCGCCGAAGCGGAAATCGCCGCCATCCACCGCACGGTTCGGCGATCGGCCAGTCGCTACATCGAAGCCCGGCTGAACGCTCTGGATTCGCAGATCGACGGGAGCGCCGTCGCCAAGGCGGCGGGGGTGTCCCGCGCCACCCTCTATCGCGCGTTCGACGGCGAAGGCGGGGTGAACCGCTACGTCCAGTACCGCCGCCTCCACCATGCCCGACGCGCCCTGCGTGAGCGACAGGACGGCAAGCTCACCATCGCCGATGTCAGCTATCGCTACAGCTTCGCTTCGCCGACGCATTTCAGCCGGCAGTTTCGCGCCGTGTTCGGATACTCGCCATCCGATGTTGAGCCCCTGAAAACGCCGGGCCTGACCATGCCTTCGGGGGCGATCCGGCACGATCTCCTGGTCGAATGGCTCAAGGCGCTGGAGCTTCGTGAACCGGGCTAGCCCCGGTTCGCACGCGAAATTCGCTGCGGTCCGCCTCGGCCTTGGCTTCCCGATCGTGCCGTTCTGGTACAAATGGAACTGATTTTGGGACGCATATGCATTCCGTAGACGGGAATTCGGACGCATCCTGATGCGGGCTCGCGATTCTGCGCGTCCGGGCGCGGTGATCCTTTCCGAACCTTCATTGGCTCCGGGGGGGATCGCCGCCTCCGCCTTTCGTCCGCCGCGCAGGCATGATTGATAGGGGCATGCGCGCACTGTTCCTGCTTCCCGCCGTTTTCCTTGTCGCCGCCTGCGGAGCCGGGCAGGCCGCGCGCGATTTCGGATCGGGACTGGGCGCGGCGGCGACGGCGCCGCTGGACGACTTCAACCTGCGTCGGGAGTATATCCCCACCGTGCTGCTGCAGGCGGAGGCCAACCCCTATGACCTGCGCAATCTGAACCAGTGCACCACCATCGGCGCCGAGATCGCGCGGCTGAACGAGGCGCTGGGGCCGGATACGGACGAGCCGCCGACGCCGGACAATCCCCATCTGAGCGAGCGGGCGGCGGATGCGGCGTCGAAGGCGGCGCTGGACGCGATCCGGGACGCCACCACCGACTTTATCCCCGGACGGGCCTGGGTTCGCCGTCTGAGCGGCGCCGAGCGGCATCGGTTGCATGTGCAGTCGGCGGTGCAGGCGGGGCGGATGCGCCGCGCCTTCCTGAAAGGGATCGGGATGCAGCGGAACTGTGCGCCGCCGGCGGCCCCGAGCTGGTTCCGGCCGCGGGGCGGGAGCCGGCGTTAGGCGCGGTCAGCGGCGGAATTTGTCGCTGCGGTCGCCCCGGATTTCGACCCGGCCATCCTTGGTGAAGGCCTCGAAGGTCGACTTCTCGATATTCCTGAACTCGCCGGTGCGGTCCCAGTCCCAGTCGAACGAGATGCGCTCGCCCTTATGCGCGAACTTGCCGGACCAGTGGGCGAAGAAGGAATATTTGTCGCCGCCGATGATGATCACATGGCGATGGAGCGCGCGTTCATTGCCCTCAGGGCGGGGCGGCTCTTCCAGATAGGTGCTGTAGGCGTGGAAGCCTGACTTCTCGATCCGCATGACGCGCACTCCTGCGGGCTAGTTCGAGGTATGCCGAGCGTGGAAGTCCGCGCGGAATTGGTCGAAGCGACCCTCGCTGATGGCCGCGCGCATGGCGGCGGTCAGGGCCTGGAAGAAGGCGATGTTGTGCCAGCTCAGCAGGATCTTGCCGAGGATTTCGTCGGTCCGGATCAGGTGGTGCAGGTAGGCCTTTGAATAGTCCTGCGAGGCGGGGCAGGGGACCTCAAGGTCCAGTGGGTCCTGATCCTCGGCGAAGCGGGCGTTCTTCAGATTGATCGGCCCGTTCCAGGTCCAGGCCTGACCATGGCGACCGGCGCGGGTCGGCAGGACGCAGTCGAACATGTCGACGCCGCGCCACACCGCCTCGACCAGATCGACTGGCTTGCCCACGCCCATCAAATAGCGGGGGCGGTCGGCGGGCAGCATGTCGGGCGCATAGTCCAGCACCTCGCACATGGCCTGATGGCCCTCGCCGACGGCCAGGCCGCCGATGGCGTAGCCGTCGAAGCCGATCTCCTGCAGCCGCTCGGACGACTCCTTGCGCAGGGTCTGGAAGGTCGAACCCTGCTGGATACCAAACAGGGCCTGCGTGTCGCGCGTGCCGAAGGCGGTCTTCGAGCGCTGCGCCCAGCGGGCCGACAGCTCCATCCCCTCGCGGGCGCGCTTCTCCTCGGCGGGCCAGGCGACGCATTCGTCCAGTTGCATGACGATGTCGGAGCCGATCCGGTCGGCCTGGATCTCGATCGACCGCTCGGGCGTCAGGACGTGTTTCGAGCCGTCGATATGGCTGGAGAAGGTCACGGCCTCCTCGGTCAGCTTTGAAATGCCCGACAGGGACATGACCTGGAAGCCGCCGCTGTCGGTCAGGATCGGCTTGTCCCAGTGCATGAATTTGTGAAGCCCGCCGAGGCGCTCCATCCGCTCCGGCCCGGGGCGCAGCATCAGGTGATAGGTGTTGCCCAGCAGGATATCGGCGCCGGTCTGCTTCACCTGATCCACGGTCAGGGCCTTGACCGTGGCGGCGGTGCCGACCGGCATGAAGGCGGGCGTGCGGATGTCGCCCTGCGGGGTTTTCAGAACGCCGGTGCGGGCGCGGCCATCGGTCTTGGAGATTTCAAACGGGAAGGTCATCAGGCGGCGCGGAATAGCGCGTCTCGCCGCCTGCGTCACCTCACACCGATGCGGCGTCGTTCCGCGCGACGGGCTTCGGCAGCAGGTTCCGCCAGAGCAGCACGACCAACGCCCCCAGCGCGGACATGGCGGCGTTCATGAACAGGCCGAAAGCCAGAAGGAAGACCAGAACGCCAATGGCCGCGATCGCATTGGTCGCCGGCACGCCGTTCATGTTGAACAGTCCCGGGGAGACGACGGCGAGCAGAAGGCCCAGCACCGCAAACGCAATCTGGAAGCTGGCGGCGACCGCGAAGGTCACGGTGAACAGCCCGCCGAAGGATGCGGTGCGCAGATAGTGCATGCTCAGTTCCTCATCCCCGCCGGAACAGCAGGCTCCCGTCGCCATAGGAATAGAAGCGGTAGCCATTGTCGATAGCGTGGGCGTAGGCGGCGCGCATCGTGTCCAGACCCGCGAAGGCGCTGACCAGCATGAACAGGGTGGACTTCGGCAGGTGGAAGTTCGTCATCAGCACGTCCACGGCGCGGAAGCGGTACCCGGGGGTGATGAAGATGGCCGTGTCGCCGTGGAAGGGTCTGACCACGCCGTCCTCGCCCGTGGCGCTTTCCAGCAAGCGCAGGGAGGTGGTGCCGACGCAGACGATGCGGCCCCCCTTGGCGTGAACGGCGTTCAGGGCGTCGGCGGTCGCCGGAGAGACCTCGCCCCACTCGCTATGCATCTTATGGTCAGCGGTATCGTCCGCCTTGACCGGCAGGAAGGTGCCGGCGCCGACGTGGAGGGTCACGGCATGGGTGGAGACGCCCCTGGCCTTCAACGCCTCCAGCAGGGCCGGGATGAAGTGCAGGCCCGCTGTGGGGGCGGCGACAGAGCCGTCGTGCTCGGCGAAGACGGTCTGGTAGTCGGACCGGTCGCGATCGTCCTCGGCCCGCTTGGCGGCGATATACGGGGGCAGGGGCATGACCCCGACATCGCGGATGGCGTCGTCCAGCGCCGGACCGGAGAGGTCGAACTTCAGCACCACCAGCCCGTCCTCGCCCTTGTCGGCGACCACGGCGTCGAGGCGGCCGAGCTCGCAGGCGCCGTCACGCACCTGCCCGAACCGGATCCGGTCGCCCGCCTTGATCCGCTTGCCCGGCTTCATGAAGGCGGACCAGACGGCGGGGGCGTCGCGGTGGTGCAGGGTGGCCTCGACCGCGACGGTCAGGGTGTCGCCCTCGGCCCCCCCGATTACAGGATTGGGCCGTTGGCGTACGCCGGACAGGCGGGCCGGGATCACGCGGGTGTCGTTGAACACCAGGGCGTCGCCGGGACGCAGGAAGTCCGGCAGGTCGCGGATGATCCGGTCTTCCAGCCCGTCCTGGCGCACGACCAGCAGGCGCGCGGAATCGCGCGGCTCTGCGGGGCGCAGGGCGATGTTGTCGTCGGGCAGGTCGAAGTCGAAATCAGCGGTCTTCATCAGGCGGCGCAAAGGCCATGCGTCTGCGGCGCGGTCAAGGCGGGGCGGCGGTGAGACCTTGTGTCAGCCTGACGGCGCGGCGGCGTTCGGGCAGGGTGGCGATATGAAACTGATCCCGATCCTCGCCGTCTCCGCCCTGTTCGGCCTCGTCGCCGCCTGTGACGAGGCCGTCTCCACCCTGCAGGAGATCGAGGACACCGCCGCCAAGGCCTCCGCCACCGCGACCGAGATCAACACCCGGTCCGACCAGATCCAGCAGGCCGTCAACGACCCCGTCGGCGCCTTGCGCGGCGTGGTGTCGGCCAATCTGACGAAGACGCCGACGGACCAGCCGGGCATCTATGTGCTGACCGACCTGCAGACCGGCTGCCAGTTCCTGGCCACCTATGCGGCGGACGGGACGACCGTCAGCTCCGTCGCACCCCGCGTGGAGGCCACCGCCGATGGCGGGACGCGCCAACGCTGCATCGCCATTCCCGGAGGCGGCGCGGGAGAGGCGCAGGCCGAGGCTGAGGTCGAGGCCGAGGGCTGATCGTCTCCCGGGATTGAACCCTCGTCCGCCCCGGCGGTTGGGCGGGTATGAAAGCCATCGAACTCCTCCCCTCCGCCCTCATCGGCGCCGTCGCCAGCGCCCGCTCGATGACCCCCATGGCCGCGCTGGCGGGCGCGCATCTGGCCCACCGCGAGACGCCCGGACGCCTTCGCTTGCTGACCCATCCGCTGTTCACGGCGGGGGCCCTGTTCATGGGCGTGGGGGAGTTGTTCGGCGACAAGATGAAGTCCGCGCCGGACCGCACCGTCTTCCTGGGCCTGCTGGCCCGGATCATGAGCGCGGGCATCGCCGGCTCCGCCCTGGCGCCCAAGGGGCGTGAACGTGTCGGCGGACTGGTCGCCATCGCGACGGCCGTGCCCCTGGCCTATCTGACGCTGGCGGGCCGCAAAAAGGCGATGCGCAAGATCGGCCAGACGAAGAGCGGCCTGATCGAGGACCTGCTGATCGTGGCGTCCGGCGCGGCTGTGGTGGCGGCGACGGTGCGACGCCGCTAACAGGCGGTCGCTCAAAGGTTGTGTTTACCCTCGACCGGTAGCCTCCAGGCGGAGTTGGAGGCGTAATCATGAGTTTCGGACGGCGAACCACGGCTCCGGCGGGCGTTCCGACGACGAATGCCCAAGAGCCGAAAGCGCGGACACGGCGCGGGGGCTATTGGCTCGGGCTGCTGACCTGCACTCTGGTGTCCGCCGCGACCCTGGCGGTCATGCCGTTCATCTCGCAGTTCAAGCTGAACGGCGCGCCCTATTCGGCGATGCTGGTTATCGGCGCCATCGCCGTGCTGAACGTGACCGTGGTTTCGGCGGTGCTGATGCTGCTGACCGATTTCGCGCTGCGCGGTCTGGGCTGGCGCAGGCCGTGGATCTACGCGCTCAGCTGCGCGCTGGTGGTTTTCCTGTTCTATCTGGCGCTCGCGCTTCTGGGCGGGACCTCCAGCTCGATCTTCACCCTGTACGTCGGGGTCTGGCCCTCCGCAGTGGGCGGCTGGGTGATGGGTCTCTACCGGCGCTGAACCGCTCAGCCGTTGACCCACGGCCTTTCAGGCTGCAAACCGCGCCCATGCTGCAGAACATCGAACTCCTCGCGCGCGACGCCAAGTCGTGGCCGTTTGAACAGGCCCGCAATCTTCTGAACCACGTTCTGAAGAAGCGGCTGGGCGATGTGGATCGCGCGGCGGCGAAACTGCTGATCGATGCGGGCAAGGCCGACGAGGCGTTGGCGACCTTCGAGGCGTTGCAGCGACCGGTGGTGCTGGAGACGGGCTACGGTCCGTCCGGCCTGCCGCACATGGGCACCTTCGGCGAGGTGGCGCGCACGACCATGGTGCGCAACGCCTTCCGCGCCCTGACCGGCGACCACTGGCCGACGCGGCTGATCGCCTTCAGCGACGACATGGACGGCCTGCGCAAGGTGCCGGAGGGCATTCCGAATCCGGAGATGCTGCGCGAGGACCTGCACAAGCCCCTGACGGTGGTGCGCGATCCGTTCGGCACCCACGACAGCTTCGGCGCGCACAACAACGCCCGCCTGCGCGCCTTCCTGGACAGCTTCGGCTTCGAGTACGAATTCCTGTCGTCGACCGAACAGTACCGGTCGGGTCGCTTCGACACGGTGCTGCTGCGCCTGCTGGAGCGGTTTGATGCGGTCATGGCCATCATGCTGCCGACGCTGGGCGAAGAGCGCCGCGCGACCTACTCGCCTTTCCTGCCGGTCAGCCCGATCACCGGCCATGTGCTGCAGGTGCCGACGCTGGCGCGCGACGTCGAGAAGGGGACCATCACCTTCGAGGACCCGGCCGGCGAACCCGGCAACCGCACCGAGGTCCCGGTCACCGGCGGCCATGTGAAACTGCAGTGGAAGCCTGACTGGGCCATGCGCTGGGTCGCCCTGGACGTCGACTACGAGATGGCCGGCAAGGACCTGATCGAAAGCGTGCGCGAGAGCGGCAAGATCTGTCGCGCCCTGGGCGGCGTCCCGCCCGAGGGCTTCAATTTCGAGCTCTTCCTCGACATCGAGGGCAAGAAGATCTCCAAGTCCAAGGGCAATGGCCTGACGATGGACGAGTGGCTGCGCTACGGCACGCCCGAGAGCCTGAGCTGGTACATGTTCGGATCCCCGAAGTCGGCCAAGAGCCTGCATTTCAACGTCATTCCGCGCGCCATCGACGACTATCTGGGCTTCATCGACCAGTACCAGACCCAAGAGCCGGGCAAGCAGATCGACAACGCCGTCTGGTCGATCCACGCGGGCGCGCCGCCGAAGGTCGCCAGTCCGGTGTCGTTCAGCCTGCTGTTGAACCTTGTCGGCGTGGCCAACGCCTCGTCCAAGGCGCAGCTCTGGGCCTATTTCGCCCGTTACCTGCCGGACGCCACGCCCGAGACCGAGCCGACGCTCGACCGGCTGATGGGCCATGCGCTGAACTACTACGAGGACTTCGTGAAGCCGACGAAGTCGTATCGCCTGCCGACGGAGCAGGAGAAGGCGGCGCTGCTGGACCTCGCGGACCGGTTGAAGGCCCTGCCTGCGGATACGACCGACGGCGAGATCATCCAGAACGAGGTCTACGCAGTGGGCAAGGCGCATGCCTTCGAGCCGCTGCGGGCGTGGTTCGGGGCGCTGTATGAAGTTTTGCTGGGCGCCTCGCAGGGGCCGCGCTTCGGTTCGTTCGCCGCCATCTACGGTCTGCCGCAGACGATCGCGCTGATCGAAGCGGGCGCGAATGGCCAACTGACTGAGGGATAACCCTTATTCCGGGAAACGAAAGTCCTTAAGGCACGCGCGGTAACCTGTCCGGGTCTGAGGAGGCTTGCGTGCAACACCGGTTCTATGCCGACGAACGGATCCTGCATCTGGATTTGAACAACGGCGTCACGGCGCAGCGGGCGCTCGCGCACATGATCCCGCTGCTGGAAGACAGGCCGGACCTGTGGGGTTGGGACTGGGTCGTCGATGCGCGGGCGGTGCCCGCCGACGCGTCGGTCGGGCAGATCGCCCGATTGGCCGAGATGTTCCGCAGACCGGAAACGCCGGTCATCACCGCCTTCGCCACCGACGACCGTTTCCTGCACCTCTGGGCGCGGGTGATGGATTTCCAGTTTCCGGGCCGCCAGCATCTGGTCGTGGCCAGTGCAGTGGCGGGCATTCGTCTCATCAACACCCGCCGCGCGGCAACGAAGATGAACTGAATATAACGGCGGAGCTCCGGGAGCCTTCAGGTGAGGTGGGGCATTGTGCATGACATCGACCAACTCGATGACAGGAGCAGAGCCATGTCGAACAAGAAATTCACCGTCGCTATCGCCGCCGCCGCCATGCTGGGTGGTCTGGCCCCGATGGCCCTCCCGACTGTCGCCTCGGCCCAGGCCAATGGCGTGACCAACTGTGACGCGCCCGGCGGCCGTCAACGCGCCGGCGCCCTGATCGGCGCCGTGGTGGGTGGTCTGGCCGGCAGCCAGATTTCCAGCAACGAGCGTACGCTCGGCGCTGTCGGCGGCGCCGCCGCCGGTGCGGCCGCGGGCTCGTACATCGGCTGTAACCAGCAACGCGCCCGTGCCGAGTCGGCCCAGAGCGGCGCCCAGTACCGCGCCACCTCGAACCTGAACATCCGTTCGGGTCCGGGCACCGGCTATCGCAGCGTGGGTCGACTGTCGGCGGGCCAGCCGTTTTCGGCCACCGGCTCGCAAGGTGAGTGGGTGCAGATCGCCGGCGGTGGCTGGGTGAACGCCCGCTACGTGACGACCAACTAGGCTCATCCCTTCCCGGATGAAGACGAGGGCCGTCCCGAAAGGGGCGGCTCTTTTCTTTTGGGGCGCTAACGCTCGCGACGCGGTCGCTCGCTCCTTGAGCGCGTCTTATCTCCGGACGCCACAGCTCCCCGCGCGGCGGCTCGCTGTTTGAGAGCAAGGCTTTTGACGCGTCCTATTGGCTGACCCAGAGGATGCGGCCGATCCAGACGATGTCGGTCCGCAGGAGCGTGCGGGGCGGATAGGCCGGATTGACGGAGGCCAGCGTCACCCCCTTCGCGGTCAGGGCCGAGACCTCCTTCGCCAAGGTCTCGCCCCCCGTGGTGCGGACCACGACCCGATCACCCCGGCGGACATCCGACGCCTCACGATCCACGATGACCTTGTCGCCCTGCCGATACAGCGGAGCCATGGAGTCGCCGGTGATGCGAAGGCTCAGCAGACTGGCGGAGGGGCGGGGCAGTTCAGTCTGCTCCCAGCCCTCGGCTATGGGGAGGCCGGCGTCGTCGAAGAAGCCGTCCAGCCCGGCCTGGGCCATGCCGAGCAAGGGAATGGTGAGGGGGCGTTCGATCGCATCCTGCGCCAGGGCGGCGAAATCGCCCAGCGACACGCCCGTGGCCTCCAGAATCCGCGTCAGGCTCTCGGTCGAGGGCCAACGCGGGCGGGGCGGTTCGCCGGGGCCGAACCGCTTGGAGGGGTTGAAGCTGGTCGCATCCAGCCCGGCCCGCCGCGCGAGTGCGGAGGCGGTCAGCCCTTCGCGGCGCGCGAGACGATCAATGGCGGTCCAGATTTGGGCGTGAGACAGGGGCAAGCGGGATCCACGAAAAAGGCCGTAGGAATATTCGCCTATTCGCCCGTCTGGTCAACGACGATGACCGGGCCCGCCGCGAAGGGACCGCCGACGATCGACCCCTGCGGCCCCGCGAGCGCGGACACGGCGCCGTCCAGGAACAGGGCGTCAGGACAGGCGAGCGCGTCCCGGAACAGGCGGGCGAAGGCGCCGAAGCTGACCCGGCGGCGGGAGATGGCCAGAACGACGGCGCCGTCCTTGCGCACCCCCACGCCATTGCGGCGATAGCGGGAGACGCCGTTCAGGTCGAACGCCGGATGCAGCGCGCCGCCAAGGACCAGCATGGGCCCCGACTGGGTGGCGAAAGCCGTCGCCTCGCCCCGGGTCCATGCCGTGCTCTCGACCACGCGGGCGCGACCGGAGCGGTCGATGGCGAAGACCCCATTGGGCTTCAGGTGGAAGTTCCCCGGCCCGTCCCGCAGGTTCAGCGGCTTCAACTCGCGGCCATCCTCAATCAACAGGCCGATGGCGTCGAGCTCGGCGTCATACATGCCGGCGTTCATCACCAGCACGGGCGACCGACCGGCGGCGGAGCGGGCGCGGACGAAGTCCGTCACCTTGGCGGCGGCGTCCACTTCTCCGTCATTGTGCGCCAGAGAGATCGCATAGCGATCCGGCGGCAGGACGCAGACGACATAGGCGTCGCCCTCAAACGCCTGTTCCCGGCACGGAGCGGGGAGGGTGGGCGTCATCCGCGGGAGCGGCGGAGCGGTGCGGGCGTTCCACAGGACGACGCCGACCCCGAAAATCAGGACCGCGCCGATCAGCATCAGGCCGGCGCGCCGGTTCACGGGGGGAAGCCGGGCCGAGGCCACGAGATGTCAGTTACTCCAGCCCGGCCGCGCGCCGCTCTTGCCAGGCCCAGAAGGTTCCGACTGCGATGGCGACCAGCACGCCGTAGCTGGCGATATTGATGACGGCGAAGAAGGCCGCCATGGACGGCCGCAGATCGACGAGGGTCAGCAGGTGGCTCATGACGATCAGCGACTGCAGGGCGCAGACCCAGACCGGCCATGACCGGCGGCTCTTCCAGGCCAGGCCGATGCAGACCGCCAGGAAGACGGCGTCGATCGCCATCAGGCCCCACTGGGTGCCGTGGATCGCGGTCTTGTCCTGAACCAGCTGCGAGGCGAACAGACCCAGCATGTAGGCGCCGGCGCCCACACGTTCGGGTTCATCCCCCTTGAGGAACGCAAACGCCGTGACCAGCACCGCGATTGCGAAACCGATCTGCGATGCGAGGGTGTCAAACATGCAATCGCCCCCATGCCATCCGGCATGAGGGCGACTTTGCATCGAGTCTGCGCAAACCGGAATGACCGGCAGCGGACATTACATCGAATTAAACCGCGCGGAGGCGGCCCACGGGGCGTTGCGACGGGCCCGTTTCAGCGGGCTTGTCCAGAACGCCGATGGCGTAGGTGCCCCAACCGAGGCGACGGTGGTCCTTGGCGAGCTCTTCGTGCGCGGCGACGATGGCCGAGCGCGCGGTGCTGAGAGCGGCGATGGCTTCCATGGCCTTCGCCTGCGACTCGGCGCCGGTCACCGGGGAAAGGCTGAGCGTAGTGCGCGCACCGATCATCGCCTGGACCAGAGTGGTCGCTTGAGCGATGGCGGCGTCAACCGCCTGTTCGGTTGCGTTGAGGTCGCCGGCGACGCTGGCGATAACTTCAGCCTTATCCATAAAACCCTCCAGAACAAAAAACGTAGTAACCGGAGTCTTAACACGGAACGGTAGTGCTCGGTAGTATTTTGTTTGCCTTGTTTGTCAGTGCTTTGTTTACTTCTGGCGCGGTGAGAGGGCCGACTCCGAGCGCTCCGGTGATCGGCGGCTGGTCTCCGGGCTTGTCGAGGGGGCCGGCGGCGAGCGTGTCCAGGCCCAGCTTGCGGGCCAGGGCCGCCAGGGTGGTGTGGGTCTGCACGAGATGGGAGCGCGCTTCGGCAAGGGCGCTGATGCTGGCGGCGGCGCCGTCAAACGCCCGCTGGCCGGTCACCGCTGACAGATAGGCTTCGGCCCGGGCTGAGGGCAGGGCGGCCGCCAGACAGGCCGTCTCCGCCAACGCCTGGTCGATCGCGGCTTCGGCCGCGTAGAGCCGGACGGCGAGCGACTCGCCGACAGCTTTTCTGGACATGATGATTCTCCCCGTGGCCGAGCGCCACGCGGCTAGTCAATCATAAGATGTATAGCCAAACAACTATGAGTCGTCTTCGGCGACCAGGAAGTGGGCGCTCAGGCTGGCGATCGGCTGGGCCGGGTCGTCCTGCCACGCTTCAGCCTGAACGTGCGCGACCCGGCGCCCGGCCTTGCTGATGCGCGCGCGGGCATGGACGTCCTGCGGTCGGCCGGAGCGCAGGTAGGTCACGGTCACATTGATGGGGCGGGGCAGTTTGAGCCGCGGATACAACAGGGCGACCTGCGCCACGGCGGTCAGCTCCAGCATGGCGGCGGTCGAACCGCCGTGGAGGGCCGGCAGGACCGGGTTGCCGATCAGCTTGTCCGCGAACGGCATGGTGACGGTCAGGAGCTCGTCATCCCCATGGCTGATCAGGCCCAGGAAGCGGGCGTAGGGCAGGGTGTTCAGCAGGTCGCTCATGCGCTCGCCTCCCGACGCGGCTTGAGGTTGGCGCCCGCCCCCCGGACGTCCTTGGCGTTCAGGATGTAGGCCGCCTGCGCCGCCGCCACGGGGTCTTCCGGATCGTCCTCGAACGCCCAGGCGCGCACGAAGGCGATGGAGTGGGTCAGGCGGTAGCAGCGCGCCTCGGCGATCAGGCCGGTGCGGGCGCGGGCGGCGCGCATGTAGTCGACGCGCAGATCGAGGGTGGCGATCGGCTCGAACCGGTCCAGCGCGACCCAGACGGCCAAGCCGCCCGCATGATCCAGCAGGGCCGTGACCAGCCCCCCGGCGAGGACCCCGGTTTCGGGATCTCCGACCAGATCCTCACGCCAGGGAACCTTGAGCCGCACCCGGTCCCCGACCACGCCGTCATAGGCGAAGCCGAGCGCATGGGTGTGGGCGGACGCCGAGGCGAGCTGCGGCAGGAGGGCGGTGAGGGGCGAAGCGGACATGACCTGTTGTCTGCTGCGTTCGCGGTTGAGCGCAAGCGCGCCTCGTGCGTTCTGATGCCATCGGGAGGGCGAAAACGCCGAATGATCCGTTTTGAAGACCTGCTGAAGCCGACACCCGCCGGGCTGTACTGCCCGCCGGGGGATTTCTACGTCGATCCGGTGCAGCCGGTGGATCGGGCGGTGATCACCCATGGCCACTCCGATCATGCCCGCTCGGGCCACGGCGCAGTGCTGGCGACGCACCAAACCCTGGCCATCATGGCCGAACGCTATGGCGAGGCCTTCACCGAGCGCCGGGACGGCGTCGCCTATGGCGAAACGACCTCGCAGAACGGGGTGGAGATCACCCTGGTCCCGGCGGGCCACGTGCTGGGCTCGGCCCAGGCCGTGATCCGCTGGAAGGGCGTGACCATGGTCGTGTCGGGCGATTACAAGCGCCGCCGCGATCCGACCTGCGCCCTGTTCGAGCCCGTGCCGTGCCATGTTTTCATCTCGGAGGCGACCTTCGGCCTGCCGGTCTTCGTGCACCCGCCCGATGCCGACGAGATCGGGCGGCTGGTGCGCTCGTTGCACCAGTTTCCCGAACGCACCCACCTGATCGGCGCCTATGCGCTGGGCAAGGCGCAGCGGCTGATCCGGCTGCTGCGCGAATCCGGCTGGGACCGGACGATCCATGTCCACGGCGCGCTGGAGCGGCTGAACCGGTTGTATCAGCGCGAGGGCGTCGATCTGGGGCCGCTGGCGCTGGTCGAGGCGGGCAAGGCGCGCAACGTCCTGCCGGGCGAGGTGGTGATCGCCCCGCCGTCAGCGACGCAGGACCGCTGGTCCCGACGGTTCGCCGATCCCGTGCTGGCGTTCGCGTCAGGCTGGATGCTGGTCAAGGCGCGTGCGCGTCAGCGGGGCGTGGAGCTGCCGCTGGTGCTGTCGGACCACGCCGACTGGCCTGAACTGGTCGCCACCTTCATGGAGCTGAAGCCGGAGGAAATCTGGATCACGCACGGGCGCGAGGAAGGTCTGCTGCGCTGGTGTGAGCTCAACGGTCAGAAGGCGCGGGCGCTGCGGCTGGTCGGCTATGAGGAAGAGGATGACGAGGCGGAGAGCGCCGTCGCCGGATCAGGCGACTGAGCGCTTTTCTTCGGCCATGCCGGCGGCCTCGGTCATGGCGGCCTGTTCGAGCGCGGCGTTCATGGCCATGCGCAGACGTTCCGGCTTGATCGGCTTCTCGACCACGGCGGCCATGCCGATCGACAGGTAGCGACGGGCGTCCTCCGGATCGGCGTTGGCCGTCAGGGCGACAATCGGAATGTTGCGGACCTCGCCGGGCAGGGCGCGAATGGCCTGCGTGGCCTGCACGCCGTCCATGCGGGGCATCTTGATGTCCATCAGGATCATGTCGAAGCGGCGCTCCTGCACGGCTTCGACGGCCTCGACACCGTCCTCTGCGGTTTCGGAGGTGCAGCCGAACATCTCGCACAGGGCCTGAGCGACGACCCGGTTGGTGGCGTTATCGTCGACGATCAGGATGTGCGGATTGTCCTGCAGGTCCAGGTCCGGCAGGCTTTCGACGTTCGAGGTCTGGGCGGATTCCATCTCGGCCCGCTCGACGTTCAGGTCGAAGGCGAAGGTGGCGCCGCGACCCGGGTTGTTCTCGGCCCAGATACGGCCGTCCATGCGATCGACGATCTGGCGGCAGATCGACAGGCCCAGACCCGCGCCGTCGGGACCGGAACCATGCACGAAGGGCTCGAAGATCACATCGACGCGGTCAGCCTCCACACCCGGACCATCGTCGCGTACACGGGCTTCCAGCCGAATGCGGTCGCCCTGGGCCACAGCCTTCAGCCCGGCCTCGACCATGCCGTTGCGGGCGAACTTCAGGGCGTTGCCGATCAGGTTGTTGAACACCTGCTTGACCCGGATCGCGTCGATCATGGCGGCGAGTTCGGTGTCGCCCTCATAGCTGACCATCAGGGTGACGTTGTCCTGCGAGGCGCGCGGCGCCCACATGGCTTCGACATCGTCCATCAGGGCGCGCAGCGGGGTCGGTTCGGCGTTCAGTTCCAGCTCGCCGGCCTCGGCGCGCGACAGGTCCAGCGCGTCCTGCAGGATGCGCAGGAGGGTTTCGGACGACTCGACGATAGTCGCGACGTGAGCTTGGGCCTGCACGTTCAGGGGCTGGCGGCGCAGCAGTTCGGCCACGGCCAGCACACCGTTCATGGGCGTGCGCAGTTCATGGCTCATGATGGCGAGGAACTGGCTCTTGGCCCGCGCGGCGGCCAGCGCCTGGGTGCGGGTGTCGCTCAGTTCGATGTTCTGGCGCCGCTGGCGCTCGTTGACCGCCTGC
The DNA here is from genome assembly GCA_046291915.1 of Brevundimonas sp. GTDB lineage: Bacteria > Pseudomonadota > Alphaproteobacteria > Caulobacterales > Caulobacteraceae > Brevundimonas. Next base: position 44,621 of record JBKBSD010000006.1, read on the forward strand.
AGCAGGGATACGGCCGTGCCGACCCCGTGATATTTGCCGTTCCGCGTCACGATGAAGCCGCGCATCAGCGCGCCGGGTCCGCCTTGCAGAAGAATGTCGCAGAAGGCGTCGATAGCGACGCCGGCCTCCACCACCGCAGGCTCGTTGTCCATTACGTGAACGACGGGGCGGCCGGCATAGAGGGCGTGGCCGAAAGCGCCCGCAATCTTCAGCAGGAAGGCGTTGCGCTCGATCAGACCGACGGGGCGGTCTCCATCGACGACCGGTATGACAAGCGTGTCCGGTTCGCGCTCGAAACGCGCAAACACATCGCTGCCCGACGTCTCGGGCGTGACCGCCTCGGCGCGTTCGGTAAGGGTTTCGATTGTCGGCATACTGGCCGGCACTCCACTGGGACCGGTGGACATTGCCTCAGAACGGTTTGCAGAAGGGTTAAGACGGCGAAGGCGCCGTTTTCCAGCCACTTTTGCCCCGTCGGCGGGGGTGGTGTAGAAGTCCCGTCCGCCGGTTCCCAGGCCCCCATCCCTTTTTCCATGCGCGCGGCCGACGGCCGACCGCAGGTTTGTCATGAGCGAATTGTCCCCCAACACCCAAAAATCGGCACTGGTTCTCTTTTCCGGCGGACAGGACAGCGCGACCTGCCTGGCCTGGGCGCTGGAGCGGTTTGACCGGGTCGAAACCGTCGGTTTCGACTACGGCCAGCGGCATGCGGTCGAGATGGAGGCGCGCCTCAATGTCCGCGAGGGCATGGTGAAGGTGCTGCCGCAATGGGCCGGGCGTCTGGGGCCGGATCACGTCGTGGACCTGACCGGCTACGGCAAGATCGCCGAAAGCGCCCTGACCGCCGAGCGCGCGATCGAGATGGACGCCCGCGGCCTGCCGACCACCTTCGTGCCCGGGCGCAATCTGGTCTTCCTGACCTGCGCTGCGGCGCTGGCGGACCGGCGCGGGCTGGACGTGCTGGTCGGCGGCATGTGCGAGACCGATTTCTCGGGCTACCCCGATTGCCGCCGCGACACGATCGAGGCGATGGCGCGGGCGCTGAGCCTGGGGCTGGACAAGCCGGTGGTGATCGACACCCCGCTGATGGCCCTGACCAAGGCCCAGACCTGGGAACTGGCCGACCGCATCGGCGGCGCGGCGCTGGTCGAGCTGATCGTCGAGGCGTCGCACACCTGCTACCGCGGAGACCGCGAGCATCGTCACGCCTGGGGCTACGGCTGTGACGACTGCCCCGCCTGCGAACTGCGCGCCGCGGGCCATGCGGAGTGGGTCGCGGGCCGATGAGCTATGCGGCCAAGGAAATCTTCCTGACGGTGCAGGGGGAGGGCGGTCAGGCCGGCCGACCGGCCGTTTTCCTGCGCTTCGCCGGCTGCAATCTGTGGAACGGGCTGGAGCGGGACCGCGCCAGCGCCGTCTGCACCTTCTGCGATACGGACTTCGTGGGGACGGACGGCGACGGCGGCGGAAAGTTCGCGGCCGCCGATCTTCTGGCCGCGCACGTCGACGGGATGTGGCGGGGACGGGCGGGAGATCCGAAGCTGGTGGTCTGCACGGGCGGCGAGCCCCTGCTGCAACTGGATGCGCCCCTGATCGAGGCCCTGCACGCGCGCGGCTTTGAAATCGCCATCGAGTCCAACGGTACGCTCGCGGCGCCCGAGGGCATCGACTGGATCTGCATCAGTCCCAAGGCGGACGCCGCGGTGGTCCAGATCAGGGGGCAGGAGCTGAAGCTGGTCTATCCGCAGGCCAAGGCCATGCCGGAGCGGTTCGAGGGGCTCGATTTCGAGCGCTTCTGGCTGCAGCCCATGGACGGCCCGGATCAGGCGGCCAATACCGCCGCCGCCATCGAATACTGCCTGACCCACCCGCAGTGGCGCCTGAGCGTCCAGACCCACAAATACATCGGCGTCCGCTAATGCCCGTCTTCGAGATCACCAAACAGGCCACTTTCGACGCGGCCCACCACTTCCCGAACGAACCCGAGGGCAGCATCTATCGTCGCGTCCACGGCCATTCGTTCACGGTCGAGGCGACGGTTCGCTCGGAAGTGCTGGATGTCGAACACGGCTGGGTCGCCGATCTCGGCGCCCTGGACCGCGCCCTGAAGGTCGCCGCCGAAAAGCTGGATCACGGCATGCTGAACGAGCATCCGGGGCTTGAGCTGCCGTCGCTGGAGAACCTGTGCCTTTGGTTCGTCGGTCAGTTGAAGCCCGACTGGCCGGGCCTGTGCCGTATCCAGGTGGCCCGTCCGACGATCAACGAGCGCTGCGTCCTGAGCCTGTAAGGCCCTAGCAGTCCTTGCCCTGGCGCTGGCGTTGCTCGCAGCGGCGTTGCTCGCGCTCCCACTGACGCTGTTCACGCTCGCGCCGGGCCTTGGTCTCCTCGTCCGAGGTGGTGACCGCATCGACGCCCGCGCCGACCACGGCGGCTCCGGCCCCGACGACCGCCGCGCCGGCGCCGACGGCCGCCCCGACCAGACAGCCCTGAAGCATCAACGATCCGGCCAGAACGACGGACAGGGCGGCGGCGCGTTTGACGATGTGCATGGTGATTTCTCCCGACCGGACAGGGTTAACCCGAAAGGGGTGAACACAGTCTGACAGCGCGCGGGGTCTGAAGCGCATCGGGAAGATGGTGGGCGGCGAGGGGTTCGAACCCCCGACCCCCTCGGTGTAAACGAGGTGCTCTGACCAGCTGAGCTAGCCGCCCGGTCGCGCGAAGCGAGGTGCGCCTTCTAGGCCGGACCGCGGAAAAGAAAAAGGGCCGCCGGTGATCCCGGCGGCCCTTTTGTCGTTCGCTGTCCGACCGGTCCTAGAACCGGAAGCTGGCCCGCAGGAACAGCATGTAGCGGACGTAGTTGTCGAGCATCTCGGCGTCGGCGCTGACCGACAGCATGCCCAGTTCGTTGCCGACGTTCAGGCGGAAGCCGACGATCGGACCGCCGCCCTCGATGGTGTCGGGCGACAGAGCGAAGTCCGGTCCACCCGAGCTGAAGCGGGCGATGGTCTCGCCCGGATCGACCGAGATGTTCTGACGCCAGCCGAGGCGCAGTTCCGGCTTGAGCCAGCTGTTCTGGCCCATGGCCATGCCGACGTTGATCGCGGCGGTGGCCGAGAACAGGTGGCCCTGACGGTCGTCGATCTCCAGATCGAAGCCATCGCCGCCGCCTTCTTCGGTGTGGCCGTCCTCATCCAGCGAGAAGTACTCGGCATAAATCTCGGGACGGATGCTGAAGCGACCGAAGTTGCGCTCGTACGAGGCGCCCCCGGCGGCCGACAGGGTCAGGCCGTTCCACTTCGAGCTGTTGCTGAGGTTCAGGCCGGCGCCGACGAAGCGACGTTCCGATTCGAAGGTGGCGTAACCCGCCGCCGCACGGGCCCAGGTCGTCCAGTACTGACCCTGGGCGCGCCAGTAGAGGCCCAGTTCCAGCAGGTTGGCCGAGAGGACTTCTTCCGCCTCCGCTTCCGGGTCGGTCAGGTCCGACGCGGTGAAGGCGACGGACAGACCCACGGCGCCGAGGCCCGAGCCCCGCTCCACGCCGCCGGCGACGCCGAAGCCTTCCGAGCGGAAGCCGTAGGAGTCGGTCTTTTCCTTGTCGGCGTAGAAGTTGATTTCCTGCACCCAGGCGCTGGTTTCGCCCGGCGCGGCCGAGGCGTTGCGGCCGGTCAGGGCGCGGGTCACCGCGTCGACGCCCGAGGACAGCGACAACAGCGGGCCACCCGAGTGATCGGGCAGCAGTTGTTCGTACAGGTTGATGAAGTCGTCACGGCCAAGCTGGGCCAGGAAGGCCGCACGCATGTCGGCGTCGCGGCTCAGCGAGCTGTAGAAGGCGTCGTACATCGACGCTTCGACCGAGATCAGGCCGGCTTCCTGCGTCGTGCGCTGGCGCACGTCGGCGTAGACCGTGTTGTTCGCCGCATCGACGCCGCCGTCGACGACGTAGAGGTAGGGCGAGCTGGCCTGGAAGTCCGTATTCAGCGTGCCGGCGTTCAGCGTGCCGGCGGTGATCAGGTCGAAGCGGGCAGGGGCGTCGAGCAGGGAGTTGAAGCGCACGCCCAGCTGGGCGCCGGTCGCCAGATTGGCGGTCCCCGAGACGTTGATGCCGCCCGAGCTGTTGTTGACCGGATCCACGGTGACGACCAGCTGGCCGGCCGCGCCCACATCAAGGCTCGTGGCGTTGAGGGTCGTGTTTTGACGGGTTTCGAGGATGCCGTCGGCGATGTTGATGGCCAGATTGCCGTCCGTGTCCGACAGCGCGCCGCGGACCTCGGCCCCGCCCGTGATGCTCAGGGTGTCGGCGCCGGCGCCGAACGAGATGGCGCCCTGAACCAGACCATTGCGGATATCCAGCGTATCGGCGCCCGACCCGAGCCGGATGTCGCCGACAATCGTGGGCTCGCGCGAATCGAGGACGCCGTCTCCGTCCGTGTCGGGGTCGGTCGCGGTCGCCGTTCCGGCGACGCCGGTCTGAAGCAGGGTCACGCCGGTGGTGTTGGCGCTGACGTCGATGGCCGTGGTCGTGCCGGTGATCGCGTCACCGTCGGCGTTCGGCGACAGGCTCGCCTGGATCGCACGGGTGTTGGTGATCGTGGTCAGCGTGCCGCTGAGGTCCTGGATCGCGACCGTGTTTGCGACGCCGCCGCCGGCCGACGCCAGGATGGTGCCGTTGTTGGTGAGGGTGGTCACATTGGCGCCGGCGTCAATCTGGATCGTGGTGACGTCCACCTCGACGTCCGACGACGCCGCGGCCGTGATGCCGCCGGTGTTCAGAAGTTCGGAAGCGACGGCGCCCTCGCCGAAGCGCACGGCGGTGGAGTTTGCGTCGATGGCCAGAGCCGCGATGGTGCCGTCGTTGCGCAGGCCGCCACCGATGTTGACGGTCTGGCCGGCATTGCCGCCGATGACCACGGCGTTGGCGGTGACATCGGCGTAGACGCCCTGGGCGGTGATCGCGCCGCGATTGATCAGTCCGTAGGCTTCGGCCCCTGTCCCGGCGTTTGCCACGCTGATCGAGCGGGTCGCGGAGCCCACCGCCAGAGCCGGCGCCGTGCCGTAGCTGGTGATCGACGAGCTGCCTTCGGTGGTGTCCAGCAGGCCATCGCCGTCCCGGTCGGTATCGTCGCGGTTCTTGATGCCGTCGCCGTCGTCGTCCTCGTCGCCGTTCTTGACGCTGTCGCCGTCGGCGTCGCCTTCGATGCCGCCGACGTAGGCGGGCGCGACGTCAAGCACGATGCCGCCGCCGATGTCGCCCGCGATCTGAACCGTGGGGCCGCCCTGCAGCAGGTCGGTCGCGTCCAGTTCGTCGAGGAAGATGATGGAGGCGTCGTTCTCCGTCGTTTCGACGTAATCCGCGGGCCGCGCGACCGGCGACTGCGTGTAGCGATAGCCCGTGCTGGTGATCGCGCCGGAGAGGGTGACCCGACCGCCGACATTGCCGGCGATCGAGACCGCACTGCTGTTTTCGCCACGGACCGTGACGGTGCCGGTGACCTGGACCGTGCCGGTCACGTCGCCGGTTGTGCGGATGCCGTAGCTGTTGTTGCCGATCGTGGTGATGTTGGCCTGGGAGACCAGCTTTCCGTTCAGGCCGGCGCCGAGAAGGATGCCGTAGGATTCGTTGCCGTCGACAGAGATCGAAGCCGTATCCGTCAGGATGATGTTGCCGGTCAGGGGCGAGGCGCCGACCAGGCGGATGCCGGCGCGATCCGTGCCGCTCGCGAAGGGGCCGTCGGGGGTGCCGTCATTGTCGGTATCAAGATCGTCGGCCGGATCGACATCATCCGTGACCGCGATCGCACCGGCGATGGTGATGTTGGAGGTGTTGCCGCCTTCGATCAGGAGGGCCGTCGAGCCGCTGGCCGCCTCGGTCATCGTGATGCCCGAGCCGACGGTCGCCTCGAAATTGTTGCTGGAGTTCACCGTGACGGCGGAACCGCTGGCGACGACGATGCCGCCGCCATTGGCCAGGCGGATCGAATCCGGACCGGTCCCTGTCGCATTGGCGGTCGTGATCGGGGTCGTGCGGGCCGTGCTGATCACGACCTCGGCCATCGCGCCGGAAGCGGCCATCAGGGGAGCGATCGCCACCGCGGTCGCAAGCAGAATACGCATTCGAGAAAAACCCCTGTGGACGAGACGCCATAGACGCCGGTGGTCCTCTAACAGGGACCGTACCAGACTGCCTCAAGTTTCTCGAATTTGAGGCGAATGCAAGGCCGATAGCGGTCGGGTTTTTCCCGCTGGAAGCGCTGCTATTGCCAAAATCGACATCAAAGTGATATCACTTACATATCGACAAAGGAGAGGGGCTCATGACCGAAACCACCCATTCGAAATCCACGGAACGCCCGGCGAACACGGCCAACGGCGTGCTGGTGCTGCTGATCGGCCTGCTGATGCTGATCGGCGGTCCCGTTCTCATCGCGCAGGACCCGGAAAACCTCGTCTTTCTGATCAGCGGGATCAGTCTGGCGACCCTCGGTCTGTTTCTGATGTGCGGTCTCTATTCGCTGCAGCCGAACGAGGGTTCGGCGATCATGCTGTTCGGCGACTATCGCGGCACCGACCGCAAGACCGGCCTGCGCTGGGTCCTGCCCTGGTACAGCCGCAAGAAGATCAGCCTTCGCGTCCGTAATCTGACCAGCGACAAGCTGAAGGTGAACGACAAGCGCGGCAGCCCGATCGAGATCGCCGCCAACGTGGTCTGGCGGGTCGAGGATTCGGCCCAGGCCCTGTTCGACGTCGACGACTATCAGGCCTTCGTGAACATCCAGGTGGACACCGCCCTGCGCGACATCACCTCCCACTACGCCTACGATCATGGCGAGGAAGACGCCGCGCCGGAGATGACGCTGCGGTCGGACGCCGAAGACGTGGCCGCCCGCCTGCGCGATGAACTGGTCGGCCGGGTCAAGGTAGCGGGGGTCGCCATCGACGAGGCGCGGCTCGCCCACCTGGCCTATGCGCCCGAAATCGCAGGCGCGATGCTCAAGCGTCAGCAGGCCGAGGCCGTGCTGGCCGCTCGCCGCCTGATCGTGAAGGGCGCCGTGGGCATGGTTGAGGCCGCGCTGACCGATCTGGGCGACCGCGGAGTGGTCGATCTGGACGAGGACCGCAAGGCGGCGATGGTGTCCAACCTGCTGGTCGTGCTCTGCGCCGACCGCGAGGCCCAGCCGGTCGTCAACACCGGCACCCTGTACGGCTGATATGGCGGGCAAACCCAGGAAACCCTTCCTGATGCGCGCGTCCCCGGGCGTGATGGCGGCGGTCGAGAAATTGGCCGCCGCCGAGCTGCGTTCGGTCAATGCCGAGCTCGAGATTCTGCTGCGGGAGGCGCTGAGCCGGCGGGGTGTTCCGATCCCGGACAATCCCGCGCCCGCAGAGGACGCTTGAGCTTCACCGCGAGCAGGTCTACGGGCCAAACCATGGTGAAGTCGCATATGTCCCGGGTCCGTAAGGCCCGTCGCATCCAGAAGCGGGTCCAGCGCGTTGGCAACGCCAACATAAGCGCGACGGAGCGGGAACTGATGAATCTGGCGGGGCTGGAAGTCCAGGAGGGCGAACTACGCCTGATCCCGGGCTGGGACGAGGAAGTCTCCGACACGCTGAAGGCGACCAAGCGCGCGGGCGAGGATGAACGCCCCCGGCTGGTCGACACGACCATGCTGTATGCGCCCAAGTCGGGCGGGGTGAAGCGCTATCTGTTGTCCAAGAAGGCGTGGCTGGAGGACAACCGTCCGGGCGTCGCCCACTCGCTGGTCGTGCCGGGGGCGCACCACAGGGCGGGCGACGATGGAATCATCCAGCTTCACGCGACCAAGCTTCCGTTCGGCGACGGGTATCGCTGGCCGACCTCGGTGCGCCGGTGGGCGGCGTGGGTCGCCTCGCTGAACCCCTCGATCATCGAAGCGGGTGATCCCTATACGCCGGGGCAGGGCGCCCTGGAGGCCGGGCAACGCGCCGGCTGTCCGGTCGTCGGCTTCTGCCACTCGGATCCCGCGGGCCTGGCGGCGCTGCATTTCGGCGAATGGGCCAAGAAGCCGGTCGAGAAGCGCTGGGCCCGCCTGTTCGGCCAGTTCGACCGTGTCGTCTCGCCCAGCCGCTATATCGCCCGCCGTCTCGAGGAGGCGGGCATCAAGGACATCGTCATCCAGCCGCTGGGCGTGGAGATCAACACCTTCCGCCCGGATCGCCGCGATCGCGACTGGCTGCTGAAAAAGCTGAACCTGCCCGCGTCCGCGCGCCTGCTGTGCTTCGCGGGCCGTCCGGCGCGCGAGAAGAACATCGATGTCCTGATCGAGGCCGTCCAGAAGCTGGGCGACCCTTATCATCTGGTGCTGGTCGGGGCCGGGCAGGGGCTGCCCGCCGAGGATCGGGTGATCTCGCTGCCCTATGAGGCCAACCCCAAGGCCGTGGCCAAGATCATCGCCTCCTGCGACGCCTTCGTGCACGCCAACGACAAGGAGCCGTTCGGCCTGATCGTGCTGGAGGCCATGGCCTGCGGCCGGCCGGTGGTCGGGGTCGATGCGGGCGGGGTCAAGGAGACGGTCGACAACTCGGTCGGCCAGCTGGCCACCGCCGCCGAACCCGGTGTCTATGCCGAAGCGATCGAGGCCCTGTTCGCGCGGGACATCGAAGCCCTGGGCGCCGCCGCGCGCCAGAGGGCCGTCGACCGCTTCGCCTGGAACCGGGTGTTCGAGGACCTGTGCATGACCTACGCCGACGTCAGCGGCGAACGCGCTTTCGTCGAACCGTCAGGGGATTGGGCCGAGGACTAGCGCTCGACAGGCCAGTCGGGCGCGAGCAGTCTCCCCAGGAGACGGGGAAACATCCATGAAACGCCTGCTGCTCGCGATCACGATGATCGCCCTGTTCACCGCGACCGCCGCCACGGCGCAGACGGTGATTCTGGTGCGTCATGCCGAAAAGGCGGAAGGCGGCGGGTCGGATCCCACCTTGTCGGAAGCCGGACGTCAGAGGGCGACAATGCTGATGCTGGCCGTCGCCAATGCGAGGCCGCGCTACATCATCACAACGCCCCTCCGCCGGACGGTCGAGACCGCGCAGCCGTTGGCGCTGTATGCCGCGCTGACGCCGGACATCATCGGGTTCGATGACGGCGTTGCAGCGCATGTAGAGGCTGTCGTCGCCCGCATCCGCGCGCTGCCCCGTAGCGCCGTCGTGCTGGTGGTCGGTCACAGCAATACCGTGCCTCTGATCGCGAGGGCCCTGGGCTATGCCGAGGCGGCGGATATGCCGGACTGCGAGTTTGACCGGCTCACGGCGCTCCGGATTACCAGACGCAGCGTGCGAGGCATGGTCGATCACTATGGCGCACCGTCAGTTTGTCCGTAGCAGATCCCGGGGCAACCGCCTCGACGGCCTTGCCCCTGGTCATGTCGGGACCGATCGCGGTCAGACGTCGAGGTCGGCCACCGCGAAGCGGGCGTTGTCCTGGATGAACTGGTAGCGGGCCTCGGCCTTCTTGCCCATCAGGCGCTCGACCAGATCCTCGATCTCGGTTTCGTCCTCGGGCAGTTCGACCCGCGCCAGCGTGCGCTTCTTCGGGTCCATGGTGGTCTCCTTGAGCTGGGAGGCCATCATCTCGCCCAGACCCTTGAACCGGCCGATCTCGGTCTTCTTGCCCTTGAACACGGTAGCCAGAAGCTCGTCGCGGTGGGCGTCGTCGCGGGCGTATTCCGACAGGGGGCCAGCCGAGATCCGGTAGAGCGGCGGCAAGGCCATGAACAGGCGGCCCTGACGGATCGCCTCCGGCATCGAGCGATAGAAGAAGGTGATCAGCAGGGCTGCGATGTGGGCGCCGTCCACGTCGGCGTCGGTCATGATGACGATCCGCTCGTAGCGCAGGTCATCGATGTTGAACCGGTTTCCCGGCTGCACGCCGAGAGCCAGCGCCAGATCGGACAGTTCGACGTTGGCCCGCAGCTTGTCGGCGGTGGCCGAGGCGACGTTCAGGATCTTGCCACGCAGGGGCAGGATGGCCTGGGTCGTGCGGTCGCGCGCCTGTTTGGCCGAGCCACCGGCCGAGTCGCCTTCGACGATGAACAGTTCCGTACCCTGCGCCGACTGGCGGCTGCAGTCGCTGAGCTTGCCCGGCAGGCGCAGCTTGCGTGTCGCGGCCGCGCGCTGGACTTCCTTGTCCTTGCGGCGCTTCAGCCGGTCCTCGGCCCGCTCGATAACGAAGCCGAGCAGGGTGTTGGCCTGTTTGGGGCTTTCGGTCAGCCAGTGGTCCAGCGGGTCGCGCAGCAGCTGTTCGACCAGCCGCTGGCCCTCGGGCGACGACAGCCGGTCCTTGGTCTGGCCCTGGAACTCGGGGTTGCGGATGAAGACCGAGATCATGGCGCCGGCGTTGGCGATGACGTCTTCCGCCGTGATCAGGCCCGCGCGCTTCTCGTTCGTCAGTTCGCCATAGGCCTTCAGGCCCTTGACCAGCGCCGCGCGGAAGCCCGCTTCGTGCGTGCCGCCGTCAGGCGTCGAGACGGTGTTGCAGTAGGAACTGACAAAGCCGTCGGCCTCTCCGAAGCCGATGGGGGACCAGGTCACGGCCCATTCCACCGCGCCGGCCTCGCCCTTGCGCTCGACCCGTCCCGCGAAGGCCGGGGTCACGGTGTCCAGTTCGCCGATCCGCTCGGCCAGCGCATCCGCCAGACCGCCGGGGAAGTGCAGGAGGGCGCTGGTCGGGGTGGCGTCGGTGATCCGCTCGGCCGCACAGGTCCATTTGATCTCGACGCCGCGGAACAGATAGGCCTTGGACCGGGCCATGCGGAACAGGCGGGCGGGCTTGAACGCCGCGCCGACGCCGAAGATCTCCTCGTCCGGGTGGAAGCGGATCAGGGTGCCGCGCTTCTTCGACGGCTGCACCTGCTGGATCGGACCCAGGACCAGCCCCTTGGAGAAGGACTGCTTCCACTCGAAGCCGTCGCGCCAGACAGTGACGTCCAGATGGTCGGACAGGGCGTTGACGACCGAGACGCCGACGCCGTGCAGGCCGCCCGAGGTCTCGTAGGCCTTGCCCGAGAATTTGCCGCCCGAGTGCAGCACGGTCATGACGACTTCCAGCGCCGACTTGCCCGGGTGTTTGGGGTGCGGATCGACCGGGATGCCCCGACCGTCATCGTAGACCGACAGGAAGCCGTCGGCGTCCAGGTCGACCTTGATGATCTTGGCGTGGCGGGCCACGGCCTCGTCCATCGCGTTGTCGAGGACTTCGGCGAACAGATGGTGCAGCGCCCGCTCGTCGGTGCCGCCGATATACATGCCGGGGCGTTTGCGGACCGGCTCCAGCCCTTCCAGCACCTCAATGGACGAGGCGGAATAGCCGGTGGCTGCGGCGGACACGGCGGCCGGCGAGGGCACGTCGGCGGGCCGCGGCGCCGGCGCGGGCGCAGGCTCCGGCGGCGTCACGGGCGCGACGGCCGCGGGCATAGGGGCGGGTTCGACGGCGGGCACGGCGACGGGTTCGGCCGGACGCGGCAGCGTAGGCTCGTCATCGAACAGCGAAAGGAGGTCGGCGGAGTTGGCCATTCAACGATTGTGCGGCGATTCGGGAGCCGGTCTGGTAGGCCCGACGGGGCTTTGGAGCAAGCGGGACCGCCTGCGCTGTGGACGATGGCAGGAAGGCGCGCGTGATGACGGCCATGAACAGGACGAACGGCAGGCTCTGATGGGTCAGCAGGATCGATTCCGACAGGCTGAGCATGAAGAAGCTGGCCAGGAAGCCCAGCGCCCACCAGCCCTCGCGCAGGCCCGCGCCGCCACTGCGGAACAGGCTGATGACGAAGGTCAGGGCCAGCTGGGCGCCGACCAGGATCGCGCCCGGCCAGCCCAGTTGCACCAGCAGGTCGATCCAACCGTTGTGCGCCGACGGTACAATCCAGCCGGTCTCCTTGCGCACCCAGTCCGCGGGCGGGCTTTCTCCGATCCGGCCCCAGAAGGCGCCGTAGCCGTAACCGGTCCACGGGCGCTCGGCCACGCGGCGCATAAGACTGGCCCAGATGTCGGTACGTCCCGTCAGCGAGGGATCCTTGCCCAGCGCCTCCAACACCTCGACCGAATGCGTCTCCCAGATCCAGAGACCCAAGCCCGCCACAACGACGGCGGTCCAGATCGCCACGACGGCGAAGGCCGCGCCGCCTTTGCGCAGGGCCCAGAAGCCGCCGACCACGCCGACGCCCAGTACGAGGCAGAGCAGGGAGGTCTTGGACTGGGTCGCCAGCACCAGACCGCTGGACAAGGCGAGAGAAATTGCGGGCAGCAGGCGGCGGGGGTCGGGGGAGGCGAGACAGGCCGCGGCGGCCGTCGCCCCGATGACCATCACCGCCCCCATCTGGTTCTTCTCGTACCAGAGGCCGCGCCACAGGCCCGCGTTGACGTCATGGTGGACGCCGATGGAAGGGAATGCGAACACCATCACCAGACTGCCGACCGCCATGATCAGGCTGGAAATCATCAGCAGGCGCGGCAGGTGCGCGCCCCGGAAGGCCGCGCCGAGGTACAGGGCGAACACCCCGCTGATCGCCAGCGCGATCACCCGGCGACTGGTGGTGTGATAGTCCAGAGACCAGTATTTCGAGGCGAAGCACAGCCCGACCAGCATCGCCACCAGAAGGGCCGCCGGCCAAGCGCGCCACACCCGGTCCATCCGGTAGATCAGCAGGCCCGCGATCACCGCATAGGCGGGCAGCCAGACCAGACGCAGAAGCGGCGTCTCCTGCTGCAGGGGCGCGAACACCGGTCCGATCAGAGCGCCCGTCAGCATGGCGATCAGGCCGACGCAAAGCGCCGTCTCCCACCAGGCGGGAGACGGGTCGGTCGCAGGCATGGCTGGACGGGACTCGCGCACGGATACAGGGTCGGCGTTCAGGCTTAACGAAGGGTTGGGAAAATGGTCGGCGCGCTGATGAGACGGCGGGACGGGCATCATGCGCGGGTCGGCTTCGTCGAGCTGTTCTTCGACCTCGTCTTCGTCTTCGCCATCACCCAGATCAGTCACAGCCTGCTGGCCCACCTCAGCTGGATGGGCGCTTTGCAGGCGGCGATCCTGCTGGGCGCGGTGTGGTGGGCATGGATCGACACCAGCTGGATCACCAACTGGCTGGATCCCGAACGCCCTCTGGTGCGGATCATGCTGTTCGGCCTGATGGGGGCGGGGCTGGTGCTGTCGACCTCCCTGCCGGACGCTTTCGGGGAAAAGGGACTTGTTTTCGCCGTCGCCTTCGCCGCGCTTCAGATCGGCCGCGGCCTGTTCACCCTGAGGGCCGTGCGCGGCGATCCGGTCCTGAAGCTGAATTTCCAGCGCATCGTCATCTGGGCGGCCGTCGGGGGCGCGATCTGGATCTGGGGTGGACTGGCGGACGGCCAGACACGCCTGCTGATCTGGGCGCTGGCGCTGACGCTGGAGTTTCTCGGCCCCATCAGCACCTTCTGGGTGCCCGGCCTCGGCAACGGCAGCACCCGCGACTGGGACGTCGAGGGCGCCCATATCGCCGAGCGGGTCGGCCTGTTCGTTATCATCTGTCTGGGCGAGTCGATCATCATCACCGGCGCGACCTTCGCCGAACTGGCCTGGACCCCGACCACGGTCGCGGCCTTCATCAGCGCCTTCCTCGGGACCATCGCCATGTGGTGGCTGTTCTTCAGCGCCAAGCACGAGGCGGCGTCGGAGGTGATCGCGGGCGCCGGAAACGCCGGAGCCATCGCCCGCGCCGCCTATACCTATGCCCCCATTCCGGTGGTGGCCGGGATCGTCGTGACCGCCGTGGGGGACGAGATGGTGCTGGTCCATCCCGCCGGTCACGTCGGGGCGGCGGCGGGCTGGGTGCTGCTGGGCGGGCCAGCCCTGTTCCTGGCCGGGACGGCGGTAGCGGCCTTCGCGGTCTGGGGGAGTTGGCCCCGGTCGCGCCTCGTCGGACTGGCGGCGCTGGGCGGTCTGGCCGCCCTCTCGCCCCTATTGACGCCGCTGCTGCTCACCGCCGGATCAACGGCGGTGCTGATGGCGGTCGGCGCGTGGGAGACGGTCGTCCCCGCACGCGCCCTGAAACCGGTCTAGATCGCCGCCAGCGCCGCCGCCCGCGAGCGGATGACCGCGCGGGTCGAGGCGTCCTGGTCGAACACGCCGTACCAGCCCTGCGGCTCGTGCGGCGGGTCGCCGACGAAGGCCGTGTCGCCCGACCTGAACCGGAAGTCGGCGTGCTGGGCCCGGCCTTCGCCGTTCCAGGCCCAGAAGTTCGAGCCGACCAGCGGACCGCCCTCGCGCGCGCTGGCGATCACCGCGTCATGGATCGTGGCGTACAGCTCGTCGCGCATGGAGGTGGAGGCGTCCAGACCGTAGACATCGCCGTTGCGGGGATAGCCGAACTCCTCGACCACCAGCGGCTTGCCGGCCTGTTTCGCCAGTTCGACGTGCTGCTGCACATATTCCGCTGACAGCGCTAACGCGCGGGCGTGGGTGCCGGCCATGTCGGTGCGGTCCAGCCAGCTCCAGTTGCCGGGCCAGACGTGGGCGGTGTGATAGTCGATGGCGTTGTCCGCCTGTGACGACAGCACCAGTTCCGGCCGCTCCATCGAGCCCTTCAGCCCTTCACCCCCGGTCGAGATTAGGTGGTTGGGGGCGATGGATTTGATCAGGCGCGCGGTGGACGCGATCCAGCTGTGGAACTCCGGCAGGGTGCGGTCCACGACCGGCGCGGTGCCGCCCGGACGCGGCTCGTTCGCCAGCTGCCAGGCCATGATGGCGGGGTCCTCGGCATAGGGCTTGCCGGTCACGGTGTTCACCCGGCCGACGATGCGGCGGATGTGGGCGTGATAGCGTTCGATGGCCGTGGCGCTGCGGTAGAAGCCCGAGACGAAGTCCGGGAACTCGGGCCACGGATGGGCCGGATCGCCCATGTCGATGTAGTGGCCGCCGTTGGTCCACAGCAGATAGGTGGCCATGCCGCCCGACCATTCCCAGAAATTGGTCAGATACAGCACCGCCTTCATCCCGCGCTTGCCGATCTCGGCCATGGCGTGATCCAGCCCGGTCAGCAGGGCTTCGTTGTATTCGTCCGCCTGATCGTGGAAGGCCGGACGGACCGAGTTCTTCAAGGGCGAATGCTCGGCCGAGGCGGCGATGCGCAGATTGGTGACGCCGTCGGCCGCCAGCGCGTCCAGCTCACGTCCCAGCCGCGCCTCATGTCCAATCCAGGCCGCGTACCAGATGTTGGCGCCGACGTAGCGGTAGGGCTTGCCGTCCAGGGTGAACTGCATGCCCTCGCGCCGAACGAAGCCTGCAGGCGTGGTTTTCGCCAGCACGGGAACGGCAGGCATGGCCGCGACGGCGACGGAGGCGGCGAGCAGGGTGCGGCGGTTCATCATGGGCGAGGGCTCGGACTGGTTCAGACGGTAGCGCTACCTTCGTTCGGGGTTAGCCGGGAAGTCCACCAACAGTTTGTTTCCTGCGGCCGCGAACGCTCAGGCCTTCTCCACGAAGGTGTCGATCACCTTCTTCTCGCCCGCCTTTTCGAAGGCGACGACCAGCTTGTTGCCTTCGATGGCCTTTACCGCGCCGTAGCCGAACTTCTGGTGGAAGACGCGTTCGCCCTTGGACCAGCCTGATCCGGCCTTCGGATCGGCGGTGGCGACCAGACGGCCTTCGCCCTCGATGATCGTGTGGCGCGCGGGACGGGCGGCAGGCGTCTTCGAGGCCGTGAAGGTCTGGGCGCGCTTCCAGCCCGGGGAGGAGTAGCCGCTGCCGAAGCTGGGCATCTCATCCCAGCGGGACTTGGCCTCCTTCATGCCGGACGAGACGCCGTAATAGCCGGTGTCGGACTCGGCCTCGACGTGGTCGATCGGCAGCTCATCGACGAACCGGCTCGGCAGTTGCGAGGTCCAGCGGCCATAGACCAGACGGTTGGCGGCGAAGGAGATGCGCACATCCGCCTTGCCCCGCGTGACGCCGACATAGGCCAGCCGGCGCTCCTCCTCGAGACCCTTCTCGCCCTTCTCGTCGATGCTGCGCTGGCTGGGGAAGACGCCTTCCTCCCAACCGGGCAGGAAGACCAGCGGGAACTCCAGCCCCTTGGCGCCGTGCAACGTCATGATCTGCACCGACTCGGCGCTTTCGCCCCGGTCCAGATCCATCACCAGCGAGACGTGCTCCAGATAGGCCGTCAGGGTGTCGAACTGCTGCATCGACTGCGTCAGCTCTTTCAGGTTGTCGAGCCGGGTCTGGCCGGTCGCCCGGTCGGCCTTCTGCATGTCGGTGTAGCCGCTCTCTTCCAGAACGGCCTCGGTCAGCTCCCAGTGGGTCGTCGTCTGGGCCAGCGCCCGCCAGCGATCGAGGTCACGGACGAAGTTGGAGAAGGCCGTGCGCGTCCGGGCCTGAAGCTCGTCCGTGCCGATCAGGTGGCGCACCGCCGCCATGGCCGGGACGCCGTTCTCCCGCGCGATCTGCAGCACCTTCTGCACGCTGGTGTCGCCCAGGCCGCGCTTGGGCACATTGACGATCCGCTCGAAGGCCAGATCGTCCTCTTCCGAAAGGATCAGGCGCAGATAGGCATGGGCGTCGCGGATTTCGGCCCGCTCGAAGAAGCGCGGTCCGCCGATGACGGTGTAGGGCACCGCCAGCATGACGAACCGTTCCTCGAACGCCCGCATCTGGAACGAGGCGCGCACCAGCACAGCCATGTCCTTGTAGGAGACGCCCGACTTGCGGGCGGTCTCGATCTCGTCGGCGATCAGCCGGGCCTCGGCTTCGCCATCCCAGACGCCGCGTACGCGAACCCTGTCGCCGGTCTTGTCCTCGGTCCACAGCGTCTTGCCCAGACGGCTGCGGTTGGCGGCGATCAGGCCCGAAGCGGCGCCCAGGATGTGGCTGGTCGAGCGGTAGTTGCGCTCCAGCTTGACGATCTTCGCCCCGGGGAAGTCCTTCTCGAAGCGCAGGATGTTGTCCACCTCGGCCCCACGCCAGCCATAGATCGACTGGTCGTCGTCACCGACGCAGCAGACATTGCCGGTCGAGGCCGTCAGCAGACGCAGCCACAGATACTGGGCCACGTTCGTATCCTGATACTCATCGACCAGGATGTAACGGAAGCGTCGGCGATATTCCTCAGCGACATCTGCATGCTGCGACAAGATCGTCAGATTGTGCAGCAGCAGGTCGCCGAAGTCGCAGGCGTTCAGACTGGCCAGTCGCGCCTGATAGGCGGCGTAGAGGGCGTGGCCCTTGCCGTTGGCGAAGTCTTCGGACGGCGGCAGCTTGTCGGGCGTCCAGCCGCGGTTCTTCCAGTGGTCGATCAGATTGTTCAGCGACTTCGGCGTCCAGCGCTTCGTGTCGAGCCCGGCGGCCTCGAGAAGTTGCTTGCACACCCGCTCCTGATCGTCGGTGTCCAGAATGGTGAAGCTGGACTTCAGCCCGACCAGCTCCGCATGCCGACGCAGGATCTGGGCCGCCACCGAGTGGAAGGTGCCCAGCCAGCGCAGGCCTTCCGACGACGGCCCGATCAGGTGGGTGATCCGCTCGCGCATCTCGCGCGCGGCCTTGTTGGTGAAGGTGACGACCAGCAGTTCCCAGGGCTTGGCGCGGCCGGTGGCGAGGATATGCGCCAGTCGGGTGGTCAGCACCCGCGTCTTGCCCGTGCCCGCGCCGGCCAGCACCAGCACCGGACCTTCCGTCGTTTCCACGGCCTCCCGCTGCTCGGGGTTCAGACCGGATAGATAGTCGGCCGCGCCCGAGGGCGCGACGCCACCGGGGCCGCGCGAGCGGGCGAGATCGGAAATGCGGGGGGGAGCTGAATCAGTCATGGACCGGGGAGAACATAAGGAGACCGGCGGCGCTTGTCAGCCGCCATCACCGGAACCCCAACGGCCACGCTCCGTTCAGCAACCCTGACAGGGTTTTGGAGAGGAAGTCTAATGGCCGAAAACACCAACAGCAGTGGCGGCGGCGGCAATGCCGGCCTTGCCTTTATCGTCGGTGGCTTGCTGGTCGTCGTCGTGATCATCGCCTTCTTCGTCTTCCGGGGCGGCATGCCCGGAGCCGAAACCAAGAAGGTCGACGTCGATGTCAGCCTGCCCGAGGTGTCCGCCCCGGCCGTGCCTTCGGCGAACTGACCATGACCGATCCCAACATTCCGCCGCCCGAGCGGCCTGAGGTCGTGCATCACACGACGATCAATAATCCGCCGCAACGGAGCGGAGGCGGAGGGTTCATCGGCTTTCTGGTCGGCGGCCTGGTTGTGGTCGTCATCATCATCGGGGTGGCCCTGATGATGCGCGGCGGCTCGATCGAGACGCCGAAGACCGACGACATCAACATTGACGTCAATCTGCCGGATGCGCCGAAAATGCCCGACCTGCCCAATCCGCCGCCGGTCGAGCCGCCCACCCTGCCGAGCCCGGAGCCCGCGCCGGCCGGGTAGGACCTAGCGCAGCTGGTAGGTGACGGTGGCCACCACGCGGACACGCTTGTTCAGCGAGGTGGATTCGGTGTCGATGTCCTCGCGCGCGAGGATTTCGAACGAGCCCTGCGTCGCCTGCCGGATGGGGCCGAGCGGTGCGCCTGAATCCTTGGCGAACTGCTCGGCGCCCGACCGCGCCGAGGCGGTGGCTTCAGCGATCATAGACGGCCGTACGTCATTCAGTTTGGTGAAGACGTAGTTCGGCGCCGCGAAGTCCAGTTGCACCCCCTGACGGACCAGATCGTTCAGCGCCCGCTCGGTGGTCGCGACCCGCTGCACATCGTTGGTGCGGACAGTGACGCTCTGGCTGACGATGTACCGGATGGTGTTGTCGGATGAGCCATACTCCCGCGCCTTGGTGTCGGTGACCTGCATCCGCCCGATGGACACGGTGGCGTCGGGATAGCCCTGCTGACGCAGGAAGCTGCGCACGATCGCCAGATCGCGATCAATCTGCGCCTGAGCGGTCGGCAGGTCGTCATTCGCGGCCTTGAAGCTCAGCGTCAGGACGGCCAAGTCGGCGACGACGTTCCGCTCGGCCACGCCGCGCACCGTCACCTGCCGGTTGCCCACCTGCGCATTGACGACGCCGGACCCGATCAGGGCGCCCCCGCCGATCATGCCGAGGGCGATCAGACCTCCGAAAACGGCGGCGGGAAGCAGGGATTTGTCAAAGGTGACGGCCACGGCGGGGCTCCATGAAGAGACCGCGACCATGCGCTCGCCATTTCGGCTGTCAATCCGTCGAACCCTGATCCGCGAAGCTGTGATCGCCCCCCGCCCAGGCCAAGGCCAGCAGACGGCAGGCGGAGGCCAGCGGGGTGCGCCCGCGCGTCTCGTCGATCCGTTTCATCAGCCCCGCATGCGAAAGGCCCATCGCGGCGCCGACCTGATCCAGCACGACCCAGAATTCAGCCTCCAGCGCCACCGAGGTGGCGTGGCCGGACAGGGAGACGGAGCGCTTCTTCAGCATCCGTCCTTCGTAGGCCGATCATCGAACGGCGACCAGAACGATGTCGGCGTCGGCCGGGGTGTTGTTCGTCAGGACAGTGTGGCGCGTGTCGGTGGTGAAGCGCAGCGCGCCGGACGGGTCACGGATCTCGGCCCGGACAATATAGGTGTGGCGCTGATCAATCAGGCTGGACGGGAAGCCCACGGTCGTCCGGTAGGGCGGCGCGCGCCCGTCGAGAGTTTCCCGGTGCTCGCCCAGAATCAGCGCAGGCGCATCGGCCCGGGTGACGTCTTCAATGGTCACCATCAGCACATGGCCGGGCGTCAGCAGGATCCGCTCGCGATAGGTCACGGTCGCGGTCACCACGGTCATGCCGTGTCCCATCTGCGTAGGCTCCCCGGGGGCGGGCGATGGCGTGGGCGCGCAGGCCGCGAGGGTAAGGGGCAGCAGGGACAACAGGATGGCGCGGCGCATGGGACGGTCTCCGAACAACTCAGTCATCCTTAACGCCTCGCGCCGCGACAGGCTGCGGCGCTGTCGCCATTCCTGCGCGGATCGGTTCGCGATAAGATGTGCCCGTCGTCCAAGGGATCGCCCATGACTGTCGCCACCTCCGGTGAGTTCGCGGAATTTGTGCCGCTGAAGCCGCAACGTCTCGAGCCGCTAAGCGCCCTGCGCGCTTTTCGCCGGCTGGTGAACAACAAGGAAGACACCGCGCAGGTGTTCGAAATCATGCGCGCGCTGTCCGGCCGCTCGCTCGGCAAGGGCTACAACCAGATGCTCAAGAGCATGGAGGGCGGTCGTCAGGCCTTCTTGCGCGACGAGCTGGCGCACCGGCTGGACGATCCGGAGTGGTTGGGCCGGTTTGGTCCCGGGACGGTCGGCGCCGCCTATCGCGAGTTCCGGGAGAGCCGGGGCTTCACCGCCGAAGGCCTGGCCGACGAAGCGCGCAAGGTCGCGCCGCTGGCCGACGCCGAACACCCGATCATCTGGTATTCGCGCCGCCTCCGGGACGTGCACGACGTCTGGCATGTGCTGACCGGCTACGAGACGGACGCCTTGGGCGAGGCCTGTGTGGTCGCCTTCTCCTATGCCCAGACCCGTAATTTGGGCTTCGCCTTCATCGGCTGGGGCGCCGCGCGTGAAATCCAGCGCGAGAACCGCGCCGTCCCGGCCCGCAAGGCGGTGTGGCAGGCCTACCGGAACGGCAAGGCCGCACGTTGGCTGCCCGGACTGGACTACGAGGCCCTGTTCGCCCGGCCTCTCGATGAGGCCCGCGCTCGCCTGAACATCCGCCCGGCCGGGGCCTATCACGCGATTCCCCACGAGGCTCGTCAGGCGCTGAAGCTGCGCGCCTGAGGCCGTTTCCGGACGTATAAGCCGGCCTTGTGCGGGATGCGTGACAACCGCGCTTGTGCGCTTCACCGGGCACGGGCATTCCCGCGGGATGACCACCCCCACCGAAGCGCCCGTCGCCCGTCCGCGCCTGTCTCGCACGACCCTGCTGGGCATCGGCGGCGTGATCGTCTGCGCGATGATCTGGGGGACGACCTGGTACGCCATCACCCTGCAACTGGGTCCCGTGCCGGCCCTGGCGTCCATCGTCTGGCGCTTCGGGCTGGCGGCGATCGTGCTGTTCATCGGTTGCCTGATCGCGCGACAGCCCCTGAAGCTGACCCGCGCGCAACATCTGGCTGCGCTGGGGCAGGGGGTGTTCGCCTTCTCGATCAGCTACAGCTTCACCTATGCGGCGGAAGGCCATGTGGCCTCGGCCATCGTCGCCGTGACCTTCGCCTCCCTGACCTTCATCAACCTGGTCCTGTTCCGCCTGATGGGCGGGCAGAAGGCCGCCGCGGCCTCGTGGGGCGGCGCGCTGCTGGGGATCGCCGGGGTCGCCGTCCTGTCAGGCAGTGAGGTTCTGGGCGCGGGCTTTGACCAGCGCGCCGCCATCGGGGTCGGTCTGGCGCTGATCGCCACCACGGCGTCGGCGTTCGGGAATTTCTTCGCCTGGAAGGGCCAGCAGAAGGGCTCGGCCGCCATCCCTTCGACCGCCTGGGCCATGGCCTACGGGACGGCGCTGCTGGCGATCTACGGGCTGGCGACCGGGGTGGAATTCAGCCTCGCCCCGACCCCGGCCTACATCGGCTCACTGCTCTATCTGTCGCTGTTCGGATCGGTGATCGCCTTCGGGCTCTATTTCACCATCGCCCGTAGCATCGGCTATGCGATGGCCAGCTATATCTCGGCCCTGACCCCGCCGATCGCGATGCTGGTGTCTGTCCTTTTCGAGGGCGCGCGCTTCGGCTGGCTGGCTCTCGTCGGCCTGCTGCTGGTGCTGTCGGGGCAGGCCCTGCTGATCCGGGCGCCGAAAGCCTAGCGCCGGAACCAGCCGGTCTTCTTCTGCTTGCGGTCCGCCTCGACGAGGGCTTCGGCGTCGGCGGGCGTGCTGGCCGCCGCCAGTTTCGCGCGCCGCATCGTCTCGGCCTTGATCCGGCGCATGGCGATCAGGGCGATCAGCCCTTGCCGTGTGTGAGGGGCATAGCCGCCCATCTCAGTCCTCCAGCTTCGATCCATCCAGAAGCTTTTCGGCGCGCGCCCGTTCCTTGGCCGTTCTGGTCTTTTCGGCCTTGTTGCGCCCGTGGGTGACGCGGTTCGCGGCCGCCGCGTCCTTCGCCTCGACCTTGGCCCGATCCTTCCGGAACCGGTTCAGGTTCACGACCTCGCCCATGACGACCTCCGTGATGCAACCCGACGCGCGCCGGGCGGTTGGCTTTCCACACCCCCCAAAGCCTGAGGAGATTCCCATGGTAGACGCCTCGCAAATCCGCGAACACCTCGAAGTCGTCGGTTCGGACGGCGAACATGTCGGCCGCGTCGATCACGTCGTCGGCGACCAGATCGAACTGGCCAAGCTCGATCTCGCCGGCGGCTTCAAGCACCACATGATCCCGGTCAGCTGGGTCGATCACGTCGATGAGCACGTCCATCTGAACATCACCAAGGACGAAGCCAAGTCGCGCTGGACCGAAAAGCCGCACTAGGCGGCCGCTCGCGCCTGTCCGCGAATTCATGAGGGCCCCGCTTACACAGGCGGGGCCTTTGCCTATGTTGAGGGCATGATCCGTTTCCTTCTCAACGTCCTGTGGTTCTTCTTCGGCGGCTGGATTTCCGGCCTGCTCTGGCTGCTGGGCGGGGCGATCCTGGCCCTGACCGTGGTCGGCCTGCCGTGGACCTTCGCCGCCTGGCGCATGGCCAGCTACAGCTTCTGGCCCTTTGGTCGGGAAGTGGTCTGGCAGGACAACCTGAACCCCGTGACCGGCGGAGTGGGCGTCATCCTGAACGTCGTCTGGTTCGTCTTCGCGGGCTGGTACATCGCCCTGTCGCACCTGATCATCGCCGTGGCCGAGTTCATCACCATCATCGGCATCCCCTTCGCCCTGAAGGATCTGGAGCTGGCCAAGCTGGCCCTTGCTCCCGTCGGGCGCACCATCCGCGACAAGCGCTAGTCGTCGGCCAGAAGCACGTCGAGATAGGTCTCGCGCCGATTGAGGAAGCCCTTCGTGACCTCGTAGTGCTCGGTGTCCTCGTATTGGACCCGATCCAGTCCGTGCGCAGACGTCTGATAGATCCAGGCGTCCGGATAGCCGAGGATGATCGGTGAATGGGTGGCGATGATGAACTGCGACCCGTCCTGCACCAGCGTATGCAGACGCGCCAGGAAGGATAGCTGCCGTGACGGGGACAGGGCGGCCTCCGGTTCGTCCATGATGTAGAGGCCCTGGCCCTCGAACCGGTTCTGGAACAGGTCGAAGAAGCTCTCGCCGTGCGACTTCTCGTGGACATCGGTCTGTCCGGCCCGGACGGTCCCGGTGCTCTCCAGATAGGTCGCGGTGGTGAAATAGCTTTCAGCGCGGAGGAAGTAGCCGTCCTGCGCCTTCTGTGACGAACGCACAGGGCGGACGAACCGGTGCAGGGGCGAATGGGACGCCCGCGTCGCATAGTGGTGGTCGCGGCTCCCGCCCTCGGCATTGAAACCCCAAGCCACCGCCAGGGCCTCGATCAGGGTCGACTTGCCCGACCCGTTCTCACCGACCAGGAAGGTCACGCGCGGGTGAAAGGCGATGGTGTCCGTCGTTCGTACCGCCGGCACGTTGAACGGATAGACCGTCTCGTCCCACCCCTCGCGCCGCTCCAGCCGGGCCTCGATCCAGTAGGGACGATCCAGGGCGGGCATGTCAGGCCGCGCCGTCCCGCATCGCCACGGCCACCTTCCTGTACCAAGCTTCCGCCAGCGCGGCCTGCTGGCGCAGGTAGAGGTTCTGCGGGTCCAGTCCCTGTTTGCCGCCATTGGCGAACAGGATGACGTGGTCGCCCGGCTCCGGCGCGTCCACCGTGATCCGCAGGCCCAGCGAGCGGATCATGTGCGGGGGCAGGGCGTCGGGGTCGGCGGGCGGAGGCGGGACGCCGTCGCGGGCGGTGCGAACCATGACCGCGCCGTCCCTCAGCCCCTCAACCGCCCGGATGGCCCCGAAGGGCAGGCGCTGCGGCGTCTCCACCCGGCCCACCAGCAGCTCCCGCTTCGCCATCGACAGACCGACGAAGCTGTCGTCGTCGCCCGAGACATAGGCCTCGTCCAGCCCATAGGTTTCGATCAACCGGTCCCGCACACCCTTCGCCGCCGCCGCCGTCGTCCGCTCACGGCGGAGCCAGAACCCGATCAGGCAGATCAGGCAGCCGAGGGAGATGGCGAAGACAACGGGGCCCATACGGTTGCGATCAGCCCGGCGAGATCATGTTCTCGGGACGGACATACTGGTCGAACTCCTCGTTCGTCAGATAGCCGCCGCCGACCGCTTCCTCGCGCAGGGTGGTGCCGTTTTTGTGCGCGGTCTTGGCGATCTTGGCGCAGGCGTCATAGCCGAGCTTGCCGTTCAGGGCCGTGACCAGCATCAGCGAGTTGTCGAGCCCGCGCTTGATGTTGTCCTCGCGCGGCTCGATGCCGACGACGCAGTTGTCGGTGAAGCTGATGGCGGCGTCGGCGACCAGACGGACCGACTGCAGGAAGTTGTAGGCCATCACCGGGTTGAAGACGTTCAGCTCGAAATGACCCTGCGAGCCGGCGAAGGTCAGGGCGGCGTGGTTGCCAAACACCTGCACGCAGACCTGGGTCAGGGCTTCGGACTGGGTCGGGTTGACCTTGCCCGGCATGATCGAGGAGCCCGGCTCATTCTCCGGAAGGGCCAGCTCGCCGAGGCCCGAACGCGGGCCGGAGCCGAGGAAGCGGATGTCGTTGGCGATCTTGAACAGCGAGGCGGCGACCGTGTTGATCGCGCCGTGGCTGAAGACCATGGCGTCGTGGGCGGCCAGGGCCTCGAACTTGTTCGGAGCGGTGGTGAAGGGCAGGCCGGTGATGCCGGCGATCTGCGCCGCGACCTTCTCGGCGAAGCCGACGGGGGCGTTCAGGCCGGTGCCGACGGCGGTGCCGCCCTGGGCCAGTTCCATAAGCTTGGGCAGGGTCTGTTCGATCCGCTCGATGCCGTTGGCGACCTGTTGCGCATAGCCGCCGAACTCCTGACCGAGGGTCAGGGGCGTGGCGTCCTGGGTGTGGGTCCGGCCGATCTTGATGATGTGGGCCCAGGCGTCCGACTTGGCCTTCAGCGCCGTATGCAGGTGCTTCAGCGCGGGCAGCAGGTCGTTGACCACCTGTTCGGCGCAGGCGACGTGCATGGCCGTCGGATAGGTGTCGTTGGACGACTGGCTCATGTTGACGTGGTCATTGGGATGAACCGGTGTCTTGGTCCCCATTTCGCCGCCCAGCATCTCGATGGCGCGGTTCGAGATCACCTCGTTGGCGTTCATGTTCGACTGGGTGCCCGAGCCGGTCTGCCAGACCACCAGCGGGAAGTGGTCGTTCAGCTTGCCTTCGATGACTTCATTGGCGGCGGCGATGATGGCGTCGGCCAGTTCCGGCGACAGCTTGCCGAGGTCGCGGTTGGTCTCGGCGGCGGCGCGCTTGACGATGCCCAGCGCCCGCACGATCGGCAGCGGCTGCTTCTCCCAGCCGATTTTGAAGTTGCCCAGCGACCGCTGCGCCTGCGCGCCCCAGTAACGGTCCGAGGCGACCTCGATGGGGCCGAAGGTGTCGGTTTCTGTGCGGACGTTGCTCATCGCGGAGGGCTCTCTCAGGCGTGGCGGGAAGATGCGCGGCGGTGTAGCACGGGCAGGCGAGCGGGCAAGGCTCGCGGCGGAACCCATGAATGACCCCGGGCTGGATCGGTACAGGCAAGGTGCGCGCGCGTGAGCGCGGCGAGGCGGTCGAGATCACCATCGACGGCCTGACCACACAGGCCAAATACTACAAGCCGCTGGTCTATGAGTTCATGCGCAAGGACTGGAACTCGCGGCCGTCCTACGGCGACTATGTCGTCGAGATCGTGATGGAGCACATCGGCGATCCGCCGTGGATGGACCTCGACAATCTGGCCAAGGCCCTGCTGGACGCCATCAAGGGCTATCTGTTCCACGACGACAGCCAGGTCGCGCGTTTGCTGGTCGAGCGCCGCGAGGGCGAGCGCGAGCGGATCACGATCCGGGTGTTTCCGCGCAGATAGGGCGGGTTGGCAGGCGCGCGCGAAAACCGCGGATCCCTGTCTCTCCGAGATTTGTGAGCGGTAAGGTGTGAAAAGTGCACTCGGAAAAAATGGAGTGCACATAGTGCACTTTTTCCCGTGAGGCGGGGGAGTGCGCGGGGGCTCAACCCTGGCATCGTTGTTTGATTGTCAAAGACCCGAAGACGGGCAGTGTAGCGGGGCGGTGCGTCAGATTTGGACGTAGGGCCCGCTTGTCCTCCCGGACGCAGCGAAGCGGAGAGCCGGGACGGCGATCTCATGGACGCGCACTACGCCCGGACAGCCTGTCAGGGCTGGATGGCTCAAGAAGACAGGGCTGGAGTGTGTCGGGAGTGTCGCCTCAGGGCGCCCTTTGACTGAACCGAAGCGTCGGCAACCGCATCTGCATCTCCGCGCCGACGAACAACTGCGGCTCGGACGGCAGTTCGACCGCCGCCTCCGTCTCCTTGCGAGCCACGCAGGCGCGGGCGTCCGCCGCCAGCGCCAGGAAGTCCGGCGCGGCGGGAAGGCTTTCCAGAATACAGCCGTCGAACCAGGGATAGCGCTCGCCCGCCCCGCAGCCGAACGAAGTCCGGTCACGCCGGGCCGCGGTCAGCACCATCCGGTTCGGCCCCTGCAGGGCGTTGAGGAAGATGCCCGAATAACAGGCCGAGACGATCACCACCGTGGGTCGCGCCCCGCAACTGTTGCGCACCAGATTGGCCATCACGTCCGGCGTCATGAGCGGTCCGTCGCCATAGACCATGCCGTCCGGCGCGCCGTGGGAGGTGAAATAGATCAGGCACCCGCGCGTGGCCCGCGCCGCCGTCGCGCGCAGGCTGATTGACACATCCTCCGGCCGGGTCGGCTGGGCGACGTCGGTGCGCAGGGAGTAGTCGATCATGTCGGCGCGGCTGAAGCCGGCGACCAGAAACCCGCGCACCAGATCGCGGCGGGCGTTGTCGAAGGCGGGGATCGGCTGGCCGTGCCCGTCGCGCCAGTCGGCCTGGATGATGGCCGAGGTCCAGCCTTCGAACCGGCTGGGCATTCGTGTCTGGGCGCAGGCGGGTGCGGCGAGGGCTATCAGCCCGGCCAGAACGACGATCAGACCCCGAACCATGCGTATCCCCCGCACTTCCAGACCGCCGACGTTAGCGGAAGGCGCGGGCAGGGGAAGGGTCTACTTCTTCCGGAACTGATCCAGCGACACGACCTTGGGCGCGTCATCGCCGCCCAGCGGCGGCACCGGGGTGTCGTCGGTTTCGGCGGCGGCGACTTCGGCGGCGATCTCCTCGATCGTCGCGGGCGCTTCGAACTGCAGCAGGAACTGCACCGAGGGGTCATAGAAGCGGGTCACGGCCGCATAGGGCATGGCCAGCACCTTGGGCATGCCGCCGAATTTCAGCATGACCGAGAAGCGGTTCTGTTCGACCTTCAGGTCCCAGTACTGGTGCTGCAGCACCACCGTCATCTCGTCGGGATATTTGGCGATCACGTCCGGCGGGACGCTGACGCCCGGCGCCCGGGTCTTGAAGGTGATGTAGAAGTGGTGCGCGCCGGGAATTCCATCCGGACCCGCCGCCCGCTCCAGCGCGGAACGGATCACCCCGCGCAGGGCGTCCTGCGCCAGCTGCTCGTAGTGCATGTCGTCGACGGGGGGCGTCTCTTCAGCCATCGGGTACGGGTCTCACCTGTGCAGGGGCGGTGATAACCTCCGACGGGCGCGGGCGGAAGACGGCAAAGAGGGTTAGCGCGGGGATTTCCGTCGCGGAGCACGAAGTCGGCCGCCGATGAAGGAAAAGTGGAGGGCTTCTGTTGCCAGGCGCCCTCCGGGCCCCGCCTGAGGATCTGAACCCCCAGGACTTAGTTCGGAATTACCGGAACCGCATTACGCGGCGACAGCGTATTCCCCAGCGAAGTTATCGTTCGCAGTTAGAAAATGACCCGATACGGTGGGTCAGGACGAGCGAAAGCAATCCTCTTTACACGTCCGTCGATGCTAGTCGGCCCCGCACTAACCCGCTGATAACCGGGAGAGAATGGTGGAGCCGCCGGGAATCGCACCCGGGTCCGGTCCGCTTATTACAGGCACGTTTATCGCCATAGTCCGGCCGAAACCGAACAGGGGGAATATAGGGGAGGCTTGATCGGAATTGAAGGGCGTTTGGCGATCAGTCCCGACTGATGCCATCCGTGCGGTCAAGCTTTCGGCAAAGGCGCCATCCAGTTGTACAGGGACGTGGACCGCGGGCGGCCGGAGCCGTCCTGCGCCGGACTGAACCGGCCCTGCTCAAGCAATGTTCTGCACAGGGCGATGTCGATCGCATCATCGCCCGATGATGTCGTCACGAGGCACTGGCTTACCGCGCCGGCGGCATCTATCTCCAGCCGCAGCCTCGGTGAGGTTGCAGGCTGGGCGGAGCCCAGGATTGTCTGGATCTGGCTGATCGTCTCCGCCGTCGCTGTCGCTGTTCGGATCGAAGCTTGGCCGCGGGGCGCCGCCGGGGGGGCAGGTGGCAAGCGTTGGTGATTGATCGGTCGTTCTCCGGGCGTTGATCTATGCTCGAACCAGACATAGGCGAAATAGCGATCACTCGTCGGCTCGCCCCGGCGATTTAGCGCTGGCCTGAACCGCATCCGTTGACTCATTCGCTCGCAAAGACCGTCGGTGTAGGGATTGGGCGGCGTGTACTGGTTCGTCTCAAGCGCGCAGTGCGTGACCCGCCCGTCCGGGCCGATGTCAAAAGTGAAGCCGCTTCGCTCGCGCCGTGCTCCCTCGGCTGTCACCAAGGCGATGATAGGATCATCCTGTGCGATCCAGTCGCGAATGTCGCCATAAGGCATGGCTCGGCGGAGGAAGTCCGGCGCCGCGACATTCGACATGCTGGTGTCGCCTTGACCCACAGGGGGCGGCGAATAGGCGGTGACTCCGATATTCGGCCAAGACTGCGGCGCCGGCTTCGGTTCAGGCGTCTGCGCCGCCGCGACGGAGGCGAACAGGCTCAAAGCCACGATGGCCAGCGTGGTTGATATGCGGATCATGATGGTCCCCGAGCTTCCCGACAGCATGATGCGGGGATCTGATCGTTTCGAAAAGGCCCACGGCCAACCCGGTGCGGATCGGGGTGAGGATGGGACGCTCACACCCTCTTCCATCCCGGCGTCTGGTTCCTGAACCAGGTCAGCTGGCGCTTGGCGTAGTTGCGGGTGGCCTGGCGGGTGGCGTTGATGGCCTGCTGCAGCGTCGTCTCGCCGGCCAGATGGGCGGCGAACTCCCGCACGCCGACGGCCTTCATGGCGGGCAGGTCGGGGGACAGGTTGCGCGCGACCAGAGCCCGAACTTCGTCCAGCGCGCCCTGTTCGACCATCTGGCTGACGCGAAGGTCGCAGTTCGCATAGAGCGCCGCGCGGTCCGGCTCGACCACCAGACCGGTCCACGATCCCGGCGGCAGCAGGGGGGTGGTGTCCGCGGTCCAGTCGCTGAGGGCGCGGCCGGTGTGTTCGGCGACGGCCATGGCGCGGGTCAGGCGCTGGCGGTCGCCGGTCTCGATCCGCTCGGCGGCCCGCGGGTCGCGCGCGGCCAGGCGCCGGCGAAAGGCGGTCTCGCCCTCGGCGTCATAGGCTTCCGTCATCGCCTCGCGCACCGCATCCGGCACGTCGGGAATCTCCGCCAACCCCTTGGTCAGGGCGGTGAAATACAGGCCCGTGCCGCCGACCAGCAGGACCGGGCGGCCCGCCTCCGCCAGCTCGGCCAGCAGGGGCAGCACCGCGCGGCTCCAGCGGCCGACGGACCAGACCTCGACCGCATCGGCGACCCCGTAGAGACGGTGCTCGATCTCCGCCTCGTCCGCCGCGGACGGCCGGGCGCTGAGCACGCGCAGGTCCGCGTAGAGCTGCTGGCTGTCGGCGTTGACGATGACGGCCCCGGTCCGCGCCGCCATGTCCAGCGCCAGCCGGGACTTGCCCGAGGCGGTGGGGCCGGCGATCAGGGTGATGGAGGGCAGGGTCAAGATGAGGGCTCGCGGGGCGGGTCGTCCGGCGATAGAACGCAGGCCCCGCAGCCGCAACCCGCCCGGCCCAGACTGGAACGCCTCCCTTGCCCCATAAAGCCGCCGTCATCGCCGCCCTCGACGCCATCACCGACCCCCGGACGGGGCAGGGACTGGTCGCCGCCGGACTGGCGCAGGGGCTGACGGTGACCGAGGATCGCGCGGGCTTTGTGATCGAGGTGCCGGCGGGCGAGACGGCGCGCTACGCCCCCGTCCGTGACGCCGCCGAGGCCGCATTGAAGGCGCTGCCGGGCATGACCCGCGTCTCCGTCATCCTGACCGCCGAGACCGCGCCCGCCACCGCGCCGCGCCGCACCGCTTCCCTGTCTCCCCAGGCCGTGGACCAGACCCGGCCCAAGGCGCCCGTCGCCACCGCCCGCCCGGCCCATGTGCGCAAGGTGCTGGCCGTGGCCTCGGGCAAGGGCGGGGTGGGCAAGTCCACCGTGGCCGTGAACCTGGCCGCCGCCCTGGCCGCGCGCGGCCTCTCGGTCGGGCTGCTGGACGCCGACGTCTACGGCCCGTCGCTGCCGACCATGCTGGGCGTCTCTGGCAAGCCGGACTATGTGGACGGCATGATCCAGCCCCACGTCGCGCAGGGGCTCAAGGCCATGTCCGTGGGCCTGCTGACGAAGGCTGAGGACGCCATGATCTGGCGCGGCCCGATGGCCTCGCAGGCCCTGACCCAGATGCTGACCCAGACCCGCTGGGGCACGGAGGAGCAGCCGCTGGATGTGCTGGTGGTGGATCTGCCGCCCGGCACCGGCGACGTGCAGCTGACCCTGATCCAGAAGACCCCGCTGGACGGCGCCGTCATCGTCTCGACCCCGCAGGAGGTGGCGCTGGCCGACGCCCGTCGCGGCCATGCCCTGTTCCAGAAGGTCGGCGTGCCGACCCTGGGGCTGATCGAGAACATGACCGGCCCCGTCTTCGGCAAGGGCGGGGCCGAGGTCGAGGCCGGGCGTCTGGGCGTGGCCTACCTCGGTGATATTCCGCTGGATGCCGCCGTCCGCGAGGGTGGCGATGCGGGGCTGCCGGTGGTGCTGGCCGATCCGCAGGGGGACATCGCCGCCCGGTTCGCGGGCTTCGCCCAGGTCCTGGCGAAAAAACTCGACCTATAGGGTTTTCAAACGCAACGGGAATGGCCACCTTGCCGGTTCCAGTCCTCCGCGCGAGCCTTTCCATGTCCGTCGACGCCCTGTTCACCCCCTTCACCATCAAGGGGCTGACCCTGCCCAACCGCATCGTCATGGCGCCGATGACCCGGTCCTTCTCGCCCGAGGGCATCCCGTCGGACGGCGTGCCCGGCTACTACCGTCGCCGCGCCGAAGGGGGCGTCGGCCTGATCGTCACCGAGGGCACGGTGGTCGAACGCCCCGCCGCCCGCAACGACGCCGCTGTTCCGGTCTTCCACGGCGAGGCCCTGCCGGAGTGGAAGAAGGTCGTCGAGGAGGTCCACGCCGCCGGCGGCCTGATCGCGCCGCAAATCTGGCACGTCGGCGCCGCCCGCGGCCAGGGCCCGGACTGGCAGCCGCTGGGCAAGGTCGACAGCCCGTCCGGCCTCGTCGCCCCCGACAAGCGGAAATACGAGCCGATGACCGAGGAGGATGTGGCGGACACCATCGCCGCCTTCGGCCGTTCGGCCCGCGCGGCCAGGGACCTGGGCTTCGACGCGGTCGAGATTCACGGCGCCCACGGTTATCTGATCGACCAGTTCTTCTGGGGCGGCGTCAATGTGCGCGAGGACCGCTGGGGCGGCCCGACCATCGCCGACCGCGCCCGCTTCGGGGCCGAGGTCGTCAAGGCCGTGCGCGAGGGCGTGGGCGACGACATCCCCGTCATCCTGCGCCTGTCGCAATGGAAGCAGCAGGACTTCACCGCCCGCATCGCCGAAACCCCGGACCAGATGGTCGAGTGGCTGACGCCGCTGTCGGACGCCGGCGTGGACGTCTTCCACTGCTCGCAGCGCCGGTTCTGGGAGCCCGAGTTCGAGGGCTCGGACCTCAATTTCGCCGGGTGGGCCAAGAAGCTGATGGGCAAGCCGACCATCACCGTCGGTTCGGTCGGGCTGGACGGCGAGTTCATCGCGGCCTTCGGCGGCGCGGGCTCGAAGCCGGCCTCGCTGGATGGCCTGCTGCGCCGTCTGGAGAATGAGGAGTTCGACCTCGTCGCCGTGGGGCGCGC
Source organism: Brevundimonas sp. (assembly GCA_046291915.1). Taxonomy (GTDB): domain Bacteria; phylum Pseudomonadota; class Alphaproteobacteria; order Caulobacterales; family Caulobacteraceae; genus Brevundimonas. The sequence goes on from JBKBSD010000006.1 coordinate 76,875, forward strand.
CCTGCTGGCCGACCCCCAATGGGTGCAGAAGATCCGCGACGGCCGTCACGACGACCTGCAGGCGTTCGAACGTCAGGCGATGCTGTCGCTCTCTTAGGGGCGAATGATGCGGGGTGGGTGGTGAAGGGTGAGGAGTGAGGGTGAGTGGCCGTGTGGCTCACCGGCTCACATCGTCGCTGCTCACCACCCACTTTTCACGACTCAGCACCGTTCGAAGACCTTGAAGACGAAGGCGTGGTCGTCCTTCTCCCCGGCGGGGTGGGCTTCGGACGACACTTCCGTCCACTGCCCGGGATCGAAGGCCGGGAAATACACGTCGCCGTCGGGCGCGGCGTCCACCTCGGTGACGTACAGCCGCTTGGCGCGGGGCAGGGCGGCTTCGAACAGCCCCGCGCCGCCGATCACGCAGACCTCGTCGAGATCGTCGTCCTCGGCCGTCTCGCGCGCGATCTCGATGGCTTCGTCCAGCGTCCGGCAGATCACCGCGCTCCGGACCTGATCATCGTCGCCCCAGCTTTCGTCGCGGCTCAGGACGAGGTTCAGCCGGCCGGGCAGGGGCTTCAGCGGCAGGCTCTCCCACGTCTTGCGGCCCATGATGCAGGGCTTGCCCATGGTGATGGCCTTGAAGCGCTGCAGATCGCTGCGCAGCCGCCAGGGCAGGTCGCCGTCGCGACCGATCACGCCGTTGGAGCCACGGGCGACGACGAGAACGACTGAAGGAACGGCCAAGGTGTTTATCCGCTTTGGAGGGACCACTGTCATGAACGCGAGGCTCCGCATGGGCAAGTACGTCCCCGCCATCATCACCGGCGTCATCGTGATGTTCGTGCTGTCGCTGATCCTCGGCGCGGTCGGCTTCAGCGGCTTCGCCCTCTGGTACATCCCGTTCTTCGTCGGCGGCATGACCGCCTATCTGATGGCCAATCTGCAGGGGACGAAGGGCGGGCCGGTCGCATCTGATGCGCAGAAGACCGCCGTGCTCGGCCTCAAGCCCTCGCCGGGCAAGGGGCTGATCCTGATCCACCGGCAGGGCTTCGTCGGCAAGATGGCGGGCATGGAGGTGACGCTGGACGGCCGTGTCCTGGCCCAGCTGAAATCGCCGCAGTTCACCGCCGTCGAGGTGGACCCCGGCCCTCACAGCCTCGGTTTCGGCTTCGTCGGCCTCGCCGCCGCCCAGAACAAGCCGGAGGTGGTTCAGACCACAGTGGTCGAGGGTCAGGTCGTCGCCTGGCGCGCCACGGTGGCCATGGGCATGACCTCGAAGAACACCATCAAGGTCGAGCGCGACGATCAGGTGCAGGCGCTGGTCGATGACCTGCGCCGGATGAAGATGGTCGTCCCCGCCTAGTCGGCGGCGGGGGGCGTCTCCAGCCAGTGCAGCCACTTCCGCTGCATCGCCGCCTCGAGATCGATGTCCGCCGCCCGGCAGTAGATCAGCAGCATCCCCAGCACGTCCGCCGCCTCATCGCCCAGCTTGTCGGCGTCCGCCGCGCCGCGCGCCCGGCCGGTGGTGCGCAGGTGCTCGGCGACCAGTTCGCCAAGCTCCTCCTGCACCTTCAGCAGGGCCCAGTCGCCGGACGCGGCCTTCTCGCGGTCGATGCCGTGCTCGCGGGCGTAGAGGTCGGAGATTTGCAGGACGGAGTGTTGGAGATCGGCAAGCTTCACAGGGGGTGCGCGGTGACCCACGCCTCCATACTTCTCATCAGGGTGGATATCGGCAGGCGGTCGATGTCACGCCGGGAGAAGCCGCGCGCGATCAGCGCGTCGTCGTTGTCCGCCATGAAATCGGTGAACTGATCCCATAGGCGCGCGGGCCCGTCCGCGTCCAGCCGCGCTTCCTGATCCAGCCAGTCCCGAACCGCGGTGAAAGCTTCCAGGGGCTCATCGCCATGGGCCACGATGTCCGAGTTCGACAGATCGGACAGGGCGGCCTGATAGCGATAGCGCTCGGTTTCCATGATCAGGCATTTCTTGTCCGACCACGGATCGCCCTTGAACCGTTTGCATCCCAGATCGATGCCAAGCTCCAACGGCATGTTCAGCCGGAACAACTCCCCGGCCTTGCGCGCCTTGATCCTTGACAGGTCGTGGATGCCGTACTTTGAATCCTCGATCAGCTCGATGATCTTCTCGATGCGCGGTTCGTTGCCGTCCAGTCGCTCCGACGCGATCCGGGGCTGAAAGCCGAGCCGGTAGATGCAGAAGATGATGGGGCGCAGCAACGACTTGTAGTCGTTGTCGAACGGGCAGTTGATGAAGACGTTCGTCTCGAACGCCAAGGCCGGCGCCTCAGCCCTTGGAGGCCACGGGATCACGCCCATAGCTGTCGCGCTCGCGGATGGTGCCGTCTTTCCGGTGGACGTAGAATTCCACCCCGTCCTTGCGGGCGGCGTTGCGTCCGAACCTGATGGCATCGGCCTGGGTGTCGAACACCTTGGTCGCCTTCGCCGCGCCGCTGTTGCGGACGGCCCACTCCCCGTTGGGGCGAGGCACCACATGCTTGTTGGCGGCCATGGTCAGCCTCCTAGACTGCAACCTGCGCCTTAATATGGGGCCAGGGCTGGTACCCATCAAGCACGAAGTCCTCCAGCCGGTAGGCGAACAGGTCGTCCCGCGGCGTGATGGTCATGGTCGGCAGGGGCAGGGGCTCGCGGCTCAACTGCAGCTCGGTCTGCTCGATGTGGTTCAGATACAGGTGGGCGTCGCCGAAGGTGTGGACGAACTCGCCGGGCTCCAGCCCGCAGACCTGCGCCATCATCATGGTCAGCAGGGCATAGCTGGCGATGTTGAACGGCACGCCCAGGAAGACATCGGCGCTGCGTTGATACAGCTGGCAGCTCAGCTTGCCGTCGGCGACGAAGAACTGGAACAGGCAGTGGCAGGGTGGCAGGGCCATGTCGTCCACGTCGGCCGGGTTCCAGGCGGACACGATATGCCGGCGGCCGTTCGGATTGGTCTTCAGCCCGTGGACCAGCTTTTCGATCTGGTCGATGACGCGACCGTCCGGCGCGGCCCAGGACCGCCATTGCTTGCCGTAGACCGGACCCAGCTCGCCCTCGGCATTGGCCCATTCGTCCCAGATGCTGACGCCGTTTTCCTTCAGCCAGCCGATATTGGTCTCGCCGCGCAGGAACCACAGCAGTTCGACGATGATGGAGCGCAGGTGCAGCTTCTTGGTCGTCAGGACCGGGAAGCCCTTGGACAGGTCGAACCGCATCTGGCGTCCGAACACGCCCAGCGTCCCGGTGCCGGTGCGGTCGTCACGGCGTGCGCCGTTGTCCAGGATGTCGCGCAGCAGATTCAGGTACTGCCACTCGGGGTGGTCAGCGGGCACGGCGCCCGTGCGGGCCTGAATGTCAGCGGCGAGGAATTGCGCGGTCATGGACAGACAGTGCCGCTGATTCGGGCCGAGGGGCAGGCCATCGATTCGGTTGCTCACAGGAACGTGGCTTCAGACACCGATCACCTCTCCACCGAAGGTGGGGAGGGGGACCCCCGAAGGGTGGTGGAGGGGTAGGCCGTGGCGCGTCGAAGACCCCTCCGTCTCGTCCGCTGAGGCGGCCGAGCCACCTCCCCACCTTTGGTGGAGAGGTGAGGTGGAGCGGCTACCCCCCGAACCCGCCCTCATCCAGGAACGCCTGCTCCTGCGGCGTCGTTTCCCGGCCCAGGCTGGCGTTCCGGTGCGGGAAGCGGCCGAAGCGGACGATGATATCGCGATGGAGGTGGCCCCATTTCTTGAGGTCTTCATCGTCGCCGATGAGGGCCAGATAGCGGTCCTGATCCTCCAGCCGTTCGGAATGCTCGAACGGCAGCAGGATGAAGTTCCGCAGGTCCGTATTGAACGCCAGATGATGGCCGCGCGCGACCGCCTGTTCGGCGAAAGACAGGGCCAGAGGGTCGGTGGCGAACTGGTGCGCCGTGCCGCGGAAGGTGTTGCGGGGGAACTGGTCCAGCAGGATCATCACGGCCAGCGCCCCTTCGGGCGTGTCCATCCAGTGATCCAGTTCCCGCCGCGCCGCCATCATGTGGCCGTGGGCGAAGCGCCGGCGGAAGTCGTCGTCGAACGCGTCGTTCTTGGCGAACCACTTGTCGGGCCCGGCCTCTTTCCAGAAGCCGATGACGTCGGAAGGCTGTAGGTCTGTGCTCATGACCCAGACCCTAGCCAATCCGCTGCCCGCCTACCACGACGCCGACTGCGATCTTTCGATCATCCGCGGCAAGCGCGTCGCTGTGATCGGCTACGGCAGTCAGGGGCGGACCCATGCCCTGAACCTGCGCGACTCGGGCGTGATCGACATCGTCATCGGGCTGAAGGCGACGTCGGCGACGCGGGCGAAGGCGGAGGCCGATGGCTTCAGCGTCCTGACGGCGGGCGAGGCGACGGCGGGCGCGGATGTGGTCGCGGTCATGGTCTCGGACGAGGCGCATCGAGACCTGTGGCGCGACGAACTGGAGCCGAACATCCGGCCCGGCGCGGCCCTGATTTTCGCCCACGGCCTGTCGGTCAGCTTCGATCTGGTGAAGCCGCGCGCTGATCTGGACGTCATTCTGGCCTCGCCCAAGGGCATCGGGCCGCGCATCCGCGATCTGTACGAGGCGGGGGAGGGGGTCTTCTGCCTGTTCGGGGTCCAGCAGGACGCCAGCGGCGGCGCGCATGCGCTGGGCCTGTCCTACGCCGCCGCCCTGGGCTGCGGACGCAAGGGCATCCTCGAGACCACGATGAAGGACGAGTGCGAATCTGACCTGTTCGGCGAGCAGGTGGTTCTGTGCGGCGGGGTGGCCGAACTGGTCGACGGCGCCTTCATGAAGCTGGTCAACGCGGGCTATCCGCCTGAAGTGGCGTGGTTCGAATGCTTCTATGAGCTGAAGCTGGTGACCGACCTGATGTTCGAGAAGGGAATCGCCGGGGCCTTCGGGCGGATTTCCAACACGGCCGAGTACGGCGCCTATCTGACCGGGCCGCGCATCATCGGCGAGGCCTCGAAGGCGGCCATGGACGCGGTGCTGTCCGAGGTCCGCTCGGGCGCCTTTGTCGACAGGCTGATGGCCGATTACGACGTGGGCTCCCCGGACCTGCTGGCCCACCGCAAGGCCCTGGGCGAACGCACCATTGAAGGCGTCGGCGCGCATCTGGCGGCGGTGGCGTCAAAAGCGGGGGGCTGAAACGAAAAGAGCCTCCCGAAGGAGGCTCTTTCGCTCGCTTCCGGGGTTTCGGGAAACCCTTGGGAAGAATGGTCGGAGTGAGAGGATTCGAACCTCCGACCCCTGCGTCCCGAACGCAGTGCTCTACCAGGCTGAGCCACACTCCGACTTGAGGAGGGGGCTTATAGCGACGGCTTTTCCGCCCCGCAAGCGCCGAAACGGCATGTTTGAAAATAGTCCGCCCGCCGCCGCTCGCCGACCGCCGCTCCCCCGAAGGCCCTCGAAACCGCGATGTCGCACTCGCTTCAAAAGACCTATTGCGTCCGGCGCAGCCTTGGCGTATCCGACCGCCTCCTCGCCGCAGGGCGGGGGTTCGCCGGACCTGCTGGGGAATGGTGTAATGGTAACACTACGGTTTTTGGTACCGTCATTCTAGGTTCGAGTCCTAGTTCCCCAGCCATCCGCCGCCTTGGGATTTGAAGCTTTTCAGCCTCGTCCCGGCTGTCTCTCTCGACCGTCTCATCCGGCCGCTCTAATCAGGGCGGCATGAGCTTTGTCACCGCTGCCTATCCCTCCGCTTCGGGCGGCTGTCGTTGTCGGTCGGGGCTGACGGCGCGGCAGTGCTGCGACCTTGCCCTGACGCCCGTGGCGGGCGGGGGCGCGTCTGCGGATGCGGCCGGGGTTCGGGGAATCACCGAGGCGTTGCGGCGCGGCGACCGGATGGAGGCGCGGCGGATCGCGGTGGCGGTGCTGGAGCGCAGCCCGCGCGATCAGGACGCCCTGATCGCCTTTGCAGGCGTGCTGAAGGCGGAGGGCGCGCCCGCGGCCCGGATCATCGCCGAGCGGGTGTCAGCGCTGTATCCCGACAGCCCGGTGGCCCGGGCGGCGACGGCGCGCCATCTGCTGGAGATCGGGGCCGTCCGCGCCGCCGAGCCTCACGCCCGCGCCGCTATCAGGCTGGCGCCACTGGCGCCGGGCTCGCACCTGCTGATGGCCCGGGTCTTCCTGGCGCTGGACAACGCCTTCGCGGCCGAGCGCCAGCTTCGCGCGGGGCGCGCCCGTCTGGCGCCGGCTGCGCCGTCCGAGGCCTTTGATTTCCAGCTGGCCATCGCGCTGACCGGACAGGGCAAGTTCGTGGAGGCGCGCGAGGTGTTCGCTCGCCTCTGCGCCGGGGCGGACCGTCTCGATGTGCTGATCCTCTGGGCGGACATGGAGGAGCAGGACCGGAAGTTCACGCAGGCCGGGGCGCTGCTGGACCGCGCCGAGATCCTGTCGCCCGGTCATCCGTCGGTCGCGCGGATGCGGGCGGTGGTTCTGGATCGGCTCGGCGAGCGCGAACAGGCCCTGGCTCTGATTGAGTCGGAAGAGCAGCGCCCCGGCGCGGGCTTCGACCCCATCCGTCAGCGGTTGAAGGGGCAGGTCCTTGATCGGCTTGGACGATATGACGAGGCCTTCGCCAGCTTCGAGGCGTTGAAGCGTTACCAGAGCCAGGTGATGGGCCTGACCTATGGCGAGGCGGAGGCCGGGCGGCTGGTCTCGACCCTGAAGCGGTTCTACCTGCCGGCGGTGGCGGACAGCCTGCCGCGGGCCACAGTCGCGTCAGGCCGGCCCCAGCCCCTGTTCGTGGTGGGCTTTCCCCGCTCGGGCACGACCCTTGTCGAGCAGATGCTGGCGTCCCATCCCCAGGTCGCGGGCGGGGGCGAGTTGCCCTTCATCCTGGAAGCCGCCCAGCGCAGCCAGACCGTGCTGGATAGCCCGTCCGTCTATCCCGTCTCCCTGACGGAGCTCTGGCTCGGCGATCGCGCCGGGGAGCTGGATCTGCTGCGGGATCTTTATCTGAACCGGGCGCAGGAGATGGCGATCTCGGATCCGGAGCGGGCGTGGTTCACGGACAAGATGCCGCTGAACGAAACCCATCTTGGCCTGATCCACCTGCTGTTCCCTCAGTCGCCGGTGGTGCACCTGTTGAGGCATCCGCTGGACGTGGTGCTGTCGGTCTTTTTCAACGGCATGACGCACGGTTTCAATTGCGCCGCCGCGCTGGAGACCGCCGCGCGTCACTATGTGCTGATCGCCGACCTGATCCAGCACTACCTGTCCGTCCTGCCAGTCCGGTATCACGCCGTCCGGTACGAGGATCTGATTGACGATCAGGAGGGGCAGGCGAGGGCGCTGCTGTCGTTCGTCGGCCTGCCGTTCGACGCCGAAGTCCTGGACTTCCACCGCAATCCGCGCGCCGCGCGCACGGCCAGCTACGCCCAGGTCACCCAGCCGCTCTATGACCGGTCGCGGTTCCGGTATCGCCACTACCGGAAGCAGCTGGAGCCGGTCATTCCGATCCTGCAGCCCGTGATCGAGCGGCTGGGCTATACGATCTGAGCCGGACTCAGTGGGTCTGGGCGGCTTCCAGCGGCAGGCGGATGCGAATGCCGACGCCGGCTTCGGGGGCGGTCTCGATGCTCATCGATCCGCCCAGGTGCTCGACCAGACCCTGCACCAGAGACAGGCCTTCGCCGGGCTCGATGACGTCGGCGCCGATGCCCGAATCGCGGACCACCAGGCTGACGCCGCCCACGGCGCGTGAGAAGGCCACCGCGACCGAGCCGCGACGGGCGTCCGGGAAGGCGTGGCGGCAGGCGTTCGAGATCAGCTCATGGGTGATCATCGCCATCGGCAGCAGATGGCTGTCCGGCAGCAGGGTCGCCTGACCGCGCACATCGATCCGCACCGGGCGACCTTCGCAGGTCCGGCTCCAGAAGGCGGCGACGTCTTCCAGGTAGCCGGCGAAGTCCAGGGGACCGCCCGCGCTCATGCGCCGGCTGATCAACTCCATGGCGGCCGTGACGTCGCTGAGCCAGGTCAGGTGACGCACGCTTTCGGGGTCGTTTACGCTGCGAAGGCGAATCCCCACGAGCGTTTGCAGCAGCTGATAACCGCCGAGCAAACGTCTCTGAAGTTCGATGATCCGGTTTTCCGCTACCGCGGCCATCGTTCCCCCGACGATTGAAAATGCCGGGAATTCTTACGACAGACTGAACCAAATAGCCAATGCGGCGTTTCGCTGTCCGCTGGCGGACACAACGGTGTTAATGCGTCCCGTCAGCCTGGGGGATGTTGCGTGCCCGAACTGCCTGACCTTCGGGTCATGATCGTCGAAGACCAGGCCCTGTTGGCCATGGAACTGGAGCTCGTCCTCGGCGAATCCGGTTGCGATGTCGTGGGCTGCGCCATGGACAAGGCCGGCGCGTTCGTGATCGCCGAGCGCGAGCGACCCGATCTGGCGCTGGTCGACGTGAACCTGCTGGACGGAATGACGGGCCCGCAGATCGCCCAGAAGATCGTCACCGAGTACGGGGCGGCCGTGGTCTTTCTGACCGCCAATCCGGAACAGATTCCCGAAGGCTTCGCCGGCGCCCTGGGCGCGGTGTCCAAGCCCTTTGATGAGCAGACCATCCGGGCGGTGGTCGGCTTCGCCCGTCAGTTCATCCTGCACCGCACGGTCGGCGAGCCGCCGCGGCGGTTCCGGCTGGCTCCGTGGCTGACGACGCCGCCGGACGACATCGCGCCGCATTAGTCGGGCCGCCATAGCCGTCGGCTTGCTACGATTACTATTGTGAGCGGGTCGAAATTTTCGGCGGAAAATTCCGAAGACTCCAACTCGAACAGGTTCGGTCCGGCGAAGGTCGGGGTGTGTGTCGCACGCTGTCAAAGACCGGCGGGCAGTGTGGCATGCGCCTGCGTCAGAAATGGACGTATGAGGCCGCAGGGTGGGGCGGCGCGCAGCCACCCCACCCGTCGGTCGCGTCGAGACTGCGCTACTGAACCTTGATCCGCATGAAGACCATGCCGCCGTCAGGGTCGCCGCCGTAGACGGGCTCCAGGGCGGCCGGGACCTGGTTGACGCTGTAGAGGGCGCCCAGGCCGAAACGGACGTTGTCGGCGACCTGCCAGTCACGGACCGCGCCAACCGAGGCCTTGGCGACGGTGTAGAGGTCGCCGTGGCCGCCGCCGACACCGGGGACCAGTTCGTCCGTCTCGATCCGCTCAGCGCGGGCGAAGACGGTCCAGCGGTCATCCGGGCTGAAGGCGCTTTCCAGAAGCCAGCCGTCCTTGGACTCGTCGTGGTCATTGGTCTTGCGGCCCCAGGCGAGGGTCGTCGACCACCAGCCGTCGGGGCCGATACGACGGGTATGGATCGCGCTGGCCGAGAGCTTGCGGTCGTTCTCTTCGGGCTCCAGCTGCTCGGGTCCGGTGACATCGGCGTATGAAGCCTGCAGTGACCATTCCGCCGTCGGGTTCCAGCTGCCGCGGACGGCCCAGCTGTCGAGGTCGGGCGGGTCCAAGTCGAAGCGGTTCTGGTCCGGCTCGCGCCCGGTGAAGGCCGAGGCTTCCAGCTTCAGGTTCTGATGCGCCCAGCCGAGGGTCGTGACGCCGAAGACGATGTGGGTCGAGTCGAGCCAGTGGTGGGTGATCGGCGCCTCGGGACTGTCCATCGCGCTCATACGGTGCATGAAGGCGGGCGGGCCGAAGGCGGGTTCACCGGGATAGCCGATGTAGGCGAAGACCGTGTCCTTGTCGGTCAGGGGGCGGGCGTAGCTGGCGGACAGCTCCATGACCAGTTCGTGCGGGTGCTGGCGATCGACCAGCGGCGTGACGCCGTCGGCTGTTTCACCCGCGGCGAGCAGCAGGGGGAAACCGTCCTTGCCCATGAAGGGGTCGGGACTGACCATGGCGCGCAGGTTGAGGGTCGAACCGTCGGCGAAGTCGCGGCGGGCCGAGCCCATCAGCATGCCGCTGACGAAGGTCTTGTCGTCGCCGCGCGGTCCGTTCTGACGGTCATAGACCAGGTTGAGCTGGGCATGGCTCATGAAGGTCCAGTCGCCGGAGCCCCAGTGGACGCCGCCGTGGTGGGAGGCGTCGGGCTGCCAGGCCGTGCCGGAGGCTTCACGGGTCATGGGCCAGGGACCGAGGACGCCGGTCATGGCTTGGGTCTGGCCGTGGTCCATGCCCGACATGTCGTGGCCGGACGAGTCCATGCCAGAGGGGGGCATACCGGACATGTCGTGTCCGGCATGAGGATCGGCGGCGGGCCGGGGCGGAGCCTGATGCGCAGGCGGGTGAGTCGGGGACGGCGCCTGTTGCGGGGCAGGCGCGGGGTGATGGTCGTGCTGCTGCGCCGCCGCCGGGAGGGCGAGCGCGAGCAGGGATACGCCGACGAGCGGCGCGAGGATGCGGGCCATGAGTGGCTCCTGAATACGAGGCTGATCCGACGCCGGCGAAGCGGCGCGTGCAAGGTCTTGCGGGATCAGGCGCGTGGAGGGCCGTGCTCGGGGGCGGGGCCGCGTCCGGTCAGGCGGGCGGCGGGCAGGGGGTGATGGTCGCCCGCATCGGCGCGGGCGGCGGCCGGCTGAACCGGCGGGACGGCGGGCGCGGCGACGCACATGACACAGCAGGCCATGACCTTGATCGCCTTGGAGGGCGCCTCGGCCGGGGCGTCGCCGTGGTGCATCTGACCCGACGTCTCATGGCAGGGCGGTGTGGCGGGACCGGCGGCGGCGGGCAGGGCGCCAAGCGTCAGCACCGCAAGGGCGCCGGCCAGCATCAGCAGGGTCCGCAGGATCACCATGGCCCTGAGGTAGGCCCTTCCGCGCCGCGCCGCAACGCCGTCAAAGCCGCAGGCCCTCGCTTTCGGGCGGGCGGCCGTCGGGGGTGAGGTCCAGCTGCATCAGAACCACGTCGATCCAGCGGTCGAACTTCCAGCCGGTCTCGCGCCAGACCCCGGCCTCGCGGAAGCCCGTGGCCTTGTGCAGGGCGATGGAGCCGGCATTGGCGCTGTCGCCGATGACGCCGATCAGGTGACGCAGGCCCATGGCGCGCGCCCGCTCGATCAAGGCCTCCATCAAGGCCCGGCCGATCCCCTGACCCCGCGCGTCGGGCGCCAGATAGACCGAGAGTTCAACGCAGTAGCGATAGGCCGGGCGGAGCCGGAAGGGGGCCAGATAGGCGTAGCCGACGACCTGACCGTCCCGCTCCGCGGTCAGCCAGGGCAGGTCCAGCTTGCGAACGGCGGCGAGGCGGGAGGCCATTTCGGCGGCGTCCGGCGGATCGAGCTCGAAGGTCGCCGTGCCATGCAAAACCTCATCCGCATAGAGGGCCGTGATGGCGGCCATGTCATCGGGCCGGGTGTCGCGAAGGCTGGCAGAGGGTTGTTTCATCGTCAGTCTTTGTCAGTGACAGAACGCAGTTCCGGTGATTACCGTGTTCTGTGAGCGGAGAGCGGGGAGCGCATCATGAAGTCCATTCATCTCATTCTGGCGGCGGGCCTGATCGTCGCGACGGGGCCGACCGGGGTCGCCGCGCAGACCAAGCCGGGCGCCCAGGTCGCCAAGCCGGGCGTGACCGCCGGGCGACCCACGATCGACCTGAAGGTCTGCAACCACAGCGGCCGCAACGCGACCGTGGCCGTGTCGTACGTCCAGCCCGGCGAGGACAGCTTCATCAACCGCGGCTGGTACGATGTCGCCGACGGCGCCTGCCGCGATCTGGTCACCACAGACAACGCCAATTTCTACTTCTACGCCGACGCCACTGACGGATCGGGCCGGTACTGGAAGGGGACCCACACCCTGTGTGTCCAGTATCCGGGCCCCTACACCTTCTATTCGACCGGCGGGTCCGAGTGCGCCACGGGACAGGACACCCGGGACTTCACGGCCTTCCACGCCGACGAGCCGGGCACCTGGACCTGGACGCTTGATCCCTAGGACCGCATCCTCAGGTCAGGCGGACGAGGGCGCGGATCAGGTCCGCTCCCAGCCCTTCTGGATGGACCAGATGGCGAAGGCGTAGACCACGGCGATGTCCTTCAGATAGTCGAACCGGCCGGACGAGCTGAAGTGGCCGGCGGTCATGTTGATCTTGAGCAGGACCGGCTTGCCCGAGGTGGTGGCCGGACGCAGCTTGGCGACCCATTTTTCGGGCTCCCAATAGGTGACGCGCGGGTCCGACAGGCCGCCGGTGGCCAGAACCGCCGGATAGGCCTTGGGCTCCACCTGATCGTAGGGGCTGTAGCTGAGCATATAGTCGTAGGCGGCCGGGTCGGTGATCGGGTCGCCCCACTCGGGCCATTCGCCGGGCGTCAGCGGCAGGCTGACGTCGGACATGGTGTTGATGACGTCCACGAAGGGCACGTCGCCGATGACGCCGGCCCAGAGATCGGGCCGCATGTTGTTGATCGCGCCCATCAGCAGGCCCCCGGCCGAACCGCCGTGGGTGACGATGTTTCCGGCGCGGGCGTAGTTTTTCGAGATCAGGTGTTCGGCGGCGGCGATGAAGTCGGTGAAGGTGTTCTTCTTCGTCATCCGGCGCGCGGCCAGGAACCAGCCCCAGCCCTTGTCCGACCCGCCGCGAATGTGGGCGATGGCGTAGATGAAGCCGCGATCCACCAGCGACAACCGGTTGGTGTTGAACCCGGCGCCCATGGGGATGCCGTAGGAGCCGTAGCCGTACAGCAGCACCGGCGCCGAGCCGTCCACCGGGGTCGATTTGCGGCGCAGGATAGTGACGGGGACCATGGCGCCGTCAGAGGCGGGGGCGTTCAGCCGCTCGACCACATAGTCGTCGATGTTGTGGCCGGACGGGACCTCCTGCGTCTTGCGCAGGGTCCGCTCGCGCGTCTCCATATTGTAGTCGAAGGTCTGGTTCGGCGTGGAGGGCGAGTTGTAGCCGTACCGGGTCATGGGGCTGTCGTATTCGTAGGTGCCCATCAGTCCCAGCACATAGGCGGGCTCGTCCACCGCGATGGCGTGCTCCTCGCCGGCGCGGGTGCGGATGACGATGCGGGTGTTGGCTTCGTAGCGCTCGACGCGGGCGAGGTGGCCCGAGAAGGGGGCGATGGACTCGATCAGCCGGCCCTCGGTGAAGGGCACCAGATCGGTCCAGTTGGCGCGGCCGGGCGCGTCGGTCGGGGCGGTGACGATCTTGAAGTCCACGGCGCCGTCGGCGTCGGTGCGGATGACCCAGCGGTCGCCCCAGTGGTCGGCGTCATAGCGCAGGGCCTCGCGGCGCGGCTCGATGACGGTCGGGGTGGCTTCCGGCTGGTCAGCGGGGACGAAGCGGTATTCCGTTTGCTCGCCGTTGCCGGAGCTGATCAGGATGAACTGATCGTCCGAGCTGAGGTCCAGCCCCATATACATGCCGTCATCCGGCTCTTCGTAGACGGTGGTGATCTCGCCGCCGCGGGTGGGGCGCTTCAGGATCTTGTCCGAGCGGCCGTTGTCGTCGCGGTTGACCCAGAAGATCCAGTCGCCGTCCGCCGAGAAGGTGACGCCGCCCATGGCGCTCTCGACCGGCTCGCCGAGGAACTGGCCCGACGCGATGTCCTTGATGAAGATGCGGTAGACCTCGGACCCCTGCGCGTCCTCGCTGTAGGCGAACAGGGCGTGGTCGCGGCTGTGCTCGGTCTCGCCGACCGAGGAATAGGCCTTGCCCTCTGCCAGGGCATTGGCGTCGAGGAGGATCACCTCGCCGGTGTTCTGGCCTCTGGGGCGGCGGCAGTAGAGCGGGTGCTGCTGGCCGGTTTCGAAGCGGGTGTAATATTCCCACGGACCATCCGGCAGGGGGACGGAGCTGTCGTCCTCCTTGATGCGGCCCTTCATCTCCTCGAACAGCTCGGCCTGCAGCGGCAGGGTCGAGGCCATCATCGCCTCGCGATAGGCGTTCTCGGCGGTCAGGTGCTCCCGGACGTCGGCCTTGATGAGCGACGGGTCGCGCAGGACCTGCTGCCAGTTGTCGTCCTTCATCCACTGGTAGTCGTCGACGCGGGTACGGCCCAGCTGTTCGATGGTGACGGGGATCTTTTTGGCGACAGGCGGGACAGGCGCGTTGGGCATCGAGGCTCCGGGAGGGGATTTGGCGTTCGCCACGGCGGGGAGGGCGGTCGCGGCGAGCGCGGCGGCGGATGTGGTGAGCAGGTCTCTGCGGTTCATCTTGGGCTCCCCCGAATTGATGGCGAACCTTGGGCGCGAGCGGGGGCGAGCGTCAACGGGGCGTGGGATTTCCTCCCGGTCGGCCCGACCCCTCCATCTCGTCGGCTTCGCCGTCGAGCCACCTCCCCACTGCGTGGAGAGCGACCCCTCCGTCTCGCCGGCTTCGCCGTCGAGCCACCTCCCCACTGCGTGGAGAGGTGAACCGCATCCTCACCTCTCCATCGAAGATGGGGAGGGGGGACCGTGCGAGGCGGGGTGGAGGGGTTGCCCCCTCAGCCCGCCAGCACGTCCACGCTCATGCGTTCCAGCAGGTCGCCGCCCTGGCCGACGGCGGCGAGGCGGCTGGAGACGTGGCCGAGGACGTTGGCGGCGTAGACTTCGTAGAGGGCGATCTTGCCCTCGAGCCAGACCGTGTCGCCGGTTCCGGCGTCGAGCTCGGCCCTGGCGGCCAGCGCGCCCTTGGCCAGAAGCCAGCCGCCGGTCACGTCGCCCAGCAGCTTCAGATAGGCGTCGGCGGCGGTCAGGACATCGGCGGCGCGGTCCTTGTCGGCCTTGGCGTCGAGGATCCACAGGGTGGCGTCCTCGACGGCCTCGATGGCGTTGGCGAAGCGTTCGACCGGCTTGCCGGTGTAGAGCCGGCCCAGCAGGGGCAGGGTGGCCTTGAAGTCGGCGATCAGGTCACGGGCCGACTGGCCGCCGTCCTGCGACAGTTTGCGGCCGACCAGATCCATGGCCTGGATGCCGTTGGTGCCCTCGTAGATCGGGGCGATGCGGGCGTCGCGGTAGTACTGGGCCGCGCCGGTCTCCTCGATGAAGCCCATGCCGCCGTGAATCTGGACGCCCTGGGAGGCGACCTCGCAGCCGATGTCGGTGGACCAGGCCTTGGCGATGGGGGTGAACAGGTCCTCGCGGCCCTTCCACATGCGGCGCTCGTCCTCGGTGGCCGCGTGTTTGGCGAGGTCGGCGGCGACGCCGGTGGACAGGCAGAGGGCCCGGGCGGCGGCGATCTTCGCCTTCATCACCGACAGGGTGCGGCGCACGTCCGGGTGATCGACGATGGGGCTGTTGGCGACGCCGGTCCAGACGCTGCGGCCCTGTTTGCGGTCGCGGGCGTATTCGAGGGCGTGCTGGTAGGCGCGCTCGGCGATGCCGACGCCCTCGACGCCGACGGCGAGACGGGCGGCGTTCATCATGACGAACATGTGCGACAGGCCCTGATTGGGCTGGCCGACCAGTTCGGCGGTGGCGTCCTCATAGGCCATGACGCAGGTGGGCGAGCCGTGGATGCCGAGCTTGTGCTCGACGCTGACGGGATGGAAGCTGTTGCGCTCGCCCAGGGAGCCGTCGGGCTGGACGTGGTATTTCGAGGCCAGGAACAGGCTGATGCCCTTGGGGCCGGCGGGGGCGTCGGGCAGGCGGGCGAGGACCAGATGGACGATGTTGTCCGTGGCGTCGTGGTCGCCCCAGGTGATGAAGATCTTCTGGCCCGAGAGCCTGTAGGTCCCGTCGCCGTTCGGGATCGCCGTGGCGGTCAGGGCGCCGAGGTCGGAGCCCGCGCCCGGCTCGGTCAGGACCATGGCGCCGGTCCATTCGCCGGAGACCAGCCGGGTCAGGTAGATGTCCTTCTGCGACGGCGTGCCGTGCTCCTCCAGCGCCTCGATGGCGGCGAGGGACAGCATGGGGCAGAGGCCGAAGGCCATGTTGGCGGCGTGGACGGTCTCATAGGCGGCGAGTTCGAGCGCCTTGGGCAGTTGCTGGCCGCCGGAGTGGGCCTGGGCGGTCAGGCCGGTCCAGCCGCCGGCGGCGAACTGGCGGTAGGCGTCGGAGAAACCGGGGGCGGGGGTGACGTTGCCGTCCTTGCAGATCGAGCCCTTCTGGTCGCCGATGCGGTTCAGGGGCGCGAGGACGCCTTCCGAGAACTGGCCCGCGGCCTCCAGCACGGCGCCCATCAGGTCCGCGTCATAGTCGGGGAAGGCGCCGGTGGCGGCCACCTGATCTATGCCGGCGACGGCCTGAAGGGTGAAGGCGAGATCACGGGTCGGGGCGCGATAGGTCATGGGGCTTCCGGACGGTTCAGGCGGATGGACGCGGTCATGGCCTCTTCGTCGCCCCTTGCGCAAGGGCGGTCGAAGTGGACAGGATCAGTCCACTGTGAACGTGTGCCGTCACGGAAGGGAAGCATGGCAGAACCGCGCAACCGATACTCCGTGACCTCGATGGTCCTGCACTGGCTGATCGCCGTGCTGGTGATCGCCCAGATCCTGCTGATCATGGCGCACGACGCGACCGACGGGTCGCTGTCCCGGGCGTTCGTGCAGATCCACAAGTCCGTGGGCCTGAGCATCCTGCTGCTGACGCTGGTGCGGATCGGGTGGCGGATCGCCAACCCCGCCATCCCCCTGCCGACGACGATGAAGCGATGGGAGAGGGGATTGGCGCGAACCAGCCATGTGCTGTTTTACGTCGCCCTGATCGTCCTGCCGCTGACGGGCTGGGCCGCCAGTTCGGCGGCCGGACGGGAGATCGTCTGGTTCGGCCTGTTCAACTGGCCCCTGCTGCCGGTCGGCGGCGGCCGCGACATGGCGCGGACCCTGATGGAGATCCACGAGATCGCGGTGAAGGGCCTGTATGTGCTGTTGTTCCTGCATGTCGCGGGGGCGCTGAAGCACCAGTTCATCGACCGCGACAACATCCTGCACCGCATGATCCCGCTGATCCCGCGCCGGCCCTGACGGCTCCGCGGGGGTTGCGCACCCTGTGTCGGGAGGCGCACATGACCCGCGACTTCAGTGCGAGGGCTTTGGACGCGTGGAACGGTCGGACGGCAGGACGGAACGGGGGCACGGCGCCGAGGCGGCCGCCGCCCGGGCGCTGGCGGACGGCAAGCTGATCCTGCTGCCGACCGAGACGGTCTATGGACTGGGCGCCGACGCGTCGAACGCGAGCGCCGTGGCGGCCATCTTCGAGGCCAAGGGCCGGCCGCGCTTCAACCCGCTGATCGCCCATGTCGCCGACGCGGCGGGCGCCGAGCGGATCGCGGTGTTCGACAGTCCTGCGCGCAAGCTGGCCGACGCCTTCTGGCCCGGCCCCCTGACCATCGTCGCCCCGGTGCGGAGCCGCGAGGCGGTGTGCGACCTGGCCCGCGCCGGTCTGGACAGCGTGGCGGTGCGGGTGCCGGGCCATGCGAAGGCGCGCGAGGTGCTGGGCCTTTTCGGCGGGGCGGTCGTGGCGCCGTCGGCCAACCGCTCGGGACGGCCCAGCCCGACGACCTTCCGGGACGCCATGGACGAGACCGGCTTCGCCGCCGCCGAGGGCGTGGACGGCGGCCCCTGCGCCGTGGGGGTGGAGAGTACGGTCGTCTCGGTGCTGGGCGGCAAGGTCAGCCTGCTGCGCCCCGGGGCGGTGACGCGCGAGGAGCTGGAGGCGGTGGTCGGGCCGCTGGACACCGGCGATGAGGGCCACCGCTCGCCCGGCCGCCTGACGCTCCACTATGCGCCGGACGCGCCGGTGCGGATCAATGTGACGACCCTGCACAGGGGCGAGCTGCTGCTGGGCTTCGGGCCGGGCGTGGGCGAGGAACGCTGGAGCCTGAGTCCGACCGGCGACCTGCGCGAGGCGGCGGCCAACCTGTTCCGGCGGCTGAGGGAGGCCGACCGGGAGAAGCCCGCCGGGATCGCGGTGTCACCGATCCCCAAGACGGGTCTGGGCGAGGCCATCAACGATCGGCTGAGCCGGGCGGCGGGGCATATCGGGTAGCTTCTCTCAAGCTATCGTCATCCTCCGGCGACCCTCGCGTAAGCGAGGGGAGACCGGAGGACCCAGCGGCGCCGCGACGGCGGCGAAACACTGAAGATCGAAGCTGAAGCGCCTGTGCTCCCGACAGGGTCGCGCTCACGCGCGCCGCTGGGTCCCCCGGTCTGCGCCGCTGCGCGGCTTGCCGGAGGATGACGAAAGCGGGGGGGAGCGGCGTACCTACAAAAACCGCGCCCGGATATCCACGCTGGACCGCTCGCCCACGGCGTCGAAACAGTCCGCCAGCCAGTCTTCCGCGGCCTCCCGGCCGTAGCCCTTGAGGCGGTTGAGGAATGTCCATTCGGTGTCGAATTTGGAGCCCAGCGACAGGGCGCCCAGCCACCGGTCGCTTTCGATGGCGTGCATGCGGATGGCCTCGACGCGGTGACGGCCGCCGGCCTTGAGCTGGCCGTCGGTGATGAGAGATTGCAGCAGGGCGAAGGCGCGCAATTCGGAGACCAGCGGGGCGTTGAAGACGATCTCGTTCAGCCGGTCCATGATCTCGCCGGCGGCATGCGGCGTCTCCTCGCGGGCGAAGGGATTGAGCGGCAGGATCAGGATGTCGTCCGGCGTGTCCGGATGGATCAGGGGCCACAGGGCGGGATTGGCGAGATAGCCGCCGTCCCAATAGCTCTCGCCGTCGATCTCGACCGCCTGGAACAGGTGGGGCAGGCAGGACGAGGCCAGCAGGACCTCGGGCGTGATCTCGGCCGTGCGGAAGATGTGCGCCCGACCCTGCTTCACGGCGGTGGCGGAGATAAACATCGCGATGGAGGAGGCGCGGACGGCGTCGAAGTCGACCGCCGTGTCCAGCACCCGCTTGAGCGGGTTCAGGTTGAAGGGGTTGAAGGCGTAGGGGCTCATGGACATGGCCATGTTTTCCGCCGACCGCCACAGGCCGCTGTCCTTGAGCCAGCCGCCGGGCTTGAGCGCCGCGCTCCAGATCGCGCTGTCGCCGAAGACGTTGCGACCGCCGGACTGGTTCACCTCGCGCCAGAGCCGGTCGAGCTGTTCGCGGGCGCCGGCGGGGCCGCCGGTCTCGAGCCCGCTGACCAGGGCGGCGGCGTTCATCGCGCCCGCGGAGGCGGCGGTGACCGCGCGGACGTCGAGGCGGTCATCCTCAAGCAGGCGGTCCAGAACGCCCCATTGGAACGCGCCATGGGCCCCGCCGCCCTGAAGGGCGAGGCAGACCGGACGACGTTTGGGAGCCGCCGGTCGAGCCATGGCCTATTGCGCCGTCCAGCCGCCGTCGATGGAGAAGCTGGCCCCGTTGGCGGAGGCGCCGAGGTCGCTGACGAGGTAGAGGAACATCCCGGCCAGTTCGTCGGTGGTGACGAAGCGTTTGGTGGGCTGGGAGCCGAGGATGACGTCCTTGAGCACGGCCTCCTTCGACATGCCGCGCGTGCGGGCCTGATCGTCGATCTGTTTGGAGACGATGGGGGTCTCGACGAAGCCGGGGCAGATGGCGTTGCAGGTGATGTTGTCTTGCGCCAGCTCCAGCGCCACCGTCTTGGTGAAGCCGATCACGCCGTGTTTGGCGGCGACATAGGCCGATTTGAACGGGCTGGCGACGAGGCCGTGGGCCGAGGCGATGTTGACGATCCGGCCGCGGCCCTGGGCCTTCATGATCGGGATGGCCGCCCGCGTCGCATAGAAGGTCGACGACAGGTTGATGGCGATGATCTGCTCCCACTTGTCGGCGGGGAATTTCTCGACGGCCTCGACGTGCTGGATGCCAGCGTTGTTGACCAGGATGTCGACGCGGCCGAGTTCGTGTTTGGCGTAGGCGACCATGTCGGCCACCTCGTCGCCGCGCATCATGTTGGCGGCGTGGTAGCGGACGCGGACGCCGCAGCTCGACTCGATCCCGGCGCGGGTGCGCTCGATCTCGGCCGGGTCGCCCAGCCCATTGATGACCACGTCGCCGCCCCGGCTGGCCACGGCCCGGGCCAGAGCCAGTCCGATGCCCGAGGTCGAGCCCGAGATGACCGCGACCTGGCCCTTCAGATCACCGATGTCGCGGAACGGCTCGCTCTCGCTGGAGGCGGCGTCACCGCGCTTGGGCCACTGGAACATACTGTTTCCCCGTTGGAAGGTCTTTGCGACTCTACCTTTGGTCATACGCCATGGCGACCGTCAGGCTCAAGTATTTCCCGACCTGATGAATATCCACTCGGTCTCGGTCGAGGCGGCCTTGTCGAAGCGGTAGCCGTCGCGGTCGAAGGCCTTCAGGTCTTCAGCCTTTTCGAGGCGTTCGTCGATGGCGTAGCGGGCCATGGTCCCGCGGGCGCGCTTGGCGAAGAAGGAGATGATGCGGCGCTCGCCGTCCTTCTCCTCATAGAAGTTCGGGGTGACGATCGGCAGTTTGAGCGCGCGGGCGTCGACGGCGCCGAAATATTCCTGGCTGGCGAGGTTCACCAGCGTGGGGTCGGGCTGGCCCTCGGCGTCGGCGTTGAGGCCTTTCGACAGACGGTCGCCCCAGAAGTCGTACAGGCTGGACCCGCGACGGGTCTTGAGCCGCGTCCCCATCTCCAGACGATAGGGCTGGATGCGGTCGAGCGGCCGCAGCAGGCCATAGAGGCCCGACAGGATGCGCAGGTGCGACTGGGCGTAGTCGAGCCCGGCGGCGTCCAGGGAGCGGGCCTGGAGGCCTTCATAGACATCGCCCGCGAAGGCGAAGGCGGCCTGCACCCCGTCCAGCGAGTCGGGCTTGAAGGCCTGGAAGCGTTCGCGGTTCAGGCGGGCCAGATCGTCCGAAATGCTCATCAGGCTGCGCAGTTCGGCGATGGTGCGGGCGCGCGCGGTCTTCGACAGCGAGGCCGTATCGTCGAGGAAGCGGCGCTCGGACGCGGGCAGGGCGGGGTCAGCTTCGGTGAAGTCCAGCCGCTTGGCCGGGGAGAGGACGATCAACATGGCGCCCTGTTAGGCCGGTTCGGTGACGATTTGAACCGGCGTTGATGGCGCAGGTTCGCATGCTAAATGCTGTCATTCGGGGAGACTGACATTGGCTGCATATCTGAAACTCTCGAATGATCACGTGTTCGCTGCCTCGAGCGCCGCAATGGACGACATGCTATTTGGTATCGGCGAGGCGACGAGTGGGACGGAGACAGAGCTGGCGATTTGGCTGAAGGACGTTGCGGGGCGTCCAGCGCCCTTTCTGGACTTCGATATCCGTCGGCTAAGCGCGTCGCATCAGGCCGCATTCTGGGCCGCCGCGGAGCGTCTTTCGGCTCAACGACAGGATGACAGCGAGGCCGCGGTTCATAAGTTGCTCAAGCTGAAGGCTTCGATGCCGCCCGGAACCCCGGAATCGCTGGTCCTGAGCGATAAGATTGATCTGACGGAGCTCTGGGACGCGAGGGGGCGGCGCATCTTCCAGTTGCCTTCGCGGCAGGACATCAAGGATCAGATGCTGGCATTGAGCGTCGATCAGGTGAGCCGGACAGGCGCAGCGGTTTGGGCGCGTGAGCGTCTGCCGCCGGAGGTGGATACCGATGCGGTCGATCTGCGGCTAAATGATGAGTTCGCGATCCGGCACCTGCGCCTCCTCGCTGCCGCCGATTCCGCGTTGGGAAGCAGCATCGATGCGGCCCAATGGCGTGCGTGGGCCTCTGAAGTCAGTCCTGACTAAGAGCTAGGTCCGTACAGCGTACAGCCCCGCCAGCACGGCGGGCAGGCCCTCGGGCAGGTCTTCGGCGATCAGGCCGGGGCCGAAGGCGCGGGCGGCCTCGGCGTGCATCCAGACGGCGGCGCGGGCGGCGTCGAAACTGTCCATCCGCTGGGCGACCAGACCGCCGATCATGCCCGCGAGCACATCGCCGGTCCCGGCGGTGGCCAGCCAGGGCACGCCGTTGTCGTTGCGGGCCAGACGGCCGTCGGGCGCGGCGATCAGGGTCTGCGGGCCTTTCAGCACGACCACGGCGCCGGCGAGTCTGGCGGCCTCACGCGCGGCGACCTCGCGGCCCTGATCGAGCAGGCCGGGGAAGAGGCGTTTGAACTCCCCCTCATGCGGGGTCAGGACGTCGTCCCGGTCCAGCAGGCCGAACAGCTCCCCAGGCCAGTTCTGGAAGACGGTCAGGCCGTCGGCGTCGACGATCAGGGCCGCGCCGGTCTCGGCCAGGGCGCGGACGTTGGCGGCGGTGGCGTCATTGAGCCCGGCGGCGGGGCCGATGACGACGGCGTCCATGCCCTTGGCGGCGGCGGCGAGCGCTTCGTCCGAGGCGAAGGGGCTGACCATGACGGCCTCGATCGCGGAGGCGATCACGGTGGCGGCGTCGGGCGGGCAGAGGAGGGTGACCACGCCCGCGCCGATGCGCAGACCGGCCCGCGCGGCCAGTCGGGCGGCCCCGGTGCGGGTGGCCTTGCCCGACACGACGCCCAGCCGACCGCGGGCGTGTTTGTGCGCCTCGACCCCCGGCCAGGGGAAGGCGGCGCGCCAGTCGTCCGAAGGCGTGGGCTGGTCGGTCATGCTCACTTCGCTTCTTCTCCGTTCACGGATGGCGTCAAAGGCGGAAAAGAGCTTGCCTTATTGTGCAATGCAATGTCCCTTTGGTGCCCGAGCGCGAGGCATCAATAGCCCGTCCGGGAACACCGATGAAAAAGATTGAAGCCGTCATCAAGCCGTTCAAGCTGGATGAAGTGAAAGAAGCCCTGCAGGACGCCGGCGTCCAGGGGATGACGGTGCTCGAGGCCAAGGGCTACGGGCGTCAGAAGGGGCATTCGGAACTGTATCGTGGCGCCGAATACGTCATCGACTTCCTGCCCAAGATCAAGATCGAGGTGGTCGTGTCCGACGACCTGGCCCCGTCGGTGATCGAGGCCATCCAGACCGCCGCCCGCACCGGCAAGATCGGCGACGGGAAGATTTTCGTGTCTGACGTCCTGGACGTCATTCGCATCCGAACCGGTGAGACGGGCGCGCAAGCGGTCTGATCGCCTCAACTACCGGCCGTCCCTCGGGGGGGCCGTCACGACCTCCCCATAAGAAACAGGACCTCGAAGAATGAGCGACGCAGGTAAGATCCTCAAGGAGATCAAGGAGAAGGACGTTCGCTACGTCGATCTCCGCTTTACCGACACCAAGGGACGCATGCAGCACGTCACCTTCGACATCGACCTGGTGGACGAGGAGTTCCTCGAAGAGGGCACCATGTTCGACGGGTCG
This sequence comes from Brevundimonas sp., assembly GCA_046291915.1. Classification (GTDB taxonomy): domain Bacteria; phylum Pseudomonadota; class Alphaproteobacteria; order Caulobacterales; family Caulobacteraceae; genus Brevundimonas. The sequence continues at coordinate 99,963 of JBKBSD010000006.1, forward strand.
TCGATCGCGGGCTGGAAGGCCATCAACGAGTCCGACATGCTGCTGAAGCCGGACCTGTCGAACTTCTGGATCGACCCCTTCTACCAGCAGACGACGCTGTTCCTGTTCTGCGACGTGCTGAACCCCGACACCGGCGAGGCCTACAACCGCGACAGCCGCTCGATGGCCAAGAAGGCGCTGGCCTATGTCCAGTCCTCGGGCGTGGGCGACACGGTGTTCTTCGGCCCGGAAGCCGAGTTCTTCATCTTCGACGACGTGCGCTGGAGCACCGCGCCGCACGACACCGGCTACACCTATGATTCGATCGAGCTGCCGGCCAACACGGGCGCCGAATACTCGGAAGGCAACATGGGCCACCGCCCGACGCACAAGGGCGGCTATTTCCCGGTGAACCCGGTCGACAGCGCCCAGGACCTGCGCGGCGAGATGCTGGGCGTCATGCGCGACCTGGGCATGCAGCCCGAGAAGCACCACCACGAGGTGGCCCCGGCGCAGCACGAACTGGGCCTGAAGTTCAGCGACCTGCTGACCATGGCCGACCGTCTGCAGCTGTATAAGTACGTGATCCACAATGTGGCGGCGTCGTACGGCAAGTCGGCGACCTTCATGGCCAAGCCGACCTTCGGCGACAACGGCTCGGGCATGCACGTGCACCAGTCGATCTGGCGTGACGGCAAGCCGCTGTTCGCGGGCGACAAGTACGCCGGCCTGTCGGACATGTGCCTGTGGTACATCGGCGGCATCATCAAGCACGCCAAGGCCATCAACGCCTTCTCGAACTCGACGACCAACAGCTACAAGCGTCTGGTTCCGGGCTATGAAGCCCCGGTCAAGCTGGCCTATTCGTCGCGCAACCGCTCGGCTTCGATCCGTATTCCGTGGGTCAACTCGCCCAAGGCCAAGCGTATCGAAGCCCGCTTCCCGGACCCGATGGGCAACCCCTATCTGACCTTCGTGGCCCTGCTGATGGCCGGCCTGGACGGCATCGAGAACCGGATCGATCCGGGCGCGGCCGCCGACAAGAACCTGTACGACCTGCCGCCGGAAGAGCGCGGCAACATCCCGGAAGTCTGCGGCTCACTGCAGGAAGCCCTGGACAACCTCGACAAGGATCGCGCCTTCCTCAAGAAGGGCGGCGTCATGGATGACGACTTCATCGACAGCTACATCGAGCTGAAGAAGGAAGAAGTCGCGCGGCTGCAACTGCACCCGCACCCGGTCGAATTCGACATGTACTACAGCTGCTGATCGACAGCGGGGGCTGATCGGGAGGGCGCCGGACGAGAGATCGTCCGGCGCCCTTTCGTTTGGGGGCCCTAGTGCAGGCTGTGGCTCAGCGGGTCCCAGCGGGGCGGGGGCTGGAGGGCGGCGGGGAAGGCGATGCGGATGTCGCAGCCGGTGGCGCTGCGGGTGATCCGGAGGGCGCCGCCCAGCTGTTCGGTCATGGCCTCGACCAGGGCCGGGTCGCGCGGCGAAGGCAGGTCCGGTGCGCCCGAGGCGGCCAGCATCAGCACCCGTTCGGCGTCGCGCGCCTCCAGCAGGACCAGCAGGCGGGCGGCCGGGCTGTGGGCCTGCAGGGTGGTCAGATATTCCAGCAGGACGAGGCCCAGGGCGGTGGCCTGTTCGATCGGGACGGCGACGCCGGTGTCGCCGAAACTGACCTGGGCCGCGTCCAGACCGCCGCGCTCGGAGGCGGCGACGGCGAGGCGGCGACCGAAGGCCTCGAACTCGATGGTGCGTTCGTCGTCCCCGGTGAAGGACCGGTGGGTGCGCGAGATCAGCAGGGTGCGCGAGGCGGCGTTGTTCAGCACCTGGGCCGCCATGGGATCGGCCTCGCCATAGGCCCGCATCTGCAGGATGGCGGAGATCAGCTGCAGGTGGTCGGTGGTGCGCTGGGCGTGCTCGCGGAACAGCTCGGCCTGGCCGGTGGCGAGGGCTTCGACCCGGGCGTGGCTGCGGGCCAGATCGCTGAACCGCGCGCGGATGCTGGACAGCACATGGACCAGCAGGACCGAGGAGATGAGGAAGAAGGCCAGCGAGAGCAGGGCGCGGCCGTCCTCCAGGAAGCTGAAGGGCGTGGGGCCGAAGGCGCAGACCATGACGGTCGACAGGGCGGTGGCCGCCATCGCCGGGCGACCACCCCACCAGTAGGCTGACAGGATCACCGCCGGATAAAACAGGATGAAGCCGTAGCCGTTGGCCAGGATGGGCGAAAACAGCAGCCGCATCCCCAGCGAGACCAGAACCAGCGCGACGGCGCCCCACCAGGGCGCGCCCGGCACGGCGTGCAGACGCCGGCGCAGACGGTCAAGCGGGCGGTCAGGCGCAAGAAGGGACTTGGGGACGGGCGAGGGCATGCTCATTCCGATACCACGCACGGCGGCGCGGGTCCCGTCGTTCGCCGATCCGGGATCGTCAGGCGGCGGTCAGGCCCTCGGCGTCGTCGGCCTTCTTGCGGCGCAGTTCGATGACGCGGACGCACCAGATCGAGATTTCGTAGAGCAGCACCAGCGGCACCGCGAGCATCAGCTGGCTGATGGGGTCGGGCGGCGTGACGATGGCGGCGACCACGACCACGGCGACGATGGCGTAGCGGCGGCCCTCGACCATCAGCTTCGAGCTGATGATGCCGGCCAGGCCCAGCAGGGTCATGACGATGGGCAGCTGGAAGCACAGGCCGAAGGCCAGCAGCAGGGCGGTGACGAGGTTGAGGTATTCCGAAATCTTGGGCAGCAGGGCCACCGACACGCCCTCGCCGGTCACCTGCTGGCCCAGCGAGAACCACATGACGAAGGGCAGCATGACGAAATAGACGAGGGCGGCGCCCAGCATGAACAGCAGGGGCGCGGCGATCAGGAAGGGCAGGAAGGCGCCCTTTTCGTTGCGGTACAGGCCGGGGGCGACGAATTTGTAGAGCTGCCAGGCGATGACCGGGAAGGCCACGACCACGGCGCCGAAGCCCGCGATCTTCATCTTGGTGAAGAGCTGCTCCAGCGGGGCGGTGGCGATCAGCTGGACCACATCCTTGCCGCCCTCGGGCACGGATTTGAGCCCGGCGGTGACGGCGATCAGGTCGAACGGATTGACGTGGTGGCCATTGCCCGCCGAGGCCGCGTGCATGGCGGCGGCGGCCTGGAACGGGTGGATCAGGATCAGCTGGATATCGGCGGCGTAGTAGAAGCAGCCGAGGAAGGCGACGGCGAAGGCGATGACGCAGACGACCAGCCGCCCGCGCAGCTCGATCAGGTGATCCATCAGGGGGGCGCGCGACGCCTCGATGTCGTCGTCTTCCCGGTCGGTGGCGCTCACTGGTCAGCCGCCTTCTTGCGGGTCGTCTTTTTGGGCGCGGCTTTGGGCGCGGCCTTGGGCGCGGCGGGCGTCGCCTTGGCGGATTTCGCGGAGGCTTTGGCTGCGGGCTTTGTCGCCGGAGCCTTGGCCGATGCCGCCTTGGCCGCGGCGGGCTTTGCGGGGGTTGGGGTGGCTTTGCGGAGGGCGCGCGGTTTGGGAGCGGGTGTGGCTTCGGCTTCGTCCAGCGGCGCCATGACCGGCGGCGTGTCGGGCCATTCGTCCGGGCCGGTGAGGGCCGGGGCGGGCGCGGCGGTGGTGACGGGGCGGTTGAGGTCGTCGCTGATGCTGCGGAAGGTCGCGTCGGCGTCGGCGCCCAGGGGCATCATATTGGTCTGGCTGGTTCGCAGGGCCTCGACCTCCTTGCGCAGGTCGTCGAGCTCGGACTGACGCGCCATCTCGTCGAAGCTGTGCCGGAACTCGTTGGCCATGTTGCGCGCGCGGGCGACCAGCTTGCCCAGCTTGTTCAGCATGGCAGGCAGACGTTCGGGCCCCACCACAAGCAGGGCCACGACCGCGATCACGACATATTCCATGCCCCCGATACCGGGGCCCAGACCACCCATCCGTCAGTCTCTCCGGCGCGAGCGCGCGATTACGACTTCAGGTCTTCTTTTTCCGCGTCGGTGCGCGGCAGGGCGCCGGCGCGTTCGTCGGCCGGTTTGTTCTCGTCGGTGTCCTTGAGGCCGTCCTTGAAGGCTTTCACGCCCTTTGCGGCGTCACCCATGATGGACGACAGCTTGCCGCGGCCGCCGAACAGCACAACCACGATCAGGGCGACGATGGCCCAGTGCCAGATGCTGAAAGAACCCACAGCGACATCTCCTCAGGCGGGCCGATGCGCGGCCCGATCACACTCTCATGCCGCATATAGGCCGTTCGGTGGCGCGACGCCAAGGGAACCTGTAACAGCGCGCGGATGAGTCACGTCATCATCCACACCGACGGCGCCTGCAAGGGCAATCCGGGCCCCGGGGGCTGGGGCGCCATCCTTCAGGCCGGCGAGGGCCGCGAGAAGGAACTGTGGGGCGGGGAGCCCAACACGACCAACAACCGCATGGAGCTGATGGGGGCGATCATGGCGCTGGAGGCCCTGACCCGGCCGTGCCGCGTCGATCTGCACACCGACAGCAAATACGTCATGACGGGGATCACCGAATGGATCCGGGGCTGGAAGGCGCGCGGCTGGAAGACCGCCGACAAGAAGCCGGTCAAGAACGAGGACCTGTGGAAACGTCTCGACGCCGCCCGCGCCCGTCACGAGGTCAAATGGCACTGGGTCAAGGGCCATGCCGGCCATGAGCTGAATGAGCGCGCCGACGGGCTGGCGAACCGCGGGATCACCGAGATGCGGAAGGGCTGACCCCTCCGTCTTGTCGGCCCCGGCTGGAGCGGCGTCACCCCTCCACCATGCTTCGCCTGCGGCTCGCATGGTCCCCCTCCCCAGCTTCGCTGGAGAGGTGAGAAACGCGGTTTACCTCTCCACGCAGTGGGGAGGTGGCTCGACGGCGAAGCCGTCGAGACGGAGGGGTTACGCCGCCCGCACCTTCAGCTTCGGTCCGTCTATGCTTTCGACGATGACGCTTTCACCGGCCAGCGGGGCGGGGCCGTCGATCTCGGCGGACCATTCGGCGCCGGAGACGAAGACGCGACCCCGGCCGTCGACGAAGGCCTGGACGACCTGGGCCCGCTGACCGACGAGACGACCTTCGCGAGCGTTGATGTCCGGGCTGTCGGACGGGTTCACGCGCTGGATCAGGCGACGCGACAGCAGGGTCGCGGCGACGGTCAGGGCGGCGAACAGGGCCACCTCGCCCCAGAAGCCGAGCGGCAGGCCGATGGCGGTCAGGACCGCCACCACGCCCGCGGCCACGGCGGGCCACAGCAACCATTCGGTCGAGAAGGCCGCCTCGACCGCCAGCAGGATCACGCCGAGCGCCAGCCAGACCCAGAAGGGTTGAGCGCTGTGGAACTGGATCAGGGCGTCCATGGATCAGGTCCTCGGAACAGTGGGACGGGGCGGGCGCGGGGGCGACGGCGGACGCGGCGCGACGGGCGCCGCGGCCTGGGCCGGCGCCGGACGGTGCTGCTGGTCCTGCGCCAGGTTCACCAGTTGGCCGATGCCGGCGATGGTGCCGACCAGGGCGCCCATCTCGGCGGGGACAATGACCGTCTTCTGCTGCGGGCTGCGGGCCAGTTCGGCGAAGGCCTCGACGTACTTCTGGGCGACGAAGTAGTTGATCGCGTTCACGTCGCCGGCGGCGATGGCGTTGGACACCATTTCGGTGGCGCGGGCCTCGGCCTCGGCTTCGCGTTCGCGGGCCTCGGCGTCGCGGAAGGCGGCTTCACGGCGGCCTTCGGCCTCCAGAATGGCGGCCTGTTTGGCGCCCTCGGCGCGCGCGATCGCGGCCTGCTTCTCGCCCTCGGCCTCGGTGATGACGGCGCGACGCTCGCGCTCGGCCTTCATCTGACGCGCCATGGCGTTGGTGATGTCGACGGGCGGGGTCAGGTCCTTGATCTCGATCCGGTTGACCTTGACGCCCCACGGCTCGGTCGCCGCGTCGATCACGGTCAGCAGGCGCGAGTTGATGTTGTCGCGCTGGAACAGCACCTCATCCAGATCCATCGAGCCGACCACGGTGCGCAGGTTGGTCGAGCAGAGCTGGGTGATGGCATAGGGGAGGTTTTCGACCCGGTAGGCCGCGCGTCCGGCGTCCATGACCTGGATGAAGACGATGGCGTCGACCTTCACCATGGCGTTGTCCTTGGTGATGACCTCCTGCTGGGGCACGTCGAGGACCTGCTCCATCATGTTCATGCGTCGGCCGACCCGTTCGACGAAGGGGGTCAGCAGGCTGATGCCCGGGGCCAGGGTGCGGGTGTATTTGCCGAAGCGTTCGACCGTGAATTCACGACCTTGCGGCACGATCTTCACCACGCTGAACAGCAGGACGAAGGCCAGAACGACCAGCCCCACGAAGAAGAGAATAGAAAAGTCCATCAAAAGCCTCCCAATTCCCGTCAGGGTATCAGGCTGGGGGGCGCGCGCCATCGAAACCGGACCGCCGGTTGATGACATCCCCGTAATCTTCGCCGTTTCAGGCCGGTGGGGCCCGGTCCTGTTCCCTGTCCTGTTCACGGGCCCGGTCAGCCGCCAGTGCGATGATCCGCCGCGTCTCGGACCAGTCGATCATGGCCTCGACCTGATCCAGCGGCACGAATCGCGCCTCCAGGGCGTCGTCTCCGGCCACCGGCTCGCCCGATCGCCACTCGGCGGCGTAGTCGATCAGGACATAGTGGCGGTCGGCCTCGGGGAAGAGGCCGTCGACCACGTCCAGCAGGCCGGTGATCCGGGCGGTGACGCCGGTCTCCTCCATCAGTTCGCGGAGGGCGGCGTCCATCGCGCGCTCCCCCGGCTCGATGCGGCCGCCGGGCAGGCTCCACTCGCCCATCCGCGGCGGCTTGCCGCGACGGATCAGCAGGACCTCATCACCGCGCAGGCAGACGACGCCGACGGCGGGGACGGGGGCGGGGAGGGAAGCGTGAAGGGGCGGGGACATGGACGCATATCCGGGCATTCGCGGGCGGCTGTCCACCGGTTGCGGAGGCCCGGGACGGCCCTATGCTCGGACCATGACGCCCCTGGAGACCGAACGCCTGTTGCTGCAGCCGCTGACCCAAGCGGATGCGCCCGCCATCCAAGCGGCGTTTCCGGTCTGGGAGGTGGTGCGCTGGTTGGCGAATGTCGTGCCCTGGCCCTATCCGGAGGACGGAGCGGAGACCTTCGTGTCGCAGGTGGCCCTGCCCGCGATGGCCGAGGGGACGGCCTGGCACTGGAGCATCCGCAGGAAGGCCGAGCCGGAGCAACTGATCGGCGTCGTCACCCTGACCGACAAGGACGATGACAACCGCGGCTTCTGGATCGATCCCGTCCAGCAGGGGCAGGGCTTCGCGACCGAGGCCAGCGCGGCGGTAACCGACTACTGGTTCGACGTGCTGGGCAGGCCCGTCCTGCGCGTGCCCAAGGCGGTGGCCAATCCGGCCTCGCGGCGGGTCTCCGAGAAGCAGGGGATGCGGGTGGTGCGGCGGCTGGAGCTGTCGCTGGTGAGCGGGATCGAAGAGGCCGAGTTGTGGGAGATCGATCGGGAGCGCTGGCGGGCGAGCCGATCCGGACGGCGCTGACCGGATCCGCCCGCCGGCCCTTCAGCCGACCGCGAAGGTCGGCGGCGGCAGGGTCAGGGTCGTGTCGGCCACCGGCTCCTCGCGGAAGAATCGCACCAGCAGCGGCTGAACCTCCGGATGGGCCTCGAAGACGTTGTGGCCGGCGTTCTCGACGAGGACCTGCGACCGGTTCCGGAACTGGTCGATGACCTCGGCCTGTTCCTCCAGCGGGGTGCGGCCGTCCAGCGAACCGGCGACCAGCAAGGCCGGGGTGTCGATGCGGATCGGGGCGCGGAAGTCCGGGCCGAGGTCGATGCCGGGGATGGCGCCGAGCAGGTGGGGCATGGGGAAGTTGAAGGCGTCGCCGAGGACGGCCGTCTTCCGCTCGTCCTCGACCAGCGCCAGTCGCGCGGGCGAGATGCCGGACGCGATGTCCATGGCCTCGGGCATGCCAGAGAGGCTGAACAGGCCGGAGGGATGCGGCATCAGCGGGGCGAGCGCCTCCATCCTGCCGGCGTCCAGCGCCAGATAGAGGCCCGGCAGCAGGGACAGGCTGGGCGGGTTGGCGACCATGCCGCCGGCCGCGAGCTGAACCCCGAAGCCGCCGAGCCTGATCTCGGCCGAGCCGGCCGGGCCGGTCACGGTCATCGGCGCCGGATCGGCCTCCAGCCGTTCATGGACGCGACGCATGAGGGCGGGCAGGTCCGGGACGGCGGCGCGGGCGACCGGATCGGCGTCCAGCAGCCGGTCCACGCGCCGCAGGAAGGCGTCGATGTGGGCGGGGCGCTTCACCGTCTGGTCCGCCCCCTCGAGGCTGGCGAGGGCGACGCGTCCGATGGACTGCGGGTGACGCTTCAGGACGGACAGGGCCAGGTGCGTGCCGTAGCTGATGCCCCACAGATTGACCCGCTCGACGCCGAGATGGCGGCGCAGATCCTCGATGTCGTCGGCGTTCTGTTCGGTGTTGTAGCCGGTCATGGCGACGCCGGCGCGGGTCCAGTCGACCCAGGCCTTCTGCATCTCGTCGCGATACCAGCCGGTCATGCCGTCGCGGGTCAGGGCGGGCCAGGGGCCGGTCCCGGCGGGACGGTCGGGGATGTGGGCCGACAGGCCGACGCCGCGCTGGTCGAGGGCGATGACGTCCGCCACCTCGCGCAGGGCCATGAAGATCGGGAAGCGCGGCCCCATCGCCGTGCGCACGCCGGAGCCTCCCGGTCCGCCGGCCAGATAGACGATCGGCGGCCCCGGATTGGGCGAGGTCGAGGGGAAGCGGACATAGCCGAGACGGATGCGGCGCGCGCCGGGGAGACGGCGATCCTCGGGAACCTCGAGGAAGCCGCGCTCGGCGTCGGTTTCCTGACCGTTTCCGGCGGTGAACCGGAACGGGCCGGGCTCGGCCGCGGGCGGGGTCCGGGCGTGGGCGGTCCATGGCAGCATCAGGCCGGGGGCGGCGAGGCCGGCGGCGGAGAGCAGGGAGCGGCGGTTCAGCGAGATGTGGGTCATGCGTCGGTTGAAGCGGAGTTTTCGACGGCGGGAAGCGCGTTTCGGCCAACGGTTCGTCCGCATCGGTGAATGGCGGCGCTTTCCGGCGAATGACACGGTATGGCTTGCGGCCATGTGGCGGGTTCTTCTTCTCCTTCTTCTTGTGACCGGCCTGCCGACCGCCGCGCGGGCGCAGGATGGGGCGTGGCAGACGTGCCGGGGCGCGCCCGGCATGGCGGCGCCCGTGCTGAGCGACTGTCACCCGGTCGCCGGCGTCATCGACCCGCAGGGCCGGGAGCTGTGGCTTCGCTCGGTCGTGGCGCGGCCGACGGGGCGGGAGCCGGTCGCCTTCTACGTCGTGGGCGTGGCCTCGTCGGAGGTCTGGCTGAACGGCGAGCGGCTGGGCGCCAACGGCCGGCCGGGTCCGTCCGCCGCGACGGAGGTCGCCGGACGCTATCAGGTCAGTTTCCCGATCCGGGAGGGCCTGTGGCGGGCGACGGACAATGTCGTCGTGGTCCGCATGTCCTCCTTCCACGGGGCGGTGCGGCTGGACGCGCCGGTGGCCGGCCTGCTGGTCGCGCCCTATCCCTGGCCGTCGCGGGCGCCGTTCCTGGCGGCGGCTTTCATCGCGGCGGGCTGCCTGTTCGCCGCCGCCTTTGGATTCGGGGTGATCCACGGCCTGCGCCGCACAAGCTCCAGCCTGATGCTGGCGGGGCTGGCCGGGGTGGCGGGGCTGCAGGCGGTTCTGGAAAGCCTGAGGGTGCTGATCCCCTACGCCTATCCGGTGCACGGCTGGCGGCTGGTCGGCATCTGGGGGCTGGGAGCGGCGTTCGCGGTGCTGCTGGCGTCGTGGATGCTGTCGCGGTTCTGGCCGCAGGCGCGACGCCCGGTGACGGGGATCGTCGGCGTGGCCGTGCTGGCGACCTGTCTGGTCCCCGGCTTTGACGCCAAGACCTGGCTGGCCCTGATGGTCGGCGTCGGAGTCTCGTCGGTGGTGGCCGCGGTCGCGGTGTGGCGCCGTCAGCCGGGGGCGCGCCTGATGCTGGCCTATCTGGGCCTGTTCATCGCGGCGGGCGCGGCCTTTCCCGAGTGGCTGGTCGACCTGTCCTACTTCCTGTTCGCCGCCGGGCTGGTCCTGCCTTTGCTGATGGTCGAGGTGGTGCGGCTGGGGCGGGACGACCGGGCGCGGGAGGCCGTGCTGACCGAGGCGGCGGCCCGTCCGAACTGCCTGACCGTGGCGTCGTCGCGGCGGGTCGAGCGGGTGCCGTTCACCGACATCGTCGCGGTTGTGGGGGCGGACGACTATGTCGAGCTGAGGCTGGCGGGCGGGCGGCGGCTGCTGCACGCGGCGCGTCTGGATGGGCTGGAGGCGGACCTGCCGGAGTGTTTCCTGCGGGTCCACCGGTCGGTGATCGCCAACCTGGATCAGGTGCGCGGGCTGGAGCGGGAGGGCGGCCGGGGGCGGCTGCTGATGACCGAAGGCGAGGCCCTGCCGATCAGCCGCAACCGGATGGCCGCCGTGCGCGCGGCGCTGGATCAGGCGCCGCCCTTCCGACCCGGGGCCTGAGGCTCACCGCGCCCGGGCCAGCAGACGGCCGTCGCCATAGTCGCCGTCGAGACGGCCGGTTCGGGCCCAGTCCAGCACGGCCTGATAGTAGCCGGGGGCATAGCCCAGCATCGTGCGGGCGCCGTCGGCGGCGGTCTCGTAGCGCAGGATGCCGTGGTCGGTGTCCGGATACTCCAGCAGGGTGATCGGACGCCCCTGCGCGGACAGGTCGATCAGGCGGCGGCGGGTGGCGTCCGGCGGGGCGCCGGTGTCATCCTCGGCCTGGATCCACAGCATGGGGGCGTTCAGCCGCGTCAGGACGGGCAGGGGGTCGTAGTCCCAGGAGGTCCCGGCATCGAGCTGCGGGGCCATGGCGATGATCTGCGCATTGGGCGCGGTCAGCAGCAGGCCGGTGAACTCGCCCCGGATGTCGGCGTACCAGGGCTCGGCGCGGTAGCGGGCGCGGACGGCCTCCAGATCGCCGAAGCCGACGGCTCCGCGTGAGGCGACGAAGGCGGCGGTGACATCGGTGATGTGACGCGCCTGGTCCAGCACGTCCGGCCCCCAACCCTTGGCCGTCAGGTCCTGCGCGACCTGATCGCTGTCCTCGGACAGGACGCCATAGGCCAGGCCGAAGCCGATGATGACGAAGTCGACGGGCGTGCGGTCGGCGGCGAGGGGGGCGACCCAGCCGCCCTGACTGGCGCCGTGCAGCCCGACCCGGCCCGCGCGGTCGCCCGCCAGCCGGCGCGCCTCGATCACGGCGGCGGCGGCGTCCTCGGCCAGCACCCGGAAGTCCTGGGTGTAGCGGCCCTCCGACCCGCCCGAGCCGCGCTTGGCATAGACGAAGACGCCGACGCCGGACGCCGGGGCGAACCGCTGGAAGGCGTTGAAGGTCAGGGCGTCGGCGCCCTCGGAGCCGTGCACCTCGACCATGATGGGCACGGGGCCGTCGCCCGGCGGGAGGATCAGCCGGCCATTGAGGCGGACGCCGCCCTGACCGGTGAAGGTGGTGTCCCGGACCTGCAGCGTCTCGCGGACCCCGGTCTGGCCCTCGAAGGTGATGCGGCCCTGATCGCAGGCGCCGAGCTGGGGCTGGGGGCCTTCGACGCGGCGGGTGGAGCCCGTGGTGCTGATCCAGCGGCCCTCGGCGTCAAGGGTCATGCGGGCCGTGGCGCCGTCCAGCCGCCGCCAGCGCAGTCCGCGGCTCACCAGCGGCGCGACGTCGACCCAACTGCCGTCATCCAGACGATAGAGGCCGACGTGGCAGGTGACGGCCGGGTCGGGCCGGGCGGCGACGTCCGCGCCGGGCAGTTGGGCCAGGGCGGGAGAGGCGGCGATAGACAGGGCGGCGGTGAGGGCGGCGGCGAGCCGGGCGTGGGACATGGATTTTCCTGTTCGCGGGAGGGGCGTTTCGCTGACCGTCCTTGCCGGGCGTGCGGCGGCTCGCTAGGCCCGACTGCGTGAACGGCGCCGGGGCTGCGCGAACGGGACGGCATGGGCGACAGGGCGGGACAGCGGATCGGAACGGGGGCGGCGCGGCGGTGGGCGACCGACCTCGTCCTGCTGGTCGCGATCGGCCTGCTGATGGGCTTTCTGGGTCCGTTCGACTCGGAGCGCGCGCCCGTCGCGGAGCGGTATGTCTACTGGCTGATCTGCATCGTCGGAGGCGGGCTGATCGGGGTGGTGGCGGACGAGCTGCTGAGCCGGCGGATCGCGCGGCCCTGGCGGCGGGTGGCGACGGTCTCGGTGCTGATGACGCCGCCGGTGACCCTGCTGGTGCTGGTCACCCAGCATCTGCTCGTGGGCCAGCCGATCCTCTGGTCCGCCTATCTGTGGCTGCTGTGGCAGGTGTGGCCGATCATGCTGGCGGTGATGAGCGTGCGGGCGCTGATCTGGCGACGCCCGCCCGTGCGGGTCGAAACCCGGACCGTCATCGCCCCGCCGCTGCCCGAGGCCGAGGCGGCGTTCCGGCGTCGGCTGTCGGCGAAGCGCCGCGCGGCGCGGCTGATCGCCGTCGAGGCGCACGACCACTATCTGAAGGTCCATACGGACGCGGGGGTGGAGCTGCTGACCCTGCGGTTCGCCGACGCGCTGGCGGACCTGACCGCGGCCCACGGCTGGCGGGTGCATCGGTCTTGGTGGATCGCCGCCGAAGCGGTGGAGGCGGTTCAGTGGCGGCGCGGCGCGGGGGAGGCGCATCTGGTCGGCGGCCTGATCGCGCCGATCAGCCGGACCCATGCGGCGGTGCTGAAGGCGGCGGGCTGGTTCTAGCCCTTCCGCCATTTCAACTGGCGCAAGCGGCGACGCTTTGCCACAAATCCCCATGACCTCCCCGTCGCCTGAAGCTCTCGCCGCCCTCAAGGCCGCCGCCGGACCTGGCGGGTGGACCGATGATCTGTCCGATATCGCGCCGTGGCTGACGGAGTGGCGGAACCGGTGGTCGGGGAATACGCCCCTGATGCTGACCCCGCGCTCGACCGGGGAGGTGGCGCGACTGGTGACGATCTGCGCCGAGCATCGGGTGGCGATCGTGCCGCAGGGCGGGGACACCGGTCTGGTCGGCGGGCAGATCCCGTTCGGCGAGGTGCTGTTGTCGACGCGCAAGCTGAGGGCGGTGCGCGATGTGACGCCGCTGGACGACGCCATGACGGTGGAGGCGGGGGTGACGCTGCTGGAGGCCCAGCAGGCGGCGACGGCGGCGGGACGACGGTTTCCGCTGAGCCTGGCGTCCGAAGGCTCGGCCACCATCGGCGGCGTGATTTCGACCAATGCGGGCGGCACCCAGGTGGTGCGCTACGGCATGATGCGCGACCTGGTGCTGGGCATCGAGGCGGTGATGCCGGACGGGCAGATCTTCCACGGGCTGAAACGGCTGAGGAAGGACAACACCGGCTATGACCTCAAGCAGCTGCTGATCGGGGCCGAGGGGACGCTGGGGGTGGTGACGGCGGCGACGCTGAAGCTGTTCCCGATCATGCGCTCGCGGGCCACGGCCATGGTAGGGCTGGACACGGCCCATGCGGCCATCGAGTTGCTGGCGCGGGCCAAGGCCGAGACGGGCGGGGGCGTCGAGGCCTTCGAGCTGATGAAGCGGATCGGCATGGAGTTCGTGCTGCGCCACATCCCCGATACGCGCGAACCGCTGGACAGTGCGCCGAACTGGTATGTGCTGATCGAGCTGGCCTCGGGCGAGCCGGGGGCGGCCGACGCGGCGCTGGAACGGCTGCTGTCGGACGCGTTCGAGGCCGGGCTGATCGTCGACGCCGCCATCGCCCAGAACGACGCCCAGCGCGCCGCCTTCTGGAAGGTGCGCGAGGAACAGTCGGCGGCCCAGAAGCCCGAGGGCGGGGGCTGGAAGCACGATGTCTCCGTGCCCGTTTCGCGCATCGCCGACTTCCTGGATGAGGCCTCGGCGGCGGTGGAGCGGTTCGAGCCGGGCGCGCGGATCAGCGCCTTCGGCCACGTCGGCGACGGCAATATGCATTATGACGTCCTGTGCCCGCCGGGCGCGGACCACGCCGCCTTCATCGGCCGCTGGATGCAGGGCTCGGAGATCGTCCACGACATCGTCGCCCGCTACGACGGCTCCATCTCGGCCGAGCACGGGCTGGGCCGGCTGAAGACCGAAGAGGCGCGGCGCTACAAGACGCCGCTGGAGGTCGCGACCATGCAGGCGGTGCGGGCGGCGATCGATCCGCTGAGGATCATGAACCCGGCGGTGCTGTTCTAGGGCTGACTTGTTATCCCGGACGCTGCAAAGCAGCGATCCGGGACGGACGGTGACGACAATCATCACTCCCGGAAATCGCAGCGCGATTATCCGGGAGCCGGGCGGCGGCCAGCTGGCTCCCGGATAGCTGCTAACGCAGCTTCCGGGAGGAAGGTGTGTGCATGTCTGCGTCCCGGGTCTCCGCTTCGCGTCGCCCGGGATGACAAGGCGTCGGCGCCCAATCTCACATTACGCCGGTTCGATCATGGCTGTGGATAGGAGAACAAAGGCGGAACATCAAGCCTTGTGACTCACCGACCGGCCCGGCTAGCTTGCGGGTCCGGGAGGACTCAATGGCCGAATCTCAAATGGATGCGTCGCGCGGACGGATGATCGTGCGCTGCCTGTCGCCGGGCTGCGTGCACGTGGCCCTGATGGACGCCCGGACGATGTTCGGCGCGACCCGCGACTGGCCGACGGCGGGCGCGTCGCAGCGGTTCCGCTGCGTCTGTGGCGGGCGCGAGAGCCGGATCAGCTATGCGGGCGAAAGCGCGCCGGTGGAGACGCAGGCCGCGCCGGACGCGATCCACCTCTGGGGCTGAGGGCGCACCGCCCGGCTTGCCCCTGCGTCACGCCCGGCTTATCGCTGCGGCCCTGATTCACGGCTTCGGAGCCCTCTCATGACCCTCGCCCTTCTGTTCCCCGGCCAAGGCAGCCAGTCGGTCGGCATGGGCGCGGCGCTGGCCGACGCCTTCGCCTCGGCCCGCGACGTCTTCAACGAAGTGGACGAAGCGCTGGGCCAGAAGCTGTCGGTGCTGATGCGCGAGGGGCCCGAGGATCAACTGACCCTGACCGAGAACGCCCAGCCGGCCCTGATGGCCGTTTCGGCCGCCGCCGCCCGGGTGCTGAAGGTCGAGTTCGGCGTGGAAGTGAGCCGCGCCGCCTTCGTGGCCGGCCACTCGCTGGGCGAATATTCGGCCCTGTGCGCCGCCGGTTCGATCTCGCTGGCCGACACCGCCCGCCTGCTGAAACTGCGCGGTCAGGCGATGCAGCGCGCCGTGCCGGTGGGCAAGGGCGCCATGGCCTCGCTGATCGGCCCGAAGACGGATCTGGCCTTGGCCGAAGCCGCCGCTGCGGCCGGGTCTGAAGTCGGTGTCTGCGTGGTCGCCAATGACAACAACGCCGGCAACATCGTCATCTCGGGCGACAAGGCCGCCGTGGACCGCGCCATCGAGAAGGCCAAGGAACTGGGCGCGCGGGCGATCCCGCTGAACGTCTCCGCCCCCTTCCACTGCCCGCTGATGCAGCCCGCCGCCGATGAAATGGCCGCCGCCCTCGCCGCCGCGACCATCCTGGCGCCGGTCGTGCCGGTGGTGGCCAATGTCACCGCCCGTCCGGAGACGGATCCGGAAGTCCTCCGCCGCCTGCTGGTCGAACAGGTCACCGGCCGCGTCCGCTGGCGCGAGTCGATGGAGTGGATGGCGGGGGAGGGGGGCGTGACCCGCTTCGTCGAGATCGGTTCGGGCAAGGTCCTGACCGGCATGGCCAAGCGGATCGCGCCGGACGCCGAGAGCCTGTCGCTGAATACGCCGGAAGAGCTGGAAGCGTTTGCGCGGTCGGTGACCGGAGGCTGACGCCGGCGCGTCGGGAGTGGCTAGTGGCTAGTGGCTAGTGGCTGGCCGCCATCCAGCGACGGGACGGTCTGCGCCGCCCTTCCGCAACTCGCGAATCCGCAGAACACTAGCCACTAGCCACTAGCCACTAGCCACTAGCCACTAGCCACTAGCCACTAGCCACTAGCCACTAGCCACTATCCACTAGCCACTAGCCACTAGCCACTCAGGCCGCTCAGGCCGCTCGGACAATCCCCAGATCCGCGTCCAGGGCGGGCCGGAGCTCCGACAGGATGTCCACCGCGCGGTAGGGCATGGCCTGGATCATCATCGTGGCGGCGAAGCGCTGCTGCGGGTCGATCCAGCCCTGGGTGCCCGCCGCGCCGCTCCAGCCGAACTCGCCCTGACGTGGGTGGCCCGGACGGGCGACCCAGCCGCCGAAACCGAAGCCGCCGCCTTCGGCCGTCAGGTCGGCGGGCAGGATGTCGGTGCGGATCATCCGCGCGGTCTCGGGCTTCATGACCCGCACCCGTCCGGCGCGGCCGTCGTTCAGCAGCATCGACAGGAAGTCGAGGTAGTCGCGGGTCGAGGAGATCAGGCCGCCGCCGCCGGAATAGAGGGTGACGGGGCGGGCATAGTCCTCCGCCGACAGACCCGGCACGGCCGCGGGCGGGGTCCCGCCGTTCCGGCTGAAGGCATAGACCTGCATCAGTCGCGCCGCGTCGCCGTCGCGCAGCCGCCAGACGGTGTCGCCCATGCCGACCGGATTGAGGAGGCGGCGCTGGACGAAGTCGGGGAAGGCCATGCCCGAGACCCGCTGGATGACCAGCCCCAGCACATCCAGTGAGGCGCTGTAGTGATAGGCGGTCCCCGGCTCATTGGTCAGGGGCAGTTCGCCCAGCTTCTGCACCAGCGCATCGAGGTCGCGGACCTGATTGGTGTCGCCGCCGGGCGCGCCGGGCGTGATCCCGGCCTCCCGATAGGCGCGCGGGATGGGGCCGTCGCCGGCGATGGAGTAGCTGAGCCCGCTGGTGTGGGTCAGCAGGTGGCGGATCAGCATGGGGTTGCGCGCGGCCTGGCCGTCGAGGCCGCGGTCCGGATTGGCGGCGACCTTCAGATTGGCGAACTCGGGCACGATGTCGGCGACCGGCGTGTCCAGCGTCAGCTTGCCGTCCTCGATCAGCAGGGCCGCCGCCGCGCCCGTGATCGGCTTGGTCATGGAGAAGATGCGGAACAGGCTGTCGGGGGTGACGCGGTCGAAACTGCCGTAGCCCAGCGTCCCCGCCTGAAGGAACAGGTCGTCGCCGTCGGGGGTGCGCACGCCGACGGAGACGCCGGGCAGTTTCCGCTCGATGACGAAGCGGTTCAGCACCGTCTGGGTGCGGGGCAGGCGGTCCAGACCGCGAATCGTCGGGGCGGCTCCACCCCCGAAATCGAGGGTCCCGCAGCCGCTTAATCCAAGGGCGCCCGCGCCCAGAAGCAGGGTGCGGCGGCTGGCGGTGAAGCGGTTTCGGTCCATCGGGCGTTCCTTCTGGAGATATGACGCGGGCTCGGTTAGACCCCTCGCACGAAATGGCGGAGCTTTGAAAATGTTCAACCTCACTGGAAAGACGGCGCTGGTGACCGGCGCGACCGGCGGCATCGGCGGCGCGGTGGCCCGCGCCCTGCACGCGCAAGGCGCGACGGTGGTTCTGTCGGGCACCCGCGAGGCGGTGCTTCAGGATCTGGCGAAAGAGCTGGGCGAGCGCGCCTTCGCCGCCGCCGCCAACCTGTCGGACCCCGAGTCGGTGGACGGTCTGGTCGCACGCGCGGAAGAGGTCGCCGGCGCTCCGCTGGACATTCTGGTGGCCAATGCCGGGATCACCAAGGACGGCCTGCTGATGCGGATGAAGGACGAAGATTTCCAGTCGGTCATCCAGATCAATCTGGAGAGCTATTTCCGTCTGTCGCGCGCCGCGATGAAGGGGATGATGAAGCGCCGCGCGGGCCGCATCATCGGCGTCACCTCGGTGGTCGGCGTCACCGGCAACCCCGGCCAGACCAACTATGCGGCGTCCAAGGCCGGCATGATCGGCTTCTCGAAGTCGCTGGCCCAGGAAGTCGGATCGCGCGGGATCACGGTGAATTGCATCGCGCCCGGCTTCATCGCCTCGCCGATGACCGATGTGCTGAACGACGCCCAGCGCGAGACCATCCTGAAGAACATCCCGGCCGGCCGCCTGGGCACCGGCGACGAGATCGCGGCGGCGGCGGTGTATCTGTCGTCGGATGAAGCCGCCTACGTCACGGGGCAGACGCTGCACGTGAACGGCGGCATGGCGATGATCTGATCGGGGGGCGTCACCCCTCCACCATGCTTCGCCAAAAGGCTCGCATGGTCCCCCTCCCCATCTTCGATGGAGAGGTGAGGGTGCGGTTCACCTCTCCACGCAGTGGGGAGGTGGCGCGTCGCGTCTTCGCGACGTGACGGAGGGGTCAGCGATCCGTTCGCGAATGACCCGGATGATGAAGGCCAGAACACCGTCCAACTCATCTTTCACATCGATCGCGGCGATGCGGATGACACGGATGCCCTGTGAGGCCAGCCAGCGCGTGCGACTTCGGTCGTGCGCGGCGCGATCAGGGTCGTCGTGGCATCGGCCATCGATCTCGACCGCCAGCCGGGCGGCGGCGCAGTAGAAGTCGAGGATATAGGGGCCAACGGGATGCTGCCGTCGGAACTTGAAGCCGCCCAGGCGGTGGGCGCGGACGCGGACCCAAAGGCGCGCCTCGGGCGGCGATAACGGGCGGCGCAGGGTGCGGGCGCGCTCATGTGTGATGGCGGGCGTCATGCGCGCGAAAGTTGCATGAGGGCGGTGGCCACGCAACCAACCGGAGCGGGTTGGCGACCCCTCCCTCTCGTCGACTGCGTCGCCGAGCCACCTCCTCACTGCGTGGAGAGGTGAATCGGTTTGCTCCCCTCTCCATCGGAGATGGCGAGGGGGACCGCGCGAAGCGGGGTGGAGGGGTTACTTCAGGCTGGCCGCGAACCGCTGGATCCGCGTGCAGGCTTCTTCCAGCACGTCTTCCGACGTCGCGTAGCTGATGCGGAAGTACGGGCTCAGGCCGAAGGCCTCGCCCTGAACCACGGCGACGCCCTCGGCGTTCAGCAGTTCGGCGGCGAAGGTCGAGTCGCCGTCGATGACCACGCCGCCCTCGGTCGTCTTGCCGATCAGGCCGGCGATGGAGGGGTAGACGTAGAAGGCGCCTTCGGGCGTGGCGCAGGTGACGCCCGTGGTCTGGTTCAGCATCGAGACGACCAGGTCGCGGCGCTTTTCGAAGGCGGCGCGGCGTTCGGCCATGAAGTCCTGCGGGCCGTTCAGCGCCTCGACGGCGGCCCACTGGCTGATGCTGGCGGGGTTGGAAGTGGTCTGGCTGGCCACCTTGCGCATCAGATCGATCAGCGGCTTGGGCCCGCCCGCATAGCCGATGCGCCAGCCGGTCATGGCATAGGCCTTGGACACGCCGTTGACCGTCAGGGTGCGGTCGTAGAGGTCCGGCGCCACCTGGGCGATGGTGGTGTATTCAAAGTCGCCGTAGACCAGATGCTCGTACATATCGTCGGTCAGCACCCAGACGTGGGGGTGGCGGCGCAGCACCTCGGCGAGGGCCTCGAGCTCGGCGCGGGTGTAGGCGGCGCCCGTGGGGTTGGACGGGCTGTTGAGGATCAGCCATTTCGTCCGGGGCGTGATCGCCGCCTCGAGCACGGCGGGCAGCAGTTTGAAGCCGTCCTTCTCCTCACCGATCACCGTCACGGGCTCGCCGCCGGCCAGCAGGACCATGTCGGGATAGGAGACCCAGTAGGGGGCGGGCACGATGACCTCGTCGCCCGGATTCAGGGTGGCGACGAAGGCGTTGAAGATGACCGGCTTGCCGCCCGGGGCGACGTGGACCTGGGCCGGCGGATAGTCGAGGCCGTTCTCGCGCTTGAACTTGGCGGAGATGGCGGCCTTCAGCTGCGGCATGCCGTCGGCGTCGGTGTATTTGGTCTCGCCGCGCGTGATGGCGTCGATGGCGGCCTGTTTGATGTTGTCCGGGGTGTCGAAGTCCGGCTCTCCGGCGCCCAGGCCGATCACGTCGCGGCCCTCGGCCTTGAGCTGACGCGCCTGGGCGGTCACGGCGAGGGTCGCCGACGGCTTGACGCGGGCGAGGGCGGAGGACTGAAGGCTGGACATGGCGACTCCCGGGAAGGCGCACCTCATTACGCAGTTGCGAAGGGGGGATCAAATGACGAGACGCTACGCCGTCCTGCCGGACACGGTTCCGGTTCACACCGCCGCCGCATCCCCCTAGAACCGCTTCAACAAACAGCGCTTCGGGGAGGAAGCCATGGGGTGGAGTGGGGCGGTCCGGGGCGGGCGGGCGATGGCGGCGGTGCTGGCTGTGTTGGGGCTGGCGCAGCCGGCGACGGCGGCGGTGGCGCGGAGCGAGCGCAGCCTGCCGCAGACGGTGAACACCTTTATCGGCACGCGGGACGAGGGGAACACCTTCCCGGGAGCGTCGGCGCCCTTCGGCCAGATCCAGGTCAGCCCGATCGGCTCGCACTATGCGGGATACCGCTATGACGACGAGACGATCCGGGGCTTCGGGCGGTCGTTCGTCTCCGGTGCGGGCTGCTGGGAGCAGGGCGGGCAGGTGTCGGTGCTGCCGGTGACGGGGACGATCGCGCCGGGCGGGGCGTTCGACACGACCAAGGCCGCCAGCTTCGATCACAAGACCTATGCGTCCCGCTACACCCACGAGGGCGAAGTGGGGCAGGCGGGCTATTACAAGGTGCGGCTGACCGACTACGGCGGCATTGATGTGGAGGCCACGGCCCGGACGCGAGCGGCGGCCGAGCGCTACACCTTCGCGGCGGGCCAGACCGAGGGGCACGTTCTGATCAACGTCAGCCAGGCCAATGAGCGGCACCGCGTGATCGGCAGTCAGGTCCGCGTGGTCGGCGACCGGGCCGTCGAGGGCAAGGTGACGACGATGAGCTTCTGCGGCGGCCACCAGTATTCGACCTGGTTCCGCATCGAGTTCGACCGGCCCTTCACCGGCTTCGGCGTCTGGGGGCAGGCGGGCGGGACGCCGGGCGCGCGCTTCAGCATGGAGAGCGAGCACGATCCGCGGAACGGCACCTGGGTGACGTTCGATCTGTCCCAAGGGCCGGCGGTGACGGCGGTCAGCGCCATTTCCCACGTCGATCAGGACGGCGCGCGGGGCAATCTGGACGCCGAGGGACGGCGCGACGGGCGGTTGCTGGGCTTCGACGCCCTGCGCGCGGACGCCGAGGCCGACTGGGCGCGCGAGCTGGGCTCGGTGCGGGTGAAGGGCGGAAGCGCTGACGACCGCGCCGTCTTCTACACGGCCCTGTATCACGCCCTGCTGCAGCCGATGACCGGCAGCGACGCCGACGGGCGCTATCGCGGCTATGACGACGAAATCCACGTCGCCGAGGGCTGGACCTATCATGAGTATTTTTCGCTGTGGGACACCTACCGGTCCCAGAACCAGCTGCTGGCCATCCTGAAGCCGGAGCGGGCGCGGGACATCGCGCGGTCGGTGTTGGCCATCGACGAACAGGGCGGCTGGCTGCCGCGCTGGGGCTACGCCAGCTTCGAGACCAATGTGATGACCGGTGATTCGGTCACGCCCTTCCTGGTCGACCTGTGGCGCTTCGGGGCGCTGGAGGGACGGGAGCAACAGGCGTGGGCGGCGCTGCGGCGCAACGCCTTCGGCAATCCGCCGCTGAACTCGCGCCACGACGGCCGGGCGGGCAATCCGCATTATCTGACGGACGGCTATGTCCAGTTCGACCGGGCCCATCCGTCGAAGGGGATGGATTCCGATCCCCACCATGCGGGCTCGGCGACGATGGAATATGCGCTGGCCGACTGTTCGCTGGCGATCATGGGCGAGGCGCTGGGACAGACGGCGGATGCGGCGACCCTGCGCCGCCGGGGCGGCAACTGGCGCAAGGTCTGGGACGCGAGCGTCACGGACCCGGAGAGCGACTTCACCGGCTTCCCCCGTCCGCGCATGGAGGACGGGGAATGGTTCGCCCCGCCGTCGGGCGCCTATGATCCGACCTCCCACTATGGATTCCACGAGGGCACGGCCTGGCAGTACCAGTGGCTGGTCCCGCAGGACGTGGCCGGGATGAGCGAAGCCATGGGCGGGCGCGAGTGGACGCTGGCGCGCCTGGACCGCTTCTTCGCCTTCGACAAGATCCTGGCCGACCCCATGAGCGCGCGGGCCGAATGGGTGGCGGGGCCCTACGCCTACTACGGTCAGCATCGGTACAATCCGAACAACGAGCCGACCATGCACACGCCGTGGATCTACACCCTGCTGGGCCGGCCCGACCGGACGGCGGCCGTGGTGCGCGCGGCCCAGACCCTGTTCACCAATGCGCCCAACGGCGTCACCGGCAATGATGACCTGGGCACGATGTCGGCCTGGTACCTGTTCGGGGCCATGGGTCTGTATCCGGGCATGCCCGGGACCGGTCAGATGCTGGTCGGCGCGCCGCGGTTCGAGCAGGTCGAGATTGATTCGGGGCAGGGGCGGAGCCTGCGCATCGACGCGCCGGGCGCGACGGGCGAGGGGGTGCAGTATGTCTCGGGCGCCCGCCTGAACGGGCGGGCCTTTGACCGCGTCTGGCTGGACTGGGACCAGCTGAAGGCCGGCGGCCGGATCGACCTGCGGCTGACGGACCGGGCGGAGCGGACGACCTGGGGGACCGGGGCAGGGGATGTGCCGTCGGGGACGTGCCGGGCGGGGTAGGGCCCTCGCTCCGATCCGCCCGGCCTGCTAGATCGGCCTGATGCGTCGTTTCCTCGACTTCATCCTGAACATGGAGGGCCGCCGGTGGCGGGCCTTGCTGGCGACCGCCCTGCTGCTGGCCGCGGTGACGGGGTTGTTCCTTGTGGGCAAGCACCAGCTGGAGCTGGGCGCCGAGGGGCGGCTGGAAGCGTGGATGAGCGGGTTCCGGACCGGCCCTTGGGGCGTGTTCGTGGCCATTCTGGTGTTCACGGCGGCGGCGTTTCTCGGCCTGCCGCAGTTCCTGCTGATCGCCGCCTGCGTGGTGGCGTTCGGGCCGTGGTTCGGCTTCCTGTACAGCTGGATCGCCACCATCGCCTCGGCGGGCGTGACCTACTGGCTGGGCCGGGGACCGACGGCGCGGGCGCTGGAGCGGTTCGGCGGGCGCACGGCGGACCGGCTGAAACGGTTCGTGGGCGACAACGCCTTCTACGCCAGCTTCATGATCCGCAATGTGCCGTCGGCGCCCTTCATCGTGGTCAATATGGCGTTCGGGGCGACGCGGGCGAACTTCTGGGGCTTCCTGTCCGGGTGCGCGCTGGGCGTGCTGCCCAAGACGGTTCTGGTCGCCTTCTTCGGCGGGGCCGTGGTGTCGGCGGTGTCGGGCGACGGCGTCTGGACCTCGGTCATTCTGGCGGTGATCGCGGTGGTCTGGCTGGGCCTGATGCTGGCGGTGCGCGAGTTCGTGAAGCGCCGCGAGAAGGCGGCGGGCGTCGTCGACGCGTAGGGGGCGCGGCTTCCGCCTGACAGTATCGTGAACAACCTGTCCCCCTTCCGGGACCATGCGGCGTAGACGGGGCTTGTATTCGCCTGCGCACACGGGCAAACGAGCCCTCGATCAGTCCGGCGAAGACGATCAGGAGACCGTGCGTATGGGGATGCGCACGGTCAGGGCGTCGCCGAAACAGATCAAGTCAGACGCACGCCGCCAGGCCCGCACGAACGGTATCCCAAGCCCATGTTCTCCCATGTATTCGGTTCGATTTCGAACGACATCGCCATCGATCTCGGCACCGCCAACACCCTGATCTACATGAAGGGCAAGGGCATCGTTCTGAACGAACCGTCCGTGGTCGCCCTGCGCAATGTCGGTGGACGGAAGATCGTCCACGCCGTCGGCATCGAAGCCAAGCAGATGCTGGGCCGCACCCCCGGGCACATGGAGGCGATCCGCCCCATGCGCGACGGCGTCATCGCCGACTTCGAAGTCGCCGAAGAGATGATCAAGCACTTCATCCGCAAGGTTCATAACCGCCGCGGCTTCGTGAACCCGAAGATCATCGTCTGCGTGCCGTCGGGCGCCACGGCGGTCGAGCGTCGCGCGATCAACGATTCCTGCCTGAACGCCGGCGCCCGCCGCGTCGGCCTGATCGACGAGCCGATGGCCGCCGCGATCGGCGCCGGGCTGCCGATCCACGAGCCGACCGGCTCGATGGTCGTCGACATCGGCGGCGGCACGACGGAAGTCGCCGTCCTGTCGCTGTCGGGCATCGTCTATTCGCGTTCGGTCCGCGTCGGCGGCGACAAGATGGACGACAGCATCATCAGCTACATGCGTCGCAACCATAACCTGCTGATCGGCGAAACGACCGCCGAACGCATCAAGAAGGACATCGGCACCGCCCGTATTCCGGCCGACGGCGAAGGCCTGTCGATCGACGTGAAGGGCCGCGACCTGATGCAGGGCGTGCCGCGCGAGGTCCGTATCTCGGAGCGTCAGGCCGCCGAAGCGCTGGCCGAGCCGGTGTCGCAGATCGTGGAGGCCGTGAAGGTCGCCCTGGAAGCCACCCCGCCCGAACTGGCGGCCGACATCGCCGACAAGGGCATCATGCTGACCGGCGGCGGCGCGCTGCTGCGTGGTCTGGATGTCGAAATCCGCGATCACACCGGGCTGCCGGTGTCGGTGGCCGACGATCCGCTGTCCTGCGTCGCCATCGGCTGCGGTCGCGTTCTGGAACACCCGCGCTGGATGAAGGGCGTCCTCGACTCGGCCCTCTAAGGGCCGAGTTCGAAAGATGGCCTCAAATCCCTGTCATGACAGGGGTTCAGTCGGTTCCCAAAGAACCCGGATTTTGCGATAGGCTCGGTTCATCGGCAGGGAGCGTCCCGCTGATTCCCTATTTTGAGGAAGGCGCGCCGTGGCGTTTCGCGACGGACCGTTCGAGAACATCAAGGTGCCGCTGGTCTGGACCGCCGCGGTGGCCGTGGTCGTCTGCCTTGTCGGCGCCGTCGTCCTTCTGATCAGCGACGCCCGGGCCCAGGCCTCGCCCTACCAGCCTGCCCGCGCGGGCGTGGAGACGGTGGCCGGCCCGGTCGGCGGCGTCTTCGCCGCGCCGGTGCGCTGGTTCGGGCACGTCAGCGACTATGTCGGCGGCTATTTCTTCGCCGTGTCCGAGAACCGGCGCCTGAAGCGCGAGCTGATCGAGCTGCAGCCATGGCGCGACCAGGCCATCGCCCTGAAGAACGTCAACGCCCGCTATGAGGCCATGCTGGGCATCCGGCCCGAGCCCGATGTGCGGATGGTCACGGCGCGGTCGGTGCTGGATTCGCGCGGACCCTTCTCCAACGCCCGTCTGCTGGACACCGGCGCCGCGCGCGGCGTGAAGATCGGCAACCCGGTCATCAATGAGCACGGCCTCGTCGGCCGCATCATCGGCGCCTCGGGCAATGTCAGCCGCATGCTGTTGCTGACGGATGTGGCCAGCCGCACGCCGGTGCTGGTCGACCGCACCGACGCCCGCGCCATCCTGAGCGGCGACGGGTCGGGCAATCCGCGACTGGAGTTCGTGCGCGGCGTCGGCTCGGTGCAGGCGGGCGACCGGATCCTGAGCTCGGGCGACGGCGGCGGCTTCCCGCGCGGCGTGCCCATCGGCGTCGCCGCCAAGGGCATCGACGGCACCTGGCGGGTCAAGCTGTTCAGCGACCGCGGCGCGATCGACTATGTGAAAATCCTGCTGTTCGAGGACTTCGGCCAACTGGTCGGGGCCGGTGACCTGAACGCCCCGCCGCTGGCTGCGCTCAACACCCTGCCGGAAGCGACCGGCGCCCAGACGGCCGCTATCGATGACGCCGCCGCGCGCCGCACGGTGGCCGCCGAGGCCCAGGCCGCGCGCGTTCGCGCCGCCAATGCCGCGCCGCCGCCCGCGCCGGTCCAGAC
>JBKBSD010000001.1:0-611741 GCA_046291915.1 Brevundimonas sp.
CCTATGAGGCCGTGTTCCAGACCACCAACGAAGGCCTCGGCCAGACCACGGCCGTCGGCATCGGCGGCGACCCGGTCAAGGGCACCGAGTTCATCGACGTGCTGGAAATGTTCCTGGCCGACGATGAGACGACCTCGATCATCATGATCGGTGAAATCGGCGGCGGCGCCGAAGAAGACGCCGCCCAGTTCCTGATCGACGAAGCGAAGAAGGGCCGCAGCAAGCCGATGGCCGGCTTCATCGCGGGCCGCACCGCGCCCAAGGGCCGCACCATGGGCCACGCCGGCGCTGTCGTGTCGGGCGGCAAGGGCGACGCGGAATCCAAGATCGCCGCCATGGAGGCCGCGGGCATCCGCATGTCGCCGTCGCCGGCGCGCCTCGGCAAGACGCTGGTGGAAGTCCTGAAGGGCTGATTTCGCCCCGTAACGGCTTTTGAAAACGCCCTCGGCTCCGGCCGGGGGCGTTTTTCTTTGCCTGAGGCGAAAAAACCCGCCCGAGCGCCGCTATTCGGTCATGACCCATAAGGAAACAGCGCCTATATGAGCGCCGTCGCCTCCGCGCAGACGTGCGCGCGCGATGTTAGGGACTGACGAGAACGATGGCGGACGATGCCGGTCGGCTGAACCAGGTCTTTGCCGAGACCAGCTTCCTGTATGGCTCCAATGCCTCGTTTATCGAGGATCTCCACGAGAAGTGGGCCGACAATCCTGAGAGCGTGTCCGCCGAATGGCGCGCCTTCTTCGACCAGCTTCGCGACAATGCGGAGCAGGTGAAGGCCGCGGGCGCCGCGGGCGGCTGGGGCCGTCCGGTCACCAGCGAGCCGACCGAGGCCGAGGCCGTGTTCGACGGTCGCTGGCCTGCGCCGAAGCCGGACCCCAAGGCCGCCGCCAAGCCGGGCGCTGTCGCGCCGGCCGCCGCGCCTGCGGTATCCGCCTCGGCCGATGAAATTCGCGCCGCCGCCCACGATTCGATCCGCGCCCTTATGCTGATCCGCAGCTACCGCGTGCGCGGTCACCTGCAGGCGACGCTGGACCCGCTGGGCATCGAGCAGCCGACCAACAATCCCGAGCTGACGCCTGAATTCTACGGCTTCTCGGAAGCCGATCTGGACCGCCCGATCTTCCTCGACGGCGTGCTGGGCCTGCAGACCGGCAGCATCCGTGACGTGCTGTCGATCCTGAAGCGCACCTACTGCGGCAACATCGGCATCCAGTTCATGCATATCGCGGAGCCGGAGGAGAAATCCTGGCTCCAGCAGCGCTTCGAGGGGCCGGACAAGTTCGAGCAGAACGCCTTCTCCAAAGAGGGCAAGCTGGCGATCCTGAACAAGCTGATCGAGGCCGAGGGCTTTGAGCGCTTCCTGCACAAACGCTTCCCCGGCACCAAGCGCTTCGGCCTGGACGGCGGCGAGGCCATGGTTCCGGCCCTGGAGCAGGTTATCAAGCGCGGCGGATCGCTGGGCGTCGACGAGATCGTCTTCGGAATGGCCCACCGCGGCCGCCTGAACACGCTGGCGGCGGTGATGGGCAAGCCCTACCGCGCCATCTTCCACGAGTTCCAGGGCGGCTCGACCGTGCCGTCGGACATCGAGGGTTCTGGCGACGTCAAATACCACATGGGCGCCTCGTCGGACCGCCAGTTCGACGGCAACACCGTCCACCTGTCGCTGACCGCCAACCCGTCGCACCTCGAGATCGTCAACCCGGTGGTGCTGGGCAAGTCACGCGCCAAACAGGCGTTCGACATCCGCGAGGCCAACGCCGGCAAGCCGGAAGAAGAGTGGGCGCTGGACCGGTCCAAGGTCGTGCCCCTGCTGATCCACGGCGACGCCGCCTTCGCCGGTCAGGGCGTGGTGGCCGAATGCTTCGCGCTGATGGGACTGAAGGGCTACCGCACCGGCGGCACCCTGCATTTCGTGATCAACAACCAGATCGGCTTCACGACCAGCCCGCGCAACTCGCGCTCGTCGCCCTATCCGTCGGATGTGGCGCTGATGGTCCAGGCCCCGATCTTCCACGTGAACGGCGATGACCCGGAAGCGGTCGTCTTCGCCGCCAAGGTGGCGACCGAGTTCCGCCAGAAATTCCACAAGGACGTGGTGGTGGACATGTTCTGCTACCGCCGCTTCGGCCACAACGAGGGCGACGATCCCACCTTCACCCAGCCGCTGATGTATTCGAAGATCCGCGCCCTGCCCTCGACGCGCGAGATCTACACCGCGCGTCTGGTCAAGGAAGGCGTGATCACCCAGGCCGAGGTCGATGCTGAGGTCACGCGCTTCGAGGCCTTCCTCGACGCCGAGTTCGACGCCGGCAAGACGTTCGAGGCCAAGAAGGCCGACTGGATGGACGGCCAGTGGCAGGGCATCGGCCTGCCGGACGGTGACGAGCGTCGCGGCGAGACCGCCGTGCCGCTGGCGAAGCTGTCCGACATGGGCCATCGCCTGACGACCATTCCGAACGCCGTGGACATCCACAAGACGCTGAAGCGCGTCATCGACGGCCGCCGCGAGATGATCACGACCGGCCAGAACATCGACTGGGCCACAGCCGAGAGCCTGGCCTTCGGTTCGCTGCTGGAAGAGGGTTTCCCCGTTCGCCTGTCGGGCCAGGACTCGGTGCGCGGCACCTTCTCGCAGCGCCACTCGGGCATCGTCGATCAGACGACCGAGAAGCGCTACGTGCCGCTGAACAACCTGTCGGACACCCAGTCCCATTTCGAGGTCATCGACTCGGCCCTGTCGGAAGAGGCGGTGCTGGGCTTCGAATACGGCTACGCCCTGTCGGACCCGAATACCCTGGTCATGTGGGAAGCCCAGTTCGGCGACTTCGTGAACGGCGCCCAGGTCGTGATCGACCAGTTCATCTCGTCCGGCGAGCGGAAATGGCTGCGCATGTGCGGCCTGACCATGCTGCTGCCGCACGGCTACGAAGGTCAGGGTCCCGAGCACTCGTCGGCCCGTCTGGAGCGCTTCCTGCAGGCCTGCGCCGAGGACAATATGCAGGTCGCCAACTGCACGACCCCAGCCAACTATTTCCACATCCTGCGTCGCCAGATGCACCGGCCGTTCCGCAAGCCGCTGATCATCATGACGCCGAAGTCGCTGCTGCGTCACAAGAAGGCGGTTTCGACCCTGGCCGACATGGCCGAGGGCAGCTCCTTCCACCGTGTCCTGCACGACGACGCCCAGACGCGTCCGGAAATCGCCGGCATCACGATCAAGGCCGACAAGGACATCCGTCGCGTCGTGCTTTGTTCGGGCAAGGTCTACTATGACCTGCTGGAGCGCCGCGAGAAGGACGCCAAGGACGGCAAGCCGGTGGACGACGTCTACATCCTGCGTCTGGAACAGTTCTATCCGTGGCCGATGAAGTCGCTGCTGACCGAACTGGGCCGCTTCCCGAACGCCGAACTGGTCTGGTGCCAGGAAGAGCCGAAGAACATGGGCGGCTGGACCTTCGTGGATCCGTGGATCGAGCTGACGCTGGAGAAGCTGGACGTGAAGGCCAAGCGCGCCCGTTACGTCGGCCGCCCGGCCTCCGCCTCGACGGCCGCGGGCCTGATGAGCCGGCACCTCAAGGAACTGGACGCCTTCCTCACCGACGCCTTCGCCTGACAAAAGTCCCGGTTGGCGGTTTCCCCGCCGCCGGGATGATGACTAGATAACTGACCGCTCAAAAGAGACCCGGACCCGACCATGGCCGACATCCTCACCCCCGCCCTCGGCGAATCCGTCACCGAAGCCACGATCGGCAAGTGGACGAAGAAGGCCGGCGACCCGGTGAAGAAGGACGAAGTCCTGGTCGAGCTGGAAACCGACAAGGTCTCGCTGGAAGTCGTGTCGCCGTCGGACGGCGTGCTGGCCGAGATCAGGTTCGCTGAAGGCGACACCGTGACGCCGAACGCCGTGCTCGGCGTGGTGTCGGAAGGCGCCGCGGCCTCGGCCCCGGCCGCGCCCAAGGCTGAGGCCGCTCCGGCCGCCCCTGCTGCTCCGGCCGCCGCCGCCCCGGCTGCTGCCCCGGCCCCGGCCGCGCCCGCCGCTTCGGGTGGCGACGCCGTCTCGATCAATGTTCCGACCATGGGCGAAAGCGTCGCCGAGGGTTCGATGGGAACCTGGCTGAAGAAGTCGGGTGACACGGTCGCCAAGGACGAACTGCTGGTCGAGATCGAGACCGACAAGGTCGCCGTGGAAGTCTCGGCCCCTGCCGCCGGCGTGCTGACCATTCTCGCCGATGCCGGCGCCAGCGTGACCCCGAACCAGCAGATCGGCAGCATCGCCGCGTCCGGGGCCGCCCCGGCGGCCGCTCCGGCTCCCGCTGCCCCCGCCTCAGGCGGTTCGGCCAACGCCGGCTCGGCCCAGATCAGGTCGGACGGCGCTCCGCACCTGTCGCCCGCCGTGCAGCGCGTGGTGACCGAGAACAACCTCGACCCGAAGGCCATCCCGGCCACCGGTCCGAAGGGCAACATCACCAAGGGCGACGCCCTGTCCGCCATCGGCGCCGCCGCGCCGGCTCCGGCTGCCGCGGCCCCCGCCGCCGCTCCGGCCGCGCCGCGCGCCGACCAGCCGCGCGAGGAGCGGGTGAAGATGACGCGCCTGCGTCAGACCATCGCCCGCCGCCTCAAGGAATCGCAGAACACGGCCGCCCAGCTGACCACCTTCAACGAGGTGGACATGACCAACGTCATGGCCCTGCGCACCCAGTACAAGGACGTGTTCGAGAAGCGCCACGGCGTGAAGCTGGGCTTTATGTCCTTCTTCACCAAGGCGGTCGTCGCGGCGCTGAAGGAGATTCCGGCGGTCAACGCCGAGATCGACGGCACGGACATCATCTACAAGAACCACTACGACATCGGCGTCGCTGTCGGCACCGACAAGGGTCTGGTGGTTCCGGTCCTGCGCGATGCCGACGCCCTGTCGCTGGCCGGGATCGAAAAGGGCATCGGCGCTTTGGGCAAGGCGGCCCGTGATGGTCACCTGACGCTGGACCAGCTGCAGGGCGGCACCTTCACCATCACCAACGGCGGCACCTACGGCTCGCTGATGTCGACGCCGATCCTGAACGCGCCGCAGTCGGGCATCCTGGGCATGCACAACATCGTGCAGCGTCCGATGGCCATCAACGGCGAGGTGAAGATCCGCCCGATGATGTACATCGCCCTCAGCTACGATCACCGCATCGTCGACGGCAAGGAAGCCGTGACCTTCCTGGTCCGCGTCAAGGACCTGCTGGAAGACCCGGCGCGGGCGCTGCTGGACCTCTGATTGCGGGCCACGGCTGCCGGGTTTAGTATCTACATGACGTAGATATGGAGATCGGTATGGCCGATCCGAAACGCGGTGTCGCCGAAACGGCGAAGATCTTCACCCATGGCGGCAGCCAGGCCGTAAGGCTGCCCAAAGCCTATCGGTTTGAGGGCAAGGAAGTCCGCATCCGGCAGGACGGCGACGCGGTCATCCTCGAGCCGATAAGGGCCGAGCGACGTCGACCGCAGACGAAAGAAGAATGGGAGGCGTTCTGGGCACGGCTTGACGGGCTCGGCGACGCGCCGTTTCCGGATCCGCCGCCGCAAACGATCACACCGGTCAAGACCTGTTGATCCTCGCGCTGGACACCTCAACACTCATCGACGTTATGCGAAGCCGTGACGTCAATGTGCGGCGCGAATTCATGGGGTTGGACGCGGCTCGCGCCGTCGTGCCGGTTGTCGTGCTGCATGAACTGATCAGCGGGGCGGACATCGGCGTCAGCCCGCAGCGCGAGCGCGCGCGGATCGCCGAAGTACTCAGCGAACTGGCGGTGATCGCTCTTGAGTCCTCGGACATTGAAGCCACTGCGGCTGTACGAAGCGACCTCCACCGCCGGGGCAGACCGATCGGGGATATCGACACCCTGATCGCCGGTCAGGCGCTCGCGCGCGGCTGGACGGTCGTGACGCGCAATGTCCGGCATTTCGGCCGGGTGGAGGGCCTGCCGTTGATCGACTGGGCGACCGGTCCCCAGCTCCTGTCCGTCGAGGCCATAGCGGCCCGTGTCAGCGATGCCGGATGACCAGACCATGATGGAGATCGCCCGGTTCGCCGATGTCTATGAAGCGGAGATCGCGGCCGCGCGCCTTCGGGCCGAGGGTTACGACGCCGTCCTCGGCGGCGCCGAGCATGTGAAAACCAATCCGCTCGTGCTCCAGGCGCTGGGCGGCGTGAACCTGTCGGTGCCGAATGATCAGGCGGACGCGGCGCGCACCTTGCTTGACGGCCTGAGGGGCGGGGCGGAACAGATCGAGGATGCCGACCCGATCGATAGCGATCCCCGGCGAAAGGCCGGCGCAACGGCGCTGCTTGCAGCGATCGGGCTTGGCTTCCTGTTCGGTCGATAAGCCCCAAGCCCGACGAGGGCCATCAGCGCGCGCTATCCCGCCCCGCGAGCTCGCCCAGCACATCCTGTGTATCAGCCCCCAGAGCAGGCGGAGCCCGGTCGTAGGCGACGGGCGTCTTCGACATCCGGATCGGCGAGGCGACCGTTCGCACCGGCCCGGACAGGTCAGTGCGGGTCTGGTGCACCTCCAGCCCGCGATGCACGGCCTGGGGCTCCTCGAACACCTGATCGATGGTGTTGACCGGGCCGCAGGGCACGCCCGCCGCTTCCAGCATGGCCATCAGGGCCTTCATGCTGTGCCGCTCCGTCAGGGCCGACAGTTCGGCGGTCAGGGCAATGCGATGCTCGATCCGCGCGGCGTTGGTGGCGAAGCGGGGATCGGTCCCCAGTCCTTCGACGCCCAGCGCGGTGCACAGGGCGCGATACTGGCCGTCATTCCCGACCGCGATCACCACCATGCCGTCCGCGCAGGGGAAGGGCTGGTAGGGGGCCAGGTTGGGGTGGGCGTTGCCCATCCGCGTCGGCGCGATCCCGGAGACGAAGAAGTTCGCCGCCTGATTGGCCAGCATGGCCGCCTGGACGTCGAACAGGGCGATGTCGATGTGCTGGCCGTCGCCGCTGGCGCGCGCGTGCAGCAGGCCGGCCATGATGGCGTTGGAGGCGTACAGGCCGGTGAACAGGTCCACGACCGCCACGCCCACCTTCATCGGCTCGGCGCCGGGCGCGCCGTCCGGCTGGCCGGTGATCGACATCAGCCCGCCCATGGCCTGGATCATGTAGTCGTAGCCGGCCCGATGGGCGTCCGGCCCGTCCTGCCCGAAGCCGGTGATGGAGCAGTACACCAGCCGGGGATTGACCGCCGACAGCCCGGCGTAGTCGAGGCCATATTTGCGCAGGCCGCCGGTCTTGAAATTCTCGACTACCACATCGCAGGTCTTCGCCAGTTCACGCACGGCGGCGGCGCCCTCGGGGCTGGCGATGTCCAGCTCGACCGACTTCTTGCCCCGGTTGGCGCACAGGAAATAGGCGGCGTCGCCCTTCGATCCGTCGGCCCTGGTCGTGAACGGTGGGCCCCACTGGCGGGTGTCGTCGCCGACGCCGGGCCGCTCGATCTTGATCACCTCGGCGCCGAGGTCGGCGAGCGTCTGCGTGGCCCAGGGGCCGGCCAGCACGCGGCTGAGGTCGAGAACGCGAACGCCGGAAAGGGGGCCTTGGGTCATGACCCCTGCTTAGCCGCTTTAAAGTCCCACGTCCCAGACGCCCGCGTCGCGCATGCGACAGTCGCGGGCTTCTTCCGCCCGGCCGCCCATGTCGCGGGCCATGCATTTGATCTCGTCCGAGACGGTCGTCTTGTGCACGCCGGGCACGAAGGCGTGGGCGAAGGCGCAGGCGGACAGGCGCGCCAGCTTCATGCCGAAGCCCATGGCGTGGCTCATGTGCTCGAAATAGCTTTCGCCCACCTCGCGTGGGTGATTGGCGAACAGGCGGTTCAGCGTGTGCATCATGGTCCCCACCCTGACATGTCGCGGGCGCTGCCTCTACCCGCGAACGCTATTCTGGCCTAAACCGCGCATTAGAACAGGGGGCTGATCGTCACGCTTGCTCACGATCGCCTGAACCCCGCCCGCGCAGGAAACAGACCATGGCCGACGGCTCCAACACCGCTCAGAAGACCTTCCGTTGGGAAGACCCGCTGGACCTCGACGGTCGGTTGACCGACGACGAACGCATGATTCAGGACGCGGCGCGCGGTTACGCCCGCGACAGGCTGCTGCCGCGCGTGGTCGCCGCCTTCCGCGACGAGACCTTCGACCGCGCGATCATGACCGAGATGGGCGAGATGGGCTTCCTCGGCGCCACCCTGCCGGAACAGTACGGCGGCGCGGGCGCCAGCCACGTGGCCTATGGCCTGATCGCGCGTGAGATCGAGGCGGTCGACAGCGGCTATCGCTCGGCCATGTCGGTGCAGTCGTCGCTGGCCATGTACCCGATCTACGCCTTTGGCTCGGAAGAGCAGAAGATGCGTTTCCTGCCCCGCATGGCCGCGGGTGAATTGATCGGCTGCTTCGGCCTGACCGAGGCCGACGGTGGGTCGGACCCGGCCTCGATGAAGACCAAGGCGGTCAAGGTCGAGGGCGGCTACCGCCTGAACGGCGCCAAATACTGGATCACCAACTCGCCGATCTCGGACCTCGCTGTCGTCTGGGCCAAGTTGGACGACGTCATCCGCGGTTTCATCGTCGAACGCGGCTTCGACGGCTTCACCACCGACAAGATCGGCGACAAGCTGTCCCTGCGCGCCTCGATCACTGGCGACATCGGCCTGAACGACGTCTTCGTGCCGGAAGAGAACCTGCTGCCGAATGTGAAGGGCCTGCGCGGACCCTTCTCCTGCCTGAACAAGGCCCGCTACGGCATTTCGTGGGGCGCGATGGGCGCCGCCGAATTCTGCTTCCACGCCACCCGCGACTACGTCTCCGAGCGCATGCTGTTCGGCCGCCCGCTGTCCTCGCGCCAGCTGGTGCAGAAGAAGCTGGCTGACATGCAGACCGAAATCTTCCTCGGCTTCGAAGGCGCGCTGGCGCTGGGCCGTCGTCTGGACAACGGCGACTGGTGTCCCGAGGCCATCTCGATGATGAAGCGCAACAACTGCGGCAAGGCCCTGGCCATCGCCCGCGAGGCCCGCGACATGCACGGCGGCGCCGGCATCACTGGCGAGATGCACGTTATGCGGCACGCCATGAACCTTGAGACGGTCAACACCTATGAGGGCGCCCACGACGTCCACGCCCTGATCCTCGGCCGGGCGATCACGGGTGAGAGCGCTTTCTAGAAGAGCGCGACGCGAACACGCGCTCCTCTGTCCGCAACCGGCGTTCGGTCAGGAAGAATCAGCCCGGCGCCCAACCGCGCGCGTGCAGGGTGGCGCCCGGGACGGTCGGGCATTGTTATTCGCCTTCAACCTCCTATCGTTCGGCGACAGGAGGCGGCTGATGGACGGAGAAAGCTTGATCGCAGGGGACGACCCCTTCGCCCAGCTGCGCGAGGTCTTCGCCGGCCGCGCCGCCCTGCTGCTTGAGGACGATCCCGACCTGTCGGAGCATGTCGCCGAACGGCTGTTGCGCGCCGGGTTCGCGACCGTGGATCGCGTCGACCGGGGCGAGGCCGCGCTCGAGAAGGCGGCCGCCCGCGCCTATGACGTACTGCTGCTGGACCGGATGACTGCGGGGCTGGACGGTCTGGAAACTCTGAAACGCCTTCGCGTCTCGAACGGACCGTCGTCGGATGCGCCGGCCCTGATGCTGACCGCCCTGGGCGGCGAGCGGCAGAAGGTCGAAGGTCTGCTGCAAGGCGCTGACGACTATCTGGCCAAGCCGGTGGGCGATGAGGAGCTTCTGGCCCGGATCGCCGCCCAGCTGCGCCGCGCCGCGCGCCGGGCCAGGCCGGTCAGCTCCGATCTGGTCAACGGGCCTTTCCGCCTCTCGTTCGGCGCGCGCACGCTGAAGCTTGAGCTGCCGGATGTGGCGCGCACCATTGACCTGTCTCCGCTGGAGTTCGCCATCGTCTGCGAGCTGATGACCGCGCGCGGCCAGCCGGTGACCAAGACCATGCTGTGGGACCGGTGCTGGGTGGAGTGGACCTTCCTGCCCGACAATTTCGTCAACATCATCGACGCCCGCATCAGCGCCCTGCGTCGCCGGCTGAAGGAGCAGGCGGCCGAACTGGGCGACGACCTGCATCCGCTGATCGTGTCCGCCCGCAGCCAGAGCCTGGTGTTCCGCGACCTGTCCGACCGGGCGGGCTGATCCGAGCGTGACCGGCCCTTTCCGTCGCATCAGGGCCTGGCTGGGGCGTCGCACGACCACCCAGCTGGCGGCCGGCATCGCCGTGCTGTCGGCCCTCGCCCTGACCGGCTCGCTGGCGGTGACCAGCGCAGCGGTGCGCATGGACCAGCGCGAAAAGGCGGCGCTGGCCGCGCTCGACGACTATGGGGCCATGGCCTCCAAACTGGGGGTCGAAGGCATGACCGGCGACACCTTGAGTCCCGCCGACGCGGTCTATCTGTCCAACTGGCTGACGGCCTTCCAGTACGGCCCGGCGCGCGCGCGTGACGCCCGCACGCTGGAAGAGACCTGCAAGACGGGGCGGGGCGGCGCGGGCGTGCGCTTCATCCGCGCCCCGGTCGGCAAGCCGGCGGGCCTCTCGGAGCTGGAGACCATCCGGGGCGAGCGGTCGCCGCGGCTGGGGGACGATGTGTATGTGATACGGCTGGGCGTCGGGGTCCTGTGCCCCACGCGCGCGGTCGAGGTCGTGGTGGTCAGGCGCTCGGTCGGGGCGCTGGACATCGCCGTCGGTCGGATCGTGGATGCGTCCGGCGACGCCTGGGGCTGGGCCGTGGCGGCGGTGATCGGTGCGGGCGTTCTGCTGCTGGCCATCGGTCTGGCGGCGGCCACCTTCGCCCGCCAGCGCCTGACCAGCGCCGTGGTGAAGGTCAGCGTCGCGCTGGACCGCGCCGCCGTCGGCGACTTCTCCGAGCGCGCGCCCGAGACCGAGGTCGCGCCGGAGCTGAGCGAGTTGTCGGGCCATGTGAACCGCACTTTGGACCGGCTGGAGGAACTGCTGGCCTGGCTGCGGGATTCGGCCGACCAGCTGGCCCACGACTTCCGCACGCCCCTGGCTCGCGCCTCGGCCCGGCTGGAGACGCTGGGCGAGACGGCGGCGACCCCCGAGGCGAAACGACAGGTGGCCGAGGCGCGCGCCGATCTGCAGGAACTGACCCGCGCGATGAACGAGGCCATGGCCCTGCGTGACGGAGAGGCCTGGTCGTTCGAGCCGATCCGGCTGGACACGCTCGCGGCACAGGCGGCCGAACTCTACGAACCGCTGGCCGAGGAACGCGGCGTCTCGATCCGCGTCGTCGCCGAGCCGGTCGAGGTGCTGGGCGTGCGGAGCCTGCTGCAACGGGCGGCGGCCAATCTGGTGGACAATGCCGTGAAGTATTCGCCGGACGGCGGGGTGGTCACCCTGAGGGTCTCCATGGCGGAGGGGCGACCCCGGCTGTCGGTCGCCGATCAGGGGCCGGGCTTCCGCGCGGAGGCGTCCAACGGCGGCGCCGCCGCTGTCGCGGCCTCGACGGCGGAAGGTCGTGAAAGCCACGGCATGGGCCTGGCCTTCGTCCGCGCCATCCTGAAACGGCACGGCGCGGTCATGACGATTGATGACGCCCGTCCGGGGGCTGTCGTCACGGCGCAATTCTCGCGCTAGGGTCCGTCTCCAGAATGAGGAATTTGAGCATGCGGCGCACGATCTTCCGGGCCAGTGGTGTTTCCGTGATCGCGCTCGCGCTGGCGGCGCCCCTGCTGCTCGCCGTCCCCGCTGCCGCCCAGACCCCGGACCCGGCCGCGCCTCAGCAGCAGCCTCAGCTTCCGATCCCTTATGACGCCCAGCGCGGCGTCTTCACCTTCGCCAACGACCTCGAACGCGCCCTGCCCGCCGTGGTGCAGGTGACGACCCTGGGCCAATCAGGCGGCCCCAGCTCGGGCGAAAACGAACCTCGCCCGATGGCCAGCGGTTCGGCGGCCGTGCTCGACGCGGCCCAGGGCATCGTCGTCACCAACAACCACGTCGTCGAGGGCGGGCAGAAATTCACCATCGACCTGACGGACGGACGCATCTTCGACGCCGTCCTGATCGGCGCGGACAAGGCCACCGACATCGCCGTGCTGCAGATCACGGCGCCGGGCCTGTCGCAGATCGAGGTCGCCAGCTCCGACGCCCTGCGCACCGGCGACCTGGCCTTCGCGGTGGGCTACCCGCTGGGTCTGGACCAGACCCTGACCATGGGCGTGATCTCGGGCCTGGGCCGTTCCGGCGCGGGCGACCGGATCGAGGACTATATCCAGACCGACGCGGCCGTGAACTCGGGCAACTCCGGCGGTCCGCTGCTGGACAGCCGGGGCCGTCTGATCGGCATCAACACCTCCATCCTGTCCGGCGGCGGCGGCGGCAACGACGGGATCGCCTTCGCCGTGCCGAGCCGGATCATGATGGCCGTGGTGGAGCAGCTGCGGGCCCATGGCGAGGTGAAGCGCGGAACGACCGGCGCCATCCTCGGCTCGCTCAATGCCGAGCGGTCGCGTGAGTTCGGGCTGGGCATCGTGCGGGGCGCGGTGATCGAGGATGTGGCCCCCGGCTCGTCCGCCGAGTCCGCCGGCCTGCGCCGGGGCGACGTCATCACCCGGATCGGCAGCCGCGCGGTGTCCAATGCGGGCACCGTCCAGGCCACCATCGGCGTCGCCGAGCCCGGAACCCAGGTCGAGATCGTCTACCTGCGCGCCGGCCACGAGGCCCGCGCCAGCCTGACCGTCGAGCCCCCGACCGCGCGGGCCGTGATCGTGGGCGCGGACGTGGTTCTGGCCCGCGGCGCGGGCATGCGGCTGGTCGAAGGCGGACTGCAGGTCTTCTCGGTCGAGGGCGGTTCGCCGGCGGCGGCCGCCGGCCTGCAGGCGGGGGACGTCGTTCGCTCGGTGAACGGCCGCTCGGTGTCGACCCTGTCGGCTCTGGGCCGCGCGCTGGATGGAGAGGGCGAGCGCCGCCTGTCGGTGGAGCGCGGCGGCGCGACGGAGCGGATCACCCTGCCCTGAGGGGCGGCTTCGCGCCCTGAACCAGACGCCAGACAGCAAAACGCCCGCTCGGCCTTGGGGGGGAGGGGGGCAGAGCGGGCGTCTCGCTTTGGAGGAAGCATCGGCCCGCCGAAGCCCTTGAATGGAACAATTCCAGGGGGCTGGGGGGGCTGTTCAGGATCCGGAACCGTTCCGAACTCCGACGAGCCGATGTGACCGGTGTCGCCTCCCAACGGGGCGGGCGATGGGCGGAACGGAGGCGTTTTCGTGTTCCGTGCGATTTCTTCGGATCGCGACGTTCCGGACACGCCGATCGTCGCTCACGCAGGACTGGCGTCGCGCCCGATGCGGCCTAGATTAGGGTCATGAACGACGCCGTCGATGCACAGCCCCAGGCCGGTCCGGTCTTCTTCGACCGCCGCGAGCTGGATCAGATCCTCAGGGTCTATGGCCGGATGGTCGCGGCGGGCGAGTGGCGTGACTATGCGATGATCGGGCACAAGGACGTAGCCGAGTTCGCCGTCTTCCGCCGCTCCGGTGACGCGCCTGTCTACCGGATCGAGAAGCGGCCTTCGCTGCGCCTGAAACAGGGCCAGTGGGCGGTGATCGGCGAGGGCGGCATCGTGCTGAAACGGGGGCGTGAGCTGCCGCAGGTCCTGCGCGTCTTCGACAGCCGCAAATTCACGGTCGTGGAATAGAAAAGGGCCCCGGCATCGCTGCCGGGGCCCTGTCTCATTCCTTTTGGCCTAACGCTCGCGACGCGGTCGCTGGCTGCATGAGGCCGTCCTGTGGCCTGTCGCTCCCCGCGCGGCGGATCGTTGCTTGAGGCCGGGTCGCGCTATCGCCGTTGACGCCGGATCGCTGCGCTCAAGCAGCGAGCGACCGCGTCGCGAGCGATAGCGCCCCTTCAATCAGCGCCGCCCGCCGAACAGGGCGAGCAGGAATTGGAACATGTTGATGAAGTTGATGTACAGGCTCAGCGCACCGAAGCTGGTGGCCACGCCCATCGCGTTCTGGTTCCCGCCCAGCGCATAGTAGGTCATCTTCAGGCGCTGGGTGTCGTAGGCGGTCAGGCCGGCGAAGATCAGCACGCCGGCGACGCTGATGATCAGCTGCATCATGCTGTTCTGCAGGAAGATGTTCACGACCGAGGCGATGATCAGGCCGATCACGCCCATGATCAGGAAGCTGCCGATGCCGGTCAGGTCCTTCTTGGTCGTGTATCCGAACAGGCTCAGCGCGCCGAAGGCGGCGGCCGTGATCAGGAAGGTCTGCACCACCGAGGCGCCCGTGTAGAGCAGGACCACGGTGCCCATCGAGGCGCCGATCAGGGCCACGATCAGCCAGTACAGCGCGCCGGCGCCGCCCGACGTCGGGTTCTTCATGATGAAGTTGGAGCCCAGCAGTATGACCAGCGGCGAGAAGGCCACGATCATGCCCAGCAGGGTGTAGCCGGTCAGGCGGGTCACGCCGTCGGGGAAGACCGCCGTGGCGAACAGCAGGTCACGCACCGCCGGGACGGAGCCCGTGATGTAGGCCAGGGCGGCAGAGACCAGCAGGCCGAGAGCGACCTTGTTGTAGACGCCCAGCATGAAGCTGCGCAGGCCCGCATCCACCGACATGTCGGTCGTCTGCGGGATGGAATATCCGTTTCGGAAATCGCTCATCGCGGTTTCGATCCTCCTATGGGCCGGCGCTATCCCGGCCTTTGCAGCAAATATCGGTCGCCACCGGCGCTTCCGCAAGGAAAACCGGACTTGGGCCGTTGGTTCAGACCCGCTACCAACGGTCGCATGATCCGGCTGTTCACCGCCCTGACCGTCCCCGATGACGTGGCCGAGACGCTGAAGCGTCGCCAGTCCGGCCTGCCCGGCGCCAAATGGCGCGGCGAGGACCAGTTGCACATCACCCTGGCCTTCTACGGCGAGGTCGAGGTGCGACGGGCCGAGGACCTGGTCGCCGAGCTTGAGCGGGCCGCGACCGGCGGACCGTTCGAAATCGAGCTTCAGGGCGTGGGCGCCTTCGGGGACGAGCATCGCAGCCATACGGTCTGGGCCGGCGTCAGCCCGAGCGAGCGGCTGGGTGTCCTGGCCGGGCGCTGCCGTTCGGCGGCGGAGCGGGCGGGGATCGCGCTCGCACGCCGCGACTACCGTCCACACCTGACGCTGGCCTATCTGAAGCCACAGACCGATCCGGCCCGTGTCGGCGCATGGATCACCGGCCACAACCTGCTTCACTCGCCGCCGATCCGCATCGACCGCTTCGGCCTCTATTCCAGCGTCCTGACCGCGGGCGGCAGCCAGTACCGGCTTGAACAGGAGTATCTGCTGTGACCGGACCCGTGCTCGAGACCGAACGCCTGATCCTGCGTCCCACCGCGCTTGAGGATTTCCCACGCTGGGCGGAGATGATGGCGGACCCGGAGGCGTCGCGTTTCATCGGCGGCGTCCAGCCCGCCTCGACCGCATGGCGCGGCGTCATGACCATGGCCGGCGCCTGGAGCCTGACGGGCATCGCCATGTTCTCGGTGATCGAGCGCGACACCGGTCTGTGGCTGGGCCGGATCGGGCCGTGGCGGCCCGAAGGCTGGCCCGGCGACGAAGTCGGCTGGGGTTTGCATCCGGACGCGCAGGGAAAGGGCTATGCCCTTGAGGCCGCCACGGCGACCATCGACTACGCCTTTGATGTCCTGGGCTGGGACGACGTCATCCACACCATCGATCCGGAGAACGTCCCGTCGCAGCGGCTGGCCGAGCGGCTCGGGGCGCGCAACCGCGGGGCGACACGCCTGCCGCCGCCCTTCGCGGAGGTGACGGTGGAGGCCTGGGGCCAAAGCCGGGCCGACTGGAAGTCCCGTCCGGGCCGTTGAACCTGCGGTAAGGCGCCGCTTTTACGGTTCGCCCGCTTCGGCTAGGCAGGGCGTCACGCAATGGCGAGGATGAATATGCGCGTACTGGTTCTGGGCGGCGACGGCTTCTGCGGCTGGCCGACCGCGCTGCATCTGTCGGCGCGCGGCTGGGACGTCTGCGTGGTGGACAACCTCAGCCGTCGCAACATCGACAATGAGCTGGAGGTCCAGTCCCTGACCCCGATCCGGACCATGGGCGAGCGGATCGCCGCGTGGAAAGAGGTCTCGGGAAAGACCATCGAGTTCGTGAACCTGACGGTCGGCAAGGAGTTCGACCGCCTCGTCGCCCTGATCCGCGACTGGGCCCCCGACAGCGTCGTGCATTTCGCGGAACAACGGGCCGCGCCCTATTCGATGAAGTCGGCCCGGCACAAGCTGTACACGGTCGACAACAATCTGAACGCCACCAACCACCTTCTGGCCGCCATCGTCGAGAGTGGGCGGGATGTGCATCTGGCCCACCTGGGGACCATGGGGGTCTATGGCTATACGACCGCCGGCCTGCGCATCCCCGAGGGCTATCTGAAGGTCACGGTGGACACCGATTTCGGCCCGACCGAGCAGGAGATCCTGTTCCCGCCGAACCCCGGCTCGATCTACCACATGACCAAGACCCAGGACGCCCTGCTGTTCCAGTTCTACGCCAAGAACGACGGCGTCCGGATCACCGACCTGCACCAGGGCATCGTCTGGGGCGCCCAGACCGAGGAAACCCGCAAGGACGAGCGGCTGATCAACCGGTTCGACTATGACGGCGACTACGGCACCGTCCTGAACCGCTTCCTGATGCAGGGCGCGCTCGGCTATCCGCTGACGGTCCACGGCACGGGCGGGCAGACGCGGGCCTTCATCCACATCCAGGACACCGTCCGCTGCGTCGAACTGGCGCTCAAGAATCCGCCGAAGTCGGGCGAACGGGTCAAGATCCTCAACCAGATGACCGAGAGCCGCCGGGTCCGCGATCTGGCCGCCATGGTCG
The DNA here is from genome assembly GCA_046291915.1 of Brevundimonas sp. Classification (GTDB taxonomy): domain Bacteria; phylum Pseudomonadota; class Alphaproteobacteria; order Caulobacterales; family Caulobacteraceae; genus Brevundimonas. The sequence continues at coordinate 16,885 of JBKBSD010000001.1, forward strand.
CCGGCATGACGGGCGCCGAAATCCACAACGTCCCCAATCCGCGTCAGGAAGCCGACGAGAACGAGCTGGTCGTCGCCAATGACCAGTTCCGGGAACTGGGCCTGAAGCCGATCACCCTGGCCGAAGGATTGATGCAGGACGTCACCGAAATCGCCCGCCGCTACGCCGACCGGGCCGATGTGTCCAAGATTCCGTGCGTTTCCAGCTGGAACGGCCGGCGCGCCGAAGCGCTGAAGACGGAAAGCGTCACGGTTACGACCGGCGACGCCGCCCGTCCCGCCCTGTCCGCCTGAGGTCTGATGTCCGATCCCGCCCCGTCGCCTGTTTCGCTGCTCGTCTTCGGCGGCGGCTGGCTGGGCCGCGCGGCGGCGCTTGAAGCCCTCCGTCGGGGCGGCAAGGCCGTCGCCACGTCGCGCGATCCCGACACGCGCGCGGCGCTGGAAGCGGACGGGATCGGCACGGTCGATCCGGCGGATGAAGCGGCGCTGGCCGCTGCTGTCGGCGCCGCCACGGCCCTCCTGATCACCGCGCCGCCGGACGCTCAGGGGTGTCCGGGGCTGAGGGCCCTGGTCCCCGCCATCACCGCCTCGGGCGCCTGGCCCGACTGGATCGGTTATGTGTCCTCCACCGCCGTCTATGGCGACCGCGCGGGCGGCTGGGCCTTCGAGGACGATGCGCTGAACGCCGCCTCGCTGGAAGGCGCGCGTCGCGTGCGGGCCGAGCGCGACTGGCTGGACGCCGGGCAGGGGATGGGGCTGACGGTTCAGCTGTTCCGCCTGCCCGCCCTCTACGGCCCCGGCCGGTCGCCGCTGGATCGCCTGCGCGACGGCACGGCCCGGATTGTCCGCAAGCCGGGCCAGATCTTCAACCGGGTGCATGTGGACGATGTGGTGGCGGGCCTGTTCGCCTCCATGGCTCGCCCACACCCGGGCGCGGCCTACACCCTCTGCGATGACGAACCGTCGGCGGCGGATGTGGTCATCGAGGGCGCGGCCAGGCGGCTGGGCCTCCCTCTGCCCCCGGAAGTGGACTTGGACGATCCGTCGGTCAGCGACGCCATGCGCCGCTTCTACCGCGACTCCAAACGCCTCTCGAACGCCAAGGCCAAGGCGGAACTCGGCTGGCGGCCGCAGTATCGAAGCTGGCGCGAGGGGCTGGAAGCGCTCATCGCCGGGCAGTGAAAAGTGCTAGTGAGTGGTGAGTGGAGCGGCCGGCGGATGATCCCGCGGTTCTACTCACTATTCACCACTCACTTTTCACCAGCCATTCCTCAGAACGGCAGGATATTCCGCTGACGGCTGTAGGCCATGGTGCCGACGTTGGCGCCGAGACGCAGGCCCACGCCGGTGCGGATCGGGGCCAGGACGATGCCGTCGGCGCGCTGGTAGTTCACGCCCACGCCGCCGACCAGATAGGCCGAGCCTTCCACGCCGGGGTAGCGGCGGTAGATCATGTCGGGGTGGTACAGGCCGTAGACCAGGGTGAAGACCCGGCTGCCGTTGCCGCCGACGTCCCAGCCGATCGAGATGCCCTGCCAGAAGATTTCCTGCGAGGCCGACAGGTCCTTCATGTGCAGGGCGCCGCGGCCGTAACGCAGGCCGATGCCGGCCGCGCCGGAGGCTTCTTCCCCCGCGATATAGGCGGTGGGACGGTCGCCCTGGTCGGCGAAGATGCGCTCGATGGCGCCGCCAAGGGCCTCCGCCGCGATACCCAGCTCGCGCGAGCCGGCGGCGACCAGTTCGTCGGACGTATAGGCCGGAGCCGTCTGATCCGAGCGGATCGGATAGTTGGGATCGGTCGGTCCGTTGCTGGCGCAGGCGCCCAGCGCGGAGGTCGCGCCGAGGGCGAGACCGGACTGGATCAGGTGGCGGCGGTGCATGATGATGGCTCCGAAGTCGGGACGGTCCACCCGACTCTTACGGGCGCAAACGCCACCGTCGCCGGGCTTTGCGTCAGCCTTGCGGCGGCAAGGTTAACCGAACCTTGCCGCCGGGCTGTTTCAGCTTCTGAGCACCGCGCCGAGCTTCGTCGCCGCCGCCACGACCTTGGCGGAGACCGCCTCGATCTCGGCGTCGGTCAGGGTCGCCTCGACCGGCTGCAGGACCACTTCCAGCGCGACCGACTTGAAGCCGTCGTCCACCCCCTTGCCGCGATAGATGTCGAACACCCGGACGTCGGAGATCAGGGCCTTGTCGGCCGCGGCGACGGCGCGCACCAGATCGCCGGTCGGCTTGCCGTCCTCGACCACAAAGGCGAAGTCGCGGGTCAGCGGCATCAGGCTGGAGAGATTGGCAGGGCCCCTGGTCTTGGACTTGGCGCCGCGGGGTTCGGGGACCGAGTCCAGAACGATCTCGAAGGCCAGCATCGGCGCATCGGCGTCCAGCGCCTTCAGCACCCGCGGATGCAGAGCCCCGAACTCGACCATGATGTTCTTCGGCCCCAGTTGCAGGCGCGCCGAACGGCCCGGATGCCACCAGTCGCGGTTCTGGCCCTGCACCAGTTGCAGCGACGCCGTCGGCGCCCCCAGCTGATCCAGCAGGGCGATCAGATCGCCTTTCAGGGTGAACAGCGCGTCCTCCGGAGCGCCGCCCCAGTGACGGGCCGAGCGCGGGGCGATCAGACCGCTGATGACGGTCCGTTGGCCGTTCGGCTGGTCGTCCAGATAGATCGGCCCGATCTCGAACAGGGCGGCGTCGGCGTGGCCGCGCGCGGCGTTGCGCGCCGCCGCCTGGATCAGGTTCGGCAGGGCCGACGGCCGCATACAGTCCAGATCGGCGGCGATCGGGTTCTCGACCACCAGCCTGTCGTCCCCGCCGCCGAACAGGGCCGCGATGGATTGCTTGGTGAAGGACCAGGTGACGGCCTCGGCATAGCCCATGGCCGCCAGCGCCCGGCGGGCCAGACGCACACGCGCCTGACGCGGGCTCAGCACGCCCCGCGACGGGGCGCCCTGATCGGGCAGCGGCGTGGTCGGAAGCTGGTCGAAGCCCTCGATGCGCGCGACCTCTTCCACCAGATCGGCGGGGCCTTCCGCATCGCGGCGCCAGGTCGGCGGGGTCACCGACCATGTCGCACCGCGCTCCACGGCGAAGCCCAGCGCGATCAGGATGTCGGCGATGCGGTCTTCCGTCAGCGTCAGACCGGTCAGCGAACCGACGCGGGCCGGATCGAAGGCGAAGGCGGTCGGGGCGGCCGGGGCCTGACCCGTGACGACGATTTCCGACGGCTCGCCGCCGCACAGGTCGAGGATCAGCGTCGTCGCCAGCTCAATTCCGGGGACCAGCGAGGCCGTGTCGACGCCGCGCGCGAAACGGTACTGGGCGTCCGAGCTGATCGACAGGGTGCGGCCGGTCTGGGCGATCAGGATCGGGTCGAACCAGGCGCATTCGACGAAGACATCCGTGGTCTCGTCCGAACAGCCGGTGCTCTCGCCGCCCATGACGCCGCCCAGGCCGATAGGGCGTTCGCCCATGGCGTCGGAGATGACGCACATCGTCGGATCGACGGTGTAGGTTTTTCCGTCCAGCGCGATCAGATGTTCCGGCGTACCGGCGGCGATGCCTTCGGCTCCCTCAGACGATTGACCGGCGCGAACCACGATCTCGGTCCCCACCAGCTTGGCGATGTCATAGACGTGCAGCGGGCGGGCGCGGTCGTAGGTGATCAGGTTGGTCACATCGACCAGCCGGTTGATCGAGCGCAGGCCGATAGCCTCCAGCCGACGCTTCAGCCACTCGGGCGACGGGCCGTTCTTCACGCCCCGGATCGTGCGACCGACGAAGACGGGGCACATGTCGGGCGCGTCCAGCCGCACCATGATGGGAGAGGCGAAGGTTCCGGCGACGGGGTCGATGGCCGGGGTCTTCAGCGTCCCCAGACCGGCGGCGGCCAGATCGCGGGCGATGCCCGACACGCCCAGCCAGTCGGGCCGGTTCGGGGTGACTTCAAAGTCGATGACCGGTTCGGCGCCGAACACGCCGGCGGCGGGCGTCCCGACCGCGAGGTCGTCGCTCAGTTCCAGGATGCCGTCGCTCTCGCCCGGCTGTTCCAGCTCGGCGGCCGAGCACAGCATGCCGTTCGAGACCACGCCGCGCACCGGCTTCTCGACCAAGGTCACGCCCAGACCGGGCACATAGGCGCCGATGGGGGCATAGATGGTGGTCAGGCCCGCGCGCGCGTTCGGCGCGCCGCAGACGATTTCCTTCAATCCGTCTACCGTCTCGACCTGACAGACCTGCAGGCGGTCGGCGTTGGGATGGCGCTCGGCGGAGACGATTTTCGCGACCGTGAACGGCGCCAGGGCGGCGACCGGGTCATGCACGTCCTCGACCTCGAGACCGGCCATGGTCATGGCGTCGGCCACGGCCGCCGCATCGGCGTCCGTGTCGAGGTGATCCTTCAGCCAGGAAAGGGTGAACTTCACGAGACGCGCACCTCGGTCAGCATGTCGATAACCTGCTGCGACCCGGTGAAGCCGACGTTGAAGAACTCGCAGTTCTCGAAGGCGCAGTTCCGCATCGGGACGGTGCCCAGGGCGTGGCTGCCGACGGGCTGGAGCAGCAGGTTGCGAATGTCGCCGTTGCTGTCGCCGAAATTGCTGGCGTCAAAGGTCACGCCCGCCGAGATCAGCAGCACGGCCGGCCCCTGGATGCGGCAACGACGGAAGGTGCGGCCCTCAATGAGGCCCGGCTTCGTTCCGCCCGTGACGGTGACGAACAGTTCGAACAGGTTGAGGTCGACGTCCTCGAACAGCGTGGCCGAGAGGTCGCGCGCCGGCTGGATCGGGCGATTGATCTGCGAGTAAATCACGAGCGCGCCTGCCCCTGCCCCTTGCCCACCAGGGACTGGCTCATTTCCTCGAGGAAGGCGTCGGAGCCGGTGTAGGCGATCTGCACGAAGCGGCAGCTGACGAATTTGCAGTCTTCCAGACCGATGGCGCCGACCATCTGCGGGCCCTTCGGGGCGAAGAGCATGGAGTTGGCGTCAGAGCCCGCGCCCATGCTGCAGCCGTCGAACGTCGTGCCCTTCAGGACGGCGACCAGCGCCGGCCCCTGGATCACGCAGTTGGTGAAGGTCTTGCCCTTGATGACCGGTTCGCCGGAATTCATCGTGTGGACGGCCAGCAGCGGCAGCCAGACGCCTTCGGTCTCGAAGGTGTCCCGGGCAGTGATTTCGCGGCCGAAGGCTTCGGACATTACGTCGGTCATGAGGAACTCGTTCAGCTGAGGCCGCTGGCCGGATTGGGCGCGGCGAAGGGAGAGAAGCCGTAGTGGGCCAGCCACCGGGTGTCGGCGTCGAACATGGGGCGAAGGTCGGAGATGCCGTATTTCAGCATCGCCAGACGATCGACGCCCATGCCGAAGGCGAAGCCCTGATACTCGTCGGGATCGATGCCGCAGGCCCGCAGCACATTGGGATGCACCATTCCGCAGCCCAGGATCTCCATCCAGCTGTCGCCGGTGTTCAGCTTCAGCTCACCGCCCGAGCGATCACAGCGAATGTCCATCTCGGCCGACGGCTCGGTGAAGGGGAAATGGTGCGGACGGAAACGGGCGTCGACGCCGTCCAGCTCGAAGAAGCGGGCGACGAAGGTTTCCAGCGTCCACTTCAGGTGGCCCATGTGGATGCCCTTGTCGATCACCAGACCCTCGACCTGATGGAACATCGGGGTGTGGGTGGCGTCCGAGTCCTTCCGGAAGGTCCGGCCCGGCGCGATGATCCGGATCGGCGGCGTCTGGCTCATCATGGTCCGCACCTGCACCGGACTGGTGTGGGTGCGCAGGACCTTGCGCTCGCCCGTTTCCGGGTCGGGCTTGAGGAAGAAGGTGTCGTGCATCTCCCGCGCCGGATGCTTGGGCGGGAAGTTCAGGGCGGTGAAGTTGTGGAAGTCGTCCTCGACATCCGGGCCTTCCGCGACGGCGAAGCCCATGTCGGCGAACAGGGCGACCATCTCGTCCATCACCTGCATGGTCGGGTGCACGCTGCCCTGACGGCGCGGGCGCGGCGGCAGGGTCAGATCGACGTGCTCGGCCTTCAGCCGGGCGTCCAGTTCGGCGGCCTCCAGCTCGGCCTTGCGGGCGGTCAGGGCCGACGACACACGGTCGCGCAAGCCATTGATCTTCGGGCCCTGCTCGCGGCGTTCGTCAGGGCTCATCGCGCCCATGCCCTTGAGCAGGCCGGAGATGGAGCCGGACTTGCCGAGGGCGGCGACGCGGATGTCCTCGACGGCGGCGGCGGTCTCCGCCGAGCCGATGGCGTTGATCAGGTCGAGTTCGAGTTGGGCGAGATCAGTCATGTCACGGCAGCATCTAGCGGGCGCGGACGCTTTCGTCACGTCCGGCATGCAGGAGTGTGGACTACAGGGCGGCGTAGGCCTCGGTGATCCACTTCGGCGGCTCCGGCTCCCAGCGGATGGGACGCCCCTCGGTCGAGGTCCAGCGGTGCAGCCACGAGATGCCGTTCGCCCGCGTATAGGTGTCCGCATGGGCGTAGATCGGATCGGCCAGCGCCTCTTCCAGCGTCACGAAGCGATAGCCCCGCGCCAGATAAAGGGCGTGGACCTGCGGATACCAGTCCCGGTTCAGGCTGTTGGCGTGCAGCAGCAGCACCTGCGCCGGTTCGCGCCCGCCGGTCAGCGCGGCGCTGTAGGGCTCGAAATGCTCCAGCACGGTGGTCATGTGAGCCACATAGGCTTCACCGATCCGCGCCTTCAGCGCCACGTCGCCCGCCGCTTCGGCCTGACGATAGACGGCGGCGAACATCCAGTCGTTGTTGTCGATGGTGACCGGGGCGACGTCATAGCCGCGCTGCGCCAGCCCCGCGGCCATGGCCGCCTTCTTCTCCGGCGTCTCGCCGGTGAACAGATAGGGATGCCGGAACCAGTGCAGCCGCCGGCCGCGCGCCTCCAGCACCGACCGGGTGATCGTCGCGCCCTGATCGGTGTCGGCCAGCCAGGCCTCCGCCGTCGTGCGATGGACATTGAGGTGGCTGAAGGTGTGATTGCCCAGGTCCAGACCGGCGTCGAGCCAGGCGTTCAGCACCTGCGGCAGCAGGGTCGCGCGCTGCGCCTCGCAGACCTTGCCCTCGTTGATGAAGGCGGTGGCGTGGGTGTCCAGCGGCCGCAGCATGTCGACGAAGCCGGTGGTCAGCGCCATGGCCGCCCGTGGGTCGCACAGGGCCGCGTCGGCGGCCTGATAGGGCAGGTCGTCGAAGGTGACGGCGATGGCCCTCTGCTGCGCCACGGCGGGCGAACTCAGGGTCAGGGCGGCGAGGGCGGCCAGCAGGATACGGGTCATCCGCCCAGCCTATCCGCAAGGCGCGCAAACGAAAACGCCCGCCCCGGCGAACCGGAGCGGGCGTATTTCAATCGATCAGTCCGGAAGGGCTCAGGCGGCCTTCAGGGCGTCACGGACCTTGTCGGCGATCGCCTTGAAGGCGGTTTCGTCGGCGGCCATGGCAGCCAAGACCTTGCGGTCCAGTTCGATGCCGGCTTCGCCGAGACCGTGGATGAACTGCGAGTAGGTGAAGCCTTCGATCCGGGCCGCGGCGTTGATGCGCTGGATCCACAGGGCGCGGAAGTTGCGCTTCTTGGTGCGGCGGTCGCGGTAGGCGTACTGGCCGGCGCGATCAACGGCGGCCTTGGCGGTGCGGATGGTGTTCTTGCGGCGGCCGTAGAAGCCCTTGGCCTGCTTCAGAACCTTCTTGTGTTTGGCGTGGGACGTAACGCCCCGGGTGACGCGAGCCATGTCGCTATCCTTCTATTGGGTCCCCTCGGCCTCGCGCTCGGCGCTCGGCGGCTGGAGGGGAACATTCAAATTCGTGCTGGGATCAGATCTTGATGCGGCGTGAGCCGATCAGCCGTACGGCATGTAGGATTTGATCTTCTTGGCATCGGCGTCGGCCATGACCGAAGTGCCGCGGTTCTGGCGGATGTACTTCGAGTTGTGGCTGATCAGACGGTGGCGCTTGCCGGCGACGCCGGCCTTGACCTTGCCAGTGGCAGTGAATTTGAAGCGCTTCTTGGCGCCCGACTTCGTCTTCAGTTTCGGCATTTTCACTCTCTGTTCTTGAGTGGGCTACCGCTCTTCAAGCTACGTGAGCCCGAAGGGTGGTCGCCCTGATTAAGAACCGCCCAGGCATGCCTGTTCGCCCGGCGGTTCGGTACGCGAAGGCGCGGCTTCTAAGCGAAGCGGCCCCTGAAAGCAAGCGCCTGACTCAGTTTGGCGGGTTGTGACCCTCCGGGTCGCGGACTGTTTCGGTCGGCATCCACGGGCGCGTTTCCGTCCGGGACAGGTCGTGACGCCATGAGGCGCGAGTCCCCAAACGCAAAACGCCCCGGCGCGAACCGAGGCGTTTCGTGTTCGGATCGATCCGACGCCTATTTCGGCGCCAGGATCATGATCATCTGCCGGCCTTCCATACGCGGGGCGTATTCGACCTTGGCGATTTCGTCGAAATCGGCCTGGACCTTGTTGAGCAGCTTCATGCCCAGTTCCGGGTGCGCCATTTCACGACCGCGGAAGCGCAGGGTGACCTTCACCTTGTCGCCCTCGTCGAAGAAGCGGTGCATGGCCTTGGCCTTCACCTCATAGTCATGGGTGTCGATGTTCGGGCGGAGCTTGATTTCCTTGAGCTCGACGATCTTCTGACGCTTGCGTGCCTCCGCCTTCTTCTTCTGCTCCTGGAAACGATGCTTGCCGTAATCCAGGATCTTGCAGACCGGGGCGTCGGCGTTGGCGACGATCTGGACCAGGTCCAGACCCGCTTCCTCGGCGGCCTCAAGCGCAGCGGACAGGGGCATCACGCCCTGCTTTTCGCCGTTCTGGTCAATGAGCAGAACGCGCGTCGCGCGAATTTCCTGGTTGATGGGCGGCCCGTCTTTCACGGGCGGCGTTTGCATCGGACGGCGAATGGGCGTCGTTTCCTTATGTGGTCGAAGAGTCTGTGTTCTGACGAGAAGGAGCGCGCGATAAATCGCGGCGTTCCCCTCCGGGGCCCTATATGACCGCCAAACCCCTTATTTTCAAGGCGCGACGGGCTTCGGCGCCGCGATGAAGTCGGCGTGTAGCGCCAGAACCGCAGCATGGACGTGTTCGACGGTCAGGTCCTCGATGGGGGCGAACTGTCCGCGCGTCTCGTTGGAGGCCACGGTGCGGGTCTTGCGACCCCACGGGCCGTATAGCCACCACTCCGTCGGTCCGAACAGGCCCAGCGTCGGCCCGCCCAGCGCCGCCGAGACGTGCATCAGTCCGGAATCGTTGCCGACGAACAGGTCCGCCCGGTCGATGGCGGCGGCCGAGGCGAGGATGTCGCCCTTGCCCACGAAGTCGATGCCGCGGTCGCCGGCCGCTTCCAGCGCGGGGGTCGCCGGCGGCCGGTCGCCCGGCCCGCCCACGGGCATGAAGCGCCATCCGTCGAAGCGGGGGTCGGCCTTCAGCTTTTCGACCAGCGCGCCCCACCGGTCAGCGGGCCAGCTCTTGCCCGGCTGATGGGCGATCGGGGCCAATGCGATGATTGGACCGGGGCCGGAGCCGCCCGAAAGCTGCGGATCGATGACGGCGGCGGCCTCGGCGCGGGCCCGGTCGTCCAGCCAGATCTCCGGGGCCAGCGGCGTCTCCGAGCCCATCAGGCGCGACACCATCTCGACCTTGCGCAGGCCGGTCTCCCACGACCGGTTGTAGATCACCCGTCGCTTCGCGGGGATCAGATAGGACAGGGCCGAGCCGCGAATATCGACCACCAGGTCCCAGCGCGTGCCGACGACCTGCTTCCACAGGTCGATCCAGTGTCCGGCCATCTTCTTCTTGTCCAGGATGAGGGTCTGCTCCACCCCCGGCGCGTTGCGGAAGAAGGGCGCCGGCGGACGGCCGCAGGCCACGGTGATGCGCGCGCCGGGAACCTGCCGGCGGATCTCGCGGATCACGCCCGAGGAGATGACGCAGTCGCCGATCCGGTTGGAGGAAACGAACAGGACGCGGGGTTCGGACACGCTTTTCAGCCTTCGCTTGGACAGTCAGGGTTCGCTATCAGTCCGCGAACGATTTCGCGAGAGGAACCGCCATGGACGATCTGGAACGCCTGACCCGCCCCGACGGCGAGACCCTGGCGATGAAACGTGTCGCCGGGACCGGTCCGACGGTGATCTGGATCGGCGGCTTCCGCTCCGACATGGAGGGGACCAAGGCGCTGGCGCTGGAGGCGGCGGCGCGTCAGCGGGGCTGGAATTTCGTCCGCTATGACCATTTCGCCCACGGGCTCTCGTCCGGCGACTGGCGGCAGGCCACGATCGGCCGCTGGCGCGAGGACGCCATCGCCCTGATCGACTGCCTGGAGGGGCCGGCCATTCCGGTGGGCTCGTCCATGGGGGGCTGGGTCGCCCTGTTGGCCGCAGTGGCGCGCCCGGAACGGATCGCGGGGCTGGTGCTGGTCAATCCGGCGCAGGACTTCACCGAGCGGTTGATGTGGCCAAGCCTGCCGGATCGTGTGCGTCAGGCCATCCTGCGCGACGGCGAGGCCCTGATCGTCGAGGAGGGGCTGGGCGAGTATGTCCTTACCCGCCACATGTTCGAGGAGGCCCGCGACTGGCTGCTTCTGGACGGCCCTTTCGAAATCGCCGCCCCTGTCCATATCCTGCAGGGGCGTAAGGATGACGTCGTGCCGTGGCGTCATCAGGTGGAACTCGTCGAACGGCTCGGGGACGGCGATATCACGCTGGACCTGATCGCAGACGGGGATCATCGTCTGTCCACGCCCGCCGATCTTGATCGTCTTATTGAGGCCGTCGAACGGAACCGTGTTCGGTCACCCACATTGTCCTGACTCCTGGAGAACACCATGCGCATCCTGCTCACCGTCACCCCCATCGTCCTTGGACTGGCCCTGTCGGCCTGTTCAACCACCCCCGGCACGGACCGTTACGGGACCGAACTGCAGCGTCTGGCGGATTCCTGTCAGGCCCGCGGCGGCATCCTGACCCCGACCGGCAGCCAGTCGGGCCGTCCCCAACAGGACAACGTCTGTGAAATCCGCGGCGGCACCGCGCTGGCCCCCAGCCGCTCGGGCGGCTGAGCCGTGCGCACACTGATACTGGCGGCGGCGCTGGCGACGGCGCTGTCCGCCTGCGCCTCGACCGGCGAGCGCACCCGCCCCGACACCACCGTCGAACTCGCCGCCAAATGCCGCGAGCGCGGCGGCATCCTGGTGCCGACGGGGCGGCCCTCGACCGGGCGTCCGGAAACCGACAACGCCTGTCAGATCAACGGCGCGGCCTCGCGTATTCCCTGAGGTCTACAGAAGCGCCGTGAGCGCCTGGCGCGCCGCCTCGCCGTGGTCGGCGCGCTTCAGGGCCAGCGCCACATTGGCGCGCAGCAGGCCGATCTTGTCGCCGCAGTCGTGGGTCACGCCCGCATACTCCACCGCCGTGAACGACTGGTCGGCCATCAGCCGCGCCATGCCGTCGGTCAGCTGGATCTCGCCGCCCGCACCGCGCTCCTGCGTCTCCAGGATATCGAAGATTTCCGGCTGCAGGATGTAGCGGCCCGAGATCGACAGGTTGGAGGGCGCCGTGCCCTTGGCCGGCTTCTCGACCATGCCCTTCATGCGGATCAGGCCGCCGTCGCGATCCACCGGATCGACGATGCCATATTTGTGGGTCTCGCTGTCCGGCACCTGTTCGACGCCGATGATGTTGCCGCCGACCTCGGCATAGACGTCCGCCAGCTGCTTCAGCGCGCCGGGCTGACCATCCACGATCACGTCCGGCAGGATCACCGCGAACGGCTCGTCCCCGATGATGTCGCGGGCGCACCAGACCGCGTGACCCAGGCCCTTGGGCTGCATCTGGCGGGTGAAGCTCATCTCGCCGGCGCTGGCCAGTTCGGCGTTCATCATCTCCAGGATGTCGGTCTTGCCCTTGGCCAGCAGCTGCGCTTCCAGCTCGATCTGGTGATCGAAATAGTCCTCGATGGCGCCCTTTGAGCGGCCGGTGACGAAGACGATGTGCTCGATCCCGGCCTCGCGGGCCTCTTCGACGATGTAGCTCAGGATCGGCCGGTCAACGACGTTCAGCAGTTCCTTGGGCGTGGTCTTGGTGCCGGGCAGGACGCGGGTGCCGAGGCCCGCGACGGGCAGCACGGCCTTGCGCAGGCGGCGGGAATGGGCGGTCATGGATAGTCCTGATCAGAAGGGTCGGGGACCCTAACGCATTTGCGGCAAGAAGCGATCACTCGACCGTGACGGACTTCGCCAGATTGCGCGGCTGGTCCACATCGGTACCCTTCTGGACGGCCGTGTAGTAGGCCAGCAGCTGGACCGGGATGGCGTAGATCAGCGGCGCGATCAGCGAGTGACACTCGGGCGCATCGACACGGCGGATGCCGGCGCCGTGCGGATCGGGGGCCGACTTCGGCGCGATCATGATGACCGGTCCGCCACGTGCGGCGACCTCCTGCAGGTTCGACGCGGTCTTCTCGAACACCTCGTCCAGCGGCGCCAGTGCGACGATCGGCGTGTACTCGTCCACCAGGGCGATCGGCCCGTGCTTCAGCTCGCCGGCGGCATAGCCCTCGGCGTGGATGTAGCTGATCTCCTTCAGCTTCAGCGCGCCTTCCATGGCCAGCGGGAACATCGCGCCCCGGCCGAGGAACAGCACGTCCGTCGCCTTGGCGATGTCGTGGGCGACCTCCTTGAGGGCCGCTTCCATGCCCATGGCTTCGGCGATCAGGCGCGGGGCCTCGAACAGGGCCTTGACCAGTTCGGCCTCCTTAGCGGCGTCGATTCGGCCGCGCTGCACGCCGGCCGAGACGGCCAGCGCCAGCAGGGCGGCGACCTGGGCGGTGAAGGCCTTGGTCGAGGCGACGCCGATTTCGGGTCCCGCATGGGTCGGCCACAGGGTCGCGGCCTCGCGCGCCATGGACGAGGAGTGGACATTGACCAGCGCCGCGGTCTTCAGCCCCTGCGCCTTGCACCAGCTCAGGCTGGCCAGGGTGTCGGCGGTTTCGCCCGACTGGCTGACGGCGACCGCCAGCGTACCCGGCGTCAGGGCCGGGTGGCGATAGCGGAACTCCGACGCGATTTCGACGTCGCACGGCAGGCCGGCCAGCTTCTCGAACGCATAGCGCCCGATCTGCCCGGCGTAGAAGGCGGTGCCGCAGGCGACGATCTGGATGCGGTCCACGGCGGCGAAATCGGTCTCGCTCGTCTTGGCCTTGCCGTTCACGAAATCGAGGTAGTGGCTCAGGGTGTGCTGAACGCTGTCCGGCTGCTCATGGATTTCCTTCTCCATGAAGTGCCGGTACTCGCCCTTCTCGACCAGGGCGGAAGAGGCCGAGACCTGCACGATGGCGCGGTCGACGGCGGCGCCGGTGGCGTCGAACATGCGCGCGCCGTCGCGGTCCAGGGCGACAAAGTCACCCTCTTCCAGATAGCTGATCCGGGTCGTGAACGGGCCGACGGCCAGCGCGTCGGAGCCCAGATACATCTCGCCCTCGCCCCAGCCGACGACCAGCGGGCTGCCTTTGCGGGCGCCGAGGATCAAACCGTCCTCGCCCTCGATCAGCACGGCCAGCGCATAGGCGCCGGTCAGGCGGTCCAGCACGGTCTTGAAGGCGGCCAGCGGGTCGTTGACCTTGGCCAGCTCGCTGTCCAGCAGGTGGGCGACCACCTCGGTGTCGGTCTGGCTTTCGAAGGCGTGACCCTCCGCGACCAGCTCAGCCTTCAGTTCGGCGAAATTCTCGATGATGCCGTTGTGGACCAGCGTCACCCGGCCCGCCTTGTGCGGGTGGGCGTTGGCCGTGGTCGGCGCTCCGTGGGTGGCCCAGCGGGTGTGGCCGATGCCGATGGTGGACTCCAGCGGCTCGGCGGCCAGAACGGCCTCCAGCTCGCGAATCTTGCCCTTGGCGCGGCGGCGTTCGATCTTGCCATCGACCAGCGCGGCCACCCCGGCGGAGTCGTAGCCCCGGTATTCCAGCCGCTTCAGGCTGTCGATCAGACGGGGAACCGCCGGGCCGACGCCGGTCACGCCAATGATGCCGCACATGAGAGAAACCCTCGGAGAAATGGGAATGCCGCGCTTTGCACCTCGGCGCGGGAGGGTCTAAGCCGACCCTGACTGTCAGCGCCGGTTTAGGCGACGACGGGGTGGATTTGCACCTGAAAAGCGGTTTCGCAAGGTTACGCGCGTTTCGCGAACAAGGAAGACTGGACTTGGCTGAACGACGCTACTTCGGAACCGACGGCATTCGTGGCCGCGCCAACGCCCATCCCATGACGCCCGAGGTGGCGCTGCGCGTGGGTCTGGCGGCGGGACGGATGTTCATGTCGTCCGATGATCGGCGCCACCTCGTGGTGATCGGCAAGGACACGCGGCTTTCGGGCTATATGATCGAGCCGGCGCTGGTCGCGGGCTTCTCCTCGGCCGGGATGGACGTGCGCACCTTCGGGCCGCTGCCGACGCCGGGCGTGGCCATGATGACCCGGTCCATGCGCGCCGACATCGGCGTGATGATCTCCGCCTCGCACAACGCCTACCTCGACAACGGCATCAAGCTGTTCGGCCCCGACGGCTACAAGCTGTCGGACGAGGTCGAGCTGAAGATCGAATCGATGATGGACGAGGATCTGGGCTCCGGCCTGGCCGACGCCGATCGTATCGGCCGCGTGAAGCGGATCGACGACAGTCAGGCCCGATATGTGGAGATCGCCAAGGCCAGCTTCCCCAAGGGCCTGACGCTCAAGGGCCTGCGCATCGCCGTCGATTGCGCCAACGGCGCCGGCTACAAGGTCGCCCCGACCACCCTGTATGAGCTGGGCGCCGAGGTCATTGCCGTGGGCGTCGAGCCCAATGGGCTGAACATTAACGAGAACTGCGGCTCGACCCATCCGCAGACCCTGGCTGAGGCCGTGCGCCGCCACGACGCCCACATCGGCATCGCCCTCGACGGCGACGCCGACCGGGTCATCATTTGCGACGAGAAAGGCCAGATCGTCGACGGCGACCAGATCATGGCTCTGGTCGCGATTGACTGGGCGCGGCGCGGTCTGCTGACCGGCGGCGGACTGGTCGCCACCGTCATGTCCAATCTCGGACTGGAGCGCGCCCTGGTGGCCGAAGGCCTGACGCTGGAGCGCACCAAGGTCGGCGACCGTTACGTCATGGAGCGCATGCGCGAGGGCGGCTTCAACGTCGGCGGCGAACAGTCGGGCCACATCATCCTGCACGACCACGCCACCACCGGCGACGGCCTGATGTCGGCGCTTCAGGTGCTGGCCGTTCTGGTCGAGAGTGGCCGCCCGATGAGTGAGCTGGCCCGTCAGTTCGACAAGGTCCCGCAACTGCTCGAGAACGTCCGCTTCACCGGCGGCAAGCCGCTGGACGACGCGACGGTCAAGGCCGCCATCGCCGACGCCGAGGCCCGCCTCTCAGGGCAAGGGCGTTTGCTGGTCCGCCCGTCGGGCACCGAGAAACTGATCCGCGTCATGGCCGAGGGTGATGACGAGGCGCTGGTGAAGTCGGTGGTCGCGGACGTCTCGGCGGCGGTGAAGGCGGCGGGCTAACCCCGCACCGGCTCCACCGTCAGCACCGTCGCGTCCGGCGCGCCGACCTCGCCACCGGGGCAGGGGCGGGGGTTGAACGACAGGTCGTTGCAGATGCGGACCTCGCGCAGCCGGACCCGCTCTGTGGTGGCGACATAGACGCTGGTCCGCGGCAGGCCCGGATTGGCGGCGGCGAAGGCGTCGCGCAGCTGTCCGGCGGTCATGCCCTCGCGCGGTTCGGGCCGCACCAGCCGGTCGTACATCTTCGAGGACTGGGCGAAATAGGCTTCCGGGCTCTCCCAGCCGCAGGTGCCGTGCGCCGCCCACTCATGCTGGACCAGATCGACCGACGGCGTCCGGCACAACTCGGCCCGGATGGTCGCGTCCGACACCCGGGTCGCGGCCCGGCAATAGCGCGGATAGGGCCGTCCGTCCGAGTTGGGCCACAGGCCGTGCAGGGTCCAGCCGAACCTGTTCGGCCCGGAACAGGCCATGTCCCCCTGACCGTCCCCGCCGTTGCGGCAGGTCTCGGGCATCCAGGTCACCGCCAGCATGTGGAACAGGATTGGCCGGTTGGCGACCACCTCATCCGCGCCCACCGTCTCCATGTGCGGCGCGGGCAGGACCGACGGCAGGACGCAGGCCTCGGCCGTCAGCGGCGCGGTCGCGGCGGGGCTCAGGCCCGGCAGGTCGCAGCCGGTCAGGGCCAGCAGGGCGGCCAGAACCGAAGTTTGGGCGATCAGGCGTTTCATGCGGCGGTTTCCGTCAGCGTCTTCACCACGTCCTCGATCCGCTTGCGGATGTCGGGCACGGCGATGGTTTCCCAGAAGGCGGCGCGGGCGGGCGGGCCCAGCACCAGCAGGCGCGCATCCGGCGCGCCGTCGGCCGCCAGCACCCGACCTTGCGCGTCGAGGTCCAGTCCCAGCTTCAGCCCGTCCAGCCGCGCCCGCCCTGACGCCAGCAGAGGCCCGGTCAGGGCGTCCTTCGCCGGATCATGCCCCGGTCCGGTGCAGTCGATCAGCCAGCGCGCCGTCAGCGGCGGTTGCGCCGGGCCGCCGCGGGGCCGGTAGCTCAGGGTCACCCCGTCCGCATCCTGCGTGATTTCGGCGACCCGTCCGGCGGTCACCGTCAGTCGACCCGCCGTCTCCAGCCGGGTCAGGGCGTCCGCGATGCTCTCGGCGATGCGGTGCCGGTGCACATCCCACCACGGCCGCAGGTGGCGCACCAGCCGGGCGCGGGTCGCCTCGTCCGCCTGTCGCCACAGATCGGTGGTGATCGGCCTCAGCCCCTCCATCATCCCGCGCCAGCCGGTCTCTCCCGCCATCCGCCGGGCCTCGTGCAGCCGCTGCGACGGCGCGGCGTGCAGCAAGGCCTCTGTCGGCGGTGTCGCCGTATCCGGTCGGGCGCGGTGCGACCGGGGGATCAGTCCCCGCCGCGACAGGGTCCTGGCCGTCCCGCGCCAGCCGCGCGCCTCCAGCCACAGCACCACATCCACCATCGTCAGGCCGGTTCCGACCACGATGACGTCGTCCGTCGGCTCGATCCGATCCAGCGCGCCGGGCGCCCAGGGATCGCCGATGACCCGGCCCGCCTCATCGTCCGGTGCGGCGGTCTTCGGCGCCGGGTTGCCGGTGGCCAGCACCACCGCATCGCCCGCGACGATCCGCCCGTCCGTCAGCCTGACGCCGCCGCCATCCACCGCCGCGACCCCGCCGGTCACCCGCGTGATCAGGCCGGGATGCGCCGTCTCCACCGCCGCCAGCCGGTCCTGCACATAGTGTCCGTACAGCCGCCGCGGCGCGAACCCCTCCGGGTCAGCCCGCTCCGGCGCGTTCGCCGTCAGCCAGATCACGAAGTCGTCCGGGCGCCCCTCGACCGCTGTCATCCGGTTGGAGCGAACATTGAGCAGATGGCCCTCGAACGGCGTCGAATAGGCGACCCCCAGCCCGAAATTCCCGGTCCGGTCGATGACCGTCGCGGCGACGCCGGCCTCCGCCAGACGCGCGGCGAGCATGGCGCCGGAAAAGCCCCCGCCCACGATCACAACGTGCTGGATGATTCCGGTCACGACCGCTCCCGGTTCAGGCTCAGATTTCCTGATTGTAGGCGCCGACTTCCTCGTATTTCGCCAGCCGCGGCTTCACTTCCTCGCGGAACAGGGCGCGCATATCGTCTTCCGACCGCATGCTTTCGACCACGACCACCAGCTCCGGCTTGTTGGACGAGGCGCGGACCAGAACCCAGCTGCCGTCCTCGAGGTGCACCCGCACGCCGTTGACGGTGATGGCTTCCACGATCTTGCGGCCGAGGATTTCGCCGCCGGCGTCGGCCAGCGCCTTGTACTCGGCCACGATCCGCTCCAGCACCTCGTACTTCAGCTCGTCGTCGCAATGGGGCGACATGGTCAGGCTGGTCCAGGCGTCCGGCAGCGCCGCCTTCAGCTCGCTGAGCTTTTTACCCGGATTGCGGTCCAGCATGGCCAGCACGGCGCCCGCGGCGACGATGCCGTCGTCATAGCCGTGGCCCAGCGGGGCGTTGAAGAAGAAGTGGCCCGACTTCTCGAAGCCCGCCAGCGCGCCCAGTTCGGCCGTCTTGCGCTTGATATAGCTGTGCCCGGTCTTCCAGTAGACGGTGTTCGCGCCATTGGCCTTCAGGACCTCATCGGTCTTGTACAGGCCGGTCGATTTCACATCGACCACGAAGGTCGCGTTGGGGTGAAGGGCCGACAGGTCGCGCCCCAGCATCAGGCCGATCTTGTCGGCGAAGATTTCCTCGCCCGTATTGTCCACCACGCCGCAGCGGTCGCCGTCGCCGTCGAAGCCCAGCGCCAGATCGGCGCCCGTCGCCTTCACCCGCTCGGCCATCTGCACCAGCATGGCGTGGTCTTCGGGGTTCGGATTGTATTTCGGGAAGGTGTAGTCCAGCTCGACATCCATCTCGATCACCTCGGCGCCCATCCGGCGCAGGGCCTCGGGGGCGAAGGCGCCGGCCGTGCCGTTGCCGGTGGCGCAGACCACCTTCAGCGGACGGGTCAGCGTCACCTTCGACACGATGTCGGCGATGTATTTTTCGCGGAAGTCGTCGATCCGCTTCAGGGTCCCGCCGCCGCGCGACACGCCCTGGTTTTCGAGCACGATCTCCTTCAGGCGGCCGATTTCGTCGGGGCCGAAGGTCAGGGGCGGGTTGGCGCCCATCTTCACCCCGGTCCAGCCGTTTTCATTGTGGCTGGCGGTGACCATGGCCACGCAGGGGGCGTCCAGTTCGAACTGGGCGAAATAGGCCATCGGCGACAGGGCAAGGCCGATATCCAGCACCTCCATCCCGCCTTCCAGCAGGCCCAGGATCAGCGCCTGCTTCACCGACAGGGAATAGGAGCGGTAGTCGTGGCCCACGACGATCTTCGGCGTCTGGCCAATCTCGTGGACATAGGTCGCCAGGCCCAGGCCCAGGGCCTGGATGCCCAGAAGGTTGATCTCCTTCTCCAGCACCCAGCGGGCGTCGTACTCGCGGAAGCCGGTCGCCTTCACCAGAGGCGTGGTCTCGTACTCGGCGGTGTTGGGGCGAAGGTCTGCGCGGGGTTTCAGCATGGGTCGTCCTGTATGGCCGGACCGGAGCGGTCACGGCGAAGGTTGCGCCTTGATAACCCCGGGCGCTCGGGACCCGCAACAACGCGCGAACGCCGTGATGGGTGCGGGCCTTGTGCGGAACTCCGGAGGCGGTCGAAAGCTTGACCCTTCCTGACCCCCGGCCTACCCCCGACGAACACCATCCGGAGACCCGCATGCCCCGCCTGATCCTGCTGCGCCATGGCCAGAGCCAGTGGAACCTCGAAAACCGTTTCACCGGCTGGGTCGACGTCGACCTGACCGCCGAGGGCGAGGCGCAGGCGCGCAAGGGCGGCGAACTGATCGCCGGAGCCGACTTCCATCCCGCCGTCATGTTCACCTCGGTGCTGAAGCGGGCGAAGCGCACGGGCGCGCTGGCGCTGGATTCGGCAGGCCTGAAGGATGTGCCGGTGGTCGAGGACTGGCGCCTGAACGAGCGCCACTACGGCGGCCTGACCGGGCTGGACAAGGCCGAGACGGCGGCGAAGCACGGCGAGGATCAGGTGAAGATCTGGCGCCGCAGCTATGACATCCCGCCGCCCCCGCTGGCCCCGGGCGGCGAATGGGACTTCACCGCCGATCCCCGCTACGTCGGCAAGGATATCCCGGACACCGAAAGCCTGAAGACCACGCTGGAGCGGGTCCTGCCCTACTGGAACGCCGACATCGCCCCGCGCCTTCTGGCCGGTGAGGACGTCTTGATCGCCGCCCACGGCAATTCGCTGCGCGCCATCGTCAAACACCTGTTCAACGTGCCCGACGACCAGATCGTCGGCGTCGAGATCCCGACCGGCAACCCGCTGGAGATCGACCTCGACGGCGCCCTGAAGCCCACCGCCGCCCGCTATCTCGACGACAGCCGCGCCACCGCCCTGCCGCCGATCGCCGGAGCCTGATCAATGACCACCGCGCAGCAAGCCTCCGACGACATCCGGTTCATGGGCCGGGCCATCGCGCTCGCCAAGGCGCGGATGGGCCAGACCTGGCCGAACCCGGCGGTGGGCTGCGTGATCGTCAAGGACGGCGAGGTCGTGTCCGAGGCCGCCACCGCCCCCGGCGGCCGCCCTCATGCCGAGGAACAGGCCGTTCCCGCGGCGGGCGACAAGGCGAAGGGCGCGACCGCCTATGTGACGATGGAGCCCTGCGGCGCCCGATCGTCGGGCCGCACCTCGTGCTCGCACTTCCTGATGGACGCGGGTGTCACGCGAGTGGTGGTCGCGGCCGTCGATCCTTCCCCCTTCGCCTCGGGCCGGGGTGTCGAGCGGCTGAAGAAGGCCGGGTTGGAGGTCGAGACCGGCCTGCTCGCCCAGGAAGCCGCCGTCCTCTACGAGGGCTATCTGCACAGGGTTGAGACGGGCCGGCCCATGGTTCGCATCAGCGAGACCGGCGACGGCTTCGACGCCCGCTTCGCCGCCTCGTCGCGCGCCGATCTGGCGACCGAACTCAAACGGCTGGGCGAGGCGGGCTACACCCGCCTGTGGATCGGCCCCGGTGAACTGGCCGACGCCCTTTCGGATCAAGGCCTTCTGACCGCCTAGCTTGGCCTTAAGGTCTTCTGGAAACACACGTTTCCTTAAGCGGCAGTGTGCCATATCGGGCCAATGTCGGGGACGAACGCCCAAACGCCGGCCGCCAGAAAGCGGCTTACACAACAGGAGCTGGACGTCATCTGCGCCCGGCACGACCGCCTGTGGCAGGCCAAGCCCGGCGGCGCCCGCGCTGTTTTCGCCTGGATGGACCTCAGCGGCCTGTCGCTCGCGGGACGCAATCTGGCTGACGCCGATTTCGCCGCGGCCTGTTTGATCGGTTGCGACCTGACCGGCAGCCGGCTCGACAACGCCACCTTCTTCGGCGCCGACATGCAGGACGCCGTCTTCCGCGACGCCAGCATGCGCCGGTCCGACCTGCGCGGCGCCTGCCTGCGCGGGGCAGACCTGACGGGCGCGGACCTGTTCGAGGCCGACCTGCGCGAAGGCACCATCGCCGCCGCCGACTCCCGCCTCGGCTTCCGCGTGGTCGAGGCGCGCTCGGTTCGCGACACCACGGCCCAAGGCGCCTGTCTGGCCGGCGCCAATCTGGAGCGGTCCAAGCTGACCGGCGTGGTCGCCGTCGCCGCCGACTTTTCCGACGCCATCATGAAGGACTGCAAGCTGGTGCGCGCCAACCTGAAGCAGGCCAGCTTCAAGGGCGCCAATCTGGCGGGCGCCGACCTGTCCGGCGCCGACCTGACCGGGGCCGACCTGCGCGACGCCGTTCTGGTCGGGGTCAAGGCGACCATGTGGCGGACCGATGGGGCTGACATGTCCGGCGCCCTGACCGACAACAAGTCTGCCGGCGAGCCGGTGGGCAAGCTGCCCGCCGCCGAGATGCTGTCCGAACACGCCCAGTGGTGCGAAACGGGCGGCGCCTCGGGGCGACCCTCGGTGTTCGACGGCGTCGACCTGCGGGCGCTCAAATCCATCCGCGGCTACAATCTGACCGCCCTGTCCGCCAAGGGCGCAGTCTTCTACGGCCTCGACATGGGCGGGGTGCAGTTGCAGGGCGCGCATCTGGAGGGCGCGGACCTTCGCTCCGTCAACCTGCGCGGCGCTGACCTGCGCGGCGCCCGTCTGGCCCGCGCGCGTCTGGACGGCGCCGACCTGCGCGAAGCCCAGCTCGGGCCGTTGATGATCGGCGCCGATCGCCTGATGCCCGCCGACCTGACCGGGGCCAGCCTCAAGGGCGCGGACCTGTCCGGTGCGGACCTGAAGCGCGCCAATCTGGTCGATGCGGAGCTGAACCGCGCCATCCTGCACGGCGCCTGCCTGAGACAGGCCGAGATGCGCGGCGCCGTCACCTTCGGCGCCAAGGGTCTGGAAGCCGCCCTCCAGGCCTGAAAAAGGGGCGACGCTCGCGCGCCGCCCCTCAGTTCTGTTTGGCCTGTCGCCTTACACCGGCTTGAGGCCGGGTATCGGCCAAACGTCAGGCATCAGGCGCTCGCTTACGCCGCCTTCGCCTTCTTGCCTTCGATCAGCTTCGAGCCTTGGCCGATCTCGATGCGGCGGGGCTTGAGGGCTTCCGGAAGTTCGCGGACCAGATCGATCGACAGCAGGCCGTTCGACAGGTCGGCGGTCTTCACGACCACATAGTCGGCCAGCTGGAAGCGGCGCTCGAAGTCACGCTCGGCCAGACCGCGGTGCAGGAAGTTGCGCGCGACGGCCACGCCGTCACCCGGCAGATCGTTGGCGGCCTTGCGGCCGGTGACGGTCAGCAGGTTTTCCTTCACCTCGATGTTCAGCTCGTCGGATTTGAAGCCGGCGACAGCGATCTCGATGCGATAGGCGTTTTCGCCCGTGGTTTCGATATTGTAGGGCGGCCAGCCGTTTTCCTGGCTGGTGCGCGAGGCGCTTTCCAGCAGATTGGCCAGACGGTCGAAACCGACGGCCGAACGGTACAGCGGCGAGAAATCATAGGTACGCATGGGTCATCCTCCTGAGGATCAGCAAGGTTGGCCGGTCCCGCGGTTTGATGCCCGGACCGGCGATGGGAGTTCGGCTCGTGCGGCCCGTGATCGGCCCCGCGCGCTCCGGAGACCCCGATATCGGCGGCCTCGACGGAGGAGATGGGAAGCCGCGTTTGATCGTCAAGACCGCGTGATCCTGTCGCGTCAGGCGTGATGCGGCTTGCCCCGTCCGCCCGGCCCCGTCAGGGTCCGCCACATTCATAATGTCGTGGGGAAAACGATGCGCCTGACCGCCCTGGCCGTGACCGCCGCCCTTGTCCTGCCCTCCATGGCGGTGGCGCAGACCCTGCCGCCACTGCCCAGCCTGGACGAAAGTCCGTCCCAGAGGACGGCTCGCCGGGCCGCCATGGCTCCGCCCGAGCTGCAGGAAGACGCCGCGCTTCAGGCCGCCGTCGCCGCCACCACCCGGCCCGAGGCCGACCGCGCGCGTGACGCCGCCCGCCATCCGTTCGAGACCCTGACCTTCTGGGGGCTGCGCCCGAACCTGACGGTGGTCGAGATCGAGCCGGGCCGCGCCGGCTGGTGGCGCAACATCCTCGAGCCCTACGCCGCCGCCACCGGCGGTCGCTATGTTCCGGTCAATCGCCCGCTCGAGGGGATGGGCGTCGAAGACGGGTCCGCCGATCTGATCGTGGTCGCCCGCGCCTTGCACAACTGGCATCGCGGCGGCCGCACCGCCCCCTACATGGCCGCCTTCTTCAAGGCGCTGAAGCCCGGTGGCGTTCTGGCGATCGAACAGCATCGGGGCGCCGAGGGACTGAACGCCGACGCCACCGCCCCGACCGGCTATGTCTCCGAAAGCTACGTCATTCACGCCGCCCAGGCCGCGGGCTTCGTGCTGGAGGCGCGCAGCGAGCTGAACGCCAATCCCCGGGACGACCACGACCACCCCTATGGCGTCTGGACCCTGCCTCCCACCCGCGTCAGCGCGCCCCGCGAAGGCGTCGCGACCGATCGCCCGACCCCGCTGACCGAGCAGGAGCGGGCGCAGTTCGACGCGGTCGGTGAAAGCGACCGCATGACCCTGCGATTCCGCAAGCCGGAGTAGGCGCATGCGGGTTTTGACCCTGCGGGGGAACAGGGTTAAGCCCTCCGTTCCGGTGACGGTCCGACCGTCCCGTGGGGGGCGTGCATGACTGATTTGACTGACGGTTTGCGTCCGTTCCTGTCGCGCCGGGGCATCCTGTCCGGCGTCGCGGCCTCGGCCCTCGTCGGTCTGGCGGCCTGCGGCAAGAAGGAACCGACGGCCGAGCCGGAAGAGACGCCGAACGGCCCGCCCAAGGGCTCGCTGGAATGGGCCGTGGCCGGTCCCTGGCGGGCGCAGGACCGCTGGCGCGATGCCGCCCGCCATCCGATGGAGACCCTGCGCTTCTTCGGCCTTCAACCGCGCATGACCGTGGTCGACTTCTGGCCCGGCAGCGGCTGGTACACCGAAATCCTGGCCCCCTATCTGGCCGAGGGCGCCGGCCACTACATCGCCGCCGGCTTCCAGACCGGCACCGGCGCCGATCCGGCCCAGGTCCAGCTGATGGCCGCCTTCCAGCAGCGCTTCGCCAATGACCGCAGGCTGTATGGCGAGATCGAGCTGACCAGCTTCGGCCCCACCTCCGGCCCGGTGGCCCCCGTCGGAACCGCGGATCTGGCCCTGTTCATGCGCAACATCCACGCCTGGATGGCCGCCGGCCTGGCCGAGAAGGCTTTCGCCGACGCCTGGGCCGCCCTGCGCCCCGGCGGCATTCTCGGCATCGAACAACACCGCCTCGGCCCGGACGAGGATCAGGATCCCGCCGCCGCGAACGGATACGTCCAGGAGGCGTTTGTCCGGCAACTGGCGGCGGAAGCGGGCTTCGCCTTCGTTTCCTCGTCGGAAATCAACGCGAATGAAAGGGATACCAAGGATCATCCCTTTGGAGTGGACACCTTGCCGCCGCAGCGCCTGACCGCGCCGCGCGGAACCCCGCCGGACCCGGGCTTTGATCGTACGAAGTACGAGGAGATCGGCGAAAGCGACCGCATGACCTTGAAGTTCAGGAAGCCTGAGTGAACCGAGCCGCCGCCTATGCCGCCAATGCGCCCCTGATGGGCGTTCCGGGCGCCTCCTCGCCCCCCGGCGGCGAGGGGGAGTGGTTCCGTGGCGCCGGCGGCCTGCGTCTGCGCGCCGCCTTCTGGACCCCGTCGGCTCTCGTGGCCCGCAAGCCGCGCGGCACCGTGGTGCTCAGCCCCGGCCGGACCGAGCCGATCGAGAAATATTTCGAGGTGATCGGCAATTTCCTCGCCCGCGGCTGGTGCGTTCTGGCCCATGACTGGCGGGGTCAGGGCCTGTCCGCCCGCCTGCTGCCCGACCGTCTGAAGGGCCATGCCCGCGCGGTCGAGGAGTTCCTCGACGACTACGCCCGCCTGCTCGACGCCTTCGAGGCCCGCGCGCCCAAGCCGTGGATCATGGTCGGCCACTCGATGGGCGGCGTCCTGAACCTGATGACGCTGGAAAGCGGCGAGGACCGTTTCTCGGGCGCGATCCTGTCCAGCCCCATGCTGCGCATCAAGACCGGCAAGCGGTCGATGTGGTCGGTCAAGCTGGCGGTCCGCTGGAACCTGCGTCACGGCAAGGCCGGCGACTATGTCCTGGACAACCCGGACGACCCCTTCGACCACACCTTCCAGAAGGACGCCCTGACGTCCGACGAAAGCCGCTACGAGCAGTGGCGGCAGCAGCTTTACGCCTGCCCGCATCTGGCGGTCGGCGGGCCGACCTGGGGCTGGCTGGCCTTCGGCCTCGACGCCGGTGAGCGGTCGCTCAAGCCCAAGGCGCTGAAGGCCGTCCGCGTCCCCGTCGCCATCGTCCAGTCGAGCGAGGATGACCGGGTCTGGAAACAGACCAACAAATGGGCCGCCAAACGGCTGGGTCGCGGCCGCTATGTCGAGGTTCCCGGCGCCCTGCACGAGATCATCATGGAGACGGACGACAAGCGCGCCGTCTTCCTCGACGAGTTCGACTCCATGGCCGCCTACGTCTCGCCCATCGAGGACCTGAGCCCGGCTCCGGTCACGGAGCCTGAGCCTGCGGTGCAGCCTGCACAGGACCTGAAGGTCTCGCCGGGCACGGAGCCATCAGCCGCCTGAGCCCGGAAATTGGCGAGTGGCTAGTGGCTGGCTGCCAGCCACTAGCCACTAGCCACTTCCGCGCCCCGCAGCCGGCCTTCCGCCTAAACCGCCGCCCGCTTCAACGTCACCAGCGCCTGCTCGATCAGGCGTTCGTCGCCGACGGCCAGCACCTGTCCGCCGTCGTCCGGGGCCTGGCCGCGCCAGTTGACGACCTTGCCGCCCGCCGCCTCGATCACCGGGACCAGCGCCGACCAGTCCCAGGTCTTCAGGCTTGTCTCGGCGACCAGATCCATCTTGCCCGCCGCCACCATCGCATAGGCGTAGGCGTCGCAGCCCAGCCGGGCCAGCCGCGCCGTCGCCCTCACCTGGGTCCAGGCGCCCAGCTCGGCCCCGTTGAAGATGTTCGGATCTGTGGTCGAGATCACCGCGTCGGTCAGCTTGGCGCAGGCCCGCACCGCCAGCGGCGTCTCGCCCCCGCTGCGGATCAGCCGCGCGCCGGATGGGCCGCCGATGAAGATTTCGTCCAGATAGGGCTGGGCGATCACGCCCACGCTCGGCCGGTCCTCGACCCGCAGGGCGATCAGCGTCGTCCACAGCGGCAGG
The DNA here is from genome assembly GCA_046291915.1 of Brevundimonas sp. Classification (GTDB taxonomy): domain Bacteria; phylum Pseudomonadota; class Alphaproteobacteria; order Caulobacterales; family Caulobacteraceae; genus Brevundimonas. The sequence goes on from JBKBSD010000001.1 coordinate 43,228, forward strand.
CCCGAGATGAAGGCCCTTGTCCCGTCGATGGGGTCCAGCACCCAGACGAATTCGGCGTCCGGCCGGTCCTCGCCATACTCCTCGCCGATCACCCCGTGATGGGGATAGCGCTCGGCGATCAGCCTGCGGATCGCGGCCTCCGCCTGTTTGTCGGCCTCAGTGACCGGGTCGAAGCCCGCCTTGCCGCCCTTGTCCTCATGCCCGATGTCCGAGCGGAAGAAGGGCAGGGTGACGGCCGCGGCCGCGTTCGCCAGTTCGACGATAAAGCGCTCATGTTCGGTCATGGCAGGCGGCATACCCACGCGCCGCCCGCCTGTCACCGGAAGATCGCCGTCTCCCGCGCCGTGCAATGCGGCGGGGATGGCCGCCCGGACGCTGTGCAAGGCGTCGCGGGGAAGTCAGACGCCCTCAGGCCGTGGCCGGGGCCTCGCCTTCGCTGTGCAGCGATTTCGCCAGATCCAGCAGGCGACGGCGCGGACGCTCGCCCAGCTGGTAATAGGCCTGGATCAGGTCGAGCGTTTCCTTGCGGGAAAACATCTCGCCACCCTGGCTGGCGGCCTCCTGGCGTTCGATGGCCTCTTCCAGGCCGTCGTAGAAATAGCTGACCGGCGATTCCAGTGCTTCAGACAGCTGCCACAGACGGGCGGCCGAGATGCGATTGGCGCCGCATTCGTACTTCTGGATTTGCTGGAAACGGATGCCGACCTGCATGGCCAGCTGCTGCTGGGTCAGGCCCAGCAGGCGACGGCGGCGGCGAAGGCGGCGGCCGAGGTGAAGATCGATATCCGAAGCCATGGCCCGGTGTCCCCATGATGCGCGCCTGTCCCGAAGCGGGACGGCTCGCCCTCCACGCTTCAAGCGGTGTGCCGCGCTCGCGTCCCGGGGGAGAACGGAAAACCGAAGTTCTTTACGGCCAAGGCAACCCTGCGGGCCAATCGGCGTTTCCCCGCCAGAGCTTAGCTTTTGGAAGGATACGAAAATGGGTTTGGGAATTATTGGCTGGATCGTCATCGGCATCGCCGCCGGTTGGTTGGCTGAACAGGTTATGGGCCGTAATCACGGCCTGCTGACCAATCTGATCGTGGGCGTCGTCGGCGCCCTGCTCGGTGGCTTCATCGCCGGCAACCTGCTGGGCGTTCCGGTCGGCGGCTTCAACCTGATCACCCTGCTGGTCGCCTTCCTCGGCGCCTGCCTGCTGCTGTTCCTGGTCGGTCTGGTCAAGCGCCGCGGCTAGTTCGCGGTCAGCGTGAACGGAAAAGGGCGGCTCCGCAGGGAGCCGCCCTTTCTTTTTGACCTTCGCCCCGATCGAATGTCAGGGCGAAACCGATCAGGCGCCGGGCGCGTCCGAAGGCGGAGCGGTCGGAGGAGTCGGCTCTTCCGGAGCCGGCGGACCGGCCGGTTCGGGCGATGTGGGCTCAGGCTCGGTCGGCTGCGGCGAGGCGGGCTCGGCGGTCGGGGCCTGGGTGGCCGGGTCCTGGGTGGTGTCGCCCGGGGTCGTGTCGTCGGTGGCCGGATCGGCCGGCAGCGTGGTGGCTTCATCCGGGCGGTTAGGATCGTCGGTCTGGGTCCCCGGTTGCGCGGGCTGCATGGATTGCGGCGGCGGGGCCTGTTGCGGTTCGGCCGCCGGCGGCGAAGCCGGAGGCGTCTGCGGAGCCGTGCTGTCCTGGGCGAACGCCGGAGCGGTCATCAGGAGCAGGCCGGCGACGCCGGTGAGGAGCGCGGTCTTTCGCATGATGTCAGCCTTCATCTAGGCGAGCAGGAAGCGCTCGCTCGGAGAGGGAAACACCACGTGTTTCTGATTGTTTCGCGAGCCCGCAAATGACCTTGGGGTTGCCGTGATTGGGCGACTTCGGGTCTAGAAGAGGGCATGGGACGGATGAACGGCGTGACGGCGAAGCGACTTTGGACCCGGGCGGCCGCCCTGGCTTTCGAGGTTTCGCCCCATATTTTCGCGGGCTTGGCGATCGCCGCCGGAACCGTCCTGCTCACGTCCGGCGTCACGCCCGCCTATGAGGATCGGCTGGATGCGATCCGCGCCGTCCTGCCGCCCATCCTGATCGAACTGTCCCACTTCGGGGCCAGCATTTCGGGCTTCCTGCTGCTTCTGCTGTCCGCCGGCCTTTGGCGTCGGCGGCGCGGGGCCTGGCTGGCGGCGATCGTGGTTCTGCTGGTCGCTTCCCTTTTCTCGCTCTTGAAGGGTCTGGACTGGGAGGAGGCGGCGGAACTGCTGGTCCTGGCCGCGGCGCTGGCGCCCTGCCGCGCGGCCTTCGACCGGCGTTCGCGCATGTTCGAGGCCCTGTCCCCGTCCTGGGTTCTTCTGGTGCTGACCGTGGTGGTCGGCATGCTGTGGCTCGGCTTCTTCGCTTATCGGGACGTGGCCTACAGCGACGACCTGTGGTGGAGCCTGCTGATCGACCGCGAAGTCTCGGGCTTCCTGCGCGTGGGCGCCGTTCTGGCGCTTCTGGCGGTGGTCCTCGCGGGCCGATCTCTGGTGTCCGCCCCCGGCGCGCGCAGTCACGGCCCCGCCAGTCAGGCGGACGCCGCCCGCGCCCTCACCATCCTGCAGGCCGGCGAAGGCGTTCTGCCCGACGGCTGGCTGGCCATGCTGCGCGACAAGGCCCTGATGTTCAGCCCCTCGGGCCGGTCCTTCATCACCTATCGCGTCCGCGGCCGTCGCTGGATCACCATGGGCGAGCCGGTCGGGCCGGAGACGGAGCATCTGCCGCTGCTCTGGGCCTTCGCCGAACTGGCTGACAGCTACGGCGGCGTGGCGGTCTTCTATGCGGTTGAGGAGACGGCGCTGGCCGACCTCGCCACCCTCGGTCTGGCCGTCCGCAAGATCGGCGAGGAGGCCCTTGTCGATACCGAGGCCTTCACCCTTCAGGGCAAGTCGCGTCAGAACCTGCGCACCGCGATAAATCGCTGCGAGCGCGAAGGCGCGACGTTCGAGATGCTGCCCGTCGGCGCCGCCCTCGAGGTGATCGAGGACCTGCGCGCCGTATCCGATGTCTGGCTGACCCACCACATCGGGATCGAGAAGGGCTTTTCGCTGGGCCGCTTCGATCCGGACTATCTGGCCCTGACCCCGATCGCCGTCGTCCGGCAGGGCGGGCGGATCATCGCCTTCGCCAACCTGATGCCCGGCGGGGACCGGCTGGCCGTCGACCTGATGCGCTTCACGCCGGACGCCCCGCCCGGGGTCATGGACTATATGTTCATCCACGCCATCCAGTGGGCGAGGGGCGCAGGCTATCGCTGGCTTGATCTGGGCCGCGCCCCGCTCGCCGGGCTGGAGAATCGGCGTCTGGCGCCCGTCTTCGCCCGCGTCGGCGCGCTGGTGTTCGAGGAGGGCGGCGCCCTGTACGGCTTCGCGGGCCTGCGCGCCTGGAAGGCCAAGTTCGCGCCGGAATGGCGCCCCTGCTTCATCGCCGCCCCGGCCTCGACCCCGCTGGCCCTGGCCCTGCTGGACGTGGCCCTGCTGACCAGCGGCGGCTGGCGCGGCATGCTGGGCCTGAACGCAAGAAGGGCGAGCCCTGCGGCCCGCCCTTCCGGTCTTTCAACGATATCGGAAGACTAGTCTTCCTTGACGCGGCGCTTGCGGAAGCTGGGGTTCAGCACCGCCTTGCGCAGGCGGATCGACTTCGGCGTCACCTCCACCAGCTCGTCGCTTTCGATGTAGGCGATGGCCTGTTCCAGCGACGGACGACGCGGCGGGGTCAGGCGCACGGCCTCATCCTTGCCGGAGGCCCGGACGTTGGTCAGTTGCTTGCCCTTGATCGGGTTCACATCCAGGTCGTCGCCGCGCGAGTTCTCGCCGATGATCATGCCCTGGTAGGTCTTTTCGCCGGCGCCGACGAACATGACGCCGCGATCTTCCAGGTTCCACAGGGCGAAGGCCGCCGTGTCGCCGTCCGAGTTCGAGACCAGCACGCCCTTCAGGCGGCCTTCGATGGCGCCCTTGTGCGGCTCATAGTGGCTGAACACGCGGTTCAGAACGCCCGAACCGCGTGTGTCGGTCAGGAACTCGCCCTGATAGCCGATCAGCGAACGCGACGGGCACATCAGGCTGATACGGGTCTTGCCCGCGCCCGACGGGCCCATGTCCTTCAGCTCGGCCTTGCGGGTCGACAGCTTCTCGATGACCACGCCGGTGTATTCGTCGTCGACGTCGATCATGACGTCCTCGATCGGCTCCAGACGCTCGCCGTTCTCGCCGGTCTGATAGACCACCCGCGGACGCGAGATCGAAACCTCGAAGCCTTCGCGGCGCATGTTCTCGATCAGCACGCCCAGCTGCAGTTCGCCACGACCGGCGACTTCATAGGCGTCGGCGCCGGCGGTCTGCGTCACGCGGATGGCGACGTTGGCCTCGGCTTCCTTCAGCAGGCGGTCACGGATGACGCGCGACTGGACCTTGTCGCCTTCGCGACCGGCCAGCGGGCTGTCGTTGACCGAGACGGTCATGGAGATGGTCGGGGGATCGATCGGCTGGGCGGGCAGGGCGTCCATGACGTCCAGCGCGCACAGGGTGTCGGCCACGGTCGCCTTGGACATGCCGGCGATGGCGACGATGTCGCCCGCTTCAGAACCTTCGTCCAGCGCCGTGCGCTTCAGGCCGCGGAAGGCCAGGACCTTGGTGATCCGGCCCTGCTCGATCTGCTTGCCGTCGCGGTCCAGCGCCTTGATGGCCATGCCCGGAACGGCCTTGCCGCTCTCGATACGGCCGGTCAGGATCCGGCCCAGGAAGGGGTCGGACTCGATCAGCACGTTCAGGATCTGGAACGGCTTGTCCTTGTTCGCCTGCACGGCGGGCGGCGGCACGTGGTCGACGATCATGTCGAACAGCGGGGCCAGGGTGTCCGACGGCTCGTTCATGTCCAGCGTCGCCCAGCCGTTACGGCCCGAGGCGTAGATGTGCGGGAAGTCCAGCTGCTCGGGCGAGGCGCCGATCGCTTCGAACAGTTCGATGGTTTCCAGGTGAACGCGGTCCGGATCGGCGTGGGCGCGGTCGACCTTGTTGATGCAGAGGATGGGACGCAGGCCCATCTTCAGCGCCTTGGTCAGCACGAATTTGGTCTGGGGCATGACGCCCTCTTCGGCGTCCACCAGGATGACGCAGCCATCCACCATGCCCAGGATGCGCTCGACTTCACCGCCGAAGTCGGCGTGGCCGGGGGTGTCGATGATGTTGATGCGGGTTTCGCCGGCCTTGCCGTTCCACAGCACCGACGTGGCCTTGGCCAGAATGGTGATGCCGCGTTCTTTTTCCTGGTCGTTCGAGTCCATCGCGCGCTCGGTCGTCGCCTCGTTGGCTCGGAACACGCCCGACTGGGCCAGGAGTTGGTCGACCAGCGTGGTTTTGCCGTGGTCAACGTGGGCGATGATGGCGACGTTGCGCAGATTCATATGGGTATCGCGAATGGGCGGCCGGAACGGTTCGGGCCGCTGGGTCAGGGCGTAAATGCGGGAAGGCGCGCGCCTCTTACAGGCCCGAACGCCGAAACGCCAGTGCGCGCGGAGCACGCACTGGCTTAACTCGGGTCTCTATCGCTCCGGAAAGCGGCGATCAGAGGGCGATCAGACCTTGGCCGAACGGCTGCGCACCCAGCTGTACAGGGCGAAGGTCAGCAGCACGAAGGCCGTGATGCCCGCCAGCATGGACGGGAAGGTCGAACCCTCCGGCAGCATGGCGAACGGCGCGTCGTTGCGGGTGCCGACGATCACCCCGGCTGTCATGACCAGGAAAAGGCTCTCGCCCACGATCAGACCTGACGCCAGCAGCACCCCCATCCGGCGCCCCACGTCGGCGAAACGGGTGGTCTTGATCGCCTTGTCGTAGATCCAGCCGCAGATCGCGCCGATGACCAGCATCGTGGTGACGGCGGCGGGCAGGTAGAAGCCGATGCCGACCGCCAGCGGGGGCAGCTTGGCCTTGCCGCCGGTCGCCTTGTTCAACACGGCGTCCAATACGATGATGACCACGCCGATCACCGCGCCCAGACCGATCAGGTCCCAGCGCAGATCGCCGCCGATGACGCCGCGGGCCAGGGCGGAGATCAGGGTCGCCTGCGGGGCCGCCAGCGGCTCGTCGGCGATGCCCTTGGGTCCGCCCTCGAAGCCGAAGGCCTGGTTCAGCAGGTTCAGGATCACCGGAATGACGATGGCGCCGGCGATGACACCGACGATCAGGGCCGTCTGCTGACGCCAGGGCGTGGCGCCGACCAGCTGGCCGGTCTTCAGGTCCTGCAGGTTGTCGTTGGCGATCACGGCCACGGCGAACACGACCGAGGTCACGATCAGGGCGAAGGCGATCACCGACGGATCGGCGGGCAGGCCGGCGATGGCCAGCACGCCCAGCATCAGCACCGAGGCGATGACGATGGCCAGGATGCCGACGCCGGACACCGGGCTGTTGGACGAACCGATCAGTCCGGCCATGTAGCCGCAGATGGCCGCGACGGCGAAGCCGATCAGCACCACATAGACCAGCCCCCCGGCGACCAGCAGGGCGGTCGACCCGGCCAGCGTCGGATTGCTCTGGGCGAAGAAGGCCAGGATGAAGCCGATGCCGATCAGGCAGGCGATCGACAGCCCGGCCACGATGTTGATCGGAATGTCCTGCTCGGTCCGGTCCAGGGTCTCGCCGTGCTTGCGGCGGGCGTTGGCGGCCAAAGCCGAGGTCAGGCCCCCGACCAGCGGCCCGGCCAGCTTGATCAGGGTCCAGATGGCGGCCACGCCGATGACGCCGGCGCCCATGAAGCGGACTTCCCGGCTCCACACCGTCCCGGCCAGTTCCTCGGCGCTGACGCCTGCGGGCAGGGTAGTCGCGATCGACGGGATGTTGTGCGCCGTCAGCCAGGCGATCACGTCGGGGCTGGTCAGCAGCGGCACGGCGATGCCCCAGGCCAGGATCAGGCCGAACAGCTGGGCCAGACCCACGCTCAGGCCGATCAGGTGGCCGGCGCCCAGCAGGGCGAACTGCATGCCGAAGCCCATGCCCGTGGCCCCGCCGCCCAGCGCGGCGGGCAGCTTGATGAATTTGGCCGCCTCGCCGGCGAACACCCGGCCCGCGACCAGCAGGGCGTAGCCTGCCGACACGACCGCGCCGGTGATCACCACCCACAGGCCCGCCGCGTTCTCACGCACAGCGCTCTCGGTCTGTTCGGCCCCGCGCGACCCGACGGTCAGCACCTCGGCCGCCGCCACGCCCTCGGGGTAGGGCAGGCCCGCCTCCACCACCAGCGCGCGGCGCAGGGGGATGGAGAAGGTCACGCCCAGCACGCCGCCGAACACGCAGATCAGCACTGACTCCCAGAACGGGAAGCCGGTCCACCAGCCCACCATCACCAGTCCCGGCAGCACGAAGATGATCGAGCTCATGGCCCCGCCGACCGACGCCACGGTCTGGACGGTCATGTTCTCCCAGATGGTGGAGGTCTTGAACAACCGCAGCACGGCCATCGAGATGACCGCCGCCGGAATGGCCGAGGCGAAGGTCAGCCCGACCTTCAGGCCCAGATAGGTGTTGGCGGCGGTGAAGATCACCGCCAGCAGACAGCCCAGGATCACGGCCCGGATCGTCAGCTCAATGCGTTTGCCGCCGGTCACGGCCGGCGTTGTGGTGTCCGTCATGACGGCCCTCTCCCGATGTTGCGCGGACCTAAGCTCGAAATGGCACAGGCGTCGAGGGGGCGTGCGCGATTGACAGCCGCGCCGACGCGTCGGACCGTCCGGGAAAATCGGGGAACGCCATGCACAAGACACTCATCGCCGCCGTCATCGGCCTGCTCTGTGTGGGCGGGGCGGCCGACGCCCAGGGCTCGCCCGAGGCGCTGGTCAAGGCGCGGCAGGCGGGGATGATCCTGTCCGGCTCGGTCCTCGGCGCGGTCAAGGCGGCCACGGACGCGGGACAGGCGCCCTCGACCCAGCGCGGCGCCACCCGCGCCTTCGCCCGCTGGGCCCACACCCTGCCCGACCTGTTCCCGGACGACACCGCCACGGTCGAAAGCGGCGCCCAGCCCGCCGTCTGGTCCGACCGGGCGGGCTTCAACGCCAGAGCCGCCGAATTCGCCGCCGCCGCCGACCGCCTGTCCGAACTGTCGCAAGGCGAAGACGCCGCCGCCTTCACCGCCCAGCTCGCCACGGTCCGCTCCGGCTGCCAGAGCTGCCATGAGGCGTACAAGCAGTAGGCGGCGAGCCCGGCCAGTGATTAGTGGTTCGTGATCAGTGATTGCCGCTTCGCTGGCAGCGCCCGGTAAAGCGCCGCGTTGTGCTCAAACCACTAACCACTAACCACTGGCGTAGCCCTCCCCATGCCCGAACTCCCCGAGGTCGAAACCGTCCGACGCGGCCTGCAGCCGGTGCTGGAGGGCGCGCGCCTGTCGAAGACGCGCCAGAACCGCCCCGACCTGCGCTTCCCCTTCCCCGACCGCTTCCCTGACCGGCTGGACGGCGCCGTGGTCGAGCGCATCGACCGGCGGGCCAAATACCTGCTCATGCGGCTGTCGACGGGCGAGACCTGGGTCACCCACCTGGGCATGACCGGCCGCTTCACCCTTGACGGCCGCCAGCTGGGCGAGTTCGAGGAGCCTGCCCCCATCGCCGGCAAGCACGAGCACATGAGCTTCTGCGCCACGAAAGACGCCGCCACCCACCGCATCGGCTTCGCCGACGCCCGCCGCTTCGGCTTCATGGGCCTGATCCCCACCGATCAGGTCGAAGGCCACCCGTGGTTCGCCGGCATGGGGCCCGAGCCGCTGGGCAACGCCTTCTCCGGCGCCCATCTGGCCGAGGTCTTCGACGGCAAGAAACAGAACATCAAGGTCAGCCTGCTGGACCAGCGGATGGTCGCCGGCCTGGGCAACATCTATGTCTGCGAGGCCCTCTACCGCGCCCGCATCTCGCCCCTGATCGCGGCGGGCAAGGTCTCGAAACCCCGCCTCGAAACCCTCGCGACCCGGATCCGCGACGTCCTCAATGACGCCATCGAAGCGGGCGGCTCCACCCTGCGCGACTTCGCCAACGCCGAGGGCGGCCAAGGCTATTTCCAGCACCGCTTCGACGTCTACGGCCGCGAGGGCGAACCCTGCCGCGGCGACGACTGCACCGGCGTCGTCAAACGCATCGTCCAGGGCGGCCGCTCGACCTTTTACTGCCCGAGCTGCCAGAAGCGGTGACGGGAAGTGGTTAGTGGTCGGCCGCCGCAGACGGCCGGCGCCAGGCAATCACGCGGCGCGGCCAGACCCATCAAACCACTAATCACTAATCACTGATCACTAACCACTTGCCATCCGCCATCGCCCGACCCCGACCACCACCGCCCGAGCCAACCCCATGCATCGCATCATCCTCTTCCGCGGCATGAACACCGGCGGCGTCCGCGCCCCGGTCGGCGCGCAGCGCGCGATGGCGCAGGCCATGGGCCTGAACAACCCCCGCACCCTTCTCGCCAGCGGCAATCTGGTGGTCGAGAGCGACCTTCCGACCGAGGGGCTCGAAGCCGACATCGAGGCCGCGATGCTCAAGACCTTCGGACTGAACATCGTCGCCATGGTTCGCACGCCCGAGCAGTGGTCGAGCCTGATCGCCGCCAACCCCTTCGCCAAGGACGCAGCCGCCCACCCGACAAAGGCCTTGGCCATGGTCATGAAAGACGGGGTCAAGCCGGGCGCGCTGGACGCTTGCCGCGAACTGGCGGCGGGCGGCGAGGCGGTCGAGGCCATCGACGACGTCCTCTATTTCTGGTTCCCCAACGGCCAGGGCGAGTCCGGAATCTTCAAAAAGGCCACGCCTCGCATGCTCGGCATGGGCACCGGCCGGAACTGGAATACGGTGCTCAAGCTGGGTGAGATGGCGGGTGAAAGTGATTAGTGGCCAGTGGTTAGTGGATCGATGGGGGCGGGCAGGGCGTCCACTGGTCAGGCGGCGACGCCTGCGGCGGCCAACCACTAACCACTAGCCACTAATCACTTCCCATCCGCTATTGTCGAAACCGCCCCTCCACCCTCCCAGGCCCCCCAACGCCCCATGCGCAAGACCCATCTCTGGATCAGCCTGATCGTCGGCGTCGCCGTCTGGGGCGCCTATTTCGCCCACTTCCTCCAGTCGCTGCGGAGCGACGGGACCGGCGGCCTTGTCTGGTGGTTCCTCGGCGCCCTCGCGGTCACCGTCCTCGCCGAGACGGTCGCCACCGGCCTGATCGGCTGGCTGTTCCGCCGCCGCGCCCGCGCCCTCGACGAGGGTCCCACCCTGCAGGCCGCGCTCAAGGCCGCCCACGTCGCCCTGATGCTGCTGATCCTTCTGGTGCTGGTCGCCGCCCTCCTGCTGGCCCTCGCCTCGCAGTTCGGCTGGACCTTCGACCTGTCCGGCCCGCGCGGCCAGGTCATCGCCGCCAACACCCTGCTGGCCATGGTGGTGGTCGCCGAGCTGCTCCGCGCCGCCCTGACCCTGGCGCTCCTGCCTCGGCGGTGAGGGGTGAAGAGTGAGTGGTGAGTCGTGAGTGGCGCGTCGCCCGATCATCGACCGTTGCCGCCACTCCCTCTACTCACTACTCACCAGTCACTCTTCACCCACCCCGCCGGAGCACCGTCATGTCCGACACCTACGCCAACCTCCTGATCGAGCGTCACGCCGACGGCTACGCGGTGGTCACCCTGAATCGGCCCGAAGCGCTGAACGCCCTCAACTCGGCCCTGTTCGCCGACCTCGCCGCCTTCCTCGACAGCGTCGAGCAGGACGACAGCGTCCGCTGCCTGATCCTCACCGGCTCGGGCGACAAGGCCTTCGCCGCCGGCGCCGACATCAAGGAGATGGCGGACCAGACCTATGCCCAGATGTACACGGGCAACTATTTCGCCCTCGGCCACGACCGCATCACCCGCTTCCGCAAGCCGATCATCGCCGCCGTCAACGGCTTCGCCCTGGGCGGCGGCTGCGAGCTGGCCATGCTGTGCGACTTCATCGTCGCCAGTGAAAAGGCGAAGTTCGGCCAGCCCGAGATCAACCTCGGCGTCGCCCCCGGCATCGGCGGCTCCCAGCGCCTGACCCGTCTGGTCGGCAAGTCCAAGGCCATGGACATGGTCCTGACCGCCCGCATGATGGACGCATCTGAGGCCGAACGCGCCGGCCTCGCCAGCCGCGTCTTCCCGCACGAGACCCTGCTGGACGAGGCCCGCAAGATCGCCGCGAAGATCGCCTCGCAAAGCCCGCTGGCCGTCATGGCCAACAAGGAAATGGTCAACGCCGCGCTGGAGACCACCCTGACCCAGGGCGTCCAGTTCGAACGCCGCCTGTTCCACTCCCTCTTCGCCTTCGAGGATCAAAAGGAAGGCATGGCCGCCTTCGTGGAGAAGCGGAAGCCGAGCTTCACGGGCAAATAGCGCGCCCGTCGTTCCTCCCCCGTCGGGGGAGGGACCGCGCGAAGCGGGGTGGAGGAGCGCCGGCCTCAGGCATCCCTCCACCGACCTCAGAAGTTCAGCGTCGCGGTCAGATTCCGCGCGCTGCGTTGCGAACCGGCGCCCAGCCGAAGGGTCGTCGTCTCGCGGACCGGCTCGACCGACCCGTCGGCCCGATGGATGGCGCCGTTCAGCGTATAGGCGCGGTTGCCCTGACCCAGTCGGGGGAACTCCGCCTCAGTCAGCGGGATGCGGACCTCGCCCTCACCCAAGGCCACGCTCTCGGCCAGCAGTGCGCCCGACGGATCCGTCAGCGTCACGCGCATCCGGTCGCCCGGGTTCAGCGTGGCTCGCCCCTCGATCGTCACCGGCATCCAGACGACGACGGCGCTGTTGTCGGTGCGCTGCGCTTGACACGGATAGGCCTGCTGCATCGCGCGTTCGGCATAGCCATGGGCGCCTTCGTCGGCGCGCGGCTCCAGTCGGCGCATGGCCTGTCGTCCCTGTTCCACATAGGTCGCCAGCGCCGGGCCGTTGTTCGCCTTGTTTTCAGTCATTTCGGACGGAGCGCAGACTCCGGCCTTGCCCATCTGGGCAAACATCACACCCGCGCAGAAGCCATTGTCGCCCGGATCGCTTGAGCCGCAGACCTCGCGGTAGCCTTGGGCCGACAGTCCGCGATAGCGGGCCTGCCTTTCGGGCGTCAACGGGCGGGGCTCCGGCGGTTGTTGCTGCGCGCCGTCGCGCTTCAGTACGATGTTCAGGCCCGCGTTGCTGCGCTCGATCCGCGAAATATCGGTGGCGACGACGATGTCTGTGGTCACGCCCGCCGGCAGCTTCACCCCCTCGATGCTGAGCGGCGGCGCGTCCGGGGCCGGCGTCGTTCGGAAGTCGGTCCAGGCCGGGCGGACGCCGGGCGCCGAACGGGTGATGCTCTCGGCCTGCAGGCCAAACGGCGGAAGCGCGCTGAAGTCGAGGGCGACGGTCTCGCCGTTGATCATTACGCGGTTGGCCGCCTCTTCCCGTGTTTCGCTCATGCGAAGCACGGGCTCTCGCTGGGCGGCGACGGCGACCGTGCCGGCCGCGACGGCGGCCAGAAGGGCTCCGCCGGTCATCAGGGCGGCCATCCGGGCGCGGCGGTTGGCCGGGGCGGCGGGGCTCAGGACGGCTTTCAGGCGATGCATGGCGGTGGTCCTTCCGGCGCCGGTGAAGGTGAGGGCGGGCAGGGCGCCCACGGTCTGCGAACCGGCGCGGATCCGCAGGGCCTCGATCAGGGATTGGGCATAGGCGCGGCGGGTCTCGATCCCGGCTCCGGCCAGGGCGACGGCGTCGCAGGCCTCTTCCCGCGCCGCCGCTCGTCGGGCGCGCAACAGGGGCATCAGCGGATTGGCGGCCAACAGGGCCAGCACCGCCTCCTCCAGCCACAGGGCGCGGTGGTCGCCGCGCTTCAGATGGGCCAGTTCGTGCAGGATCACCGCGCGGCGAACCGTGTCCGTCGCGGGCAGGTCTTGCGGCAGCACCAGCCGCGCGGGCCGCAGTCCGGCCAGCAGCGGCTCAGCCGTCGCCGCGCTCATCATCACCACGGGCGGACGGATCGCCAGATGGCGTGCGGCGTCCTGCACCAGACCTAGCGTGTCCGCATCCGCCGTCCCGCCGGTCCGCAACAGGGCGCTCAACCGCCGGGCGCGATGCGCCAGCAGGATCAGTCGGGTCAGGACCAGCGCGCCGGCCATCGCCAGAACGGCGAGGGCGATCCATCCGGTGTCCAGCGTCAGGGCGGCCGCCTCGACCGGCGCCGTCGTCGCGACCGTCAGGGCCGGGCCGGTCGTCAGGGGTGGCGCCATCGTCATCGCCACCTCACGCACCGGGGGCGGCGTCATCAGCAACACGGCGGTCGCCAGCGGCGGCGTCAGGGGCAGCATCAAGGCCGCGCCCCAGGCCCGGTCCCGCAGGCGCGGATCGGCGCTCATCCGCTCGATCAGCGTCCCGCCCGCCAGACCCGCCGCCGCCATGACGACGGACAGCCCCAGCGACAGGGCCAGCAGTTCGACCGCCCCCATCATTTCGTCTCCCCGGTCCTGGCGTCGTCGGCCAGCGCCTGTTCCAGCGCGGCGATGTCGTCGGCGTCCAGAAGCTGACTGCCCGAGAAGGCTGCGGCGGGCAGGGGGCCGTCGATCTCCAGCAGGGCCGACAGCCGCTTCATCATGCCGCCGATCACCGCTACCTTGGGCTGGGTCGCTTCATAGACGGCGACGCCATGCACCTCGCGCCGGACCAGCAGTCCCTTGGTCCGCATCCGCTCCAGCACCGTCCGCGTCGTCGACGAGGTCCAGCCCAGCCCGTCCGCGATCCGCGCCTGAACCTCCCGCGAGCTCAGCGCCCCATCCCGCCAGAAGGCCTTCAGCACATCCAGCTCGGCATCCGTCGGCACAGTCGGTTCTGTCATGGCGCGGTCTTTCGTGACGTTCGTGGCCATAGCGTTACAATTGTAACCAATAAGCGTCAACTGTCGCTTGTAGGTGGCGCTTTTGCGGTTATGCTGGGAAAGGCGGTGTCGCGCAGCCTCTCGGGCCTCTCGCAGAACGAGTCAGAGTCACGCTTGCCCGGCCGGACCCTTTCCGCTATAGCCGCCCGCTCTTGAGATTTCCGCACGCTGTGGACCTGGGTTCCGCGCGTTTTTCGTTCGAAGGTTTGACTGATGGCCAACAATCCCGGCGCCAAGAAAGCGATCCGCAAGATCGCGGCCCGCACCGAAGTGAACAAGGCGCGTCGCACGCGCGTCCGCACCTTCCTGCGCAAGTTCCAGGAAGCGGTCACCGGTGGTGACGCCGGCGCCGCCAAGACCGCGTTCGTCGAGGCTCAATCCGAGCTGATGCGCGCCGTCACCAAGGGCGTCGTTCACAAGAACACGGGCTCGCGCAAGGTGTCCCGCCTGGCCGCCCAACTGAAGAAGATGTCGGCGGCCTGATTTTTCGGGCGCCGGACGGCCTTTCATAGGCCTGTCATGGTAAAGACGAGTGATTTCAACGGCGAGGGCGCGCAAGCTCCCTCGCCGTTTGCACGTGCGGTGACAGGCGCCAGCACGCGAATTGGTGTTCGCGTCTGTGGCGAAATCTGGATTTCCCAAGGCGGCGGCGGCACTTGGCGGAGTCAACAATTTTAACTGCATTTTGAGTCGCGAATCAGCGTTGACCCGCCCTTCGCCGGGCGTAAGTTCAAGGGGCTGACGCACTTCCATCCCCACACGGATGAAGACGGCGCGGAACACCGTTCTGCACCGGCGTGAGCCGTCTGATTGAGAGAGCGACCCCATCCGGGCGGCGGCGACGCTGCACCGGGCAGGAGAAGTCGTCCCTGTGATCAGCCGGTTCAGAAGGGCGTCGCGTGATGGAATTTGCGGCGGGTGTCAGTTCGATGATGGGGAGCGCGAGAATGGCGGGGATGACGGATCCGGATCATATCTGGACCGAAGCGGCCGGACGGTTGCGCGGTGAGATCGGCGAAGGCGCGTTCAGCTCCTATATCGCGCCGTCGGCCGTGCGCGTGGACGGCGCCGGTCAGCTGATCCTGGTGACGCCGACCGCCTATGCCCGTGACTGGGTGCGCAAGAATGCGCTGCGCCGCATGAACGAGCTGTGGCTGGGCCTCGACGCCCAGGCCCGTCGTCTGGACGTCCGCTGCCGCGCCGAGATGGGCTCGGTCGCCCCGGCCTCCCAGGTCGCCGCCGGCCGCGCCGCCGCGCCGCTCTCGGGCGGCAATGTCGTCGCCCTGCCCCACGCGTCCATGCCGATCGCCACGGTGCCCCCGGTCGCCGACGGCGCCCGCGCTGTGCGCGCCGCGGGCCTGCAGGACCGCCTGACCTTCGACAGCTTCGTGGAAGGGCAGGGCAACGCCTTCGCCCTGGCCATCGCCCGCCAGGCCGCCGCCTGGGCCGACGGCCATTTCAACCCGATCTTCTTCTGCGGCCCCTACGGCTACGGCAAGACCCACCTGCTCAACGCCATCGCCTGGGAGGCCCAGCGCCTGCGGCCGGACGCCAAGGTGGTCTATCTGACCGCCGAACGCTTCCTCTCGACCTTTGTGCGCGCCATGCAGGACCGCTCGACCGCGGCCTTCAAGGACAGCCTGCGCAGCGCCGACATGCTGCTGATCGACGACGTCCAGTTCGTCGGCGGCAAGGCCTCGACCCAGGAAGAGCTGCTGTCCACCCTCACGGCCCTGATCGAGGACGGCAAGAAGATCATCCTGTCGGCCGACAAGCCGCCGATGGCCCTGACCGAGGTCGAGCCGCGCCTGCGCAGCCACCTGGCCTCCGGCCTGACCTGCCCGGTCGAGCCTGCCGATCGCTCGCTGAAGCTGGCCGTGGCCCGCAACCGCATCGAGGCCCTGGCCAAGCTGGGCGTCGTCTCGGGCGAGGTCCGCGCCGATGTGCTGGAGCATCTGGTGGACCGCACCCCCGGCTCGATGCGCGAGCTCGAGGGCGCCGTGAACACCCTGGCCGCTGTCGCCGGCGCCCGCCTGTCCACCCTCGGCCTCGACGAGACCCAGGCCCTGCTCGGCTCGGCCCTGCGCGGCGGGCCCGAGCGCCGCATCACCGTCGACGAGATCCAGAAGACCGTCGCCGACCACTTCACCCTGAAGCAGGCCGACCTGCTGTCCGAGCGCCGCACCCGTGCGGTCGCCCGCCCGCGCCAGATCGCCATGTATCTGTGCAAGCAGCACACGACCCGCTCCTACCCGGACATCGGCCGCCGCTTCGGCGGGCGCGACCACACCACGGTCCTGCACGGCGTCCGCAAGATCGAAGAGCTGATCGCCCAGGACGAACAGATCGCCCGCGACGTCGAGGCCCTGACGCGCAAGCTCAGGGGGTAGGGCGGCCTCGCCGCGTGATTGGTGAAGAGTGATTGGTGAGTGATGGGTCGGATGTCGGCTTTTGACCGGCCGGCGACGTCGGCCGTCCCGGTCAATGACCAATCACCAATCACTATCCACTAATCACTTTCCGCCCGGACGCCGGCCTGTGTTGCTCCATCCAGCCAATCCGCTAGTGTCCATTCCCCATAGATTACCGGCGACTCTCGGTGAGTCGCTGCGGGGCGAGACGACATGCAACTGACCATCGAACGATCCGCGCTTCTGAAGGCCCTCGGCCACGTCCAGAGCGTCGTCGAGCGTCGCAACACCATTCCGATCCTGTCCAACGTCCTGCTGTCGGCGGGTCGCGACAAGCTCAGCTTCGCCGCCACCGACCTCGACATGGAGATGGTCGACGAGGCCGAGGCCGTGGTGAACGTCGAGGGCCAGATCACCGCCCCCGCCCACACCCTGTACGAGATCATCCGCAAGCTGCCGGACGGCGCCGAGGTCTCCCTGTCCTATTCGGGCGACGACCCCCGCCTGCTGGTCCAGGCCGGCCGGTCGAAGTTCAACCTGCCGGTCCTGCCGGCCGGCGACTTCCCGGTCATGTCGACCGACACCTCGGGCGCCCGCTACAGCCTGCCCAAGGAAGACCTGGCGCGTCTGATCGACAAGACCCGCTTCGCCGTCTCGACCGAAGAGACGCGCTACTATCTGAACGGCCTGTATCTGCACACGGTGGCCGAGGGCGGCATTCCCCTGCTGCGCGCCGTGGCCACCGACGGTCACCGTCTGGCCCTCGCCGAGACCCCGGCCCCCGAGGGCGCCGCCGGCGGTCCGGGCGTCATCGTCCCGCGCAAGACCATCGATCAGGTCCGTCGCCTGCTGGATGACGGCGTCGGCGCCGTCCAGGTCCAGGTCAGCCCGCAGAAGATCCGCTTCGAGTTCGGCGAGGCCAGCCTGACCTCCAAGGTCATCGACGGCGCCTTCCCCGACTACATGCGCGTCATTCCCAAGGGCAATGACAAGCAGGCCGACATCGACAACGCCCTCTTCTCCAAGGCCGTTGACCGCGTCGCCACCATCTCGGCCGAAAAGAGCCGCTCGGTGAAACTGGCCTTCGAGCTGGACCGCGTCACCCTGACCGTCCGCAACATGGAGGCCGGCCAGGGCGTCGAGGAGGTCGAGATCGGCTATTCGGAAGAGCCCTTCGAGATCGGCTTCAACGCCCGTTACCTGCTCGACGTCGCCGGCCAGATCACCGGCGAAACCGCCCACTTCAAATTCGCCGACCCGGCCAGCCCGACCCTCGTCCTCGATCCGGGCGACCCCGGCGTCCAGTATGTGCTGATGCCGCTGCGGGTGTAATGCGGCCCGACGGACCGACACTTGCCATCCGGAAGGCGCCCTGGCGCTTCTGGGTCTCGATGGGGCTGGGAGCCTTCGGCCTGGTCGTCAACGTCGGGCTCCTTCTCCTTCTCTCTGCGCTCGCACCGGACGAGGACCTTCTGCGCTCGCTGTTGGCAGACCCGGTGAGTGCGATCCTCTGGTCATGCACACTGCTCTATCCCTTCGCGCTTATGGGGATCGCGCTTCACCAACGCCTGTGGGGCGAGGGGATCAGTTTGAGTCGGGAGGGGCTCAAGCTCCGGACGCTCAACCGCAGCCGGACAGTGCGCTGGAAGGACGTGAAACAATTTCGCGTCGAACGTCCCCTCGATAGCCCGCATGAGATCGTGGGTTGGGATCATCACGATGACGCCGGCGACGGTAATCCGCGATGGGAGGGCAATCGTTGGGAGGGCAAACGAACCTCGACGCTCGATGCACATCTCGAAACGGGCTGGGCGATAAGCCCTCACGACCTTTGCGGCATCCTCGAGGAGTGGCGCCTCCGGTACGCCGCTTGATGGCGGAGCGCGTCAATCCGGAAGGTCCCGGATCAAGGCTTGAAAGCCGGTCTGGTGCCGGGTTCGAGCGAGCGAACCAACCCCGGCCGGACAGATCTTTTCGAAAAGCGCTTCTGAACCGCCTGCGTTCTTGCGAAAGAACCGGGTCCCGGCTTTCGCCGGGGTGAGCGGACAATTTTGATCACATCTCTCACCCTCACCGACTTCCGCTCCTATGCAGCGGCGACCCTGCCCATCGCGGCGGGGGCGGTGGTGCTTCACGGCCCCAACGGCGCCGGCAAGACCAATCTGCTGGAGGCGCTCAGCCTCTTCACCCCAGGCCGCGGCTTGCGCGGCGCCACGGCGCCCGAGATGGGCCGTCGCGAACCCGGCGAGGCGACAGGCCGGGCGTGGGCTGTCGCTGCGATTTTGACCGACGCGGACGGTGAGACGAAACTCGGCACCGGCGTTCAAGCCCCCGGCGCGGCCCGCCGCATTGTCCGCATCGACGGTGAGACCGCCCAGCCCGGCCGTCTGCTCGATCACCTGCGCCCGGTCTGGGCCACGCCCGAGCAGGATCGACTCTTCTCCGACGCCCGCGCCGAGCGGCTGAAATTCTTCGACCGTCTGGTCTTCGCCGCCAACCCCGACCACGCCGCCGCCGTCTCCGGCTATGAAAAGGCCCTGCGCGAGCGGCTACGTCTGCTGACCGACGGCGCTGAAGGCCGCCCCGCCGACCCGCTCTGGCTCGACGCCCTGGAGATCCGTCTGGGCGAGGCGGGCGCCGCGGCCGCCATGGCCCGCGCCGCCGCCCTCGGAACGCTGCAGACCGCCATCGACGCGCGCAACGACCGCCCCTTCCCCCAGGCCGACCTCGGCCTGACCGGCGAGGCCGAAACCCTCGCCGCTGACGGCGCGGACGCCGCGGCCCTCGCCGCCACGATCCGCGAGGGCCTGCTGCGGTCCCGTCCACGCGACGCCGCCGCCGGACGCTCCCTGTACGGCCCGCACCGCTCGGACCTGACCGCCCTGCATCGCGAGAAGAACCGCCCCGCCGCCGAGGGCTCCTCGGGCGAGCAAAAGGCCTTGGTCCTCAACCTGATCCTGGCCCAGATCACCCGCCTGTCGGACCAGAACGCGGCCCCCATCCTCCTCCTCGACGAGGCCCCCGCCCACCTCGACACGGCCCGTCGAGCCGCACTGTTCGACGAGATCGAGGCCTTGGGCCTGCAGGCCTTCATGACCGGCACCGAAGCCGACCTCTTCGCCCCCCTCCAGGGCCGCGCCCAGTTCGTGAAAGTCGCCGACGGCGGCTTCGGCTGAGCCACAGACAACCCCCCGCCTCACCTCTCCATCCCCCCTTCAAGGCGATGGAGAGGACAGACCGGCGCCCCAGCGTCGGTCAGGAAAGGGCGGCTCCGTCGGCGCCGGAAAAGCCGCTCCCTCTCCCGATGGGAGAGGGCTTGAGCCTCCGGGAGCGGAGCGATCGGCAAGGCGAAAGGGTGAGGGTTGATCGACGGCATTCGGCATCAGCCGTGTCCCTGTCTTGAGAGGCGGCTTGCGCCGACCGGACCAGCCGACCCTCATCCGACCGGGCTCCGCCCGGCCACCTTCTCCCATCGGGAGAAGGGAGGCGTGTCCGTCCTCCAAAGATACGCAGTCGTTCCCCCCGAACCCGCATATCCCGACCAGCTAACTCTCTGAATCCCCGCGCCAATAAAATTCCCCAATCCCGTCTTCCCGCCTGAGGAAACGCCCGCCGCACACTCACCGCATCCCGTCGATGGGGAGGGCGTCGGATCCACGCTTCTCGACGACGGCGGGCTGTGGCCGAGCGATGAAGCCTGCGCGAAGGAGAGTGCGGGGGTCCTCGTCGGGCAGGGATGGATCCTGCCCGCTTGCTCGCCGCGCGCTGTTGGAAGCGGACCGCTGGCGTCTCAGAACGGTCGAAGTCCGCCCCGCGTCGGGGCCCGCAAGGGTCCCGGCGGTGATCCGGCAAGGCCCCAAGCACAAGGCCGCCAGCCGGAGGGCGCGTGGAAAACGGCGACGCGGGACGTCGATCTCGTCGAAACGGTAAACCTATCAAAACACCGGGCGAGGCCCGGCGTCCCGCGCCCTTCCCATCACCGCTTCGGTTCGAAGCGGCGAACAGCCGTGCGCGGTCGAGAGCCGGGGGTCAGCACAAAGGACACAAAGGAAGAGGGCGCAAAGGACACGACGGGACCGAGCAGGGTCGAACACCTGCGCCTTTCCCTCGCCGCCTGAAATTGAAGGCGCGCGAAGCGCGCAATCAAAGCCTCCGACTGGCTCCGATGTCTCCGGACCAACCCCGGCCCCTTCGTGTCCTTCGTGCCCCCTTCGTGCCCTTCGTCACGAACCTCCCGGTCCCAGCCCCACGCGCCAGCCCCGCCGTGCCCGTCGTGCCTTCGTTGTGTTCGTTGTGATGAGCCCCAAGCCAGGATGTCCCCCCTCCGCCCCCGCCTGAAACCTCCCACCGCAAACGCCCTTAAAACCTCGCATTCCCGTGGAAATTTCCTATATTCTGACTGCTTCGGCGCGGATCGGATTCGCGCTGTTTTCCGGGCCCCGTGCAGGGGCGTTTCACCGACCGATTTGATGACCGATCAGACCCCGACCGCGCGCAATGAAGACACCGCCGAAGAGGCCGCCTACGGCGCGGATTCCATCAAGGTCCTCAAGGGCCTGGATGCCGTCCGCAAGCGTCCGGGCATGTACATCGGCGACACGGATGACGGCTCGGGCCTGCACCACATGGTCTATGAGGTGGTCGACAACGCCATCGATGAGGCCCTGGCGGGTCACGCCGACCTGGTCCAGGTCATCCTCAACGCCGACGGCTCGGTGACCGTCACCGACAACGGTCGCGGCATTCCCACCGACATCCACGGCGAGGAAGGCGTGTCCGCCGCCGAGGTCATCATGACCCAGCTGCACGCCGGCGGTAAGTTCGACCAGAATTCCTACAAGGTTTCCGGCGGCCTGCACGGCGTCGGTGTCTCGGTCGTCAACGCGCTCAGCGACTGGCTCAAGCTCAAGATCTACCGCAACGGCAAACGCCACGAGATGAAGTTCGAGCGCGGCGACACGGTCGAGAGCCTGGTCATCACCGGCGATGCTCCGATCCGCGAGACCGGCGACAAGGCCGGCCAGCCCCTGTCGGGCACCGAGGTCACCTTCTACCCGTCGGTCACCACCTTCTCCCACATCGATTTCGACCTGAAGACGCTCGAGCATCGCCTGCGCGAGCTCGCCTTCCTGAACTCGGGCGTGGTCATCAAGCTGCGCGACGACCGCGGGGTCGAGCCGTTCGAGGAAATCCTGCACTACGAGGGCGGGGTCGAGGCCTTCGTGCGCCACCTGGACAAGTCCAAGACGCCCATCCTCAAGGACGTCATCGTCATCCGCGGCAAGAAGGAGGGGATCGAGATCGATCTCGCCCTCTGGTGGAACGACAGCTACCACGAGACCATGCTGTGCTTCACCAACAACATCCCCCAGCGGGATGGGGGCACCCACCTGTCGGCCTTCCGCGCCTCGCTGACGCGCGTCATGGGCGGCTACATCGACGCCGCCGGCGCGGCCAAGAAGGAAAAGGTCTCCGTCTCGGGCGAGGACGCCCGCGAAGGCCTGACCTGCGTCCTGTCGGTCAAGGTGCCGGACCCCAAATTCAGCTCCCAGACCAAGGACAAGCTGGTTTCGTCCGAGGTCCGTCCCGCCGTGGAAGGCCTGTGCTCCGAGGGGCTGTCGACCTGGTTCGAGGAACATCCGGCCGAGGCCAAACAGGTCGTCGCCAAGATCATCGAGGCCGCCGCCGCCCGTGAGGCCGCCCGCAAGGCGCGCGACCTGACCCGCCGCAAGACGGCGATGGAAATCTCGTCCCTGCCCGGCAAGCTGGCCGACTGTCAGGAACGCGATCCGGCCAAGTCCGAACTGTTCATCGTCGAGGGCGACTCCGCCGGCGGCTCGGCCAAACAGGCCCGCAATCGCGAGAACCAGGCCGTCCTGCCCCTGCGCGGCAAGATCCTGAACGTCGAGCGCGCCCGCTTCGACCGCATGCTGTCGTCGGAACTGATCGGCACCCTGATCCTGGCGCTGGGCACCGGCATCGGCCGCGACGACTTTAACGCCGACAAGCTGCGCTACCACAAGATCATCCTGATGGCGGACGCCGACGTCGACGGCGCCCACATCCGCACCCTGCTGCTGACCTTCTTCTATCGTCAGATGCCGGAGCTGATCACGCGCGGCCACGTCTACATCGCCCAGCCGCCGCTCTACAAAGTCTCCAAGGGCAAGCAGTCGCGCTACCTCAAGGATCAGGCTGACATGGACGCCTACCTCATCGAGGAAGGCTCATCCGAGGCCGAGCTGGACCTGCCGTCGGGCGAACGTCGCACCGGTCTCGACCTGCAGGCGCTGGTCCGTGAGGCCAAGGCCTTCAAGGCGGGCGTCGATCGTCTGTCACAGCGCGCGCCGGGCTTCGCCATCGAACAGTCGGCCCTGGCCGGCCTGTTCGCCGAAGAGGGCGGTGACATCGCCGCCGCCGCCGAACGTCTGAACCTCTACGCCGAGGAAGGCGACGGGGCTTGGACCGGCGGTCCGGGCGCCCAGGGCGCCGTGGCCTTCGAACGCGTGCGCCGCGCCGTGACCGAGCGGATCGTGCTGGAAGAGGCCCTGATCCGCTCTCAGGACGCGCGCCGCCTCGCCGAACGCGCCGCCGCCTTCGACGGCCTGTTCGCCAAGCCTGCCGTCTTCCGTCGCAAGGAGAAGTCGGTGACCATTCGCGGCCCGCTCGACCTGCTCGACGCCGTCCTCGACGCCGGCAAGAAGGGCATCGCCATCCAACGCTACAAGGGTCTGGGCGAGATGAACCCCGAGCAACTGTGGGAGACGACGCTCGACGTCAACGCCCGCACCCTGCTGCAGGTCAACGTCGAGCACGAGGAAGACGCGTCCGACCTCTTCGCCAAGCTGATGGGCGATGTCGTCGAGCCGCGCCGCGAGTTTATCCAGGAAAACGCGCTCGACGCGGCCGTCGACGCCTGACGTCAGGAAACCGGGCGGTTAAGGCCGCCCGGCGTCCACATAGGCCTTCACCGACGGCCACACCGGCGGCGCGGCCCGCGTACCCTCGCAGGCCATGCCCAGCAGCTGTTCCGGATTGGTGTTCGGGCGCAGCGATTCCCAGGCGGCGTCGACCTCGGGATAGTTGCCCGTCTCCGTGCCGTCCGGGCCGTACTCGACCAGGCCGGCGGTCCGCCATTTCTTCGCGGCGCACTGGAACTGGTAGGTCTCGACCGTGTGGCTGTAGTCGCCCGCCGCGCCGGTCTTCGGCACGGTTGCCGACTTCATCGATGTGACGCCGTCCGCCTGCGTGATGCTGTCGACGTCGGCCATATAAAGCGTGCTGTCGGTGCGGGAATAGGAGTTCCAGGACTCGGCCAGAACCGGCGTCGCCACCGCGAGAGCGGCCAGTCCGATGAATACGACTTTCATGATGATCTCCCCGATCTGTTTGGCCGCATTCATGCGCTGCTTCTCGCGCTTGGCAAGAGGGCAGTTAACAGTGTTTCATGCGGCCTTTCGCGCCGCCTCGCCGCCGCCCGCCAGCGGCTCGAACAGCCACCGCGCCAGATGGCGCACCACGGGCGCCGCCACCCCGTCGCCGGTCAGCTTGCACGCCGCGCTGTACGATCCCGGAAGGCGATAATCGTCGGCCAGCCCCATCAACCGCGCCGTCTCCCGCGCCGTCATCAGCCGCGACCGGACCCGGCCCGCCTCGACCACCACCAGCGTCTGACGGCTTGACCCGCCTCCCGGCGTCCGCAGGCAGCCCGCCATGTCGAACCGCACCTCGGCCCGCTGCAGCTTGCGGCCCTCTGCGTCCCGCCGGGTCCGCCGGTACAGCGCCCCGACCTGCCGTCCGCCCCCCGCCTTCGCCGCCTCGACCTTGGCCCGGTTGACCGGCGACATCAGGCTCAGCAGCCGCGCCGTCTGCGCCTGCGAATGCCACTCCAGATGCGGCCCGTCGGCCTCCGTGACCGCCGCCAGATCGGCCACCGGCTCGACCGGCTCGGGCAGGCGCCACCACAGCATCCGGCGGCGCAAATCCTTGGGCAGCCGCTCCGCCGCCCGCTGCAGATTGGCCGGATGGAACGGCGCCTCCGGCCCGTCCGCCACCAGGGCCGGGTCGATGGGCACATCGCCCCGCACCCCGACCACGAACAGCCGCGGCCGCGACTGCGGCACGAACAGGTCGGCGTTGATGACCAGCGCCCCGAAGGCGTAACCCGCCTCGTCCCACGTCCGGCACAGGATCTCGAAATCCCGCCCGCCCCGCGAGGTCAGCGCCCCGCACACATTCTCGATGGCCACAATCTTCGGCCCGCGCCCCTCGCGGCCCAGCCCTCTCGCCAGGTCCCAGAAGGTATGGAACATGCCCGACCGGGCGCCGCCCAGTCCGGCGCCGTTCCCCGCCAGCGACAGGTCCTGGCAAGGGAAGGAGCCCCACATCAGGTCGGCCTGCCCGGGCAGATCGGCGGTCGCGACCTCGCCGATGTCCCCGACCGCCAGCTCCTCCCCGCCCCAGTTGGCGCGATAGAAGGCGGCCTTCTGCGGGTCGATGTCGTTGGCGAAGGTGCAGGTCCAGCCGTCGCCCAGCCCGGCGCGCAGCATCCCGCCGCCGGCGAAGAACTCATAAGCCTTGAAGGGAAACGATTCGACCATCGCCGCCAAGCATGGAGCCTCGGCGGCGCCGGGTCCACCGATCAGCCGACCAGCGCCTGCCGATCCCGCTCCAGGAAGGCGACCACGTCAGCGATCTGCGTCCTCGGATTGCGTGTGTGCGGATAGGCGTGGGCCGTCCGCGGCTTGCGGTCGAACCAGATCTCGTCGACCACCTCCGTCGGTCGCGTCGCCGCCAGCCAGTCGATCGTGTCCGCCCCCTCGTCGTCATTGCGCAGGATCGGCGCCAGCACCTTGCGGAACTTCGGCAGCGAGGTCTTCACGCCTGCCGTATCCGCCCACCCGGGGTGCACCGCATAGGTCCGCGCGCCGATGTCCGCGAACGTCGCCCGCCAGTGCTCCGCCAGCGCCACCTGCGCCCGCTTGTGCGCGGCATAGGCGGCGAATCCGTTGAACTTCTCCTCGGGGATGTTCAGCATCGATTTGGTCAGTGGCAGATTGTACAGCCCGCCCGACACCACATTGATGATCGCCACGCCCGACGCCAGCAGGCCCTCGGCATGCATCTGCTCCGTCAGGATATAGTGGCCCAGCAGATTGGTCGCATAAGAGGTTTCCAGCCCCTCCGCCGTCGCCGTGTAGGACCGCATCAGCAGGCCGACATTGTTGACCACAACATCGAAGGTCTGGCTCGCGATTTCGGGACGCCGGGTCAGGTCGGAGACCGCGCGCATCGACGCCAGGTCGCAGATCACGGGAACGACCTGGCCCGGCAGGTCGGCTGCGGCCGCCTGAAGCGACTCCAGGGCCGCGACGTTGCGGCCGACCGCATGGACCGTGGCGCCCTTCTTCACCGCGCGCAGCGTCGCCGCACGACCCAGCCCTCCGGTCGCGCCGGTCACCAGCCAAGTCTGGTCAGAATAGTCGGCCCGCACCGGGCGGAACGGAAGCCCGCGGGCGATGTAGCCCACCCGTGTGAAGGACGGCGCAAACCGGCCGTAGAAATTTACTGATTTCATAAGGGCTTGCAGGAAAGGCGGTTCAGCCATCGGACATCCTCCCAAGCGCGCAGATTGTCGCTTTCGTAAACATACTAAACGACCAAAACGGCTTGGCAACCGGCTTGCGTTTATGGACTAATGGCGTAACGGTTCGGAATCGAAAGTTGCAAGGCGTCGCCTCGAATGAGCAGACCGATCCGGGTAATCCAATGGGCGACAGGCTCGATGGGCAAGACGTGTCTGCGGGCGGTGCTGGATGATCCGCGCTTTGAATTGGTCGGTCTGTTCGCCTATGGCGCGGCCAAGGTCGGCAAGGATGCCGGCGACATCGCGCGGCGCGATCCGACCGGTGTGATCGCCACTGGAACCATCGAGCACATTCTTGAGCTGGATGCGGACGTGGTGTTGCACTGCCCCATGCTGTCCGACCCCTACGACGGTCACGATGCCGACGTCTGTCGCCTGCTGGAGTCCGGCAAGAACGTCATCTCGATCAACAACTACTTCGAGCCCCGCGCGCTGGGCCCCGACTATGCCGCCAAGCTTGCGGAGAGCGCGGTAAAAGGAGGTGCGACCTTGTCTGGAACCGGGGTGAACCCGGGCTGGGTTGCCGAGCGGATCGCCGCGAACGCCGTGGCGCTTTGTCTGAGCCACCACAATGTCGCGACCCGGGAAATCATTGACTGCACAACGGTTCCTAACCCGGAATACGTCTTTGGAGCCTTGGGGTTTGCAGCCGATCCCGCCTCCACTGATCTGGTGGACGGCCCACTCGCGCGCACGTTCAACGGCATGTTCGCCCAGTCTGTCGAAGGTCTCGCGCAACGCATCGGATTGCCGCTGGATGGTTATGAGTCAGATCACGAACTCCGGCTGGCAAGCCGGGACTTGAAGGTGGCCGCGGGGACGATACCCGCAGGTACGGTCGCGGCGACGACCTGGAGGGTGCATGGCCTTGCCGACGGCGTCCGGCGCATTACCCACGAGGTCAACTGGATCATGGACCCGACCGATCCCGCTTTCGCCGGAAAGCCCCATTGGCAGGTCGAGATCGATGGACTGCCGGGCCTGAAGATCGCGATGGATCTGGTCGATACAGCGCCGCCAGGCGTGCGGACCAAGCCGGAGCAATTCGCCGTCGCGGCCATGGTGCTGGGCGCGATCCCGCGCGTTGTCGCAGCGCCGCCGGGCCTGTTTCGACTTTGATGTCGAGAGTTGCCCGCTAACAAAAGTCATGTCACTTTCAATCAAAGACTAAAAAGACAAATCGAGGAAACGACCCATGGCCGAACGCGACCCCGAGCTGCAGGCGCTTCTGGACAAGAAGGCGATCGAGGAGACGCTGCTTCTCTTCCTGCGCGGGTGTGACCGCGCCGATGAGGCTCTCGTCGAGCGGGCCTACTGGCCGGACGGTTGGGAGGACCACGGCGGCACCTTTAACGGCCCGGCGTCCGACTGGGTGGCCACGATCAAGGAGCGTCTGCCGAAGGCCGGGCTGATGAACCACCTGGCCATGAACATGGTCATCGAACTGAAGAGCGCCACGACCGCGACAGCCGAGTGCTACATTCTCACCGCCTCGCGCCTGAAGGTGAAGGGCGAGCTGTTCGATACCCGGACCTTGGCCCGCTGCGTCGACCAGATGGAGAAGCGCGGCAATGAATGGCGGATCCTGCGCCGCACCATGTGTTGGGAATGGAACGAGGAACACGAGATCTCGGAAACCTGGGCGCGCGGGGCGATCACCAATGATCCGACCCAGCTGCGGCGGGGCGCCAAGAAGCCTGACGACATCATCTACACGGCGGCCTGAGGTCTGATCATGGACATTCAGGGCTGTGTCGCCATCGTCACCGGCGCCAATCGCGGGATCGGCGAGGCTTTCGTTCGGGTGCTGATGCAGGAGGGGGCGGCGAAGGTCTACGCCGGCGCACGCGATCCCGCCTCGGCCGAACATCTGGAGAACGAGTTCCCGGGCCGTGTCGTGGCCGTCGCGCTGGACGTGTCAAAGCCGGAACAGATCACGGCCGCCGCTGGCGCCTGTGCTGACGTTTCGGTGGTGATCAACAACGCCGGGGCCTTCAACAACCAACTCCTGATCGGCGCGGACGACATGTCTGCCGCCCGCCAGGAGATGGAGGTCAACTATTTCGGCCCGCTGGCCATGGCGCGCGCCTTTGCGCCGATTCTGAAGGCCAACGGCGGCGGGGCGATCCTGAACGTCCTGTCGGTCGGCGGCATCCTCGCGGCCCCGAACATGGGCGGCTACAGCCCGTCGAAATTCGCCATGCGCGCCGCCGGAACCTGCATCCGCGCCGAGCTGGCGGGGCAGGGCACGACGGTCACGTCACTGATCGTCGGCTCGGTCGACACCCGCATGGCCTCGCATGTGAAGGGGGCCAAGGAGGCGCCCGAGGACATTGCGCGCGCCGCCATGCGCGGCATCACGCGCGGCACGGACGAGATCGACACCGATCGCTTCGCCATCGAGATGCGCGCCGCCATGGCGCGCGATCCCAAGGGGCTGGAGCGCCAGATGGCCAAAGCCGTCCACGTCAAGGAACCGTCGACCGGCCGTTAGGGTCCGGCGCAACAATCGGGGGAAACCAATGCCTGAACTTCTGGAGATCGCCACGATCCTCGGGATCAATCTCGGGATCTGCATCGCATCCTTCGTTCTCCTGTGGGCCATCGGCTGCGCGGTGAAGGATGTGACCTTCGTGGACGCCTGGTGGGCGCTGGGGCTGGCCTTCATGGCGGTCACCACCTTCTTCCAGGCCGACGGTTCGCCGGCGCGGATGCAGTTGCTGCTGGTCCTGGCTTGCGTCTGGGGCCTGCGCCTTGGCCTCTACATCCTGTGGCGGTGGCGCTCGCATGGGCCGGACAGGCGGTATGTGAAGATGCTCAGCCGGGCACAGGAGACCAAGGGCTGGAGCTTCCCGGTGGCCTCCTGGCGTCTGGTCTTCATGTTCCAGGCCCCCATCCTGTGGGCCGTCAGCCTGCCCGTTCAGCTGGGTCAGTTGTCCGCCACCCCCGTCGCTATCGGCACGCTGGGCTGGATCGGCGCCGGTCTGGTGATCTTCGGCGTCCTGTTCGAAAGCACCGCCGACTTCCAGCTGGTTCGCTTCAAAGCAAACAAGGCCAATGAGGGCAGGGTGCTGTCGAGCGGTTTGTGGCGCTACACCCGGCACCCCAACTATTTCGGCGACCTCTGCGTCTGGTTCGGCCTGTGGGCGGTGGCGGCGGAGACCGGCCTGCTCGGCATCGTGTCCATCGCCGGACCGCTGCTGCTGCTGCTGATGTTCGTCAAATACAGCGGTGGTCCGTCCTATGAGAAGCGCCTGACCTATCAGCGCCCCGGCTATGCGGAATATATCGCCCGTACCAGCTCCCTCATTCCCTGGCCGCCGAAGAAGGCCGCTCCGGAGGTCGTGTGAAGCGTCCATCCACTCCCCGCGTCATGTCCACCCCCGGGATCGGCGAGATGACGCCCCGGGGTATGGGCGCCCTTCTGGACATCCACGCGGCCCGCGATCCGGATCGTCCTGCGCTGTCGTTCGAGGGCCAGACCCTGACGCGGGCCGCGCTGGCCTCGCGGGTCAACCGGCGCGCGCGGACGCTGGCGGGCCTGGGCGTGCAGGCGGGCGACTTCGTCGCTATCGCCCTGCCGAATACGCTGGCCTTTCTCGAGCTGGCCTTCGCGGTCTGGGCTCTGGGCGCGACGCCCGCCCCCCTGTCGCACAAACTGCCGGCGGTCGAACTGGCGGGCATCCTGGACCTGCTCAAGCCTCGGCTCGTGGTCATGGACGACCCGTCCAAGGCGGGGGACTGCCCGGTCGTCGCCGAAGCCGACACTTTCGATGCGGCGCAGGATGACAGCCCGTTGCCGGAGAAGATCGCGCCGCACCTGAAGGCCATAGCCTCAGGCGGCAGCACGGGGCGGCCGAAGGTCATCGTCGATATGTCGCCAGGCGTCGCCGATCCGGACAAGCCCCTTCTGGGCATGCTGCCAGACAACGACGTGTTGATGAACCCGGGGCCGCTGTACCACGCGGCCCCCTTCGGCATGACCTGCTTTGCGCTCGGGTGGGGGCTGCACGTCGTACTGATGCCCCGTTTCGACGCGGAGGAGGCGCTGAGGCTGATCGAACGTCATCGCGTCCGTTGGCTGTTTCAGGTGCCGACGATGATGCATCGAATCTGGGCCCTGCCGGAGGAGACAAAGGCGCGATACGACATCTGCTCGCTCGACGCCGTCATGCACATCGCTGCGCCCTGTCCGCCTTGGCTGAAGCAGGCCTGGATCGACTGGGTCGGGGCCGAGACGGTGTGGGAGTTGTACACCGGCACCGAGGCCATGGGCGGCACCGGCATCAACGGCCAGCAGTGGCTGACCAAGCCCGGTTCGGTCGGCCGCGTCCTGCCCGGTTATGAGATGCAGGTTCTGCGCGCCGACGGTGCGGTCTGCGACGTGGACGAGGTGGGGGAGATCTTCTTCCGCCCGCTGCGGGGGCGGGGGACCACCTATCGCTATCTCGGCGCCGAGCCGAAGGCGGTGGGCGAGTTCGAGACGCTCGGTGACATGGGGCGGCTGGACGCGGACGGTTATCTGTTCCTCGCCGACCGGCGCGTGGACATGATCCTGTCCGGCGGAGCCAACGTCTATCCGGCCGAGGTCGAGGCGGCCATCGACGCCTTCCCGGGCGTCCAGTGCAGCGTCGTCATCGGCCTGCCGGACCCGGATCTGGGCCAGAAGGTCCATGCCATCGTCGAGACGGCGGACGGAACACTGGATCGGGCCGGGCTGACCGCCTTCCTGGCCGAGCGCATCGCTCGCTACAAACAGCCACGCAGCTTCGAGGTCACCGCCGAACGCCTGCGCGATGATGCGGGCAAGGTGCGCCGCGGACAGCTTCGGGCGGAGCGTCTGAACGCCTGACCCTCAAACGAAAGAGAGGCGCATGACCCGCCGTGCGCCTCTCGCAGTCTCAGGACTTTATGCCGGATCAGGCCGTCGCGGCCGGGTCCTTCATCTGGAAATAGTCCCGCCAGGCGGTGATCTTTCCGGCGTCATTGAACTCGATGATGCCCATATAGGGATGGGACACCTTCACGCCGTCGGCGTTGACGTAGTCCTCGCGGCCTTCGGTCAGCACCTTGTTCCCGTTCTCGGCCCAGTTCTCCAGCACCCACTCCGTTTCGGAATGATTGGCCCAGTAGCGGCTGATGAACTTGTCGACCCATTCGATCCCGACCAGAGGCCGGGTGCCGACGTGATAGTGGTACTCGATGGCCGGGTCGAAGGCATCAAGGAAGGCCGCCTTGTCGCGCCGCCCCGACACCTCCATCAGCGCCCGCAGGCGTTCGATCGGCGAACTCACACCGAGGCCGCCTGCACGGTGTCAGGCTTGGCCGGCGCATGGACCTGCGAGGTGTCGTAATAGTCCCGCATGCGGCGGATCAGGCCGTCGCGGACCTCGAACACCTGGACGAAGGGATTGTCCATCTTCACGCCCGTGGCGCGATCGACCAACACCTCCATGCCTTCGACGAACAGCACCTCGCCGTTCTCGGCGGAATGGGTGACGCGCCACTCCTGCTGATCAAAGCCCTGCTCATAGTTGGACAGGAATTTGCGCATCTTGTCCTTGCCCACCGCGGCCCGCTTCGTCGGGTGCCAGTGGTACTCGATATCGTCGGACAGGGTGGCGATGAAGCCCTCGACGTCCCGCTTCTTCCACGCGGCCATCATGGCCTCGACCACCTTCATGTTTTCGCCCATGGCGTCTCTCCCGTTCTTTTCGTTGGGCAAACGCTAAGGCGGTAAGTTTGTTTATGCAAGTGACACGTGCGACACTTTCAAACCCGAACTTTCACGTCCCGGTGAGCGGTCCCAAAGTCAGGTGATCGAGTGGCCCTTGCCGGGCTTCAGCAATACATCGCCCATCTTCAACCGGCCCTTGCAGCAGCTGCAATCGACCTCGCTGGCCAGGGCCGCGCCGCACGCGTGGCGGATGCGCACCGGCGGTCCGGCCTTGTCCCTCAACCAGGTCTCGGCCCAAGCCAGCATGGTCAGGGCATGGGGGTAGAGATCCAGCCCCTTCTTGGTCATCCGGTACTCGTAACGGGGCGGCGTGATCTCATAGAGTCGCCGCTCGAAGATGCCCGCAGTCTCCAGCGTCCGCAGGCGATCTGTCAGGATGTTGGATGCGATACCCAGCATGTTCTGCATCTCGTCGAAGCGGTGAATGCCGAAATACTGGACGCTGACGACAAGGCCGGTCCAGCGATCGCCCAGCAGGTCGACCAGTTCAAGAACAGGCGTCGTGTCCGTCGGCTGGCGCTTGCGGTGCATGCGCTGGACCGGCAGCTTCTCCATCCCCTGACCGGGGCCGGGCACGAAGCTGCAACTGCGCAGGGTCAACAGTTCGCCGCAGGCCGAGCAGCGAACCTCTGGCAGCATGGCCTTGCCGCAGGTTTCGTGGATGAAGACCGTGGGCGCGCGACGCCCCGCGACGCCCCAGCGCACGCCCCAGCCCCACATCAGGATCATGCTGTCGAACAAATCCAGCCCGCGCGGCGTCAGATGGTAGGCCATCCGCGCGCCCTCATCCTTGTGCGGTCGCTTCTCGAGGATGCCGTGACGCTCCAGCGCCTGAAGACGGCTGGACAGGGTGCTGCGAGCGCCTCCCAGTCGCTCATGAAACTCCTCGAAGCGGGTGGCGCCGAGGAAAGCCTCCTGAACGATCAGCAGGCTCCAACGATCGCCGAGCGCGTTCAGCGCCCGGTTCAGGGAACTCTTGGGAACCAGCCGGGTCTTCGGCGCGCCTTGGGAAGCCATGACTTGTCTTAGCGGTCTCGCCGAGCGGAACTCAAGCGGTGGATAGCTTCTGCCGGCGAACCGACAGACCGGCGGCCTCCCGATCAAAGGTGTCCGCTGTGACCCCCTCGGCCCTCAGGCCGGTTTTCTGGATCTTGTTGGTCGGGGTCTTGGGCAGTTCCGGTTCGATCCGGACATAGCGCGGCACCATGAAATGGGTCATGCGCGGGATCAGATATTCGATCAGTTCGCGCGGATCGATGGTCGCCCCGTGCACCGGCGCCACGGTCACCATGACCTCCTGTTCGCCACCCGGAAGATCGACCCCATAGGCCGCCGCCTCGCGCACGGCGGGGTGGCCGCAGACCTCGATCTCGATCTCCAGCGACGACATGTTTTCGCCGCGTCGGCGGATCGCGTCCTTCTTGCGATCAATGAAGAAGAAACAGCCTTCGTCATTGCGGCGCATCAGGTCGCCGGTGTGAAACCAGCCGTTGCGCCAGGCCTCCGCCGTGGCTTCCGGGTCGCCCAGATAACCGTGACTCAGGGTCCAGGGATTGTCGGCCCGGATGACCAGTTCGCCGGGCTCGCCATGCGGAACCTCATTGTCGAAGGCGTCCACGATACGGCACTCCATCCCCTCGCGGGCGCGACCGCAGGATCGCATGACCGTCTCGTTCACCGCGCAGATCAGCGGGCCGGAAACCTCGGTCATGTTGAAGCCCGAGATGTAGTCAAAGCCGAAGCGGTCGGCGAGCGCGACCGTATCCTCGGTGATCGGGGCGAGGGTCACCATTCGCAGGGGATTGTCCCGGTCGTCCGGCCTGGGCGGCTCCTTCATCAGGAAGGCTGTGAGGGCGCCGATCAGGCCGCTGCATACCGTCGATTCCGTCTCACGGATCACGTCCCAGAAGCGCCGCGTGTCGAAGGCCTCGAACAGGGCGACCGATCCGCCGCAAGACACCGCGGCCGTAATGGCGGCTATGCCCCCGACGTGGAACATCGGCAGGTTAACCAGCATCCGGTCGCCACCGTGCATATAGCCGTAGGTGACTTTTCCGGTGGTCCACTCCTGCACATAGGAGGTCAGCACCGCCTTTGACGGACCGGTTGTGCCGGAGGTGAAGATGATGACCGGCACGTCCCATGGATCGGACTCGACCCGGGCATAGGCTGCGACGTCGGCGATCAGGGCCGAAGCGGGTTCAACCGCGACCCCGAGGTTGATCGGGCCGTTCGGTTCGCCGGTCAGGATCAGGCTCTCGACCGAACCCAGCGACAGGCCCTCGAGCCGCTCGACCAGATCGGGATGCACGATCAGCAGGTTTGCGCCTGTCTTGCCGATCGCATGCTCCAGCAGTTTGCCGCGGAAACTGGTGTTGATCGGGGCCAGTGAGGCGCCGGCGTAGTTGGCGCCGAACCAGGACCGCACCAGCGCAGCCGAATTGGGGGCCCAGGCGGCGACGATGTCGCCCTTGCTAACCCCGCGCGCCTGAAGGGCGGCGGCGGTTTCCAGCGCCTTGGTCCGGGTCTCCGCCCAGGTCCAGGTCTCGCCGGTCTCGTAGCGGATGAAGATTTTGTCCGGGTTTTCGGCGGCGTAGCGATCCAGCAACCGCGGGATCACACAGTCTTCAGCGGTGGGTGGCTTCGGATCAAACCATGGAAGCTTCAGTCCGCTCATGATGCGTCTCTCTGCCATTCCTCCGCCTCAGCCACGCTGGCGCGGAAATGGGGCAGGGTCTTGATGAGGATGGCCGAGGCCACGGTGATGCAGACGCCGCTGACGATGGCCAGCGACAGGCCGATCTTCTGAGGGCCGCCCAGCAGGCTGTCGCTGATCGCCGCCACGATCGTCGGGCCGCCAGCCAGCGAAATGAGGTTGCCGATCAGGAAGTAGATGGCCGTCACCTGCGCCCGGAACTGGTTGGGCGACACCGACTGCAGGGAGGTGGCGGGCAGGCTGTTCATCACGCCCGCAAAGAAGCTGAACCCGGCCAGAGACGCGACGGTCAGGGTGGTGTCGTTGAACAGGGGCGTGGCGATGGCGAAGGGGATGCTGCACACTAGACCGATGATGGCGGCGTACAGCGGCGCGTCCTTGCGCCCTCGCGCGGCGAGGAAGTCGCTCAGCCAGCCCCCGACCAGCACGCCGGGCGTCGCCGCCAGCAGCAAGACCGCGCCATAGGTGAAGCCGACCTGCGAGGCGGTCCAGCCGTGGGTCCGGATCAACACGGCCGGGATCCAGGCGAGGTAGGAGATGCCCGCGATGCCGAAGATCGAGAAGCCGATGATCATGGCGTAGAAGGTCTTCCTGCGCGCCCACATGAACTTCAGGACGCCCGCCTTGGGATCGGCCTTCACCACCCCGTGCCGGGGCGGCTCGCGAACGATCAGGAACAGGGCCGCGATCAGAAGGCCGGGCAGGCCGACCAGGACGAAGGTCTGCTGCCATGGAGCCATGACGCCGAGGAGGGGCAGGGTCAGGGTCCCGTGCCGGGCGATCATATCGATCACCCCGCCGCCGATCATCAGCGCCAGCCCGGCGCCGATGTAGGGGCCCATGGAATAGACCGCCAGCGCCCGCGCCCGCATGCGGGGCGGGAAGTAGTCCGAGATCATGGAATAGGCCGCCGGCGACAGCGCGGCCTCGCCGATGCCGACGCCGACCCGCGCCGCGAACAGGGCCCAGAAGCTGTTGGCCAGACCACAGCAGACGGTCATCACGCTCCAGATCGTGATGCCGAAGAAGATGATCCACCGTCGGCTGCCCCGGTCGGCCAGCCGCGCCAGGGGCACGCCCATGAGGGTGTAGAACAGCGAGAAGGCCAAGCCGGCCAGGAGGCTGAACTCGGTGTCGGTGATGCCCAGATCCGACCGGATCGGTTCGACCAGCAGGCTCAGGATCTGGCGGTCGATGAAGCTGGATGTATAGGCGATCATCAGGGCGCCGACGGCGAACCATCCCCATCCGGGATGAGGCCAGATTCGCGGTGGGGGAGCCGTGCTGGCAGAGGCGGTTTCAGGGGACGTCGTACTGGTCATCGGCGAGGTCCGGTCAAGCGATCAATCTAAAGGTGAAAGTGACTTGAGGTGTCCGTAGCAAGGGAGGCGATCGCTCCGAAGTGCTTGTTCACGGCCCGCAAAAGCGGACCGCGGTGTTCGCTGTGACGCCTGGTGGATGTCTCCATCGGCTCGCCTCAACTCCCTGTTAGTACGCCGGTTTTCCGGTCTGTCTGGCTCTTCGGTCGACCCTCGGCGGGACGCGTGCGCGTTCCTGCCGAAGGCTGTCTACGGCCGTGCCATACTCAAGCACGGATGTTGGTCTGATTACAAAAGCTATTTGACAG
This sequence comes from Brevundimonas sp., assembly GCA_046291915.1. Taxonomy (GTDB): domain Bacteria; phylum Pseudomonadota; class Alphaproteobacteria; order Caulobacterales; family Caulobacteraceae; genus Brevundimonas. The sequence continues at coordinate 79,243 of JBKBSD010000001.1, forward strand.
TCTGAATACGCAAGTTACACCTAGCACGGAAGCACCTCGGCTAAACGGGGGCTCATGGGAGGATAGGGCGTGACCATTCGAGGTTCGATCAGCGTATCCGCATTGCTTCTGGCGGCTTCTCTCGGCGCGACGCCGGTATTCGCCCAGACAGCGCCGCAAACACCGCCTGAGCAGGACAGCTCGACGCAGCTGGACGAGGTGATTGTCACCGCCAACAAGCGCGAGCAACGGCTCATCGACGTACCGATCGCGGTCACGGCGGTTGGCGCCGAGCAGCTTCAGAACTCCGGCGTTTCCGACATTCGCGAACTGACCGGGCTGGCGCCCAGCGTCCAGTTCCAGACCCCGGGCGGCGGCGCCGACTCGTCGATCCGCATCCGTGGCATCGGCACGACCTCGACCAACCCGGGCCTTGAGTCTTCGGTCGGCGTGGTCATCGACGGCGTCACCCGCGCCCGGACCGGCGTGGCCCTGTCCGAGCTGGGCGACCTGCAACGCATCGAGGTTCTGCGCGGACCGCAGGGCACCCTGTTCGGTCGCAACACCTCGTCGGGCCTGATCAACATCGTGACCCGCGAGCCCAGCTTCACGGGCGTCGAGGGGCGCCTTGAAGGCACCTACGGCAACTATTCCGACATGCGCTTGGCCGGTGCGGTGAACATCCCGCTGTCCGACAACGCCGCTTTCCGTCTGGAAGCCAGCTCCGAGACCCGCGACGGCTTCTATCAGGACGCCAACAGCGCCGAGACGCTGGACAATCTGGATCGCCAGTTCGTTCGCGCCAAGCTGCGCTACGAGCCCAGTGAGACCCTGCGCTGGCTGTTCAGCGCCGACTATACGAACCGTAACGAGAACTGCTGCGTGGCCGTCCTGGCCATCGCCGGGCCGACCTACGGTCTGGTCAACACCCTCGCGGCGACGCACGGCGACGTGGGCTACACCAGCACCGACCCGTTTGATCGCGAGGTTTCGAAGTCCAGCAATCGCCAGAACCAGGAAGACATCGTCGACTGGGGCCTGTCAGCCCAGGCGGATTGGGATCTCGGCTTCGGCACGCTGACCTCGATCACGGCCTACCGCAGCTGGGAAGCCTACCGATCGCAGGATTTCGATCACTCCGGCGCGGATTTGGGCTTCTTCGCCCCGGACGGCCTGCACCAGAGCTTTGATGTCTTCACCCAGGAACTGCGTCTGCAGGGCACGCACGGCATCGTCGACTGGCTGGTCGGCGCCTACTACTCGGACGAAGATGTCATGAATGACTCCGCGTACCGGATGGGGGCGGACTACCCGTTGATTTATGGCGGCGCGGCGACCTTCCAGGCGACGACCCTGGCGGCCTTCACCCCGGGTGATGGCGCTCGCGGGATCGGCAACCAGAACGGCCGCGACATGTCGGTGTTCACGCACAATATCTTCAACGTCACCGACCAGCTGAGCATCACCGCCGGCCTGCGCTACACCAACAACAAGAAGTCGATCGATTTCCGGGGCGAGAACTTCAACCCGGCCTGCGACAGCGCCCGGGCCACCGGTGACGCCCCGGGTATCACCCGCTTCTGCGCCGCTTTCTGGGACACCCGCTTCAACCCGGCGGGCGACTCGGATTCGCGCAGCGAGGATGCGGTCACGGGCACCTTCAACGTGTCTTACGAAATCCTGCCCACCCTCACGAGCTACCTGTCGTATTCGCGCGGCTACAAGTCGGGCGGCTACAATTTCGACCGCGCGGGCTTCACCACCCCGGCCACGCCGAACGCCGCCGACCTGGCATTCAAGGAAGAGACGGTCGACGCCTATGAGTTCGGCATTAAGGGCGAGTTCTTTGATCGCTCGCTGACCGCCAATTTCGCGATCTTCCATCAGACGTTCTCGGGCTTCCAGCTGATCGAGTACACCGGCATCAACTTCGTGGTCCGCAGCCTTGAGGAAGCGATCTCGGAAGGCGCGGAACTGGAGGTGACCTGGCGTCCGATCCAGGGCCTGACCCTGACCAACGGCCTCAGCTATACCGACGCCTACTATCCGACGAGCACCGGCAACTCGACCTACTCGGGTCGCGAGATGGAGCAGTCGCCGGATTGGGTGAACGTCAGCTCGGTGACCTACGAGTTCCCGATCGGCGACCAGCTGACCGGCGTCGCCTACATCGACAATCGCTACAGCTCCGAGTTCTTCACCGGCGGCTTCGATCCGAACCGGATCCAGCCTTCGTTCTCGGTGGCCAACGCCCGCTTCTCGCTGCGTGGGCCTGACGAGAGCTGGTCGCTGGACCTGTGGGCCCGCAACCTGTTCGACAAGGACTATTACCGTCGCGTGATCCCGGCCACGTTCCAGGCCGGCTCCTACTCGGCCTTCCTTGGTGATCCCCGCACTTACGGGATCACCCTGCGTCGCACCTTCTGAGTTTTCTGGCGGAAGTTGCGTTTTCCTGAGCCTTGGGGCCCCGTCGATCCGTCGACGGGGCCTTCTTCTTTGGTCGGGACCGAGGCGCGCGAAAAAGCCCCCTCCCGTGAAGGAGGGGGCTGGGGTCGTGTGGCGACGCAAAGCGCGCTAGAGGCCCATCTGCTTGGCGGCGAGGTCGCGCAGGATTTCTTCGGAGCCGCCGCCGATGACGAAGATGCGGGCCTCGCGGTAGATGCGCTCGACACGGTTGTCGCCGGTGTAGGCGCGGCCGCCCAGCACCTGCAGGCTTTCGCGGGCGCAGTGCTCGAGCGTCGTGGTGGCCTGAACCTTCAGCAGGGCCAGGTCGGCGACCGGCGTCTCGCCGCGCGAGAAGCGCCAGACGAGGATGTCGAGGAAGGCGTAGGCCGCCTTGAGGCGCTGGATCATTTCCACGATCTTGTGACGCATCGACTGATGGTCGATCAGCCGCTTTCCGAAGGTCTGGCGCTCGCGGGCAAACGCGATGGCCTCGGCGATACAGGTCCGGGCCATGGCCAGGGTGGCGGAGATGCCGCTGAACCGCTCGATGTTGAACTGGCTGGCCAGCCCGGCGAAGCCGCGGTTCTCGACCCCGATCAGGTTCGAGACGGGGACCTCGACATTATCAAACTGGAGCCAGCCGTTGTTGCGGTTGTACCATTGCAGGCCGGGGACCGGGCCGCGGCTGACCCCCGGGCGGTCGGTTTCGATCAGCAGCATGGACAGGCCGCCCATGCCGGGGCCGCCGGTGCGGACGGCAGTCAGCAGGAAGTCGGCCTTCAGGGCGCCCGAGATCAGGGTCTTGCCTCCGTTGACGACGAAGACGTCGCCCTTGCGCTCGGCGGTGGTGGTGAAGGCTGAGACGTCGGAGCCGCCACCGGGCTCGGTGACGGCGAAGGCGATCTTCTTCTCGCCGGCCAGCACGGGTCTGGCGACCCGATCCAGCATCTCGGGCGAGCCGCCGTTGATGATGGGCGGCAGGGCGATCCACGGGGTGGCGAGGTCGGCAAAGACCACGCCGGAGCCGAGGCGGAAGAACTCCTCGGCGAAGAGGATGCGGTCCCACAGGTCGATGTCCTCGCCCGTGCCGCCCAGGTCCTCGCGGAAGCCCATGCCGAGAATTCCGGCCTTGGCCGCCTCGACATAGAGGCTGTCGGGGAAATCGGAGGCGGCGTCCCATTCAGACAGGTTCGGCGCGATATGAGTGTCCACGAAGGTGCGCAGCTGGCGCCGCCACGCGTCATGGGCGGGGGTCAGGAAGGGGCTGGGCGGGCGAAGGCCGTCGAAGTCCAGTGCTGGAGCCGTGTGATCCGCCATGTTCAAATCCTCCCTGACCGCGCCCGACCGGCGTCACTTTCGATTTGATACTAAAAGCCCTCGCCTTCCTCGGCAAGAATGGTATTCTAACGAAAGCTACTATTTCCGGATCGTGGGTCCGCAAGGAGTTTTCGATGGGTTTCGAACCGACCGGCGCCGCGCGCGAGGCGCTTGAGAACAAGGTGTCGCAAGGGCCGTTCAAGGTGACGCTGCAGGCGAACGAACATCCCTATATGACCGGCGCCTGGACGCCGCAGCATGAGGAGTTCACGGCTGAGGACATGCCGGTGATCGGGACCATCCCGATCGACATCGACGGCGTCTATGTGCGCAACACCGAGAACCCGGTGCACGAACCGATCGGGCGGTATCACCCGTTCGACGGCGACGGCATGATCCACACCATGGTCCTGAAGGACGGCAAGGCCGCCTATCGCAACCGTTTCGTCCGCACCAAGGGCTTCGTCGCAGAGCAGGAGGCCGGGCACGCCCTGTGGGCCGGGCTGGCCGAGCATCCGTCGCTGTCGCAGCGCCCGGGCTGGGGCGCGCATGGCGGACTGAAGGACTCGTCGTCGACCGACGTCATCATCCACGCCGGGGCGATCCTTTCGACCTTCTACCAGTGCGGGGAAGGCTATCGCCTCGACCCCTATACGATGGAGCAGTTGCCGAACGCCGGCTGGGTCCCGCCGGAAGGGATTTCGGCCCACCCCAAGGTGGACGAGAAGACCGGCGACCTGCTGTTCTTCAACTACTCCAAGGCCGCGCCACACATGCACTACGGCGTGGTCGGGCCGGACAACAGGCTGAAGCATTTCACCCCCGTGCCCCTGCCGGGCGCCCGGCTGCCGCACGACATGGCGTTCACGACCAACTACTCGATCCTGAATGACTTCCCGCTGTTCTGGGAAGAGGCGCTGCTGCCCAAGGGTATCCATGCCGCGCGCTTCCATGGCGACATGAAGTCCCGCTTCGGCATCATCCCGCGCTACGGCAATGCCGGGGACGTGCGCTGGTTCGAGGCCGACGCCACCTATGTGCTGCACTTCCTCAATGCGTGGGAGGAGGGCGACGAGATCGTGCTGGACGGCTACTTCCAGGACAATCCGGTGCCGCAGACCAGCCCGGACGCCTGGCCCGGTCATGAGCGGATCATGACCTTCCTCGACCAGAACATGCTCCAGCCCAAGCTGCACCGCTGGCGCTTCAATCTGAAGACCGGCGAGACGACCGAGCAGCGGATGGACGACCGGGTGCTGGAGTTCGGCATCATCAACAACCAGTACGGCGGGGTGAAGTACCGCTACGCCTACAGCGCCGTGTCCAAGGCGGGCTGGTTCCTGTTCACCGGCCTGGTCAAGCACGACATGGACACCGGCGAGAGCTGGACCGTGGAATTCGGCCCCGAGCGCTACGGGTCGGAGCCCGGCTTCGCCCCGCGGATAGGCGCGACCGAAGAGGATGACGGCTATCTGATCACCTACATCACCGACATGATCGAGAACCGGTCGGAGTGCGTGATCTATGATGCGCAAAAACCCGGCGACGGGCCGGTGGCGCGGATCATCCTGCCGGGACGGCTTTCCAGCGGGACCCACGCGACCTGGTCGCAGGGTGCAACCATCCGCGCGTCTCAGGCGGCGGGGTAAGGAACGGGACGGATGACCTATATCCTCGGCGGCTGGCAGTCGGACTTCGCGCGCAACTACGCCCGGGAGGGGCTGGAGATCGGGGACGGCTTCGCCGAAGCCGTGCACGGCGCGCTGGATCAGACCGGGCTGGAGCCGGAGGATATCGACGTGGGCCACGTCGGCAATTTCGTCGGCGACCTGTTCACCGGGCAGGGCATGCTGGGCGGCTTCTTCGCCATGGCGGACGAGCGCTTCGACGGCATGCCGGCGTCGCGGCACGAGGCGGCCTGCGCCTCGGGCAGTCTGGCGATCCTGGCGGCCGCCGCCGACATCGAGTCCGGGCGCTACGGGACCTCGCTGGTCTTGGGTCTGGAGATGATGCGCAATGTCTCGGGCGTCACGGCCGCCGAGCATCTGGGCGCCGCCGCCTGGGCCGGGCATGAGTATCTGTCGGCCACCTATCCCTGGCCCCGCGCATTCTCGGACCTGACTGACGAGTACGATCGCCGCTATGGCATCGACGAGCAGCACTTGCGCCGGATCGCGCAGATCAATTTCGCCAACGCCAAGCGCAATCCCAACGCCCAGACCCGGAACTACCAGTTCACCGACGCCAGCTTCGCCAACGATGACGAGGCCAATCCGGTGATCGAGGGGCGGGTGCGCAAGACGGACTGCGGTCAGGTGACGGACGGGGCTTCGGCCATTGTCCTGGCCTCGCCGGAACGGGCAGCCGAGTATGCGCGCAAGCGGGGCATCTCGCTGGAGAGCCTGCCGCGCATCAAGGGCTGGGGCCACCGCTGCGCGCCGATCGACTATGGCCGCAAGGTGAAGGCCAGCGAGGGGCAGCCCTACGTCTTCCCGCAGGTGAAGCGCGCCATCGACGACGCCCGCGCCCGCGCCGGGGTGTCGCTGGATCAGATCCATGCGGTAGAGACCCACGACTGCTTCTCGATGACCGAATACATGGCCATCGACCATCTGGGCCTGACGGCGCCGGGCGAGAGCTGGAAGGCGATCGAGGCGGGCGACATCGAGATGGGCGGTCGGCTGCCGATCAATCCGTCGGGCGGCCTGATCGGCTGCGGGCACCCGGTCGGGGCGACCGGGGTGCGGATGGCGCTGGACGCCTTCAGACAGACGACCGGCGCGGCCGGCGAGATGCAGGTCGAGGGCGCCCGCAACGTCCAGACCCTGAACATCGGCGGCTCGACGACGACGACGGTGAGTCTGGTGATCGGAGTCTGAAGGCGGGGAAAGCTTGTCGGGCAGAATCCGACCCCATTCCCGCGTGCGAACCGGCGGTGGAAACAGCGCCTTGTGGCTTTTGTCCGCCTCTACGAACATGGCTGCAGACGGTGGCTACCGCGCTGTGCGGATCGACACACCGACCGTGCCTTGGGCGATCACCACACCGTCGGCGGTGCTGACCGTCGCCTCGACCACGGCCTTGCGGCCGTCTCGGAAGACGATGCGGCCGACGGTCTCCAGCCGGGTGCAATCGATGGGGGCGGCGTTGAGGAAGCGCATCGACAGGTCGGTGGTCAGCAGGCTCTGGCCCGGCTCCAGGATGGTCATCACCGCGCTGCCGCCCGCCACGTCCACGAGCGAGGCGAGAACCCCGCCGTGGACGAGACCGACGAAATTGGCATGGCCGGGGTCGAGGTCGCAGACGATCCGGACCAGCCCCTCCTCAAACTCGACCGGTCGGGCGTTCAGCCGCTGGGGATAGCCGCCGACCGTGTCCGCCTTCTGCGCCCAGCGGCGCAGAAGTTCGAGGCCGGACGCGGTCGGGTCGAGATCGAAGTCGACGGGCGCGATGGGGTCGGGTGCGACGGGGGTCACGCCGCCGCGCCTCGTGCGGTCCGTCCTCCGGTCAACGCCTGGAAGCGGGCGATGGCGGCGTCGTATTCGCCCGAAAGCTGGTCCACGATCTTCGACACGGGTTCGACGGCGCGGACGGCCTCCAGCCCTTGGCCGGCGGCCCAGATGTCGCGCCAACGCTTGGTCGAGCCGCCGGAGGTGTAGTTGCGATCCGGGGCGGCGCCGAGGTCGTCGGGGTCCTGACCGGCGGCGATCAGGCTGGCCCTCAGCCAGGAGGCCGGGGTGCCTGTGACGGAGGCGGAGACGACCAGGTCGTCGGGACCGGAGTCAACGACCATCTGCTTGTACTCCGGCTGAGCCATGCTCTCTTCGGCGGCCAGGAAGCGGGTGCCCATGTAGACGAAGTCGGCCCCGGCCGCGACGGCCCCGGCCACGCCCGCGCCGTTTCCGACGCCGCCGCCGACGGCGATATAGCCGTCGAAGAAGTCCCGGACCGCGTGGATGAAGGCGAACGGCGACAGGTGGCCGGTGTGACCGCCGGCGCCGGCGCTGACGCAGGCCAGACCGTCGACCCCGGCCTCGGCGGCCTTCTTCGCCAGCTTCATCGAGACGACGTCGGCGAAGACCAGGCCGCCGTAGCTTTTGACCGTCTCCATCACCGGCCGGGGCGACCCCAGGGCGGTGATGACCACCGGCGGCTTGTACTCCGCGATCAGGCGCAGGTCCTCGGGCAGGCGGGCGTTGGTCGAGTGGGTGATCATATTGGCGATCCACGGCGCGTCGCCCGGCTTCAATGCGTCGGTGATCGTGCCCATCCACGCATCAAGGTCCTCGACGGTGCGGCAGTTGGGCGTCGGGAAGGCGCCGCCGATGCCGGCCTTGCAGGCGGCGATGACCAGTTCCGGCCCGCTGATCAGGAACATGGGCGCCGCGAACACGGGCAGGCGCAGGGTGTCGAAGGGGGAGGTCATGCGGATTGGGTCTCGATAGCGACGCTGTGGCGCAGATCCCGCTTCAGGATCTTGCCGACGGGGTTACGGGGAAGAGCCTCGATCACGTCGAGGCGTTCGATCTGCTTGTAGACGGCGATGTGGCGATCGGCGGTCAGGAAGGCGTTGATCTCGGCCATGCTCGCGCTCTGGCCGGGACGGAAGACGACGAAGGCCGCGAGGCGCTCGCCCAGATTGGGGTCGGGCGCGCCGACGACGGCGGCCTCGGCGATGGCCGGGTGGGCGACGAGATGATTCTCGATCTCTTCGGACGAGATGTTCATGCCGCCGCGGATGATGATGTCCTTCAGCCGTCCGACGAATTTCAGGTACTGGAGCCGGTCCCCCGCAAGTTCGAAAAGGTCGCCGGTGCGGAACCAGCCATCCTCGTCGAAGGCGCGGGCGTTGACCTCGGGCGCGCGCCAGTAGCCGGAGAAGATGGTCGCACCCTTGACCCGCAACTCGCCGGGATGGCCGGCGGTCGTGATCTCCTGATCCGTCTCGGGATCGACCAGTCGGGTGAAGATGCGGTCGTGCAGGACGCAGGCCCATGTGAAGCCCTCGCCGAGGCGGGGGAACAGGCTGGCGCGATCGGCGGCTTCGGGCAGGTCCTTCAGTGCGGACGGGAAGGATGCGCCCTCGTTGGAGCCGAAATAGTTGACGATCTGGACGCCGTATTTCTCGTGGAAGGTCTGCACCATCCATTCTGACAGGGGGGCCGAGCCCGAGCCGATGGACTTCAGCCGCTTGAAGTCGATGCCTTCCAGCAGGGCCTCGTTCTGGAGCAGCAGGTTGAGCACGGCGGGCGGGGCGACGGTGTAGTCGATCTTCTCGTCGCGCATCTGTTTCAGCAGCACCTGCAGGTCGAACGGGTGGTGCTGGATCAACACCCCGCCCAGCAGCAACCAGCCGATGAAGGCGGTCGAGATGCCGCCCATGTTCACCATCGGGAACGGGTTCAGCAGGCTGGCGCCCGGGGCCAGGTCGGCGGCGTCGATGACGCCGTGGCCCATGATGATCCACTCGTTGTGGCTGCGCGGCACGCCCTTGGGCTGGGCTTCGGTGCCGGAGGTCCAGCAGATGGTGACGATGTCGTCGGCGGTGATCCGGGCCGCCTTCGCCGCCTTCCGGGCCGCCCTGTGCTGGGCGGGGGTGACGCGGTCCATCAGGGGCTCGAGGTCGAGGCCGCCGGCGGGGCAGGTCTCGCCCAGGACGAAGACGGTCTTCAGGGTCGGGCAGGTGGCTTTCAGCCCGACGATCATCTCGCCATGCTTCTGCTTGCCGATGCGGTCGTTGGTGATGGCGGCGACGGCGTCGGTCTTGCCGATGATGTAGCCCAGCTCGTGCTCGCGGTACTGGACCGGGGCGGGGCTGACGATGATGCCCAGGCGCAGGCAGGCCAGGTAGCTGATGGACAGTTCGGCGATGTTGGGCAGCTGGACCACGACCACATCGTCCTTGCGGATGCCGTGGGCGGTCAGGACCGCCGCCAGCCGGTCGACCGCGTCGGCCGTCTGACGCCAGGTCAGGCGTTCGGCGGTTCCGCCGACGATATCGGGCGCGTTGAACGGATCGACCAGGGCCTCCGTGTCCGGGTGGGCCTTCACATGCTTGAGGAAGAGGTCGTCCAGGGTGACGTCGCCCCACCAGCCCCTGGCCTTCATCTCGCGGATGCGGTGCTCGGGAATGACGATCATGGGCGGACCTCCACGGCGGGGTTGGCGTCGGGATAGAGCAGGCGGCGGACCTCGCCGCGCACCACCTTGCCGACAGGATTGCGCGGCAGGGCGGGCATGAGGTGCAGGCGCTTGGGCGTGCGGACGGGGCCGATGGCCTCGCGCACGAAGGCGCGGATGGCGGCGTCGTCGACGAAGCGGGCGTCGACGGCCACGGCCGCCTCCAGCCGCTCGCCCCACACGTCGTCGGGCAGGCCGAAGGCGCAGGCCTCGCGCACGGCGGGGTGGGCGTTCAGCGCGGCCTCGACCTCGCCGGGATAGACATTGTAGCCGCCGGTAATGATCAGCTCTTTCGACCGGCCGATCAGGGTCAGCCGGCCGTCCGGCTCAAGGCGGCCGATGTCGCCGGTCTTGAGCCAGCCCTCGTGCCGGGTCGCGGCCGTCAGCTCCGGGGCGTCGAGGTATTCGGTGCGGGCCAGGTCGCCGCCGACGATCACCTCGCCCTCGCCTTCGGTCAGGACCCGGCCGTCGCGGGTCAGGACGGCGACGGGCGTGCCGGGGAAGGGGCGGCCGACGGAGGCGCGGAGCTCGAGATCGGCCATGTCGGCGGGGCTCTGGCCGGTGATGGCCATGGGCGCTTCGGTCTGGCCGTAGAGAGTAGAAAGCACCGGCCCGAAGCGACACAGCGCCTGGGCGATCCGGGACGGCGACATCGGCGCGGCGGAGTAGGTCAGGTGGCGCAGGGCCGGGAAGGCGTCGGGGCCGAAGTCCGCCTCGCCCATCAGCAGGGCGATCAGGGTGGGAGGCATGAAGACGACGGTGATCCGGCTCTTGAGCTCATCAAGAATGGCGGCGCGATCGGGCGCGGCCAGCAGGACGTGGGCCCCGCCGGACGCCAGCACCGGCAGGAGGTAGTGGGACGAGCCGTGGGTGAGGGGCGCGACGGTCAGGTTCACATCATCGGCGGTGAACTCGTAGAAGGCCTGAAGCGAGCGCAGGGCGGCCACACCGCTGGCTTGGGACTGGATCACCCCCTTGGGCACGCCGGTGGATCCGCCGGTGAATTTCAGGGCGAAGGGGGCGCTTGCGTCGTCGAGGATGGCGGGCGGGGCGGCGTCGGCCAGCTCGGCCAGCCAGTCTTCCAGCAATACCGGCTCGGCGGTTGCGCCCATCAAGGCGGCGGAGGCGGCGTCGTGCAGGGTCAGGACCGGCGCGGCGCGGTTCTGGAACTGGCCGTTCAGGGCAGCGCCGTTGCGTGGGTTCAGCGGCATCCACACCGCGTTGGCGCGCAGGATGGCGAGGTAGGCGACGACATGACGCCAGCCATTGGCGGCGCACAGGCCGATGCGGTCGCCCGGCCGGATCCCGCGCGCGGTCAGGTCGGCGGCGGCGCGCTCGACCAGGGTGATCAGTGCGGCGTGAGTCAGGGTGGTCGCGCCGTCGAACAGGGCGGGGCGTTCAGCCTTGGCGGGCAGGTTGTCGTAGAGGGCGCGGATCGGATGGGTCATGCGGCCCAGCCTTCCAGAACGGTGACCACGGTGGCCGCCTCTTCGACGCCGAGGAAGCCGCCGCCGTTCTCGGCCACGGCGATACGGGCGCGGGCGACCTGACGCGGACCGGCCTCGCCGCGCAGCTGGATCGTCAGTTCGAACAGCTGGGCCAGGCCCGTGGCGCCGACCGGGTGGCCCTTGGCCACCAGACCGCCGGAGGGGTTTACGGGCGTGGCGCCCCCGAGGGCGAAGTCCCCGCCTGCCGTGCGCGCGCCGACCGATCCGGGCTCGGCGAGGCCGAGGTTCTCGATCTGCTGAAGCTCGGCATAGCTGGTGGCGTCGTGGACCTCAGCGAGATCGACGTCGGCGGGGCTGATCCCGGCCTGTTCGTAGGCCTGGGCCGCAGCGCGCCGGCCGATATGGTTGTCGAAGTCTCGGGCGTCGCGGGCCCCGGCGCTGACCAGCGCACAGCCCCGGATACGGATGGCGCGGGTTTCGCTCGTCAGCCGTTGCAAACCCCTCTGCGAGCAGACGACGACCGCGGCGGCCCCGTCGCTGACCGGAGCGCACATGGCGCGGGTGAAGGGGAAGACGATGGGCTTGTCGGCCAACACCTGCTCGACGGTCATCGGGGTGCGGTACTGGCTGCGGGGATTGTGTTCGGCGGCGGTGTGGTTCTTGGCGGCTAGGCGGGCGAGGTCGAGTTGGGTCGAGCCGAAGCGGGCCATGTGGGCGCGGGCCTGGGCGGCATAGAGGTCCATGAACAGGCTGCGGCCGTCCGACGGGGCCTCGCCGCCCATGGCGCGGATATAGGCCAGCACGCCCTCGCGGTCGTGGATGTCGGTTCCGCCGGCGAAGGCCGCGGCGACGCGATCCGGCCGGTCCGGGAAGACCATCTTTTCGGCCCCGACGACGAGCGCGATATCGCCCGCCCCGGCGCGCAGCCAGTGGATGGCCTGCAGCAGTGCGGTGGAGCCGGAGGCGCAGGCGTTCTCGACATTGACGACGGGGATGCCGGTCAGGCCGAGCGGGCGCAGCGCGATCTGGCCGCGCACGGTGTTCTGGCCCTCCAGCATGGGCTGGCGGGTGTTGGCGAACCATGCGGCCTCGATCTCGGCCACGGTCGCGCCCGCGTCGGACAGGGCGGCGGTCACGGCCTCGGCGGTCAGCGATTTCACGCTGTCGTCCGGTCGTTTGCCGAAGGCGGTCATGGAGACGCCGGCGATGAAGACATCGGTGCTCACGCGATCGGCCGCCGTCGCTGGACGATGCGAAAGCGCGAGGTGACGAAGGCCAGGTCGGCGAGGCAGGCGTTGCCCGCCGGGTTCAGGCCGGTGACGTGATAGTCGCTGTAGGCGGCGGCGAAATTGATCCACATCGCGCCGGTCAGATTGATCGACAGATTGGCCCCGGCCGCCTCGTACGCGGGGGTCGCCCGGTCGATGAAGGCTTCGTCGGTCGAGTAGAGATATGAACTGATCGAGCCGCAGGTCTTCGCCAGCCAGGTCGCCTCCATCACCGCTTCGTCGGCGGGACGGGAGACGAGGAAGAGCACCGGACCGAACCGCTCCTCGGCATAGATGTCCGGGCTGCTCGCCTCCTCTATGGCGATGACCAGCGGGGTCAGGGTGCGGGCGTCGGGGAAGTCGGGATGGGCATAGGGCGCCGCCTCGCGCAGCACGCGGGCGCCCGGGGTGGCATCAGCGGCGAGGCGGGCCTCGGCCACCACATCGAGGCTGACCTGCCCCTGAATGGCGCCCATGATCCCCGCGGCCTGGGTCGGGTCGGCGGTGAGGGCGTCGATCTGGTCCACGATGGCCGTGGACATCGCCTCGAACAGGTCAGGCGCGATGTAGACGACCTGCGGGCTGGTGCACATCTGGGCCGAGAACAGGCTGGATGAGCGAGCGATGGCGCGGGCGACGGCGCCCACGTCCGCGACGCTGTCGATGACGACGGTGTTGACCCCGGCCGTCTCGGTGAACAGCAGCTTGCCGGTCACTGTGCGTTCAAGATGGCCGCCGTAGCGAGGGCTGCCGGTGAAGTCGATGATCCGGACGTCGGGGTGATCCACGAAGTGGCCCGCGATCGGCTCGGCGAGCGTGTCCACGGCCAGGGTGACGAGGTTCGGATCGAAACCGAACTCGGCCAGCACCTGACGGCAGGTCTCGACGCCGATAGCCATGGGCAGGACGGCGATGGGGTGCGGCTTGACGATGACGGGGTTGCCGGTGGCGAGGTCGGCGAAGACGGCGGGCCAGGCGTTCCAGGTCGGGAAGGAGGCGCAGCAGATGACGAGGCCGACGCCGCGTGGAACGAGGGTGTAGGTCTTCTCAAGCGCCACTTGATCGGCGCCGAAGGGGCGGTGATATTCGGCGCGGGGCGTCACGTCGCGCATGGCCTTGGCGGCATAGGCCAGCGCCTCGACGCCACGATCCAGCGCGTTGGGCCCCGAGCCGCTGAAGGCCTGGGTATAGCTCTGACCCGCCACATGCATGACCGCGTGGGCCATCTCGAAATTGCGCTCGTAGAGGCGCTGCGCCATCTCGAGGCAGAGGGCGAGGCGAAGCTCGAAATCGGTCTCGCGCCACTGGGCCATGGCGGACATGGCCGAGGCGACCAGCGCGTCGGGGTCGCTGACCGGATAGCGGATGTTCAGCGGTTGTTGCGTGAAGGGCGAGACTTCTTCACCGACCGTGGCGCCGGTCTGGCCGGGTTGGTTCAGGTCGAAGGTCGTGCCCAGCCGCGCCTCGAAGGCGGCCTTGCCCGCGCCCGGCTTGTCGGGTCCGTGGATCCTCGTCGAGGGCGAATCGCTGAACGGGCTCCAGGCCTTTCGCGTGCGCACGGCCTCGATAGCGGCGTCCAGCGTCGGGGCGTGGCGCGCGATCAGTTCGGTATGACGATCCAGTTCGCCCCCGTCCATGATCAGCCTATCCGTTCGACGATCATGGCCGCGCCGACGCCTTGGGCGCCCGCCGCGACGACGAGGCCGTAACGGCCCTCTGCCGCGTCCAGTGCATCCAGCAGGGAGGACAGCAGGATGGCCCCGGTGGCGCCCATCGGATGGCCCTTGGCCATGTGGCCGCCGCCGACATTAACCCGGTCCACGTCCACGTCCCGCTCACGCAGGAATTTCACGATCGTGACGGCGAAGGCTTCCATGAACTCGATCCGGTCCATGTCGGCGAGCGTCAGTCCGGCTTTGGCCAAGGCCCGGTCCATGGCGGTGAAACCGGCGGTCAGCGAGGCCTCGGGATCGCCCCCGGCCTCGGCATAGGCGACGATCTTCGCCCGCGCGCCGTCGGCGACGGCGCTGACCAGCGCCAGCCCGGCGCCGTCGCACATGGGCGGGGCATGGGCGACGGTGTGGCGGTGGTCGATCTTCCGGCCGTTCAGCGCCTCGGCATATTGCAGGCCCAGCGGCGCGAAGGCGGCATCCATGGCCGCCAGACTTTCGGCGGTGGTCGAGGCGCGGGCGGGCTCTTCACGATCGAGGCCGTTCAGCGGGATGCGCGACTTGACCAGGGCGGTTCCTTCGGCGGCGGCGGTGCGCTGTTGCGAGCGAAGGGCGGCCTCGTCCATCTCCTGACGCGAGACGCCGATGTCCTCGGCCAGCCGGTCGGCGGCGACGACCACCGGGATGTAGCGGGTGCGCGGCGGGAAGCTGGCGTCCTCATAGTAGTCGGCTTTGTCGCCCATGAAGGGGACGCGGCTCATCATCTCGACCCCGCCCGCCAGAGCGGTTTTGGCATCCCCTGCGGCGATCATATTGGCCGCCTGCCCGATCGCGGTCAGGCCCGAGACGCAATAGTTGTTCAGGCTGAAGGCATAGGCCTCGTCCGGCAGTCCGGCGTGCATCTTGGTGACGAGGGCGACATTGGCGCCCTGGGCCCCGACCTGTCCCACGGCGCCCAGGATCAGGGCGTCCACCTTGTGCGCCGCGCCGCCGTTGCGCTGGTCCAGCGCGTCGATGAGGCCCGCGACCAGTTCATGCGGCTTCAGGGAGGCGAGGCCGCCGTCGGGGCGGGCCTTGGCGCGGGGCGTGCGGACGGCGTCCACGATGTAGGCGGTCATACTGAAGTCCTTCAGGCGGCGGCTTGGGCGCGGATCTGTGCGCCCGGCGCCCATGTGCCGTGGAAGCCGGCGGGGACGCGGGCGGGCAGTGGGATGCGAGCGATGGGGCCGGCCTCGACATCCTTGGCGGCCAGCACCTGCACCTCCGATTTGCCGGTCGCCTCGTCGGTGGTGAAGACGATGACATAGCCGTCGTCCTCGTCGATCGCGCCGACCCGCGGAGCGAAAGCGGGTTCGGAGCCCCCGACGCCGGCGGCGAACTCGTGCGTCTTCGAAGCGCCGGTGCGCAGGTCGTATTTGATGATGCCCGAGAAGCGCTGCAGCTCCTCCCTGCCCATGGCGACATGGTAGGACCAGTCGGTCTTGCGACCCGTGTAGTCGAGGTTGACCACCGGAAACTCGCCGATGCGGTCGTCGAGCCGGCGCTTCTTCACAACGCCGGTGACCATGTTCATGCGCCACTCGACCGGCACGGCGTTGAGCGCCAGCACGTTGACCATCGAGGCGTAGGGACCATAGGCCGGGTTGGGCGGATAGCCGTTCGGCGTCATCATGCAGGCGGTCATGACGACCTCGTCGCCGTCCTCCCAGGCGTTGATGACGTGGTAGATGTAGCAGGTGTCGGTTTCGAACCAGCGGACCTGATCGCCGGTCCCGGTCTTGGGCACGACGCCGAAGCGGGCGGGCTGGTCGGCGACCTTGATCTGCCACATCGAGTTGCGCAGTCCGGCCTCGGTGAAGACCACCGGCAGGTCGTGCAGGATGATGTAGTTTTCGGTCAGGCCCATGTCGTGCGGCAGGCGCGGTCCGGGCAGGTCGACCTTCTGGAAATTGGTCAGGGTGTTGTTGGCGTCGACGACGCCGAACGTCATCCACGGCTCGTAGAGCGAATAGTCGAAGAAGCAGAACTCGCCGGTCTTGGGATCGACCTTGCCGTGAGCCGAGACGTGGCGCGGCAGGGCGCCGTTGAAGGTCTCGTTGCCGAGGGTTTCCAGCGTGCGCGCATCGACCCGCACCGGCTTGCCCGAGATGTACCACAAGGCCATCAGCGAGCCGTTGTGGAACACCAGATCGGTGTTGGCCGTGTCCTTGTAGACGAGGTCGCTGCGGGTCGAGTCCGGGCGCGTCCGGGCCGAGGCGGCCAGCACGCCGCCGGCGCCGATATCCAGTCCGGCCTGTTCGGCGCGATAGTCGTCGGTGCCGACGTAGCGATTGCGATACTCGGCCTTGCCGTTCTCGAAATGGACGGCGTGGACCATGCCGTCGCCGTCGAACCAGTGGTGCAGGCCGGACGGCGCCTGGGCCGGATTGGGGCCGTTGCGCACGAAGGCGCCGTACAGGTCCTTGGGAATTTCGCCGATGACGGGCAGGTCGAGCGCCGTCGTTTCGCGCGCCACCGGCTCGTACAGGCCCTGGATGTAGGGGTTCAATTGGTTCAGCGGCGTCAGTTCGCCGGTCTCGATCCGGCGCGCCGTGGTCGCGTCATCGGCCATGGTTCGGCTCCTTGGGTCTTGAAAAGCAATCTGCTCTGAATGGTCCGTTTGTGAAAGTCACGAAAGTCGCACGGCGGTCGCCGGGCTGGCTTTCAGGAAGGCGTCGAAAGCCGCGTTTCCGTCGGTCGGCAGGGTCCAGTCCTTCAGCGACATCAAGGGTCCCAGGGCCGCGGTCAGGTCGTCGGGGGACACTTCGCCCGGCGGCTCGAACTGCACGCCCGGCCCCTCGATCCGCACCGCTCGACGCACCTTGCCGGCGCCCGCGACTAGCGTTTCACCGTTCAGGGGACAGCCTTCGGTCATCAGCCAACTGACGATCGGGGCGACGTACTCGGGCGGCATGGCCGAGCCCACCTCGTCGGTGACATAGGCCTCAGTCATGCCGGTCAGGGCGTAGGGCGCGATCGCATTGGTGCGCACGCCCCTCGAAATTCCCTCCAGCGCCATCACCCGCATCAGGCCGATCAAGGCAGCCTTTGATGAGGAATAGGCGGCCATGCCGTGCACCCCGTGCAGACCTGCCGCCGAGGTGGTGATGACGATCCGGCCCGCGCCCTGCCCGCGCATGTGACGATAGATCGGCAGGGTGGCGCTGACCGTGCCGAAGAAGTTGATATCGAACACGGCCCGGAGCTCGGCCAGGGTCTGTTTGTGCAGGCTCTTCGCCTCAGGCGCTCCGGCGTTGTTCACGAGCCCGTCGAGACGGCCGAAGGCGGTCAGGGCGGCATCCAGCAGACGGTCGCCGGCATCGTCCTGTTCGACCGCGAGAGGGCAGGCGACGGCTTCCCCGCCTGCGGCCCGGATGCGCTCGACGACACCCTCTGCGGAGGCCGGCTGGCCGGAGGCGCGCGGTCGAGTGTTCACGACCACTTTCGCGCCCCGGGCCGCGAGGTCCAGCGCATAGGCCAGCCCCAGCCCACGCCCCGCCCCGGTGACCACGATGACCCGGTCTTTCAATGACCGTTGTTCCATCGACTCCTCCATGCTTGCGTAAAAAGACTTGCAAACTTGGTCCGTTGGCGCAAGCTACTCTTCCTGTCGAGCTTCCGATCAACGGGAAGCCGCTGCCCTGGGGAGGGAAACGCTGATGAAGTTTGCACACGCTACAACTGCGTCCGTCGCTGCGCTGATCGTGGGCGCGGCCTTGTCCACACCGGCCTTCGCGCAGCAGGCGCAGGACCCGCAGGCGGCCGCGCTGGACGATGTGATCGTCACGGCCCAGCGGCGCGAGCAGAGCCTGCAGGACGTGCCGATCGCCATCACCGCCTTCAATGCCGAGACACTGGAGCGGACGGCGGCGACCGGCATTCAGGACATCGCGGCCAAGGCGCCGGGCGTGACCCTGACCCAGTTCAATATCGGCGAGCCGCAGCTCTATATCCGCGGGGTCGGCACCTCGAGCGACTCGGCGGCCAGCGATCCGTCGATCGGCTTCTCAATCGACGAGGTCTCCATCGGCCGGGCGGGCGCCAGCGCCCTGGCCTTCCTCGACATCCAGCGGGTCGAGGTGCTGCGCGGGCCGCAGGGCACGCTGTACGGCCGCAACGCCTCGGGCGGGGCGCTGAACATCTACACCCGCCGTCCGGTGTTCGAGGACTCGGGCAGCATCACCGCGCGCATCGGCAGCTTCAACGAGTACGGGCTGGAAGGGATCGTGAACCGCCAGCTGGGCGACGCCGCAGCCCTGCGCTTCGCGGCCCGCTACACCACCAATGACGGCTACGCCGAGAATGTCCCGACCGGCGAGGGTCTGGAGGGCGGCACATCCTGGGGCGCGCGCCTGTCGGTCCTGAAAGATGCGGGCGACTGGAGCTTCCTGGTCAGCGGCGACTATTCCAAAGACGACATGGACGGGCACGCCCGCATTCCGGTGACGGCGTCGGGGACGGCCCCGGCCTTCGTGACCCTGATCAACAGCCTGCGAACGGGTCTGGACCGTCGCCAGAGCTTTTCGTCGCCGGACAATTATCAGGACCGCACCAACTATGGGCTGACCGGCCGGGCCGAGTATTCGGGCGGAGCTTTTGACTTCGTCTCCCTGACTTCGTTCCGCAGCAACGACTATTCGTGGCGGGACAATCTGGGCGGCCTGCCCTTCCCGGCCTTCCCGTTGGACGTCGATGACCGCGCGGAGGAAGCGGCCACGCAATTCAGCCAGGAATTCCGGCTGGTCTCCAAGCCGGAGTCGGAGATCAACTGGGTCGCCGGCGCCTATGTTTTCCAGGAGGAGATCGACCGCTCGGAGCGTTTCATCGTGCGCGCCGCCCTCCCGATCGCGCCGCCCTCGTTCGGCGGTGACACGACCTTCGTCCAGGACGCCATGAACCGCAGCTTCGCGGTCTTCGGTCAGGCCAACATCCCGTTCGCCGACATCTGGGAGCTGACGCTCGGCGCTCGCTGGACCTACGACTATCGTGAGATCCACCAGGTCGCGATCGACAATGAGGGCGGGGCCAATCCGCCTCCGGGCATCCCGCTCGGGCCGGGCGGCGCGCCCTATAATGTGCGGGGCGACGAGAGCTTCAGCGAACCCAGCTGGAAAATCGCGCTGGCGGTCGAGCCGATCGACAACGTCCGCTTCTATGCAAGCTATGACCGGGGGTACAAGGCGGGGGCCTTCCCGTCGACGGCCCAGTCCGGGGCGCAGGCCCTGACGCCGTTGGCGTCCGAGCTGCTGGACAACTACGAGATCGGGGTGAAATCGACGCTGATGGGCCGGCTGCGGTTCAATGCGGCGGCCTTCAAGCTCGAGTATCAGGACCTGCAGGTCTATGAGCTGCTGGGGCTGGCGCTGGTCACCTCCAATGCGCAGGCCCAGGTCGAGGGCTTCGAAATCGAGACCGCGCTGGCGGTGACCAACAACCTGACCGTCGGGGCCTCCTACACCAGCCTGGATGCGAAATTCACGTCCAACGCCGTCTCGGGTGCGCTGGTCCTGCCCTACAACGGCAACACCCTGCCACGCTCGCCGGACAGCCAGTACACCCTGTATGTCGATGGCGAATGGAGCGTGTTCGGCGGCACGCTGGCGACGCGCGCTGACTATCAGTGGACGGACGACTTCTATTTCGATCCGTCGAACAATCCTGAAGTCCTGTCGCCGGCGCATGAGCTGGTCAGCGCCTTCGCCTCATGGGAATCGCCCACGGGCCTGAAGGTGTCGGTCTATGGCAAGAACCTGACAGACACCGAGTACCAGAGCCACATCATCAAGAACGTCGGTGTGGGCTTCAGCGTCTTCGGGGCGCCGCGATCGTTCGGCCTGGCGCTAAGCCAGAGCTTCTGACGTCTCGGGAGGTCAGGCGGCGCCGGAGCCTTCCGGCGCCGCCGCCTCGACTTCCCAGCGAATATCGCGCGGGTCCAGCAGCCGCCCCGTGGCCAGATCGCAGACGACCGGGTGGATCGCCTCTCCGGTGCGGGTGTCGATCAGCTTCAGCGGCGGCCCGTCCGGGCACAGCCAGCGCTCGGCCCAGCCGTGCATCGCCATGATCATCGGGAACAGATCGAGCCCGGCCTGCGTCAGCCGATATTCGAACCGGGGCGGCGCCGTCTGGTAGAGCTTTTTCTCCAGCACGCCGTGCAGGACCATTCGGTTCAGGCGGTCGGCGAGGATGTTGGTGGCGACGCCCAGGGCCTCGTGAAACTCATCGAACCGGCGCAGGCGGAAGAACGCGGCGGCCAGCACGGCCCAGCTCCAGTAGTCGCCCATGATGTCGGTCGAGCGGTCGATGATGGCGCGGTCGGTCTCGACCGGCTGGGTCCGGCGGCGGCGTGAGGTCGGGGGGGCGATCGGGACCAGACCTTCGCCCGCCTCGCCCCGGATGAAGTGCGGATCGATGGGCTGGCCGAGTTCGTGGTCGAAGATGGCGGGGGTGACGACCTCGCCGGAATGCCGGTCGTAGAAGGCCAGCGCATAGCGTTCCTGCAGCGGCGAGCGCGCCCATTTGCGCTCCCACTGTCCCTGCATGACCGCGACCCCGAACATGTCGAGGCCCATCTCGGTCAGGCGATATTCCATGCGGGTCGGTGAATCCTTGGCCGGACGCTGTTCGAACAGGCCCGCTGTCACCAGACGATTGAGGCGGTCGGTCAGGACGCTGCGCGGCATGCCGAGCCGGTCTCGCCACTGGGAGAAGCGCCGTGCGCCGTAGAAGGCCTCGCGCAGAATCAGCTGGGTCCAGGCGTCGCCGGTCACCGCGAACGCGCGCGCGACCGGGTTGCCCATAATCAGATCGCGTGTGGAAATCTGGTCCACGAGCCCTCGTTTCTATCCTGCCCCGGACCGTTCTAGCACCTGTGTAAGCTGAATCGCAGGCCTGCGTGTGAACCTGCGGATTTGGTCGATAAATCCTGTTTTGCAAGTTAGTCGTCAGGGGTAGGGTAAGCGCGAGATCCGGAGAACCGGACGGTCTGGGAGGACAGCGTGCGGGATACGGTCAAGGACTTTCATCAGGCGCCATGCCGGCCCATTCGCTTCGGTGACGTGGGGCTGGACATCGAGCGGCGGGACGACGGGACCCTGATCCTTTCCGCAAGGGCGCCGCTGGCGCCGTATGAGCAGAACCTGATGCGCCGCTTCTGGCGGTTGGGCGACACTCAGGCGGACAAGACCTGGATCGCAGAGCGCGACGGCGGGACCTGGCGCCGGCTGACCTATGGCGAGGCCCGCCGGAACGTGTCGGCGGTGGCGGCGTGGCTGAAGACGCGGGGCGTTCAGGGCGACCGTTCGATCCTGGTCCTGTCGGGCAACACGCCGGCCCATGCCCTGTGGATGTTCGGCGCGATGGCGGCGGGTGTGCCGATCTGTTCGGTCAGCGTGAACTATGCGCTGCTGAGCACCGATTTCGAGCGGCTGCGCCATGTGGTCGAGCTGGTGAAGCCGGCGGTGATCTTCGCCGAGACCGCCGACTTCGCCCGCGCCGCCGAAGCTGTCGCCCCGCCAGACGCCGTCATCGTCAGCGCGGAGGCTGACGCCTTTCCGGCCGGAACGGTCGCGATGACCGAAGTGCTGTCGGCGCCGGACGTGAAGGGGATCGGACGGGTGGTAGAGACGCTCGATCCCACGGCGCCCGCGCGCTACCTGCTGACCTCCGGTTCGACCGGACGGCCCAAGGCGGTGATCCACACCCAGGCCATGATGACCGGCAACACCGCCAGCGGTGCGCAGGCCATGGGCGACGCCTTTGACTGGGGCGGGACCATGCTGGACTGGTTGCCGTGGAGCCATATCGCGGGCTCGTCCCTGCTGACCAACATCACCTGGCTGGGCGGAACGCTGCATATCGATGATGGCCGGCCGACGGCGTCCGGCTTCGCCGCCACCCTGCGGAACCTGAAGGAGGTTCCGGTCCGCTTCTACGGCACCATGCCGAGCGGCTACGCCATGCTGGCCGATGCGCTGGAGGCGGATGAGGATCTGCGCCGAACCTTCTTTGGCGAGCTTCGGGTCATGCTGTTCGGCGGGGCGGGACTGCCCCAGCCCCTGCACGACCGCCTGCAAAGGCTGGCGGTGGAGACGACGGGGCAGAGGTTCATGTTCGTGTCCGGCTACGGCTCGACCGAAACGGGCTCGGCGATCAGCTACACCTGGTGGGAGAGCACCCGGGTGGGCATCGGCCTGCCGGTGCCCGGCGCGGCGCTGAAGCTGGTGCCCGCCGACGGCGCCTATGAGGTGCGGGTCAAGGCGGCCAGCGTGACCCCCGGCTATTTCGGCGATGATGCGCGCACCGCAGAAGCATTCGATGAGGACGGCTTCCTGCGCATGGATGATCTGGCCGACTTCCATGATCCGGAAGAGCCGCTGCTGGGTCTGTTCTTCGCCGGACGGCGGGTGGAGCAGTTCAAGCTGGCCAACGGCACCTTCGTGGGCGCAGGCCGTCTGCGGGCCGATCTGCTGGAGACCCTGCCGGGTCTGTTCCGCGATGTGGTGATCTGCGGCGAGGGGCGGTCGGACCTGCGGGTGCTGGCCTGGGCCGATCCTGAGGCGGTGCGACGGCTGGGCGACACGGCTGCGCTTCACCCTGCCGTGGTCGAGGGCTTGCGCCGCTACAACGCCAGCCACACCGGCCAGAGCGAGCGGCTGGCCGGCCTGTTGTTCCTGGACTCGCCGCCGGACGTCGAAGGGCATGAGGTGTCGGACAAGGGCTCGATCAACCGGGCCATGGTCCTGCGCCGGCGCGCCGGGGATCTGGCGCGGCTGTATGCGGGGGGCGAGGGCGTGATCGCGCCCTAGGCGCCGGCCCTGACCGCCTGTTCCCACGCCAGCCGGGCCAGTTCGGGAAACTCGTCGGCGCGCTTGCGGGCCTTGGGCGAGACGGCGTTGCCGCGGATCACCCGGCCCCGGATACCGTGGATGATGGCGGCGAAGCGGAACATGTTGAAGGCCACGAAGACGTCGAGATCGGGCAGGGCGCTCCGCCCGGTCCGCTCCGCATAGGCGGCGACATAGTCCGCTTCGGCCGGGATGCCCAAGGTCCGCAGGTCGCGCCCCGCCAGTCCGCCCAGGTGCACCGGCATGCGATACATCATCAGGTGATAGGCGAAGTCCGCCAGCGGATGGCCGAGGGTCGACAGCTCCCAGTCGATCACCGCCGAGACCCGGGGCTGGTCGGGATGCAGGATCAGGTTGTCGATGCGGAAGTCGCCGTGGATGATCGAGGTCTCATCCGGCAGGTCCCGCGTCGGCAGCCAGTCGGCCAGCCGGTCCATATTGACGTCGCGCCCGGCGTCGGCGTCGTCTTGATACTGGCGGGTCCACAGCGCGGTCTGGCGCGTGACGAACCCGCCCGGGCGGCCGTAATCGCCGAGGCCCAGGGCCTCGATGTCGAGGCTATGCAATCCGGCCAGTGTGGCGTTCATCGCGTTGAAGGTGGCCGCGCGTTCAGCGGGGTCGTTGATGTCCGTGGCTGGGTCCCAGACGATGCGCCCCTCGACGTGGGCCATGAGATAGAAGGCCGTGCCGATGACAGACGGATCTTCGCAGACGCCGAGGATGCGCGGGACAGGGAAGCCCGCCTCGCCCAGCGCGCCCATGACCCGCGCCTCCCGCAGCACGTCGTGCGCGCCTTTCAGCAGGGCCCCCGGGGGTTTGCGGCGCAGGACGAACGCCTGGTCACCGTTCCGGACGCTATAGGTCGGATTGGACTGGCCGCCCGAAAACTGGCGGATCTCCAGTGGAGCCCCGGACAGGTCCAGCCGCGCCCGCATCCAGTCTTCCAGCGCCGCCGCGTTCAACTCGAACCCCGCGCGCACGCCGGCGCCCACGTTCACAGGAGCCCCACTCAAAGGGACTGGCCGTCATCGATGACGAAGACCCCGCCGGTGATCGGCGCGGCCTCGTCGGAGCCCAGCAGAACCAGTGTCGGGTCCAGCCCGTCGCCGGGCATCAGTCGACGGCGCGGAAAACCCCTGATCTGCTTTTCGCCACCGGGGCTGGAGAACCAGTCGGAGTTCATCTCGGTCTCCAGATAGCCCGGGCAGACTGCATTCACATTGATCCCCTCGCGCGCCCACTCGCGGGCCAGCCCCTTGGCCAGCGACACGACCGCCGCCTTGGAGGCGCAGTAGCCGGTCAGGCCCGGCAGTTGCAGCTGGGCGCCGATGGAGGCGATCAGGACGACGCGCCCGCGGCCCGCCTCTGCGGCTCCATTGGCCCTGAACGCCCGCGCCGCCTCACGCGCGGTCAGGAAGGCGCCGCGCACATTGACGGCGAACATCTGGTCGAACTGGGCCACCGGGGCGTCCAGCGCCATCCCGGGCAGACCGATCCCGGCATTGGCGTAGGCGGTGTGCAGGGGGCCGAGCGCGGCCTCGGCGGCCGCCACGCCGGCGATGACGCTGGCTTCATCGGCGACGTCCATGGCCACGGCGAAGGCGTGACCCCCGTCGGCCCGAATGGCCTCAACCACAGTAGCCAGTCGGTCGGTGCGGCGCGCGGCGACGGTGACCTTCGCTCCCTCACGCGCAGCAATGCGGGCCAGATGTTCGCCGATGCCGGACGAGGCGCCCGTGATCAGGACATGGCGACCGGACAGGCGACCTTCAGCGCGCATGACGCAATCTCGCCGACCGGTCGGTGGTGGCGACGGAGGAGGCTGAGCTCCCGGCGCCCAACCCTTCCAGCCCGTCAGCTTCCAGTTCGATCAGGGCGTTGCGCAAATCGTGGATGCGAGCAGCGGCGGCGGCGATCTCGGCGTCAAGGAAACGGGCGACGCCCTGGCCGCCATCGGTGGCGGCGAGAGCGGCGTGGATGTCCGGCGTCGGCATGCCCAGACGGCGCAGGCGCGCGATCAGCGCGGCCCGCCGGCGCTGGTCGGCGTCGTAGCAGCGGGCGCCGGATGACCGGCGCCCGGCGGTGAGCAGGCCGATGTCCTCATAGTGCCGAAGCGCCCGAAGTGTCGTTCCGGTCCGCGCCGCCAGCTCGCGAATACTGATTGCCGGTCGGTGCGCCGACCCGGCGGAAGTCCTGTGGTGCAGCGGGACGACCGTCATGCTTCTCTCCGTAACTTGCGTAACCGAACCTGCCGATATCAGTCCGGGTTTGCAAGTGACGCGCGCGACCGCTTTTGCTGTTTTCTGGTGCGATGCCGTCGCTGAACGTCCGCGCACACTGTTCTGTCGATTGCGGCGCACAACAGCGCCGCACCCGCGCTCGCGTAGGGAACATCGTTGATCTTTCGAGGGAAAGATGCGTTTCTCCACGACCGGTGGGAGTCCAGAAGTGCGGGCCGAAGAGCGAAGTCGTCCAGTATCGTATGCGTGGAATGTATCTTCGCAGTCCGAGCCGGACGCCTATGACATGTATCGGC
Source organism: Brevundimonas sp. (assembly GCA_046291915.1). Taxonomy (GTDB): domain Bacteria; phylum Pseudomonadota; class Alphaproteobacteria; order Caulobacterales; family Caulobacteraceae; genus Brevundimonas. The sequence continues at coordinate 104,968 of JBKBSD010000001.1, forward strand.
ACAGCATGGCCGACCTCTACGAGGTCGAGGAGATCGCGGAGCCGGATCGGACGAATTTCGTCAGCCACACCTACGGCGCCCTGTTCGAAAACGGCACCATCGCGCGCGGAAGATCGGTGGCCCAGACCCTGCGTCGCACGCCCCGCACGGTCCGCGCCTCGGGGCTGGATGCGATCAGTCTGTTCGTTCTGTTCGCGCCGATGGTCGGCGAGGTCGACGGGACCAGCGTAAACGCGCCCGCAGGCTCGATCCATTTCCGCGACCTGTCGCGTCCCTCGGTCGCCCACGCCCACGCGATCGATCTGGTGAACCTGGTGGTGCCGCGCATAACGGCGCCGCTGTGGATGCGCGACGGCGCCGTCCACGGCGCCACCATCCTGCCGTCGAATCCATTGGGCCGTCTGCTGAGCAGCCATCTCTGCCTGCTGTCCGAGGGCGCCTTGACCCTGCGCCACGACGAAGGCGGCGCCGCGATCGAGGCGGCCCTGCTAATTGCTGAACGGGCCCTCGGACATCACAGCCTGCCGACGCCGGATCAGGCGGCCTCGGTCCACGCCACGGTCCGTCATCGGGCGACCGCCTATATGAAGGTGCGGCTGCTCGATCCCACCCTCACGGTTCAGGACATCGTCGAGGCCACGGGCGTGTCGCGCACCACCTTGTTCCGGGCCTTCGCGCCGGGCGGGCTGCGCCGCCATATGTTGAACCTGCGGCTGGATCAGGCCCGTTCGGCCCTGAACGGTCGCGACCCACGCCGACAGACGGTGGCCGAGGTCGCCTATCGCCATGGCTTCGCCAGCGCGGCGCATTTCGGACGACTGTATCGCGAACGCTTCGGCCATGCGCCGGGCGAGATGACAGGGCGGAGGGTCGACACTCAGTCGGCGAACGACACGGGCGGATCGACCATCCGCCACGACCTGGTGTTCAGCTGGTTGCGCGGACGAGGCCAGGACGCGCACGCCGCCTGACGTCAGTCCCGGCTGCTGCCGGGAGGATAGCCGAACGTCTTGCGGAAGGCCCGGCTGAAGTGGGAGTCGCTGGCGAACCCGTGAGAGTGGGCGACCTCGCTGACCGTGGGGTGGGGACCGACCCGCGCCGCCAGAACATCGCGCGCATTCTCCAGCCGCCGCTGACGAATATAGGCCTGCACCCCGCCGACCGGGCGGAAGGCGCGATACAGGCTGGAGCGCGACAGCCCCAGCGCCGTGGTCAGGGTTTCGGCGCAGAGGTCCGGATCCAGGAGCCTCGCATCCACCAGTCGCGCCGCCGCGACCATCTCGGCATCGCCTTGGGCCCAGCCCGGCACGTCGGTCGCGGTCGGCCGATCCCAGACCTGACGCGCCATCAGCAGGATGGCGTCGATCATCACCGCGGCGTCCTCCGTTTCGGATGGCGCCGTCGGTCCCGCCAGCCCGATCATCAGGCTGGTGATGAGGGCTGTCAGTGTCGATGGGGGGACCGGCTCGAGGCCGGTGATCCCCGCCAGCCAAGGAGGCGCGCCGTCCCGCGTCGCGGCCAGTATGACCCGCGCATCGATGGCGGGGCGCGGGTCCAGTTCCGCCAGACAGCCCAGCCAGAGATAAAGACGGTCATCCCCCGCCGCATGTCGTTCGGCGATCAGGCCGACGGTGTCGGCCGGCATCGACGGGACCCCACCCGCCACCGACAGCGTTGCATAGGCGCCATGGACGACCGCGTTTTCTATGCGGGGGACTGAAAGCGGCGGAGGGATGCGGGATCCGGACATGTCTGATTGTTCGCAAGCCTGCCCCGTTCCCGGGGAACGACCCCGGACGCAAGCGCGAGTCATGTTGCACGCGTGCGTCTCCGCGTCACAAGTGCTTATGCAGAAACAGAAAAAATATCGCTTGGCGAGACGCGGAGGCAAGATTTTGGGACGTGCGGGCATGGTTGCGGGCGCGCGAGGGCGGCTAATAATGACGGTGAATGCGCGCGGGCGCCGAGCGGCGGTCCGCCGAACCGGTGCGCATGACCCATGGTGTCGACCGTAGGCCGGGGGGCTATCGCCGACACCCGAACGCCGGCCTCGAGAGAGGTCGGCGTTTTTCGTTTCAGGACATCACGTCTCGCCGCCTGACGCGGCTGTTGCGTGGCGTAGCGCCGGATCACTCGATTGTTCTGGAAACCGCCCGGGACGGCGGAAAGCGAATGGCGCACCCAAAGAGATTCGAACTCCTGACCCCCAGATTCGTAGTCTGGTGCTCTATCCAGCTGAGCTATGGGTGCGCACGGCCGCTAACGGCGAGGGCGGGTCTCTACCCCACGTATGCCGGGGGGGCAAGACCGGAGTGACGATTTCCGAACGATTTCGCGATGGGCCCTTCAGGGGTTCCGTTCGCGCTGTGGAAGCGGCAGGGTGGATGCCTCCCTGTATCCGTCAGAGCGCCTTCATGAGCCTTCGTCCGACCCGTCCCGTCCGCACACTGGCGGCGGCCGCCGCTGTTCTCGCGATGGGGCTGTCGGGCTGTGCGGGCTGGACGGGCGGCGCCTCCCCGGTCGCGACACCCGCCCCGGCGCAGGTCGAACCGCCGCCCGCCCGCGGGCCGTTCGTGGCCGCCGCCAATCCGCTGGCTGTCGAGGCGGGCCTGCGGGTGTTGCGCGAAGGCGGTTCGGCGGTGGACGCCGCCGTGGCCGTCCAGGCGGTGCTGGGGCTGGTGGAGCCGCAGTCGTCGGGTCTGGGCGGCGGGGCCTTCATGATGGTGTTCGACGCCGCTTCCGGCGAGGTCACCAGCTATGACGGGCGCGAGACCGCCCCCGCCGCCGCCACGCCCGAACTGTTCTATGAGGATGGTCGTCCGCTGGACTTCCTGTCGGCGGTGCTGAGCGGACGCTCGACGGGCGCGCCCGGGGCGGTCGCGATGCTGGCCATGGCCCAGAAGGAACATGGCCGCCTGCCGTGGAGCGCCCTGTTCAACGACGCCGAACATCTGGCGCGTGATGGCTTTGTGATCAGTCCACGTCTGGCGGGCATGATCGCCGGGACGCGTGGCGCCGGCCGGACCACCTGGGCCAACGCCTATTTCACCAAGCCGGACGGCAGCCGGTACGTGGCCGGAGACGTGCTGAAGAACCCGGATTATGCGCGGACCGTGTCCGAACTGGCTACGCAGGGGGCGGACGTCTTCTATCGCGGCCACATCGCGCAGGAGATCGCCGCCACGGTGGCGCAGCAGCCCCGTCCCGGCGCCCTGACAACCGCGGACATCGCCGCCTACCAGCCGGTCGAAAGGGGCGCTCTGTGCCGTCCCTACCGGATCTATGTGGTTTGCGTGCCCCCGCCCCCGTCGTCGGGCGTGGCGGTGCTGCAACTGCTGGCCATGGCCGAGCAGACGCCGGACATCGATCAGGGGCCCGACAGCGCCGCCGCCTGGACCGCCTTCGCCCAGTTGCAGCGGCTGATGTACGCCGACCGGGACCGCTACGTCGGCGATCCGGCCTTCGTGGGCGTGCCGGTGCAGGGCCTGCTGGACCCGACCTATGCCGCGTCGCGCGCGGCGTTGGCGCCGGGCCTGACCGGCGCGGCCCAGCCGGGAACGCCGCCGGGCGGGGTCCTGACGGGGCCGGACGCCACCCGGGAGCCGTCAGGCACCAGCCATATGGTCATCGTCGATGCTGCGGGTAACGCGGTCAGCATGACCACCACTGTGGAAAGCATCTTCGGCTCGGGCCGGATGGTCGGGGGCTTCTTCCTGAACAACCAGCTCACCGACTTCTCGTTCGCGCCGACCCGCGCCGACGGGGGCGCCGCGGCGAATGCGGTGGCGCCGGGCAAGCGCCCGCGCTCGTCCATGTCGCCGATCATCGTGCTGGACCGTCAGGGACGGCTGGTGGGGGCTTTCGGCTCGCCCGGCGGGCCCTCCATCCTCGCCTACAACACCAAGGCCCTGATCGCGGTGCTGGACTGGAACATGCCGGTTGCCGAGGCCTTCGCCCTGCCGAACCTGGTGGCGCGGGGCAGCGGGTTCGGCGCCGACACGGACCGGTTCGCGCCCGCGGTCCGCGACGGGATGGCGGCGAACGGCATCACCCTTCAGCCCAACTCCAGCGAAAACTCCGGCCTGCACGGCGGCATCTGGCGGCGGCGTGGTGACGGCGTCTGGGCATGGGACGGCGCAGCGGACGACAGGCGCGAGGGCGTGGCGCGAACGGAGTAGGCGAGGCGTTAGGCAGGTAGGCAACAGGCAGTAGGGGGAGCGAGCTTCGGCCGGACACTTCGTCCTACTGCCTCACTCTGGCTTGATGCTCAGCTGGAAGGCGATCAGGCCTTCGGAGACGTCGGTGTCGATGCCCGAACCGGCGCGCAGGCCTTCGACGCCGACCTCGCGATAAACCAGTCCGATCGAGCTCTGTACCGCGCCGCGCCGCATGGCCACCCCGATCGAGGCGTCGCCCATGAAATTGCCGCTGTCGTGGCTGACCCCGGAGCGGGCGTAGTCGCCGTCCCGGGTGCGGGCGAAATTATAGCCGACCGCGCGGCCCGAGCCCGCGGCGTAGATGTACCAGCGCTGGCGTTCGCCGAAGGCCTCGCTGCCTTCCGGGACCATGCGATCCAGATCGGGGCCGATCCGCAGGGTGGCGCCCGCCTCGGTCGAACTGCCGCGGCTGCCGACGCCGACGCCGACGTGCGGGGTCAAGGTGACGTCCAGGCCTGACTCGGTCCGGCCCAGGGTCTCGGTCCAGCCACGCACATAGCTGACGTCATAGTGTTCGGTGTCCAGCGCGGCCGGGTCCAGCGGTCCGGGCGGAACCGGGGCGCCGTCGGCGCGACGCAGACGGCCTTCGGTGCGCAGGCGCAGGCGATCGTTGTACTCGCCGCCCTCGAACCAGACGTCGCGGTTGGAGGCGGCCCAGGCCGCGTCGCGTGTCACCGGGGCGAAGGCGTCGCGGTCGGTGATTTCCTCGAATCCCCGTGCATTCGCTTCGGCGAAGCGGGCGTCGCGGTCGATGGTGGTCAGCAGGTCGGAGACATTGGTCGGACGGTCGCGGGCCACGGCCCAGGGATCGTCGATGGCGATCTGCCCCGCCACAGCTTCGCCGGCGGCGACAAGGGTCGCGCACGTCGCAAAGGCCATGGCTGCGGCTTTGATCGCCGGAATACGCATCAACGGTCCCCTCAGTCCGCTAACAAACTCGACCCTGCACGATGCGGGCCCGGTCGCCAACTGACATTTTCACGACACTGAACAGCCCGGATTACGGCCAGAAGGGGTTCGGGTTCCGTATGGCCGAGCTTTTCCCCTGACAGGGGTCTTGGCGGCGCGAAAAAGGGGCGGTGGCTGAAGCCGCCGCCCCTTTCGGGTCTTCAGGGAGCCGGGCGCCTTACTGGCAGGCCAGGCACTCGTCGTAGTCGGTGCGGGCGGCGGAGAAGAGGTCCGGTTGGTTCGGATCGATCTCGACCTCGGCCTTGTCTTCCGAGCCGGCGAACGACGCCCGCTGCACCGACTTGGACCGCAGATAGTAGAGCGACTTCACGCCGGTTTCCCACGCGCGCCAGTGCAGCATGTGCAGGTCCCACTTATCCACGTCGCCGGGGATGAAGAGGTTGATCGACTGGGCTTGGCAGATCTCCGGCGCGCGGTCGGCGGCCAGTTCAACGACCCAGCGCTGGTCCAGCTCGAAGGCGGTCTTGAAGATGCCCTTCTCGTCCTCGTTCAGCGCCTCGATGTGCTGGACCGAACCTTCATGTTCCAGGATCGAGCTCCAGACGGCCTCGGTGTTGATGCCCTTTCCTTCGAGCAGGCGCTCCAGGTAGGGGTTCTTGACCGCGAACGAGCCTGACAGGGTCTTGTGGGTGTAGATGTTGGCCGGGATCGGCTCGATGCCGGCCGAGGTGCCGCCGCAGATGATCGAGATCGAGGCGGTCGGGGCGATCGCCATCTTGTGGCTGAAGCGCTCCATGACGCCCCGCTCGGCCGCGTCCTCGCACGGGCCCTTCTCTTCGGCCAGCAGACGGCTGGCCTTGTCGGCCTCACGGCGCAGGTGTTTGAACAGGCGCATGTTCCACGACTTGGCCATGGCGCTTTCAAAGGCGACGCCCTGACCTTGCAGGAAGGAGTGGAAGCCCATCAGGCCCAGACCCACCGAACGTTCGCGCTTGGCCGAATAGACGGCGGCGGCCATGGCGGGCGGGGCGCGGCGGATGAAGTCTTCCAGCACATTGTCGAGGAAGCGCATGACGTCTTCCACGAACTGGGGCTCTTCGCGCCATTCCAGGAAGGTCTCGGCGTTGACCGACGACAGGCAGCAGACGGCGGTCCGGTCGACGCCCAGGTGATCACGGCCGGTGTGCAGCATGATCTCGGCGCACAGGTTGGACTGTTTGACCGACAGGCCCAGGTCCTTCTGGTGCTGCGGCATCTGCCGGTTCACCGTGTCGGAGAAGATCAGGTAGGGCTCGCCGGTTTGCAGGCGGATCTCGAGGATCTTCTGCCACAGGGCGCGCGCGTCGACCGTCTTCATCACTTCCTTGTTCTTGGGCGACAGCAGGTCGAACGTCTTGCCGTCGCGAACCGCCTCCATGAACTCGTCAGTGATCGAGATGCCGTGGTGCAGGTTCAGGGACTTGCGGTTGAAGTCGCCCGACGGTTTGCGGATTTCGAGGAACTCCTCGATCTCCGGGTGGTGGATGTCCAGATAGACGGCGGCCGAACCGCGACGCAGCGAGCCTTGGCTGATCGCCAGCGTCAGCGAGTCCATCACGCGGATGAACGGGATGATGCCCGAGGTCTGGCCCGCCCCTTTGACCTTCTCGCCGATGGAGCGGACGCCGCCCCAGTAGGTGCCGATGCCGCCGCCGTTCGAGGCCAGCGAGACGTTCTCGTTCCAGACGTTCTGGATGCCGTCGAGCGAGTCGCTGACCGCGTTCAGGAAACAGCTGATCGGCAGGCCGCGGTCCGCGCCGCCGTTCGACAGCACCGGGGTCGCCGGCATGAACCACAGCTTCGACATATAGTCATAGACGCGCTGGGCGTGCTCGGCGTTGTCCGAGAAGGCGGTCGCCACGCGGGCGAACATGTCCTGATAGCTTTCGCCGGCCAGCAGATAGCGATCCTCAAGGGTCTTCTTGCCGAAGTCCGTGAGCAGATCGTCCCGCGAGCGGTCGATCTGGATCGACGGCACGACCGACAGGTGCGGTCGGGCATCGCCTTCAGCGTCTGCAACCGTCTGGAATTCCACCGTCTTCAACGCTTCGCCGCCAGCCATTTGATCGCCGCCCTGAACAAAAAATCTTCGAGGTATCCCCGCGTCGCAACCACAAGACCTAGTGGGTGAAGCGCGCCCCGAGCCCACATATGGGGCGCAGATGGCTAACCAACCGTCAACGGGCTTGACGATCACTTTCTGGGCGAATCGGCATTTGAATGGGGGATGAGCCTGTGGAGAAGCCGCGACGCGGGCATGACACGGTCACGCCACATTTAATCACGAACGCGTGATTGGAACGTCCCACAAACGGGACCGTTAGCTTGGCCATGACCGGGGAACAACACGTCGTATTCTGGCGCCGCGCACTGCGTATCGCCCGTACTGAAATCGCGGTGCTGAGCGCGCTGCTGGTCATCGCGCTGGGCGTGATGACCTTTGTCGAAGTCGCCGACGACATGACCGAGGCGGACGGCCAGATGTTCGACCTGCAGGTCCTGCACTGGCTGCAGCCGGTGGCAGGCGAACCGCGCGGGCCGTGGTGGCTGCACGAGGCGGCGGCGGACCTGACCTCGCTTGGCGGCATTTCGGTGCTGACCCTGTTCGCGGTGATCGCGTTCAGCTTCCTGCTGATCCAGCGCAAGCGGCTGTCGGCCCTGTTGCTGGTCGTGGGCCTGATCGGCGGCGTGGCCCTAAGCGAGGGATTGAAGGCCCTGTTCGAGCGAGAGCGCCCGCCGATCGCCTATCAGGCGGTCGAGACGTTGAACGCCAGCTTCCCCTCGGGCCATGCCCTGCTGTCGACCGTCTTCTATCTGACGCTGGGCGTCATGCTGACCCGCGCCTTCCCGCAGAAGCGTTTCAAGGCCTTCGTGCTGGGCAGCGCCATCACTATCGCCCTGCTGATCGGCCTGACCCGCATCTATCTGGGCGCCCACTGGGCCTCGGACGTCATCGCCGGCTGGTGCGCGGGCGCGGCCTGGGCCATGGCGTTGTGGCTGGTCGCCTACGCCGTCGAGCGCCGCCAGAGCGCGGCCCATGCGCGGTTGCAGGACGAGGGGGCAGCCTAAACCTCAAACACCCGGTAGGGCAGGTCGCCCAGCGTCCGCAGCACCGGCAGGGCGACGTTGTAGACGGGGACGCCCTTGTGGGTCTTGCCCTCGGGCGCGCCGCGATGGGCGTGGCCGTGGACGACCAGGCTGACGTTGTCATAGCGGTCGATGGTTTCGGCCAGCCGGGAGGAGCCGAGGAAGGCATGGATTTCCGGCGGCTCGCCCATGACCGTGTCGACCACCGGAGAGTAGTGCAGCAGCACGACCGACCGTTCGGTGCGCAACATGCGGATCGAGTTCTCGATCTGGTTGGCGTCCTCGACGGCCTCCTGAACGAAGGTCTTGATGGACGCCTCACCGAATGAGCTGAGCATGTACCGGCCAAAACCGCCGACGAAACCCTTGCCGCCCGCGAAGCCGACGCCCTCGATCTCGAAGGCCTGACCGGTCAGCATCTGGACGCCGGCGTCACACAGCATCTTCGTCACATGCTCGGGCTGGCCGCACTCATGCTCGTGGTTTCCCAGCACCCCCACCATGGGGATCTTGCAGGCGCGAATATCCTCCAGGAGGATTTCCACCTCCCGGGTCTTGCCGAAGTTCACCAGGTCGCCACACAGGCACAGCACATCGGCATCGTCAGAGACGCGCTCGAACAGCGCACGGTGGGGTCGCTCGTGGTTCTCGCCGACATGGAGGTCGCCGACAGCCGCAACGCGCAGCTTCTTCGCCGGACCCGCATCAAGGCCCGGCTGGGGCGTCTGGGGATCGACAGGCGTGTCAGTGGATGGGGTCATGGCGCTCCTCCAGTCCCTTGCCGACGATGTCGCCAAAGCCCCATTCGGTGATGTCGGCGATGTAGTCGCGCGGGCTGAACAGGCGGCCGCGGCACACCTTCACCCGTGGCGCCGGCAGGTCGACCTGCGCCTGCAGCCGGCCGCTCAGTTCGGTCATCAGCCACGCCGGAACGTTGTCCCGCTCGGTCGGGTAGGCGAAGCGGAAGTTCAGCAAATGGGCCATCAGCACCTCCCAATAGAGGTCCATCTGGTCCAGCAGGCTCTTCCAGTTGATGGCGTCGGCCTGTTTCAGGATGACGTGGTTCACGTCGGCCCCGTCATAGCGGTAGCGGTCCTGGATGAAGACCTTGGACAGGATCAGGGCGGTCGGCGAGGTGATGCCGACCTCGTGACCATAGACCTGGATGCGGTCGTCGCCGAACCAGCTGTCGCTCACCGCGATCGTGCCATTGGACATGGCGAAGATCACGTCGAAGAAATGCTTCTCGTCCTTCCAGACCTTGGCGATCCAGCGCTCATCCTCGACATCGGTGCGGAAGCCCCGCGCCTGGAAGTAGGACAGGATGCGAGGGTAGTCGCCGGGCTTGCAGAAGACGTCCAGATCCTTGGTCGGACGGCTGATGCCCGTATAGGCGGTGACGGCATAGGTGCCCGACAGCAGGAAGGGGATGCCGCTTTCCTTCAGCAGGCGGAGCGACTCTTCATAGAAGGCCAGCGCGTCCTCGGGGGGATGAAACGTCGGTTCAGGGATGGTGTCAGACATAGCGCTCCTCCGCAGCGCGGCAGAAGGCGGCGCGGACGCAAAAACGGCCCGGCCTGTCCGCCGGTTCCGTCCGGAGGGCGACACCCGCGTTAGGTGAAACCCCTCATGCGACCTCAGGTGAGTTTATTTACGGATTGACCCGTAAGGGTATTCCATCGGGTTGGAGCCGGGAGGGCCTCCAGTTGCAGGGTCGTTGGCGTCTGTTCAGGCATGAAGCGGGTCGGGTCACCGGCCCGGCGCCATGGGCTTACGTCCTGCTGTTCGCCGTTTCCCAGCTCACCGGACACTGGAGTACGGCGAGCTTCAATGCCGTCACCGTCTGGCTATCCAACGGGATCATGGTGGCGGCGCTGCTGCAGTTGCATCGCCGTCCGGCCATGCTGGTGCTGACCGCCTGTTTCGCGATCAACCTGTTTTCCAACGTCCTGCGCGGCGATCCCGGTATCCTGCTGTGGGTCAACGCGTTGATGAACATGGCGCTGACCTGGCTGGTGGCCGTTCAGGCGCGTCGATTCTGCGGGGCCGCGCTGGATATGCGCCGTCCGCGTCGCCTCGTGCGCTTCGCCATCATTGCCGCCATCTCCGTGACGGTGGTGACGGGCACGGGCATCAGCATCCTTTGGGCGATCCGCCAGCCCCCGCTGCCGCTGCTGTTGTTCAGCGCCCAGTCCCTGTTCACCGTCGAGCTGATGGGACTTTTGCTGGTGACGCCGGTGCTGCTGCTCTTCGCCCGCGCCCACCGTTTCAAATCCAGCGCCCCCGCGTCGCGGCTGGAGGCCATCGTGGCGATGACGGTCATGATCGCGGTTTCCGGCGCGATCTTCTGGCAGGATCAGGCCCCCCTGTTGTTCCTCGCCTTCCTGCCCATGCTGTTCATCACCCTGCGGCTGTCACCGATGTTGGCCGGAACCGCCCTGCTTATCCTGGCCGCGATCAGCGGCGTGGCGACCCTGACGGGACACGGGCCGGTCAACCTGTTCGATCCCCTGCCCATCGCGGGGCTGGAGGCTGTGCCGACCATTCTGCGCCGTCTGAGCATCTACAACGTCTTCATGCTGGCGATGGTGGCGACCGTGCTGCCGTTGTCGACGGTGATGAGCGAGCGGCGTCGGCTGGAGGCCCGGCTACGCGCCCGTACGTTGGCCGCGCAGGACGCCCGCCGTCGCGCCGAGGACGCCTTGGCCGCCCGCTCGCGCTTCCTGGCAGTGATGAGCCATGAGATGCGCACGCCGCTGAACGGCGTGGCCGGGTTTGCAGGCCTGCTGGCCGCGCGCACCGATCTGGCGCCGGAAGCGCTGCGGCAGGTGCGCCATATCCGCGAGTCAGGCGACGGACTGCTGATGCTGGTCGAAGATATTCTCGACTTCGCGCGTGGGGACGACGCCCTGTCGCCGGAGCCGCTGGATCTGGCCGCCGTGGTCCGGGAATCGCTGACCCCCAGCCGGACCGCCGCCGATGCGCGCGGGCTGACTCTGACGGTGGAGGACCGCCTCCCGCCCGGGGCGCGCTTTGCCTGTGATCGCCGCGCCCTGCGCCAGACCCTGCACCCCCTCGTCGCCAACGCCGTCAAATTCACCGAGGCCGGCGAGATCGCGGTGTGTCTGGACCATGAGTCCGGCGGCGTCGTCATCCGCGTGTCCGACACCGGTTGCGGCATCCCGGCCGAGGCCATGCCCGATCTGTTCGAGGCCTTTGCCCAGGGCGACGCCTCCATCCGCCGCCGCCACTCGGGCGCAGGACTGGGGCTGGCTCTGGTGGCTCGTCATGTGGCCCGCATGGGGGGGCGCATCGAGGTCGAAAGCGTGCCGAACCAAGGTTCGATCTTCACCCTGAACCTGCCGCTGGACCGGCTGGCGGACGCCGAGCCGGAACCGGCCGCGGCGTTGGCCGCGCTCCCCTTTGCCCCGCCCGCTGAAATCGAGGAAGCGCGCGCGCCGCGCGTGCTGGTCGTCGACGATCACCCGGTCAACCGCGAGGTCGCCCGCATCATGCTGCAGGCCTTCGGCTGTGACGTGGTTGAGGTGGTCGACGGGGTTGAGGCGGTCGAAGCCGTGCAGGCTGATGTCTTCGATCTGGTGCTGATGGACGTCCGCATGCCACGCATGGACGGGCTGGAGGCCACGCGTCGAATTCGCGGCCTGCCGCAAGGCGAGGGTCTGGCCATCGTCGCCATGACCGCCGACGCCATGCCTGAAGACGTGGTCCGCTGCCTCGCCGCCGGCATGAACGCCCACCTCGCCAAACCGGTCAGCCAAGCCAGTCTGCTCGACGCCGTCAGCCGCGCCCTGTCCGGCGATCTGCCGGATACCGGGGTGGGGCGGGCGGCCTAGCTGTCGAACGGAAAGCGTTTGGCCCAGAAGGCCTGCAGCTCAGGCAAGGCGTCCACCCGCTTCACCACGCCGGCCATCTTCGGCGCGACGGCCTCAAACCGGTCGCGGCGCGGCGTCCAGCGGCTGACCACGGCGACATAGAGATCCAGCACGGTCAGTTCGTCGCCCAACAGCCAGCGCCCGGGGGTGATCTGGCTGTCCATCACCGCCCAGCAGTCGGCGATGCGATCGGCGGTCAGGGTCTTGATCCGCGCCTGTGAGGCGACGTCCTCGCCGCCCAGCCGCGAGGGGACGTCGCGGACCCAGAACATTGAATAGATTGAGGCGGGGATGAAGCTCATCCAGCGCAGGAACTGCGCCCGGCGCGGGTCGCCCGGCTCTGGCGCCAGGGCGGCTTCCGGATGCTGTTCGGCCAGCCAGATCAGGATGGCGGCGCTTTCGGTGATTGTCTCGCCGTCCGGGGTGATCAGGGCCGGGATCTGGCGCATCGGATTGATCGGGGCGACCTTGTCGCGTTCGTGATCGCCTTCCCAGGCAATCGCCTCGATCACTTCGTAGGGCGCGCCGATCAGGACCAGGGCGGCCTCGATCGGGACCGAGCCGGAGCCTGCGGCGCCGTAGAGGGTGTAGGTCATGGGCTGTCCTCCTCATTCGGCAAGCATGGGGAGGACTGACGAGTGTTGAAAGCTAAAAACGGCGGCTCCTCGAAGGAGCCGCCGCTAATTCTGTCAGGGAACGACCGGGTCCGCAGGAGCCAGGCAGTTCATGTAGATTTGCGGGTACGGGCAGGTCCAGTAGCCCGGATCGGTGTCGCCGCCACCCTCTGTGACGTAGATGCAACCGGCGAGCAGCAGGCAGGCTTCGTATTCGTCCTGCACCTTTGTGCTGGTCAGGTTCTCGATGCGATTGGGGGTGGCGTTGCTGGCCGGCGCAGCGATGCTGGCGAGCAGCAGGGCGGCGGCGGAGATCATGGCGGTTTTCAGCATTTAGTCCTCCAAGGCGAGCTGGAATAGCTCAGCTTCAACCGTGGAGCGAGTAGTTGGTCAACGTCAAGAGGTGATGTGATATCCGGACTGTTGCAGATCGGAGCGAAGCCTTTTCTCTGATTGGGTAGAAACTGTCCCCCGCTCCATCCCCAGATCTCCAGCCCCTAGATACTACATCTAGCGGCTGCAGAAAAAGTGATCGCTAAATAGCCTCATTTCGGCTTGGCGCCGGGCTCGCCCGCCCGCATGGTGAAAATCCATTTTCACGGATTCGCCGTCAGAGCTCCCACGATGAACGCGCATGTCTCGCCCACCGGTTTGATCTCGCCGGGTCTGTTGACCCCGTCGGCGGCCTACAAGCCGTTCCGCTACCCGTGGGCGTTCGACATGTGGAAGAAGCAGCAGCAGGTCCACTGGATGCCTGAAGAGGTGCCGCTGGGCGAGGACATGAAGGATTGGGCGGTCAACTTGACCGACAGCGAGCGCAACCTGCTGACCCAGATCTTCCGCTTCTTCACCCAGGCGGACATCGAGGTTCAGGACAACTACATGGAAAAATACGGTCGGGTGTTCAAACCGACCGAGGTCAAGATGATGCTGGCGAGCTTCGCCAACATGGAGACCATCCACATCGCGGCCTACGCCCTGCTGCTCGAGACCATCGGCATGCCCGAGAGCGAGTTCGGCGCCTTCATGGAATACGAGGCCATGCGGGACAAGCACGACTACATGGGACAGTTCGGGGTCGAGACGAACGCCGACATCGCCCGCACCCTGGCCATGTTCGGCGGCTTCGCCGAGGGGCTGCAGCTGTTCGCCTCGTTCGCCATGCTGATGAACTTCCCCCGCCAGAACAAGATGAAGGGCATGGGCCAGATCGTGTCGTGGTCGGTGCGGGACGAGAGCCTGCACTGCGAAGGCATCATCAAGCTGTACCACGCCTTCAACAAGGAGACCGGCGCGGTCACGCCGCAGGTCGCCAACGACATCGTCGAGTGCTGCCGGACGGTGGTCGAGATGGAAGACAAATTCATCGATCTGGCCTTCGAAATGGGCCCGGTGAACGGCATGGTCGCCGAGGACATCAAACAGTACATCCGCTTCATCGCCGACTGGCGTCTGCGCCAGCTGCACCTGCCGGAGCTGTTCGGGGTCAAGGAAAACCCGCTGCCCTGGCTGCAGTCGCTGCTGTCGGGCGTGGAGCACGCCAACTTCTTCGAGGCCCGCGCCACGGAATACTCCAAGGCCGCGACCAAGGGCTCATGGCACGGCGCTGAAGGCGTCTGGGGCTCGTTCGACGCCCTGATGAAGAAGCGTCAGGAAGAGACGGAGACGTAAGCCTCCGTCGGCCCTGTCGCCGAACGTGACCGCGTCACCGACGCGGTTGCGCTAGGATAGCGGGATGACCGCTCGCTCTGTCCCCAATGTCGCCCTCGTCGGCTTCGGCTACGCCGGGCAGACCTTTCACGCGCCCCTGATCGCGGCCTGCCCGGAGCTGCGGCTGCACACCGTCGTCAGCAGCCGGCCGGACACGGTCCGTGCGGTCTGGCCCGACGTACGTGTCGTGGCCGACCTGGAAGCGGTTCTGGCCGATGCCGACATCGATCTGGTCGTGCTGGCCACCCCCAACGCCCTGCACGCGCCACAGGCCCGCGCGGCCCTGGAGGCGAGCAAGGCGGTGGTGATCGACAAGCCGTTCGCCCTGTCGCTGGACGAGGCGCGCGGCGCGGCCGATCTGGCGCGACAGCGGGGTCTGTTCCTGTCGGTCTTCCACAACCGTCGCTGGGACGCGGACTTCCTGGGACTGCAGCAACAGATCGCCACCGGTGCGCTCGGACCCATCCGCACCTTCGAGAGCCATTTCGACCGCTTCCGCCCGGAGGTCCGCGACCGCTGGCGCGAGCGGGACGGACCCGGTGGCGGCATCTGGAACGACCTGGGGCCACACCTGATCGATCAGGCCCTGGTGCTGTTCGGCCGCCCCCTGGGCATCACCTGCGAGCTGGCCGTGCTGCGCGAGGGGGGACGGGCGGTCGACTGGGCCCATGCCGTGCTGCGCTATGCCGACAAGCGTGTGGTCCTGCACGCCGACATGACGACCGCGGCGCCCGACATCCGCTTCGCCGTCCACGGCGCGACAGCCAGCTGGCTCAAGTCCGGCCTGGATATTCAGGAGGATCAGTTGAAGGCGGGTTTGCCGGTCGGAGACGACGGCTGGGGCGTCGATCCCCGCCCGGCCACGGTGGTGGACGGGGCCACGGGCGTGCGGACCGAAGCCGCCTGTCCCCCCGGCGCCTATTCGGCCTACTACACGGGCGTCGCCGCCGCCCTCACGGGACGGGGGGAAAACCCCGTGCCACCGGAGCAGGCGCTGGCGGTCATGGGCGTGCTGGAAGCCGGGATCGAGAGCGACCGGCTGAGGGCGGAGGTCGCCCTGTCTCAGGTCCCTGGCTGAACATAGGGGATCCGGCTGAAGAACCGCCGCTCGTCGCCGCGCGGATCGTTCTCCATCCGCGGCGGCAGGTCCATGATCATGGTTTCACGCCGCGTGAGTGAATAGGGCGTCCAGCGCGGCAGGCCCGCGTGGTTGGGATCGCCAGTGCGGGCGAAGGCGAGCAGGGCGTCGGCCATCGCGGCGGAGACAATCGGCGTCAGGGCGTTGCCTCCGGCCGAGTCCGCCACCGCGACATTGTCCAGCATCAGCGGGATGTCCGACGTATGGAAGGCCCCGGTCCGGCCATTGGGCAACCGCCCCGGCCAATCCAGCTGGTAGACAAAGGCTGGCGCTCCCTGCGCCGCCCGCATCTCAGCTTCGATGACCGCCGCCCGCCACGAACGCGCCGCCGTGGTGGCGCGGATCAGCACCTGATCCGGGGTCATCTCCGGATGGGTGCGGCGGTACCAGGCGACCACCTCTTCCGGGGCCACGTCGATACGCATCTGTGACGGCGTCAGCTTCGCGGGCAGGGCGTCCCACGTCAGGTTCGCATTGGCCGGGTCGTCGCCGAGGAAGGCCAGCGTCTCCTCCCGGCAGTTGCCGATCATCATCGGAATGGACGCCGACTGCGCCGGGGCGTCGGGGAAGAAGGGGTGGCGTGGCAGGCTGCGCCCGTCCAGCACCGGCCCGAAATAGAGGGAGCCGCCGAGGATGGGATCAGTCGCCCCCGCTGCCTCCAGCAGGCGCGCGACCGGCATCGTCCGGACCTCGTCGATCCGCTCGGGCGTCAAACCCAGCGCCTCCAGCCAGACCTGTCCTCGCCGCGTGGCGTTCAGCGGGCCGGAAGCGGTGACTTGCTGACCGCTCATGGTCACGGCGCGGTGGAACAGGCCGGTGGCGGAGGGCATGGCCATCAGGGTGGCGATCTTGGCTCCGCCGCCGGACTGACCGACAAGCGTGACGCAGGCCGGATCGCCGCCGAAGGCCGCGATATTGTCCCGCACCCATTCCAGCGCCAGGATCAGGTCCAACTGACCCAGATTACCGCTGTCCTCGAACCCCGGCGCGATCCGGGCCAGGGGCGCATAGCCCAGCACGCCCAGACGGTGGTTGACGGTCACGACCACCACATCGCCCCGCGCCGCCAGCCGCGCGCCGTTCGTCAGCGGGCTGGAGCCGGAGCCGGTCGAATAGGCGCCGCCGTGGATATAGACGATCACCGGACGCGCCCCGGCGTCGACGGCGGGCGTCCAGATGTTCAGACGCAGGCAGTCCTCGGATTGGGTGGGCTCAGCGCCGCGCTGGGGCGAGGCGGGACCGTAGGCGTCGGCGACCCGTCTGCCCTGCCAAACGCCCGGCGGACGTGGTGGCTGGAAGCGCTCAGCCTGTCCGTAGGGGACGCCCTTGGCCGACAGGACATCGCCGTCCCCTGTCAGCCGCACCTCGCCGGATCGGGTCGTGGCGACGATCCGTTGACGGTCCCGCGCCGCCGCCCGGGTCGCGCCCGTGGCCAGCATCGCCCCCGCCGCCAGCCCCAGCCCGCGCCGGGTCAGATCCCCGCGTACCACTCGTATCCCCGGTCTTCCCAATAGCCGCCCTTGCCCCGGCCGAGGTGGGCGAAGCTCTCCACGGCCTCGATCCGGCGGATGTATTTGGCGTGCTTGTATCCGAGCTGCCGCTCGACCCGCAGGCGAAGAGGCGCGCCGTGGGGCACGGGCAGCACCTCGCCGTTCATGCCGTAGGCCAGGATGGTTTGCGGATGCCGGGCGTCGATCAGGTCGATGCTTTCGTAATAGCGCTCGCCGTCCTCGCGCTGATCCAGGGCGTCGAAACAGTGGAAGACGAGGTAGCGCGCCTCGGGCTTCAGGCCTGCCTCGTCCAGCAGGGTTTCCAGCCGCACTCCGGTCCATTCGGCGATGGAGGTCCACCCCTCGACGCAGTCGTGTTTGGTAATCTGGGTCCGGGCGGGGCGGGCGCGTAGCTCGGCCAGTCCCAGCGACAGGGGGCGCTCGACCAGACCGTCGATGATGAGCCGGTAGTCGGCGAAGGCGTTGGCCTTGAGCGCCAGATAATCGGACGCCGCCGGGTCGATGGAGCCGTTAGGCCGGAAGTCGGGCGAGATGTCCGCCCGGCCGTAGGTCGGGGCCAGGGCCTCGCGTGGAACCACCAGCCGCTGCGCCCGCCGGGTCAGGCCCTCGCTCATTCGCCGGGCCTGATCGGTCACCGCATAGACGGCGCGGTCACAGGCCGAGAGGGTCGCGGCGGTGACGGTGGCGAGCGCGCCGATCAGCCATCCCCGACGGTTCATGACGGCTCCTCCGCATCCTTGGCGGGCTTGGGCGGCTCGATCCGGAACCAGCCGGTGATCATGGCCCGCATATTGTTGGCCAGCCCGGTCCAGATCACCAGCCCGACGTGGATCAGGATGAAGCCCACGATCAGACCGGCGGAGATGAAATGTAGCGTCCGGGCCGACTGCCGCCCGCCCATGATCTCCAGCAACACCCCGCCGATGGCGTTGAAGCCGGGCGACATCGACAGACCGGTCACCAGCATCATCGGCAGCACGATCAGGACCATCGCCAGGTAGGTCAGCTTCTGGATCACATTGTAGACCCGGGCGCGGTCGTCCTTCGGGAAGTCGAATTTCGCGTGCTCGACGACGGAATGGGGAAGGTCCCGCAGGTCCGCTTTCGTCGGCCACAGCCGCCGGGCGAAGCGGCGCGAGAGGACGCCCCAGGCCAGATAGATCAGCCCGTTGATCACGAAGATCCAGGCGAACAGGAAATGCCAGCTGCGAGAGGTCGCCAGATCGCGCACCGACGGCAGCATCATCCACCCCGGCGGCGTCGGCGGACTGAACCACGGGTCCGCGAAGGTCGAGCGCAGACCCCAGTACAGATGCGGATGCGCCTGCAGGATATTCAACCCGGTCATCACCAGCACCACCACCGCCACGACGTTCAGCCAGTGGGTGATACGGACCCACAGGGGATGCCGGTACGTGTCCACCCTGCCGTCCGCCAGCGGGCGGTCAGCGAGGACGGTCAGCGGCGGGGTCGGGGTCTCGGTCATACAGGCCGAACGGTGTCACGCCCAGGCAGGGGGCGCAACGGGCGCAAAATCACTTGGGCGAGGGGCCGGGCGTGATGCAGGTGCGACCGCTGGCGCGGCAGGCGGCGACTTCCGCGTCATAGGCGGCGCGCTCGCGCTCCCACCGGGCCTGGGCCGCGTTGGCGGCGGCGACGTCGGCTTCCCACTGCACGCGCGCGGTGCTGGAGCGGGCGGCATCGTCCTGCCAGCGCTGGTTCTCGCTGTTGAAGCGCGCCTGTTCGGCGGCCTCGGCCTGTTCAGCGGCGGCGTTGCGGGCGGCGATGCTCTCGTTCAGCTTGGCCGTGGCGCTGACTTCAGCGGGATCCTGCGCGGACTCCGGCGCGGAATGATAGCTTTCGCCGCGCTGGCGCAGCCAGTCGTCGGAGCCTGGCGCAGGCGCGGCCGGGGCGGTCGACTGCGTTTCGGCAGCTGGCCTGGCGCTTTGGGCCAAGGCGGGCGCGGCGGTCATCATCAGGGTGGCGAGGCAGGCCACGGCGACGGCGGTGGTGCGGGTCATATCAGGTCTCCGGAAGAGAAACGTCGCGAACAAGCTGGACCGTTTCGAGGCGCTCCGCGAGCGTTAACGCGGCTGAAGAGAAATGGCTCAGTTCGGAAAACGCAGTTCGAAGGTCGAGCCGCCCGGTCCGGTTTCGATCAGCGTCAGGGCGCCACCGTTGTTGACCGCCAACTCGCGCGAGATGGTCAGGCCCAGGCCGCTGCCGCCCGACGCGCGGCCGCTGACGAAGGCCTCGAACAGGCGCTCCGAAATGCGCGGCGGGATGCCGGGGCCGTTATCGGAGATCAGGATCACGCAATCACCGTCTGCGGTGGAGCCGGAAACGCGGACCGCACCACGTTTGTCCGGGCGGGTCGAGTCGCCCTCGATGGCCTGCCGCGCGTTGCGCAGCAGGTTTACGAGAATGCGGTACAACTGGTCGGGGTCGGCGTGGACGTTGAAGCGGGCGGGCAGCGCCTTCACCAGCTTGACCCCCTCGGGGGACAGGCCCGCGTCCTCGGCGGCGATGGTCAGGGCGGCCGACAGGGGCGCGCGCACCTTTTGCGGCGGCGGTTCCTCGCTGCGGCCGTATTCCAGCACATTGCTCGACAAGGCGGCGGCGCGGCTCAGGGCGCGCTCCAGCCGCGGCAAGGCCTTGGCGACGGCGGGGTCGGGCGAATCGGCCAAGCGCTCTGACGCCATCTGGGCCGAGGTCAGCATATTGCGCAGGTCGTGATTGATCTTCGCCACCGCCTCGCCCAACGCGACCAGACGGGCGCGGGAGCGCAGGGACTGACGCACCTCTTCCTGCATCCGGGCCAGCTCGCGTTCGACCCGGCCGATCTCGTCCTGCCGCTTGCTGGGCGGATCGCCCTCGGCTTCGGGATCGCGGGCGAAATGCTCGATGGAGCGGGTGACGCGGCGCAGCGGCTGCAGCACCAGAAACGCCAGGCCGGCGTAAAGCAGCGCCCCCGCCACCAGCGACACGAACAGGGAGGTCAGCAGGCTGTTCAGCAGGAAGGCCTTCAGCTCGATCTTCAGCGGCTGGGCCGGGGCCAGAATCTCGATGAAGTCGCCCGACCGATAGCGCGGTCGCGCCTGCACCCGGATGGAGCGGTCGGGGTGGCCGAACAGGGTCTGCCAGGGATCCATCAGCCGGGCCAGCGGACGGCGCTGGCGCAGGTCGATCAGGTCAGGCGCCCGCGGCAGGTTGGGCGCTTGGAGCAGCAGCCGGCGAACGCCCTGATCGCCGACGACCACGGCCTGCACCCCTCCGATGGCCAGCAACTGTTCGGCGGTGTCGTCCTCAACCGCGGAATACGGCAGGGCCTCGACGCCCACGGACGCCAGTTCCGCCGATTGCAGACGATCCAGCAGCCAGCGCTCGTGGAAGCTGGCGACGCTGGGGGCGATGATCAGCACCTCGACCGAGGCCGCGAAGATGAAGGTCAGGGCCAGCAGTCGCCAGGACAGCGCGTCCGGTGCATGGAACCGCGCGCGCTCGCGCCAGTCGGCGGGAACGCGCAGGCCCTTGCGGACGTGGCTTAGAAGGGCGCGCAGCGGCAGCGTCATTCTTCCCCTAACGCGAGGCTGGACGGAACGGCTGCTTGTCTCACGTCGCGGCCTTGCGGCCCAGAGCGGCCTGCATGCCCTTCAGGGCGAACGGCAGGACGACCGCCAGCACGAAAACGCCGGTCATCGGCGCCCAGAACTGTCCGAACAGGGCCTGGAAGTCGGGATCGGGGTTCTGGGCCAGCAGGGTGTTCAGCCGCGCGCCGATCCAGCAGTAGATGATGTGCGCCGGCAGAAGGCCGATCACCGTGGCGACGACATAGGGCGTCAACCGCACTGACATCACCCCCGCGGCGATGTTGATCATGTGAAAGGGCACGACGACCGCCAGCCGGCTCGCCAATACGTACCAGAAAGTATCCTTGTCGATGGCGACGCAGACCTTCTGCATCAGGCCCTGATTGCGTTCGGCCTTCTCGCGCAGAGAACGGCCCAGGGCTGTTCGCGCCACGCCGTAGACGATCAGCGCGCCCACGGTTGCGGCGATGGAGGTCGACAGGCCGCCCACCCACGGCCCGAACAGATAGCCGGCCGTGATGGTCACGAAGAAGACGCCCGGCACCACGCTGGCGGTCAGGACGGCGAAGGCGGCCATCAGGATCAGCAGGCTGATGACATAGTGTTCAGCGGTGAAGGCGCGGAATTGGGCCCCGTGATCGCGGATCGTGTCCAGCGACAGATAGCGGTTCCAGCCCATGCCGAAGATCAGGGCGATGACGGCCGCGAGGGCGATCAGGGGCAGGAAGCGCTTCAAACGGGCCATTTTCTCTTCGTACAGGGGGGACTGGCGGGGCGCTACGGCGTTGACTCCGTCGGATCGCCCTCGTATACGCCCGCCCTTCCTGCGGCGGACGCGTTCCGTCGCCCCTGAGTTCATTTAGCCAAGGAGCCGACCGTGAAGCGGACCTATCAGCCGTCGCGACTCGTGCGCAAGCGCCGTCACGGCTTCCGTTCGCGGATGGCCACCAAGAACGGTCAGAAGATTGTTCAGCGCCGCCGCGCCAAGGGCCGCAAGCGCCTGACGGCCTAAGTCGTCAGCGCTCTGCGCGAGCGCATGGGCGATACCCTTAAAATCCATCGCCTGACGTCGCGGCCCCAGTTTCTGGCGGCCGCGAAAGGCGTTTCAGAGGCCCGCGGGGCGGTGGTCGTGCAGCGACTGGATCGCGCCGATGGAAACGCCGCCGTGGGCATCGGTTTCACCGCCACCCGCAAGGTCGGCGGGGCCGTTGTTCGCAACCGCGCCAAACGCCGCCTGCGCGAGGCCGCCCGCGCGCTTGCGCCGCATCTGGCGGTGGCCGGAAGCGACTATGTCTTCATCGCCCGCATGGGTACGGCGGACCGGTCATGGGACCGTTTGCTTGACGATGTGAAATCGGCGCTTACAAGGCTCGCGACCCCGCGGCCGACGCCCAGAACCGCGCCCTCGACGCCCGCTCCCGCCGGCCAGGATTCCTGATCTCCATGCCTCCTCAGAATAACAGCCGCAACACGATCATCTTCTTCGTGATCGCCGCGCTTCTGTTCGCCGCCTACGTCATGCTGGTCGCGCCCGCGCAGACGGCCCAGCGCCGCGCCGCGCAGCAGCAGGCCGCAGCCGCCTCGGCCGAGCAGAAGAACAACCTGGACGCCGACGGATCGCCCACGCCGTCGGCCGTGGTCTTCGTCACCGACCGCACCCAGGCGCTGGGCGCCGGGCCGCGCGTCCGCATCCAGACCCCGACGCTGACGGGCTCGCTGGCCCTGACCGGCTCGCGCATCGACGACCTGTTCCTCACCCGCTACCGCGAGACCATCGACAAGGACTCGCCGGCGGTGGAGCTGTTCCGTCCCGAGGGCATGCGCCACGCCTTCTTCGCCCAGTTCGCCTGGGGCGGGCCGAACATTCCGGGCGGCGTGCCGAACGTCAGCACGCCCTGGCAGCTGACCCAGGGCTCGGTCCTGACGCCGACCACCCCCGTCACCCTGGTGTGGGACAACGGCCAAGGCCTGCGCTTCACCCGCCGCATCTCGGTCGACAGCGAATACATGTTCACCGTCTCGGACACCGTGGCCAACTTCAGCCCGCGCGCCGTGACCCTCAGCGCCGTCTCGGGCATCCAGCGTCAGGGCATCCCTGATGACCTGGGCAAGAACCACGTCCTGCACGAAGGCGCGATCGGCACCTTCGGCGCCGACGGCAAATACGCGACCACCCAGCTGAAATACGGCGCCTGGGCCAAGAAGCCGAACGAGGAGCATTCCTCGACCGGTGGCTGGATGGGCATCACGGACAAATACTGGCTGGCGGCTCTGATCCCGAGCCAGGACGAGAAGATCGAGGGCGCCTTCCGTATCGTCGATGCGGGCGAGGCCGACATTCACCGGGCCAACATGGTCGGCGAGGCGCGCACCATTGCGCCG
Source organism: Brevundimonas sp. (assembly GCA_046291915.1). GTDB lineage: Bacteria > Pseudomonadota > Alphaproteobacteria > Caulobacterales > Caulobacteraceae > Brevundimonas. The sequence goes on from JBKBSD010000001.1 coordinate 128,058, forward strand.
AACGCCACCATCACCGAGACGACCCGTCTGTTCGCCGGCGCCAAGCGCAACGAGATCCTCAAGGGCTATGAGAACAGCCTGAACCTGCCGCGCTTCGTCTATGCGATCGACTGGGGCTTCCTGTTCTTCCTGACGCGCCCGATCTTCATGTTGATCGAGTTCTTCTACGGCCTGGTCGGCAACTTCGGCGTCGCCATCCTGCTGCTGACCCTGACGGTCCGCCTGATCATGTTCCCGCTCGCCAACAAGAGCTACGAGAGCATGTCGAAGATGCGGAACCTCCAGCCCAAGATGGAGGAGATCAAGAAGAAGTTCCCGGACGACGCCGCCAAGCAGCAGCAAGAGACGATGGCGCTGTACCAGAAGGAGAAGATCAATCCTCTGGCCGGCTGCCTGCCGCTGCTGCTGCAGATCCCGGTCTTCTACGCCGTCTACAAGATGCTGTTCGTGACCATCGAGATGCGTCACCAGCCCTTCTTCGGCTGGATCCATGACCTGTCGGCCAAGGACTCGACCACGATCTGGAACCTGTGGGGCCTGATCCCGTGGGATCCGGCGACCGTGCCCTTCCTGGGTCACTACATGACCGGCACCTTCGCCCTCAGCATCCTGGCGATCCTGTACGGCGCGACCATGTGGCTGCAGATGGCCATGAGCCCGCCCGCGCCGGACCCCGTGCAGCGCAAGCTGTTCCAGTTCATGCCGGTGGTGTTCACCTTCATCATGGCGACCTTCCCGGCTGGCCTGCTGATCTACTGGGCGTGGTCGAACGTGCTGACGATCCTGCAGCAGTACCTCATCATGCACCGCCTGAAGGCCGAGAACCCGATCGACACCTTCCTGGCCCGGTTCCAGAAGGCGAAGGCGTAGTTGGACGATTTCACACAGGACGAGCTCGAACAGGCGCGCATCCTCTTCGCGCGCCCGGCCACCTTCATCATGGGCTGCGCCAAGATCGAGCAACTGCCCGAGCCTGACCTGCCCGAAATCGCCTTCGCGGGCCGGTCCAACGTCGGCAAGTCCAGCCTGATCAACGGGCTGGTCGGCATGCACAAGCTGGCCAGGGCCTCGAACGAGCCGGGCCGCACGCGGGAGGTCAATTTCTTCGACCTCGACGGCAAGATGCGGCTGGTCGATCTGCCCGGCTACGGCTGGGCCAAGGCGTCCAAGTCGACGGTGAAGAAGTTCCAGGACCTGGGCCGCGACTACCTGCGCGGCCGGGTGACGCTGAAGCGGGTCTACCTGCTGATCGACAGCCGCCATGGCCTCAAGTCGGTCGACAAGGAGGCGCTGGACGCGCTGGATCTGGCCGCCGTCAGCTACCAGATCATCCTGACCAAGGCGGACAAGCTGAAGAAGGGCGAGGCAGAGAAGGTCCAGGCCGAAACCCTGACCGCCATCGCCAAACGCCCCGCCGCCTTTCCGGCGGTCATCGTCACCTCGGCCGAGAAGGGCGACGGCATGCCGGAGCTGCGTGCCGAGATCATGCGCACGACGGACGTGACGATCTGATCTGTCTCCTCCCCGTTCGCGTCGCGAATGGGGAGGTGTCGCGCTTCGGATACGAAGCGTGACGGAGGGGGCGGCTCAGGCCTGAGCCTGTTTTGCGCCAATCCCTCACCGGCGGCGGCGCCCCCTCCGTCTCCTCGCGATGCTCGGATCCACCTCCCCATCGCGAACCGCGACGGGAAGGAGACGCTTGCTCGATCCCTTCGCAAATGATCGGGTGGAGCCATGCAGACACGCCACATCCAGACCGACACCCTCCGCCAGCAGATCCTTGAGGCAGGGTCCGGGCCGCTGGTGCTGTTCATCCACGGCTTCCCCGAGCTGGGCATCAGCTGGCGGGCGCAGGTCGAGGCGCTGGCGGAGGCCGGCTATCACGCCGTTGCCCCGGACATGCGCGGCTATGGCGGGACGGACAAGCCGGGGCAGAAGGAGTCCTATTCGATCCTGCATCTGGTCGGCGACATGGTCGATCTGGTGCGGGCCCTGGGCGCGACCACCTGCACCGTTGTCGGCCATGACTGGGGCGCGCCGGTGGCCTGGCATTGCGCCCTGATGCGGCCGGACATCTTCACCGCCGTCGCGGGCCTGTCGGTGCCGCTGCAGCCGCGGCGGGCCAAGGGGCCGCCGACGGTGGCCATGGCGGCGATCAGCAAGCGCGCCGGGCTGGGCGAGCTCTACATCAACCAGTTCCAGGCCCCGGACGCGCACGCCATCTTCGAGGTCGATGTCGAGGCGGGCCTGCGCAAGGGCTTCTGGGCCTATGACGGCGCCACCCCGCCGGAGCGCCAGTCGACCGGATTCATCCAGCCCGGCGAGACCTTCATCTCCACCGCCCCCGATGACGCGCCCCTGCCGCCGTGGTTGAGCCCGGAGCATTTCGCGGAATATGTCGCGGCCTTCTCGGCGGGCGACTTCCGCGCCCCGCTGGACTGGTATCGCTGCATCGATCTGAACTGGTCGCTGACGGCCTTCCTGCAGGACGCGCAGGTCCGCGTGCCGGGCGCCTTCATGGTCGGTGACCGTGATCCGGTGCGGCACTACTCCGGGCAGCATGAGGCGGGGCTGGCCAAGCTGGTCCCCGACCTTCGTTCACAGGTCGTCGTGCCCGGCGCGGGCCACTGGATTCAGCAGGAACGGCCCGAAGTGGTGAACGCGTGGTTGCTGGAGTTTCTGCGGGGGCTTTAGAGCCCCTTCACGGCCTCCGCCGTCACCTCGAGGCTGTGCAGGCGGGCGTCGAGGTCGTGGATCATGCCGGTGACCATCACCTCATCGACCTGGGTCAGGGCGAGGAACTCGGCCAGTTTGGCGCGCACCATCTCCACTCCGCCGACGGCGGCATAGGTCAGGCGGCTCTCGACCGCCGCGATCTGGCGGGCGTCCAGCACGGTGGTGATGTCGTCCACCGGCGGCTTCAACTTGCCGGGTTTGCCGGTGACGACCGCCGCGAAGGCCTGCTGCATCGAGGTCGAGACGCGCCGGGCCTCCGCGTCGCTGTCGGCCGCAAAGACGTTGATGACGGCCATTGAGTATGGCTGGGCCAGCTGTTTCGACGGGCGGAAACCGGCGCGATAGGTCTGCAGCGCCTGAAGCAACAGTTCAGGGGCGAAATGGCTGGCGAAGGCGAAGGGCAGGCCCAGATGGGCGGCCAGTTCGGCGCTGAACAGGCTGGAGCCCAGCAGCCAAATCGGCACCTTCGACCCCGCTCCCGGCCAGGCCGTGACCCGCTGGCCCGCGACCGGATCGTCGAGGAAGGCCTGAAGCTCCATCACATCGCGCGGGAACTGGTCGGCGGCCTCGAAATAGCGGCGCAGGGCGCGGGCGGTCTCGCCGTCGGTGCCGGGCGCGCGGCCCAGGCCCAGATCGATCCGGTCGGGATAGAGGGCGGCCAGGGTGCCGAACTGTTCGGCCACCACCAGCGGGGCGTGGTTGGGCAGCATGACGCCGCCGGAGCCAACGCGGATGGTGTTGGTCTGCCCGGCCACGAAGCCCAAGGCCACCGCTGTCGCCGCGCTGGCGATGCCCGGCATGTTGTGGTGCTCGGCCAGCCAGAAGCGGTTGAAGCCGGTCCGTTCCGCCGTCTTCGCCAGTTCAGCGGTTTCCAGAAGGGCGCGGCGGGCGTCCCCGCCCTCCACGATGGGCGACAGGTCGAGCACGGAGAAAGCGGTCATGGCGGACAGATCGGGTCTGCCGGCGCGCATTCAAGTCCTGTCCGGTTACGGATTGCGCCGGGCGGGGTGAAGAGTGAGTGGTGAGTCGTGAGCAGGCCCCGGTGCTGCGCGCGTCACTCACGACTCACCACTCACTCTTCACTCGCCACGCAGCGGGGGGCCGCATAGGCTCGGATCAACGGAGGACCCCATGACCCTGTTTGCCCTGACCGTCGCCGCCGCTGTCTCCATCGCCGGGGCTCAAACGCCTGCCGGAGAACTGGCCGGGCGCTGGGAGGGGCGCGTCACCGTAGGCAGCCAGACCCTGCGGGTGGTGCTCCACGTCGACGCCGTCGGCGGTGCGACCATGGATAGTCCCGACCAGGGCGCAAACGGCCTGGCCGTCAGTGGCTTGTCGGCGCAGGGCGGGGTGGTGCGGTTCTCCATCCCCGCAGCGGGCGGCCGCTATGAAGGAACGCTGGCCGACGGGGGTCGCACACTGAACGGCGCGCTCACGCAGGGCGGGACCAGCCTGCCGCTGGTCCTGTCCCGGGTGATGGAGCTGACCCCGTCCCCGGCGCCGGTCGAGACCCCGCCCCAGCCGGTCGCGGACGCCCGGCCCCAGACCCCGCAGGCGCCCTTTCCCTACCGCAGCGAGGACGTGGTCATTGCGACCCCCACGCCCGGCGTCCAGCTGGCCGGGACCCTGACCGTACCGGAGGGCCCGGGCCCTTTTCCCGCGGTCCTGCTGATCACCGGCTCAGGCCAGCAGGACCGGGATGAGACCGTCTTCGGCCACAAGCCCTTTCTGGTGCTGGCCGACGCTTTGAGCCGTCGCGGGGTCGCTGTCCTGCGTGTGGACGACCGCGGCGTGGGGGGCTCGAACGGCCCGGTTGCGACGGCGACCAGCGCCGACTTCGCCCTCGACGCCGAAGCCTCGGTCGCCTTTCTGGGCGGACGTCCGGAGATCAGCCGCATCGGCCTGATCGGTCACAGCGAGGGCGGGACCATCGCGCCGCTGGTGGCGCAGGCCGATCCGCGCGTGGCCTTCATCGTCCTGATCGCCGGTCCGGCCGTGTCGGGCGGGGACCTTCTGGTCGAACAGTCCCGCGCCACCCTTCACGCCTCCGGCGCCCAGCCCGCCATGGTCGAGGGCAATGTCGCCGTTCAGGCGCGGATGATGCAGGCTGTGGCCGCACATGCAGACGACCCCGAGGGGGCGGCCGCCGCCGTGGACGCCATCCTGACCGAGGCCGGCCTGCCCGAAGACCAGCGCCACGCGGTCGCCGCCCAGGTCGCCGCGCCTTGGACCCGCTGGTTCATCGCCCACGACCCCCAGCCCTCGCTGGCCGCCCTGCGCATCCCGGTGCTGGCGATCTATGGCGGCAAGGACGTCCAGGTCCCGGCGGAGCAGAACGCAACGGCCCTGCGCGCGGTCCTGCCCTCGGCGGAGATCGTCGTCCTGCCCGGGCTGAACCATCTGATGCAGCCCGCGAACACGGGTCTGGTGGCCGAATATCAGACCATCCAGACGACCTTCGACCCGACGGCCCTGACGGCGATCGTGGACTGGGTCGCGGCGCGCTGACCAGTCTGTCTCCCGGACGGAGACGGCTCAGACCGGATGCGTCGGTTCGATCTTCACGCCCGCTTCGGCCGCGGCCGGGGTCGGCGCCGGCTCCGGCGTCGACGGCACGTCGGGCAGGGGGATGAACTCCAGATCGTCCTCGGTCGGCAGGGCCATGCGGCCCGCTTTCCAGTCCGCCTTGGCCTGGTCGATGCGGTCCTGCGAGGACGAGACGAAATTCCACCAAATCACGCGCGGCCCGACCGGCTCGCCGCCCAGCACCATGACCGACGAGGCGCGGATGGCCTTGATGGTCGGTTCGGCGGTGGGTTCCAGCACGATCATCTGGCCCTCGTGGAATGTGCGGTCGCCGATCTCGATCTCGCCCTTCACCACATAGAGGGCCCGTTCCGAGTAGCCGCCGGCGCCCTTGCCCGGAGGCGGCGCGGTGCGGACGCCTTCGGCCAGCTCCCAGTGAACATAGAAGAGCGGGGAAGAGATCGGGGCCGCCGCCTTGGCGCCATAGGCTTCGCCCGCCACCAGCCGCGCGAACAGGCCGCCATTCTCATAGGCCGGCTGGCCGTCCTCGCCGAGGTGGACAAAGGACGGGGCCGTCTCTTCATGTTCGGTCGGCAGGGCGATCCAGGCCTGCATCCCGTGCATCGGCCCGCCCTGGCTCTTCTTCAGAGGATCGGTGCGCTCGGAGTGGACGATGCCGCTGCCCGCGGTCATCCAATTGACCTCGCCCGGCCGGATCGCTTGGGTCGCGCCGGTGTTGTCCCGGTGCATGATCTCGCCCTCGAACAGATAGGTCAGGGTCGACAGGCCGATGTGCGGGTGGGGGCGGACATTGATCGCCTCACTGCCCGGCGCGAACTCGGCCGGCCCCATCTGGTCCAGGAAGATGAAGGGACCGACCATGCGGCGCAAATGGAAGGGCAGCACCCGCCCGACCTCGAACCCGCCCAGGTCCTTGCGGCGCGCGTCGATCACCAGTTCGATCATGTCAGTTCCCCTGCTTCTGGCTCTTATCCCCCACCACACAGGTCTCGCCAAGTCATGGTTGATGTTACCTTGGTAACAAAGTAGGGTGTCGTCATGAGTATCGAACGGGTTCAGACCGGCGTCAGGCTGGAGAAGCGGCTTCTGAAGGTTCTGAAGGGGCTGGCGGAGCATCAGGATCGCAGTCTGGGCGACCTGCTGGAAGGGATTGTCCTGCACGCCTTCGAAGGGCGGGCGGCCTTCTCTCCCGCGACCCTTCATGTGATCGACCAGCTCAAGGCGGTCTATGGCCTGGAGTTGACGGCGGCGGACAGTCATCGCTTCCCGGAGCAAGACGGTGCGCACTGAGCGGGTTCTGCTCGAGGCGTTCGAGGGCGGGGCGATCGATCCGAAAGCCTTTAACCATCGCGACCATCTGAAGGTCGCCTGGGCGATGCTGGCCGCCGAACAGCGTCCGTTTCACGAGGCCTATTCAGCCTATCGCGCGGGACTGGTTCGGTTGACGGTCACCGCCGGTGCGCCGGAGAAGTTCAGCGAGACCCAGACCCTGGGTTGGCTCGCGCTGGTCCACGGTGCGGTCGCCCAAACAGGCGAAACCTCAGACTGGAACCGGTTCGAAGCGAGGGCCGGTCTTCACGGCCGCTCGCTGATGGATCGCTATCCGGAGGGGCGGCTGGACGATCCGGTGACGCGGACCGGCCTGATCCTCCCCTAGTTGACGTGCGGGGTCACGATGCCGAGGGGCAGGGTGGTCACATTCTTCACGCCACGCGTCACGATGTGGCTTTCGCAGTCCGAGACGATGTTCAGGCTCAGCAGCTTCTCACGCAGGAACTTGTCGAAGGCGTGCATGTCGGACGTGATGATGCGCAGCACATAGTCCTCGCGACCGGTGATGGTGGCGCACTGCACAACCTCGGGCCAATGGGCCACGGCGGCTTCGAAGGTGTCGAGGTTTTCGCTGGACGGAAGGCTCAGCTTGACGATGGCGTAGACCTCGAAATCCAGGCCCAATTTGTCGGCGTCCAGCAGGGTCACCCGCTTGCGGATGAAGCCGGTATCCTCCAGCCTCTTGATCCGGCGCCAGCAGGGTGACGCGCTCAGGCCGACGCGGTCAGCCACCTCGGCGACCGACAGGGCGGCGTCCTGCTGCAGGATATCAAGAATTCGGGCGTCGACGGGATCCAGCTCTTCGGCCAATGCGTTTCTCCACTTGTTATTATGACGCAATAAAATACCCCTGATAGGGAGAGTGCAAGGTCGAAATCGAGCGAGCCTTGGCAAGGGCCTCGTGCTAGATCGAGGCCTGAGGAAAACGCGGTCGGATCAACCGGACAGCAGGACGGAATGAAGAAGCCCAATACGCCCCAATTGTCGCTGCGCGTGCCCGAGCCTTCGGGCCGTCCGGGCGACGCTCCTGATTTCAGCCATCTGCGGTTCGATCCCGCCGGCGCGGTGTCGCGCCCGGAGGTGTCGTCGACCCCGTACGAGATGCGCGACCACGCCTTCCAGCTGGTTCGCGTGCTGGATGACGACGGTCAGGCCGTCGGTCCGTGGAACCCCCGGCTGGACCCGGAGACCCTGCGCAAGGGTTTGAAAGCCATGATCCTGACGCGCGCCTTCGACGACCGGATGCACCGCGCCCACCGTCAGGGGAAGACCAGCTTCTATATGAAGTGCACGGGCGAAGAGGCCATCGCGGTCGCCCAGGGCATGATCCTGGGTCGCGAGGATATGGGCTTCCCGACCTATCGCCAGCAGGGCCTGCTGATCGCGCGCGGCTACCCGCTGGTCGAGATGATGAACCAGATCTATTCGAACGCCGCCGACCCCATCAAGGGCCGCCAGCTGCCGATCATGTACTCGTCGAAAGAGTACGGCTTCTTCACCATCAGCGGCAATCTGGGCACCCAGGTGCCCCAAGCCGTCGGCTGGGCCATGGCCAGCGCCTACAAGGGTGACGACAAGATCGCCATCAGCTGGATCGGCGACGGCGCCACGGCCGAAGGCGACTTCCACAACGCCCTGACCTTCGCCGCCGTCTATCGCGCGCCGGTCATCCTGAACGTCGTCAACAACCAATGGGCCATCTCGTCCTTCATGGGCATCGCCGGCGGACTGGAGACGACCTTCGCCTCCAAGGCCATCGGCTACGGCCTGCCGGCCCTGCGCGTCGACGGTAATGACTTCCTGGCGGTCTGGGCCGCGACCCAGTGGGCCGAGGAGCGGGCGCGCACCAACCAGGGCGCAACGGTCATCGAGCTGTTCACCTACCGCGGCGCCCCGCACTCGACCTCGGACGATCCCAGCCGCTACCGCCCGGGCGATGAGCACGAGAAATGGCCGCTGGGCGATCCGGTTGATCGCCTGAAGCAACACCTGATCGCGCTCGGCGAATGGTCCGACGACCAGCAGGCGGAAGCCGAGAAGGAGGCCGTCGAGCAGGTCCGCGCCGCCGGCAAGGAATCCGAGGCCATCGGCACGCTCGGCCAGTCGCGCCCCAGCGTGAAGACCATGTTCGAGGAGGTCTACGCCACGGAGGACTGGCGCCTGATCGAGCAACGGCGCGAGGTGGGAGTCTGATCATGAGCGAGCAAACCACCTTTACCGAATCCGACCGCACCGACGGCGTCGAGCCCGATATGGTCGACCAGAACCACGCTCCGAAATCGGTCGCGCCCACCTCGGGCGTTGTGCCGATGAACATGATCCAGGCCCTGAACTCGGCCATCGACACCAAGATGTCGGAAGACCCGAACGTGCTCTCGTTCGGCGAGGACGCCGGGTATTTCGGCGGGGTCTTCCGCGTCACCGACCAGTTGCAGCAGAAGCACGGCCTGACCCGCAGCTTCGACGCCCCGATCAGCGAATGCGGCATCGTCGCCGCCGCTATCGGCATGGGCGCCTACGGCCTGCGTCCGGTCGTGGAGATCCAGTTCGCCGACTACATCTATCCGGCCTATGACCAGATTGTCTCGGAAGCGGCCAAGCTGCGTTACCGCTCGGGCGGCCAGTTCACCGCGCCGATCACGGTGCGCAGCCCCTATGGCGGCGGCATCTTCGGCGGCCAGACGCACAGCCAGTCGCCGGAAAGCCTGTTCACCCACATCGCCGGCCTGAAGGTCGTGGTCCCGTCCAACCCCTACGACGCCAAGGGCCTGCTGACGGCCTGTATTGAGGACGACGACCCGACCATCTTCTTCGAGCCCAAGCGCCTCTACAACGGCCCGTTCGACGGCTGGCACGAGAAGCCGGTCAGCCCGTGGAAGGCCCAGGACCTGGCCCAGGTCCCGACCGGCAAATACGTCGAGCCGATCGGCAAGGCCCGCATCATGCGCGAGGGCAATGACGTCACCATCCTGGCCTGGGGCACCATGGTCTGGGTGTCGCTGGCGGGCGCGGAGCACGCAGGCGTGGACGCCGAGGTCATCGACCTGCGCACCCTGGTGCCGCTGGACATCGAGGCCATCGAGGCCAGCGTGAAGAAGACCGGCCGCTGCGTCATCGTGCATGAGGCGCCCAAGACCTCGGGCTACGGCGCCGAGCTGTCGGCCCTGGTGCAGGAACGCTGCTTCTATCATCTGGAGGCGCCGATCGCCCGCGTCACCGGCTGGGACACCCCCTATCCCCACGCCTTCGAGTGGGAATATTTCCCCGGCCCGCAACGCGTGGCCGATGCCCTGAAAGCCACCATGAGCGGAGGTCGCTGACATGGGTCGTTTCGTTTTCAAACTGCCCGACGTGGGCGAAGGCACCGCCGAGGCCGAACTGGTCGGCTGGCACGTGAAGGTCGGCGACATGGTCGCCGAGGACCAGATCGTCGCCGACATCATGACCGACAAGGCGACGGTTGAAATCACCGCCCCGGTGTCCGGCAAGGTCCTCGCCATCCACGGCGAGCCCGGCCAGATGGTCCCCGTGCGCGGGCCGCTGGTGGAGTTCGAGGTCGAGGGGGCGGGGAATGCGTCTGAGGCCGACCCCTCCTCCCCGGCTTCGCCGGTACTCCCCCCGCGGGGGGGAGAAGGCGCCGCCGTTCCTCCCCCGACGGGGGAGGGGGACCGCGGAGCGGTGGAGGGGCGCCAGACCCGGCCCCCGTCCGGCGCCAACTACGTCTTCAAGCTGCCCGACGTCGGCGAAGGCACCGCCGAGGCCGAACTGGTCGGCTGGCACGTCAAGGTCGGCGACGCGGTGTCCGAGGACCAGATCCTCGCCGACATCATGACCGACAAGGCCACCGTCGAGATCACCTCGCCGGTCTCCGGCGTGGTCGTCGCCATCCACGGCGACGCGGGCCAGCAGGTCCCCGTCGGCGGCCCGCTGGTCAGCTTCAAGGTCGAGGGCAAGGGCAACGTTTCCACCGCGCCGGATGCCGCGAAATCCGCGGTGAGTTCGACGACGGTTTCGAATGCGAATTCGGAGACGCTGAAGACGACTTCGAAGACTTCGACGACGGCGCCCGCATCGGTTGCCGCGGACAGCAAGTCTCGCACCCTTTCCGACCGCAGCCAGCGCCCACTGGCCTCGCCCGCCGTGCGCAACCGCGCGCGTGATCTGGGCGTCGAGCTTCAGTTCGTGCCGGGCTCCGGCCCCGCCGGCCGCATCGAACACGCCGATCTGGACGCCTGGGTCGCCAACGGCGCGCGGACGTCCACGTCCGCCTCCACGTCCGCCTCCACGGGCGCCTCGACCTACGCCAGGGCCGAAGGCACGACCGAGGTCCGCATCATCGGTCTGCGCCGCAAGATCGCGGAGAAGATGGCCGAGAGCGTGCGCCGCATTCCCCACATCACCTATGTGGAAGAGATCGACGTCACCGCGCTGGAAGAGCTTCGCGCCCACCTGAACGCGACCAAGGCGAAGGACCAGCCCAAGCTGAACGTCCTGCCCTTCATCGCCCGCGCCATCGTTGTCGCCCTGCGCGACCAGCCGACCATCAACAGCTGGTACGATGACGAGGCCGGCGTCCTGACGACCCACGCCGCCGTGCACCTGGGCATCGCCGCCCAGACGCCGAACGGCCTGATGGTGCCGGTGGTCCGCCACGCCGAGGCCCGCGACCCCTACGACACCGCCCTCGAAATCGCCCGCGTCTCGGGCGCCGCCAAGGACGGCTCGGCCAAGCGCGACGAACTGTCGGGCTCGACCATCACCATCACCTCGCTGGGGACCCTGGGCGGCCTCGTCCACACCCCCATCATCAACCACCCCGAGGTCGCCATCGTCGGTCCGAACAAGATCGAGGAGCGCGTCGTGGTGCGGAACGGCCAGATGGTCGTGCGCAAGATGATGAACCTGTCCTCCAGCTTCGACCACCGCATCGTCGACGGCCACGACGCGGCGGTGTTCGTGCAGCGGATCAAGGGGCTGCTGGAGCATCCGGCGACGCTGTGGATGGGCTAGGGGTCATGCGCCCCGCGTTCGGCATGATGATAGCGGCCGCGTTGGCCCTGTCCTCGACGGCGGCCCTGGCCTGTGCCGCGCCGCCTCGTCCGCGCACGGTTCAGGAACAGTTAGCGGACCAGCGCGCGTGGCGCGGAGAGGCCCGTGCGATTGCGCTGGGCCGGGTCGTGCAGGCGGAAGGCCGCGACGGCGTTTACGAGACCGTTGTCGCTCTCAAGGGCGCCCCGCCCCGGTTTTCCGTTTTCGCAGATGGCGGCGGCGCGGATTGCAGACCCCACAACCGGCCGGTGATGGGCAATCTCGCCATCCTGTATTTCTTTGACGGGACGTACGGCCCCGGTCCGCAACAGATACTGCCTTTGGAACGGGTCGTGGACCCGGCGCTCGGATCCCTGCTTCGGGCGGCGGCGGGGCGGGCATCGCGCGGCGAGGTTTATCTCCAGGCGCCGTTGGCCCCTGCCAGCGTAGCTCGACCTTCCCTTCGGGCCGAATGACATGACGCGGACCCTGACCAAAGTCCTGATCCTCGGCGCCTCGCTCGCGGTCACCGCCTTGGCGACGCCTGCCGCCGCCTGTTTGACGCCGCCGCCGCCGAACTTCTACGGCTGGCTCAACGATCCGTCCGTGGCGATGTTCGTCGGGCGGGTCGAGCGGGTCGAGACCCTTCCCCCGGATAACAGCGGCGGACTCATCATCATCCCCGGGCGGGCGCACATCGTCAGCCTCGAGATCATACAGGGCGCTCCCACGGTCGACACCGCCGAGGTCGGTGGTGCGCTGGAGGTTCGTTTTCCGGTGACGCCGGTCGGCGGCCCGCCGTGCCTCAACTACCTTGAACACAAGGTCGGCGACCTCGTCATCGTGGTGCAGCCCACGCCGTCCTACACCAGCCCCTTGGTCTACAGCCGCCACTGGGCGCCCCCCCCGCAATTGACGCCCTATTTTGAGAAGCACCAGTGACCCAGACCCTCAAAACCAAAGTCCTCATCATCGGCGCGGGCACCGGCGGCTATGTCGCAGGCATCCGCTGCGGCCAACTGGGTCTCGACACGATCCTCGTCGACGGAGGCGACGGCCTCGGCGGGACCTGCCTGAACGTCGGCTGCATTCCGTCCAAGGCCATCATCCATGCGGCCAACAAGTTCGAAACCGTCTCCAAGGCTGCCGACGGCGGCACGCTCGGCATCACGGCGGCGGCTCCGGCCATCGACCTGACCCAGACGGTCGAATGGAAGGACGGCATCGTCCGTAAGCTGAACAACGGCGTCGCGGCTCTGCTGAAGAAGGCGAAGGTCAAGGTTATCAACGGCTGGGCCACTTTCGCCGACGCCAAGACCTGCACCGTGAAGACCGCCGACGGCGACATCACCATCACCGCCGAGCACGTCATCCTGGCCACGGGCTCGGAGCCGGTCGAACTGCCGTTCCTGCCTTTTGGCGGCGACGTCATCTCCTCGACCGAGGCGCTGTCGCTGGACGCCGTGCCGAACAAGCTGGTCGTGGTCGGCGGCGGCTATATCGGGCTGGAGCTGGGCATCGCCTTCCGCAAGCTGGGGGCCGAGGTCGCCATCGTCGAAATGGCCGACCGCCTGCTGCCGCTCTACGACAAGGCCCTGACCGACCCGGTGGCCAACTGGCTGAAGAAACACGGCGTCGAACTTCATCTCGGCGCCAAGGCCGGCTCCTTCGAGAACGGATCGCTGAACGTCACCGGCGCCGACGGGCAGGCCTTCAAACTGGCCGCCGACAAGGTCCTCGTCACCGTCGGCCGCAAGCCGCGCACCCAAGGCTTCGGGCTGGAGAATATGGGCGTGGCCATGGCCGGGCCGTTCGTGAAGATCGACGACCGCTGCGCCACCAGCATGAAGAACGTCTGGGCCGTCGGCGACCTGACCGGCGAACCCATGCTCGCCCACAAGGGCTCGGCCCAGGGCGAGGTGGTGGCCGAGATCATCGCCGGCCACGACAAGCGCTTCGATCCCGTGACCATCGCCGCCGTCTGCTTCACCGAGCCGGAGATCGTCTCGGCGGGTCTGGGTCCGCAGGACGTCACCGGCCGCGACGATGTGATCCAGGCTGTCTTCCCCCTGATGGCCATCGGCCGGGCGCTCGCCATCGAGGCGGGCGAGGACGGCGGCTTCGTCCGTGTGCTGGCCTCGAAGTCCGACCACCGCCTGCTCGGCGTCCAGGCCGTCGGCCAGCACGTCTCCGAACTGTCCAACAGCTTCGCCCAGATGCTGGAGATGGGCGCGGTTCTGGAGGACGTGGCGGGAACCATCCACGTCCACCCGACCCTCGGCGAAGCCTTCCACGAAGCGTCGCTCCGCGCGCTGGGCCACGCCATTCACATCTAGAGGCGAGGCAGCAGTGAGCAGGCAGCAGTGAGCCGTTAGAGCTCGCTGCCGCCGCCGGCCCAGATTCCTTCCTGCTGCCTGCTGCCTGCTGCCTATTGCCTCCCTCCCTTTCGCCCAACCGTCACAAACCTCTGGTCTAAGCGGCGCACCTCACCCGTTGTCCGGAGACTGACGATGACCCGCACCCTTCTGGCCGCCGCCTCGGCGGTCGCCCTTCTCGCCCTCGGCGCCTGTGGCGACAGCGGCGCGCCCGGTTCGCAGGCCCCGCGCGCGGGCATCTGGGCCGCCGGCTCCTCGACCGTCTTCCCCTTCGCCACCCGCGTGGCCGAGAATTTCGCCCGCACCTCGGGCGGCGCCGCGCCGCGCGTCGAGGCAGTCGGCACCGGCGGCGGCATCAAGGCCTTCTGTGACGGCGTCGGGCCCTCGACTCCGGACATCGCCAACGCCTCGCGTCCGATGAAAGCGTCGGAGTTCGAGCTGTGCCGCACCAATGGCGTGACCGACATCGTCGAAATCAAGATCGGCTTCGACGGCATCGTCATCGCAACGGCCCGCTCGGGCAACAGCTTCAACTTCCGCTTGGAAGACATCTACCTCGGTCTTGCCAAGGAAGTGCCCGGCGCCGGCGGCGCCTTCGTCGCCAACCCCAACACCACTTGGCAGCAGGTGAACCCGGCCCTCCCGGCCCAGCGCATCCAGGTCTATGGCCCGCCCCCCACCTCGGGCACCCGTGACGCCTTCCTGGAGCTGGGCATGGCGCCGGGCGCCAAGGAGATGCCGACCCTGGCCGCCCTGGCCAAGGCTGACGCCGATCGTTTCGAAAGCCTGGCCCACACCCTGCGTGAGGATCAGATGTGGATCGACTCCGGCGAGAACGACAACGCCATCGTCCAGACCCTGACCCGCACCCCGGGTTCGCTGGGCGTGTTCGGCTTCTCGTTCCTCGAGCAGAACATGGACACGGTTAAGGCTGAGACCATCGACGGCGTCGCCCCGACGGCCGACACCATCGCCGACGGCTCCTACCCGCTGGCCCGCAGCCTCTACATCTACGTCAAGAAGCAGCACGTGGGCGTGACCCCGGGCCTGGAACAGTTCGTCATGGAGTTCATGTCGGAAGCCTCGGCCGGTCGCGGCGGCTATCTGCAGGATCGCGGTCTGGTGCCGCTGCCGGAAGACCAGCTGGCCGCCCAGCGCGCGATTGCGCAGGCCCTGACGGTCATGACCGCGCCCGCGAAGTAAGGCCGGACGTACCCGTCTCCTCCCCGTCGCGGTCCGCGACGGGGAGGTGGCTCGGTTTCCAGGAATAACGCGGAAGGATGGCGTGCTTCAGCGCCGCCCCCTCCGTCTCGCTGCGTATCCGCAGCGCGCCACCTCCCCATTCGCGATGCGAACGGGGAGGAGAGGTTTACGCTGCGGTCTTCCTGCGCAGCCGCGCAATCCGGCGCAGGCGGCGCCAGAAGCGACCGCGGTCCGGCTCGGGATAGGGCTGCAGGTTCTCGATGAACTGCTCGGCGGACGCCCGCCAGCTGAACTTCTCGGCATAGGCCCGCACGGTGGCCCGGTCGCACTTCAGCGCTTCCAGACAGGCCGTACGCAGATCCTTGTCGATGGCCCCGGCGTCGGAG
Organism: Brevundimonas sp.; assembly: GCA_046291915.1. Lineage (GTDB taxonomy): Bacteria > Pseudomonadota > Alphaproteobacteria > Caulobacterales > Caulobacteraceae > Brevundimonas. The sequence continues at coordinate 143,665 of JBKBSD010000001.1, forward strand.
CCCGGGATGATGTCGATGGGGCCGTGGGCCGGATAGGCGGCGACCGGCGTGCCCGTGGCCATGGCCTCCAGGATCACCAGGCCGAAGGTGTCGGTCCAGCTGGGGAAGACGAAGACGTCGGCGTCGCGGAAGCACCGCGCCAGCTCCTCGCCGAACCGGGCGCCGAGGAATTTGGCCTCCGGGTATTTCTCCTGCAGCTCGGCGCGGGCCGGGCCGTCGCCGACCACGATCTTGGTGCCGGGCAGGTCCTGCTCCAGGAAGGATTCGATGTTCTTCTCGACCGCCACCCGTCCGACGTTGAGGAAGAAGGGGCGCGGCCAGTCGGCGCCGCCCAGCTCGTCATAAATGCGCGGCAGGTCGGGGTTGAATTGCTCGGTGTCCACGCCCCGCGTCCACGGCGAGACGTTGCGGAACCCGTGCGCCGTCAGCTCGTCGCGTAGGGTCGGGGTGGCGACCATCAGCCGCCCCGACGGCTTGTGGAACCACTTCATATAGGCGTAGCCGACCTGAACCGGGATCGGGAACCGGGCCGAGACATACTCGGGGAATTTGGTGTGGTAGCTGGTCGTGAACGGCAGTTTCCATTCCACGCAGATGCGGCGCGTGGCGATGCCGATGGGGCCTTCGGTGGCGATGTGGACCGCCTCGGGCTCGAAGGCGCGCAGCCGTTCGCGGATCTCCTCCTCGGCCCCGAGCGCCAGCCGGATCTCCGGATAGGTGGGGCAGGGGATGGTCTTGAACTGGCTGGGCTCGATCACCTCCACCTCATGACCCATGGCCCGGCATTCCGCCGTGATCCGGGACAGGGTGCGGACGACGCCATTGACCTGGGGCTCCCAGGCGTCGGTGGCCAGAACGATGCGCATGTGGGCCGAATGGCTCCGCCGTTAATCGGAGGAACGGTCTAGCGGTTTGCGATGACGTTGGCGAGACGGACCTACAGCGGCAAGGCCGTCGTCGCCTTCACCTCTTCGAGAACAGCATAGGTTCGCGTTTCGCGGACGCCGGGCATCCGCACCAGCACGTCGCCCAGAAAGGCGCGGTAGGCGTCCATGTCGCCGACCCGGGCCTTGATCAGGTAGTCGAAGCCGCCGGCGACCATATGGCACTCCAGCACTTCGGGCTGGCGGCGCACGGCCTCCGCGAAGGCCTCGAACATGTCGCCCGTCGTGCGGTCCAGCAGGACCTCGACGAAGATCATCAGCCCGCGCCCGACCTTGGCCGGGTCGATAAGGGCCGCGTAGCCGGTGATGACCTTCTTCTCACGCAGGCGGCGGACCCGCTCGAAACAGGCGGCGGGCGACAGATTGCACCGCCGGGCCAGCTCCGCGTTGGAGATGCGACCGTCCTCCTGCAGCGCCCTGAGCAGGCGGCGGTCGACGGCGTCGATGTTTTCCATCGTTTTCGGCCCTGTTCACCGAATGATCTTCGGCTGCGGCGGCCATCATACGATGCACATTCGGAGTTGTCGGCCATATATGCGCTAAGGCCTTTCAGGATCCTCGCCCATGACCACCGTCGCCTTCACCCCCTCGAGCGTCGCCGGCTGGGACACGCTGGACCACGGCAAATTCGCCGATGAGACCGCGACCGTGCGCGGCCTGCTGGACGGTCGTCCGCTGGATGCGGCCGAGCGCGCCGCCGTGCTGGCCTCCGCCATCGATCTGGTCGAGCGCGCCCGTCGCAGCGTAAAGAAGCAGGGCGTGGTCGAAAGCTTCCTGCAGGAGTTCTCGCTGGGCACCCGCGAAGGTCTGGCCCTTATGTGTCTGGCCGAGGCCCTGCTGCGCACCCCGGACGAGGAAACCCGAGACCGGCTGATCGCCGAGAAGATCGGTTCGGCCGACTGGGCCAGCCACCTGGGCCAGTCCGACAGCCTGTTTGTCAACGCCTCGACCTGGGGCCTGATGCTGACCGGCAAGCTGGTGGACGTGGACGATGAGGCCAAGACCGATCTGCCGGGCTTCCTGAAGCGGATCGTCGGCCGTCTGGGCGAACCGGTCATCCGCGAGGCCGTGGCCGCCGCCGTCCGCATCATGGGCGAACAGTTCGTGGTCGGCCGCACCATCGAGGGCGCGCTGAAGCGGTCGAACAAGGAGGGCTGGCTCTGCTCGTTCGACATGCTGGGCGAGGGCGCCCGCACCGCCCACGACGCCGAGCGCTATGAGAAGGTCTACGCCGACGCCATCGAGGCGGTGGGCAGGACCTCGAAGGGGCAGGGGCCGGAGGTCGGCCACGGCGTCTCGGTCAAACTGTCGGCCCTGTCCCCCCGCTACGAAGCGACCCATGAGGACCGGGTCTGGTCCGAGCTGTATCCGCGCGTGAAGCGGCTGGCCCTGATCGCGGCGAAATACGACATCAACTTCACCATGGATGCGGAGGAGGCCGACCGCCTCGCCCTGTCGCTGAAGCTGCTGGACCGGCTGGCGAACGAAAGCGAACTGGGCGGCTGGACCGGCCTCGGTCTGGCGGTGCAGGCCTATCAGAAGCGCTGCCCGGAGGTGATCCGTCGCGTGGCGGAGCTGGCGAAGACCTCGGGCCGACGCCTGATGGTTCGTCTGGTCAAAGGCGCCTACTGGGACACTGAGATCAAGCGCGCCCAGCAGTTCGGCCGCACCGACTATCCGGTCTTCACCACCAAGGCCGCCACGGACCTCAACTACCTGGTCTGTGCCCGCCTGATGATCGAGGCCGCGCCGCATATCTACAGCCAGTTCGCGACCCACAACGCCCACTCGCTCGCCGCCGTCTACAAGATGGCCTCGGAGCGCGGCGTGAAGATCGAATTCCAGCGCCTGCACGGCATGGGCGAGGCCCTGTACGACGCGGCGAAGGACGCCTTTGGCCCGGTGACGGTGCGCGCCTACGCCCCCGTGGGCGGGCATGAGGACCTGCTGCCCTATCTGGTGCGTCGCCTGCTGGAGAACGGCGCCAACTCCAGCTTCGTCCACGCCCTGCTGGACGAGCGCGTCCCGGCCGCCGCCGTCGCCGCCGACCCTATCACGACCGTCGAGGCTCATCCCGACCGTCACGCCAAGATCCCCGTTCCGAAGGATATGTACATGGACCGCCAGAACTCGCTGGGCCGCGACTACAGCCAGGCCGCCGACCGCGAGCGGCACGCCCTCGCCCTCGCGAAGGTCGATAGCGAAAAGCTGACCTCCGGGCCGATCATCGGCGGCAAGCTGAAGGCCGGCACGAACGCGCAGGACGTGACCAATCCGTTCGACACCACCCAGGTGCTGGGCCATGTCTCGGAAGCCTCGGCGCAGGACATCGACGCGGCGGTCGACGCCGCCGCCCGCGCCCAGGTCGCCTGGGACCGCAAGGGCGGCGCGGGCCGGGCCCCGGTGCTGCGCGCCATGGCCGATGCGCTGGAAGCCGACATGGACCGGCTGGTCGCCCTGCTGTCGCGCGAGGCCGGCAAGACCCTGAACGACGGCGTCGCCGAGGTGCGTGAGGCCGCCGACTTCTGCCGCTACTACGCCATGCTGGCCGAGCGCGACTTCGGCGGTCCGACCGAGCTGAAAGGCCCCGTCGGCGAGATCAACACCCTGGTCCTGCACGGCCGCGGCGTCTTCGCCTGCATCAGCCCTTGGAACTTCCCCTTGGCCATCTTCACCGGCCAGATCGTCGCCGCCCTGGCCGCCGGCAACGCCGTGCTGGCCAAGCCCGCCGAACAGACGCCACTGATCGCCTCCGAGGCGGTGCGCCTCTACTACAAGGCCGGACTGAACCCCGACCTGCTGGCTCTGGTCCCCGGCCGGGGCGAGACCGTCGGCGCGGCGCTGGTCAGCCACCCCGGCATTGACGGCGTCGCCTTCACCGGCGGCACGGACACGGCCACCGCGATCAACCGCTCGTTGGCGGCCCGTCCGGGCGCCATCATCCCCTTCATCGCCGAGACCGGCGGCCTGAACGGCATGTTCGTGGACACCACGGCGCTGAAGGAACAGGTCATCGACGACGTCATCCTGTCGGCCTTCGGCTCGTCAGGCCAGCGCTGCTCGGCCCTGCGCCTTCTGTACGTCCCGCACGACGCCGCCGACGCCCTGATCGCCGGCCTGAAGGGCGCGCTGGCGGCCCAGGTCGTGGGCGATCCGACCGATCCGGCCACCGATATCGGCCCGGTCATCGACGCCGACGCCAAGGCCGCGCTCGACGCCCACCTGAAGCGACTGGAAGGCGACGCGACGATCATCGCCCGCGCCGAACTGCCCGCCGGTTCGGAGAAGGGCCACCTGTTCGCCCCGACCATCGCCGAGATCCCGACCCCGGACTATCTGGAACGCGAGGTCTTCGGCCCGATCCTGCACATCTGTCGCTACGAGCCGGCGAAGCTGAAGGAGACGGCGTCGAAACTGGCCGCCCGCGGCTTCGGCCTGACCCTGGGCGTGCACAGTCGCATCGAGGCCTTCGCCAATGAGGTGACGCGTCTGGTCCCGGCCGGCAATGTCTACATCAACCGCTCGATCATCGGCGCGGTGGTCGGCGTCCAGCCCTTCGGCGGCGAAGGCCTCAGCGGCACCGGCCCCAAGGCGGGCGGGCCCTACAGCCTGATCCGCTATGCGTCGGAAAAGGCCATCAGCAACAACATCTCCGCGCAGGGCGGCGACCCGGCGCTCCTGAACCTCTAGGTCGGCGTCCCGCGTTCACCTCTCCATTCGCCCCTCCAAGGCGATGGAGAGGTGAGCCGCAGCCTAAGCCGCCGTCTCGTCCGCCCGCAGGGTCAGCACCCGGACGCCGGTCCTGGTCACCGCGACCGTGTGCTCGAACTGGGCCGACAGCTTTCCGTCGACGGTGCTGACGGTCCAGCCGTCATCGCCGGTTTCGACGCCCGCGCGACCCTGATTGATCATAGGTTCGATGGTGAAGGTCATGCCCTCGCGCAGGGTCAGGCCGCGCCCCGGCTTGCCGAAATGCAGGACCTGCGGGTCCTCATGCATCTCGCGCCCGATGCCGTGACCGCAATAGTCGCGCACGACCGAATAGCCGGCCTTTTTCGCATGGCTCTCGATGGCGAAGCCGATGTCGCCCAAGGTCGCGCCCGGCTTCACGGCGCGGATGCCCTTCCACATCGCCTCATAGGTCGCCCGCACCAGCCGCCGCGCGGGCGCATGGACGTTGCCGATCATATAGGTCTTGGAGGAGTCGGCGATGAAGCCGTCCTTCTCCAGCGTGATATCCAGATTGACGATGTCGCCGTCCTTCAGGATCTCGTCCGCGGACGGCACGCCGTGGCAGACCACCGCGTTGATCGAGCAGTTCAGCACGAAGCCGTAGCCGTACTGACCCTTGCTGGCGGGCCGCGCCTTCAGGTCGTCGACGATATAGGCCTCGACCCTGTCATTGATCTCCAGCGTGCTCATCCCCGCCAGCGGCAGGGTGTCGATGTGGGCGAAGACCGAGGCCAGCAGCCGCCCGGACTCCGCCATCAGCTCGATTTCGGCTGCGGTCTTGATCACGCCGCCACCGTCGCGGTCGAGGCGGCGTCCACCCCCGCTGCCCTCAGTTCGCGGGCGGCCAGTTCCTGGAATGTCAGACCGGGGTTCAGCTCGCCGAGCATGCCGATCCGAAGCCAGAAAGCCGCTTGACCGTTGATCGATCGGCACGAAGCCTTGCTGGCCCGACGCAGTTGCTCGTGCAGCTCATCCTCGATGTTGACGATGCCCATGGGCTGTCCCCGCATATACGTTTCGTATATGCGACGTATACCGTCATGGCGCGGGTTTCAAGGCGTCGATCCGCGTGGGGTCAGGCTGGCGGTGCCGAGATGCATGCTGCCGAAGGGGATCAGGCGATAGCTGATCCGCGCGGCGCCCGTGAAGCCGTCGTTGCGACGCCCGTTCAGCGTATAGGTCATCCGGGCGTCGTCCATCCGCAGGGTGATGGCCAGCGCGCCCCGGGCCGAAATACTGACCGGCATATCCAGCCGCCCGTTGCGGGTGCTGATGGTGACGCTGCCATCTTCCGCGGGTGTCAATCGCAGGGTCCAGGTCCCCAGAACCTCGGCGCGCTGAACCGCCTGTGCGTGGGCCGTTCCCGCCATCGCGAGCCCCGCCGCCAGTATCGCCACGCCCTGTCGTCCCTGACACGTCATGCTCGCCCCCGGTCCCGTTCGACGAACGTTAGGCGGCCAAGCGGGTCCGTGGCGAGTGAACTTTTGGACAGGCCTCAGCCGGGCTCAGGCGTCGCGTGGGTCAAAGCTCTTCTCTTCCGTCAGCGGGGCGATGAACAGCCGGTCACAGCAGTCGTCTTCGTCCAGGAGCGGGATAACCTCGAAGCCATTAGCCCGCGCCTCGACCTCTGCGGCGAGGGTTCTGAACGCGGCTTCATGGCCTTCGCGGCCATACAGCAGGAAGCCGTCCTTGGCGTCGATCACGCCATAGGCCGGGCCGCCCTCCAGGAGGGTGTCGATGTCCATGGTCATGGGAGGGAAAAGCGGAAGCCCCGATCCGGTTTCAAACGGTGAAGGTCCCGGCTGCCCCTAGCGGGTCTTCAGCACCCGTCCAAACCGCCGACGCGGATGGTTGTCGCCGACCAGGTCACGTTCGTCCGTGGCGAGGATGTCCTCGCGCACCGGCGCCGGCTCCAGCCCCGCGAACTGGCGATACAGAACCATACCGATGGCGCATGGCAGAAGCAGCACAGGCACAAAGGCATTGGCGAACCCAAGGCTGATCAGCGCCAAGGCGAAGGGCATCAGCAAGCCGATCCCGAAATAGGCTCCGGCCCCGTTCCTCTTGAAGCCGCGCGCGGTGAAATGTCCGCCCATGAGGCAAAGGAACAGGGGCAATGTGCACATCAGTATGAGGAAGAACATCTGCAGCCCCGCGCCGATGCTCCTTGCGGTGGCGTGGTCGATCACGTTGCTGATGCTGCGGTCCGGCAGGTGGCTGGCTTCGAAGCCGATGTCCAGCACCGCGCGGGCGCCCATCGCCACGAAGGCGCTCAGCACCGCCGACAGGAACATGAGGATGAAGGAGGTGCGGACCCGCAACGGCCCGTCGAAATAGCGGGCTTCGGCGGTCTGGATCACGGCAGGAGCGTCGGCGCCCTCGGTGGCTTCGAGCGCTTCGGCGAGGGCAGCGGGGTGTTCCTTCTCCCGGTCCCATCCTGCCCGCCAGGCGTAGATGTAGCCGAACACGGCGCCGGTCAGGGTCGGGAAGGTGAAGAAGTAGAAGATCAGTCCCTTGGCGGCGACCGCGGCGAGGCTGGAGGGCGGCATCTGGCTGGCATAGGCGCCGGCCAGTGCGAGGGCGCCCAGAATGACATAGGCGGCGCGGGCGCCGATGCGCAGACGGCGCAGGATCACATGTCCGATGAACAGCACGACCGTGAAGACCAGTCCGCCAGCGAGGCAGGACAGGAACAGGGCGTCCAGATTGGGCTTGAAGTCCTTGACCATCAGCAGGCCGGGGACCGTGCACAGGAAGATGAACAGGGTCGCGCCGACAAAGGCGAATCCGAAGCCGGAGCGGTCGGTTCTGATAGGGGGCATGACAGTCTCCACACTCGACCCGCCCAGAAAGACGGCGCCCGCTTAAGGTGTGGTGCAGGGGTGTGGTTAAGCGGTCAGACCTTCAGCCAGCCGCCCGCCCGGCTGAGGGCGCTCGGCGCCGGGCGGCCGATCTTCTCGCCGATCCAGCGCGCGGTTCCGATCAGGGCGTCAAGGTCGTAGCCCGTTTCGAACCCCGCCCGCTCCAGCATGTAGACCAGGTCCTCGGTGGCGATGTTGCCGGTGGCCCCGGGGGCGAAGGGGCAGCCGCCGATGCCGCCGACGGAGGCGTCCAGGATATCGACCCCGGCCTCGATCCCGGCATAGGCGTTGGCCAGTCCGGTGTTGCGGGTGTCGTGGAAATGCAGGCGAAGGGCGGCGTCCGGCGCGGCCTTGCGGGCGGCCTCGACTTTGCGGGTGACAGCCCAGGGATCGCCGACGCCGATGGTGTCGGCGAGGGCGATTTCCTCCACGCCGAGCGCCGCGATGCGTCCGACCAGATCAGCGACCTGATCGACTCCGACCTCACCGTCGAACGGGCAGCCCCAGACGCAGGACAGGGTAGCCGACAGAGACGGCGCGCCGCCGGACCCCGAGCCGGAATTGGCGCGACCGGCGAGGATTCCGGCCAGCATCTCGATCTGCTGATCGACCGTCAGGCCCTGGTTCTTGAGGCCGAAGCCATCGGTGGCGGACATGGCGACGTTGACCTCGTCCACCGCGGTGCCCAGCGCCCGGTCGTAGCCCTTGCCGTTCAGAACCAGACCGATCCGGCTGCGGTCTTGGTCATGGGGCCCATCCTTGCTGGAAAGGGCGGCCATGACCTCCTCGGCCCCGGCCATCTGGGGCACGTATTTCGGATGGACGAAGCTGACGGCCTCGATCCGGCGCGCGCCCGCGGCTTCCAGTCGGGTCACGAAGTCGGCGCGGACGGCCGGCTCCAGCACCGCCTTCTCGTTCTGCAGGCCGTCGCGGGGGCCGACCTCGACGATGGTGATCCGGCGGCTCAACGCGGTGGCTCCACGACGGTGGGGGGCGGACTGTCGGCCGGCGGGGCGTAGATGACGAGGTCCACGTCGTCGCCCTGCGAATAGTTGTAGCCGCGCACCTCGCCGACCGCGCGGCCGGTCACGCCGATCCGGGCCGCCGCGGCGCGGAAGGCGTCGGCCTCGCGCGCCTCGACGATGGCGGGACGGCCTTCGGCCAGCGCCCTGGCGGCATCCTCGGCGGAGCCGAGCTGGGTGTCCTTGCCCGTCAGGAAGACGAAGCTGGGCTCATGATAGCCGGCGATGGTGATCGGGCCGGGGCGCCCCTGACGCGGGTGCAGGTCATTAGCGTAGAGCATCCGGTCCAGCTGGGGCGAGACCGACAGGGGGCGCAACTGGCGCAGGGTGCCGGCCAAGGCGCCGTGGGCGATGACGCCCAGAACGATGCTGGCGATCACCGCTGTCACCGCCGCCCGGTGCATCAGCAGGAAGGCCCCGATCAGGGCCGCCAGCACGGCGAACACGATGGTCAGGGTCGCCCAGGCTTGGGCCGTGGACTTGCCGTACTCGGTCAGGCCGTAGACCACGCCCGCGGCCAGGACGAAGCCGACGAGCACGGTCAGGACCGCCCCGGTATAGCGCGAGATGCGTCCGATGGGACGGGTCAGGGCCGCGCCGGCCAGCAGGGCCAGGGCGCCGTAGGCGGGCAGGGTGTAGTGGGCCAGCTTGGTGGGGGTCAGTTCGAAGATCAGCCAGGCGGGAACCAGCCAGCAGACCAGGAAGCGGATCGCGGGCTCGGCCCGGCGGCTCCATCCGGTCGAAAGCGCGGCGGGCAGCAGCAGGGTGGCCGGGAAGAACATCACGAGCGCCCCCAGCACATAGTAGCCCGGAGGGGCGCCGTGGCTTTCATGGCCGCCCGCGATCTTGGGCGCCAGGTCGCCGGCGATGGCCTCGCGCCAGAAACCGCCGTCGGTGGCGATGGTGATGGCGATGGCCCACGGTCCGACCAGCAGGGCCACCAGCGGCAGGCCCCACCCCCAGCCGAGGCGCTTCAGCCAGCGGAAGTCGCGATCCCAGGCCGACAGCAGCAGCATGGCAGGGGCGATGACGATCAGGCCGATAGGGCCCTTGATCAGAATCGACAGGCCCAGCCCGAACCAGAACATCAGCTTGTGCGGCCTCAGCGGCGTCTCCCCGGCCCTTGAGGCCAGATAGATCCGCGCCAGTCCGGCCATGGCCAGGGTGACCGACCCGCACAGCATGGCGTCGGTCTTGGCGATGCCGGCCTCTGTCGACAGCAGGAAGGAGGCGCCCATGATGGCGCCCGCCAGGAAGCCGGCCCGATTGCCGAACATGGCCTGACCGACCCAGGCCACCGCGGCGGCGGCCATCATGGCTCCGAGGATGGACGGGATGCGGTAAGGCTGGATGTCCCGGTTCTCGACCTGGGACATCGCCGCCACGGCCACGGCCTGCATCCAGTAGATGCCGACCGGCTTCTTCCAGCGTGGGTCGTCCTGGAACCGGATATCGACGAAGTCGCCGCTCTCCAGCATCTGGGAGGTCGCCTGGGCGTACCGGCTCTCGTCCCGATCCAGCGGCGGCAGCAGGGCCAGAACCGGCAAGCCCGCGAACAGGGCGACCAGCGCCGCCAGCAGGGGGCCGCGCCATCCGGCGATGTATTTGTCGAGGTCGGGACGGATCATGGGCGCAGTTCTATCACGCCGGTTCCGGCCCCGTCATCGGTGTGCTGAGCAAGTCTCCCGTCCGGCGTCAAAACGGGCTAGAGAGCGAGCATGACCGAAGCCGTTCCCGACATCTCCGTCGTCGTTCCCGTCCATGACGAGGAGGGCGCCGCAGGCCCGCTGGCCCGCGAAATCGCCGCCGCATTCGCCGGGCGGGCGTTCGAGATGGTGTTCGTCAACGACGCCTCCAGGGATCGGACGCTGGAAGAGCTGCGCGGCCTGCAGGCCGAACTGCCCATGCTTCGCGTGCTGAGCCACGGCGCCAACGCGGGCCAGAGCCGGGCCGTGCGGACCGGCGTGCTGGCGGCGCGCGGCGCCATTGTGGTGACGCTGGACGGCGACGGGCAGAACCCGCCCGCCGATGCGCCGAAACTGGCCGACCTGCTGGCCGCCTCGCCACCGAACGTGGCGCTGGTGGGTGGCGTGCGGGCCAAGCGACAGGACAGCGAAGCCAAGCGCTGGGCCTCGCGGTGGGCCAATCGCATCCGCAAGACGCTGCTCAGCGATGACGCGGACGACACTGGCTGCGGGCTGAAGGCCTTCCGCCGCGACGTCTTCCTGCGGCTGCCCTACTTCGATCACATCCACCGCTACCTGCCCGCGCTGATGATCCGCGAGGGGTATGAGAACCGCTATCTGGAGGTCGATCACCGCCACCGGGAGACCGGCCGGTCCAAATACACCAACTGGGGGCGGTTGATGGCCTCGGTTTCGGACTTGCTGGGCGTCGTCTGGTTGAAGTCGCGGTCGCGCAAGCCGGGCGCGATCAGCGAGTTCTGAGGGGTTTCGCCCCTCAGGAGAGCGGTCGTAGCCGTATGGAGCGAACCGGGTTATCTATCGTTAACAAGCGCGGCCGTGACCGCCCGTGGATGCTGGAGCCCCTGCCATGCTGATCGCCCTGCCCCTGCTGGTGATCCCGGTGATCCTGTACAACATCGTGGTGCTGTCCAGCCTGGTGGGCGGCGGCGACCAGACGGGTCTGGCGGCGGGCGGCGCTGACGCGATCTTGCGCGATCCGATGTTCTCGATCCCGATGGCGTCCGGCACCAGCTGGAACGTCGGCGTCGGCGACCTGATCCTGTTCCTGGCGCTGATCCTGCTGTTCTTCGAACTGCTGAAGTCGACGTCGAGCCAGAAGGTCGCGATCGTCAATCACGCCCTGTCGATGGTGCTCTTCATCGGGGTGCTGGTCGAGTTCCTGCTGATCAAGGGCTTCGCCACCTCGACCTTCTTCCTGATCGTGGCGATGGTCATGCTGGATGTGCTGGCGGGCTTCATCGTCACCATCATCTCGGCCCGGAAGGATCTCGATTTCGGTGGCGGGGCGTAGCCGAGCCTCGCTTCAGGAGAATCCGACGAAGATCAGGGCGACGACGGTGATGTCAAAAGCGCGGGTCAGGATCTGAAGCATGGCGGGGTCCGGAACGGGTCGATCTGACCCGTTCGCAGCAAGGACCGTGCCGCTTCCCTAGATGTCGGTGTCTTCCGCCCTGCCCGGTTTGGGGCGGCGTTCGTTGGCGCCCGAATGTTCGGTTCCGAGATAGGCGCTGCGGGCGGCGTCCAGCACCGGAGGGCCGCCCTTGAGGCCGCGCCGCTGGCCGGTCTGACCGATCATCTGGGCCGCGAAGATAGCCGCCGATCCGTCCGAGGGCGGCACGGGCGCCGGATTGGGGGCAGGTCTTGCCGGGGGCTCGGCGTCTTCTGCCGGAAGGCCCACGGGGACCAGCGCCCGCGAGGCGGAGGCCGCACGGCGGTCCGCCGCCCGACGGTCCGCGGCGCGGCGGTCCCGGCCCTCGACCGGACCGATGCTGCGGACCTCGTCGGTCATCCCTTGGCCAGCTTGTCCAGCTGGGCGCGCATCTCATCCATCTGGCGGCGCATCTCGTCCAGCGGATCCGCGCCGCCGGCGGCCGGAGCCTGGGCGGGGGCGTCGCTCTGGGCGGTCGCGGCCTGACGGGCCACGCCGTTGAAGCCCGGCCACATCTTCATCGCCTCAGCGAACATGGTCATGTTGCGCTTGACCGCCTCGTCCATCAGCCCGGCGCCCGGCGTGCCGCCGAAAGCGCGCGAGAACTGGCCGCGGATCTGCTCCTGCTGGCGGGTGAAGTTGTCCAGCGACATCTCCAGATATGAGGGCAGGACACCCTGCATCTGGCCGCCGTAGAAGCCAATCAGTTGACGCAGGAACTGGACTGGCAGCAGGGCTTCGCCGCGACTCTCTTCCTCGAAAATGATCTGGGTCAGGATCTGACGGGTCAGGTCCTCATTGGTCTTGGCGTCAAAGACCATGAACTCGGTCCCCTCGCGGACCATCCGCGCGAGGTCTTCCAATGTGACGTAGGCCGAAGTCGCCGTGTTGTAGAGCCGCCGGTTGGCGTACTTCTTGATGACGACGTTGTCTCCCGCACCGGACTTCTTGTCAGCCACGCGCTGTCCCCGTTCCTGTTGCAACGCCACAGTGTCCGCGTTGCGAGTGCGAAAGTCTAGACCATTATCGGTTCGGCCTTAAGCAGGCCGAACTCAGATAATGGTCCAGAATCAAAGCACTGGGGGAAATCTGAGCTCGCATGCGATCGCATGCGACCCGATTTCGCCCTAGCCAGCCCCGACGGTTGCGGGTGCGAGAACAACCCCGACCAGCACGGCGGCCCAGTGGACGGTGGCGCCGGTGACGACGAAGCCGTGCCAGATGGCGCGGCGGAACTTCACCTTCGGACTGATGAAGACGAAGACCCCGGCGGTGTAGATCAGGCCGCCGATGACCAGCAGGGTCAGGGCCGCCGGGTGGACGGTGTCCATCATCGGCTTCAGCGCGATGACCGCCAGCCAGCCGAAGGCGACGTAGACGCAGCTCCAGAAGGTGTCGGACAGACGGGGCATCACCACCTTGGCGAAGGCCCCGGACAGGCCGACCGCCCAGACCAGCAGGGTGAAGCCGATGGCCCACCCGCCCTCGAAGCGCTGGGTCGTGAAGGGGGTGTAGCTGCCGGCGATCATCAGGAAGATGGCCGCCTCGTCCAGTCGCCTCAGCACGGGGCGCGCCGCGCAGGGACGGGTCTGGTTGTAGATCGTCGACGCCGTCAGCATGGCGATGAGACAGAGGGCGTAAACGGCGGTGGAGACGGTCGCGCCGACGCCGGAATACAGCGCCGCCAGCACGGCCAGCAGCACCCCGCCCACGGCGGCCAAGGTCAGGCCGACGACGTGGACGACCAGATCAGCGGTCTTTTCCGCGGGCGAGGTGTAGTGCTCGATCATATCGAGTTCGTCCGGCGTGCAGACGTGGCGCAGGAGGTTCTTCAGACGCATCAGCATGGTCCCTTCAAGGGCGGACGCGGGCACTTCGTTCCGAGAATGTGACACGAAGCCGGTGTCCATCCGGTGAATCCCGGAAGGGGGCTGACGAACCGGCCGCGATGCGGCAAAAGCGCCGCAAGGTTTATTCCTCCCAGAGTGAAATCCATGTCCGCCGCCCATGATGTCGTCATCGTCTCCGCCGCCCGTACGCCGGTCGGGAGCTTCCTGGGCGCCCTGTCCAGCCTGAGCGCCGCCCAGCTGGGGTCGGTCGCCATCAAGGCCGCGCTGGAGCGGGCCGGGGTCGCGCCCGAGGAGGTTGACGAGGTCGTCCTGGGCCATGTGCTTCAGGCGGCGAACGGGCAGGGGCCGGGGCGTCAGGCCTCGATCGGCGCGGGCCTGCCGAAGGAGACGCCGGCCTGGACCCTGAACCAGATCTGCGGTTCGGGCCTGCGTGCGGTCGCCATCGGCGCCCAGCAGATCGCCACGGGAGACGCTCGCATCGTCGTCGCGGGTGGTCAGGAAAGCATGAGCCAGGCGGTCCACGCCCAGCAACTGCGCACCGGACAGAAGATGGGTGAGGTGACGTTGGTCGACACCATGATCAAGGACGGCCTGTGGGACGCCTTCAACGGCTATCACATGGGGCAGACGGCCGAGAACGTCGCCGCCAAGTTCGACATCGCCCGCGAGGCCCAGGACGCCTTTGCCCTGGCCAGCCAGCACAAGGCCGAAGCGGCGCAGGTCGCGGGACGGTTCGATCACGAGATCACTCCGGTGGTGATCGCCGGACGCAAGGGCGAGGTGGTCGTCGACAAGGACGAATACATCCGCCACGGCGCGACGATCGAGGCGATGGAAAAGCTGCGCCCGGCCTTTACCAAGGAGGGCAGCGTGACCGCCGCCAACGCCTCGGGCCTGAATGACGGCGCGGCGGCCCTGGTGCTGATGAGCGCGGCGGATGCGAAGACGCGAGGCTTGAAGCCGCTGGCGCGGATCGTGTCCTCGGCCACGGCGGGGGTCGATCCGGCGGTGATGGGCACCGGCCCGATCCCGGCGTCGCGCAAGGCGCTGGAAAAGGCGGGCTGGACGGTCGCCGACCTGGACCTGATCGAGTCCAACGAAGCGTTCGCCGCCCAGAGCCTGTGTGTGGTCAAGGAACTGGGCCTCGACCCGGCCAAGGTGAACGTCAACGGCGGCGCCATCGCCATCGGCCATCCGATCGGGGCGTCGGGCGCGCGCATCCTGACCACCCTGCTGTTCGAGATGCAGCGTCGCGACGCGAAGAAGGGTCTGGCGACCCTGTGCATCGGCGGCGGCATGGGCGTGGCCATGTGCGTCGAGCGCGACTGAGTTTCAGATTGTCAAAGACCTGCTCCCTGATCCGGGCGTCGGTCATTGAAACACGGGCCTGCGTCAGAATTTGACGCAGGCGTCGGCGCAGACCGTCAGGCGGTGGTGTCGCGGGCGAAGGTGTCGAGCGGACGGCCCGCATGATGCAGCTCGATACGGCTGTAATCGCGGGTCAGCAGCAGGCGGACCTGGGCCAGTTCGCGGGCCTCGGCCTCGCTGCTGGCGTCGAGGGGTTCTTCGACAGGGGTCTCGCCCGAAATATAGTGCAGGCGAAGGCTGAAGGCGGACATGATCTTTCCCGGATTGGAGCGGGAGTGTTCGAACAACCCCGTACCAAAGCGGGGGCGGACCAATATCTCTCAGCCGCGACGCGCTCTGTAACGCTTGGGCTCGCGGTCCGGACATACTGCCCCGTCCGGGGCGAAAAAGCCAGCTTTGTCCGTTATGTACGCTACCCGACAGACGTTCGGTCAGGTCGCTCCGTCGAGCGCGGACCAGCCGAAATCCAGCAGCGGGCGGGCCGCTGCGGCGACCTCGGCGAGGATATCGGGCAGGGCTGGCGAAGCGATCTCCGCCCCCGTCAGTGACCGCGAGACCAGCCAGCGGGTGCGCTTCAGCGCGGGCTCCAGATCGGTCCCGGCCTGGGCCTCGAACCCCTTGGGCATCCGCTTGACCGGCGCCCCCGGATCGAGGGTCAGGCCGGCCCTGGCGAGCGCGGCCTCGACCGCCGCCCAGCGGGCCGGTTGGGCGACGATGAGGCGGCGCAGCGCGTCGATCTGTGGCCGCTCGTCCAGATAGAAGCCGCAGGCGACGAAGGGGCCGTGGCCGAACGGGCCGTCGTTGGCCTCGGCCGTGACCGCCGACGGATGGGTCGAGGGATCCAACGGATCGATGCTGTCGGGGTCGAAGCCCGGGCGGCTGCCGCCTTCGGGCTCGATATGGATGTACATCATGCCCGGCGACATCTTCTGGCCGTCGCGGGTCAGGGTGGCCGAGACGTGGGTCTTGTACGGCGACTTGTCCCTGGCGAAGCGGGTGTCGCGGTGGATGCGGAAGACGCTGCGCTTCGGGTCGCCGGACAGGGGCAGGTCGCGGGCCGCGCAGGCGGTCGAGGTGGCCGCGATGAGGTCGGCCAGGGCGGGCTTGAGGCCTGAATCATAGGCGGCGCGGTGGGCGGCGAACCAGTCGCGATCGTTGTGGGCGGCCAGTCCGGTGAGGAAGGCCAGGTCGGCGGTGGCGAAGCCGGAGAAGGTCATGGGCCTATCCTAGAAGCCGGAGCGTTGCGGGTGAAGCGGGGCTTCCCATATGCGACTGACACCGTTGCAGAACCCGGACTCGCCGCCATGACCAAGCCCCTGAAAATCGATTTCGTCTCGGACGTTGTCTGCCCCTGGTGCGTGGTCGGCCTGGGCGGGCTGGAGACCGCGCTGGACAAACTCAAGGCCGAGGGCATCGAGGCGGAGATCGCCTTCCGCCCGTTCGAACTGAACCCGCAGATGGCGCCCGAGGGCGAGAACATCGTCGAGCACATCGGCCGCAAATACGGCTCCACCCCCGAACAGTCGGCGGCCAACCGCCAGATGATCACCGACCGGGCCGCCGAGGTCGGCTTCGAGATGAAGATGACGGCGGACAGCCGCATCTGGAACACCTTCGACGCCCACCGCCTGCTGCACTGGGCGGGGGAGACGGCGCCGGAGGCCCAGCCGGCGCTGAAGAAGGCCCTGTTCCGCATCCACTTCACCGAGGGCCGCAACCTGACCGACGCGGGCGAACTGACCGCCGCGGCCGAGGCCGCCGGGCTGAACCGCGCCGAGGCCGCCGAGGTGCTGGCCTCCGACCGCTATGTTCAGGCGGTGCGGTCGGAGGAGGCCCTGTGGCAGTCGCGAGGGATCAGCTCGGTGCCCGCCGTGGTGGTGGAGGGCAAATACCTGATCTCGGGCGGCCAGCCGCCGGAGGTGTTCGAACAGGCCCTGCGCAACATCGCCAGGGAAGAAGGGGCGGCCGCCCCCTCCGCCTAACTCAGGCTCTTCATGTCGATGACGTAGCGGTATCGCGCCTCCCCGTTCTCGATCTTCACATAGGTCTCGTTGATGTCCTGGATGTCGATCATCTGAACCTCGGGCGCGATGCCGTTGGCGGCGCAGAAGTCGAGCACGTCCTGGGTCTCGTCCAGATTGCCGATCAGGGAGCCGGAGACGCTCTGGCGGCGGAAGGCCAGCTTTGAGTTGTCGACGCCGTCGATGACGTCGAGGTTGCCGACCACCACGATGTCCCCGTCGCGCTTCATCAGGTCCAGCAGGGGGCCGACCTCATGCTTCTCGGGCACGGTCGAGAGGATGAAGTCGAAGGCGCCCTTGAACGCGGCCAGGCCGGTCTTGTCGGTGGAGAGGACGGCGTTGTCGGCGCCCAGGGCTTTCGCCTCGTCCAGCTTCTCCGGCGTGGAGGTCAGGACGGTGACGGTGCAGCCCATGGCCTTGGCCAGCTTGACCGCCATATGGCCCAGCCCGCCCAGGCCCAGAACGGCGACGTGGTGCTCCGGACCGATGCCCCAGTGCTGCATCGGCGACCAGGTGGTGACGCCGGCGCACAGGATGGGGGCGGCGGCCTTGGGGTCCAGACCCTCGGGCAGGGTCAGGACGAAGTCCTCGGGCACCACCACCAGGTCGGAATAGCCGCCGTAGGTGTTGTCGCGCTCGGCGCCGTAGGTGTTGACGCCGTCCCCGGTCTCCGTCGCCGGCGTCATCGGGCCGTTATAGGTGGCCAGCCAGCCGTTGGGGCCCTCGCAATAGTTCTGGTCGCCCTGGCTGCAGGGCTCGCACTCGCGGCAGCTGTCGATCATGCAGCCGACCCCGACCATGTCGCCCTCCTTGAAGCGGCTGGTCGCCGAGCCGGTGGATTTGATGCGGCCGACGATCTCGTGGCCCGGGACGCAGGGGTAGAGGGTGTTGGCCCACTCGTTCTTCACCTGGTGGATGTCGGAGTGGCAGACCCCGGCGTACAGCACCTCGATCACCACCTCATGGTCCTGGGGCTCGGGCCGTTCGATCTCCATGCGTTCGAGTTTCGACAGCGCGGTCTTGGCGCCCCAGGCGATGGATTTCATGACGGTCTTTCCGGAAGGGATCGGGGAGGACCGGTGAAGCTGTCGGCGGCGGGGGTGGTTCCGTAAGGCGGAGGTGGGCGGGCGCGCGGACCGGGCCTAGCGGAAGCCCCGGCGCAGGCCGAATTCACCCTGGAAGGGGTCATCCGCGCCGGGCTCGCCCGTCCGAAAAATTCCGTCCGATGCGTTCGCGTCGACCGGGTCGACCGCATCGACCGCATCGACCGCATCGACCGCGTCCTCCTCGGCGAGCCAGCGCTGCACCTCGTCCTCCTCCAGATCCATGGCCAGCCGGACCCGCCGCCAGCGCAGGGCGCCGGCGGCGTCGCCGCGCAGCACCGCCCGCATCATCCGGCGCGAGGCCACCCAGGACAGGTCGCGGGGATTGATCTTGTCGAGATCGCCGGCGATCTCCGCCTCCAGCGCCTCGCCCTCATCCGGCCCGAGGTCGGCCGCAGGCCGCCAGGACTGGTCCACCCGCCGCCAGTGCTCAAGGGCGGCGCGGCGATACAGGGCGGTCAGGCCGACCCCGTGGCGCCGACAGCAGGCGCGCGCGGAAAGCCCCGCCCCATAGTCGTCGCGCACGGCGTCCCAGACCTCCTGCGGCGCCACCCGCCGCCCCCGATCCGTCGCCCCGACGGGACATCCACCCTCCATGACTGCGCCTCCTCCACGATAAAGGCGGGGATGATAAACCGGCGATACGTCAGAATTGGTCGTGTGGGGGGAGGGAGCAGGTGGCAGGCAGCAGGCAGCAGGCAGCAGGCAGCAGGAAGGGAGGCAGTAGGCAGTAGGCAGTAGGCAGTAGGCAGTAGGGAGTAGCGGGTAGGCAGCAGGCAGTAGGCAGCAGGCAGTAGGCAGCAGGCAGCAGGGGGCAGCAGTGGGCGGGGTGTGGCGGGCGGAAAGATCGCGGGGGTCGGCGGTCGCGCAGGGGCCCTCGCCTACTGCCTACTGCCTACTGCCTACTGCCTACTGCCTCTCTGCCTTCCCCCGCCCGCGCGGCCCGCTCGTAATCCGCGATGGGGAACTGGGGCGCGTGGCAGGCGGAGGTGGTCAGGACGCCGTCCTGCAGGCGGGCCAGGATCGTATAGTCCCGGTCCGCGCTGAAGCGGACGCCGCACAGGGCCTCGTCGGTGGCGTGCATCACCGCGCGCGTGGGCAGGGCCTGGCCCTTGATCGTGCGGCGGACCTCGAACCGGGTCATGTGCATGGCGTGCGGGTAATCGTCGCCCATGGCGTGGTTGGAGAAGGACGTCATCCGGCCGACGAACATCACATCGGCCTCGGCCAGCTGTTGCGCGGCGCTGTCATAGCGGACGCAGCTGCAGGCCCAGGCGGCGCCGCCCGCGAGGGTGCAGACGGCGACGAGGGCGGCGAGGAGAACGGGAACGCGCATGGGGGAAGGGAGCGCGGGCGATGTGGCGGGGTGATGGCGCGGCTTACGCCGCCTTGCCGCTAGTCTTCGGCTTCAGCAGGGCTCACCCCTTCCTTCTCCCCTTGCGGGAGAAGGTGGCCGAGCGCAGCGAGGTCGGATGAGGGGTGGACGTGACGGCGCCCGTTTCGCGCCGCCTCCATTCAGGCGCCGGTGGGACCCTCATCCGTCAGCCTTCGGCTGCCACCTTCTCCCGCAGCCATCGAGAAGGGAAGCGGCAGGAGGATTGACGAACGGAACGCCTCCGCCCGCTGGCGCAGGAAGCGGTTGATGAAGGTGGTCTTCCCGGCCCCGTTCGGGCCGGCGAGGAGGACGAGGGTGGGCATGGGGGGAGGCTACGCCGCCGGGAGGCGTGGGGCGAGCGTTTGCACCCGGAGGTGGCGAACAGCGCAACCCTCTCCCGGCGGGAGAGGGCTTGAGGCTCGGCAAGCGCAGCGCGCCGCCAGCCGAAAGAGTGAGGGGCTACTGCCTGAAGTGGGCGTCAGCCGTGTCCCGTGCGGCGGCTCACGCCGACGGACAGACCCGACCCTCACCCTTTCGCGCAAGACTGATCGCTCCGCTCTCAGGCGCTCAAGCCCTCTCCCATCGGGAGAGGGAGCGGAAAGCGCTGTGGGTCTCGCGCGGGATCAACGGCGTGCCCGCCGTGGTGGTGGGGGGGGTGGCTGATCTCGGGCGGGCCGCCGGCGGGGGTGTTCGAGGAGGCGTTGAGAGGGATGGCGGGGGAGTAGGCTGCCTCAACTTCAAGCTGCCGGTGCTCGAGCTTCATTGATCGCCCATTTCATGTAGAACAGCAAGAATGGATCTGTAATAACGAGTACGTCGTCTCCCCGAACCCACTCTAGCGGCGGTTCACCCTGTATCTTTTCTTTAGCAATCTTTGTCATATGAGAGAGTGCAGAAGTTATCTCGTTCTTTTGAGGCATCTGCTCGCTATCTGCGAGAATATCCTTCATTGCCGAGCGTATCTCGTCGTATTTGGTTTTGGGTTTCGGGCCGAGGCTCGCGATGGCTGACATTATTACTGAGTATATATCAGCTGTAGTGCCAGATTTAAGATTTCGGGGCTGCCGCTCTTTTCGCGGATTTGGCCCCTTTTTCAGCTTTTCAAACTTCGGAAACCCCTTGCTCTGAGCAATCGCTGTGAATGCGGGACCGAGAAGTTTGTCATCTAACTTTTTATCCGAGTCTTGGGTCTCATAGACCTCATTGGCTAAGCAAAACTCGCTGCACGCCTCTTGGACCAAGAGCGGATTTCCGAAGGCTTCAGCACATATTTCGTCAACAGTGCTCTTGGAAAACTTCACGCGAAGCGCGGGTTCGCCCTTGGACGGAATTAATTTGAGGTCTTCGAGAGTCCACTCTGGGATCTCGATGTGCTTAAATCTTCCTTCGACCTCATTCTCGACCGTAATAGGATCGAACGCTCGGTGCGGAACGGCCAAGAGGAAAACCGTAAGGCCTTTGAACACAGCCCCCTTTAGCGATTGGATGATTCCCTTCTGAACCCCAGGGTCCAAGTAGTGAAAATCATCGACCAAGAGCGCGGTGCCTGAATCAATCAGCTTATTGATTGAGGCGAGCATCGACACGTTGTTGTAAGTGAGAGAAGAACTGTCCTGACCGGACTCCGACTGCGTTCCGGTGAGTTTTCCGCCCAGCACGGCGGGAACGCCGACGCTTCCTTCAGTTGCCACTGTTCCTGTTGACGTATCGGCGCGGCCCTTTGTAGCGATGGATGCAATGTTTAGATGAAACGCAACGTGTTTCCAGAAATCATCTTCGGTTTTTATTTGTCCGCCTTCAACAACTACTAATTTCCTGTCAGACAAAACCTTATGGCACAGAACCGATTTACCTGATTTTGTCGGGCCGGTTACCACGTTGAAAGCGAAGCCCTTTGCCCGGGCATTCGAGATTTTCTTTTCGAGTTCAAGGTGCTCGCGACCCACGTAGGTCACCGATGGCAGCCCCCCGGGGGTGAATACGTCTTTGAGTAGGAGCTTTGTCATATGACCCGCAGGCTGAGTTCGCTGTGACTATTGGGCATTGAGGGGGGGATGTCGAGGTCCAGCCGCGCCCTGTAACGTCGTTCGTTGACCCATGGGGCGATCCCATCCACAATCTTTAGGTGTTTGGGGGATATGATGGCCATCGACACCATAAGCCTGCGGAAACTCATGCAGTTGATGTTGGCGTCAGAGCGGCGCCGAACCAGCCTATTGCGCGCAAACATTACGAGTGAACTTCGGCGCGAGCGAAATGGTCCGGGGGAGGGTGGCGACTTTCATTCGCCTTTCTGGGCTGATGCGAAAAGCCACGCCTCAGGCGATACTGACCTTCGTCACGCGACGCCCGCTAGAATTCGAGCGCACCGAGGAAGGGCACGATTGTATCCGCTCCTTACAGAGGGGTTTCTAAATTGGTGGGAAGAACGACGCCGACGCCGAAACGAAGAGTTTGAAGTTACCGAGGCTCAGATAGGAGGACGGCTACCTTTGGACGGCCTCGGGGTGGTGAAGATTGAAAGCAATCTGGGGTTTTCGATCGGCGATGACGGCTACCGAGTGATCTATCCTTACTTTTGCGAAGAGCCAGAGATGACGGCAGACATCGCCCGTCTCGGACTCTGGGCGATGTCGCAAGCTCTGCCAAACCAAGAGCTAGACGATCTCCGCGTGCTGGACGTTCTTCGGGCGACGTCATTCTCGACCGTAGAATCCGCCATGCGCGGAACCGAAGAACAAGAATTCCGTGCTCTTTATCGTGTTCTCATTGATCGCTGGCGCGAACTAAGGCGCGAATACTAGTCGCCAGCTGCCCTCAAACCTTCACCTCCACCACCCCGCCGCCAGCCCGGAACTTCGCGCTCATCTCCGCCATCCCGGCCTCCGCCTCGGCGGCTGAGGCCTGGGCGCCGAGGCCCAGCGATCCCCCCGCATCATTCTGCGCCGCCGCGTCCCGGCGGATGTCCTGCGAGATCTTCATCGAGCAGAATTTCGGGCCGCACATGGAGCAGAAGTGGGCGGTCTTGTGGGCCTCCTTGGGGAGGGTGGCGTCGTGGTATTTGCGGGCGGTTTCGGGGTCGAGGCCGAGGTTGAACTGGTCTTCCCAGCGGAACTCGAACCGGGCGCGCGACAGGGCGTCGTCGTGCAGGCGGGCGGCCGGGTGGCCCTTGGCGAGGTCGGCGGCGTGGGCGGCGATCTTGTAGGTGATGACGCCGTCCTTGACGTCCTGACGGTCGGGCAGGCCGAGGTGCTCCTTGGGCGTGACGTAGCAGAGCATGGCCGTGCCGAACCAGCCGATCATGGCCGCCCCGATGGCCGAGGTGATGTGGTCATAGCCCGGCGCGATGTCGGTGGTCAGCGGCCCGAGCGTATAGAAGGGCGCCTCGTGGCAGTGCTTCAGCTGCTCATCCATGTTGGCCTTGATCTTGTGCATCGGCACGTGGCCGGGGCCCTCGATCATGACCTGGCAGCCCTTGGCCCAGGCGATCTTCGTCAGCTCGCCCAAGGTGCGCAGCTCGGCGAACTGGGCCTCGTCATTGGCGTCGGCGATGGAGCCGGGACGCAGGCCGTCGCCGAGGCTGAACGACACGTCGTAGGCCCGCATGATGTCGCAGATGTCCTCGAAATGCTCGTAGAGGAAGCTCTCGCGGTGATGCGACAGGCACCATTTGGCCATGATGGAGCCGCCGCGTGAGACGATGCCGGTGACGCGTTTGGCCGTCATCGGCACGAAGGGCAGGCGGACGCCGGCGTGGATGGTGAAATAGTCGACGCCCTGTTCAGCCTGTTCGATCAGGGTGTCGCGGAACACCTCCCAGGTCAGGTCCTCGGCGATGCCGTTCACCTTCTCCAGCGCCTGGTAGATGGGGACGGTGCCGATGGGGACCGACGAGTTGCGGATGATCCAGTCGCGGATGTTGTGGATGTTGCGGCCGGTCGACAGGTCCATGACGTTGTCGGCGCCCCAGCGGGTGGCCCAGACCAGCTTGTCGACCTCGTCGTCCACGGAGGACAGGACGGCGCTGTTGCCGATGTTGGCGTTGATCTTCACCAGGAAGTTGCGGCCGATGATCATCGGCTCGACTTCGGGGTGGTTGATGTTGTGCGGGATGATGGCGCGGCCGCGGGCGATCTCCTGCCGCACGAACTCGGGGGTGACGAAGTCGGGGATGCTGGCGCCGAAGTCCTCGCCGTCGCGGATGCAGGGGGCGTTCTGCTCGCGGCGCAGGTTCTCGCGGATGGCGACGTATTCCATCTCCGGCGTGATGATGCCGGCCCTGGCGTATTCGTACTGGGTGACCGGGCGGCCCTCGACGCCCTTGAAGACGCGGTGGTTGGAGACGTCGAAGCGGGGGGCGAGGTGGCGGCCGGAGGCGTGGCCGTTGTCCTCGGGTTTGACCTCGCGCGGGTTCAGGACGGGGGCGATGTCGCCGCGGTCCAGCTGCCAGCTGGACTTGACCAGGGGCAGGCCCTTCTTGATGTCGATGGTGACGGTCGGGTCGGTGTAGGGGCCCGAGGAGTCGTAGATCGTCACCGGCGGCTCGTTGGCCGACGGGTGGACGGCGACCTCGCGGAAGGGGACGCGGATATCGGGGTAGAGCTCGCCGGCGACATAGACCTTGCGCGATCCGGCGCGTTCGCCGGTCGGGATGGTCCCCGTCTCCTTCATCACCTGCTCGCGCGCGTCTTTGAGCGCCAGATCCACATTGGGTTCTTCGGGCAGGGCGGGGGGCGTGACGGAGATGTTCATGGCGGCCTCAACGTTGAGGGCCCCGCCGACGTCGGGCGTGCCGGTCCCGTGGCGTGAAGCCGGGGCCGGAAGCGTACTCATCCCTTCGCCGGCATGACCCGGATCAGGTTCGACGGGTCAGAGGAGAAACCTCTATCTCAGCCGCTCGCTTGCGACCCCCCGGAGAACGGGACCAGCCTTACGCCCGGAAAGGCGCGGATTCAATCCGGGAAGGCGACCAGCAGGCGGTCGAGTGCGGCCTCGATACGGGCCCAGCCGGCGTCGTCCAGCGCCACGCCGCCGACGCCGGGGCGGGCGTCCGCCGACAGGGCCAGATGCTGGACGGCGGCGAGCAGGACGGCGTTGAGGGCCACGGGATCGCCCTCGGGCGGGACGCGCAGCCGGGGCCGGCGCGCGCGCATCCAGGCCTGAAGCACGGCGGCGCGGTCGTCCTCGATGCGGTTCAGCAGGGGCGAGCTTTCCACCAGGGCCCAGGCCATCAGGCGCAGGCTCAGGGGACTGGACCGCAGGGCGGCGACCCAGGCCGACAGGCTGATCCGGGCGAAGGCGCGCAGGCTTTCGGCCTCGACCGCCGGGACGGTGTTCAGGCTGTCGAGCAGGGCGGCGTGGGCGCGGGCGGCGACGCGGGTGACGACGCCGTCGACGCCCTCGAAATAGCGATAGACCAGCTTGCGGTCACAGCGGGCCTCGGCGGCCAAGGTCTGAACGTTCAGGCCCGGAAAGCCGTCGCGCAACAGGATACGCTCACCCGCCTCAACGATGGCGGCTTCGGTGGCGCTTCGGTCGCGCAGGCGGACGGGCGATTCGGCCATGCGGACAGTGTCGCGCGGGTGCTCGATTCGGAGCAAGCGAGGGCGGGGGGCGGGCCGCGACCCGACCCCTCCACCACGCTTTGCGTGGGGCAGGTAGCTCGACGGCGCAGCCGGAGAGGCGGAGGGTTTGGGGTAAGGCGGATAAGGTGCGGCCCCGGTCTGCGTCGGGGGGCGTAGCAGAGACCGGGGCCGCGTTTAGAGGACTCTGTCGAGCGCGCATCGCCGCAAGGTCCGATGCGATAACAGCGGATTGCCGGTTCGGTTCCGGGAAAATGCTCGCGAAATTGGTGTTTTCCGCGCCCTTGTGTCCGGTCTCGGACATAATGCTGATTTTTCAATGTCTTGGTTGGATGAGGCGGCGCAGATTGGTATGCGGGGTCCTCGCTGGAGCCCTCATGCCGACCTCTCTCGACCGCCTGATCTACCGTAGCGTCTCGACGCGGCCGACCGATCGCCTCGCCAACCTGGCCGAACTGCTGGGGGAGGCGGAGCGGAACAATACGCGCACGGGCCTGACCGGGGCGTTGGCGGTGCATGGCGACCAGTTCCTGCAGGTGATCGAGGGGGATCCCGGCGTGCTGGACGTGCTGCTGCGACGGCTGGAGCGGGACGCGCGTCATCGCGACATCGTGGTGCTGGACCGGCGTCGGATCACGGAGCGCCGGTTCGAGGGCTGGACCATGGCCAGCGCGCGGATCTCGCCCGAACTGGCGCCGGAGCTGGAGGCCTTGATGGCCGACGGGTCGCCGTCGCCGGATCGGCTGGTCGCGCTGATGCTGAAGGCGGTCGGGCGCCTCTGAGGCCTTGGGAACGGGGCCCGATCGCGCTACCGAAGGCTCCGCCGCAAAGGAGCCGCCGCATGCACCTCGCCCGCTTTCCCCGTGTCCGACTGGCCCATCTGCCGACGCCGCTGGAGCCGCTGCCGCGGCTGAGCGAGGCGCTTGGGGTGGAGTTGTGGATCAAGCGGGACGACTGCACCGGGCTGGCCGGCGGGGGCAACAAGACCCGCAAGCTGGAGTTCCTGCTGGGCGAGGCCATGGAGCAGGAGGCTGACACGCTGGTGACCCAGGGCGCGGTGCAGTCCAACCATGTGCGCCAGACGGCGGCGGCCGCCGCCGCCCACGGGCTGAAGTGCGAGATCATTCTGGAGGAGCGGACCGGTTCGACCGCCCAGGACTATGTGGAGAACGGCAACGTCCTGCTGGACCGGCTGTTCGGGGCGGTGATCCGCCGCGTCCCGGGCGGGACGGACATGGTCGCCGAGCTGGAGACGACGGCGGCCGAGGTGCGGGCGCGCGGCGGTCGGCCCTATGTCATTCCGGGCGGCGGTTCGAACCCCGTGGGGGCGCTGGGCTATGTCGACTGCGCGCGCGAGATCGTGGTCGGGGCCGATGATCTGGACCTGAAGATCGACCGCATCGTCACCGCGACCGGCAGCGCCGGGACCCATGCGGGTCTGGTGGCAGGGCTGGCGGTAATGGGGGCGGACATACCTGTGCTGGGCATCGGGGTGCGGGCGCCGAAGGCGAAGCAGGAGGAGAATGTCCTGAAGCTGGCGCGTGAGACGGCGGCCCTGCTGGGACGGCCCGACGCGGTGACGCCGGAGATGGTGGTGGCCGACTGCGACTACGTGGGGGGTGGTTATGGCATCATCGATAGCGCCGTGATCGAGGCCCTGACGCTGGCGGCGCGGACCGACGGGATCGTGCTGGACCCCGTCTATACCGGCAAGGCGATGAAGGGGCTGATCGCCCTGGCCAAGGCGGGCCGTTTCGAGGGCGAGACGGTGGTGTTTCTGCACACCGGCGGGGCGCAGGGGCTGTTCGGGTATGAGAGCGAGATCGGGGGCGGGCTTTAGGGCGCTGCCGGGAGGACCGCGAGATGGACGGATCAGAGGCCGCGTCGCGACGTCGACGGGGGGCGGCGTTGGAAACGGCGATCCTCGATGCGGCATGGGTTGAGCTGTCCGATCACGGGTACAGCGGTCTGACGTTCGAGGCCGTGGCCCGGCGAGCGGAGACCAGTCGCACGGTGCTGCATCGCCGCTGGGGCGGCCGCGCCGAACTGGTCGCCGCCGCGATTGCGCAACACGTCCAGCAAAACCCCCTGACGGTTCCGGACCTGGGCAGTCTTCGCGACGAACTGCTGTGTCTGTTGCGCCGCTTTTCAGACCGGTCGCCGCCGAGACTTGTCCGGCTGGTGTTCGAGATGAGCGAGGATCTGGAAAAGGCGCAGTCCAGCTTTCTGGCGATGGGCGGGAAGGGCGCGCCCTACAGTCCGGTCAGGGCGATTCTGGATCGTGCGGTCGTCCGGGGCGAACTGGAGGGGGGCGAGGTCAGCCGGCGGCTGATGAGCCTGCCCACCGATCTGGCGCGCCACGAGATCATGATGACGCTGGAACCGCTCTCGGATGAGGCGATCCGTGAGATCGTCGATGACGTGCTTCTTCCCCTGATCGCGCCCCGCCGGTGACCGGGGCGCGACTGCCCGGTTGACGCGGATCGCGAGGCATAAGATACGTTCCGTACCTTAAAGGAGCGCCCCCCATGCCCGCAGACCTGCCTTACCTCCGTCGCATGTCTCTCAGAGGCGGTGTTCTGGGCGTTTTTGTCGTCGGGGCGGCCGCCTGCCAGTCGACGCCGGCGTCCCACTCGGGCTTCCTGTCGGGCTATGACGGTCTGGGCGTTGACGCGGCCGCGCCCAAGGCGCGCCGGGATGATGTGGCGTCCGACGCCATCAATGCGGTGTTTCTCCAGCCAAGCATCCTTCGACTGCCGGCGGATACCCCGCTGACGGCGGAGGATCAGGCCCGTGTCCGGTCCGAGGTCGACCGCCAGATCTGTTACGAAGTCAGTGAGCGGTTCACGATCCTGCCCGAGGTTTCGCCGACCGGCGGGACCGTCCGCACAGCGATTGTGGACATCCACCCGACCAACCGCGCCGGTTCGGCCGTCAGCGCGGCGGCAGGCTTCTTCATCCCGGTGCCGCTGGTCAAATTCCGCCTGCCGATGACAACGGGCGGCCTGGCCGTGGAAACCGAACTGCTGTCGCCGGACGGCACGCAGGTCGCCGCCCTGACCTGGTCGCGGAGCGCGGAAGTGGTGGGGCGGGTCGATCCGTCGTTGTCGCCGGTCGGAGACGCCCTGCAGTTGGCCGAACCGATGGGGGACGCCGTGGGCGACGCCTTTTCCTCAAAAACCCGCGCCGTCCGACCCATTCCCGAGCCGGATCCGTGCGCGCGTTTCGGCGCCCGCACCAATGTCGGGCGGATGGTGGCGAGCGGCATCGTCGGCTTCGGCACGGGCCTGTACGTCCCGGCCGTGGCCGGAACCGGGACGCCGGAGACCGCCCCGGAAACACCGGCGGCGCCCCCTGCATCCCCGCGGGACTGAGCCGTCACAAACGCATCGCCACAGCATCCCGCCTTTGAGGCATAAGGCGGTCAGACCGGCAGGGTGACGCCGGCGCTGGAGCGCGTGACGATGAGCAAAACCCTCGGCATTCTGGGCGGCATGGGGCCGGTGGCGACGGTGGCCTTCATGGCGCGGGTTCAGGCCTTGACGCCGGCGACGCGGGATGAGGATCACCTGCGGATGCTGGTGGACCTGAACCCGCAGGTTCCGAACCGGCATACGTCGCCGGACGCGGCGGGCGCGACGCTGGGGGAGATGGCGGTGCGGCTGCGCGCGGCGGGAGCCGGAGTGCTGGCCATGCCGTGCAACACGGCCCACGCCCATGCCGACGCGATCCGGGCGGCGGACCTGCCCTTCATCGACATGATCGCGGCGACGGTGGAGGCCGTGACGGCGACCGGCGCGACGCGGATCGGGGTGCTGGCCACGCCGGGCGGGGAGGCGCTGTACGCGGGGGCGCTGGCCAAGGCCGGGCTGGAGATCGTGCGGCTGGAGGGCACGGACCGCGAGGCCTTCATGGCGGCGGTGTTCGCGGTCAAGGCGGGCGACGACGGCGCGGGGCCGCGCGGGGAGATGCGGCGACTGGCGGCGGCGCTGGTTCAGGCGGGCGCCGGAGCGGTGGTGGCGGGCTGCACCGAGGTGCCGCTGCTGCTGGGCGCGGAGGATGTGAGCGTGCCGCTGGTGGACTCGGCGGAGGTGCTGGCGGCAGAGTGTGTGAGGATGTGTCTGGGGGAGTGACGGCGTGAGCGAGGGGATCGGGGGCTATCTGAGGGCCGACGAGAAGGTGCTGTGGCGGGGGCGGCCGCAGCAGGGCATCCGCTTCGTGGGGCAGGATGTGTTCATGGTTCCGCTCAGCCTGCTGTGGGCCGGCGGGGTGGTCGCCATCTTCTCCGTGGGCGGCGGCGAGATCACGGGAATGGGCTTCCCGTTCATGCTTTTCCCGCTGATCTTCGGCGTGGCGGCCTTCTACATCACCATCGGGCGGCTGATCCACGACGCCTGGATCCGGTCGAACATCGAATACGCCCTGACGGACAGGCGGATCGTCATCCTGAAGACCGGTCTCGGCAGCGACCTGACGACGCTGGACATCGGGCGGCTCGACCAGATCAGTTTCAAGCCGCGCGGGGACCGGGGCGATATCCTGTTCGGCCCGGCGCAGAGCTTTTTCGGGTTCGGCGGCCGATCCTTTCGCAACAGCTTTTCGCTGTGGACGCCCAGCCTGTCTGAGACGCCGCAGTTCATCGGGGTGGAGAACGGGCGGCGACTGTTCGACCAGATCGAAGGCCTGAGGGCGCAGGCGCGGCGATAGCGGAGAGGGGTTGCCCCCGCCCGCGACCCGCTTCAAACCGATCCGGTGACCAAACTTTCGTTGATTGTCGACTGCGACCCCGGCGTGGATGACGCCGTGGCGCTGATGCTGGCCTTCGGGGCCGGGGAATTCGAGCTGCTGGCCGTGACCACGGTGGGCGGCAATGTGCCGGTGGTGAAGACGGCGCGGAATGCGCGGATGTTGAGGCAGATCGCCGATCGTCCGGATGTGCCGGTGTTCATGGGGGCGGAGACGCCTCTGGTGCGGACGCTGGGGACCGCCACGGACTTCCACGGGCCGGAAGGGACCGGCGATCTGGCGCCGTTCGAGCCCGATCTTCCGTGTGCGGACGGTCATGCGGCGGACGCCATCGTCGCTCTGGTGAACAGCCGCCCCGCGAAGTCGGTGGCGATGGCCGTGCTGGGGCCGATGACCAATCTGGCGCTGGCGCTGCGCAAGGACCCGACGCTGGCCGAACGGCTGGGGCCGGTGGCGGTCATGGGCGGGGCGCGCAGCGAGGGCGGGAATATCACCGCCTCGGCCGAGTTCAACATCTGGGCCGACCCGGAGGCGGCGGCGGAGGTGCTGGCGAGCGCGGCGGAGGTGGTGCTGTTCGGGCTGGACGCGACGCATCAGGTGCGGGCGACGGAAGACCGGATCGCGGCCATCGCGGCCGTGGGCACGCCGATGGCGGAGACGGCGGCGTCCATGCTGCGGTTCTCACAGCGGGTGGAGCGGACGATCGTCGGGTCGGAGGCCTCGCCCCTGCATGATCCCTGTCCGGTGGCCTGGCTGCTGAAGCCGGCTTTGTTCGAGCTCAAGCCCTGTCTGGTGCGGGTGGAGACGGGCAGCGACCTGACCCGCGGGCATACGGCGGTAGAGTTCCGTGAGCCGGTGGCGGGCGAGCCGCTGAGGCATCGCTGGGCGGTGCGGGCGGACGCGGACGGGGTGTTTGATCTGATTACGGAGGCCTGTTCGTGAGCCTTGCCCCCTCCACCACTTCGTGGTCCCCCTCCGCCAACAGGGAGAGGAGAGTCCGATGAGGATCACGGTCGTCGGGTCGATCAATCTGGATTTCGTGGCGACGGCGCCGAGCCTGCCGCGCGCGGGCGAGACGGTGACGGGCGCCGAGCTGGCGCGGCATCCGGGCGGCAAGGGCGCCAATCAGGCGCTGGCGGCGCAGCGGCTGGGCGCGGAGGTCTGCCTGATCGGCCGGGTCGGGCGCGACAGCATGGCGGAAGAAGCGCTGACGCTGTTGCTGGCGGACAATGTCGATACGGGCGGGGTGATCTCCGACGCGGAGCAACCGACGGGCGTGGCGCTGATCGCCGTCGATCCGGAGGGCGAGAACCAGATCGTCGTGGCGGCGGGCGCCAACCACAGCTGCTTCCCCGAACAACTGCCGGCGCGGATCGACTGTCCGCTGATCCTGCAGCTGGAGCTGCCGATCGAGACGGTCGAGGCGGCCGTGGGGCGGGCGACGGAGTTCGTGTGCGTGAACCTGGCGCCGGCGCGACCGGTGTCGGACCAGCTGCTGCGGCGGGCCGACCTGATCGTGGTCAATGAGACCGAGGCCGCCTTCTACGGCGACCTGCTGCATCACGGCGGCGGGCGGGTGGTGGTGACCCAGGGCGCGGCGGGCGCGACCCTGTTCCAGCGCGGCGTCGAACTGGCGCGGGCGACGCCGCCGAAGGTGCGGGCGGTGGACGCGACCGGGGCGGGCGACTGTTTCGTGGGCGCGATCTGCGTGGCGCTGCTGGAAGGGATGGAGCCGGAAGCGGCCCTGACCTTCGCCTGCGCGGCGGGGGCGATCGCGGCGACGCGGCCGGGGGCGCAGCCGTCGCTGCCGACGCGCGAGGAGGTCGAGGCGATCCTGGCCCGCTAGGCCGCGACACCCGACTCAGCGTGGTGGACGGTGACCTTGCGATAGCATTCGCACGCGGCGGCCTCGAGCGCCGGGCGGCTGAGCACCTGGATCTTGCCGCGCGAATAGCGGACCGCGCCATGGGCCTGCAGCGTCTGGGCGGCCTCGTTCACCGTGGTGCGCTGGGAGCCCAGCATGGCGGCCATATATTCCTGGGTCAGCTTGATCAGGTCGCTGTCGGCGCGGTCGTGACAACGCAGCAGCCATTTCGCCAGCCGTCGCTCGGCCTGATGCAGGGCGTGGCAGGCGGCGGTCTGTTCCAGCTCGCGCTGGATGCCGGCGTGGTAGAGGGCCAGCATCTGGCGGATGGCGGGGCGTTCGTTGGCCAGGGCGCGGACCCGGCCGGCGTCGATCCGCAAGGCCTCGCCGGTCAGCTGGATTGTCTGGCGCGAGCCGGAGCGCATGGGGATGATGGTGGCCTCGATCCCGGCGACGCCCTCGCGCCCGACCATGAAGGCCTCGACCGAGCGGCCGTCGGCCATCTCGTTGACGGTGGAGATGATGCCGGACAGCGGGAAGTGGACCGCCTCGATCATTTCGCCGGGCGTGATCAGATCCTGGCCGAGAACGAAGTGGATGTGAGACGCCGACTTGAGCAGCACCTCGCGGTCCGGCGCGGGCAGGTTTTCCAGCAGCAGATTGGTCGGTTGGGCCATGGGCTCCGTCCTTCAGAAAGGGCGAGCCGAAAGCCGTTCGGCCCCCCGACCTGCCCCAACACCCACCCTACGGCAGAGGTTCCCTCAGAGCGTCAGGCGGAAGACGTCGGCGGCGCGGTAGCATTCGCAGGCCGCGCGCTCGAGGGCGGCGCGATCGGTGACTGTGATGCGGCCGCGCGAATAGGTGATGGCGCCCGACTTCAGCAGGCTTTGCGCCGCCTCGTTCACGGTGGTGCGCTGGGAGCCGAGCATGGAGGCCATATACTCCTGCGTCAGGTTGAAGGCGGCGCCGTCGACGCGGTCGTGGCAGCGCAGCAGCCATTTGGCCAGCCGCTGCTCGGCGCGGTG
Organism: Brevundimonas sp.; assembly: GCA_046291915.1. GTDB lineage: Bacteria > Pseudomonadota > Alphaproteobacteria > Caulobacterales > Caulobacteraceae > Brevundimonas. Next base: position 176,293 of record JBKBSD010000001.1, read on the forward strand.
CAGGGCGTTGCAGGCGGCGGACTGCTCCAGCTCGGATTGCAAGGCGGCCAGATAGGCGCCGAGCACCGCCCGGATGGCGGGGCGGTCGTTGGCCAGCTGGCGCAGGCGGGCGGCGTCGATGCGGCGGGCCGCGCCGCCCATCTGGGCCACGTTGCGGGTGAAGGCGACCTGGGGCACGGCGGCGGCCAGACCGCCCGCCACGCCCTCGCAGCCGACCATGACGGTTTCGACCGTGCGGCCGTCCTGGAGCACGGCCACGGCGGAGACGACGCCATGTTCGACGAAATAGACCTGATCGATCGGGTCGCCCGGCTCGTGGAAGATATGGCCCTGAGCGAAGTCGATCCCGACTGACAGCGCAAGGAGCGCCTCGCGGTCCGCGGACTCGAGCGCTGCGATGAGTCGGTTGCCCGCCGAAATCCCGTTCATATCCGGCGGATAAGACGATCTGGCGCCGTGCGTCTGTCGGAAGTCGACTTAAGCGTGACTTTGGCGGGGATGTGCGCGGACGTCGGTGTCAGCCGAGGCCGTGGATGCCCGATCTGGCGGTCAGGAAGGCAGTGTCCGGACGTTCCATCCGGGTGACGAGGCGCGGCCCGTTCCAGACCTCGACGGCGATGTGACCGGCCTGATCGCGCAGTCGGCGGAAGGCATCCTCGACGGCGGCGCCGTCGTTCGGATAGTCGGCCTCGCGGACCGACGGAGAACCGCCCCCCTCCGCGTGGAAGTCAAACCGGTAAAGATCCATGCCTCCGCGTTACGCCGCGCGGTCGGCGGGGTCTGCCCGCTCGCCGACTTTCATTACGAACTTGCAATCCGACGGTCGCCGAGCCGCTGCTACGGTCGTCGCCGTTCAGATCCAACGTCCTTTGGGGGGACCTCATGATGACCCGCACCGCCGCCCTGCTGGGAGCCTCGCTGCTCGCCCTGACCGCCCCGGCCCTGCCCGCCGTGGCGCAGGATGCGACGACCATCACCGTGCCGCCGCTGCAATACAGCCATCGCACGCTGGCGAACGGGCTGAATGTCTATTCGATGCCGGACGCGACCGCCGGAACGGTGACGGTGCAGGTCTGGTATGACGTGGGCGGCAAGGATGATCCGGAGGGCCGCAGCGGCTTCGCCCACCTGTTCGAACACATCCTGAGCCGCAAGACGGTGAACCTGCCCTACGGCCAGATCTCGACGCTGGTCGAGAATGCGGGCGGGACGCGCAACGCCTCCACCGGTCAGGACATGACCAACTACTATGAGACGGTGCCGCCCCAGTATCTGGAGACGATGTTGTGGACCCACGCCGAGCGGATGGCGCGTCCGGTGGTGGATCCCGACGTGTTCGAGCGCGAACGCTCCATCGTGAAGGAGGAACTGCGCCAGCGGGTCTATGCGCCGCCGTACGGTCGTCTGGGCGTCTTCGTGATCGGGGACAACGAGTACGACCAGTCGATCTATCGCCGTAGCGTGATCGGCTCGATCGAACAGCTGGACACCGCCACGGTTGACGATGCGCGCGCCTTCCACGAGGCCTATTACCGGCCGGCGACGGCGACCCTGATCGTGTCGGGCAATTTCGATCCGGCGCAGCTGGACCGCTGGGTCGATCAGTATTTCGCCGACATCGCCAACCCGGACCGGCCGGTGCCGGTGTTCGAGCGGCCGGTCTCGCCGCCGCGCACCGAGCCGCGTCTGGTCGAGGCCTATGCCCCGAACGTGCCGCTGCCGGCCGTCGCCGCCATCTTCCCGGGCGTCAAGGCGGCGGACCCGGACTCCGCGGCGCTGGACGTGCTGTCGGCCATCCTGTCGCGCGGCGACAGCTCGCGCCTGCACCAGGCGCTGGTCTATGGCGGCCAACTGGCCTCCAGCGTCGATTTCGGGAGCGACCAGATGGAGGAGGGCGGTTCGATCACCGCCCAGGTGACGGTCGCCCAGGGCAAGGCCATCACCGATGTGGAAACGGCGCTGGACGTCGAGCTGGACCGCATCCGCAATGAGCCGGTGACGGCGGCGGAACTGGCCGAGGCCAAGATGGAGATCGTCTCGTCGGCCCTGCGCCAGCGCGAGACCGCGTCGGGCCGGGCCTTCCTGCTGGGCCGGGCCCTCGTCAGCCAGAACGATCCCTCGGCGCCGGACACCGATCTGGCCGCCATTCAGGCCGTGACCGTCGCGGATGTGCAGCGCGTGGCGCGGCGGTATCTGGACGAGCGGGCGGGGGTCTCGGTCCGCTATCAGGATGAGAGCCAGCGTCCGGCGGGCGTCAGCGAGGACAGCTGGCGCAACCCGGCTCCGGTCCCGACCTTCCTGACCGTGCCGCCGGCCATCCTGCCCGCCCACGAACTGTTGCCGGAGGGCGAGCGGATGGCCCCGCCGGCGCCGGGCGCGGTGCGGACCATCGGCGCCCCGACGGTGGTCGAGCGGACCCTGTCGAACGGCCTGCGGGTGATCGCGGCCAAGTCGACCGACCTGCCGATCATCAACGCCCAGCTGGTGATCGCCGGCGGGGCGGCGGCGGATCCCTCGGGCCGCGCCGGTCTGGCCTCGATGACGGCGGGTCTGGCCTCGGAAGGGGCGGGCGGACGCTCGGCGCCGGAGATCGCACGCACGCTGGAGGCGCTGGGCGCCAACATCGGCGGCGGCGCCGGCGCGGATTCGACCACGGTCTTCATGTCGGCCCCGGAAGCCTCCGCCGATCAGGTCGGGGCGGTGCTGGCGGATGTGGTCCAGCGCCCGGACTTCGCCGAAACCGAGGTGGCGCGCAATCGCACGCGGGCGGTCAACGCCCTGCGGGTCAACCTGCGCCAGCCGGGGCCGCTGGCCAATCTGGTGCTGAACCGTCTGGCCTTCGGCGACGCGCCCTATGGCACGCCGACCTCGGGCACGCCGACCTCCATCGGCGCCATCACGCGCGACGAGATCGTGGCCTTCCACGACCGCTGGTGGCGGCCGGACAACGCCGCCCTGGTCATCACGGGCGGGATGGAGCCGGAGGAGGCCTTCGCCTTCGCCGAGCGGACGCTGGGCGGATGGGAGCGTCCGTCAGCGGCCCTGCCGACCGTCGGCGCCCGCGCCGGCGCCACGCCCGCGCCGAAGGTGATCGTCGTGGACCTGCCGGGCGCCGGTCAGGCGGCGGTGGCGGCGGCGGTGCGCGGCCCGCGCCGGTCGGACGACAGCTTCTATCCGCTGGCGGTGGTCAACAGCATCATCGGCGGCGGCCAGAACGGCCATCTGTTCCAGGAAGTCCGGGCCAAGCGCGGCCTGAGCTACGGCGCGTCGTCCGCGCTGCAGGCGCGGGTGGACGGCGGGCTGCTGAGCGCCGCGACCCAGACCAAGAACGAGAGCGCGGCGGAGGTCGTGGCCCTGGTGCTGGCCGAGTTCGACCGGCTGCGGACCGAAGCGGTGACCGAACAGGCGGTGACCGATCGCGAGGCCTTCGTGACCGGAAACTTCTCGCGCAATGTGGAGACGACCGGCGGTCTGGGCGGGGTGCTGGCGGACGCCGTCACCTTCGGCCTGCCGCTGACCGAGGTCGGAACCTATGCCGGCAAGATCAACGCCACCACGCCGGAGACGGTGCAGTCGGCGGCGCAGGCCATCCGCTCGGAACAGGCCTATGTCGTGGTCGTGGGGCAGGCCGCGATGTTCATCGACGCCCTGCGCACGGCGCACCCGGACGTGGTGGTGATCCCGGCGGCGGAACTGGATCTGGACAGTCCGACGCTGCGCTGAGGGATTAGGGATTAGGGAACAGGGATCAGGTTGATAAAGCGGGCAGTGAGCCCACCAATCCCCAATCCCTAATCCCTGGTCCCTCACTTCGCCCGGAAGGCCGCGATCGCGTCCACGGTCTTCTTGACCTGCGCCTCGATGCCGGCCCAGTCGGCGGATTTCACGGCCGCGTCGGTGATCAGTTTGGAGCCCATGCCGGCGGCGACGATGCCGCTGCCGAACCATTTGGCGATGGAGGCTTCGTCGGGGTCGACACCGCCGGTGGGCATGATCTTGGTCCAGGGCATGGGGCCCAGCACCGCCTTGACGAAGTCCACGCCGCCGACGGATGCGCCGGGGAAGAGTTTGACAATCTCGCAGCCCAGTTCGTGCGCCTGGCCGATCTCGGTGACCGAGCCGCAGCCGGGGAAGTAGGCGGTCATGCGGCGGTTGCAGACCTTGGCGACGTCGGGGACGAGGCAGGGGCTGACGATGAAGCGCGCGCCGCGGTTCAGATAGAGGCTGGCCGTGCCCGCATCGATCACCGAGCCGATGCCCAGGATGATGTCCGGGTCGGTCTTTTGCAGCTCACGCGCGATGTCGCCGAACAGGTCGACGGCGAAGTCGCCCCGGTTGGTGAACTCGATCGCCCTGGCCCCGCCGCGCGAACAGGCGCGGATGACGTTCAGGCAGACCTCGGGGTCGGGATTGTAGAAGACGGGGGCCACGCCCTGCGCTTCGAGGGCGTTGAGAACGGTCAGGCGGTCGTGGCGCATTTCAATCTCCGCTCCGGCTGTCACCGGTGTCGGGGTTCTGTTTATCCCGGTGGATGCGGGAAACGAAAGGACCGGGGCGCGGAACTTATTGTTTCGGGGTGGCCGAGGGGTCTGATTGCGATTTACCGTTCTTTACGCCCGGCCCATCAGACCAGGCGCGCAGAAGCGGGGGCATGGGATTGAAGCGCGGGCTGTTGTGCGGGGCGATGCTGTTGCTGATGAGCGCCGGTTGCGATCTGCCCGAACGGCAGGACGACGCACTGATCGTCTACCGGATGCAACTGGGCGACAGGGTGTGGGGCTTCCCCAAGGCCTACATCAAGCCGTCGACCCGCAACAATGCCGACGCGAACTGTCTTACGACGACGAAAACGACCGTACTCCTGACGGGTGCGACGCCGGACTTTCTGGGACTGTCACCTGAAACCCACGAGGCGTTCTTCGGGCGAAATTTCGACATCGTGCAGGTTCTCATCCAGCATTTTGACGCCGTGTCCGCCGAGGATGCTGTGCGACTGGCCGTGGATTCCCGTCAGAGCAACAGCGTGGTCATCGCCCGTCACGAGACGCCGAACGGCGTGCAGATCGAGCGCAGGATCAGGCACGACGAGATGGTCGATGAGATGCCGAGTCGGGAGGCGGCGCTGGTTCAATGCGCCCGAACGACGACCGTGCCGAACCCGTACTGCAGAGCCTTCCTCGCCCATGACGGCCTGATGCTGAAGGTCAGTTTCGATGCGGACCACAAGGCGCGGGCGGACGAAATTCTGGCGCGGATCAAGACACGGATGGACGAGTGGCGCGTCGGTCGGACCGATCTGGCGCCGTGCCGGGAACGGTAGTTCCGGGGGACGGAGACCTCAGCCCTTCGCCAGTTCCACCACCCGCTCCACCATCGCGCTGTCCGCATGCAGCAGCGGCCCCAGAACGGTGAAGTGGTTCAGCCCCGGCAGCGCCTCGTACCGCGTCTCGACGCCGTTGTTGGCCCAGTGGTCGGCCATCATCTTCGACTGGCGCAGGAACTCGGGGCTTTCGTCGGCGCCCACGAGGCAGTCCAGCACCGTGCCGCCGGGGGTGGAGCCGTTGGGAATGGGCCAGAAGAGGGGGGACAGGGCGGCGGCGGTGGGGGCGTCGAGGCCCAGGGCGGTGTTGATCGAGGTGTCGATCAGGGGGCGCAGGTCGAAGACCCCGCTGATGGCCACGGCGGCGGAGGCGCGGGCCTCGCTGAGCATACAGGCCGACATGTGGCCGCCGGCGGAGTGGCCGAAGACGACGGGGCGCTTGCCGCCGTTGCGGGCGCGGATCAGGTCCACGGCCTCGCGCACCTGTTTGAGAATGGTCCCGAGGCGGACGGTCGGGGCCAGATCGTAGGACGGGACGGCGAGGCTGACGCCGTGCTTCAGCAAGGCGGGGGCGAGGCCGCTGAACCAGTCCTTGTCCAGCGCCTGCCAGTAGCCGCCGTGCAGGAAGACGACGATGGGCGCCTCCGTGCCGGCGGAGAACAGGTCCATCACCTCGCGCGGGCCGGGGCCGTAGGCGATCGTCTCGGGCGGATGGGCGGCGCGGGCGGCCTCGGCGGCGGCCTTCCACTGGCCCATGGCCTTGCTGTGGTCGGGGACGCGGGCGCGATTGTTGTACTCGGCTTCGAGATCCATGGGAGGGATTAGGGACTAGGGATTGGGGATTAGCGCAAGAGGCAGCCTGCCCCATGGACGAACATCGACCTAATCCCTAATCCCTAATCCCTAGTCCCCAATCCCTGCTGCTTGTCCGGAACCGCCGCCATGATGACCGCCATCTTCGTCTTCATCAAATGCGAGCTGGGTCACGCCAACGACGTGGCCGCCGACATGGTCGACAATGTCGAATACGTCTCGGAGGTCTATTCGACCTCGGGCCAGTACGACCTGCTGGCCAAGTTCCAGCTGCCAAAGGACATGGACATCGGGACGTTCGTGACCAAGTCGGTGCAGACCCGGCCGCATATCCGCGACACCTTCACCGTCATCACCTTCTCGCCCTTCCTGCCGACCAAGGGGTAGGCTCGCGGTCAACAACCGGAAGGCGTTGATCATGACCCGTATCGTCCTGAGTGTGATCGCCGTCGCCATGGTCGGCTGTGCGTCCCCGTTTGGAGAGCCCGGGCCGGTCTTCCCGGTCAGCGCACAGGACCGTGCGGGGACGGATTACTTCCCGCAGGCCCTGCGCGAGATGACCCTGCGCTGCGGGGTGTTCGGGGTGGGCGGCGGCCAGCGGAAGATGAACGGCGTGACCGACTGGTACGGTCACCATCTGCGCGCGGCGGGCGAGGCTCCGCTGTTCCGGAGCGCGGGGTCGAGCCTGCGCTTCACCTGGCTGAGAACCTTCCATGCGCCGTTGGTGGTTCGTCTGGACACGGCCGCTGACGGCGCGGTGACGATTACGGCGACCGAGCTGTCCGGGCACGGCGGCTACGAGCCCGGCGCAATCGGGAGGCGGATCGAGCGTCGTCTGTCGGCCGGGGAAACAGCCGCGTTGACGCGGATGGTGGAGCAGACCGGGGTCCTGAAACAGACGGCTGCGACCTGCAACATCGGTCTGGACGGCGCCGGGTGGATGGTCGAGTCCGTCGGCGCGGACGGCTATCGCTTCATCGAGCGGCAGTCACCCGAGAGCGGCCCTGTGCGCACTTTCGGCCTGCATCTGATCGGACTGACCGGCTGGACTTACGACAACCTTTACTGAGCGCCCGTCAGCGGGTTTTCGCCCTTCCTGCCTTCGCGGGGGCAGGCCGGGGCGGACGGCCCTCCTCGCGGGCCTCCTCGGCATCATCATCGTCGCCGACCTTTTCCTCGACCGTGGCGGACAGGCGCTGGAAGACGCCGAGACCGACGAGGACCAGAACCGCGGCCAGAAGCAGGGCGGTCGGGTAGAGCATCTGGGTGATGTCCTCGCGCGCGGTCTTGAAGACCATGACCAAGCCTTCGAGGAAGAGGGCGATGATGATGGTCGAGAGGAATTTGGTCAGGCTGCGCCGGGCCTCGGACGCGCTGCGCCGCTCGGAGCCGCGCCGGACCTCATCCTCGAACAGATATTTGGCGACGTCGAAGACGGCGATGGCGACGATGACATAGCCGAGGGTGTCGAGGATGGCGTCGGCCGAGCTTTCACCCGACGAGACAAAGGCGCCCGCCGCCTCGCGCAGGCCGAGAACGACAAGAGCGATGGCCAGCAGCATCAGAAGCAGGCTGGCGGCGGCGAAAACCGCGCGGGTCAGATAGGTCATGGGCGTCCTCCGCCCCCGTAACGCCGGCACACCGTCAAGCGTTGCCGTCCGACCTCGCCATCCCGAACCCGGCCGCCCGGGCGGTTTTCCCGCCCATCTGCGACGGGGCGGAAAACACCGTAGTCAAACGAGACTTATCACTGCTAACCTTCGCCCAAGAGCTCCGGCAAACGGACATCAAGGGTTGGAAAATGGCTGATCTGGAAGCGTTCCGCGCCGATGTGCGCGCGTGGCTGGAAGAGAACTGTCCGCCGGAAGTGCGCGGGCCGCTGGACAATGAAGAGGATCGGGTCTGGGGCGGGCGCAACGCTGCCTACAAGACCCCGGCCCACAAGCTCTGGATGGAGCGGATGGGCGCGCGCGGCTGGACCGCGCCGGAATGGCCGAAGGAATACGGCGGCGGCGGGCTGAGCCGCGAGGAGGCCAAGGTGCTGGGCTCCGAACTGCGCCGCATCGACGCCCAGATGGCGCTGTCGAGCTTCGGCATCTGGATGCTGGGGCCGGCGCTGCTGCAGTTCGGGACCGAGGAGCAGAAGAAGCGCTTCCTGCCCGAGATCGTGCGCGGCGAAATCCGCTGGTGCCAGGGCTATTCGGAGCCCGGCGCCGGGTCGGATCTGGCCAATGTGCAGACCAAGGCGGAGGATCGCGGCGACCACTGGATCGTCAACGGCCAGAAGGTCTGGACCTCCTATGCGGACAAGGCCGACTGGATCTTCTGTCTGGTGCGGACCGACCCGACGGCGCCCAAGCATCTGGGCATCTCCTTCGTGCTGTTCGACATGGCCACGCCCGGCGTGACGACCAAGCCGATCACCCTCATCAGCGGCAAGAGCCCGTTCTGCGAGACCTTCTTCGACGACGTACGCGTCGAGAAGGAGAACCTGATCGGGACGCTGAACCGCGGCTGGGACGTGGCCAAGGCGCTGCTGGCCCACGAGCGGACGATGATCGGCGCCATCGGCGAGGCGGGCGGCGGACGGCCGTTGGGACAGGTGGCGACGGACTCGATCGGCAGCGATGAAGAGGGCCGTCTGGACGACCTGATGCTGCGCGCCCGGGTGGCCGAGCTGGAGGTCGACGCCGCCGCCTTCCGTCTGGCGATGGAGCGGGCGGGGGATCAGATGAAGGCGCGACAGGCCCATCCGGCCATCGCCTCGATGCTGAAATACTACGGCTCGGAGCTGAACAAGCGCCGCCATGAACTGCTGATGGCGGCGGGCGGTTCGGAGGCGCTGGAGTGGGAGGGCGAGCGGTCGAGGAACGGCACGGTCGCCCGCGACTGGCTGCGCACCAAGGCCAACTCGATCGAAGGCGGCACCAGCGAGGTGCAGCTGAACATCATCGCCAAACACCTGCTGCAACTGCCGGGAGCCTGAGCCCATGCCGCTGATCCTGACCGAAGAGCAGACGATGCTGAAGGAGGCCACGGACGGCTTCCTGAGCGAGCACGCGCCCATCGCCCACCTGCGCAAGCTGCGCGACAGCCGCGACGCCGACGGGGTGTCGCGCGACCTGTGGAAGGCGTTCGGCGAGATGGGCTTCGCCGGGGTGATCATCCCCGAGGAGCATGGCGGCTCGGGCCTGGGCGCCGTTGAGGCGGGCGTGGTGGCCGAGGCGCTGGGGCGGACCCTGACGCCATCGCCCTTCATGGGGTCGGGCGTGCTGTCGGCCAGGGTGCTGACGGACGGCGGCTCGGCGGCGCAGCAGGCGGCCTGGCTGCCCCGGATCGCGGCGGGCGAGGCGATCGTGTCGCTGGCCGTGGACGAGGGCGCCAAGCACGCGCCGGCCAAGATCGCCACCGTTGCCGAGCCCGCGGGGAACGGCTTCAAACTGAACGGGGCCAAGGGCTTCGTGCTGGACGGCCACGTCGCCGACGCCCTGATCGTGGCGGCGCTGACGGAGACCGGCCTGACCCTGTTCCTGGTCGACCCGAAGACGCAGGGCGTGGAGATCGAGCGCACGGTGATGGTCGATGCGCACAATGCGGCGCGGGTGACCCTGACGGACGTCGAGGTCGATGCGGACGCGGTGATCGGATCGGTGGACGGCGGCGAAGGCCTGCTGGAGGGGGCGCTGAACCTCGGTCGGGCGTGCGCGGCGGCGTCGCTGAACGGGGCGGGGGATCAGGCCTTCCAGACGACGCTGGAATACCTGCGGACCCGGAAACAGTTCGGCAAGCTGATCGGGGAGTTCCAGGCGCTGCAGCACCGGGCCGCTCACCTTTACAGCGAGATCGAGATCGCCCGCGCGGCGACGATGGGCGCCCTGCAGGCGCTGGACGCGGGCAAGGAGAAGGCCCCGCTGGCGGTGTCGGTCGCCAAGGCCAAGGCCGGGCGTGTCGCCGAGCTGGCGGTGCAGGAGGCGGTGCAGATGCACGGCGGGGTCGGCATGACGGACGAGTACGACGTCGGCCTGTTCATGAAGCGGGTGCGGGTGTTGAACGAACTGCTGGGAGATGCCGGCTTCCATCAGGAGAAGATGGCGCAGAGCCAAGGGTTCTAGTTCAGCGTCTCCTCCCCGTTGCGAAGCAATGGGGAGGTGGCTCCTCGCCTTGCGAGGAGACGGAGGGGCTCCGGGCGGCGCGCGCCTGAAGAACCCCTCCACCGCTTCGCGGTCCCCCTCCCCATCTGCGATGGGGAGGAGACGAGCGAGTCTCCTCAAACTCCGCGTGGAGCCGACCGGGGGTGGTCGCCCGCCCGTCGCCCGGCTACACCTCGCGGAAGGGAGACCGCATCATGACGACGCGAGCCAACGCGCCTCAGTACCTGTCCGGCTTCGGCAATCATTTCGCCACCGAGGCCGTGCCCGGGGCGCTGCCCGAGGGGCGGAACTCGCCGCAGCGGGCGCCGATGGGGCTGTATGCGGAGCAGCTGTCGGGGACGGCGTTCACGGCGCCGCGGACCGAGAACCGCCGGAGCTGGCTGTACCGCCTGCGGCCGTCGGCCCAGCACCCGGCCTACAAACCCTTCCCGCAGAAGCTGGTGCGGTCCGGGCCCTTCCATGAGGCGCCGCCGAGCCCCAACCGGATGCGCTGGGACCCGCTGCCCATGCCGACCGAGCCGACCGACTGGGTCGAGGGTCTGGTGACCTATGGCGGGACCGGGGACGCGGAGGCCCAGGTCGGCGTCGGCATCCACCTGTATGCCGCCAACCGGTCGATGACTGACCGGGTCTTCTATTGCGCCGACGGCGAGCTGCTGATCGTGCCGCAGCAGGGGGAGCAGGCCTTCATCACCGAGATGGGCCGGATTGATGCGAAGCCGGGCGAGATCGTCGTCATCCCGCGTGGCGTGCGCTTCCGGGTCGAGGTTTCGGGGCCGGTGCGCGGCTATGTGTGCGAGAACTACGGCGCGGCCTTCCGCCTGCCGGACCTGGGGCCGATCGGCTCGAACGGCCTGGCCAATCCGCGCGATTTCCAGACGCCCGTCGCGGCCTTTGAGGACGTGGATCGCCCGACCGAGTGCGTGCAGAAATTCGGCGGGCGGCTGTATGTGACCACCTTCGATCACAGTCCGCTGGACGTGGTCGGATGGCACGGCAACTACGCGCCCTGCAAATACGATACGGCCCGGTTCAACACGATCGGGACGGTCAGTTTCGACCACCCGGACCCGTCGATCTTCACGGTGCTGACCAGCCCGTCGGACACGCCGGGGACGGCCAACTGTGACTTCGTCATCTTCCCGCCGCGCTGGATGGTGGCCGAGGACACCTTCCGGCCGCCGTGGTTCCACCGGAACGTCATGAGCGAGTTCATGGGGCTGGTGACCGGCGAGTATGACGCCAAGGAGGGCGGTTTCGCCCCCGGCGGCGCCAGCCTGCACAACTGCATGAGCGGCCACGGGCCGGATCAGGCGTCGTATGACAAGGCGGTCGCCGCAGACCTGAAACCCGTGAAGATCGAGAACACCCTCGCCTTCATGTTCGAGACCCGGATGCCCATCCGGACCACGGAATGGGCGCAAACCTCCCCGACGATGCAGCTGGACTACGATGACGTCTGGACCGGCTTTGAAAAAGGACAAGTGGGATGAAAGCTCGCATCGCTTTCATGCTGCTTGCCCTTCCGCTGCTGGCGGGGGCGGCCCCGGCCGCGTCACAACACGACGCTTCGCAGTACGAACGCGGTCAGCAGCCCTCACCCTATTCAGACTGGGTTGAGTGCGATCAACGCGGCGGCGAAATGCGCCGCGTCGGCTTCCTGCAGATGTTCAGCTGCGTGGTCCCGTATGCCGATGCCGGACGGGCCTGCCGCAACGATAGCGGCTGTGAGGGTCAGTGCCTGGCAAAGCCGGGACGTAGATATGTTATTGGGCAGGCCGTGGTTGGCGCCTGCCAAAAAGATAGCGATGGCCACGGCTGCAGAACCAGCGTCGATGGCGGTCGGGTCGTGGATCAAATCTGTATCGGGTAATTCAAAGAGGTCACCATGCGTCTTCCTACATTCATCATCGCGGCCGCGGCCCTGTTGGCCGCCGCCTGCCAGCCGATGCCGGCCAACGACGCCTCGGCCACGCCGGCGCCGCAGCCGACCCAAGTCAGCGCCGCCGGGACCACCGATGCGGCCCTATGCGACCGCGCGGGCGGCAAGATGCTGCCGCAGGGGCGGATGCAGTCGGTGCGCTGTGTCCTGACCTATACGGACGCAGGCCAGCGCTGCACGACGGGCTCTGACTGTCAGGGCGACTGTCGGATCGAGGAGGTCGCCGGCGCGCCGAACGCGGGCGCCGCTGCGGCCGGAACCTGCCAGCGGAGCAGCAGCCGCTTCGGCTGCTACACGACGGTCGAGAACGGCAAGGCGGAGCCGACGATCTGCGTCGACTGAGTGGTGAGTGGTGAGTGGTGAGTGGTGAAGAGTGATTAGTGAGTTGTGAGCAGGGGCTCAGGCGACAATCCGGCGTCGTCGCTACTCACTTTTCACCGCTCAGTTTTCACACCACGCCAGCCAAGCAAAAGGCCCCGTCGCGAGAGCGGCGGGGCCTTCTTCATTCGTCCGGGGACGAAAGGCTTACTGGGCCGGGGCCGGCGGGGCGGTCATTTCGCCCGACGGGGTGGTGCTCGGCGAGTTCTGGGTGGTCATGCCGCCGTCGGCGTTGCCAGCCTGTTGCTCGATGCGGTCAGCCTCGGTGTTGAGGGCTTTTTCCTCGGCTTCATTCGGGGTCGCGGCGGCCTGGGCCTCCAGCGCGTCCGCCTGTTGTTCGGCGGTCTTGTCGGCGGCGCTTTCGCCACAGGCGGCGAGGCCGGCGAAGGCGACGACAGCGGTGGCGGCGATGATCAGTTTACGCATTTGAACAGTCCCTTTTGTTCACTTCCTGGGACCGTTCCAACCAGCGGGGCGTGAAAAGGTTCACGCCGACGTGAGCAATGCGTGAACTCTCTTCACATCAGCGTTCGGCGGCGAAGGCCACGCGCGCGGCGCCGAGCAGGGCCGCGTGCTTGTGCAGGATCACATGGGTCGGGATCTCGGCCATGTAGTCCTTGAAGCGGCCCTTGCGCTCGAACCGCTCGCGGAAGGGGCTGGCCTTGAGGAAGGGCAGGATGCGCGGCGCGATGCCGCCGGCGATATAGACGCCGCCGCGCGAGCCGGTGGTCAGGGCGATGTCGCCGGCCACGGCGCCGAGGACGGCGCAGAAGCGGGCCAGGGTGGCGCCGCAGTGGCTGTTGGGGTTCTCCAGCGCCTCGGCGGTGATCTGGGCCGGGTCGTCGATATGGGTCTCGCGACCGTCGATCTCGGCCAGCGCCCTGTGCATGTTCAGCAGGCCAGGGCCGCAGATCAGGCGTTCGATGGAGACGCGGTCGTAGCGGCGGCGCAGGATGCGCAGGATCTCGTCCTCCACCGCATCGCCGGGGGCGAAACAGGCATGGCCGCCCTCGGAGGGCATGGCCAGCTCATTGCCACGCACGTCCCGCACGAGGGCCGAGACGCCGAAGCCGGTGCCCGGCCCGAGCACGGCGATGGCGGCATGGGGGTCGCCTTCCTCCGGGCCGCCCAGCGAGGCGAGCTGATCCTGCGGCACGACCGGCGCGCCCCAGGCCAGGGCCTCGAAATCGTTGATCAGGCGCACCGGCTTGAGCCCCAGCGTGCCGAGCTCGGTTTCCGAGACACGCCAGGGCGAGTTGGTCAGATCGATCTCGCCGTCGGTGACGGGGCCGGCCACGGCGATGACGCCGCCGGTCGGCTTGACCTCGCAGCCGTCGATGAAGGCCTTCACGCCTTCGAGGAAGGTCGGATAGGTCTCGGCCGGGAAGCTCTCATGATGCTCCAGCACCGGCTTGCCGTTGACCATATGGGCGATGGCGAAACGGGCGTTGGTGCCGCCGACGTCTCCGACGAGCAGGGTCTTGTCCCAGTTGACGGTCATGGCGTGTCCTCAAATCCCTTTTGCCGCGCGGCGGCTTGTTCTTGTGTTTCAGGCGTCGACGGCGCGGTCGACGATGTTCGGATCGGGCGGGGTGTCCTCGCTGACCCGCGCGCCCGGGGGCACGGCGAAGCAGACGGACGCCCCTTCCTCGGCGGTCGAGACGACATGGCGGAAGGCGCCGAACAGCTCGCGGCCATAGCCCCAGGCTGAGCCGGTGGCGTGGGCCTCGGTGCGGTGGGCGGCGGGGCGACCGGTCAGGTCGCTGACGCCGACGGTGGTCAGCACCCCGGCCTCGGCGTCGAGGCGGATGATGTCGCCGTCACGGATGTGGGCCAGGGGGCCGCCCGCGAGAGCTTCGGGGCTGACGTGGATGGCGGCGGGCGTCTTGCCGCTGGCGCCGGACATGCGGCCGTCGGTGACGAAGGCGACCTTGAAGCCCTTGTCCTGAAGCACGCTGAGGGCGGGCGACAGGCTGTGCAGCTCGGGCATGCCGTTGGCGCGGGGGCCCTGGAAGCGCAGGACCAGAACCACGTCGCGGTTCAGCTTGCCGTCCTTGAAGGCCTGCAGCGCCTCTTCCTGGGATTCGAAGACGGCGGCGGGGGCCTCGACGATCCGGTTCTCGGGCTTGACCGCCGAGACCTTGATCACGGCGCGACCGAGGTCGCCCTTCACGAGGCGCAGGCCGCCGTCCTTCTGGAACGGGTCGGAGGCGGGCCGCAGGATGTCGCGGTCGAGGCTTTCGGAGACGCCGTCGCGCCAGACCAGTTCGCCGTCGACCATGGACGGTTCCTGGAAATAGGGCGCGATCCCCTGACCCATGACGGTGACGACGTCGGAATGGATGTGGCCGTGCTCGGCCAGCTCGCGGGTCACGAAGGCGACGCCGCCGGCGGCCTGGAAGGCGTTCACATCAGCCGAGCCGTTGGGATAGACGCGGGCCAGCAGGGGGGTGGCGGACGACAGCTGGTCCATGTCGGTCCAGTCGATCAGCACGCCCGCGGCGCGCGCCATGGCGACCAGATGGATGGCGTGGTTGGTCGAGCCGCCGGTGGCCAGCAGGGCCACGATCATGTTCACCACCGACTTCTCGGAGATGACGTCGGCCATGCGGCATTCACCCGCGCGGGCCAGCTCCACCGCGCGCCTGGCGGCGGCGGCGGTCAGGGCGTCGCGCAGGCCGGTCTCCGGGTGGACGAAGGCGGTCGAGGGCATGTGCAGCCCGCCCAGCTCCATCATCATCTGGTTGGAGTTGGCGGTGCCGTAGAAGGTGCAGGTGCCGGGCGAGTGGTAGCTGCCGATCTCGCTGTCCAGCAGGGTCTGACGGTCGACCTGGTTCTGGGCGTAGAGGGCGCGGACGCGGGCCTTCTCCGCATTGGGGATGCCCGAGGGCATGGGGCCGGCGGGGGCGAAGATCACCGGCAGGTGGCCGAAGGCGAGGGCGCCGATGAACAGGCCGGGGACGATCTTGTCGCAGACGCCCAGCATCATGGCGGCGTCGAAGGCGTCGTGGGTCAGGGCCACGCCGGTGGACATGGCGATGACGTCGCGGCTGAACAGCGACAGCTCCATGCCCGGGCGGCCCTGGGTGACGCCGTCGCACATGGCGGGCGTGCCGCCGGCCACCTGGGCCGTGGCGTTCACCTCGCGCACCGCGTCGCGAATGATCTGCGGAAAGCGCTCGAACGGCTGGTGGGCCGAGAGCATGTCGTTGAAGGCGGTGACGACGCCGACATTGGGCTGGCTGCCCGACATGGCGTTCAGCTTGTCCTTGATGGGGGCGCCGGCGAAGGCGTGGGCCCAGTTGGCGCAGGACAGTTTGGAGCGACCGACGCCGCTGTCACGGGCGGCGTCCATGCGGCGCAGGTAGTCGGTGCGGGTGGCTTGCGAACGCGCGACGATGCGGGCGGTGACCTCGGCCACGACGGGATGCAGCTTGGCCATCAGACGGTCTCCACCCACAGGACTTCGAGCGGGACGTTGGCCGTGATCAGGGCGGCGATGGGCTGGATCGCGGGATCGCCCGCGGCTTCACGCTCGAACACGGCGCGCTTCTGCTTGCCGGTCAGGGCCAGGATCACGCGGCGGGCCTGCATCAGATACGGCAGGTTGATCGACAGGCGCTCCAGGCTGGGCGCCGCGCCGTCGCGCCCGGGGGGCACGCCCAGAACGGTCGGCGGCAGGGTCGGGGTGAGCAGGGTCTTCAGGGTCGGGCTGTGCGGGAACATGGAACAGATATGGCCATCCTCCCCCATGCCGAGAAGGACCGCGTCGAGATGACCGCCCTCGGCGGCCAGCGCATGGGCGGCGACGATGGCGGCGCGGTCGACGGTGACCTCGGGCGTGTAGAGGGGGATGAAACGGGCGGCGGCGGCCGGGCCGGTCAGCAGGGTGCGCTTCATCAGGGCGGCGTTGGAGTCCGGCGAGCTCTCGGACACGTACCGCTCGTCCACCAGGGTCACGGCGACCTTCGACCAGTCGAGGTTGGCGGCGGCCAGCAGGCGATAGATGGGGGACGGCGTCGATCCGCCCGCGCCCGCGAAGACCGCCTCGCCAGTGTCGGCGAGGGCGGCGGCGAGGGTGTCGGTCAGGCGCGCGGCGCAGGCGTCGGCCCAGGCGGCGCCGTCAGCGAAGGTTTCAATCTCAGGCATCACTGGAATTCCATTCCCGGCCCGTGCGCGCCAGCAGCATGTCGGAGCCGTCTGGCCCCCAGGTTCCGGCCACGTATTCCTGCGGTTTGACCTCGCCGTCGGCCCAGGCCTCGGAGACCTCATCGACCCATTTCCAGGCGGCTTCGGCCTCGTCGCGACGGACGAACAGGGTGTTGTCGCCGTGCAGGGCGTCCAGCAGCAGGCGCTCATAGGCGATGCGGCGGCGCGGCGGCTTGTCGCCCCCATTTTTCGTTCCTTGGCCGCCTACACCCCAGGAGAGGCTCATCTTGATCGGCTGAAGCTGCATGCGCTGGTCGAGGCCGGGCTTCTTGTTCATCACCGTCAGCGAGATGTCTTCCTCGGGCTGCAGCTCGATGATCATGCGGTTGGCCTGCACCTCGCCGCGATCGTCGCGGTCGAAGATGGAGTGCGGCAGCGGCTTGAACTGGATGACGATCTCGGTGCGCTTCTCGGGCAGGCGTTTGCCGGTGCGCATGAAGAAGGGCACGCCGGCCCAGCGCCAGTTGTCGATGTCGGCGCGGATGGCGACGAAGGTTTCGGTGTCCGAATCCTGGCCGCGCTCCTCGTCATAGCCCTTGACCGGCTGGCCCTCGCTCTCGCCGGCGACGTACTGGCCGCGCACGGTGACGCGTTCGGCCTCCTCGTGGGTGATGGGGCGCAGGGAGCGGAGCACCTTGACCTTCTCGTTGCGGACCGAGTCCGGGTCGAGGTCGGACGGCGGCTCCATGGCCACGAGGCAGAGGAGCTGCAGCATGTGGTTCTGCAGCATGTCCCGCAGGGCGCCGTATTCGTCGTAATAGGGCCAGCGGTCGCCGACGCCGACGGTCTCGCCGATGGTGATCTGGACGTGGTCGATCGACAGATTGTTCCACAGCGGCTCGAACACGGTGTTGCCGAAACGCAGGGCGATCAGGTTCTGGACCGTCTCCTTGCCGAGGTAGTGGTCGATGCGGAAGACCTGATCCTCGCGGAAGGCCTGGCCCACGGCGTCGTCGATCTCGCGGAAGCTCTTCAGATCGCGGCCGACCGGCTTTTCCAGAACCACGCGGCAGTTCCGCTCGGCAAGACCGGCGGCCTTCATCGCGGTGACGATGCGGGCGTAGAGGGAGGGGGAGACGGCGAGGAAGGAGGTGATCTCGCCATCGCCGCACTTGTCCTTGAGCGGCTTCAGGCTGTCGGCGCTGGTGGCGTCGACGGGCAGGTAGTCGAGGCGGGCCTCCATGCGGGCCCAGGCGTCGTCGGACCAGGCGTCGTCCGCCTTCGCCTTGCCTTCGACCGAGGCGCGGACCTTGCCGACGTATTCGTCGCGGCTTTCGTCGGAACGGGCGGCGCCGATGATCTTCAGACCGTCGGGCAGCAGGCCGTCGTGTTCGAGGAAATAGAGCGAAGGCAGAAGCATCCGCATGGCGAGGTCGCCGCCACCGCCGAACAGCACAAGGGCCGCCATTCGTGCTCCTTCACTCAATGAACCCGTCGGGATGAAGGGTCTTTGGCCGCTTCCGCCCCCATAGCCAACCGTTCCGCATGGCTCTGAAACACCATGTGACGGTCAAGCTGGAAAGCAAAGCGGGCGTCAGGGTCAATCCCCGACGCCCGCCAGCGGTTCCGAAACCCGAAAGGGTCAGTCTTACGGCACTTCCGTGATCAGCAGGGTGGCGGGCTGGGTGCCGCCGCCGTAGGTGCCGACCCAGATGTCGTAGGTGCCCGAGGAGGGCTTGGCGAAATAGACCTGGGCATTGGTGCCGCCGCCCGAGTCGTCGTCGCAGTACCATTGGCCGTCAGGCCCGTTGACCACCAGGGTGGTGTCCGTGCCGGCCTCGGTGCGGATGGCCAGCGGCAGCGCGCCCGAGGTGTAGCTGATCTGGTAGTCCGGCGCGGTGGCGATCGAGCCCTGGCACGACGAGGACACGCTCGAGGCCGCGATCATGCCGCCGGCGGTCAGGTTGACGCGGTGCGGATCGGGGGTGAAGCCCGAGTTGAGGCTGACTTCGCCGAAGGTCGCGGTCAGGCTGGTGTCGGGAGAGCCGCTGCCGCCGCCGCTGTTGTCGCCGGACAGTTCGGTGATGTTCAGGGTCGCCGAGGCGGTGCCGCCGCCGAAGGTGCCGACCCAGATGTCATAGGTGCCCGACCCCGGGCTGTTGAAGGTGACCTGCGGATTGGTGCCGCCATTGGAGTCGTCGTCGCAGTACCACTGACCGTCCGGTCCGTTGACGACCAGGGTCGTGTCCGACGAGGCGGTCGCGTAGATGTAGAGCGGCAGCGAACCGGAGGTGTAGGTCAGCTCATAGTCCGGCGCGCGCGCGATGGAGCCGGTGCAGGGCGAGCCGAGGTTGGAAGCGTCGATGGAGCCGCCGGCGGTCAGGCTGACCGTATGGGGATCGGGGGTGAAGCCCGAGTTCAGCCGCACCGAACCGTAGGTGGCCGTCGCGGACGTGTCCTGCGCCTGCGCGGCGGGCGCCAGGAGCAGGAGGGCGGCAGTGGCGGCGATAAGGGACCGGACCAGCATTTCTTTATTCCCCCGGGAATAGTTGAGCTAACGACGTTTGCACGGCAGGGCCGGTCCGACAAGGCGGGGACCCTTCGCAGGACCCTCTTGGCGGAAACGCAAGGATCACACTACTTGCGAAACATGACGAAGGTTCTGATCATCGGCGCGGGACACGCGGGCGGCACGGCGGCGGCGCTGTTGCGGCAATACGGGCATGAGGGTCCGATCGTGCTGGCGGGCGAGGAGGCGGCGCCCCCCTATCAGCGGCCGCCGCTGTCAAAGGCATGGCTGAAAGGCGAGGCCGATCTGGAGGCGCTGCTGCTGCGCCCCGAGAGCTTCTACGTCGAACAGAATATCGACCTGCGGACGGGGGTGACGGCGACGGCGGTCGATCCGGCGGCGAAGACGGTGACCTTCGCGGACGGAACGGTGGAACCC
Organism: Brevundimonas sp.; assembly: GCA_046291915.1. Classification (GTDB taxonomy): domain Bacteria; phylum Pseudomonadota; class Alphaproteobacteria; order Caulobacterales; family Caulobacteraceae; genus Brevundimonas. Next base: position 195,993 of record JBKBSD010000001.1, read on the forward strand.
TATGACGTGCTGATCCTGGCGACGGGATCGACGGCGCGGCGGCTGGCCGTCCCGGGCGCGGACCGGCGGGACCTGCTGGAGCTGCGGACGCTGGTGGACGCCGAACGGCTGAAGGCCGCGCTGGGACCGGGCCGGCGGCTGGCGGTGGTCGGCGGCGGCTATGTGGGACTGGAAGCCGCGGCCTCGGCGCGGGCGCTGGGCGCCGAAGCGGTGGTCATCGAGCGGATGGACCGGGTGCTGGCGCGCGTCGCGTCGGAGACCCTGTCGGCCTTCTTCACCGCGCATCACCGCAAGCACGGGGTCGAGATCCTGACCTCGGCGGAAGTGACGGGCTTTGAGGACGGCGGGGTCCGGCTGGCCGACGGACGGCTGATCGCAGCGGATGCGGTGCTGGTCGGTGTCGGGGCGCTGGCGAGCGAACAACTGGCGCGGGCGGCCGGACTGGCCTGCCTGAACGGGGTGGTGGTGGATCAGGAGGCGCGGACGTCGGATCCCTCGATCTTCGCCATCGGCGATGTGACCTATCGGCCGGTGCCGGTTCACGGCGGGGCGATGCATCGGCTGGAGAGCGTCCCCAATGCGCTGGAGCAGGCCAAACAGGCGGCCTCGGCCATCGTCGGCCGCACCGCGCCGACGCCCGAAGTTCCGTGGTTCTGGTCGGACCAGTACGAGATCAAGCTGCAGATCGCGGGCCTGCCCGGCGAGGCGGATCGTCAGGTCGTGCGCGGCGATGTTGAGGCGGGCGCCTTCGCCGTCTTCCATCTGGCCGGGGACCGGATCGTCTGTGTCGAGGCCGTCAATGCGCCCGCCGAGTTCATGGCCGGGCGGATGATGATCGGCAAACAGACCCCAGTCGACGCCGGGCGACTGGCGGACACCGCGGTAACGATGAAGGCCGTGGCGGCGGCCTGACCCGGGGCCGTCAGGCGGCGGCGACGCTGCTTTCGGCGGCCGGGCTGTCCATCCGCTCGATGAGGGCGGCCAGAGGCTTGGGACGGCCGATCAGATAGCCCTGCGCCATGTCGCAGCCCATGCCGCGCAGCAGGGCCAGGGCGGTCGGGGTCTCGACCCCCTCTGCGGTGATCCTGAGGCCCAGGCCGTGCGCCAGGTCGATCGTCGACTTGACCAGCAGGGCGTCGCGCGACGACTGGTCCATGTCCATGACGAAGCTCTTGTCGATCTTCAGCTCATCGGCGCGGATGCGCTTCAGATAGCCGAGGGACGACAGGCCCGAGCCGTAGTCGTCCAGCGAGATGTAGACGCCCGCGTCGGACAGGCGGGCGATGACCGCCAGCGCGCGTTCGGGGTCGCGCATGACCGCCGTCTCGGTGATCTCGAAGCAGAGGCGGGCGCCCGAGGCGGCGATCTGTTCGAGGGCGAAGTCGGTGAAGCTGTCGTCGGACAGCAGGCGGCCCGAGATGTTGACCGAGACCATGACCTCATGCCCGGCGGCGGCCATGGCCTTCTGGTCGAGAATGGCCTGACGCACGACCCATTCGGTCAGTGGGCGGATGTGGCCGGTCTCTTCGGCCATGCCGACGAACAGGTCCGGCGGAACGAAGCCGCGGCGCGGGTGGGTCCAGCGGGCGAGCGCCTCGACGCCGGTGATGGCCTCGGCGCGGAAATCGTATTTGGGCTGATAGGCCAGCGAGAACTCGCCGTTGTCGAGCGCGGCCATCAGTTCGGAGATCAGCGACAGATTTCCGGCCGGGTCGCCGTAGGCCGCCTCGTCGAAGCCGGCGACCGGGCGGTGCAGCTGGCGGGCGCGCGCGACGGCGATGGCGGCGCGATCGACCGGCGAGGTCAGGGTGGCGCCCGCCTCTCCCCGGCAGGCGACGCCCGCGCTGAGGGTGATGTCCACCGGGGCGCCGGAGACCGTGAACGGGTGTTCGGCGCAGGCCGACAGCCGCTCGCCGATGACAAGGGCGGCGGCTTCGTCCTCGGCGACGACGACCAGACCCAGAACGGCGGCGCTGGCGCGGGAGATGGAGGCGCCGTCCGACAGGTGCGACAGGCGCTCGCCGACGGCGGCCACCAGCCGGGCCATGGCGTCATAGCCGATGGCGTTGCGGACCACCTCGAAACGGTCGATGCCGACCAGAATGACCCAGAGGCCTTCCTGGGAGCCCGCCAGTCGCTCCAGCGCCAGACGGTTGGGCAGGCCGGTTTCCTGATCGTGCAGGGCCATGTGGGTCAGGCGATGTTCGCGGTCGCGCAGGTCGCCGATCATGGCGTTGAAGCGGGCGGCGAGACGGCCGATCTCGTCCTGCGAATCCACCGGCGCCTCGACATAGTCGCCCTGCTGGGCGCGGTGGACGGCGTCGTCCAGGGCGGTGATCGGACGGGTCAGGTCGCGCGACAGCACCCAGGTTCCGGTCATCAGTATCCCCAGGCCGATGACGGCGATCCCGCCCAGCCACAGGAACAGGGTCTGATAGGGCTTCATCGCCCGGGTCAGGGGGTAGGTCAGGACGAGAGAGGCGGGCGTCGCGGTGTCGAAGCTGGGCAGGGGGCGGGCCAGAACCATCGAGCGGCCCTGCGGCGTGTCGGCCAGGATGGGGCGCTGGTCGGCGCTCCTCAGATCGGCGGCGCTGATCCAGGGCGCCTGCCCGCGGGGCAGCACCTGTGCGGACAGGGGAATGGCGGACAGCCGCTCCAGATTGCGCATCTGGGTGGCGTCCAGGGTGTCGGTGAAGACCACCCAGCCGATCAGGACGGGCGCCATGATGGGGGCGGCGACGGCCTGATAGGTCTGGTCGCCGATCCGGATGACCCCGGTTTCGACCTGACCGCTGTCCAGTCCCCTGAACAGGACGTCGAGGGTGGCGTCATCGACGGCGACTCCGGTCGCGCTGGCGTAGCCGTCGACGCCCAGGATCAGCGCGCCGTCGACGCCCTGACGGGCGCGCAGATTGTCCAGGGCGGAGCGGACGGTGGCTTCGTCACCGGTGGCGACCGCCTCGCGGAATCCGTAGTCCTGCGCCAGCATGGCGGCGCCCTGCTTCAACTGCGCCGAGCGCGAGGCCCAGATATGGGCATAGACCTCGCCCGAGGCGCCGAGTTCATCGCGCACCATCCGGCGCGCGCTGCCGGAGACGGCGCTGACCACCGCGATGGCGGTCAGCATGAGGGTCAGGCCGAAGAGCCCCATGTAGAGCACGGTCAGGCGCGTCCGCAGGGAGCGGAACGTCGTCAGTCGGCGCAGGGGCGCGCGCCAGTTCACCGGGCGGACCGGGCGGTGAAGTCGCCGGTGACGGTGCGGCTCATGGCGCCGGCGCCGATGGTCAGGGTCTGGCTGACCTCATTGCCCCGACCGGCCAGACGCGGATGCCAGATCTTCAGGGTCGCGCCGCCGGCCGGAAGGCCGGTCAGGACCAGAGTGCCCTGGGCATTGGATTTGGCGGCGAAGGGGGTGTCGACGACCTTGATCCAGGCGACCATCTCATCGTGGATGTTGCAGCCCAGGGCGGCGACGCCGGCGGTGGCGAAGGTGCGGGTCGGCGCTTCGCCCCGGCTGTACAGCGGCACCTCGAAGCGATTGCCGCGCGAGAAGGAATAGACCTGATGGCGTACGCGATCGAGATTGGGGAAGCTGACCGTACCGCCGACGGGGACGATCAGAACCTCGGGGTTGAAGTCGATATTCTGCTGCGACATGCGCAGCGGCCATGAGAAGCGGATGGGGCCGCGCGGCAGGCCGGAGGCCGGGTAGACGGTCGCCACCGCATTGGCGACGGGGCGTCCGGCGCCGTCGCGCACGCTGACCGTCAGATCCCCCGCCCGGGCGACCCCGGCGAACAGTAAAACGGACAGGAACGCGATACAGACTTTCATCACCCCCGATCCTGAACCCGACAGATGAAAGCGAAGTAAAGTCCAAGCGTGCAAGCCAAGGCTGATGGCGCACAACTCTTGATTATATTGCGGAAAATGGACCGCCTTTAGTCAGGATTAACCCGCGGCGTGAAGTATAGCCGAGACTATCGAGGATCCTTCATGCCTACCATCCGGACGCGCGCCCTGGCGGCGCTTGCGACCTGCGCGGTGCTGACCATCGCCCCCGCCGCTTCGGCCCAATCCCTCATCGACCGCATCCCGGACTCGCGCAGCGGCGGCAAGCTGCTGCTGACGGGCGGGGTCTCGACCCTCGAGGGGTCGGGCGGCGGCGGCCTGGCGACCTGGGCCACCACGACCGGTTACGGCGCCGAAGACGGCATCGGCGGCAACGTCCATGCGACGCTGGTGGACCTGCCGGACTATCAGTTCCGCAGCGTGGGCGCCGCGGTCGGCCTGTGGGACCGGGTCGAGCTGTCGGTTGCGCGTCAGGAATTCGATACGGGCGGCACGGGCGCGCTACTGGGCCTCGGCTCGGGCTTCACCTTCACCCAGGACGTGGTCGGGGTGAAGGTCCGGCTGATGGGGGACGCGGTCTATGATCAGGACACCTGGGCGCCCCAGATCGCGGTCGGGGCCCAGTACAAGTCCAACGATCAGAAGGCGGTGATAAAGGCCGTCGGCGGCGTCGAGGACCACGGGACCGACCTCTATATCGCCGCCACCAAATTGTTCCTGGCGCAGAGCGTGCTGGTCAACGGCACGGTGCGCTGGACGAAGGCGAACCAGACCGGCCTGCTGGGCTTTGGCGGGGACGCCAAAGACGAGATCGAGCCGCAGTTCGAAGGCTCCGTCGGCTGGCTGTTGAGCCGCAATCTGGTGGTCGGGGCCGAGTACCGGACCAAGCCGGACAACCTGTCCTTCGCCCGCGAGGACGACTGGTTCGATGTCTATGCGGCTTATGCGGTGAACAAGCATCTGTCGGTCACGGCCGCCTGGACCGATCTGGGATCGATCGCGACCTTCGAGGACCAGCGCGGTCTCTATCTTTCGCTGCAGGCGGGGTTCTGAACATGTTCGGCAAGATCATCTTCGCGGTGGCGCTGTCGCTTACGGCCGCACCGGTTCTGGCCCAGACCGCGCCGGACCCGGCGCATATGCCGGGCGAGGATGCGGTGGCGCCCTATGTGGCGTCGAACGCCAACGCGGGCGCGGAGCCGTTTGAGGGGACCGCGATGCTGGAGGCCTTTCACGGGCGTGAGGGCATCGACCGGATCGTCGATGATCTGGTCGATCGCAACGTCGCCGATCCGCGCATCTCGGACGTCTTCGCCCGCACCGACATGGGGCGGCTGCGCCGGACCCTGAAGGAGCAGTTCTGCTACATCCTGAACGGCGGCTGCGACTACACGGGCCGCGACATGACCGCCGGGCATCAGGACACCGGGCTGCAGTCGGCGGACATGGGAGCGTTGGTGGAGAACCTGCAGGCGGCGATGACGGCGGAGGGCGTGCCCTTCGGCCAGCAGAACCGGTTCCTGGCCAGGCTGGCCCCCATGAAGCGTGCCGTTGTGACGCGTTGACGCGCGAAAGCGACACCGGAACTAATTCTGCGAATGTGTCGCAAAAACGGTTGTAGCGTTGCTGGAAGGTGATAATGCGAGCTGATCGCAATCACGTTCTTCCCGGAACACCTCCCATGACCCACCGCGCCGACGCGCTCCGCACGCTTCTTTTCGCCTCCAGCGCCGCCGGCATGCTGATGGCGGCGCCCGCAATGGCCGGCGATCCGGCGACGACGGCGGATCCGCAGCAGGATCAGGACGCCACCACCCTGAACGGGGTGACGGTTACGGGCCAGCGCGTTCGCCGCGAGCCGCAGTCGCCGGAGTTCGTCGCGCCGCTGGTCGACACGCCGCGCTCGGTCACCATCATTCCGCAGCAGATCATCGAGCAGACCAATGCGATGTCGCTGCAGGACATCCTCCAGAACTCGCCGGGCATCTCGTTCGGCGCCGGCGAAGGCGGCCAGCCGCTGGCCGACCGTCCGTTCATCCGTGGCCAGTCCTCGGGCAACAACGTCTTCGTCGACGGCATTCGCGACACGGGCGGCCAGCAACGCGAAGTCTTCAACCTGGAGCAGGTCGAGGTCGTGAAGGGGCCGGACTCGGTCTATTCGGGCCGCGGCTCGGGGGGCGGCTCGATCAATCTGGGCTCCAAGGCTCCCCGCCTGCAGGACTTCACCCATTTCAGTCTGGGGGCTGGCACGGACGGTTATCTGCGCAGCACGATCGACCAGAACTGGATCCTGGGTGACAACGCCGGCGTCCGCTTCAACCTGATGGGCGCCCAGGGTGACGTGCCCGGTCGTGACAGCGTCGACTACGACAAGTGGGGCCTTGGGCTGTCCATCGGCGCCGGCCTGGGCCAGGCGACCTCGGGCGTGGTCAGCTACTATCACCTGACCTCGAACCAGATGCCGGACTACGGCATCCCGCTCTACAGCAAACTGGGCGGGGCGACCGCGCCGCGGCCGGATCCGAGCGGCATTCTGGATGTGCCTTACGACAGCTTCTACGGCCTGGAGGCGCGCGACTTCCTGACCAATGAAGTCGACACCATCACCTTCGACTTCCGCCATGCTTTCAGCGACACCCTGAGCCTGCGTAACGTCAGCCGCTATTCGCGGACCCTGAACGACTATGTCGTGACCAACCCCGGCGACGGCGGCACGGCCATCAATGTCGGCGGCGTCTGGTGGATGAAGCGGGGGCTGAAGAGCCGCTGGAACGAAGCCGAGACCATCGCCAATGTGACCGACCTGACGGGCAGCTTCGGCGGCGCGGGCATGCGCCACAGCTTCAACCTCGGCGTTGAACTGTCGCAAGAGAAGAACCGCAACGCCTCCTATACCGTCACGACCCTGTCGGGGACGGCCTGCCCGGTGGGGCTGACCGGCTTCGACTGCACCCCGGTCTATGATCCGAACCCGAGCGACCCGTGGACCGGCACGATCGTGCGCGGCGTGCCGTCGTCGAGCACGACCGAGACGGTCGGTCTGCACGCACTGGACTCCATCTCTCTGGGCGAGCGCTTCATCATCAATCTGGGTGTTCGTCACGACATCTATGCGGTCGAGGGGCTGACGCTTCCGTCGACGGTGGTTCCGCGCCGTGAGTGGGAGTTCACCAACTATCAGGCGGGCCTGGTGTTCAAGCCGACCCAATGGTCGAGCCTGTATGTGTCCTACGGCACCTCGTCGACGCCGCCGACGCTGGCGAGCGGCGACCAGAACGCCTCGGGCGGGACGGGCACGGTGAATGGCGAGACCAATGTGGTGCTGGACCCCGAGGACAGCGAGAGCTGGGAAATCGGCGCCAAGGCCAACCTGTTCGGCGATCGACTGGCCCTGTCGGCGGCCGCCTACCAGATGACCCGTCAGAACGCCGTCATCCGCACGGGCGCCGGCGCCACCGACTTCCAGCAGGCCGGCGAAGTGGAAGTGACGGGGGTTGAGCTGGGCATCTCGGGCAACATCACGCCCGAGTGGACGGTCTTCGGCGGCTATAGCTGGACGGATTCCGAACTGGTGCGCGGCGCCTGCACGGTGGACAACACCACGGTTCCGCCGACCTGCGTGCCCAGCCTGTTTGAAGGCGATCCGCTGGCCAATACGCCGGAGCACTCGGTCAGCCTGTTCTCCACCTATCGCGTGAGCCAGCGTCTGACCCTGGGCGGCGGCGTCTATTATGTGGGCGAGACCTACGGCGGGAACCAGGGCGGGGCCGGCGGCGGCGGCAATCGCATCTACATGCCGGAATGGACCCGTCTGGACCTGTTCGCCTCCTACGACCTCAACGAGCGGACCAGCCTGCAGCTGAACGTCAAGAACGCGACGGACGAGGAATACATCATCCGCACCAACGGCGTGCACCATGCCGATCCGGCCCCGGCCCGTCAGGCGATCCTGACGCTGAACCTGCGCTACTAGGCTAATCGACCCGAGAAGCCTTGTCGCGTGGAGCCCGGGGGCTCAGGTGTCTTCCCTGATGACCTGACCCCCGGGCTTTCCTGCGTCCGGGCCGCGACGTGATGAAGGAGGCGGCGCATGCTGCTGCACATTCCAGAGGTGTTCACCAAGGCCGAGGTCGCCGCCCTGCGCGCGACGCTGGACGCCGGGCCATGGACGGACGGCAACGTCACCTCGGGCCACCAGTCGGCGACCGCCAAGGTGAACCAGCAACTGCCGGAGGACTCCGGCGAGGCGCGGGAGGTCGGCGGGCTGATCCATCAGGTGCTGAACGCCAATCCGATGTTCGTGTCGGCCGCCCTGCCGCACACGATCTTTCCGCCCCTGTTCAACCGCTACCAGGGCGGGGAGCATTTCGGCGTCCACGTCGACAACGCCATCCGCCAGCGCGGCGACATCCGCATCCGCAGCGACCTGTCGTGCACCGTCTTCCTGTCCGAGCCCGAGGACTATGACGGCGGCGAGCTGATCATCGAGGAGATGTACGGGCCGCAGTCGGTGAAGCTGCCGGCGGGGGATCTGGTGCTGTATCCGTCCAAGAGCCTGCACCGGGTGACCCCGGTGACGCGCGGGGCGCGGGTGTCGAGCTTCTTCTGGCTGCAGAGCCTGATCCGCGACGACGCGGACCGCGAGACCCTGTTCCGGATGGATGTCGCCATCCAGCGGGTCAGCCTCGACAAGGGGCCGAAGGACGCCGCCGTGCTGGAGCTGACGGCGGTCTATCACAACCTCATGCGGCGCTGGGCGGAGGTCTGAGGGCTGCTCGAGCGGAGCTCGGTCGGTGGGGGCGGCGCCGGGAAAGTGGCTAGTGGCTAGTGGTTAGTGGCTGGCCGACAGCGAGCGACGGCAAGGTCCGCGCCGCCCTTCCGCAACCAGAGAATCCGCCAACATTAGCCATTAGCCACTAGCCACTAGCCACTAGCCACTCGCCACTAGCCACTAGCCACTCAGTACACGTCCCGCCGGTACCGTCCGGTTTCGGTGAGGTCGCGCAGGGCTTCGGCGCCGAGGACGGCTTCGAGGGCGTCGTGGACCCCCTTGGACATGCCTTCCAGACTGCCGCAGACCATGATGGCGGCGCCGCAGCACAGCCAGTCCTTCAGCGTCTCCGCCTGTTCGGTCACGACCGCCTGCACATAGCGGCCGTCCCCGGCGTCGCGGGAGAAGACGCGGTCGAGCCGGGTCAGCAGGCCGGACGCCAGCATGGCCTCGAGCTCGTCATTGAGCAGGGCGTCGTGGGCGCGGGTGCGCTCGCCGAACATCAGCCAGGCGCCGCCGTGCGGCTGGTCCTCGCGGGCCTTCAGATGGGCGCGCAGGCCCGCCAGACCGGTGCCGTTGCCGATCAGGATCAGGGGCGTGGCGGCATCGGGGCCGTGGAAGCTGCGGTTGGTGCGGATGCGCATGCCGACCTCGGCGCCGGGCGCCAGGTCGCGGGTCAGCCAGCCGGAGGCAAGGCCGGGCAGACCATCAGAGCGGATCATGCGGCGGATGATGAACTCGGCGCGACCGGTCGCCGGCAGGGAGGCCACGGAGTATTCGCGGCTGCCCTGGGCGGCGTCGGGCAGGCCGATCTCGGCGATGTCGCCCGCGGCCCATTGCGGAGCGTGATCGACGGGCTCGAAGGCCAGCAGATGCGCCTCGCCGCCGGGACTGCCGGGGTTCAACAGGCGGCGCTCGACCAACTGCCAGCGGTCATAGGCGGGCGGGGTCCAGTCGGCCTGGACGGTCGAGCCGGTGATCAGGCCCAGCTGGTGCTGCCAGTGGCGGATCGCGCCGGTGTCGCCGTTGTCGACCTCGACATGATCGAACAGCGGCTGGGCGCCTGAGCGCTGTAGCCAGCTGTCCAGCGCCCGGCCGAAGCCGCAGTAGTCGGCATAGGTGCGGTCGCCCAGGGCCAGCAGGCCGTAGGAGAGGCCGTCCAGATCGGCGGGAGCCTTCATCGTCTGACGCACGAAGCGCGACAGGCTGTCGGGCGGGTCGCCCTCGCCGGTGGTGGAGGCGATGATCAGCAGGCGTCTGGCGGCTTTCAGCCCGGCGGGTTCGAGATCGCCCAGCAGGACAACCCGAGCGGGCGTGCCGGCGTCGGAGAGGCTTCGGGCCGTTATCCACGCCAGTTCCTCGGCCAGACCGGTCTGGCTGGCGAAGGCGACGAGCACGGCGTCCACGCCGGCGGGCGGGGCGAGGGCGGCGGCCTTGTGAGCGGCGGCGCGTTTCGCCCGCAGGCGCAGGAGGACCACCGCCAGAACGCTGAGCAGCCACAGACCGACCGCGAGGGCGGCCCAGATCAGGCGTCCGGGATCGGTGGTCACGCGCCCTCGTCCAGCATGGCCGAGAAGGCGGGGGTCACGATTTCGGTGACGCCGCCGTTGTCGCCGCGCACGACGAAGGCGGCGGCGATCTTCAGAGCGGTGGCGAAGGCGGGGCCCTCCTGCGAGCCCATGACGGTCAGGACGGTGGCCATGGCGTCGGCGTATAGGGCGGTGTCGGCCAGCACGGTGACGGAGGCGACGCCGTTCTCGACCGGCCGTCCGGTGCGGCCGTCAAGGGTGTGGCTGTAGCGTTTGCCGAAGGTCTCGAAACCCTTGATCCAGTCGCCGGAGGTGGCGACGGCGAGGTCGAACAGGGCGGCCACGGTGCGCGGCGCGGGCGCGCCTGGCGCCTGCTGCAGTTCGACCCACCAGGGATGACCGTCGGGCTTGACGCCGCGACCCCGGAGCTCGCCGCCGATCTCGACCAGATGGTGAGCGGCGCCCAGGTCGGCGAGGCGATCGGAGACGCGATCAACGGCGTGACCCTTGGCGATGCCGGACAGGTCGAGCTTCAGCCCGCCGATCTGCTGCACGGCGCGGCGGTCGCGGTTGAGGCGGAGGCGGCCCCAGCCGGACACGGCGCGGGCGGCCTCGATCTCGTCCTCGAAGGGCAGGGTCGGGGCGTCGCCGAAGCTGTTCAGCGGACGCGGACCAGGCGGGCCGAAGCCCCACAGGTCGACAAGGGCGCCCAGCGTCGGGTCGACGGCGCCGTCGGTGTCGTCGGCGATGTTCATCGCCTCGTTGAGCAACAGCCAGAAGGGCTCGGACACGGCCCAGAACCCTTCGGGCGCGGCGTTGAACCGGGCCAGTTCCGAGCGGCTGTCCCAGTGGCTGAACAGGGCATTGATGCGCGCCAGTTCGTCCTCGATGGCGGACTGGACAGTCGCGCGGTCCGCGCCTTCGGGCGGGACCAGCCGGACAGCCCAGTCGGTGCCCATGGTCTGACCGGCGAAGTCCCAGATCAGGCGGCTGGGCGGACGCGTCGGCGTCTGGCCGTGCGTCGGGATCAGGACGCGATTGTTCGGGCGCGGCACAGCATCGCCGCCCACGGAGACCGTGGGCGGCGCGCCGCGGCTGGAGACAGGGCCGTTGTTCGAGGTCAGGGCAGGACTTCCAGGACGCCGTTGTACTGGGCATTGGCGGCCATCTGGTCGCCCTGGGCCGCGGTGCGGACCGAGGTGTTGATCCAGTACATGCCCGCTTCCGGCCAGGTGACGGTGAAGGCGCCGTCGGCGCCCGTGCGGACCGTCATTTCGTCGGGGTTGTCGCGGTAGCGCGTGCCGCCGCGGGCGATGGTGACGTCCTGATCGGCGACGGGCTGGCCGTCGCGGATGAATTTGAAGGTCGCGGCCTCACCGGCGGCCAGGGCGTTCGGGTGGGTCACCGGCACCAGTTCGATGCCGACGCCGGTCGGGGCCAGGGCGCCGGTCGAACCGGCCCCGAGGGTGACGAAGGTCTCGATCCGGCTGTTGGTGCGGGTAGCCGAGACCTCGGTCGCGTCGGCCGGAATGTTGGCGGCCATGTCGGCCTCGGTCCCGCGCCAGCGCTTCTGCTCGCCGCCCTGTTTGTAGCTCACCATGACGCCGCCCATGACGTTGGCGACGCGGTAGGTGCCCTGCTGGGTCATGTGCAGGTCGAAGGTCGAGCGATAGCGCGCGCGGGCGACGTTCTCGGGCGCCACGGTCGAGCCGTCCGGGGCGGTGATGACCAGACCGGCCATGTTCATGGCGGCGTGGTCGGGGATGAAGACGCCGTTGGACATGCCGGCGTCAAAGCCGACCCAGGCGTCGGCGCCCGAGAGGGAGGTCGAGGTCGGAGCCAGCCAGGCGCGGTGGGCCTGGGCGGACATCGGCAGGGCGAGGGCCGCGAGGGCCGCGATCAGGGCGATGGACTTCTTCATGGCGGACTTCCTTTAGCGGGTGACGGCGACGGTGACGGCGCCCAGTTCACGGCTCCCGGTCGCCCGGGCGGTGTTGGCGCGGCCCCACGAGAAGGGGACGCGAACGGATTCACGACCGCCCAGTTCGCGGGCGGCCTCGACGACCAGCACATAGTCGCCGGCGGGCAGGCCGCGCAGGCGGGCGGCGGGGACGCGGACAGTGTGCGTGCCCGGAGCCTTGGTCGCGCTGGAGACGCCGTCGGCCGGCAGGGTCAGCGATTGGCCGCCCCGACGCCACCAGGTGCGCATGTCCTTGAGCCAGTCCTTGCCCTCGCCTTCCGCGTTCGCGGTCTGCTGGTACCAGACGGCCAGGGTCCGCACGGCGGTGTTGTCCGGACGCTCGATCCAGACGGCGACATAGGGGCGGTGATAGGCGGCACCGGTCTGTTGCGGCAGGGTCACCGACACGGACAGGTCGGCGGCCATGGCGGGGCCGGCGAAGGCGCCGAGCGCGACGGCGGAGGCGGCGAGGGTCAGGGGACGCATGGCGAACTCGTCAGTGAATGAACAGGAGGGCGATGACGACGGGGATCAGCAGGCCCAGACCCAGCAGGGGCCAGGTCGAGGGACGCTGTCTGGCGTGCATCCAGGTCAGGGCGAAGCCGGTGACGGCGAAGATGATGCAGGCGGCGGCGAAGACATCGATGAACCAGAACCAGACCTTGCCCGCATTGCGACCCTTGTGGAGGTCGTTGAGGTAGGCGATCGGGCCGCGGGTGGTGCGCTCGCGCGAGGCGTCCCCCGTCGCGCGGTCGATGGTCAGCCAGCCGTCGCCGCCGGGTTCGGCAAGGGCGACGTAGACTTCGTCCGCCGTGGTCTCCGTCGGGCGGCCGGCGATCTGCACCTTGAACGCGTCCTCAGCCCATCGCGCGACGGCGTCGGGAACGGGGTCGGTCGTCTCTTCCGGGAAGGCCGACAGCCGCTCCAGCAGGGGCGCGGGCAGGGTGGCGGAGGTGGCGACGGTCACCGGTTCGGCCGGGATGGAGGCGGCGTGGTTCAGGGTGATGCCGGTGATGGCGAACAGAAGCAGGCCGATCAGGCTGACGGCGGCCGAGATCCAGTGCCACTGATGCAGTTGCTTCAGCCAGAACGACCGGGTGGCGTTCAGGGCCTTCTTCGGCTTGGGGGCTGGCGCGGCGGCTTCGGTCACCCGCGGTTCATGCCGAAGTTGAGAACCATTTGCAAGTGGCGCAACGCCTCAGGCCTTCGGAAACCTCACCTGGAAAAAACGGGTGCGAAACGCGCGGATGGCAGGCTGGCGCGGTCCGGCAGACCCGGTCCGGCGCAGCCTCTCATGCCGATGCGTCAGAACCGGTCGTGCCTCCCCGACGGATCGGGCCCTAGCGCGACAGTCTGACGCCGATGCCGAGCGTGCGGGGCGGGGCGAAGCCGGCGACGCCGGTTCCGGTTTCCGACACCTCGATCTCCGCGTCGAACAGGTTGGAGGCGGCGATCCAGATCGCCGTCGTTTCGTTGACGGCCCAGTCGGCGCGCAGGTCCAGGGTTCCGCCGGAGCCGAGCACGCGGCTGTTCAGATCATCCTCGAACCGGTCGCTTTCCCAGCGCAGGTCGGCGGCCAGGGTCAGGCGGTCGGTGGCGCGCCAGTCGGCGCCGGCGACGGCGCTGACGCGCGGGGCCTGGGCCGGGCGCAGGCCTGTCAGCTGGGGCGCGGCGGTCCCGCCGTCCACCTCGGCGTCGGTCAGGGACAGGGCGGCGCGCAGGGTCAGGGCGTCGGTCAGGTCGAACCGGCTGTCGAGCTCCAGCCCGACCGCCTCGATGGTGCCGGCGTTCTGACGCTGGCGCAGAACGCCGCCCGCCGGGACGAAGCCGGCGCGGGGGAAGGTGGCCGGGCCCTCGCCGATGGTGACGTTGACGATGGCGTCGTCCAGCCGGGTCCAGAAGGCGGTGGCGGTCAGGGACGCGCGGTCGCCGGTCCAGCTCCAGCCGGCCTCCGCGCCGGTCACAGTCTCGGGTTCGAGCGCGGCGTTGGCCTCGGTCAGATCGTTGCCGACGCGGAACGGGCGGTGCAACTCGTTCAGGGTCGCCGGGCGGAAGCCGGTGTAGCCGGCGAGGCGCAGGGCCTGTCCGTTGCCGATGTCGCGTCGGACGCCCAGGCGGGCGCTGACCACGTCGCCGGACCGGTAGGGATCGGTCTCGTCGAGGGTGACGGCCAGGGTCTGGCGATCCCGCTCAAAGCGGCTGCCGCCTGTGTTTTCCCAATGGTCGGCGCGCAGCCCCCCGGCGACCAGCCACGGGCCGGTGGTCCAGGAGCCCTCGGCATAGGCGCCGACGACGGAGGTCTCGCCGCCCGCGATGCGGTCGCGGGTGAACTGGCCGCCCATGTAGCGGAACATCTCGCGGGTCTCGCCGTCGGCGAAGCGGGCGTCGGCGCCCAGCTCCCACTCGACGCGGCCGATGTCGTTGACGAGGACACGGCGCAGGGCCGCGTTGGCGCCCCAGCCGACGGCGGGGGTCTCGTACTGATTGTTGGCGGGGGTGGTGGTGGAACGGTCGGCGGCGATCGCGGCCGAGGTGTTGGCCAGATCGCTTTCGCGCCGCCAGACCTGAAGCCGCCAGCCGGGGCGGTCGGTGGTGGGCTGGAGCGCGGCGGTGGCGGTCAGGGCGTTGCCGCTGGCGGTCGAGCGGGCGCCGGCGAGGCCCGAACCGCGATCTTCCTCGAAAGCCGAGGCGCGCAGGGCGACAGTGGCGGCGCCGACGGGCAGGTCGGCGCGGATCGAGGCGCTGCGGACTTCCAGATCCAGCGGGGTGTCTGCGGCGCCGGCGGCGTCGCCGCGCACGGGGATGTAGCCGTCGCTGGTCTCGTACAGGCCGGAGGCGACGATGCGGGCGGGGCCGAGGGTGGTCACACCCGAGGCCGACAGGCGCGCGCCGCCCCGTTCGGCGACGGAGCCGTCGACGGTCCAGCCGCTGTCCCGCTCGCGCAACTGGATCACCCCGGTCAGGGCGCCCGCGCCATAGGGACCGGCCCCGGCGCCGCGCACGATGTCGAGCCCGGAGAGGCTTTCGGTGGGAACCTGGGACCAGATCACCCAGCCGCCGAACGGATCGTTCAGGGGCGCGCCGTCCAGGGTGACCAGCGTCCGCCCCGCGCCGGAGGGAGCGATGGCGCGCAGGCTGATGCCCTGGGTGGTCGGGTTGGCCGCCAGGCTGGACGTGCGGCGGAACAGGGAGACGGCGGGCACGGAGGCGAGCGCCTCGTCCAGTCGCTGTTCCCGCTTCAGATCGGTGTCATCGAGGCGGATGACGGCGAAGGCCGCCTCGCCGGCCGCCGGGGGCAGACGGGCGCCGGTGACGACGACCTCGGAGAGTTCGGACGGGGGCGGCGGAGGAATCTGGAACATGAAGCGCTACAATACCCGGACGGCATCCGGGTTGCGCGCCTTATGCGGCCTCGGCTCGATCTGTCGCAGGTGTGGCGGATAGGACGCGGCGGATGGCGTCGAGCAGGACGTCCGGCTGGATCGGCTTTTGCGCCACCCCGTCCATACCCGCCGCCAGATAGTCGGCCTCGTCGCGCGGATCGGCGTTGGCGGTCAGGGCGAGGATGGGCAGGGCCGCGACGGGCCCGGGCAGGGCGCGGATGGCGCGCGTGGCCTGAACCCCGTCCATGACCGGCATCTTCACATCCATGAGCACCAGATCGAAGCGGACGGTCTGGACCCGATCAACCGCCTCGCGACCATTCTCGGCGGTTTCGGAGGTGCAGCCGAACAGTTCCAGCACCTTGCCCGCGACGAAGCGGTTGGTGGCGTTGTCGTCGACCACCAGCACATGCAGGGTTTCATGCGGCGTGGGCCCGGCGGGGACAACCTCGGGGGCGACCTCCGCGACGGCCAGCGGCAGGCGCAGGTCGAAGATGAAGCGGGCGCCGCCCCGGGGCGAGCGCTCGACCGCGATCCGGCCGTCCATGCGCTCGACGATCTGGCGACAGATGGCGAGGCCCAGCCCGGCGCCGGCGCCCTCGCGGCCCGCCCGACCGGTGTTGAACGGGTCGAAGATGGTCGCGGCCGCGTCCTCGGCCACGCCGGGGCCGCTGTCATCGACGGTCACGGTGATGCGGGCGTCGTCGCCCTCGGCCCGGGCGGCGATGCGGACGGCGACCTGACCGGCGGGGGTGAATTTCAGGGCGTTGCCGATCAGGTTGTTCAGAAGCTGCTTCAGCCGCATCTCGTCGGCGATGACGTGAGCGGCGTCGGGCGCGTCGCAGACGACGGTGAGGTTCAGCGCCTTCTCTTCGGCGCGCGGGCTCCACAGGGCGGTCAGGTCGCGGGCGACCGCCTCCAGCGACACCACGCCGGTTTCGAAGGTCATCATCCCGGCCTCGGCGCGGGACATGTCCAGGGCGTCGGTCAGCAGGCGCAGCAGGCTCTGGCCCGAATCCAGGATGGTGCGGACGTAGGGGCGCAAGCCGTCCTGGGTCAGCTCCCGCTCCATCAGGGCGGCGACGCCCAGCACGCCGTTCAGGGGGGTGCGGATTTCGTGGCTCATGACGGCGAGGAATTCGGACTTGGCGCGGCTGGAGGTGCGGGCCTCCTGTTCGGCGCGGGCGAGATCGCGGGCTAGGACGCCCATGGCTTCGGCGCGTTGCCGATGGATGGCGCTGCCCGCTTGCAACAGGTGAACGCCGGCGCCGACGCCGACATAGCGCCCCTGCGACGCGACCACGAAGCCGTTCAGCAGCGCGCCCAGATTGCTGGCGTCGAGGCTCTCGAACAGGGTTTCGGCGCTGGCGTCGGCATCGAGGATGCGGGGCGAAGGGTCCATGAAGCTGGAGGCCGGGCGGCGGGCGTAGAGGGCGCGGCCGAACTCGGCGGCCATGCGCAGGGTGAAGGCGTTGCGCTCGACCAGACCGACCGGGCGGCTGTCCGCGTCGACGACGGCGATGGCGAGGGTGTCGGGCTCGCGTTCGAAGCGATCAAGGACATGCGCGCCCGGGGTCTCCGGGCCGATCGGCTCGCCGCCGCTCGCAAAGTCTCCGATCCTGGCCATTCACGCGCACTCCCTGACGGGAGCCGGAGTAGGGGCTTCCACTTAATGCGAGCTTTGCCGTGCGTGAATGTTTCGAGATATTCTGTTGAATATCAGTCCGTAAGCGGAGCTAAAGTCGCTTGAGCAGCTCGGCGGCGAAGACGGACAGGGTGTCGTCGCGGGCGCCCATGACGATGACCCGGTCGCCGGGTTTCGCCAGTTCCACGATGCGGTCGCCGCAGGCGTCACGGGTGGGCAGGGCCTCGGCGTTGCGGCCCTCGGCGCGGACGCCCGACGCGATGTCCTCGCTGCCGACGGACCTGTCGGTCGTGCCGCCATAATAGACGGGCTCGGGCATCAGCAGGACGTCGTCGGGGCGCATCAGGCCGACGAAGGTGTCGATGAACGCGTCGCGCATCAGCTTCAGCGGTCCGAAGCCGTGGGGTTGGAACAGGATCAGCAGGCGGCCGTCGAAGGCGTGCAGGGTCTTCAGGGTGGCGGCGATCTTGTCCGGGTTGTGGGCGAAGTCGTCGATGACGGTGACGCCGTTCGCGGTCCCGACCACCTCCATGCGACGGCGGATGCCGGAGAAGGTCTCCAGCGCGGCGACGGCCTGATCCAGCGGCACGCCCAGCGCGCGGACGGCGCCGAGGGCGGCCAGGGCGTTGGCGACATTGTGGGCGCCGGGGACGTTGAGGGTGACGGCGTGTTTCGCTCCGCCCAGCTCCGTCAGGGTGAAGCGCATCCCGGTCGGCTGAGGTTCGAGGTCGTGGGCGTTCAGGGTGGCGGCCTCTTCGCCGAGCGCGAAGGTGACGACCTTTTCCGGCGGCAGGGTCTGGGCCAGGGCGGCTGTCTCGGGGTTGTCGAGGTTGAGCACGGCGGTGGTCGCGCGGGCGGTGAAGCCGCCGAACAGGTCGCGCAGCTCCTCCATCGACTTGTGATCGAGCGAGATGTTGGAAACCACGGCGACGGTCGGGTCGTAGCGGGCGATGGAGCCGTCGGACTCGTCCACCTCGGACACGAACAGGTCGGGGCCCCCGACGAGGGCGCTGGCGAAGGGATGGTCGGCGTCGGCGAAATTCTTCATCACGGCGCCGTTCATGACGGTGGGTTCGCGGCCGGCCTGATGCAGGATCCAGGCGATCATGCCGGTGATGGTCGACTTGCCGCTGGTGCCGGCCACGCCGATCGAGGTCGGGGCGGCATTGAACAGTTCGCTGAGCAGTTCGGGCCGGGTCCTGATGGTCGCGCCGACCGCTTTCGCGGCGCCGATGTCGGGGACGGTGTCCTCGACCGCGCCGGTGGCGACGACGATCTGGTCGGCGCGGGTGACGCCCGAGCCGTCCTGCGGATGCAGGGTCACGCCGTGGGCTTCCAGCCAGGCGAACTTGTCGGGCGTGCGGCCCTGATCGCGCGAGCGGTCCGAGCCCGCGATCCGATGGCCGCGCGCCTGCACGATCATCGCCAGCGGCAGCATCCCGGAGCCGCCCACGCCGCAGAAGAAATAGTCGTCCTGAATCATAAGGCGTGACTAAGCCCCTTCCCCTCGAGGGGGAAGGGGTTGGGGATGGGGTGGAGCCGCGGGGATCGCCAAACGGGGTGCGGGCGGCGCCGGAGCCCTGCGTGCCCGCCTGTTTGACGGCCTGACTCCACCCCTCCCAACCCTCCCCCTTGAGGGGAGGGCTTTTGCCGCGTCGGGCCGCGTGCCAAGACAGGGTTTCAAGGAGTTTCGCCACTGTGAAGATCGGCATCGTCAACGCCAGCTCGCGCTTCTCGAAGGACCGCGGCGAGGCCATTCAGGCGTGGTTCGCGGCGAATGTGCCGGACGGGTCGATCCAGATCGTCTTCCATCCGGCGGTGTTCCAGAAGCACGGCCATTTCGGCGGGGATGACGCGACGCGGGCCAACGCCTTCGTGGAGTTCGCCAATGATCCGAGGCTGGATGCGGTCTGGTTCGCGCGGGGCGGCTATGGCTCGTGCCGGATCGCGGAGGCGGTGCTGCCGCGGCTGACCGATGTGGCGCGCAAGAAGCGTTACTTGGGCTACTCCGACGCGGGCAGCCTGCTGGCCGGGCTGTACAAGGCGGGCTTTCCGCATGTGGCGCACGGGCCGATGGCCTCGGACTCGGTGCGCCATGACGATACTGCCTGGCGAGCACTGAACTGGCTGAAGAGCGGGGCGTCGTCGTCGTGGGAGCCGTCGCTGCACACCGATCCGCGCCCGGCCGTGGCCTTCAACCTGAGCATCCTCGACGCCTTGGTCGGCAGCTATCTGGAGCCCGACCTGACGGACCATGTGCTGATGCTGGAGGACGTGTCGGAGCCGCTGTACCGGATCGACCGCATGATGTTCCACCTGACCGCCCAGCCGTCGATCCGGAAAGTGGCGGGCATCCGGTTGGGGCGGGTGTCGGAGATCATCCAGAACGACCCGGACTTCGGCCTGACCGCCGAGGAGATCGTCCGTTACTGGTGTCAGCGGTCCGGGATCGCCTGGCTCGGAGCGGCCGATATCGGCCATGATAGCGCGAACAAGGTGGTGCCGTTCGGACACCGTTAGGTCACAATCCGCTCGCTTACGCGGCGAAGTGGATAGACAGCCGCCCCGGGGATGCGCCATTAACCCGGCGGTAACCCCGAGGTCACGGATCCGGGGTTGGCGGGGGCTCGGGACACCGGCCTCGCGGGCGGACCGGTCGACGTCGGGGGGCGTTGGCCGGTCTGTCGTCCTTCTCACCGAAACATCCGACGCGACCTCACGCCGCTGGCGCCGCGCCGTCGCACGCGCCATCTTGGCAAGGATGAACCGTCGTCATCTCCTGATCCGCACCGCCGGTCTGCTCGCCCTCGCCGGCGGCGCCTGGTGGGCGCGGGACCACCTGCTGTGGCCGAAGCCGGACCTGGCGTTCGGACCGGAGGGTGCGACGCCCTGGATGCCCTATGCCCGACGCGCGGCGACCCCCACGGTACGGGTCACGGTCGAGGGGCGCGAGGTGCTGGCCCTGATCGACAGCGGCGCCCAGTATTCCGTCATTGATCGCGCCTTCTTCGCCACCCTGCCGCCCGAGCGGCGGGCGCTGTTCGACATGCCGCTGGTCGCCTACGGCGTGGGCGGCGGAGCGCAGGTGGGACGGGGGACCTCGCTGGACATCGCCCTGCCGGGCCTGACGGTGACGGGCCTGCGGGCGGCGATCCTCGACCTCGGCCCGCTGGCGGCGGAGGCGGGGCTGCGGACGCCGCTGATTCTGGGACAGGACCTGCTGGGGGAGGCGGTGCTGGCGCTGGATCCGCCCCGGCGATACGCGCGGCTGGTGCGGCGGGAGTCTTTCGTGCGCCCGCCCGACCTGACGGAGGCGCGCGTGCATCGGCAGGGGACGGCTTTGGCCGCCGACGTGACCGTCGAGGGCGCCACGATGCGCGGCATCATCGACACCGGCGCCTCGGGCCTGCTGGGTCTGAGCCGCGAGGCGGCGACGACGGCGGGCCTGCTGGACGGACGGCCTGAACGCGAGGGCGTCAGTCTGGTGCTGGGCGGCTCAATGCGGTCGACCCTGATCCGGGCCCGGACGGTGACCTTCGCCGATCACCTGTATGAGGGGGTCGAGGTCGGGGTGTTCGACCAGCCGCCCCTGCCCAACTTCCCCGGCGCCCTGGTGGGGATGGAGGCCTTCGCGGATCGGCGCGTGGCGTTAGACCTCGGCCAGGGGACGCTGCACGTCTCGCAGCCGCTGGACCTGACGGTCGGCTAGGCAGGCCGGGTCTGGCCCGTGCCGCGCACCACATATTTGTAGCTGGTCAGCTGCTCGGCCCCGACGGGGCCGCGCGCGTGCAGGCGGGAGGTGGCGATGCCGATTTCGCCGCCGAAGCCGAACTCGCCGCCGTCCGCGAACTGGGTGGAGGCGTTCCACATCACGATGGCGCTGTCGACGGCGGTGAGGAAGGCGGCGGCGGCGTCCGCGTCCTCCGTCACGATGGCCTCGGTGTGGCCCGAGCCGTAGCGGCGGATGTGATCCACGGCCTGCTCCAGATCGTCCACAACGCGGACGGCGAGGACGGGGGCGAGGTATTCGGTGGTCCAGTCCTGTTCGCCAGCGACAGTGACGGACGGGACCAGCGCGCGGCTGTCGGCGTCGCCGCGCAGGCTGCAGCCGGCGGCCTGAAGCGCCCCGGCGAGACGGGGCAGGAGGGCGGGGGCGCAGGCGCGGTCGATCAGCAGGGTCTCGGTGGCGCCGCAGACGGAGACGCGGCGCATCTTGGCGTTCAGCACGATCTGTTCGGCCATGTCCGGATCGGCGGCGGCGTGGACATAGGTGTGGTTCAGGCCCTCGAGGTGGCCCAGCACGGGGACGCGCGCCTCGGCCTGGACCCGGGCGACAAGGCTCTTGCCGCCGCGCGGGATCAGCAGATCGATCGTCCCCTCCAGCCCGGTCAGCAGGGCGCCGACGGCGGCGCGGTCGGGGGTGTCGATCAACTGGATGGCGTCCGCGGGGAGGCCGGCGGCCTCCAGCCCCTCGACCATGGCCGCATGGATGGCCAGCGACGACGACAGGCAGTCCGAGCCGCAGCGCAACAGGGCGACGTTGCCCGAGCGCAGGCACAGGGCGGCGGCGTCCGCCGTCACATTGGGCCGGCTCTCATAGATGATCGCCAGCACGCCGATGGGGGTGGCGACGCGGGCGATGTCGAGGCCGTTGGGCCGGGTCCAGCGGGCGGTCTCGCGGCCCAGGGGATCAGGCAGGGCGGCGACCTCGGCCACGGCGTCAGCGACGGCGGCGAGGCGGGCGGGCGTCAGGGCCAGCCGGTCGATCAGGGCCTCGGACAGGCCGTTTTCGCGGGCCCGGGCGATGTCCTCGGCATTGGCGGCCAGGATAGCGTCGGCCCGGGTGCGCAGGGCGGTGGCGGCGGCTTCGAGCGCACGGGTGCGAACCTCGGGCGGGGCGAGGCGCAGGGCGTCGGCGGCGGCGCGGGCCCGGCGGCCGCGCCGGAGCATCTGTTCAGCTAGGCCGGTCATGCGCCGCCCTCCAGCACCAGATCGTCGCGGTGAATGGCGACCTGAGGACCCTTGTAGCCGACCAGACCCTCGATCTCGCCGGTCTGGCGGCCCATGATCAGGGCCATCTCCTCGGCGGGGAAGGCGGCGAGGCCCACGCCCGCGTGGACACCGTCCGGGGTGACGACCCGCACGCTGTCGCCCCGGTCGAATCGGCCCTCGACCCGCTGGATACCGGAGGGCAGCAGGCTCTTGCCCGCGCGCAGGGCGGCGAGGGCGCCGTCGTCGATGACCAGTCGCCCGGCCGGATCGACACTGCCCGCGATCCATGACTTCCACGCCGCCATCGGGCCGTCGGGGGCGGGGATCAGGGTGGCGCGGGCGCCGTCCAGCACGGCGGCCAGAGGACGGTCCGTCAGGCCCGAGGCGATAACCGTGGCGCAGCCCGCCGAGCGGGCGATGCGGGCGGCCTCCAGCTTGGTCCGCATGCCGCCCGTGCCGACGGAAGCCGTGGCGTTGGCCGCCCCGGCCATGGCCATGACCTCGGGCGTCAGGGCTTCGACCAGCGGCAGATGGGCGGCGTCGGGGTTGGAGCGGGGGTCAGCGTCGTAAAGACCGTCGATGTCGCTGAGCAGGACCAGCAGGTCGGCGCGCGCCAGCTGAGCCGTGCGGGCGGCGAGGCGGTCGTTATCGCCGTAGCGGATCTCCTCCGTGGCCACGGTGTCGTTCTCGTTGACCACGGGGATGGCCTTGAGCCGCAGCAGGGCGTCCAGTGTTGAGCGGGCGTTCAGCCAGCGGCGGCGGCGCTCGGTGTCGTCGCGGGTGAGAAGGATCTGGGCGGGGGTCAGGCCGTGGGGCGACAGGGCAGTCTCCCACGCCTGCATCAGCAGGGACTGGCCGGCGGCTGCGGCGGCCTGTTTCTCGTCCAGCCGGGCGGACTTCGAAAGACCGAGACGGCCCCGGCCCAGCGCCACGGCGCCGGAGGACACGACGATGACCTCGACGCCCCTGGCCCGCAGGTCGGCGATCTCCTGCCCTAGGGCGGCCAGACGCGCGCCGTTCGGTCGCCCGCCGTCAATCAGCAGGGCGGAGCCGACCTTGAGGACAAGGCGGCGGGAGGCGGCGAGGGCGGAGGCGGCGGATGAGGACACCGCCGGACCTTGCCGCGCCGGGTGCGCCGCAACAAGCGGGTTCAGGCGCCCTGGAAGGTATCGCAGACGCGCGGGTCGCCGCTTTCGTAGCCGCGACGCAGCCAGCTGACCCGGTCGGCGGAGGAGCCGTGGGTGAAGCTGTCGGGCGAGACGCGACCGCCGGAGCGGCGTTGCAGGGTGTCGTCGCCGATGGCCGAGGCGGTCTTCAGCCCCTCTTCCAGATCCCCGGCGGTCAGGGCGACCTGACCGTTTGAGACGGCGGAGGCGTTGGCGGCCCAGACGCCCGCATAGCAGTCGGCCTGAAGCTCCAGCGCGACGGAATAGCGGTTGGCCTCGGCCTCTCCCCCGGCGCGCTGCTGGGCCTGACGGACCTGATCGGACGTGCCGGTCAGGGTCTGGATGTGGTGGCCGTATTCGTGGGCGATGACATAGGCGCGCGCAAAGTCGGCGCCGGAGGCTCCGAGCTGGGTCTCCATGTCCTGCCAGAAGCCCAGGTCCAGATACACCTTCTGGTCGGTCGGGCAGTAGAAGGGGCCCATTGCGCTCTGGCCCATCCCGCAGCCGGTCGATGTGCCCTGTTCGTAGATGACCACGGTCGGCGGCTCATAGCCCTGGATCTTGGAGCGCCAGACATCGTCGATATTGGCGCCGATGACATCGACGAACAGGCCCGCCTTATCTTCGGGCGTGCCGGCCTTGCCCTCCTGGGCGGCGCCGACGCCGCCGAGCTGGCTGGTGATCTGCTGGGTGGTCTGTGGGTCGATCCCGAATACGAAGTAGCCGATCGCCGCCAGGACGAGCGCGCCGATGCCGCCGCCCGCCAGACCCGCGCCGCCCATGCCGCGCCGATCCTCGATATTGCCGCCACGGCGGCCGCCTTCCCAACGCATGATCCGTCCTCCCTCGCCTTCAGATTCGAGCGAAGCCGTAACGCGGCCCGGGCGCAAGGGATGCGGTGGGTAAGACGGGTTTAATTCGGGCGGCGGTCCAGCCAGGCGTCGATCTCGCCGACGCGGCTGGTGGTGGTCTCGCGCCGTTCGGTGGCGGAGACGCGGGCGGCCCGCTCCTGCTCGGGTGAGCGCAGCGCGGGCGGGCTGTAGGGGACGTAGGGATCCATGGTGCGGCGCGCGTTCAGATCGTTGAGCGTTTGACGGCTCTCAAGCTGAAGCTGGCGGGCGGTGGCCTCGCGCTGGTCGTTCTGGAGGCGGAGGCGGTCCATCTCATAGCGATGTTGGTCCGCTTGATAGCGGTGCTGGTCCCACGCCGAAGGGCCGGGCGGCAGGGGGCGAACCGACTGGGCGTGGGCCGCGCCGGACAGCAGCAGCGGGGCGACGGCGGCGGCGAGGAACAGGGCGCGGGTCATGACGGAAACATGGGCGTGAACCGGCGTGTCGCCAAGCGTGACCGGAACCGAACCCTCGACTTTCCGGTTCTGTGGAGGGAGCGTCGCCTTGAGGAGCCTGCCGTGACCACATCTGTCAAAGACCCCGGATTCAGCCGTGACCCCGAGCTGGAACTGGCGCGTGGCACGGGCCGCCCGGCGGCCTCCGAGATGTCGGGAGAGGATCATTCCGACGATCCCGCCCCCGACCGCCACATCCATTTCTCGCCGGAGCCGGAAACGGATCAAACCATCGCCCAGACCGACGAGCGCTTGATCTCCTGATCCTCGAGCTCGCGGGTTGTGGGCACCCGGTATTCGGCCAGGAAGTCGAGACCGGTCTTCGGGAAATAGGTGCGGCCCGGATCGCCGATCAGGACGCGGGTCCCGTTGGCGCGCGCCTGACCCAGCCAGTCCAGCACCCGCTCGGTCATCGGCTTTTCGTAGCAGACGTCGCCCGCGCAAATGACATCCACCGCGGGCGGCGGGCCGTCCAGCAGATTGCGGTCGGTGAAGGTCATGGCCACGCCGTTGGCCTCGGCGTTCAAGGCCACCGCGGCGCCGCAGAAGGGGTCGATGTCCGCGCCCAGCACGGAGGTCGCGCCCGCCTTCATCGCCGCGATCCCGACCAGGCCCGACCCCGTGGCGAAGTCGAGCACCGTCTTGCCGGCGACCTCCGCCGGGTTGTCGAGCAGCCAGCGGGCCACCGCCTGTCCCCCGGCCCAGGCGAAGGCCCAGAAGGGCGGCGGCAGGCCCAGTTCGCCCAGCTCTTCCTCGGTCAGCCGCCAGATCGGCGTGATCTCATCGGCCAGCCACAGCGAAATCTCCGGCGCATGCGGGACGGCCTGAAACCGGGTGTTGGCGAGGATGAAGGCGGCGGGATCGGTGATGGCCATGGGCGGCTCTAGCACCCTTTGGCCATGTCAGTGTGCGGGGCAGTCCGCGCGGGTCAGCGCATAGTCGGCGAAGTCGGCCTCTACGCCTTCGGCGTCAGCGGCGACGATCCGCCACGACAGGCGGTCGCCCGCGACGCTCCAGCGGTTGATGAAGCGGGCGTCCGGATAGGCATAGCTGACCTCGAACCCGCCAGGGGTTGCCGCGCCGGAGCCGATGGCGGTGTAGTCGCCGCCGAAACTGTCGGACCAGAAGCCGAAGATCGTCCCGCCGGCCGGCGTTGCGGTCTTGCCGCCGAAGATCAGATGGGCGGCGTGGCGGTCGGCCGGGTCCCCGGTCGCCTGGCTGGCGCTGTCGACGATGAAGAGGGCGTCTTCCGCCGCGGGCCCCGCCGTCAGGGTGATCGCCACGGGCTTGCCCATGACCTGACCCTCGCCCCGCCAGCAGCCGGCGATCGCCTTGACCTCGATCGGGACCGGCGCGGCGCCCGGCTCCTGCGCGCGAGCGGGCGCGGCGCCCAGAAGGGCCGCGGCGAAGGCGAGGGAAAAAATCACGGGAGGCTCCGGAAGGATGACCTCCGGTATGGCAAGGCTTGAGACCTTCCGCCAGCCCGTCGGCGTACGGGGCGCATTACGGAAATCTAATCCGCGCCGCTGCATCCATCGACGGGTGCGACAGTCTCATCCATCCTCAACGGGCGCGCACCGTGCCTGTGGGGGAATCCATCGTGTCAAAACCTGTTCTGGCCGCTCGTCTGATCATCGCCGCCGCCGTCGCCGCCGTCATCTCCGCCTCACCCGCCGGTGCGCAGGATGTGGGGCGAATGGATCAGGTGATCCGGGACGCCGTGGGGCGAGACGAGTTCACCGGCTCGATCCTGGTGGCGCGAGGCGACGAGGTCCTGCTGGACCAGGGCTATGGTCTGGCCAATCGCGAGTGGAACATCCCCAATGCCGGGGACACCAAATTCCGCCTGGGCTCGGTCACCAAACAGTTCACCGCCGTGGCGATCATGCTGCTGCGGGAAGACGGCAAGGTGGATCTGGATGCGCCGGTGAAGACCTGGTTGCCGGACGCGCCCGCGACCTGGGACAGCATCACCGTGCGCCACCTGCTGGCCCACACCTCCGGCATCGCGGACTTCACGCGAGACGCCGATTTCGAGGCGCTGAACACCCGGCCGGCGACGCTGGAGCAGTTGATCGCCCGGTTCCGCGACCGGCCGCTGGACTTCCAGCCGGGTGAGCGCTGGTCCTATTCCAACTCGGGCTACATCCTGCTGACCGCCATCATCGAGAAGGCCAGCGGTCAGTCCTATACCGACTTCGTCACCGCCCGCCTGCTGCAGCCGCTGGGCATGACCGACAGCGGGTATGACACCCACGCCGCCCTCCTGCCGCGTCGGGCGTCGGGCTACACGCCGGTCGAGGGCGGGTTCATCAACGCCGACTATACCGACATGACCATCCCGCGCGGCGCCGGCGGCCTGTATTCGACCACGCGCGACCTGCTGAAATGGGAGCAGGGCCTGTTCGGCGGCCGGGTGCTGCGGCCTGAGAGCCTGACCCTGCTGACCACGCCCGTTCGCAACGACTATGCCTTCGGCGTTGGCGTCCGGGAGCAGGACGGGCATCGGATCGTCAGCCACAGCGGCGGGATTCAGGGCTTCAACACCGTCCTGTCGCGCGATGTGGACGCCGGGCTGACCGTGGTGGTGCTGGGCAATCTGAACGGGCCGGGACCGGACAAGCTGGGGCTCGATCTGATGACCCTGGCGCAGGGCGGGACGGTGACCCTGGCGAGCGAGCGGCAGGTGGTGACCCTGTCGGCGGAGGCGCTGCAGACCTATGCGGGCGTCTATCCGATCGCCCCAACCTTCGCTCTGACGGTGTCCGTCGTCGACGGCAAGCTGATGGTGCAGGCCACCGGGCAGGGGGCGCTGGAGATGCTGGCAGAGGGGCCGGACGCCTTCTTCCTGCGGGATGTGGATGCGCGCGTCACCTTCAATCGCGATGCGGCCGGGGCGATCACCGGACTGGTTCTGCATCAGGGCGGACGCGAGATGCCTGCACCGAAGCAGTAGGCGGGCTCAGGCGGCGGGTCGCGAGGGCGCGGCCTGCCGCAGGACGCCGAGGTAGCCGTCCGCCACCTCCATTCGCGCCCCCTGTGACTTGCTCTGCACCGCCTGGTGCAGGGCGGGCAGCCTCCAGCAGGGGACGTGCATGAACAGGTGGTGCTCGGCGTGGAAATTAACCCAGTAGGGGGCGATGAAGGCGCGCTCCCACCCGCAGGCGCGGGTGGTGCGGGCGGCGCGGAACGGGTCGCTGGCCGAGCCCTCGACACAGGCGTGTTCGGCGATGTTGCGCAGGCGGGTGACCATCGGGAACCAGGTCGCCATGGGCAGCAGCCACAGGGCGAAATACGCCCACCAGACTCCGGCCAGCGTCGCCGCTGTCAGCAGGGCCAGATTGACCAGCAGGAACGGCAGGATGGAGCGGCCGGTGACGATCGCCTCATAGTCGTGGTCATTTGTCGTTGGGCTATCGCGCTTCGCGCTACTTGAGCCTGGGGTCGCCGGACCGGCCTTCGCCCCGCGCATCGCCGCCAGCGGCAGCAGGACACGCTGCTTGAGGAAGGTCTGGCCGGTCAGGTCGCGGAGGATCTTGCGGCGCAGCGAGGCGGGCGAGACCGGGAAGGGGGCGGACAGGACCAGGTCCGGATCCTCGGGCTGCTGGGCGAAGCGATGGTGAGACAGATGGTAGGGGCGGTAGGAGGCCAGTGAGGCGCCGATCGGCACGGCGCAGAGCCAGTGGCCGAGAAAGTCGTTCAGCCGCGTGTGGCTCGACAGGCCGCCGTGCGCCGCCTCATGCATCAGGATGGCGAGGCCCAGCTGGCGCGTGCCGACGATCGCTACGCACACCGGGATCAGGATCGGCCACAGGACGCCCGCGACCACCGTCAGGGCGATGACGCCCCAGCAGTGGGCGACCAGCAGCGGACCGATCCAGCCCCGGCGCGACTGGAAGGGCGCCCACTCCAGGGGCGTGAACAGGTCGGATGGCTTGGCGCGAGGCGCGGCGGGCATGGGCGGAAGATACGCCGCTGATGTCGGTGCGCAAAGCGGCCGGCATAAGTCGGGCGATCCTGACAATAAGTCAGGTTGACATGACATTATCTTGATGTCAGGTTGGCATTACATTCTGTCGGGAGGAGCTGACATGTTGTCTGCGTGGAAACAGGGAACGCCCGCCGGGCGCCGCTACATCATCCGCACCTGGGCCTTCATGGTCCCCTATATGCTGGTCTGTATCTCGATGATGCTGACCGACGCCTTTGACGAGATCATCGGCAAGCCCGCCGGCTGGGGTCTGGCCGCGGCGATCTCCGCTCCGGTGATCGGCCAGCTGTGGGCCACCTTGAGCCTGATGCGCGAGAGCGACGAGTTCGTTCGCGCCGTGTCGGCCAAGCAGTTCATCCTCGCGGCCGGTCTGGCCATGGCCCTGGCCACCTTCTGGGGCTTCGCCGAAACCTTCGCCAATGCGCCGCATCTGCCGGGCTGGCTGATCTACGCCGCCTTCTGGGGCCTGTATGGTCTGGTGTCGCCGTTCATCCGGACCTCGAACTGATGAAGAACCGTCTCAAGCTGCTGCGCGTCGAGCGCGGCTGGACGCAGGAACAGCTCGGTCAGGCGCTGGGCGTGTCCCGGCAGGCCGTGAACGCGCTGGAGACCGAGAAGCACGATCCCTCTCTGGACCTGGCCTACCGCATCGCGGTGCTGTTCACCCGGCCGGTCGAGGACATTTTCGAGAACCCCCACGCCTGACCCCCTCAGGCCCAAACCAAGGACATCCTCATGCTGCACCACCGTCCCCTCGCCGGGCGCTCGACCCTGCGCGCCCATTCCTCGTCGCCCTATCGGCCTTCGGCCTGCTTGAGGGCGATGATGATCGCCTCCGCCGCCGCCATGACCATCGGGGCAGGCGTCCTGTCCGCGACCGAGGTCATGGCCGCGCCGGTCGTCGCCACGGCGCCCGCGCCCTTCGTCTCTGACCGGCTGTCGGTCGAGGTGGTGGGAGAGGGACCGGACGTCATCCTGATCCCAGGCTTCGGCTGTTCGCGGGAGGTGTGGCGCGTCGAGGCGGAGCGGCTGAAGGCGACGCACCGGGTGCATCTGGTCCAGCTGGCGGGCTTCGCCGGCGAGCCGTGGACGCATGGCGACGGTCCGTTTGTCCAGCCGGTGATCGACGCGCTGGCCCGCTATATCCGCGAGCAGGGCCTGACGGCGCCGGCGGTGGTCGGGCATTCGATGGGCGGGATGAGCGCCCTGATGCTGGCCCAGCAGCAGCCGTCGCTGGTCGGCAAGGTGATGACGGTCGACAGCCTGCCCTTCTTCAGCGCCCTGTTCGGGCCGCAGGTTACGGTCGAGAGCGCCCGTCCGTTCGCGGAACAGGCCGCCGCGGGGATGCTGGGTGCGGACGACGCGGCCTTCCGGGCGGGACAGGTGCAGGGCGCCGTCGGCTATTCGCGCGATCCACTGACGCGCGAGCGGATGGTCGAGTGGAGCATGGCGGGCGACCGGCGCGCCATGGCCGCGGCGATCCGGGACGTCATGCTGACCGATCTGCGGCCGGGCCTGGCGACGATGACCGTTCCCGTGTGGGCACCCTATGCCGCCGACGCCGACGGGGGTCCGCCCCCGGCGATGGCCGACAGCGTGTGGGCCCGCGAGTATGCGAGCCTCGCCGGGGTACGTCTGATCCGTGTCGACGGCAGCCGCCACTTCATCATGAGCGATCAGCCGGCGAAGTTCGCCGAACTGATGGATCAGTTCCTGACGTTCTGAGCCTCGGCGTCCCGGGTCGCGGCCACCGAAGACACGTTGCCCGGCAGGCGGCAGGCGTCGATCAGAAGACTGTTCCGGCCGCTGAGGGCGTCTTCGGGCGACAGGTCAAGGCAGTCCGAGGCGACGATCGGGTTGCTGTCTGCGATGACCAGGCCGCCACCGTTCGAGCAGTCGACCTCGACCAGAGGCGCGCCGTCCCGGGTCTGTCCGATGACGACGGACTCGGCGACTTCGCAACGATAGCCGGCCCGGTGCAACGCCTGTTCGGCGTAGGTCTTGGCCATGGTCGGAGTCATGTTGGCGTGGAAGGTCGTCCGGCGACCGCGGTTCATTTCCCGGCTTGAGGCGGCGATCCGGCTGGGCGTCGTGGCGGTGATGCCGAGCTGGCCGGGGCTGTAAATGCGCGAGTCACCGGTCACACCGAGCGGAACTCCGACTTCAAGCGGGTCCTGGGCGAGGGCGGGCGATGCGGCGGCAAGTGCGCCGATCGCGGCGAGAGGCAGAACAAAACGCATAGCAATCGAGCTCCTCAAGGTTTCGGTGTGATGTCGCAATCCTGTGTTAGTCGACCGCTGAGATCATGAACGCAATCGACGCCAAGTCAAAGAGAGAATGGCGGTTTCCGGGCCGCCGAGCCCTTACCCCCCCCCCGTCACGCGAGGGGGGCTTAAGCCCGGGGATTCAGTTCCGGCCCGCGGCCTGACGGCGTTCGGCGGTGACCGAGGCGACGTTGGCCGGCAGGGTGCAGCTTTCGATGCGCAGGCTGCGCAGGCCCGTCACCGCGGTGGCGGGCGTCAGGTCCAGGCAGTCAGAGGCGACGATCGGGTTGCTGTCGGCAATGACCAGACCCCCGCCGTTGGCGCAATCGACCTCGACCAGCGGTGCGCTGTCCCGGGTTTGTCCGATAACGACAGCCTCGGCGACCTCGCAGGCGAAACCGGCGCGGCCCATGGCCTCTTCGGCGTAGGTCTTGGCCATCGACGGCGTCATGTTGGCGCGCCACACCGGACGGATGCCGCGGTTCATCTCGCGGCTGGAGCCTTCGATCCGGCTGGGAGTCGTAGCGAGAATGCCGAGCTGGCCGGGGCTGGTCACGCGGTCGGATTGCGCGGCGGCGGGCAGGGCGGCAAGCAGGGCGCCGGCGAGGGCGAGAGGCAGGGCGTTACGCATAAAGGTCGGAAGTCCTCAGGATTTGGGCGTGACGTCCCCTGCGCGGATCAACTGACCGGCGAACTCGTCGGCGTAGGTGATGGCGAGCAGGGAGCGGAAGGTCGAGGCGGGGATTGCGATCTCGTAGGCCCCCTCCACATAGGGGCCGACTTGATAGGGACCGATCAGAAAGGTCAAGCCTGCGGCCTTGCCCTGGACATCGCCGGGGGTCAGCACGAAGCCGGTGTCGACGGCGCGGGGGCAGGACCAGTCCTTGCCGCCCAGAACGACGGAGGCGCTGTTCGGCACGCGGGCGCGCTTGGCGGTGTTGATGGCCGAGCACAGCGCCTGATCCAGCACCGTCAGGTCCGCTCCGCGCCGGAACAGGTCGGTGAGGCCGATCTGGCGCTTCAGCGCCTTGTCCCACAGCAGGCCGCTGGTCAGGGTGTTGGGATGGGCGCCGCCCGAATAGTCGAAGGCGACGCGCTTGAGACTGAACAGCTTGCCTGTCTCGCCCGCCAGGGTCAGTTCGACGTTGTTTTCGTACGGCGGCAGGTCGGTGTCATTGCCCGCCTCGGTCCGCTCTCCCTGCGCACCCTCAATGAACTGACGCAGCTTGCGGACCTCCTCGGCATAGAGGCGGGCATGCAGGTCGCCCTGCGACTTCAGGCCATCGGGCAGTTTCAGGCTGACATCGGCGTACTGGGTTTTCGATTCAAAGCTCATCGGCGCGGCGGCGTCGGCGGGGATCTCGACGGCGCCGGCCACCGGGGGCGGCGCGGTCGGGGCCTTGGTCTCCTTGTCGCGGTTGCAGGCGGCGAGGGAGGCGGCGACGGCGACGGTGACCAGAAGCATGCGGACGGGGGAGGACATGCGGATCTCCTTGCTAGAACGGAAGCTGAACCGAACCGAGGATGATGGCGAGAAGGAGGACCAGCCCCGCCTCCCGGTTGGATTTGAACAGGGCCAGGGCGTGGGCGCCGTCATCGGGGCGGATGGAGCGGGTCTGGATCAGCAGGTGGGCCGCGTAGCCGACGAGGACGAACCAGAACAGCGGGCCCAGCCCGGCCAAGAGGCCCGCCAGCGCGGCGAAGGCGACGGCCAGACCGTAGAAGACGCCGACGCCGCCGCGGACCTTGGCGCCGAGGCGACGGGCCGAGGACTTTACCCCGACCATGGCGTCATCCTCGATGTCCTGCAGGGCGTAGATGGTGTCGTAGCCGAGGGTCCAGAAGACGCCGCCCGCGTAGAGGGCGAGGGCGGCGAGGGAAAGATGCCCGGCGCGGACGCTGACGCCGAGGCTGTAGTCAGGCAGGACGAGGAAGGCGGCCCAGGCGGTCGACGCCGCCGCGAATCCCATCAGGGCGCCCCAGTTGAACGTCAGGCCGAGCCAGGCCTGGGGCCACCAGGTGATCCGCTTCATGAAGGGGTAGGCGGCGACCAGCAGCAGGGAGGCGACGCCCAGCAGTATGGCGGTCCAGTTCAGTGTCAGCAGGATCAGCAGGCTGACCAGCGAACAGGCGGCGGTGAAGGCCAGCGCCTTCTTCACGCTGATCCGGCCCGAGGCGACGGGGCGGGCGGCGGTGCGGGCCACCTGGACGTCGATGTCGCGGTCGACGATGTCGTTGAAGGCGCAACCGGCGGCGCGCATCAGGCAGGCCCCGATCGCGAAGCCGAGGATCAGCCAGATGTCATAGATGCTGGAGGTCCGGCGCTCGGACGCCAGCGCCAGGGCGATGCCCTGCCAGCCGGGGATGAGCAGCAGCCAGATGCCGATGGGCCGGTCGAACCGGCCGAGCTTCAGCCACGGCTTCAGCCCCTCGGGCGCATGGCGGTCGACCCAGTTGGAACCGGCGTCAGGAAGCGGGGCGGAGCTCATGGCCGAGGTTGTAGCGGGGAAGGCGGGGAGGGGGGAAGGGTGCGGATGGCGGTGGGCAGGAAGTGGCCGGGAAAGTGGCTAGTGGCTAGTGGCTAGTGGCTGGCCACCATCCTGCGACCGCAATTCCTGCGCCGCCCTTCCGCAATCAGCGAAGCGCGCGAACACTAGCCACTAGCCACTAGCCACTAGCCACTAGCCACTAGCCACTCGCCACTCGCCACTGCGCGCAGCGCTACGGGTGAATCGTCTCGCCGTGCTGGGTGTAGTCGAGGCCCTCGATCTCCTCCTCCTTCGGCACGCGCAGGCCGACGGTGTATTTGCAGATCATCAGGATGATGAAGGTGCCGATCCCCGACCAGGCGATGACGGCGGCCAGGCCGATGATCTGGTTCAGGAGGCTGGCGTTCTCGCCGGCCGGATTGATCACGGCGGTGGCGAAGACGCCGGTCAGGATGGCGCCGACGATGCCGCCTACGCCGTGCACGCCGAAGGCGTCGAGGCTGTCGTCATATTTGAGCGCGCGCTTGAGCCAGACGGCGCCCGCATAGCAGGCCGGACCCGACAGGATGCCGATGAAGAAGGCGCCCTTGGGATCGACCAGACCGGCGGCGGGAGTGATGCCGACCAGACCGGCGACGATGCCGGACAGCATGCCCAGCAGGGTCGGGCGCTTGTGGAAGGCCCACTCCACGGCGGTCCAGCCGATAGCGGCGGCGGCGGCGGCGAGGATGGTGTTCAGGGCGGCGACGGCGGCGATGCCGTCCGCGGCCCAGGCCGAGCCGGCGTTGAAGCCCAGCCAGCCGACGAACAGCAGGCCGGTGCCGATGGCGGTCAGGGTCAGGTTGTGCGGGGCCATGTTGTCGCGACCGAAGCCCTGACGCGGCCCCAGCACCAGACAGGCGACCAGACCGGCGACACCGGCGTTGACGTGGACCACGGCGCCGCCCGCGAAGTCGAGCACGCCCAGCGAGCCCATCCAGCCGCCGCCCCAGACCTGATGGCAGATCGGCACATAGACCAGCAGGTGCCAGAGGAAGAAGAACAGGATCGAGGCCGAGAATTTGATCCGCTCGGCGAAGGCGCCGGCGATCAGGGCCGGGGTGATGATGGCGAAGGTCAGCTGGTAGGCGATCCACAGGAACTCCGGCAGGCCGGGCGTCAGGCTATGCGCCGTGGTCGGGGTGACGCCATCGAGGAAGGCGGCCTGCAATCCGCCGATGAAGCCGTTGGTCGCCTCGCCGCTGGTCCCGAAAGACAGGCTGTAGCCGACCACGAACCAGAGCACGGTGACGATGGCCAGGGCGGCGGTCGAGTGGGCGATTGTGGCGATGACGTTCTTGCGCCGGACCATGCCGCCGTAGAACAGGGCCAGACCCGGCAGGGTCATCAGCAGGACCAGGGCCGTGGAGGTCAAGATCCAAGACGAGGCGGCCTCGTTCAGGGCCAGGGTCGTCTGGTGCGCCAGCAGGGGTGCGGCGGGCGCGGCGAGGACCGGGCCTGCGACCAGACAACAGAGGGTGGCGAGGGCGAGCGATTTGCGGATCATGGCGCGGCGTCCGGGGAGCTGAATGTCAGATGTTCCGGCTCGAACCCGCGTTCGACGCCGCGGATAGGGATAGGAAGCTATTGCAGCGCGACAGGCAATTCATTTCGTGTGCGGTGCAATACTTCGTGTGGTCCCTGCACAGACGGTCGACGTTGCGCGCCTGACGGCACGGTCGTGCCCGCGGGCCTCGCAGATGCGAGATGGCGGCGGAAAGATTACAAAACTGCAATTTCAAATCGCTTGCGAGGCGGTTGCAGACGGCTACCACTGTCGCGCCCGGTCCGGCGGACCTGTCGCCGGGCCGTATCATTGCCTGAGGGGGTTGCCTGCATGCGTTCGTTCCGTCCCATCCTGCTGGGGGGCGCCGCTGCGGCTGTCCTTCTGGCCGCCGGCGCCGTCCAGGCCCAGGTTCCCGTCGCCATGGCGGCCGCGCCCGCCGCGCAGGAGCGGCTCGCCCCGCTGCCCGACGTGGACATTCCCTTCACCCGCTTCGTCCTGCCCAACGGCCTGACCCTGATCGTCCACGAGGACCACAAGGCGCCGATCGTGGCGGTGAACATCTGGTACCACGTGGGCTCCAAGAACGAGCCGGTCGGCCGTTCAGGCTTCGCCCACCTGTTCGAACACCTGATGTTCAACGGGTCCGAGAATTTCAACGACGACTTCTTCAAGGCGACCGAGCGTCTGGGCGCGACCGACCAGAACGGCACCACCAGCCAGGACCGCACCAACTATTTCCAGAACGTGCCGACCTCGGCGCTGGACGGCATCCTGTGGCTGGAAAGCGACCGGATGGGCCACCTGCTGGGCGCCATCGACCAGGCGCGTCTCGATGAGCAGCGCGGCGTGGTGCAGAACGAGAAGCGTCAGGGCGAGAACCAGCCCTATGGCCGCGTCTGGGATGCGATCACCAACGCCACCTATCCGGCGGACCATCCCTATGGCCACACCGTCATCGGCTCGATGGACGATCTGGACGCCGCCAGCCTTGAGGACGTGCGCGGCTGGTTCAACAGCTGGTACGGCCCGGCCAACGCCACCATCGTCCTGGCAGGCGACATCACCCCGGAAGAGGCGCGCGCCAAGGTCGAGCAATATTTCGGCGACATCCCGCCCGGACCGCCCGTCACCCAGCCGCAGCAGATGATCGCCCGCATGACCGGCGTCCAGCGCGAGGTGATGCAGGACCGCGTCGGCCAGCCGCGCCTGTACAAGGTGTGGAACGTGCCGCCGGGCGGCGAGGCCGACAGCGACTATCTGGGCCTGCTGGGCGACATCCTGTCGTCGGGCCGCACCTCGCGCCTCTACAAGCGTCTGGTCTTTGACGATCAGGTCGCGACGGCCGTGTCGGCCGGGATTTCGGAAGGCGAGATCGGCAGCCAGTTCCTGATCACCGTCACCGCCAAACCGGGCCAGGACATCGCCCGCATCGAAGCCATCGTCGACGAAGAGCTGGCCCGCCTGCTGCGCGACGGCCCGACCGCCGTCGAGATGGAGCGCGCCCGCACCTCGAACGGCGCCGCCTATGTGCGCGGTCTGGAACGGATCGGCGGCTTCGGCGGCAAGTCGGACCGTCTGGCC
The DNA here is from genome assembly GCA_046291915.1 of Brevundimonas sp. GTDB lineage: Bacteria > Pseudomonadota > Alphaproteobacteria > Caulobacterales > Caulobacteraceae > Brevundimonas. The sequence goes on from JBKBSD010000001.1 coordinate 232,507, forward strand.
GAGAGCCAGGTCTTCCATGGCGACCCGGGCGCCTGGCGCGTCAGCTACCAGCGCATCCTTGCCGCGACCCCGACCAACCTGACCGCTGCCGGCCGTGAGTGGCTGCGCGACGGGAGCTATACGCTGGAGGTCCAGCCCTTCCCGGACTACGCCGCCGCCGCGACGGGCGTGGATCGCAGCGCCGTCCCGACCCCGCAGGCCGCCCCGCTGGCCGCCTTCCCGGCGATCGAGCACGCGACCCTGTCGAACGGGCTGAAGGTCATGTTCGTGCCGCGCACCGCGGTGCCGACCGTCAGCATGAACCTGATCTTCGACGCCGGTTCGGCGGTCGATCCGGAAGGCCAGCAGGGCGCCGCCGTTCTGACCTCGACCGTGCTGACCAACGGCACGGATGATCTGGACGCGCTGGAGATCAGCGACCGTCTGCAAATCCTGGGGGCCACCCTGGGCGCCGGTTCGGGCGTCAACTCGACGACCGTCAGCATGACGGCGATCGAGTCGCGCATCGAGCCCTCGCTGGCCCTGTTCGCCGACGTCGTGCAAAACCCGGCCTTCCGCGCCGAGGACTTCCAGCGCGGCCGCGCCCAGCAGATCTCGGGCATCCAGCAGTCGAACCGCAACCCGGGCGCCATCGCCAACCGGGTGCTGTCGGCCCAGCTGTACGGGCCCGAGAACCCCAACGGTCGTCCCGCCTCGGGTACGGAAGCCACCGTCGGCGCCTTGACGCCGGACCAGCTGCACGCCTGGCACGACGCCTGGTTCCGTCCGGACAACGCCACCCTGGTGGTGGTCGGCGACACCACCCTGGCCGAGCTGCAGCCGCAGCTGGAACGGGCCTTCGCCGGCTGGCGCGCGCCTTCGACGGCGTTGCCGGCGCGTCCACAAGCCCCGGCCCTGCCGCAGGCGCCGGCGACCCCGCGCGTCCTGATCGTGGACCGCGCCGGTCCGCAGTCGATCATCACCGGCGGCCGTATCGCCCCGGCGTTCGACGCGCAGACCCAGGCCGCTATCGAGACGATGAACACGGCCTTGGGCGGCGCCTTCACCAGCCGGATCAACATGAACCTGCGCGAGGACAAGCACTGGTCCTACGGCGCTTCGGGCGGGGTTCGCACCGCGCGTGGCGAGCGGGCCTATGTTGTCAGCGCCGGGGTGCAGGCCGACAAGACGGCGGAAAGCCTGGTCGAGTTGCGTCGTGAACTGACCGAGGTCGTCGGCTCGCGTCCGCTGACCGAAGCGGAACTGGCCGGCGCCCGCGCCAATCTGGTCCAGGGCCTGGCCGGGGAGTGGGAAACTAACGCCTCGATCCTCGGGGATCTGGGCCGGATGGTCACCTATGGCCTGCCGGAAAACTTCTACGACAGCTACGCCGCGGGCGTCAGCGGTACGACGGCGGAGGCCGCCACCACGGCCGCCCGCTCCATGGTCGGTGCGGGCCCGACGACCTGGGTCGTGGTCGGCGACCGCGCCCAGATCGAACCGAAGATCCGCGCGCTCGGCTTCGGCGACGTTCAGGTGGTCGATGTGAACGGCAACCCGGTCCCTTAAAGACTGGCAAAGCCAGAAATGAAGAAGGCGGGACCCGCCAAGGTCCCGCTTTTTTCTTTGGCCGGTTGTCCGCCGGATCAGCCGCGGCGCTTGCCGACCACGCTGTCGAGGCTGAGGGCGCCCGGGCCGGAGAAGATCAGGAACAGGAAGACGAAGCAGAACAGAATGGCCGCGTCGCCGCCGTTGTTGACCGGGTAGGTCCCCTGCGGGGCATGGGCCAGAAAGTAGGCGACGGCCATGGTCCCGGAGGCGATGAAGGCGGCCGGGCGGGTGAACAGGCCCAGCGCGATCAGGGCGCCGGCGACCAGCTCGATAATCCCCGCGAAGGCGCCGGGGTTGTCCAGAGCCAGACCCGAGCCGGCGCGCTCGCCGCCCGGGAAGGACAGGAATTTCTGCGTGCCGTGCGCGAGGAACAGCAGGCCGGACATGATCCGCAGGGCGGCCAGCGCCAGCGGGGTATTGTTGGACAGGAAGCGGGACACCATCAGGAGAGCCTTGTCAGTTAAATGGTAACAGTTATGGTTCCCGATCTAGGCCCAGCTTCGCCGTGGCGCAAGGTCCACCGGATCCTCAGACCTGATAGAAGTCGCGATACCAGTCCACGAACCGCTTCACCCCGACCTCGATGGGGGTGGACGGGGCATAGCCGAGGGCGGCGCGGGTCTCGGTGACATCGGCCTCGGTGCGGGCCACATCGCCGTCCTGCACGGGCATCAGGTTCAGCTCGGCCTTGCGGCCCAAGGCCTCTTCCAGCACGGCGATGTAGCGCATCAGCTGCTCGCGACGACCGGCGCCGAGGTTGAGGATGCGCCAGGGGGCGACGCCGCTGGTGGCCGGGTTCGGCGCTTGTGGGTTCCAGTCGGGATCGATGGCGGCGGGCTGGTCCAGAGCGGCGACGACGCCGGTGACGATGTCGTCGACATAGGTGAAGTCCCGCTCCATCTCGCCATGGCCGTAGACGTCGATGGGCCGGCCCTCGAGGATGGCGCGCGTGAACTTGAACAGCGCCATGTCCGGCCGGCCCCACGGTCCGTAGACGGTGAAGAAGCGCAGCCCCGTGGAGGGGAAGCCGAACAGGTGGGAGTAGCTGTGCGCCATCGCCTCATTGGCGATCTTGGTGGCGGCATAGACGGTCAGGGGATGGGCCACGCCCTGTTTGACCGAGAAGGGCAGGGCGCCGTTGGCCCCGAAGGCCGAACTGGTAGAGGCGAAGACGAGGTTTTCCGCCTTCACCGCCCGCGCGCCCTCCAGCACGTTCAGGAAGCCGACGACGTTGGAGTCGATGTAGCTTTCCGGGTGTTCGAGGCTGTAGCGGACCCCCGCCTGCGCCCCCAGATGGACGATGCGGCGCGGCTTCAGGCTGGAGAACAGGGCGGCCATGCCGTCGCGGTCGGCGAGGTCCAGCGTGTGGTGGAGGTATTTCGGATAGGCCTGCAGCCTCTCAAGCCGCGCGTGTTTCAGGGCGGGGTCGTAATAGCTGTTCAGATTGTCGACCCCGATCACGGTCTCGCCGCGCTCCAGCAGGCGTCGGGCGGTGTGGAAGCCGATGAAGCCGGCCGAGCCGGTGACGAGGATGGGGTCGGAGGTCATGGACCTGAGTTACTCCGGCTTCGGTGAGCGCGCCAGCACCCGACCCGCCAGCGGCGCGAGGGGGCCGTCGGCGCCGTTGACGGCTTCGATCACCCGCCAGCCCTTTGGCGGCGACCAATCGACGGAGACGTGACCCAGGTTGAAGACGCACAGCAGGCGATCGTCGCCGTCGCCCCGTTCAAACAGGAGCAGGCCGTCGGGCGCGTCCAGCATCCGCATCGCGCCGGATACAAGGGCGGGCTGCGTCTTGCGGAAGGCGATCAGCCGCCGGGTCAGGGCCAGCTGCGACGCGGGATCGCCCTCCTGCGCCTCCACCGCCAGCGGCAGGTGGCGAGGGTCGATGGGCAGCCAGGGCTCGACGGTGGAGAAGCCCGCATGGGGTGCGGTGACGGACCAGGGCATGGGCGTGCGCGCGCCGTCGCGGCCGAGGGTCTTGGGCCAGTTGGCGATGGCCTCGGGATCCACCAGCCGGTCGAACGGCACCTCGGCCTGCGGCAGGCCCAGCTCCTCGCCCTGATAGAGGAAGACGTTGCCGCGCAGGCAGATCAGCAACAGGGTGGTCAGCCGCGCCGTGGCGGCGAGATCGCGCCCCTGCGCCCAGCGGGAGACCGCCCGCGGGGCGTCGTGGTTGGAGAAGGGCCATGACGGCCAGCCCTGTCCCTGACGACCGTCCCAGACGGCGGCGGTCTGTTTCACCAGATCGGGCGTCAGGGCGGGGGCGTATAGATAGGTAAAGCCGTAAGCGCTGTTCAGCGTGTCATCGCCGGCGGTGTAGGCCTGCATTTCCTGATCGGCGCGGTCGCCCGGCACCTCGGCCACGGTGAAGCGCCCACCCCGGCTGTCGGTCAGGGTGCGCAGGCGCTTCAGGAAGTCGACGATCCCCGGCTGGGACTGGTTGTGGACCTTGTCCTGGAAGTCGAACGGGCGGGTGCGCGGGCCGCCCGACGGCAGGGGCGGATTGTCGGTCAGGGCCGGGTCGTGCATGGCGAAATTGATGGCGTCGAGGCGGAAGCCGTCCACGCCCCGATCCAGCCAGAAGCGGACCACGTCCAGCAGGGCGTCCTGCACCGCCGGGCTGTGCAGGTTCAGCTGCGGCTGCTCGGGCAGGAAGTTGTGCATGTAGTACTGGCCACGCCGGGCGTCCCAGGTCCAGGCCGGCCCGCCGAAGACCGACTGCCAGTTCGACGGCGGCGTTCCGTCCGGCTTCGCATCGGCCCAGACGAACCAGTCGGCCTTCGCATTGTCCCGCGACTGACGGCTTTCCGCGAACCAGGCGTGGTGGTCGGAGGTGTGGGCGAAGACCAGATCGATGAGGACCTTGAGGCCCAGCGCATGGGCGTGGGCGGTCAGGGCGTCGAAGTCGGCCAGGGTCCCGAACACCGGATCGACATCGCAATAATCGGCGATGTCATAGCCGAAGTCGCGCATGGGCGAGGTGTAGAAGGGGCTGAGCCAGACCGCCTCCACCCCCAGCGAGGCGATGTGGTCCAGATGGGCGGTGACGCCCGGCAGGTCGCCGACGCCGTCGCCGGTCGTGTCGGCATAGCTGCGCGGATAGACCTGATAGACGACCGCGCCCTTCCACCAGTCAGTGTCGAGAATGGCGTCGGAGGCGGTGGAGTCGGTCACGCGGGAGCCTTGGTCAGCGGCCGGATCGACCGGGCCGTCTGCATCATCCTTGCTCTGAGGCCCGCCGCAAGGGCTGAGACCCGCCCACTTTTGGTTACGAATTCCCTCAAATCGCTGGACGCGGGCGATTGTGGATGAAACCAAGGCGTCAAACAGGCCTGCGTGTTGGGACGGGGGCCACGGGGAGTGAGATGACAGACCAGAACCAAACCAGCGCGAAGGGTCTCGGGACCGCCTTCGCCTATGTGACCACCCTGTTCTTCGCCTGGGGCTTCGCGACCTCGCTGATCGATCCGCTGATCGCGGCGGTGAAGGGCGTGTTCGAGCTGAATTTCACCGAGGCCCTGCTGACGCAGTTCGCCTGGTTCACCGCCTATGGCATCGTCTCCCTGCCCGCCGCCGCCATCCTGGCCCGTCTGGGCTATGCCAAGTCGATCGTCGGCGCCCTGGGCGTCATGGTGCTGGGCGCCCTGATCGTGCCTCTGTCGACGGTGTTCGACTTCTATCCCGGCGTACTGGTGGCGCTGTTCGTCATCGCCGCGGGCGTGACCCTGCTGCAGGTGGCGGCCAACCCGCTGGCCGCCTCGCTGGGCTCGTCGAAGGGCTCGCACTTCCGTCTGGTCCTGTCGCAGGCCTTCAACTCGCTGGGCACCGTGGTCGGTCCGCTGCTGGGGGCGACCGTCATGCTGTCGGGCGGCATCTTCGCCGTCGGCGGTGTCAGCGCTCTGGCCTCGCCGACCGCCCTGCTGCTGATCCTGCTGGGCGTCGGCATCGGCGTCGTCGCCGGCGTGCTGGTCGGCGCCCTGCGTCGCGACATCAAGGGCTGGCTGGCCGTCGGCGCGGCCATCGGTCTGGTGATCGGCTGGGTCGTCTTCCTGCACAACTATATCGGCAGCATGGGCGCCTATGCCGCCGCCGTGGCCCCCGAGGTCGCGCCGGTCGCCGCCGCGACCACCGTGATCGATCCCGCCGCCCGCGCCGCGACCCTGCGCAACATCGACACCGTCTTCATCGGTCTGGCGATCTTCTTCGCCGTTCTGGGCGCCTTCATCTGGAGCGTTCGCAAGCGCCTGACCGCCGCCAGCGCCGCCGCCTCGGCCGAAACGCCCGGTTCGCCGCTGAAGGCCCTGAGCTCGGGCTGGGCGATCTTCGGCGCCCTGGCCATCTTCATCTATGTCGGTTCGGAAGTGACCATCGGCAGCCTGATGACCAACCTGCTGCATTCGGAAGGCGCCCTGGGCCTGCCGATCCACGATGCGGGTCGTCTGGTCGCCCTGTACTGGGCCGGCGCCCTGATGGGCCGCTTCGCGGGCAGCGCCCTGCTGACGCGTGTTCCGGCGGGCTGGCTGCTGGCCATCTGCACCGCCTGCGCCGCCATCCTGTGCGCCATCGTGACCCAGACGGGCGGCGTCAACGCCTCGTTCGCGGCCCTCGCCATCGGCCTGTTCAACTCGGTCATGTTCCCGGCCATCTTCACCCTGACGCTGGAGCGCTCGTCCGCCCCGGCTTCGGCGACGTCGGGCCTGCTCTGCATGGCCATCATCGGCGGCGCGGTGCTGCCGCTGCTGGGCGGCTGGATGGCCGATACGGCCAGCCTGAACCTGGCCTTCGTGATTCCGCTGGTCGGCTATGTGATCCTGACCGTGTTCGCCATCGCGGCGGCGCGGGCCAAGGTCTACAACGCCGACGCGGTTGCGGCGCCCAGCGGTCACTGATCCCGCCCGAGGCATAAACTGAAAAAGAAGGGCCGTCGGGGACACCCGGCGGCCCTTTTCGCGTTCAGGTGACTCACCCCCGCGAGTCGCCATGTTCCGCCGTCTGTTTCGCGTCCTTGTTCCCGCCCTTCTGCTGGCCCTGCTGGCGGGGCCGGCGCTGGCGGCGGTGACCCTCACCTTCTACGCCCATCCCGGCGCACGGGTGCGGGATGGATACCTGCTCTTCCCCCACGCCTATGTGGAGGCGGTCGGGACGTTGGACGACACCGGAGACCCGGTGGACTGGGCCGCGGGGTTCACCGCCCGAAACCCCGGTCCCCAACTCCTGTTCGTCCGGGACCGGGGGCAGGTGCTGTCGCCAGATGCCCGCTATATCGATGAGGGCCGGCCTTATCTGACCCTGACGGTCAGTGACGCCACCTACAGGGCGATCCGCGACCGGGCCGACTGGTGGAACGGGCCTGACGGTTCGGTCTACGATCTGAGGCGGCGAAACTGCATAACCTTCATCGCTGATATGGCGCGCGTCGCCGGCCTGCGCGTCGCGGCCGAGCCCTCGATGAAGCCGGGCAGCTTCCTGGAAGAGATGGCGACGCTGAACCCCGAGGCCGCCTGGCGCGAAGCGTCCGAAGCCTCGTCCCCGCTTCCGCAACGCCCGGCTTCATTCTAGTAGGGGCGGGCGACCGCGATCCGAACGCGGCCACGGAGATCGGGGCCATGGCGATTTTTCCTGTCATCCTGTGCGGGGGAGCCGGCACCCGGCTGTGGCCGGCGTCGCGCTCGGACCGGCCCAAGCAATTTCTCGACCTGACCAGCAACCTGTCGCTGTTCCAGGAGACGCTGGCTCGCGTCGCGCCGCTGGCGAAGGATGGCGGCCAGGTCGTGGTGGTCGCGGGGCAGGAGCATCGCGCGGTCGTGGTCGAGCAGCTGGGTGATATTCCCGCCGTCGTGCTGCTGGAGCCGTCGGGCCGGGACTCAGCCGCCGCCATGGCGGCGGCGGCGCACTGGATCGCTCGCCGGGACCCGAACGGGGTGGCGGCCTTCGTCGCCTCCGACCATCGGATCACCCAGGACGACCTGTTCCGCGCCGCGGTGCGCGAGGCCGCCGATCTGGCGGGATCCGATCGGCTGGTCGTGTTCGGGGTCAAGCCGACCGAGCCGTCGTCCGCCTACGGCTATATCCAGCCGGAACAGGCCGGCGGGGCGTCACCGGTCCAGGCCTTCGTCGAGAAGCCGGACCGCGCCACCGCCGTCGCCTATGTGGCGCGGGGCTATCTGTGGAACAGCGGCAACCTGGTCGCCGCCGCCCGGACCTTGCTGGACGAGCTGAAAGCCTTCGCGCCCGAGGTCGAGGCCGCGGTCGCCGCCGCCACGCCTGACGGCGAGGGACAGGTGCTGGAACTGACCCCGGCATTCGAGGCGTCGCCTAAAATCTCGATGGACTATGCGGTGCTGGAGCGCAGCCGGAAGGTCTGGGTCCTGCCGGTGGTCTTCGACTGGTCGGACCTTGGGGCCTGGGATGCGGTGGCGGCGACGGACACCGGCGGGCGAGGGCTGTGGATCGGCGGGAGCGGGGATTCCTCGAACCTGGTGCGGGTCGCCGAGGGCATGGTGGTGGCGACCGCCGGCGTGTCGGACCTGGCCATCATCGTCGAGCCGGACGCGGTGCTTGTCTGCCATCTGAGCCGGTCTCAGGAGGTGAAAAGCCTGGTCGAGCGGTTGCGGCAGGTGTCGCCCGGCCATGTCTCGCCGGAGGGGCGACGCATGGCCCTGCCGGCGGCGGCGAACCGCTTCTTCGACTGGATGGACCTCGCCGCCCTGCCGCTGTGGGCCACCCTGGGCGTGGCGCCCGACGGCGCCTTCGTCGAGGCCCTCGACGCCAGGGGGCGGGCGGTCGGCGACTTCCGCCGCGCGCGGGTCCAGGCGCGGCAGGCCTATGTCTACAGTGCGGCCGGGCGTGAGGGCTGGAGTGGTCCCTGGGGCCGTCTGGTGCTGGACGGCGTCGAAGCCTTTGAACGGACCAATCGGCGCAGCGACGGCCTGTATCGCACGCGCGTGGCGCCGGACGGGACGGTGCTGGACGACACGCCCTGGCTCTACGATCAGGCCTTCGCCCTGTTCGCCTTCGCCGGGGCCGCCGAGGTCGGGATCGAGGCGACCCGGATGACGGATCGGGCGCGCAGGCTTGTCGCGGCGCTGGAGGCTCTGCGTCATCCCGGCGGGGGCTGGCGCGAGGCGGGCGATCACCCCTTCCAGTCCAACGCCCATATGCACCTGCTTGAGGCCTGCCTGGCCTGGGAGGCGCTGGACCCGAACGGGCCTTGGAACGGGTTGGCCGACGAGATCGTGGCGCTGGCCCGGCGGTCCTTCATCGACGCGGGCGGCGGTTTCCTGCGCGAGTTCTTCGACGAAAACTGGTCCCCGGCGGCGGGCGAGGATGGACGGCTGGTCGAGCCGGGGCACCAGTTCGAATGGGCCTGGCTGCTGACCCGCTGGAGCCGCCTGCGCGGCGACATCGGGCTGATGGCCGATGTGCACCGCCTGTACGAGACCGGGAATCGTGGCGTGGACACACGGACCCGGATCACCCTGGACGCTTTGAACGACGACCTGACCATCCGTTCGCGGCAGGCGCGCCTGTGGCCGCAGACGGAACGGCTCAAGGCGGCGCTGATCCTGGCCGAGGCGGAGCCCGAAGGACCCGCCCGGACCGCCCTTCTGCGTGACGCCGAAGACGCGCTGGCGGGCCTGACCCGATATCTGGAGCCGAGCGGCCTCTGGCGGGACAAGCTGCAGGCGGACGGGACCTTCGTTGAAGAGCCGTCACCGGCCAGCTCGCTCTATCACATCATGGTCGCCTGCGAGCAGTTGCGGGCCACGACCCGGACGCTCGGACTGACGGCATGATCGGCGACGACAGGGTTCTGGGCATCATCACCGCGCGGGGCGGCTCCAAGGGGCTGCCGGGCAAGAATCTGATCCCGTTCCGGGGGCGACCGCTGATCGGCTGGACCATAGCGGCGGCGCAGGCCTCGGTCGGGATCGACCGGCTGATCCTGTCGTCGGACGACCCGGGCATCATCGCCGAGGCCGTGGCCTTTGGATGTGAGGCGCCCTTCGTGCGCGATGCGGCGCTGTCGGGGGACACGGCGCGCTCCATCGACGTGGTGCTGGATGCGCTGGACCGGGTTCCCGGATACGAGGTGATGGTGCTGCTGCAGCCGACCTCGCCCCTGAGGACCGCCGCAGACATCGACGCGGTGTTGGCCCAGCTAAAGGAGTCCGACAGCTGTGTCTCGGTCACGGAGGCGGAAACCCACCCCTGGCTGACCTACCGGACCGACCTCTCCGGGCGAATGAGCCCCTATGCCGAGCCGCCGGCGGGCGCGAGCCTGCGGCGACAGGACCTGCCCGGCGCCCTGACCGTCAACGGCGCCGTCTACGCCGCCCGGGTGGACTGGCTGCGCCGGACCCGGAGCTTCGTGGTCCCCGGCGAGACCCGCGCCCATGTGATGCCGCCCGAACGGTCGGCGGATATCGACACACGTGAGGATCTGGACGCCGCCGAGGGGCTGGCCGGCCATTAGGTCGCTCGGGGCGCGTTCAAGCCTTGCTTAGGGCGCCGTCTGCGGCGAGTAGACGCCGCATGTCTTTCGTCCTTCGCGCCCTCGCCACGATCATCATCCTGGGCCTTCTGGCCCTGCTGCTCGGGCCCGCGACCTCGTTCGAGCAGACCGCGATCGGTCTGGACAAGGTGGCCCACTTCCTCGCGTTCGGGCTGGTGTTGTGGGCGTTCGGCGTCCTGTTTCCGCGCCGGTCCAGGATCCAGCTGGCGATCGCCGCCGTGCTGTTCGGCGCCCTGACGGAAGTCCTTCAGGGCATGGTCGGGCGTGACGCCGACCTGCTGGATCTGCTGGCCGACACGCTGGGTATCGCCGCGGCTATGCTGATCTGGGCGGGGTGGCGACGGTTCCAGCCCCGCACCGCCAGGGTCGTACGCAAGACGGCGTGACGCCCGGCGATCAGAGGATGTCCGGGCGGTCGAGGGCCAGCAGCGCGTCCTCGTCGAGCGCTTCCATCGACGCGAGCAGCTGCTCCCGTTGCAGGCGGGCCTTTGCGGCGTAGGCGTCGCGGCCGCGCACCATGAAATCGGCGATGCCGGAAAGCTCCTGAACGGTAAGGCGATCCGGCGCGCGGCTGCGGGTGGTCAGGCCGACCATGGCCGCCCGGTCTCCCGCCCGTTTGAGCAGGACCACCACCTCCATCCGCCCTGTCAGGCGTTGCTGGGCGCCGGACAACTGGTCCGCAAGAGTGGAAATATGCTCGAAATGGCGCGCGCCCACGGTGTCGAAAGCCTGTTTGGGCGAAAGTCGCCTTGAGCTTCGGCGGGTCGGAAAGCAGCTGACGAACTGGGTGAGCGCGAACTGCAGCAGGGCGATGTCGGTGAGCGGATCGGCCCGCAGCGTCCCGCGACGCGTGATCAGCAGCCTCATCGCCTCGATGGCCTGATCCATGATGGCGAGGGTGACCGCCAGTTCGGCGAGACTCTCCGCCTCCGGAGTCCTGAGCAGCCGGACCTCATCGACGCCCGGCGGCAGCGCGGGGCGGATGTGCGGGGCCGCCCGAGCGAAGAGGCTGGGCCGCCATGACCAGAAGCGATTTTGCACCCGCGATCCCGGCTCCGTGTGTGACGGGCCTTGCTCGGCTATCGCGCGGGCTTTGTCCAGACAGCCAAACGCGCCCGCCGTCCCGAAGGTCGGCGGGCGCTTCCGTCAGACTGCGGAACGATCAGTCGCTTTCGCTGTCGTCGTCCGTGGCGACCACGACGGTGGCGACCACAACAGCGGCCCCGATCAGAAGAACGGGAAGCGGAATGCCGGCGAACTCGCTGGACTCCTCCGAGGTCGCGCCCACACGGTCACCGACGCGGTTCACGGCCGAGGCCGAGTTGGCGGCGGCGGCTTGGCCAGCAACGAGCAACAGGCCCGCGGCGGCGGCAGCAATAGCCTTTTTCATACAATAGTCCTCCGGATTAGGGTTGGGGAACGCCGCCGATTGCATGTGGTTCGGGCTGTTTCCACGAAAAGGCGGACTGCGCTTCTCATGCAACAGTCTCCCCTTACCGCCGCCCTTTCGGCAAAGACGCGCCCCTCCGGACGCGCGACCCACAGGAACGGCGATGTGCGACACCTTCAGCCGCTTGACGAGCGCCCAAGGCCCCGACATGGGAAACCCATGTTTCTTTGGCTTTCCAAACTGATCAGACAGGTTCGCTGCCGCCACCGCTGGCGAACGGATCGCCGTCTGGCCGATCGCGAGTGGTGTGACCTGTGCCGCGCCAAACGGCGCAAGGCCGCCTGACCAGGATCAGGGCAGAAGGGGGCGCCCCGCAGCCGTCAGCGCCTCGATTTCCGCCTGGACGGCTTCCAGCCGACGCGCGCGCGTGCCTGCGGAGGCGTGCGCCAGTTGGGGATAGCGGACCCGCCAGTTCGATTCTCCGAACCGACGCCAGAAGGGCGCGGCCACATCCGGCCTGTAGCCGGCGCGGGCCAGCAGATACAGGCCGACCCGGTCCGCCTGGGTCTCGGGATCGCCGCCACAGAGATCCGCGTCGCACGCGCGATCAATCACCGTGCGGCCCGATCCGCCCGTTTCCGACCAGCGGCGGTGTCCCAGCACATTGTGCGCCAGTTCGTGGCCCAGAATGACCGCCAGCTCGTCGTCGCTCGCGGCGAACTGCGCCAGGGCGGTGCTGATGAACAGCCGCCGGCCGTCGGCGCGGGCGTTCAGTTCGTTTGACGGGTTCAGCTGCACCTCATAGCCGCAGGCGCGCCGGGGCGTCACGGTGAGGTCGAGCCGGATGTCGCCGCGCTGGACGGACAGGGCCGTGGGACCGTTCGACAGGGCGCGGTCTAGGGTCGCAATATTGGCGGCCAGCCCTTCATACTGTGGCCTGGCCCGAAGCGAGCCTTCGGTCAACGGGACGCCGGCGACCGACAGGATCAGGTCTCCGACGCGCAAACCGGCCCGGTCGGCCGGCGATCCGGGCGGGGCGGCGAGGATGCCCGGAAGATCGCCGCGCAGGCCGAACCGCTGCTCCGCTTCGGGGCGGAGGTCGGCGACGTACTGGTTGGCGGCGTGCAGGGCCCAGCCGGCCGACTGCCGCACGACGGGGCAGAGATCAACGTTGGACCCGGACAGTCGCCACGCGACGCGGGCGACGGCCTGATCGAGGGTCGTCAGGGTCGAAAGCCGGCCCGCCGCGTCCGGAGATGCGAGCGCGGGCGCGGTCGGGGACGCCGGCGATCCGCCGCACGCGGCGACGCCGAGCGCCGCTGCGGCCGCCATGCCGGTCAGGGTCCGCCGAAGAAGCATCCGGGAACAAGACAGGAGGGGCGGACGCGGCGCAACATCCGACCCGACCCCAATGCGCAATTTCGGCTTTCCTTAACGCGAACGGTGTGAGGGATTCACCATGGGCGTCCTTGTGGAGATCATCGGATGAAGCTGGAGGGCAAACGCGTGCTGGTCACGGGCGCGGACGGCTTCATCGGCTCGCATCTGACCGAGCGGCTGGTGCGCCGGGGTTGCGACGTGCGCGCCTTCGTCCAGTACAACAGCTTCGGCGCCTGGGGCTGGCTGGACGAGAGCCCGGCCGAGATCCGCAAGCGTCTGGACGTGTTCGCCGGCGACGTCCGCGATCCGCACGGCGTGCGCACGGCCATGGCCGGCTGCGATGTGGTGCTTCACCTCGCGGCCCTGATCGCCATCCCCTACAGCTACCATTCGCCCCAGACCTATGTGGAGACCAACGTCCTGGGCACGCTGAACATCGTGCAGGCGGCCAGGGATCTGGGCGTCGAGCGGGTGGTGCACACCTCGACCAGCGAGGTCTACGGCACGGCCCGGTTCGTGCCGATCACCGAGGCGCATCCCCTGCAGGGCCAGTCGCCCTATTCGGCGTCAAAGATCGGCGCCGACCAGATCGCCCTGAGCTTCCACGCCGCCTTCGGCACGCCGGTCTCGGTGCTGCGGCCGTTCAACACCTATGGTCCGCGCCAGTCCGCGCGGGCGGTGATCCCGACCATCATCAGCCAGATCGCGGCGGGGGCGACGGAGATCAAGCTGGGGGCGACCCACCCGACCCGGGACTTCAGCTTCGTCAGCGACACCGCCCGGGCCTTCGAGGCGCTGGCGGAATGCGACGCCGCCGTGGGCCAGACGGTCAATGTGGGCAGCGGGTTCGAAATCTCGATCGGCGACACCGCCCAAGCGATCATCGACCTGATGGGCTCGGACGCCCGCATCGTTTCGGACGACCAGCGGCTGCGTCCCGAGGCCAGCGAGGTCGAGCGGCTGTGGGCCGACAGCGCGTTGATGACGTCGCTGACCGGCTGGACGCCGGACTACGGCGAGGGCGAAGGCTTCCGCCGGGGCCTGAAGGAGACGATCGACTGGTTCAGCGATCCGGCCAACCTGGGGCGCTACAAGACGGACCGGTACGTCCTGTGACCCCGCCGCTCGAGGACCGGGTGCTGGCGGCGGTGCGCGCCGCCCTGCCGGACGCGACCCTGCCCGCCCCCCTGCATGCGCCGGAGTTTCGCGGGCGCGACCGGGACTATGTGCTGGACTGTATCGACACCGGCTGGGTGTCTTCGGTCGGCGCCTATGTGGACCGGATCGAGCGGGACCTGGAGGCCTTCACCGGCATCGGCCACGCCGTCGCCGTGTCGAACGGCACCGCCGCGCTGGAGGTCTGCTTCCGGCTGGCGGGGGTCGAGGCGGGGGACGAGGTGCTGGTCCCGACCCTGACCTTCATCGCCACGGCCAACGCCGTGACCTATCGCGGGGCGATCCCGCATTTCGTGGATTCCGAGGACGTGACGCTGGGCGTCGATCCGGCGCGGCTGGACGCCTATCTGGGCCGCATCGCCCGGATCGAGGACGGGACCTGCGTCAACACCGCAACCGGCCGGCCGATCCGGGCGCTGGTGGTGATGCATGTGTTCGGCCATCCCTGCGATGTCGAGGCCCTGGCCGAGGTGGCGGCGCGCTGGAGCCTGGTGCTGGTCGAGGACGCGGCGGAGGCCTTGGGCTCGCGCTGGAAGGGTCGCCACATGGGCGGCTTCGGCCGGCTGGCGGCGCTGAGCTTCAACGGCAACAAGATCGTGACCACGGGGGGCGGCGGGGCGGTGCTGACCGATGATCCCGAGCTGGCGAAGCAGGCCAAGCACCTGACGACGACGGCCAAGGTCCCGCACCGCTGGGCCTTCGACCACGACGAGATCGGCTGGAACTACCGGATGCCGAACCTCAACGCCGCGCTGGGCTGCGCCCAGATGGAACGGCTGCCGGACATGATGACGCGGAAGGCGGAACTGGCGGAGCGGTATGTCCGGGCCTTCGACGGCGTGGAGGGCGTGCGGCTGATGACGCCGCGCGAGGGGGCGTCGGTGAACCACTGGCTGAACGCCCTGGTTCTGGACCGGCCGGATCGGGAGATGCGGGATCGGCTACTGGAGACGCTGAACGACGCCGGCTATCAGGCGCGCCCGCTCTGGACCCTGATGCACCGTCTGCCGATCTACGCCGACTGCCCGCGCGACGCCGTGCCGGTGGCCGAAGGTCTGGAGGATCGGGTGATCAACCTGCCCAGCAGTGCGGCGCTCGCCGACTAGCGCTCAAGTGGTCGCGCCGGGTTGCCGACGACGACGGCGCCGGGGGGGACGTCCTTCGTCACCACAGCCCCCATGCCGATGACGGCGCCCTTGCCGATGCGCAGGGGCCTGTCCGGGGTTCCCTGCTTCAGGATCGCGCCGGTACCGACATAGACATCGTCCTCGATCACCACGTTTCCGTTCACCGAGGCGCGGGGGGCCAGGGTGACGAAGTCGCCGATCACGCAGTCGTGGGCGACATAGCTGAACAGGTTGGCGTGGAAATGTCGGCCAATCACGACATTGGCGGTGATCACCACGTGGTCGCACAGGATGGCGCCCTCGCCGATCTGGGACGGACCGCGGAAGAGGCAGGTCGGAGCGACGATGGAGACGAACCGGCGCCCCCCGGCCCGCAGGTCAGCGTCGATGCGGCGGCGCAGGGCCGCGTCGGCGATGGGGATCGCCAGGGCCATGTCGTCCGGCAGGTCCGCCTGGGCGATGACCGGCACGCCGTCGACCGCAGCCTCGTCCGCTTCCGGCGCGACGAAGGCGACGCCGTCCGCGCCCTGGATCAGGGCGAGGGGCGCGACTTCCCGCGCGAAGCCGCCCGTTCCGCACAATCCGATTCGCATGCGATCCTCCCGTCAGGGTCATGGTAGCAGATTGCTAAGGCGCGAAGCCTAGAGGATCGCGCATGGAGGATCGGTTGGGGAAACGGCGGATCTGCGTGGCGACCAGCGGTCGGGCTGACTACGGCCTGTTGTACTGGCCCCTGCGCGACCTCGCCGCCGCTGACGACCTGACGCTGCAGGTGCTGGTCACCGGGACACATCTGGAGCCGCGCTTCGGCGAGACGGTGCGACAGATCGAGGCTGATGGCTTCGCCATCGACGCCCGGGTCCCGATGGACCTGACCGACGACGGCCCCGTGGGCCTGGCCCGCTCGACGGCTCTGGCGCTCACGGGCGCGACGGAGGCGCTGGAGCGGCTGAAGCCAGACCTGCTGATGGTGCTGGGCGACCGGTTCGAGACCCTGGCCCTGGTGCAGGCGGCGATGCTGACCCGGACGCCCGTGGCCCATATCGGCGGCGGCGACGTCACCGAGGGCGCGATCGACGAGGGCCTGCGGCACGCGATCACCAAGCTGTCGCACCTGCATCTGGTCACCCATGCCGAGGCCCGTGACCGGGTCGTGCGGATGGGCGAGGCTCCGGAGCGGGTGCATCTGGTCGGCAACCCCGGTCTCGACCGGCTGACGCGCGAGGCGAGGCCGGAGCGCGAGGCGCTGGAGGCGGCGCTGGGACGCCCGCTGGGCTTGCGCAACCTGCTGGTGACCTTCCATTCCGTGACCACCCTGCCGGACCGGGGGCTGGCCGAGTGCGAGGCCCTGCTGGCGGCGCTGGGACCGCTGTCCGATGTCACCCTGTGGATCACCCGGCCCAACAGCGATCCCGGCGGCGTTGCGATCAATGCGGCGCTGGACGCCTTCGCCAGGGGGCGGGCCAACGTCAGCCTGCATGACGCGCTGGGGGCCGCCTATCTGCCGCTTCTGGCGGCCTGCGACGCGGTGGTCGGCAACTCGTCCAGCGGCCTGACCGAGGCGCCGTCGGTGGGGACACCGACGGTCAATGTGGGCCTGCGTCAGGCCGGTCGACTGGCGGGACCGTCGGTGCTCCACACCCCGGGCGAGACCCCGGCGATCGCGGCGGCCCTCGTTCGCGCCCTGGCCGGGAATGTGCCTGGTTTCGACAATCCCTATGGCGACGGACACAGTTCGGCGCGGATCGTGGACGCCCTGCGCGCCGCGCCGCCGCGCGACGTCCTGCTGCGCAAACGCTTCCTTGACGGCGAGACCTCCGATGCATGAACCCGTCCTGATCATCGCCGAGGCGGGCGTGAACCACGACGGCTCGCTGGACGACGCCTGCCGCATGATCGACGTGGCGGCCGAGGCCGGGGCCGATGTGGTCAAGTTCCAGACTTTCGAGCCCGAGGCCGTGCTGACCGCGCGCGCCATGAAGGCGGCCTATCAGACGACCAATACCGGCGAGGGCGGCTCCCAGCTGGAGATGGTGCGCAAGCTGGCGCTGAGCCGCGACGATCACCGGGTGCTGGCGGATCGATGCGCCCGGAAGGGCGTGCGCTTCATGTCGACCGCCTTTGATCGGGGCAGTCTGGACTTCCTGGCGGGGCTGGACATGCCCGCGATCAAGATACCGTCCGGCGACCTGACCTGGGGCGCCATGCTGCTGGCCGCCGCGCGGGTGGGGCCGCCCCTGATCGTCTCAACCGGAATGGCGACGCTGGAGGAGGTGCGGCAGGCCTTGGCCGTGATCGCCTTTGGCCTGACGCGCGAGAGCGATCCGATGGGGGCAGGGGACCTCGAGCAGGCCTTCGCCGAGGGGCAGGGCGCGTTGCGGGACAGGGTCACCCTGCTGCACTGCACGACCGAATATCCGGCGCCGCTGGAAGCCATCAACCTGCGCGCCATGACGACCATGGCCGATGTCTTTGGCCTGAAGGTCGGCTATTCGGACCACAGTCTGGGCCAGACTGTCGCGGTCGCCGCCGTGGCGCGCGGGGCCTGCGTGATCGAAAAGCATTTCACCCTCAGCCGCACCCGCCCGGGCCCCGACCATCCGGCCTCGCTGGAGCCGGACGAGCTGGCCGCCATGGTCCGCGCGATCCGCGAGGTCGAGATCGCCCTCGGCCACCCGGAGAAGGCGCCGGCGCCGGCCGAGCTGGGCAATATGGGTATCGCCCGCCGCGCCCTGGTCGCGGCGCGGCCGATCCGGACGGGGGACATCCTGACCCCGGACGCCCTGACCGCCAAACGTCCGGCGGACGGTCTTTCGCCGATGGCGCAATGGCGGTTGATCGGAACGGCGGCGCAGCGCGACTATGCGCCTGACGATGCGATCGACGAGCCTGTCGCGGACGGGCGGGGGACGACCTGATGCGCCACTGGGAAAAAGCCCTGATCGGTCCGGAGGCGACCTTCCGGGACGCCCTGCAGTCGATCGACTCGACCGGCGCAGGGATCGCCCTGGTGGTGGACGACGAGCGGCGCCTGGTCGGCGCCCTGTCGGATGGCGATCTGCGTCGGGCCCTGATCCGCGGTGCGGGACTCGAGGATCCGGCGCTCTCCGCGGTGAACCGGGCGCCGATCTGCGCCGAGGCCGGTCAGGACCGCGCCACCATGCTGGCCACCCTGCGCGCCTACAGCCTGCGGCAGCTACCGATTCTGGACGGCGAACGGCGCGTCGTGGGGTTGATGACGGCCTCGGATTTTCTCGACATCCCGGTGCGGAGCAACCCGGTCGTGATCATGGCCGGAGGCAAGGGCGAGCGGCTCGCCGAGCTGACCCGCGAGACGCCGAAGCCGATGCTGAAGGTCGGGTCCCGGCCGATCCTGGACACCATTGTCACCAATCTGTCGGGGCAGGGATTCCGGAATTTCTGGCTGGCGGTGAACTACCGGGCCGAACAGATCGAGTCCCATTTCGGCGACGGTTCGGCGGCCGGGCTGGACATCCGCTACCTGCGCGAGAGCAAGCCGCTGGGCACCTGTGGCGCGCTCAGCCTCTTGCCGGCGCCGGAAGAGCCCATTGTGGTCACCAATGGCGACGTGCTGGCCCAGGCCGACTATAGCCACGTGCTTGATTCCCATCTGCAGTCCGACGCCCAGGCCACGGTGGTGGTGCGCGACTATCAGATGCAGGTTCCGTTCGGCGTTGTGAACGCCGACGGCGCCGCCGTCGTCAGGATCGACGAGAAGCCGACCCAAAGCTTCACCATCAGCGCCGGGGCCTATGTCCTGTCGCCCGAGGCCCTGCGTCTGGTGCCCGCCGACACCTTCCACGACATGCCCACCCTGCTGGCCGAGATGATCCGTCAGGGACTGAAGGTCCGGCTCCAGCGCGCCGAGGGCTACTGGATGGACATCGGCCGACCGCTTGACTATGCACAGGCGAACGCTGATTTCGGTTCGGTTTTCGGGGGTTAGCCGGCGACGATGACCTGCGGCGGCGTCCCGGCCACAATAATCGCGCAAACGCCGACGATAGCGACGCCATGATCTCCCGCCTGTTTCAGAAAAAGCCTCCCGCGGCTCCGGTCCGGGCGCCCTCGACGCCGTCAGCGCCGGAAGGGGTGGTCGTATGGGCGATCGGCGACATCCATGGCCGGCTGGATCTGCTGGAGCCCCTGGTCGAGGCGATCCTCGTTGACGCAGCCGCCTCCGCGCCGGATCGCACCATGGTGGTCTTCCTGGGCGACTATATCGACCGGGGTCCGGCGTCCGCCGAGGTGGTCCGCTACCTGGCCGGCCTGTCCCCCGACGCCGGCGTTGAGTGGCGCTTTCTGAAGGGCAACCACGAGGAGGCGATGCTGACCTTCCTCGACGACCCCGCGTTCGGCGTCGAATGGTGCCAGTATGGCGGCGGAGCCACCCTGCGGTCCTACGGACTGCGCGAGCCGGACATCAAGCATCGGGCCGAGGCGTGGCGTGCACTGTCGCTGGATCTCGATCATCGGCTTTCGAAGGCCGAGCGGGCCTTTCTCGAAACTCTCGAGTTGAGCATCACCGTGGGCGATTATTTCTTCGCCCACGCCGGGGCCCGCCCCGGACGGACCCTGGCCGACCAGAGCGCGCGCGATCTGATGTGGGTACGGCAAAGCTTCCTCAACAGCGAGGAGGTGTTCGACAAGGTGGTCGTCCACGGGCACACGCCGGCTGACGCTGTGCACATCGATCACCGCCGGATCGGCCTGGATACCCGGGCCTATGAATCCGGCGTGCTGAGCGCCGCGCGCCTGGCCGGAACCGACCGCCGCGTCGTGCAGGCGATCGCCCCCGCCGCGGACGGCGATCCGGTCCGGATCGTCACCGCGGAAAGCTGACCAATCGCGGCGCCGCCGCCGGCGGCTGACCCGGAAGGGCGCGCGGTCACCATGAGTTGAGTAACGGTGGCATGCTCACGCTTGTTGTTTGCGCAAGCGACGTTACGGTGGCCGCCTTCGTGTCATCGTCGGGTGGGTCCCAGAAATGTTCGATAGCTTCAGCAGCCGCGCCGGCGCCAGTCAGGCTGGCCGTTTCGCCGAAAACTTTGACTTCGGCAGTACATTGAACGGCGCTGACAACGGCGGCGTAATGGTCGACGGGGGCGAAACCGCTGCCGGGGCCTTCGGCGCGATCGCCAGCTATCAGATCTGCGGCTGCTGCGCGCGCTTTCACGGCCCGACGGACTCGGGCGACGGAAGCCAGGGCGCGATCCTGAACGGCGACGACCGCGGCGGGACGGGAACGAACGGCAAGCTGTCCCTGTCGCCCGGGGACGCCGGCGGCCAGATCACCCGCAGCAACACCAGCTGGGCCACCGGGCTCGGCCAGGCGGCGACGGTGACCTTCGCCTTCCGCCTGTCGGTTGAGACAATGCCGACCGACACGACGGGGTTCACCCAATTCACCGCCGCCCAGATCGCCGCGGCGCTCCAGTCCATGGCGGCCTGGTCGGACGTGGCCAACATCACCTTCGTGCGGGTCTCTGACGCCGGCAGCCAGTATTCGAACAATGCGACGATGCTGTTCGGCAACTATGCCGACGGCCAGTCCGGCGCGGCCGCCTTCGCCTACCTGCCCGGCGGCATGCCGGGCGCCACCGGGATAGGCTCGGCTGCGGGCGACGTGTGGATCAACAGCTCGCTGTCGTACAACGCCAACCCGGTGCTCTACGGCTACGGCACCCAGACCCTGCTGCACGAGATCGGCCACGCCATCGGCCTCAGTCACCCGGCGGCGTACAACGCCTCCGAAGGCGTCACCATCACCTACGACCAGCACGCGACCTATTTCGAGGATTCGCGCCAGTACACGGTGATGAGCTATTTCAGCGAGGCCAATACGGGGGCGAACTTCAACAACCGCTACGCCTCGGCGCCGCTGATGGATGACATCGCCGCGGCCCAGCGCCTGTACGGCGCCAACACCACCACCCGCACCGGCGACACGGTTTACGGCTTCAACTCGAACGCCGGCTCGCCCTGGTTCTCGGCCACGACCAACACGTCCGCGCTGATCTTCGCGGTCTGGGACGCGGGCGGCGTCGATACCTTCGACTTCTCCGGTTACAATCGGGCCCAGGTCATCGACCTGCGCCAGGGCGCCTTCTCCAACGTCGGCGGTCTGATCGGCAACGTCTCGATCGCCATCGGCGTCACCATCGAGAATGTGATCGGCGGAACCGCCGCGGACACCATTCGCGGCAACTCGGCCAACAACACCATCACCGGCAACGGCGGCGCCGATGTGATCGACGGGGGGCTGGGCTCGGACACGGTGGTCTTCTCGGGACCGCGCGCCAACTACACCATCACCTGGAACGGCCAGATCGGCACGGTGACCGCGATCGGCCAGGCGGACGTGACGATCACCAATGTCGAGTTCCTGAGGTTCTCTGACCAGACCATCGCCGCGACGCCGACCGGCGGTCTGGTCGTCGGCGGTGACATCACCAACGAGACCATCAACGGCTCCACCCTGAACGATACGCTCGGCGGCCTGGGCGGTATCGACACCCTCAACGGTCTGGCCGGGGACGACTATCTCGACGGCGGCTCGGGCGACGACATCCTGAACGGTGGTGACGGCGCCGACACCCTGGTCGGCGGACTGGGCAACGACAACCTGGACGGCGGCGCCGGCATCGACACCGCCGATTTCTCGGGCCTGGGCGCGGCCGTCACGGTCAACCTGGCCCAGGGCGTCGCCAGCACCCGGACGTCGACGGACTCGCTCGTCAGCATCGAGAATGTCACCGGCACGGCCCTGGCGGACACCATCACCGGTGACGCCAACGCCAACATTATCCGGGGCGGCGGCGGCATCGACACCCTGAACGGCGGCGGCGGCGACGACCAGCTGTTCGCGGGCGACCCTGGACTGTCGGGGGGCGCGCCTGACGTCGCCAAGGCGGCGACGACCGTGAACAGCACGCGCGAGACCGCCGTGTCCCTGACGGGGACCTTCGATCTGCTGCCCAACACCGCCATCTCCAACGCCACCACGACGCCCCACTCCACCGTGGTCGCCACGGCGCACGGCGGCGGTGTAGAATACTACGCCATCACGGTGACCCAGACCGGCGAGGTGGTCATCGACGTCGACAACGCCAGCTTCGATTCCACCCTTCGCCTGTACGCGGCCGACGGGACTGAGATCGCGAACAATGACGACGATGCTGCGGACGGCGGCAGCGAGACGGACTCGCGCATCATCACGACCCTGGCGCCCGGCACCTACTACGTTCAGGTCGGCGAGTGGGTCAGCAACAACAGCGGCGGCACCTTCAACTCGGGCGGCATCGACGCGGGCGGCACCTATACGATGCACGTCTCCATCCCGGGCCAGGCGGTTCAGCCCATCAGCTTCGCCGGCTCGACCCTCAATGGCGGAGCCGGTCTGGACACCCTGACCGGCGGGACCGGCGCCGATACGCTCAACGGCGGCGCCGACAATGACACGCTGAACGGCGGCGCCGACAATGACACGCTGAACGGCGGCGACGGCGTTGATACGGCCGTCTATTCGGGCCTGCGTTCGGCCTACACGATCACCACCGTCGGCGGTGTGACCACCGTCAGCGGGCCGGACGGCTCCGACACCCTGACCAACGTCGAGCGCCTGCAGTTCTCCAACGGCCTGTTCGACCTCGCCGGCAACCCGGTGCAGGGGACGGCGCCCATCGACGGCACCGCCAACGCCGACGCCCTGAACGGCACCACCGGCGCCGACATCATCAACGGTTTGGCCGGCGACGATGTCATCAACGGCCTCGCCGGCAACGACACCATCAACGGCGGCGACGGCCAGGATACGGCCGTCTTCAGCGGCACGATCGCCGGCTCGACCGTCGTCACCAACGCGGGGACCACCACGGTGACCGGGCCGGACGGCACGGACAGCCTGACCAACGTCGAATACCTGCGCTTCTCGGACGGCACCCTGATCGTGGGCGCGGGCGGCGGGCAACTGTTCACGGGGACGGGGAACGGCGACACCCTGTCGGGGACGGCCTTCAATGACGTGATCAACGCCGATGCGGGAGATGACGTGGTGATCGGCGGCGCGGGCGCCGACGTGATCAACGCTGGCAACGGCAATGACGCGATCATCGCGGGCCCCGGCAATGACACGATCAACGGCGGCCAAGGCACGGACACTGCCATCTTCTCGGGCTCGTTCTCGGCCTACACCATCACGACGACCAACGGCGTTGTGACCGTGACCGGTCCGGACGGCGTCGATACCCTGACGGGCGTCGAGCATCTGGCCTTCGCGGACGGCACCCTGAACGTCGGCCCGAACGGCATCCAGCTGTTCAACGGCACCCCGAACAACGACGTGGTCAGCGGGACCTCCTCGGACGATCAGATGTACGGCTACGGCGGCGACGACGTGGTGATCGGCGATGCCGGCAATGACATCATCACCGCCGGCGCCGGCAACGACGCGATCATCGGCGGCGTCGGCAACGACGCCATCGATGGCGGCGACGGCATCGACACGGCCATCTTCTCCGGTTCCTTCTCCAGCTACACGGTCACGACCACCAACGGCGTCATCACCGTCACCGGCGCCGACGGCGTCGACACCCTGACCAATGTCGAGCGCCTGAGCTTCGCGGACGGCACCCTGTTCGTCGGGCCCAACGGCATCCAGCTGATCAACGGCACGCCAAACAACGACGTCGTCAGCGGGACCGACGCGGACGACCAGATGTACGGCTACGGCGGCGACGACGTGGTGATCGGCAATGCCGGCAATGACATCATCACCGCCGGAGCCGGCAATGACGCCATCATCGGCGGCGTCGGCAACGACGCCATCGACGGCGGCGACGGCATCGACACGGCCATCTTCTCCGGCTCGTTCTCCAACTATACGGTCACGACCACTAACGGCGTGATCACGGTGACGGGCGCCGACGGCGTGGACACCCTGACCAATGTCGAGCGCCTGAGCTTCGCGGACGGCACCCTGTTCGTCGGCCCGCACGGCATCCAGCTGATCAACGGCACGCCGAACAACGATGTGGTCAGCGGCACCGCGTCGGACGACCAGATCTACGCCTACGGCGGCGATGATGTGGTGATCGGGGGCGAAGGGGCCGACATCATCCACGCCGGCGCCGGCAACGACGCGATCATCGGCGGCGCGGGCAATGATACCATCGACGGCGAGGACGGCATCGACACGGCCATCTTCTCGGGCTCGTTCTCCAACTATGCGGTCACGACCACCAACGGCGTGATCACGGTGACGGGCGCCGACGGCGTTGACACCCTGACCAATGTCGAGCGTCTGAGCTTCGCGGACGGCACCCTGTTCGTCGGCCCGAACGGCATCCAGCTGATCAACGGCACGCCGAACAACGATGTGGTCAGCGGCACCGCGTCCGACGACCAGATCTACGCCTACGGCGGCGATGATGTGGTGATCGGGGGCGAGGGCGCCGACATCATCCACGCCGGCGTGGGCAACGACGCGATCATCGGCGGCGCGGGCAATGACACCATCGACGGCGAGGACGGCATCGACACGGCCATCTTCTCCGGTTCGTTCTCGGCCTACACCGTCACCACCACCAACGGCGTCATCACGGTGACGGGCGCCGACGGCGTTGACACCCTGACCAATGTCGAGCGCCTGGCCTTCTCGGACGGCACCCTGTTTGTCGGCCCGAACGGTATTCAGTTGTTCAACGGCACGGCCAACAACGATTCGATCAGCGGCACCGGCTCCGATGACCAGATGTACGGCTATGCCGGAGACGACGTCCTGATCGGCGGCGAAGGCAACGACAACCTGAACGGCGGCGACGGCAACGACGTCCTGATCAGCGGTCCTGGCGCCGACATCCTCGACGGCGGGCAGGGGATCGATACGGCGATCTTCTCGGGCGCGCGGGCGGACTACACCCTGCGCGTGACCGACGGCGTCACCACGATCGCCGGCCCGGATGGCCCTGACACCCTGATCAATGTCGAGCGCCTGCTGTTCTCGGACGGGCTGTACAACATCGACGGGACGGCCTTCTCGTCGGGAGCCCTGGAGCCCGTGGCCAAGGCTGCGGAGCCGCAAACGCAGATCCCCGCCATCATCGGGGCCGATGCGGACGCGTGGATCCTGCCCGCCTTGACCTTCAAGGATGCGGACGGTTCGGACGGCCCTCAGGTCCTGCCGACGGCGGACGACTTCCTTGCCAAAGACGGGGAACAGCCCCTGGTCTTGCCAGGGATCGATGACGGCCTCAGCGGACAGTTCATCCGCCTTGGTCATGGCGGCCATGGCTCGGCCGACCTCATCGACTTCTCCCTGCCGACGGAAACTCTCGTCACCGGGTCGAACTGGTCCCCGCGGGCGGGGCATATGCTTACCCTTCCGGAAATGGTCCAAGGCCCGCCGACTGCGGATCATGGCGTTGACGGCCTGATCCCGGTGAACTCCGACGATTGGTGGATGTAAGGACCTGGCGATGCGGCGGCGCTGTTCGGAAATCTTCGGTTTCGGGATGGCGTCGCCGCTCTGTTCGACTTGGCATCCCTTTTAGGGCCTCGCGCCGTTTTCGGCCGGCGCCGCGGGTCGGAACCCTGCGGCTGGCATCGGGGTCAACCCCGACGTCCTGCGGTCGTGATGCCGCGAACCGCCGGTCCGACGTGCTGACAGGGGGCGGTAGCGACCGTGGTTGTTGGCGGGACCAGAGGTGAAACGGCGAGCGTTTCCGGTTTCATCACTGGCTATCCGAGCCGGACATTCAGCGGGTCGTGACGGTCTCGGGACTCGATGGCGTAGATGTGGTGCTCAACGTTGAGCATCTCGCCTTCGGGGACGCGATGGCGGCCGTGTCGGTCGGCGATGCCGGGCGACGCCTGATCTGGGGCACAGTCCAGAATGATCTTTTGTGCGGATTTTCGAGCGAGAACATCATTCTCGCTCAGGCTGGCAAGGCTGTTGTCCAGGCAGGCGGTGGCCATGATCAGATCGTCGATGGAGACGACGACGACCCGCCGTTAACGCGAGGATGCGCCTCGCGAGACGCGGTCGGTGGCCCGTGCGGCCAGCTCCAGTATGGCCGCGCACAGGGCGAACACCACGGCGACAGTCTCGGTGCGCAGCGGATAGTCAGCGGCCGAATGGATCAGCACCACGCCGATCGCGATGCTGGCGGCGCGCTGCAAATCGCGCTCGGTGCTGGCCCCGCTCCGCCAGGCCGCCCAGGTCCGACGGCCGTACCAGATCAGGAAGGCGATGATCAGGGCCGCGCCCAGCCAGCCGGCTTCCAGCCAGGTCTCCAGATAGTCGTTGTGGGCCTGGTTGAAGAAGGTGGAGTCCAGCCGGTTCGCCGGTTCTACCGACCGATAGACGCTGTCGAAGGAGCCCAGCCCTGATCCCAGGGGCAGATAGGTCTCGGCAGCCCCGGCGACGACCGGCCAGTTCTCGAACCGGCCTTCTGGCGCGCCTGCGGTGTCGAATCTCGCCAGCAGCGGGGTCAGGCCCAAGGCCGCTACGGCGGTCATGGCCAGCAGGGCGGCGCCGGCGCCCGCCAGCAGAACAGGCTTGGGGCGGCCGCGGCCGGACGCGACCCACGCCGCGATGAAACTCAGGATCAGGGTCGGGGCCAGCAGGATGACGCCCGCCCGCGACCGGATAGCGCCCACTGCGACCACGATCAGGGCGATCAGAATCACCGAGAGCCACATGGTCGTGCGGTTCGAATCCTGCCGACGGATGACCGCGGCGCCCAACACGGCGGCGAAGGGGAGGGCGATCAGGCACAGGGTGGCGAAGTGGTTCCGGTTTGCGAAGAAGCCCGTGACCGTCCCGATCGTCGTCGTAGACCACAGGTAGAACTGGGAGCCCGTGCCTGCGACCTGCAGCGCGCCCAAGCCGATGGACAGCGCCACGCCGCCCAGCACGACCATGACGAGCCGACGTCGATCCGTCGGCGAGCACAGGAGGGCGGCGGAGAACATCGCCAACGGCGGCAGCAGCGCCAGGAATGATCGCCATGTCCGGTCAGGCGTCAGGCTGAGGGTGCCCCAGGACGGCGGGATTCCGGCGATGTCAAGAATCTGCGCCATCGGGGCGCGGCCAGGCAGGGATCCCCAGATTCCGGGCGGCAGGGGGATCAGCTGAAGCAGCGGCAGGCCGGCGACGGCCAGAAGCAGGCCAAAGGCGAGGGGATGAGCCTTCCAGGCCGTCTCGCGGCGAATGGCGAAGGCGGCGAGGACCAGCAACGGCAAGCTGATCAGCTCGAGGAGCGCGAGTCGCACCTCGTTCAGCCGATTACCGCCCCCCAAAAACAAAGACGCCACCAACAGGACCAGCGCAGCCGTAGCTGCCCAATCCCATTGGTGGCGTCTCAAATCAAACTGCATCCGCAGGGAGTCTAACTAACGCCGTACGGATGGATCAAGTTGATTAGTCGCTCTCGCTGTCGTCGTCGGTGGCGACAACGACGGTGGCGACGATAACGGCCGTACCGATGAGCAGCACCGGCAGGGGAATGCCGGCGAACTCGCTCGAGTCTTGAGCCGAGGCGCCAACGCGGTCGCCAACGCGGGCGGTGGCGTTCGTGGCGCCGGCGGCGGCGGCTTGACCGGCGACCAGCAGAAGGCCTGCGGTCACGGCTGCGATAGTCTTACGCATTGTATATCCCTCTTTTTGTAACCTGCGGGCCTTAGCGACCTAGGCCTCAAACTAGCGACATTGCCCCTCGCGCGCAACCGCCCAAGTGTCGATCTGGCCACAAGGCCAACCATTGCGGCCCTTTTTGGTCAGGGTAGCGACGTGATTTCCATCGAGTCGAACCAGGCCACCGTGTCTCCGGAACCGCTTTGGCGACGCCCGTTCAGGCGCAGCCATTGTGCAGCGCAACCGACGGCGGGCACCTCGATTTGGAACGAGAATCGATCCCAGCCGGGCTTGGCCGGGGAGAGGGGCTGCTGGCCGAGCCGAACCCCGCTCTCATAGCAAAGAACCGTCCAGCCGACTCCGGGGGTCTGTCCCAGCTCGGTGCGGACCTCGCCTTGGACCCGATACCGCCCCGGCTCGAGCAGCAGGAGTTGCTGAGAGACCATGTCGTCGGAATCGCCGCGCATCTCGACTCGCAAGGCGGTCTGGTCCGGCCGGGCATCGTCTTCGGTCATGAGGACCGAGAAGCGCGGACTGGCTTCCATCTGCCAGTCCAGCGGCCCCATCGCCAGTTCGTCCTCGAACGATCCGTTGGTCGGGAGGCGTCCTACCGCGGGCCGGTTGAGGCGTCGCCGGACCTCTTTTATTCCCGCGATCCGGCCTTGCGCCAGCCAGGAGCTGTAGAGGGTGCCGAGTTCGACCGGGTTCAGCGGATAGGCGGTTCCCTCCAGGTTCACGGCGAGAGCGGCTTGTAGCGGAACCGTTTCAGGGCGCCCGACGAGGCTCTGCATGTAGGCGGGTCGCCAAGGCGGATTGGCTGCGAGCATCCGGACCAGCGGCGCGACGCTACGGGGGTCCGAAAGGGCGGCGGTGGTGAATAGCTGGAACACCACAGGCTGCCGATCCTCGACCCGGCGGGCAAGCGTGTCGGCGTGGGCGAAGGCGGAGCCGTAGTCGCCCTGCCGAAGCCGGTGACCAATCAACCAGGCATGGGACGGATCATCACGTAGGCTCCAGTTGCCGGCCTGCGTGAGAATCTGGTCCGCCCGATCCGCGCCGCTCGCCTCCTGGGCGATGGTGAGGCCGAAGACCCGCAGCGCGACGACATCGAACGGAGCCTTGGCCAGTGTCTCTGCGGCCAGGTCGCGAGCGTTGTCGTAACGCTTCGCCGCGAACTCCGATTCTGCGGCCCTGCGAAGCGTGGACTGAGCCGAGGGGGCCAGTCTTACGGCGGCCCCGGGGGGCGCGCGCGCGGCGATCGGAACGCTGACGATCTGCCAGGCGAGCCAGACGGCCGCCGCGAGGACGGCCCCTGTGGCTATGCCCCCGCGAAGATCGGCCTTCGCCGATTTAGACGCCTTCAGAGACGATGTGCGCCTGCGATTCACCGCCCGCGCTTCGTCCGCTTGGCGTTTTCGCCGTAAGTATAATCATAGGCGTAGTCGTAGCCGCCGTACTGAACGGCACGCGTATTGAACTTCGTCAGGACGACCCCGATCACCTGCCCCTCGCCCAGCATCAGGCGACGAAGCGCGCCTCGCGCCTGGGCCCGCCGGGTGCCGTGCGATTCAAGCACATAGATTGTGCCCGATACGGCGGCCGACAGGATCGGCGCGTCGGCAAAGCCGAGTACAGGTGCGCCGTCGATCACGATGTGATCGTAACGGGTCGTCAGATCGGCCAGCAGGCGACGCAGACGATCACCCGCCCACAGCTCCGCGGGGCTGGGTGGGAGGGGGCCGCACGCGATGAAGTCCAAACCGGTCTGTTCGGTCTGGCGCACAACGGTCTCAACCGTGCCGGAACCGGCCAGCAGGTTGCTCATGCCGACATCGTTGTCGACGCCGAGTACGCGGTGCAGCGACGGATTGCGCAGGTCGCCGTCGATAAGCATCACACGCTTGCCGACCCGCGCCAGGCTGAGTGCGATGGCGTAGGCGGTCGTCGACTTGCCTTCCGCCGGGCGGGCGCTGGTGACGAGCAAGACGTTCGGCGCGCCGTTGGGCGTGGCGAACTGCAACGAGGTGCGCAGGGAGTAGTAGGCCTCGGAGAATGACGAGCGGATGTCGCGCAGGGCTTCCAGCGGGCTCTGGCCTTTGTCGAGCAGGGGAACCACGCCGAGCACCGGAAGGCCCAGCTTGGTTTCCACATCTTCGGGGGTGGTGAGGCTCTGATCCAGAGCTTCCAGAACCAGGGCGACGACGACGCCCAGGCCGAGGCCGAGGATCGCGGCGATCAGCATGTTCAGGATGAAGTTGGGCTTGGAGGGACGCGACGGCGCTTCGGCCGGATCGATCACCGAGATGTTGTTGGTGGAGACGCCGGCGGTGATGCCGACTTCCTTGTAGCGCTGCAGCAGACCGTCATAGAGCGTGCGGCTGGTGTCGAGCTCGCGCTCGAGGATGTTGTACTGGACGCTGCGGTCGCGGAGATTCAGGACATCGCCCTTCAGACCGTTGACCTGGGCCTGCAGCGCGCGCTCCGCGTTGAGGGCGATGGTGTACTGACCCTGGATCGAGGAGCGAATTCCGGCCGCCAGGGTGTTGATCTGGGTGGTCATCTCGTCGATCTGGCCTTGCAGCTGGCGCATCTCGGGCCAGTCCGCCTGGTAGATGCGGGACTTCTGCTGATACTCGGCCTGCACCTTGGCGCGCTCCTCCAGCAAGCGCTGGATCGCCGGGTTCTGCAGGACCTCGGGAATGTTCATCGGCGAGGTGGAGCGCGCGTTGCGCCACCGCTGCTCCGCCGCGATCCGCTCGCCGCGGGCCTCGGACAGGGCGTCATTGAGGGCCACCAGGCTGCTCTGCACCAGCGATTGGCTGCGGTCGTCGGCCGAGGCGTTATCTTGGATGTTGATGATCTGCTCGGACGACGCATAGGCGACCAGCGCGCGTTCGGCGTCTTCAAGGCGGGCCTTGGTCTGGGCGATCCGCTCCTCGAGGAAGGTGCGGGCGTAGGACGAGGACTGGTATTTCCGCTCGAGATTGGAGCGAATGAAGTTTTCGGCGAACGAGTTGGCGATCCGGGCGGAAAGTCGCGGGTCCGGACTGTTGAAGGTGATGCTCACCAAGCGGGATCCACGCACGGGCACGACGCCGAGGTTGGCCCCGACGACCTCCAGAACCTGCTCCCGGCGAGCGGCCAGGCGGGCGGAGGCAGGGCCTTCGCCTGCTTCGTCCGGCTTTTCTCCCATCGTGGTCAGGAAGTCGTCCGAGTTCGCCAAGCCGAGGCTGTCGACCACCTGCTCGGCCAGGGATCGGCTGCGCAGCAGGCCGTATTGGGTTTGGAAGAACTCTTCGCCCTGCATCAGCGATTCGCGCGGCGTGCCGTCGTCGACGTTCAGGACCCGAGCCGCTTCGCGCTCGATTTGGAGGGTTGTCGACGCCGTATAGATCGGCGTCATCAGCAGGGTCGCGGCGATGCCCAGGACGAGGACGCCGAGGAACGATCCGGCCAGCACAAACCGGTGCTTGACCGCGAGCCGCCAGTATTCGGCGAAATCGAGCAGACCGCCCTCGCGAGAGGCGGTGTCGTACGTAATCAGGCCCTCGTCCTTGCCGCCTGCGGGAGCCGCGGCGGGGGCTCGTCCGCCCGGAAGGTCATTACCGATCATACTGTCTGAACCTGGCAGAGATCGCGGCGGAATGGGCCGCGACCGTTAATGTGGACTAGCTTCGATGACGGGGCGTCGCCGCCGTCGGGCGCTAAAAAAGACGTCTTACATGTAAGCGAACACGGCCAGACCAGGCAGGGCCGCGACGATCTCGCGCAACGCAACCTGCAGGTTGGAGGTATCCACAACGATAATATCGTCGCCCAGGATGACCGGATCACGGCTCTGGCCCGCACGGATAGAGGCGAGGTCGAAAACGGCGACCATGCGGCGATCCTCGACGCTCCGGAACACCGCGACGCTGCGAAGGTTGGCGACGCGTGTGGGGCCTTCGGCCATGGCGACCGCCTGAAGCAGGGTCGTGCGCCCCCGCATTTCATAGACGCCGGGCTTTGTGACGCTGCCGTCGACGGTGACTTTCTGGCTGGCCGCTTCAGCGACCGTGACCGTCACCTGCGGATTGCGCAGGTAGCGAGCGGCCAGCAGGCCTTCGATTTGCTGCGATAGTTCCGCGGGGGTCTGGCCCTCGGCGTGAACGGAGCCGATCAGCGGCAGCTGCAGGTTTCCGGCGGCGTCGACGTGGATTTCGTCGAAGCTCAGATCCGGGACCTGGAAGACCGCCAATTTCAGTTTGTCGGCCCGGCCAATGCGATAACCGGCATCAGCGGCTGCGGCGTTCTCTGCCGCCGACCAGCTGAGCGGGTCGACGGTGTTCGCCACATCTGGGGACGCAACCGGCCGCGGAGAAGAGGCGCAGGAGGCGAGGAGGATCATCGCAGCGAGAAGTAAGAGACGCATCTTTCATCCGTTCAAAAGGTCCGCAAGGCCGCTGCGGGCTGGCCGATCCGGCAGGCTTCTGCTCGGTGTCGTACCCGCGGCCACGAACCGGTTCGACCCTAGCAAGGAGTGCGCGGAACTCAAAGACTACGGTGGAGCAACCTGAGCGCTAAAAGCAGCGGCAGGGGGCGGCGGCGCGGCTGGGCGCCCGTCAGGGGCTCCGTCACCGCAGGATCCAGCCGACTGTCGGCGAGCCGCTCCATCACCCGCACTTGATGGGCGACAATCCATGGTGACCATCGTCGCCAGCGCGGGGGCGCCTCGCCGGCGGCGAGGATGAGTTCCCTCAGTCGGGCGTTCTGACGCACCGTGGCCTCCAGCGTCGAGACCTTGAGCGTCTCGTTGTCTTCGATGCGGACGGAGGCGAGCCGGGCGCGAGCCTGACTCAGGCCGAAGCGGGACGCATAGCGTGCTGCAAAGAAGTAGTCCGCTGACGGAAAATCCTCGGGCTGATATCCGCCGAGCGCGATCGCCTTGTCGCGTTCGAACAGGAAGCCCAGCCCATTGCCCACGATACAGTCCCAGAACAGGTTTCGAGGCCGCACCTCGCGGCGATCGGCGCCGAGGAAGCGAGCCTGGTCGAACAGGGCGTCCCGGAACCGCCTCGCGTGTCGAGCGGCATCCGGCGTTTCGCCCTTGCGTTCATCGAAGGATGTCTTCTGGCAAGCCAGGCCTCCGGTCGCGCCCTCCAGGCCGAACGTCGACTCCATCCGGGCCAAAAACTCCGGCGCCAGTAGGTCGTCGTCGTTGAGCAGGGTGACCCAGCGCGTCTCCGCCTTCTCGATCGCCCGGTTCCAGTTGCCGAACATGCCCAGGTTCGCGGTATTGCCAAAGTAGCGCAGCCGAATGTGGGGCGGCAGTACGACGGTGTCTCGTAGCGCGTCGACCGCGCTATCGTCGGGGGCATTGTCGACAACGATGACGTCCAACGGCACGGTCATGGTCTGCGCCACGGCGGAACGGATCGCCTCTACCAGAAGGCGCGGCCTGCGGTAGGTAGGGATCGCGATGGTCACCAGCGCCCGTCCGCCCTCAGCCCGACCGATCTCGAACAGGAGGCGCGAGGGCGTATCCCGGTAGTCGGCGAAGGCGTCGCGGGTTTCCATAAGGTCAGTCACGGACCTGCCTCCAGGCAAGCAGCGGCCAGGCCCAGTTATTGTACGCCAACTGGACGCCGCCTTGGGCCAGGATCACGCCAGCGATGCCGAGCCCCGCCCATGCCAGGGCCGGCGACAGGATCGCGATCGAAAGCCCCGAAATGATCGCGGCCTTGGTGAAGGGCACGATGTTCGAGGTCGCGATCAGCATAGAGCTGTTCGCGTGGTTCGTTTCGAGAAGCATGATCGCCCCCAAAATAGCGAACAGGCCCGTCGGCAAGAGGTTCACATTGCTGCCGACCAGATCCAGCAGAAACGGGCCGACGAACAGCAGGCTGACCAGCCCGGCGCCGAACACGCCGACGGCGGTCAGCGTCGTGATCCAGAAAATCCGTTGCAAGGCCGGCTGATCGCTGCGGATCCGCGCGGCCACGGCGCGCGGCATCAGGATCTGCGACGGCAGCAGCGACACCGACATCAACGAGGTCAGCAGTTGCAGCGAGATCGAATAGGAGGCCGACGGGCCAAGACCCGCGTAGATGCTTACGACAAAGACATTGGCTCGGATGGCCAGGAAGCCGCTCGCCGAGATAACGCCCATCCGACTGGCGTTGTGCCACAGGGTCTTGAGCAGATGGTCGCCCTGAGCCGCGGTGAATGCGCTCGCGCGCCGCAGGATGTCGGACATGGACGCGCTGGCGACCAGCCGGCCCGCAAGGCTTCCGAAAATGACGGCGATCGGAAGGGCGATCAGACCGACGCCGTTCGAAAGCATCACCGCGGCCGCCACGGTGAAGGTGAGCCGGTTGACCGCCAGGAAGCGGTAGTTGGCGGCGACCCGGCCCGCCCCGAGCAGCAGCGGCGAGATCCACAGCAGGTAAACCGTCAGCCCCATGGCGGCGGAAAACAACAGCCAGGCGGGAAGAACTTCAGCGAGCGGAATGCCGTCCCGCCCGGCCAGAAACCAGACGAAAGCCAATCCCCCGGTGGCCATCAGCAGGACCACCCCGATGGAGAGCAGCCCGTACAGCCGCCTCGCGACATCGATGATCTCGCGGACAAGGGGATAATTGGGTTCGGAATGACTGTCGGTGTCGAGACCTTGTCGCAGCAGGGTGCGCGCGCCGGCGAAGGCGGAGGCGAAGGCTCGGGCGATGGTCGGCTGGAAGCCGAAATCCAGAAGGACGATCAGCCCCTGCAGCGTGAGGAAGACGTACCAGAGACCGACCTCGGCGGGCGAGAACCGCGCCACGATCAGCGGCAGCAGCAGCAGGCCGCTCGCGGCCTCCAGACCTCGGGCGACGACGCCGACCATGAAGGCGGTGAAACCCCGGTTGAACCAGCTAGCCACGCGTTCGCCGTAGATAGGTCCGGATGTCCATTTTTCGATGCCAGCCAGGAAGCGGGGTCTCCGTTTCGATCGGATCCATCACCTCTCTCGGCCGATAGGGGCGGCCGCCGAACTCTGCGGCGATAGGCGTATCGAGGGCGTCCGCGACCAGCGCAACCAACGCCTTCACCGTGTGCCGTTCGCCGGACAGCAGGAAAGTCTCCCAACGCGGCGTATCCCCGGTGCGGGCGCGCTCGGCAGCCAGCAGGAAGGCCTCGACGATGTCATTGACATGGGTCAGGTCGACGATCTGATCACCCGGCGACATGCCGATGGGATCGCCCGACCGCGCCGTGTCGATCAGGATCTGCATGAGCTTGCGGCGTTTGTCGCCCGCACCGTAGGTGTCGTAGAGCCGCAAGGTCACGCAAGGCAGGCCGTGAGCTGCGTGGTAGAACTGAAGGATGTCCTCGAATGCCTGCTTCGTCGCGGCATAGAGGTTCGTCGGCTCGTACGGAGCGCGGTCGAAATGCTGCCAGGCGGTGCCGGTGTTGATAAACGCCGCCACGCCCGCCGCCGTCGCCGCTTCGGCGAGATGGGCGCCCAGGGTGACATTGGACTCGATCAGGGCGTCGATCTGGGACGGCTGGTGTTCGGCTAGGAACAGCGAGGCCAGATGAAAGACGCAGTCGGGCCGAATGGCCTTCAACAGGGGGCCCAGCTCGGACGGCGATTCCAGTCGGTGGGCGGTCAGGGCAGCGTGTTCAATATCCAGCAGGCTGTAGGGGCGAAGCAGGACATGGACGGTCCAGCCGTCCGCCAGCAGGCGGCGTGTCAGCGCGCCCCCGATAAAGCCCGTCGCCCCGGTGACCAAGGCGGTTCCGGTCATGCGGCGCCCCCGAACGGCGATGCGAAGGCCTCAAGCGCCGGATGCCGCTGATCACGTTCGGAGAGCACGGGCGTCTCCACCGGCCAGTCGAAACCGAACGAATTCCACAGGACGCCGTGGTCATGGCTGGGCGCGTGCACGCTGGTGACATTGTAGAGCATGGTGCTGCGCTCGAGCGCGAGGAAGCCGTGCGCCAGCCCGCGGGGCACATAGATCGACAGCCCCGCCTCGCGGCTCAGCTCGAACCCGGCTGATTGCCCGTAAGTCGGCGAGTCCGGACGCAAGTCCAGCACGACATCCAGCACACGACCGTCCAGACAACTGACCAGCTTGGCGTGGTCATGCGGCGGACTTTGGAAATGCATGCCACGCAGCACGCCCGCCGCCGACATGGAGCAGTAGATCTCGCGGAAATCAGTGGGCAGGCCGTGCGCGGCGAAGATGTCCGCATGCGCCAGCTTCCAGAACCATCCGCGATCGTCCCCGGCGACGGGTTGATGCACCAGCCAGCACCCGTCGATTCCCGAGGGTTCGATCCGCATGGGGCTAGAAGCTCAGCCCGAAGAACTCATCCAGGCAGTCGCCGACGTAGTCGATGTGGTCCGCGCCGAGCTGCGGATGGATGCCCAGCCAGAAGGTCGAGTTCATGATCCGATCAGTGTTCGTCAGCTCCGTCGCCACCCGGTGCTTCACCGAATGGAAGTAGGGCTGTCGGATCAGGTTGCCGGCGAACAGCAGGCGAGTGCCGACCTTGCGGCCGTCGAGGAATTTCAGCAGGTCCACACGGTTGACGTTGGCCGTCTCGCGAATGGTGATCGGATAGCCGAACCAGGACGGGTCCGAGTTGCGGGTGGCTTGGGGCAGGATCAGCAACTCCTCGAGCCCGGCGAGGCGCTCGGTCATGAGCTCGAAGTTCTTTTTGCGGGTGGCGATGAAGCCGTCCAGCCGGTCCATCTGCGCCAGTCCGCAGGCGGCCTGCATGTCGGTGATCTTCAGATTGTACCCGATGTGCGAGTAGACGTACTTGTGATCATAGCCGGTCGGAAGCGACCCGAACTGCTGCGAAAAGCGCATGCCGCAGGTGTTGTCGCAGCCTGGGGCGCAATAGCAGTCACGCCCCCAGTCGCGGAACGACTCGATGATGGTCTTCAGCTGCGGATTGCGCGTGAACACCGCGCCGCCCTCGCCCATGGTGATGTGGTGGGCGGGGTAGAAGCTCAGCGTACCGATGTCGCCGAACGTGCCCACCATCTTGCCTTCGTAGGTGGTGCCGAGGGCGTCGCAGCAATCTTCGATGAGCCACAGGCCATACTTGTCGGCCACCCGGCGGATTTCGGCCAGGTTGAACGCATTGCCCAGGGTATGGGCGATCACGATGGCGCGGGTCCGGTCGGTGACGGCGGCTTCGACCTGCTCGGCGATGATGTTGTAGGTCGGGATGTCCACATCCACGAAGACGGGGATCAGCCCGTACTGGATCGCAGGATTGACCGTGGTCGGGAAACCGGCGGCGACCGTGATCACCTCATCTCCGGCGCGAAGCGCGCGGTCGCCCAACTGCGGCGAGGTCAGCGCCGCCAGCGCGAGCAGGTTCGCAGACGATCCCGAGGTCGTGGTCAGGAGGTGAGGAACGCCGATGAAGGCGGCCAGACGCTCCTCGAAGGCGGTATTGAAACGGCCCGTGGTCAGCCAGCCGTCCAGCGAGGCCTCGACCATCAGCTCGACTTCGCGCGCGCCGATCACCTTGCCCGACGGAGGCACGATGCTTTCGCCCGGCACAAAGGGCTTCGCGGCCAGGGCGGTGTCCGCGTACTTGCCCGAAAGCGCGACGATGTCCCGACGAAGATCGTCCAGGTTCATGATTGACCTCAAAGAAGCGGTTTGTCCCGGCTCAGTTGCGTGCGTAGTCCGCGATCTCCGCGAGACAATGCTCCCGCATATCTGCTCCGTCGCGCCACGCCTTATGCCATGACACGATCCGTGCCAAGGTGGAACTGACCTCCCAGCGGGGTTCCCAGGCCAGCCGGGCCCGGGCTTTGGAAACGTCCAGGCTGAGGTCATTCGCCTCATGTGGATGGGCCCCGTCGTCCAGCCTCCACGACGCGCCGGGGCCCCAAGCGGCGATCAGGCCGTCGATGACCTGCTCCACCGTCTGGGCCTCGCCGTTGCGGGGGCCGAAGTTCCAGCCCTCTGCGACCGATTGCCCTCGCTCGTACAGGGCCTCGGCCAGCACCAGATAGCCGGACAGGGGTTCGAGCACATGTTGCCACGGACGGCTGGCCCGGGGGTTGCGCAGGACGACCGGCGTCCCGGTCTCGAAGGCCTTCAGGGCGTCGGGCACCAGTCGGTCCGCGGCCCAGTCACCCCCGCCGATGACGTTGCCCGCACGCGCCGATCCGACGGCGACGCCGCTCTTGGCGAAGAACGAGCGGCGGTAGGCGCTGGTCACCAGTTCGACGCATCCCTTGCTGTTGCTGTAGGGGTCGTGGCCGCCCATCGCCTCGTCCTCTCGATACCCCCAGACCCACTCGCGGTTTTCATAGCATTTGTCGGTTGTGACGCTGACGACGGCGCGGAGGGCAGGGCAGGCCCGAGCGGCCTCGAGGACGTGAACCGTGCCCATGACGTTGGTCGCGTAGGTGTCGACCGGCGTGAGGTAGGATTCCCGGACAAGCGGCTGGGCCGCCATGTGGATGACGATCTCCGGATCGAACGCGGTCATGCTCGCCCTCAGGCGGGCGGCGTCGCGGATGTCCCCGATCTCGGAAACCATGCCCTCGGCCACGTTCGCAATCGTGAAGAGGTCGGGCGTAGTGGGCGGCTGAAGCGCGTAGCCGTGCACGCGAGCGCCCATGGACTGCAGCCACAGGGCAAGCCAGCTGCCCTTGAACCCGGTGTGCCCGGTGAGGAAGACCCGGCGCCCGCGCCAGAAGTCAGAGTCCGGAGAGACGCCCCCCGTCATGCCCAGGTTTTCCACGGCGCCGCGCCGGCCTCCCACAGGGCCTCCAGCTGGATCTTGTCCCTTAGCGTGTCCATCGGCTGCCAGAAGCCCTCATGCGGCCAGGCCATCAGCTGCCCCTCGGCGGCGAGACGTTTCAGCGGCTCCTGCTCCCAGATGGTGGCGTCCTCGGCGATGTAGTCGAGGACCTTGGGCGAAAGCACGAAGAAGCCGCCGTTGATCATGCCGCCGTCGCCCTGGGGCTTCTCGGTGAAGGCGTTGACCTGTCCGTCAACGACCTCGACGGCGCCGAACCGGCCGGGGGGGTAGGTCGCGGTCAGCGTGGCCATCCGGCCATGCCTTTTGTGGAAAGCGATCGTGGCCGCGATGTCGACGTCTGCGACGCCGTCGCCGTAGGTCAGCAGGAAGGGCTCGTCGGCGTCAAGGTAGCGGCGCACCCGCTTGATGCGACCGCCTGTCATCGAGGCCTCGCCGGTATCAACCAGGGTCACCGACCAAGGCTCGGCGCGGCGCTCGTGAACTTCGACCCTGTTCTCTCGCATGTCGACAGTGATATCGGAAGTATGAAGGAAGTAGTTCGCGAAGTACTCCTTGATCATATACCCCTTGTATCCGCAGCATACGATGAAGTCGTTGATGCCGTGACTGGAGTACATCTTCATGATGTGCCAGAGGATCGGCTTTCCACCGATTTCGATCATGGGCTTCGGGCGAAGAGAGGTCTCTTCGCTGAAACGCGTTCCGAGGCCGCCGGCGAGAATGACTGCTTTCATGGAGAACTCGGTATCTCAGGATTGGACAAAGGCGTCGGAGTGGAAGCGACGCTCGGGAAGGCCGCGGGCCAAGAGCGCAGAGCGTGCGTCTTCGATCATAGCAGTTGAGCCGCACGCATAAATGACGATGTCGTCGAGTTTATCCTCGCGCAGCAGCTCGTCCTGAACATAGCCGCGCAGGCCGGTCCAGGTGTCGTCCGCGCGTGACAGGCAAGGGCGGTAGTCCACCCAAGGCGCCAGGGCCGCCACGTCAATGCAGAGATCCTCTCGACGACGACCGCCCCAGTACAGGGTGACCGGACGGCGATCGCCGCCCGCGGCGTGGATCTGCCCCAGCATCGCCAGCACGGGCGCAAGGCCGGTGCCCGTCGCCAGCATGACGACCCGCGTCGCCTCGTCCTCCCGCAGGAAGAAGGTGCCCAGCGGACCCTCCAGCCGGAGAAGATCGTTCGCCTGCGCCTCCTCGAACCAATAGCGGCTGAAAGCGCCGTCCTGGACGCGCTTGATGAACAGCTCCAGCCGGCCATCCGGTCGAGGGGCGTTGGCGATGGAGTAGCTGCGGCGCAGTTCGCCGCGGATTATCTGGATGTGTTGCCCGGGCAGAAAAGCCAGCGGCGTTTGGGGCGGGAGCCTCAGGGTCACGCGCAGAAGGTCCTCTCCCAACGGCTCGAGGGCGTCGATCCGACAGGCGGAGGTTCGCACCTCGATGCCGGCCAGGGCGGAGATATCCTCGATGTCGAGAGTCAGATCTGACTCCGCCGTCCGACAGCAGGTCAGGATGACGCCGTCTGCGGACTCCTCCGCTGTCAGCGAGATTTCCGGCTTCAGGGCGATCGTGTGGCCCGCGACGACTCGCGCGCGGCACACGCCGCAGCGCCCGGTCTTGCAGCTGTATTCGAGGATCACGTCGGCGGCCGCGGCCGAGTCGAGGATGCTGCGGCGTTCGATGGTGTCGAACGCGACCCCATTAGCCAGTGTGATGGATGCTCGCATGCCGGTTTCGTTAGGTGACGACGCCCGCTCGGGCAATCACGCCTTTACGCGGCGCATCCAGAAAGAGCCCGGTTCCTGAGCCGGCTTGCGGATCAAGTGGGGGGTGGCCCGGGTCAGGCGGTCCCGGTGGTTGCGGGCAAGCCAGTTGACCGCCGCGATGATCTCGAAGTCCGGATTGAGGGTCAGGAAGGCTTCCAGAAGATACTGCTCATTCCAATAGAGCCGACGACCCAGGACCCAGCTTTCGGGATAGTCGTGCGGCGTGAAGATGTCGTGCACATGGATCAGCACGCCGGGCTTCAGCTTGGGCAGCAGATAGAGGAACTCGTGCAGCACATCGCCTTGCGGGCGAATCATATGGGACGAGTCGATGAACAGGATGTCGCCGCTCTCCAGGCTCTGGAATACGGCGTCATCCACCAGTTCGACCCGTTCGCGGATCAGCTCGACGCCGTAGTCGGCCAGCCACGGCATCTCATAAGGCTCGATGCAGGTGTGGGTGCAGGCGTAGCCAGGAGTCTCCCGACCGTTGGCCAGGATGGCGGCGCGCGCGATCCGCGTGGAGTGGCCGCTGCCGATCTCGATCAACCGCTTCGGTTTGAAGTGGCGGATCATGTCGTAGAGAATTTCAGCGTCGCCCGCTTCGAAGCTGTTGTTGTTGAAAAAGTACCCATCACCCGTGTCGTCCTGCGGGAAAGCCTCGAGCTCCTGAGCGAAATCGAACTGGTCGATCAGGGCCAGCTGGCCAGCCTCGTTCAGGTCCAGGCCCGGAAGCGCGCGTGCCTGCGACAACGGCTTGTAGAGATCGGATCGGAAGACCACGGGATTATAGTAGTGGTGCTTGACCACGGCCACGCCGTACCGGTCCAGGACACCTCGGGTAATGGGGGTCTGTTCCGCCAATCGCGCGATCAGCGCTATGGCCGGAACAAAGATCAGGGCGAGCGGCGCCAGCGCCAGGTCCGCCGTCTTCGCGGCGAGTTTCTTAAAAGACGCTGCAGCCACAAAAACCTCCCAAACCTCAAACCGATCAACCGTTGGGAGGGTAATGTGTCAAGCCTTCTGCGGAGGATGTCACCTTGCTCCGCCCGACCGTCGCCAATATGGTCGCCCGATGTCGCTCGCCAACAATCAGCCGCTGCGCAGACCGTGGAACGGGCGCGATCAAGACGTGCTCGCGCGTCTGGAAAAACCGGCCGTTACGGTGATGCTGGCGCTTTTTCTCGCCAACGGCAACGCGAGCCCCGAGCTGACGACCATCCTCGGCCTGGTCGCCATGGTAGTCGTGGGTGGGCGTGCGGCCGTCGCCGCGAGCGCCCGAATTGCGGCGCCGACCTTGATTTTGCTGGTCGTCGCCGGCCTTGTCACCGTGGCGGCAGGCCGTCTGGGCTTTGACGCCGCGCGTTCGACCTACACCATTCTGCGTCTGCCGATTTATCTCGGCCTGGGGATCGCGGTCATGGTCCGGTACCGCGACATCCGCATCCCGATCAACGCCCTGATCCTCGCCTGCGTCGGGTTGTCCTTCTATTTCATCCAGTTGTACGTCACCTCCCCCGACATCGTCGCCGCCGGTCGATATACCTTGCGGACGGAGTTGGCGGGCGGGTGGAACATCCTGCCTTTCGGCGCCGCGGCCGCGCTTTACGTCCTGCTCTCCAACAGCCGGCTGAGCCGCGGCGCCGCGTTCGGTCTCGTCGGCGTAATCCTGCTGGCCTTGTTCACCATCCTGCTATGCCAGTCCCGCACCGCCTTGATCGGGGCGCTGTTCGTCGGGATCTTCATGGCTGGGCTGGTTCCAACGCGCATCTACGCCTTCCTGATCGTTCCTGTGGTCTTCACCCTCATCGTTTGCCTCACGACCCCGGTGCTCAGCATGCTGGTCTCGGTTGATGTGGTCGGCATGATTGATGCGGCGGCCCCAGCCTCTTTCCGGGAGCTTCTCGCCCTCGACCGGATGAATCCGTACGAGATCAACAATTTCTGGCGCGGGTACGAAACCTTCAGCGCCTTCACCTTCGTTGAAAGCCGCGGGGCGCTCAGCTCCGCCTTCGGCACGGGGCTGCATACGCTGGTGCCCCTGCGAGACATCATGATGCTGCAGGACCGGTCGTATTCCGACCTCCCGTATTTCCACAACATGCTGTCGTTCAGCTTCCTGCGAGGCGGCGTGCTGGGCATCGTTCTGGCCGGTGTTCAGTACGTCTTC
This sequence comes from Brevundimonas sp., assembly GCA_046291915.1. Classification (GTDB taxonomy): domain Bacteria; phylum Pseudomonadota; class Alphaproteobacteria; order Caulobacterales; family Caulobacteraceae; genus Brevundimonas. Next base: position 275,043 of record JBKBSD010000001.1, read on the forward strand.
ATGGCCAAGCCCCTGCAGGCGCTGGCGATGTCCGCAGAGCCCCGGCTGAGACTACTGGGGCGGATGGGAATGGGAATCCATTTCGCGCTTATCGCTTCCATTCCTGCCACGGCCGGCTTCCTCGAGCAGAGCGAACTGGGCGCCACCTCGCTGACGGCCATCGGGGCAATCGCCGCGTGCTGGGCGCTTCAATCCAAGGCTCAAGCGGGTCAGCCCGGCGCCCCTAGCGTCCGTGGCCCTGTCGCCCGCTTCCGGCGATAAAGGTTTCAAGCGTCGAGGTCAGTTTCGCATCTACGATGGCGCGCGAGAACATCGCCTCCACCTGCGCGCGCCCGGCCAGACCGAAGGCGCGCAGGCGTTCCGGGTCGGTTTTGGCCTCGGTCAGCACCCGGGCCAGATCGGCAGCGTCGCCCGGGCGGAACAGCCAGCCGGTGTCCTGATCGTTGACGATCTCGGGTAGGCCGCCGTGGGCCGCCGCAATAACGGCTCGACCATGAGCCCCGCCCTCGGCCGCCACGCGCCCGAAAGACTCGGGCTCGATTGAAGGAACCACCACGACATCGGTCCAGCTGAAATGCGGCGATGGATCTTGGGAGAATGGATGGAGGCCAACGATTGCGCCGAGCCCCTCGGTCCGGATGTGCTCTTCCAGTTCGGTGACCTCGTCTTCCCGGCCCGGGATCGATCCGCCCACGATCCGTACGTCCAGCCCTGCCCTGACATCGGGGGGAAGCAGTTTGAGCGCGGAAACCAGAAGCCGTTGTCCTTTCAGCCTGCTGATGCGACCGATCATCACGATCTTGAACCGGCCGTCGTCCGCTTCCCGCTCCGGCAGCGGCGGCATCTCGAACCCGTTGTGAATAATGACGTGGGGTGTCCGCCCGATGTCGTACGCGCCTTGGGTGCCGGCCGAGTTGAAGATGACGAGGCCCGCGCTTATCGAGAACAGCCACCCCAGCACTCGGCTCATGGTTCGGCCCGGAATTTCGTGAACGTGCACGCAGACGCGTCGCCGGATGAAAATTCCGGCCGAGATAAAGTCGAGCGGCACGACGGTGTTGATATAGACGGCGTCGAACCGCCTCATGCGGTTGAGGGCGTAGGCCGCCGCAGCCGGGTAGCCGAGCAGAAACCGGGCGGCGGTGCTGACGAAACGGCTGCGGGCGATGGTGCGCCGGGGTTTGATCCGGACTATTGAAACCCGCTCGAGTTCCGGAACGAGCGGTCCGTTGATCGGTAGTTCGACCTCAATGCTCGCTCCGGGCCATCGTGCCCGGATGGCCTCGACGCTTTCCAGAAAGGCCCGATCAGACCCGTACAGCTCCGCGCTGGGGTGCACGCACAGAATGCGCGGATGGTCTGCCGTCTGCATAAGGCTGGATCCGGTCTGTTGAAGGGACGGACGACGCCTAACGCGCGGCCGTCACCGCGGCCCTGACGCGCTCTGGCAGCGTCTTGAGCGGGAATGGCGCGACGGTCGAAAGGCGATCCGCGCCGCTGTCGGCGAAATAACCGATGCCGTTGTGCTCCCCGTTCTTCACCGCGACGAAGGCGACCTTGTCCCGCAATCCGCCAAGCAGGGTGTTGCCGACAGAACAGGTCAGGCTGTCGGTGATGTCGTCGCTGTAGATGAGGGTGGCGAACAGGTCGGAACCGCGGTTGTCGACCTCGAACAGGACCGCGCCGTCCGAGGCGCGCGCGGACTCCAGCTTGGCCTGCGCGACCACGGCCTGTTCGATGTCGTTGCAGACGACCAGAAAGTCCCGCGACATGCGCGGCTCGACCCGGGCGAACGGAACTCCGGCGGCGGTCAGAAAGGCCGCGTGATCCTTCAGCCGCCAGTAGAAGGTGCTTTCGCCGTGCGGATCCTGATGCAGGCCGGTGGCCAGCATGATGCGGGCGTCGGGGAAGCGCTTCTGGATGTCGCCCAGAATCTGGTCGTACAGCCGGTAGACGTCGAGGATCGGATCATTGCCCGGTGCGACGTACCAGTCCGGGTTCCGATGCTCGCCTTCATAGGCTGCCGACGAGAACATGTAGTGGTGCTGGATGTGGGCGGCGGCGTTCAGGAACAGGGTCGCGAAATGCGGGCGGGTGGCGGCGACGCTGTTCACAAACAGGTCGGCCAGCAGCTGGTCCAGGAACAGGGCGCGGTTCCACGCCCGTCCGCGCGCGGCGGCGACCAGCGACAGGTAGCGCGGGTAGTTGACCGGCCGCGCCGTCGCCACCCCGCCGATGGCGAAGTCGAACAGGTCACGCACCGAGGTGCGGCCGGTGGCGTTCTCGTTCACCAGGCGGGCGATGGCCTGATAGAGGCGTTGCTGGACCGGTCCGGCGACGACGTCGGTATGAGTCCAGGGGTCGGGCACGAAGAAGGCCGCATTGGACAGCCGGTGCTTGGCGTTCATCGGGCTGATGGCGCCGACGCGATAGCCTTCGGCTTCTAGCTGTTCCCAGATCTGGGGGATGTCGGTCTTGACGATGTCGCCCAGTCGGAAAACGCCATGCTCGGCGTAGTCCAGACCGGTGTGGGCGGTGACCCACTGGATCCACGGCTCCCAATGATCGTAATCCGCCTCGGACGTGGTCGCGCCATAGCCGTGGGCGTCGAAGAAGGCCTTGAAATTGGGCAGCTGCCCACGGCGAACGTAGAACTCCAGCGCCTCGAAATTCACCTCGTTGAGTTCAAGAAACAGCAGCTGCGATTGCGAGGTCACGGTCGTCTTCCCTTCGCTACGGCGGGGCTCTGCGGTCGGCGCCGCGCCGGATTCGAACGGGGCCATCTCAGGCCGCCGACGCGGTTGTGGCGGAGATCAGATGCTCATCGCGCAACTGGCCGCAGGTCTTGACGTCGGACGCCGCGAACAGGTCGAGCAGCTTCCGCCGCAGGTCGCCGACGTGCAGCTTGCGTCGCATCTGGGCGACCGGCCCGCTTCTGGGAAGTGGCGGGAGATCCAGGTCGAAGTCGTGCGGGTGGAGATAGAGAACCTGGTAGGCCTCGTTGCGGGCCAGCATGTTCAGCACCGGCCGCGGCGCCATCCGCAGATAGCCGCCTCCGAACACCGTCAACTCGCGGTTGCCGATCTTCACGCCGGGAACCGGCACCTCGAAAATGTCGACGCCCAGACTGGCCTTAAGGTTCTGGGGCTTGGGGAAGTCCGCCTTTGCATGGCCGCCGCCATGGATACGGCCCGCGGTGGTGATGGAGGAATCGAGGCCAAAGCCGAGGTCGACCAACTCGCTGAGCAGCTCCCGCGTCCGGGCCGGGGGGAAGCTGAAGCAGGGGGCGCGATAGGCGTCGATGCCGATGCCCGCCGCATCCTCGATCATGGCCTTCGCCTGGATCGTGTTTTCGCGGAACTCCGCTGTCGTGAGTGTGTCGATGTCCTCATGGGTCAGGGAGTGGCAACCGATCTCATGGCCGCGGGCGACCACTTCGCGGACCATCGCGGGAAAATTCTTCGCATACCATCCGATGAAGAAGAAGGTGCTCTTGACCCCCGCCTCGTCGCACAGGTCCAGATAGGCGTGCATAGGCGCCTCGCTCCGGTCGGACATCGTTCCCCATTCGGACGGGTCGATGCAGGCCGGGGTCGAGGTCCACCAGGGCTCGACGTCGAACGAGTTAACGAGCTGCATGGGTGCTTCTGAAGAACTCAAGATACCGGTTGAAAATCGTGTCGGGGTGGAAACGGACATCGCGCACGGGCGCGCGGCCGTTCCAGGACGCCCGCGCGTCGGAGGATAGAACAGAATTCATCAACTGGCTAAGGTGCGGGACGTCCCGGAAATAGGATGCGTTGTTTCCCGCCACCTCGCGGTTGTACTTGTTGTCGTGGCAAATCAGTTCGCCGGTGACCGTCGCCAGCGCTTCCAGCAGCGACGGGTTGGTTCCGCCCACCGAATGGCCGTGCATGTAGGCAATGCAGTTGGATCGTAGCTGGTTCAGGCGATCCTGGTCGTAGATCGGTCCGACAAAGCGGATGTTGTCCCGTTCCCAGCCCTTCAGGCCGGACTCGTAAAAGGGAGTCGTTTTGCCCCCGACGACGATCAGGTCGACCTCTGTCTGGTCCAGCGCCGCGAAGGCCTGGACGATCGCCTGCACGTTATTCTCGGGCTCCAGCCGCGCCACCACCAGCATGTAAGGGCGGTGCAGGTCCAAGGCGTCACGAGCTTCGTCCGGCATCGGCGAGACAGTCGGTTCCGGTGCTGAGTAGGGAATGTACCAGGCCTTGGGCCCGAGGTTGAAATCTTCGCGCAGGGCCTCAGCGTCGATCACCACCCGACGGGCGGCGAGCAGCGCGGGCAGGTACATCATCCTCACGGCCAGACGGCCCGGCAGAGACCATTTCGTCCGGCGCCATTCGCAGCCATCCGGATTGATGACCAGCGCCTTCCCATGGAGGGGCGGCCAGAACGAGAAGATCGACAGCGCGACGCCGCAACACAGGACGATGTCGCATTCTTCGGTCGCCAGCATCGCAGAGCGGAAATAATACCAGAACGGGCGCTCGTTCTTGGTGAAGCCGACGTCGCGCAGATCGGTCCACGGATTGTACTCGCGGTCCGCTGCTTCGCCGAAGACCTTGAACCGCACCTCCGTGTCGCCCCAACGGGCGTCATCAACCAAAAGCTCGACAAACCGCTCGAACCCGCCGTGCCCGTTTGGAATGCCGCGCGTTCCGATAATCCCGACTGTGATCATGACGTGTGAGGAACCGTGCTGCAGGGAGGGCGCGCATCGCACGAGGCGCGGTGAGGGTAAAGACGAAGGCGGACGCTACAGGCGCTGGCGTTTCAGGCGGTGGTTCTGAAGCGTGTCAGGTTCAAACTCGATCCGCACGGGCACCATATAGGGCTGCATCCGCTCGCCGCAGTAGCGCTTGATGGTCTTGCGCATTTCGGCCTCGTCTGTCTCGGGCGGCACGACCACCCGGGCGCAGACGATCTTGCCCAGCATCACGTGAGGCTGACCATAGACCGAGGCGTCGATCACGCCGGGCACGTCCAGCAGAATAGTCTCCACCTCCGCAGGATAGACCTTCTGGCCACCGACGTTGATCAGGTCCGACTTGCGACCCAGGATCTTCAGGTAATCGCCGTCCTGTTCGACCAGGTCGCCCGTCTTGAAGTAGCCGTCCTCCGTGATCGGGGACTCGTGGTTGATGTAGCCCAGCATAGCCGCGTCAGCCTTGATCTGGAGCATGTCATCCACCACCCGCAGGTCGTAACCTTCGCCGCCCAGCTTCACCCACAAGGAGCCGTCATCCCGGGATTTGGCTCGCAACACGCCCAGTTCGATCATGCCGTAGGTTTGGCGCAGGTCGATGTCCGGGAAGGTTTCGCGCAGCCGGGCCAGGGTGCTCGCGGGCATGGGCTCCGCGCCGTAAGAGATCACTTTAAGGCTCGACAGGTCGTGCCGATCGGCTGCGCCGCTGATCAACAGCATGTTCAGGAACGAGGGCGTCGCCGGCAGCAGTTCGATGCCGTAGCGCTCGATGAGCGCGCACACATCGTCCGGCTTGCGGTTTTCCGGCAGGACGAGCAGCGAGCCGTTGGCGAGGCTGTGCAGCAGGGTATTCAAGCCGCCCCAATGGTCGAACAGCAGGAAGTTCAGCGTGATCATCGCCGACCGCTTCGCCCGGAATTTTGAAAGCAGCTTCGCATAGTCGTGCACAACCGCCTTGGGCTTCCCGGTCGATCCCGACGTGAAAAGAACCAGCCCTGGCAAACCGCGCTCGCGAATGGTGACGTAGTGCGCGTTGGCGCCGTCCGGAGATAGCGTCTGTAACGTGCGGCCGCCGCCGGACACGTCGATAATGTGATCAGGCTGGATAGCGTCCATCTGATCTTCGACGTTGCGCAGCGTCGCTGGCGTCACGGGGATGGTGATCGCCGCCATGTTGATCAGGGCCAGCATCAGACTGACTGAATCGATGCTGAAGTCGCCGACCAGAACTACGGCGTCGCCGGGTTTGATGCCCTGATCAACGAGCCAGAGCGCATTCTTGTCGATCTCTTCGAGCAGGGCGCCACCAGAGACCGTCCGTTCCTGGAATCCGAGTGCGGCTGCATCGCCCACGCGGTCCAGTTCTTCCTTGATGAAATCGATGTGGGTCATTCAAACAGTTCAGACTTCAACGAGCGCTGTGGCCCAGGACAGGCCGACGCCGAAACCGCAGAGCACCACCTTGGCTCCGGCGGGCAGGGGATCGGCCTCGAGCGACTGCGCGAGAGCCACGGGGATGGATGCCGACACGAGATTGCCGGTCTGCGACAGGTTGGACACGAAGCGGTCGGGTGGGATCGCCAAGGCGCGGCGGATACCGTCCAGCGCCACATGGCTGGCCTGATGGAAGACGAACCTGTCGACGTCTTCCACGGCGAGGCCATGCCGGGCCAGCAAGGTCCGGACTGCGCCCGGGATCGTCGAGTTGAAGAAGGACAGCACGCCAAGGCCATCCATTTCGATGTTTTCCTTGGTGCGTATATTGCCGCTACGGTCAGTATACTCGCTTGCGGTGTCTTCGGTCTTCGGCGTACGGGCGCCGCCCGCTTCAACGATGAAGCGGTGGTACTGGCTCCCGGCGGTGCAGGCTTCCACATCGAGGATACGCAGCCCGGGCGCTGCGGCGGACACAACGGTCGCCGCCGCGCCGTCGCCGAACAGCGAGCGCGTCGCACGATCCCGGTCGTGGATCAGGCGGGAATAGGTGTCGCCCGTCACCAGCAGGACCCGACGCGCCGCCCCGCCCGCGATCAGGCTCCTGGCCAAAAGCAGACCGTAGGTATAGCCCGAACAGGCCAGGGTGATGTCGAACGCGATCACTGCCGACCGGAGCTTCAACCGTCCGTGCAGGACACAGGCGTTCGGCGGAATGGGATGGTCCGGCGTCTCGGTGCAGAAGATCAACGCATCGATCGTCTCGGGCTGAAGCTGGCCGCGTTCGTCCAGCAGCAGGCAGGCGCGTTCGCCCAGGTCCAACGCCGTCTCCCCCTCGGCGGCGATCGGCCGCGAGACCACGCCGGTCTTGCCCTCCAGCCGGGCGACATCCCATTCGGGATACCGGGCCGCAAGCATCTCGTTGGTCAGGACGTCGCTGCCCAGCGCATAGGCGATCGCTTCAATGCCCGCCGTCATGCAGGGCCTCCTTCTTGCCGGTGGCCCCGGCCAGCAGGGTCGCCAGCGGCCCCGGACGTCCGTGCCCCGGATAGGCGGTCAGAGCCGGGGGAAGTGTAGCGAGTCGACTCAGACTGGCGGCCAGGTCGGCGGTGTTTCCGCCCGGCAGATCTGCCCGACCGGGGCCGCGCGACAAGACCGTATCTCCAGTGAACAGGGCGTCCCCGATGCGGATGCAGACCGACCCTGCGGTATGACCCGGCGTTGAAAACCACTCCGCCTCCTGTGCGCCGAGGGTCAATCGTGCGTCTTGAACGGACAGGTCGATCATATCGGTTGGCGTGCGGATCGGAGCGCTGGCCTGGAACAGGAGCTTATAAAGATTTGCGCGGCGAACCAGGGCGTGGTCCCCGCTGTGCAGATAGAAGGGCGCGCCGGTCGCCTCGACGATCTCCTGGACGCCGCCGATGTGATCGAAATGGCCGTGGGTGTTTATGATCGCGGCGATCTCCGCGCCCGCCGATCTCGCCGCCTCCAGGAAGAGTTCACCGTCGCTGCCCGGATCGATGATGATCGCCTGACCGTCTTCCACGACGACATAGCCGTTCTGTCGGAACGGTCCGGTGGTCAGCGTCAGGATTTTCGCACTCATCCGACGCCGCCGAAATAGAGGGTCTGCCCGCTGAAATTACGGGCGGACGGAGAGCGCAGGAAGTCGATCGCGTGCACGATCTCTTCGATCTGCAGCAAAGCGGGACGCGGCAGATGAGCCGTCTTGGCCGCGGCCGCTGTCGCGGAAAGCGCTTCGGCCATTCCGGATCCCGCGACGATGGACAGGCCCAGCGTATTGATCGTGATGTCTTCGTGAGCGCTGATTTCGTTGACCAACGTGCGAGCCATCGCCTCCACTCCCGCCTTGGAGGCATTGTAGGCCGACCCCCCGGCGCTCGCGAGAGGAACGTTGATCGACGACATGTTGATGATGCGACCGAACTTGCGGCGCTTCATCAATTTCAGGGACTCTCGCGAGACGACGAACGCGCTGACGAGGTTGGCCGTCAGGACGTCGGAGAAGGTGTTCGCGCTCGTCATCAGGGCCAGACCGCCCGCGGCGATGCCGGCGTTGTTGATGCAGGTTTCAAGATGAAGGCCATGTCCGGCCAAGGCGGCCATCACCGCCTTCACCTCAGCCTCGATCGTCACATCGGCCTGATGATGGATGTAGTTCGGATGGTCGAAGGTCGAGGCGGATCGAGCCAGGCCGACCACCAGATCGCCCCGGACGCTGAAAGACTCGACGAGTTGACGGCCCAGCCCCCGGCTGGCGCCGCTGACGAGGATCGCGGGCCGCGTCTCAGTCGCCAAGCTTCTTGTCCACCAAGTTCGCCAGCGACTGCACGGTCGCCAGGGGGCGGCTCTCGTCCGTGAAGGTTTCCTCGTCGATCAGGGTAAGCGTCTTCCCGAGGCGGTCGTGGATCAGTTCCTCGACCGCGACGACGAGGTTGACGAGCGTCAGCGAGTCCACGGTGCTGTTGTCGCCGAGCAGCGAGGTGTCGGGAGCTTTCTTGATCGAGGGGCCGTCGACGATCTGCTCGTTCACAGCGTCGATTGCGTCATAGATCAGCTGGATGGAGCTCATCGCGGCGGTCCTCAGAGATAGTCGATGTCAGCAAGTGTCATGAAGGTTCGGCCGAGGGCTTTCAAGCGGTTTTCCCGGTCGATCCGGACGTGCGCGAAGATCGGAGTGGGGTGCTTCAGCGCCCGGTCAGGAACCGGGATCAGCGGGGCTCCGAACAGTTTCCGAAGGACGGGGTTGCCGAAATTGGCCATGACGAACACGCCGTCGGCGCTTGTGCGCGCCGCGCGTCCGATCATCGCGAGACGGACGGCGAGCAACTGGCCGGCGCTGAGGGTCAGATCGTGGGCGGCGTCCACGACGACCTCAAACCGAAAGCCGTCCACCTCGACGGCTCGCATTGCGAGATAGCCGCGAAACACGCCGTGGACGCGGATGCTGTACAGGCGCGCGTTGAAGAGCGGCCCGGTCCTGAAACGCCAGTTGATGAATGCCAGATCGCGTTCGAAATGCGGACCGGCGCCGGACCGGAACGCCTGCAGCATGGCCTCGACCTCCGGGTCGGATGGCAGGCCTTCGGTCACTTGCACGCCGCAGAGCTTGGCGGCAATCGCGCCGACTGCCCTGGCCAACAGGCGCCACGGTATGGTCAGGACATCGAGGAAGCCGAGGTCCCGGCCGGTGACTTTTGACAGCGCGCCCCGAAGTCGCAACGGAAACACTGCGGATTTCAGTTCGAACACCAGCGGATACTTGAACAGCTTGCGATAGAGCGGATCGCTCATTTCGTTCGAGCCGTGAAGAATAATCCCCTCACCCTCCAGCCGGGAGCCGGCGCGGATAACCCGGACCGTACGGTCCGCGCGGCGATAGGCCGGATCGATGACGAAATCGGCGATGGTGGCGCCCTCAATCACCGTGTCGGCGGCCAGTCGGAACGGTTTGCGGGTCCGCAGGGTCCGCCCGACCAGCCGGTCTCCGGATCGCAGCGCCACGACTTCTGATGGTCCGCAGGGCGGGGTGCCGTGCTTCCAGTTCCAATGGTCGGGGTCGGTCGTCGCCGGGGTGTCGTAGACCGTACGGGCCAGCGCGATGTGCGCGGACGTGGACGACGCATCGAAGAGCCTCTCGACGAGCTCCGGCTCGGCTTCGGAAGGTCCAATCATGACGACCTCAGCGCGCGCCGCTGCCGGACAACAGGGTCCAGACCGTCCGAAGGATGATCTGCACATCGAGCGAGAAGGACAGGTTCTTGATGTAGAACAGGTCGTAACCGACCTTGGTCCGGGTTTCAGCGAGGTCGCCGGCGTAGCCGCCCCGGACCTGGGCCCATCCCGTGATTCCGGGCCGGACTAGGTGGCGATAGGCGTAGACCGGCAGGTCGCGGGCATAGCGTTGCGCCAGGACTGTCCATTCGGGCCGCGGGCCGATGATGCTCATGTCGCCCTGCAGGACGTTCAGCAGTTGCGGCAACTCGTCGATCCGGAAGCGCCGCAGCCAGTAGCCCACACGGGTTATGCGAGGGTCGTTGGTGCTGGTTGTCTTGACGTTATCGCCATCGCGGGCGGGGCGCATGGTGCGCAGCTTATACATGCGGAACGGTTCGCCGCCGAGGCCTGTCCGTTCCTGAATGAACATCACCGGCCCACCCATGGTCACGCGGACCAGCAGGGCGCCGACCAGCAGGAGGGGAATCGTAGCGGGCGCGGTCATCAGTACAATGCCGATATCGGCCAGCCGCTTGCGGGTGCGGTAGGAGGTCAGCCCGCCCAGCGGCAGGTGATCGACGTCGAAATGATCGATGGAGACGATCCCGTTGGCCTCTTCCGTAAACTCGGCGAGATGCCGAACCGGCGTGCCGGAGAGAGTGGCCCGCGTGATCGCGATCGCCCATTCGTTCGGGAGCGCGCCCATTTCAGGCGTCAGGACGACGTCGTAACGGCGCAGGTCCTGGGACGGGTTGGTAATGTAGTCGAACCTGGCCTCCCGTTCGCCCAGCGGCTCACGGCCGGTGTCCAGCACCGCGACCTTCGGCGCCCGACGACGATGCTCGATGAACATGAAGATCGGGCCGAGCGCCAGCGAGGCGCTGACCGACAACAGCATGACCTGGTTGGAGTGGAACTGGTGCGCCAACAGAATGAAGAAAGCCAGGGCACCGTGGATGAGCACGATACGCGTGAGCACCATGGCCAGTTTACGGTCCAGTCGCTCCTTTAGCCGTAGCGAAGTCGCGACCACCAGCATGTTGGCGCAAGCGTTCAGAACCATGAAGCTCAGCACCGGCCCCTTGAACGCCGCCACATAGCCCGGACCGAAGACCAAGCCACCGTAGACGTGAGGCAGGATAAGGAAGCTGAGCACCGCCGCGGGCGCCAGCAGCATCCACGAGATTTCCGACAGCTCCGGGTTGGGCGGGCGTGTCATTGGCCGGTCGTCGTGAAGAGCGCTGAGATCGACCATATCGGAATGCAGATGTCTTTTGGCCGGCATGACGAGGCGAACCGGGATGAGCAGGCGTGATGTTTCAGCTGAGGTAGGCGTTCGTCCCGAAGGTCAGCGCTGAACCGTTAGGTTTCTAACATACCCTGCGTAGGGCGATTTACCTAGCTTTTCAGCCAGATGCTCCAGCTGACCCGCGTCGATGAAGCCCTGGCGGAAGGCGATCTCCTCCGGACTCGCGATTTTAAAGCCTTGGCGCTTTTCCAGAACCCGGACGAATTCGCCAGCCTCCAGCAGGCTTTCGGGCGTGCCCGTGTCCAGCCAGGCATAGCCTCGACCCATGATCTGGACGCTCAGGGCGTTGCGCTCGAGGTAGACGCGATTGACATCGGTGATCTCGAGCTCGCCGCGCGCCGACGGCTTAAGGCTGCGGGCGATGTCTACGACCTCGCCGTCGTAGAAATACAGTCCGGTGACCGCCCAGTTCGAGCGAGGCCGCGCCGGCTTCTCCTCAATCGAAAGCGCGCGCATGGCGTCGTCGAACTCGACCACTCCGTACCGGTCCGGATCGTTGACATGATAGGCGAAGACCGTCGCCCCCTCTGTAGCGGTGAGGGCCTGACCGAACAGGCCAGTCAGGTCGGCGCCGTGGAAGATGTTGTCACCGAGAATGAGCGCGGATTGTTCACCCGCGACGAAGTCGGCCCCGATAATGTAAGCCTGCGCCAGTCCGTCCGGGCTGGGCTGCACTGCATAGCGGATGTCGATACCCCACTGAGATCCGTCACCCAGAAGAGCCTCGAAGCTGGGCACATCGCGCGGCGTCGAGATGATCAGGATTTCCCGAATGCCGGCCAGCATCAGCGTCGACAGTGGATAGTAGATCATCGGCTTGTCGTAGACCGGCAGCAACTGCTTCGATGTCACCATGGTCATGGGGTGCAGTCGCGTACCCGATCCCCCGGCCAGAATAATACCCTTCATTGAGAAAAGCCCTTCTCGCGCAGTTCCGCGACAATCTTCGACACGGCGTCCTCCCACTGTCTAGGCTGGACGCCGAAATCCCTCGTGATGCGCGCCGTCGATAATCTGGAGTTTCGCGGCCTCTTCGCCGGCGTAGGATATTCGGTCGTTGTGACAGGCCTAACCGCCGTGGCCGGGCCGCCCGCGCGGCCGCTTTCCGCGAAGATGTGCCGCGCCAGTCCCGCCCAACTGGTCTCGCCGCCGTTGACGAAATGGTAGAGGCCCGTCGGCGCGTCCCGGTCGTCGATCATGCGCAGGGCCACTGTCCGCAGGGCCTCGGCGAGATCGGCGGCCGAGGTGGGGCAACCCCGTTGATCATCGACCACGCCCAGCTCGGGCCGTGTGGTCGCAAGCCGGAGCATGGTCCGCAGAAAGTTCTGCCGATGGGAGCTCAGCACCCAAGCCGTTCGCACCACGGCCGAGCGCGGATTGCCTTTCAGCACCGCCAGTTCCCCGGCCAGTTTGGACGCCCCGTAAACGTTGATTGGCTGAACGGCGTCGTCCTCCGTGTACGGACGGTCGGCGAGGCCATCAAACACATAATCGGTCGAGACATGGAGGAGGGGGATACCACGGTCTCGGGTTGCGTCGGCCAGCAAGGCAGGGCCTTGGGCATTGGCGCTGAATGCCTTCGCTACCTCGGCCTCGGCCCGGTCGACGGCGGTATAGGCTGCGGCGTTGATCACGGCGGCGAACGGCGTGGTCGCAAAGGCCGCCTCGACGGCGCCCGGAACCTCAAGGTCGAGCTCGGCCCGGCTGGGCGCATGCAACACCACGTTCGTGGGCCAAGCGGCCGCCGTGAGCTCGAGGCCCAGTTGTCCCCGCCCACCCGTGATGAGGATATGCCGCAGTTCAGCCGCCGCCATGAACGCCCAGCCTTTCCGTCGCGTATCGCGACCCAAGGATGTCACCCCACCATTCGCTGTTCTCCAGGTACCAACGAACAGTCCGTTCGATCCCCTGTTCAAACGTGACGGACGGTGTCCAGTCGAGGCGGTCGCGAATCTTTGAGGCGTCGATCGCATAGCGCTGGTCGTGCCCGGGACGGTCGGCCACGAAGGTTATCTGCCCGGCGTAGCCAACGCCGTCCGGCCTTGGGTGGAGCTGGTCCAGCACGGCACAGATCGTGTTCACGACGTCAATGTTACGGCGCTCCGCGTTGCCGCCAATATTGTAGGTCTGCCCGGGTTCTCCGGTTTCGAACACCATCTGAAGCGCTAGGGCATGATCCTCCACGAAGAGCCAGTCCCGCACGTTTGAACCATCGCCGTACACGGGCAGGGGCTCGCCGTTCAGCGCCCGAATGATGATCAGCGGGATCAACTTTTCAGGGAAGTGATAGGGCCCGTAATTGTTTGAGCAGTTGGTGATCAGGACCGGCAGCCCATAGGTGTGCCCCCAGGCGCGGACCAGATGGTCCGAACCGGCCTTGGAAGCCGAATAGGGGGAGCGCGGGTCATAGGCGGTGGTCTCGGTGAACAGCCCCTCGTCGCCGAGGCTGCCGAATACCTCGTCTGTCGAGATGTGGTGGAATCGGAAGGCTTTCCGCTCCAGCTCCGGAAGGCCCCGCCAGTAGCCGAGCACCGTGTCCAGCATGACGAAGGTTCCGACCAGGTTGGTCTGGATGAAGGCGGCGGGCCCGTCGATCGACCGATCCACGTGGCTCTCGGCGGCGAGGTGGGCGACGACTTGCGGACGGAAGTCAGCCAGGACCTGCGCCACAGCCTCGGCGTCGCAAATGTCTCCCCTGACGAAGGCGTAGCGCGGGATCTGGGCGACCGGCGCGAGCGATGACAGCACACCTGCATAGGTGAGCTTGTCGAACACGAGCACCTCGTGATCGCTGTGCTCTATCAGCCTGCGTACGAGCGCCGAACCGATGAATCCGGCGCCGCCGGTGACGAGAATTCGCATTTCGATGTCCGAGAGAACTCAGTCCAGAGGACGCAGGGGGCGTCCATCGTAGGTGAAAGGGCTGTCGAAGTCCTGGAAGGCGCCCAGGGTCATGTCCTTGCCGGAAAGCACTGGCCCGCTGTCGGGTAGGGGCCAGTCCAGCGCCAGAAGGGGATCGTTCCAGATCAGTCCGTCGTCGCAATCGGGCGCGTAGACATCCGAGACCTTGTAGGCGATCTCGACGTCGTCCTCGAGGGTGACGAACCCGTGCGCGAAGCCGACGGGCACAAACAGCTGCTCACCCCCCGCCGCCGTCAGGTCAGCGGCGACGTGCTGGCCGTAGGTCGGCGAGCCCTTGCGGATATCGACGGCATAGTCCCGGATCGAGCCACGCACGCATCGCACCAGTTTCGCCTGGGCGTGCGGCGGTCGCTGGAAATGAAGGCCACGCACAGTGCCAACGGCGGCCGAAAAGGACTGGTTATCCTGCACGAAGCGCACGCGGATGCCCGCCGCGGCGGCCCGCGCGTCCGAATAGGTTTCCGAAAACCAGCCCCGCGCATCGCCAAAGCGGGGCGGGGTGATCTGGACGACGGGGGAGGGGGCGGTCAGGTCTGACATTCAGGCAAGGCTTTTCTGTTCACCGTTCCGGCGCGCGGGAGCGCGGCTGGCTCCATATCATCCCAAGCCCGCCTGCACACCGTGGTTGCGGAGCACGGAACGTAGCTCAGACCTTGGCGACGCTGACCTCGTTCTGGACATTCTTTCGGCCGGTCAGGCGCGAAAGGAACCGCGTCATGGGACGCTCGACCATGACATAACAGATCACCGCGGCGATCAGGGACAGGGTGAGGCTGAGCAAGATCGATACGATACCCGACTGGACGCCAAGGATAGAAAGTATCTTGGGGGCGAACGGTCCGACCATCGAGTGGATGAGATAGAGGGAGTAGGACGCGCCGCCGAGGAACATCAGGGCGCGGGGCCAGCGTCCTTGCATCGGCCGCTCCAGCATCACTGTTGCCCAAACGATCAGGGCGGCGGACAGCACGATGAAAATCTGACTTCCGGGGAATACCGGCCAAGGGATGAACAGGATCGAGACAAGGCCGATGACGAGTGCGCTCGCCGCTGCCGGCCAAGGGATTGTGCCTCTCGACGCATACCGGGCGATCAGGATGCCGGCCAGGAACTCCAGCGTCTCAAGCTTAAAATAGAAGGCGAAGTCCGGCCATTCAGGCGTCTTGAAGAACGACAGTATCACGCAGGGGATCAGGACAGCGGAAACGGTGGCGACGATGTTCGTTCGGAGCAGCAGCGCCAAGGCGAAGATCGCGTAGAAGAAGGCCTCGAAATTAAGCGTCCAGCCCACGCCCATGACAGGCTCGTAGTGACCCGGCGCGGCCTCTGCCGGGATAAACAGATAGGACTTGATGATATAGGCCAAGCTCAGATCGCCGTTCTGGACCAAGGCCGGCACTGCCAACGCCACCCCCACGCTGACGGTGGTCAAAAGCCAGTAAAGCGGGACGATGCGGACGATCCGTCTCATGGCGAAGGTCCGCCAGCCATCGGTCCGGTCGGTAAGGCTCTTGGACGAGACGTACATCACGAAGCCGCTGATGACGAAGAAGATGTCCACGCCGGTCGCGCCGCGATGCCAGACGTCGATGCTGGGGTCCAGCCGTCCGGCGTAGAAGGTCGAGTGAATGATAACCACGACAAACGCAGCGAGGAACCGGAGGCACTGAACGCCCTCGAAAGTCATCTTGTCAGTCTGGATATTGTCAGTCTGGGTCGTCATGCAACACCGTTGCCAAGTTCCTGATCGTCGGGCTGAACACGCGCGATCCGTCGTCCGACGACGCGCTTTTCCCGCCCCACGCCGCGAGTGCTAGCGCAACGCGCGCCTTGCGTCGACCAACTCCTCCACCACCCCAGGGTCCGCCAGGGTCGAGGTGTCGCCCAGCGCGCCGATGTCGCCCTCGGCGATCTTTCTCAGAATTCGTCGCATGATCTTGCCTGACCGGGTCTTGGGCAGGCCCGGGGCCCACTGGATGACGTCGGGCGCGGCGATGGGGCCGATTTCCTTGCGGACGTGGGCGACCAGCACCTTGCGCAGGTCGTCGGTCGGCTCGACGCCCTTGTTCAGGGTGACGTAGGCGTAGATGCCCTGGCCCTTGATGTCGTGCGGGAAGCCGACGACGGCGGCCTCGGCCACGTCGTCGTGCAGGACCAGGGCGCTCTCGACCTCGGCCGTGCCCATCCGGTGGCCCGAGACGTTGATGACGTCGTCCACCCGACCGGTGATCCAGTAGTCGCCGTCCGCGTCGCGGCGGCAGCCGTCGCCGGTGAAATACTTGCCCGGATAGGCGCTGAAATAGGTGTCGAAGAAGCGCTGGTGATCGCCCCAGACCGTGCGCATCTGGCCGGGCCAGCTGTCCGTGATGACCAGATTGCCCGAGGTCGCGCCCTCCAGCACCACGCCGTCGGCGTCGACGAGTTGCAGCTCGACGCCCGGCAGGGGTTTGGTCGCCGAGCCGGGCTTCAGGTCGGTCGCGCCGGGCAGGGGCGAGACCAGGATGCCGCCGGTCTCAGTCTGCCACCAGGTGTCCACGATGGGGCAGCGCCCTTCGCCCACGACCTCGTGATACCAGCGCCACGCTTCGGGATTGATCGGCTCGCCGACCGACCCCAGCAGACGCAGCGACCGGCGACTGGTCGACTTCACCGGCCCGTCACCCTCGCGCATCAGCGCCCGCAGCGCGGTCGGGGCGGTGTAGAAGATCTCGACCTGATGCTTGTCCACGACCTGCCAGAAGCGGCTGCTGTCGGGATAGTTGGGCACGCCTTCGAACATCAGGGTCGTCGCGCCATTGGCCAGCGGGCCATAGACGCAATAGCTGTGGCCCGTGACCCAGCCCACGTCGGCTGTGCACCAGAAGACCTCGCCGGGGCGGTAGTCGAACACCAGCTCGTGCGTCCACGCGGCCCAGAACAGATAGCCGCCGGTGGTGTGCAGCACGCCCTTGGGCTTCCCGGTCGAGCCCGAGGTGTAGAGGATGAACAGCGGATCCTCGGCGTTCATCGGCTCGCAGGGGCAGTCCTCGGCGACCCTGGTTTTGGCCTCCTCGTAGCGGACGTCGCGCCCGGCCACGATCGGCACGTCCGCGCCGGTGTGACGGATGACCAGCACCTTGCTGACCTCCACCTTCTTGAGGGCCGCGTCGACGTTGGCCTTCAGCGGAATGCGCTTGCCGCCGCGCACGCCCTCGTCGGTGGTGATGACGACCTTGGAGCCGCAATCCTCGATCCGGCCCGCCAGACTGTCGGGCGAGAAGCCGCCGAAGACGACCGAGTGAATGGCCCCGATCCGGGCGCAGGCCAGCATGGCCACGGCGGCGGCGGGGATCATCGGCAGATACAGGGTGACGCGGTCGCCCTTGATGACGCCGATGTCCTTTAGGACATTGGCCATCCGGCAGACTTCGGCGTGCAGTTCGCGATAGGTCAGTTTGCCGGACTCGGTCGGCTCATCGCCTTCCCAGAGGATCGCGGTCTCGTCTCCACGGTCGGCCAGATGCCGGTCCAGGCAGTTCCAGGCGACGTTCAGGATGCCGTCCGCGAACCAGCGAATGCGGAAGTCTTCCTTGTTGAACGAGACATCCTTGATGAGGGTCGGACTGGTCATCCAGTCGACGCGCCGCGCCTGCTCCGCCCAGAAGGCGTCCGGCATTTCGCGCGCGGCGACGCGGGCGGTGTCATAGCCGTGCGCCGTCATGCGCGCGCGCTGCGCCCATTCGGACGGCACGGGATACAGATCAGGGCCTTCGGTCACGGCGTTCCTCACTCCATCTTCTCTTCAGGCCACGCGCCCCGTTCCCGGGTCGAGCCGCGAACGGGCCCACCGAACAGCAAGCCGGAAGCCCGGTCCATCCCGCAGTGACAAGATGGGACATTCCGACTGCCGCGAACGTGCGTCAGGGGGCGCTCAGTTCATGCCCGGGACGGCGATGCCCACTACGGCGAGGAAGGCGTGGCTCATGAGCCAGAGCAGGCCCAAAAAGTTGATGACAAAGACCTGACCGCGCAGGGCGACATTGTCGCCGGTCAACTGGACCAGGGTGTGGATGATCCGGCCGATCAGGAAGACCCACGCCGCCGCGATGTCCCAAGCCGTGACGTTCGAGGTCAGGATCAGCAGGATGGCGGCGATCCAGACGAAGGGCGGAGCCTCGAACTGGTTGGCCAGATTGCGCTGCAGACGGGCTGAAAGCGGCGGATCACCGTCGGCGCGCGCGAAGTCGTTCTTCGCCGCCAGCCCGCGTTTCACCACCACAAGCCGGGCCGCCGTCAGGGCCGCATAGAGGCCCACGATCCAGCCGAAATGCAGGAACAGCGGCAGCAGGAACCCGGCCGTGGATGCCGTCAGGAACGCCCCGAGATCACTCATGGATGTCCACGTCCTTGCGATCCTTGATCAGCAGGCCGCCGACCACCACCGTCAGCAGGGCCACGACGATCGGATACCAGAGGCCGTAGTAGATGTTGCCCGTGGCGGCGACCATGGCGAAGGCCGTCGTTGGCAGGAAGCCGCCGAACCAGCCGTTGCCTATGTGATAGGGCAGGGACATCGAGGTGTAGCGCACCCGGGTCGGGAACATCTCCACCAGAGCCGCAGCGATGGGGCCGTAGACCATGGTCACATACAGCACGAGCACGAACAGGATGCCGACCACCAGCGGCTTGTTGACCAGGGCGCTGTCGGCCTTGGCCGGATAGCCGGCGGCGGATAGGGCGGCGCCGAGGCCCTTTTCCCAGTCCGCCTTGCCGGCCGGGTCGGCCGCGCCCGGGATGACCCGCGCGCCGATCCGAACCTCAGCCACCGCGCCGGGCGGCGCGGCAACCGTCTCATAGGTGACGCCTGCCTTGGCCAGATAGCTCTTGGCGATGTCGCACGAGCTGTCGAAGACCGTCTTGCCCACGGGATCGAACTGGAAGGCGCAGTCGGCCGGATCGGCGACCACGACGACGGGCGAACTCGCGGTCGCCGCCGCCAGCCGCGGATTGGCCGCGCCGGTCAGGGCGTGGAACAGCGGGAAATAGGTCAGGGCCGCCAGCAGGCAGCCGATCAGGATGATGGGCTTGCGCCCCACCTTGTCCGACAGCCAGCCCCAGAAGACGAAGAAGGGCGTCGCCAGCGCCAGGGAGATGGCGATCAGCACATTGGCCAGCGCCGGATCGACCTTGAGCGTCTTCTCCAGGAAGAACAGGGCGTAGAACTGGCCGGTGTACCAGACCACGGCCTGACCGGCGGCGAGACCGAACAGGGCCAGCAGGACAAGTTTCAGATTGGGCCATTTGCCGAAGCTGTCCTTCAGCGGCGTGGTCGAGCCCTTGCCCTCGGCCTTCATACGAGCGAACGCCGGGCTTTCGGCCAGCTTCAGCCGGATCCACAGCGACACGCCCAGGAGCAGGATCGAGACGAGGAAGGGGATGCGCCAGCCCCAGTCCCTGAACGCCTCCTCACCGATGACCGAGCGCACACCGAGGATCACCAGCAGGCTCAGCATCAGGCCGGCGGTCGCGGTGATCTGGATGAAGGAGGTGTAGAAGCCGCGCTTTCCGGGCGGGGCATGTTCCGCGACATAGGTGGCCGCGCCGCCGTACTCGCCGCCCAGCGCCAGTCCCTGCACCAGCCGCATCAGCACCAGAATGATCGGCGCCGCGACGCCGATGACGGCGTAGGACGGCAGCAGCCCGACCACGAAGGTCGACAGCCCCATCAGCAGCATGGTCACCAGGAAGGTGTTCTTCCGTCCCCAGAGATCGCCCAGCCGCCCGAAGAAGATCGCCCCGAACGGCCGCACAGCGAACCCGGCGGCGAAGGCCATCAGGGCGAAGATGAAGCCGGTCGTCTCGTTCACGCCCGAGAAGAACTGGGCCGTGATGATCGCCGCCAGTGAGCCGTACAGATAAAAGTCGTACCACTCGATCACCGTCCCGACGGACGAGGCCAGGATGACCATCCTGTCGCTGCGGTCGACCTTGTGCGCTTCGGTGCTGGCGTCGGTCATTCGGTCCCTCCCCGGACTCTGTCCGGGGGGAGCGTGGACCGGATCCGGGCGGGCCGCCAGTGGCCGCGCATCCAGCGGCGGATCGGAAAAACAAAACCCCCGCCGCTTGCGCGACGGGGGCTGAACTTCCGGCCAGAGCCGAAGGTCTGGATCAGTCGCTTTCGCTGTCGTCATCGGTGGCCACCACGACGGTGGCGACGATCACAGCCGTCCCGATCAGAAGAACGGGAAGCGGGATGCCGGCGAACTCGGCGGAGTCGTCAGCGGTGGCGCCGACGCGGTCGCCGACGCGAGCGGCGGCCGTGGTGGAGCCGGCGGCGACGGCTTGACCGGCGACCAGCAGCAGACCCGCGGTGACCGCGGCAATAGCTTTCTTCATGGAACTCTCCTCAAGGATTTTTGGGTGTTAAGCCGCAACGTTGCCCCACGGCATTTCGAAGTTCAACTGATTCCCGCGCCACGCGTGTCGTTGCAATCCAGCGTGGCGGCAAAGCCTCAGTCGTTCCGCTAACGGACCGCCGCCGCGCCCCGGCCTTCGACCAGACCCCTCACCTCGGCCAGCGAGGTCATGGCGTTATCGCCCGGCGTGGTCATGGCGAGGGCGCCGTGGGCGATGCCGTAGTCGACCGCCGCTTGTGGACCGAGCCCGCTCATGAAGGCCCAGGCCAGTCCCGAGACGAAGCCGTCGCCGCCGCCGACCCGATCCAGCACGGCGACCTCCGTCACCGGCGTCGCGTAGCGCTCGCCGTCCCGCCACAACACCCCACCCCAGCGATTGACCGAGGCCGAGAGCGGGTCCCTCAGGGTCGCGGCGAAAACCTGCACATTCGGCAGCGCCTTCTCCAGACGCCCGACCAGCGCGTCGAACGGACGGCTGTCGGCGGCGTCGGTGCGCCGGTCCCCGGTCTCGATGCCGAGGCAGGCGGCATAGGCGTATTCGTCGCCGACCAGCACGTCGACCAGGCCGGCGATCTCGCGGTTCACGCGTCGGGCGGCGTCCGGGTCCGGATGGCTGGACCACAGGCTGGCGCGGTAGTTGAGGTCATAGCTGACGATGACGCCGTGCCGCTTCGCCGCGCGGACGGCGGCCAGGGTCGTCTCGGCGGTGTCCTCCGACAGGGCGGCGAAGATGCCGCCGGTGTGCAGCCAGCGTACGCCCTCGGTCCCGAACAGGTGATCCCAGTCCACGTCGTCGGGCCGGATCTGCGACGCCGAGGAATTGGCCCGGTCCGAGCACCCCAGCGCCCCGCGTGGGCCGAAGCCGCGCTCGGTGAAGTTCAGCCCGACCCGGGTGTTGCGGCCCACGCCGTCCGCGTCGCGCCAAAGGATGTGGGACGTAGCCACGCCGCCCTGCAGGATCAGGTCCTCGACCAGGGCTCCGGTCTCGGTGCGGGGCAAGGCGGTGACCACCGAGGTCCTCAGGCCGAAGGTCTTCCGCAGGCCGCGCGCCACATTGTACTCGCCGCCGCCTTCCCAGACCTGGAACGACCGGGCGGTGCGTATCCGCCCCTCGCCGGGGTCGAGGCGCAGCATGACCTCGCCCAGGGCGACGCAGTCCCAACGGCAGTCTTCGGCGGGCCTGAGGCCCCGGAGTTCGATCATTTCAACAGCGAGGGCAGCCACAGCGAAATCGCCGGCACGAAGGTGACCAGCATCAGCACCGTCGTGCAAGCCAGATAGAAGGGCCAGATCGAGCGCAAGCTGTGGGTCATCGGCACCTTGGCGATGGCGCTGCCGACGAACAGGACGGACCCCACGGGCGGGGTGATCAGGCCGATGCCGCAGTTGAGCAGAAGGATGACGCCGAACTGGACCGGATCCACGCCATAGGCCTTGGCCACCGGCAAGAAGATCGGGGTGCAGATGATGATCAGCGGCGCCATGTCCATGAAGGTGCCGAGCACCAGCAGGATGACGTTGATCAGCAGCAGGATCAGGATCGGGTTGTCTGTCAGGGTCTGCAGCATCGACACCATCATCGACGGGACCTGCAGATAGGCCATCAGCCATCCGAAGGCGCCCGCGCAGCCGATGATGAACAGCACTGCGCCCGAGGTCCGGGCCGCGCCCGTACAGGCGGCCTTGAACGCCGACCAGGTCATGTGGCGATAGACCAGTCCGGTCACGACCGTGGCGTAGACCACGGCGATCGAGGCGCTTTCCACCGCGGTGAAGATGCCGGCCCGGATGCCGCCGAAGATGAGGCCGACCAGCAGCAGGCCGGGGATGGCGGCGACCAGTCGCGTCAGGACCATACGGAAGCCGGGGAAGGGCTCGGCCGTGTAGCCGCGGCGACGCGCCATCACATAGGAGACGACCATCAGGGAGATCGCCAGCAGGCCCGCCGGCAGAATGCCCGCCGCGAACAGGTCGGAGATCGACACCCCGCCCCCGGCCGAGGCCGAGTAGAGGATCATGTTGTGCGAGGGCGGGACCAGCAGGGCGACCAGCGCCGCCGAGATGGTGACGTTCACGGCGTAGTCGCTGTCATAGCCGCGCTTCTGCATCTGCGGGATCATGGTGCCGCCGATGGCCGAGACGTCGGCGATGGCGCTGCCCGAGACGCCGCCGAACAGGGTCGAGCCGACCACCGTCACCTGACCCAGCCCGCCACGGATGTGCCCGACCATCGAACCGGCCAGCGCGATCATGCGGTCGGACAGGCCGCCCTTCATCATCAGTTCGCCGGTGAAGATGAACAGGGGGATGGCCAGCAGGGCCACGGACGTGATGTCCGACCCCATCTGCTGGAACACCACGATCGGCGGCAGGGCCAGATACAGCACGGTCGCGAGCGTCGCGGCCAGCAGGGAGAAGGCGACCGGCACGCCGATCATCAGCAGGACGGCCAGCAGGCCGAAGAGGACGATATACTCCATGGTCAGTCCCCGGCTTCGGTGGTGTCGGGCGCGCGATAGTCGCCGGTCAGAAGCCGTTCGATCGAGAACAGCAGGATCAAGGCGCCGCCGACGCAAAGACCGGCGAACTTGAGGCCCGAGGGCAGGGGCGCGCCGGCCATGGTCACCGGCCACTCGTCGATCATCAACGTGCCGCCCAAAATCATCAGGGCGCCGCCCGCCGCCGCCGCGATCAGGCGCGAGACGGACTTCAGCGCCCACTGCGGGCGTTCCGGCAGGGCGTGCAGGAAGGTCTGAAAGGCGAAATGGGTCTCGCGCCGCACCGCGACCGAGGCCCCGAACATGACGGCGAAGCTCATCAACAGCAGGGCCAGCGGCTCGGTCCAGCCGGGGCTGTCGTTCAGGACATAGCGCGCGAAAACCTGCCAGGCCTGGATCAGGGCCATGGCGACCAGCGCCACGCCCGCCAGCCCCATGACGGCGACGGATAGTCCGTCGAGCGCGCGGGTCAAACCGCCTCGGGATTCAGTCATTCGGTCCCCTCCCTGAGCACCGATGGGTTTTGCGCGGTCGTTAGGCGACTGCTGCGATACGTTCGTGGAGCGCGCGCAGGCGCGGCTCGGAAAGATACTTGTCCAGCACGGGCCGGACGGTGGCTGCGAAGGCGGCCTTGTCGACCTCCGCCACCTGCACCCCGGCGGCCAGAACGGTCGCGCGGGCCGCGGCTTCACGCCTGTCCCACTCGACGCGCATGACCTGGACCGAGCGGCGGGCCACGTCGCGGACCAGCTCGCGGTCGGCGGACGTCAGGCGCTCGAAGCTGGCCTTCGACATCAGCAGGGCGTCGGGCGAGAACGAGTGCTGGGTCTCGCTCCAGTACCGGGCCACCTCGAACTGGCGGCTGGACTGATAGCTGGGCCAGTTGTTCTCGGCGCCGTCGATCAGATGGGTCTGCAGTGACGAGAAGACCGCCCCGAACGTCAGCGGCGTCGGATTCGCGCCCATCGCCCTGATCGAATCCAGGAAGATGTCCGACTGGGGCGCGCGCATCTTGAGCCCGCGCATCTGGCCCGGCTCGGTCACCGGATGACGGACGTTGTAGAAGCTGCGCGGCGCGGCGTCGTAGTAGGCCAGACCGATCAGGTCGCGGCCCTCGAACACATTCAGAAGCTCGGTGCCGATCTGCCCGTCGACCACAGCCCGCACATGCGCCACGTCGCGGTAGACATAGGGCAGGGCCAGCAGGCGGGTCTCGGGGAAGGCGTTGTTCAGCGCGGCCACGGCGACGCGGCAGATGTCCACCGCTTGAAACCGGGTCAGGCCGATCGAGTCGTCCTCGGTGCCCAGCTGTCCGGCGGGAAACTGGCGGATCCCGATGCGGCCGTTGGTCAACCGTCCCAGCTCTTCGCCCATCCATTTCACGGCGGCCACGGTCGGGTAGTCGGCGGGGTGGACGTCGACGGCGTTGAGAACCGTCTGCCCTCCCGTCGCACGCGGTGCGCAGGCGGCGAGACCCAGGCCGGAAATCCCGGCGAGGCCAAGGGTGCGGCGGGTCAGGCTCATTCGTCGGCTCCACTGGCGGGGACCGCCACGCAGGCGATCCGGCCGTCCGGGCCGAAGTCGGCGACGGCCGATGACCCGGCGAAGATCTGATGCACACCTGTCGCGGCGCCGGTCGAGATCAGCTGTCCGGCCTCAAGTCGACGACCGCGGCGATGCAGGAGGTTCAGCAGGAAGGCCAGCGAGTCGAGCGGGCCGTTCGGGATGGAGGCCGCGCCTCCCGTCCCGACGATCTCGCCGTCGATCGCGGTCGTGCAGGTCAGGCCCGCCAGGCGGTTGCGCCAGTCAGTGATTTCCGCACCGAGGATCAGGCCGGCGTTGTTGCCAAAGTCGGAGGCGGTGACGGCGGGGCCGTGACCATTGATCTCCGCGAACGGACTCCCTGCGATCTCGACGCCGACAAAGACCCGGCCGACCAGATCGGCGGCGGTTTCGGCGGTCCAGCCGTCCCGGTCCACCGCGGTGTCGGCCAGCTCCAGCACATATTCGGCCTCGACGGCGGCGAAGCCGCCCTCGATCACGCCGAAGGGGGTCGGCTGGCCGTCAACGGCTGTCCGGACGGTCTTCGCGAAGATCGGCCCGGCCAACCGTCCGGCGCCGAAGCGTTCGTCCCACGGCGCGTTCACCCGTCCCAATTTCCAGCCCGCGACGCGGTCCGGCCAGAGGGCGATGGCCTCGTCCTGAACGGCATAGGCCACGTCCAGCGAATCCGGCTGCACGCCCGGATAGGCCGTGACGGCGGTCGCGGTCCGGCGGGCGTGCGTAAAGGCGCGCGCAATCGGCGAACCGCTTGAATTATCGTGTGCGTGGCTCACGCCGCCTCCCCTTTATGGCGGGACATTGCGCAGGAAGGAAACCGGTGTCAATTTGAATCCGGCGACGCCCTTCCGGCGGCGCTTTCAGTTCAAGACCGCGGTCACAGTCGGTCAGGCTACAGGATGGAAACATGACCTTCGCCCGTCTGGCCGCCCTCGCGGCCGCGCTGTTGCTGCCGATCGCAACCCCTGTCCAGTCGCTGGCCCAGACCGCCGTGGCCGCGGCGGCCGAAGCCGCGCTTCCGGCCTTCCCCGGCGCGCTGGGCTGGGCCGCGCAGACCCCCGGCGGGCGTGGCGGACGCATCATTCGCGTAACGACTCTCGACAGCGAGGGGCCCGGCTCCCTGCGGGAAGCCATCGAGGCCGACGGTCCGCGCATCGTGGTGTTCGAGGTCGGCGGCGTTATCGACCTGAACCGCAAGACGCTGAAGATCGCCAACCCCTTCATCACCATCGCGGGCCAGACCGCGCCCTCGCCGGGCGTCACCCTGATCCGGGGCGGCATCGACATCGGCGGCCATGACGTCATCATCCAGCACATCCGCGTCCGTCCCGGCTCGGCCGAACAGGGCTGGATGAGCGGCTGGGACGAGGACAGCATTTCCACACAGGCGGCCTGGAACGTCATTGTCGATCACTGCAGTCTGGAGTGGGGGACGGACGAGAACCTGTCCGCCTCCGGACCCCGCTTCACCGGCGCGACGCCCGAGGAGTGGCGGGCGGGCACCAGCCACAACATCACCTTCTCGAACAATCTGATCGCCGAGAGCCTGGCCTATTCGACCCATGCCAAGGGCGAGCATTCCAAGGGGTCGCTGATCCACGACAACGTCACCGGCCTGCTGATCGTCGGCAATCTGTACGCCCACAATCAGGAGCGGAACCCGCTGTTCAAGGGCGGGGTGCACGGGGTCATCGTCAACAACCTGATCTACAATCCGGGCCCGCGCGCCCTGCACTACAATCTGGCGCCCGAGGAGTGGCTGGATCACCCGTATGAGGTCGGCAAGATGACCGCGATCGGCAATGTCCTGCGCGCCGGGCCGTCAACCCCGACCGACCATCTGGCCTTCCTGATGATCGGCGGGGCGGGCGATCTGGAATACTATGGCCGTGACAACATCGCCGTGGATCAGGTTGGCGAGCCGATCCGCATGTTCGGCCGCTACACCACCGCTCCGGCCCGCATCATCGAGACCCGCCGTCCGCCGGTCTGGTGGGAGGGCCTCACCCCCATCCCGGCCGAACAGGTCCAGGTCTCGGTCCTGTCGCAGGCGGGCGCCCGACACTGGGATCGCGACATGCGCGACGTGCTTCTGGTCGCCGAAGTGGCCGAGGGACGGGGCGAGATTATCGACCACGAGCGCGAGGTCGGCGGCTATCCGCCCGTGCGCGAGGCGACCCGCAAGCCCTTCAACCCCGACGACTGGGATCTGCGCTTCATGACGCCGCTGCGGGATGACGTGCTGGACCGCCCGGCCTCACGAAACCATACCTGACGCTGACAGGGCGACCGGCTCAGTCTAAGGACGGTGTTCGACCAGAGAGACTCAATCGCGTGAATGATACCCGGCGACCGGGCGGCAAGCCCGCCACCATCAACGACATCGCCCGTCTGGCGGAGGTGTCGAAGAAGACGGTGTCGCGTGTCATCAACAACTCTCCCTTCGTGAAGGAGGAGACGCGCAAGCGGGTCGAGGCGGTCATCGCCGAGCATGGCTTCACCCCTGATCCGCAGGCGCGCGGACTGGCCTTCCGGCGGTCCTTCCTCGTCGGGATGATCTACGACAACCCCAGCCCCAACTACGTCGTGAACATGCAGCAGGGCGTGCTGGACGGGGTGCGGGGATCAGGCCTCGAGCTGGTGGTCCACCCCTGCAACCGTGCTTCCGACACCTTCCTGGATGACGTGCGCGGCTTCGTCGTGCGCCAGAAACTGTTCGGCGTGGTCATGCCGCCGTCGGTGTCGGAAGACGACCGGGTGATCGAAATCCTGAAGGAGGTCGACTGCCCCTATGTCCGCATCGCCTCGGTGTCGCTGGACGAGCCGGCCTGTATGGTGGTCACCCATGACCATCGCGGCGCCGCACAGGCGGCGCGGCACCTGGCGGAACTGGGCCACACCCGCGTCGCCTTCATCTCCGGCCCCGACACCTTCCGCTCCTCGTTCGAGCGGGGCAGGGGGTTCCGCGAAGGGCTGGCCGAGCATGGCCTGACGCTGGACGACGCCTACACGCGCAAAGGGGCCTATACCTTCGAATCCGGGGTCGAGGCGGCGCAATGCCTGCTGTCGATGGATCAGCCGCCCACCGCCATCTTCGCCGGCAATGACGAAATGGCCATCGGCGTCATGAAGGCCGCCCGCGACAAGGGGCTGGATGTGCCGCGCGACCTGTCGATCGTCGGCTTCGATGACCTGCCGATGGCCTCGCGCGTCTGGCCGAACCTGACCACCGTGCGCCTGCCGATTCGGGACATGGGCCGGATGGCCGCAGAGAAGCTGACCGCCGGCCTGCGCGGTCTGGACCCGGCGACCCTGGTCCAGCCGGTGGTCGATCCGTCGCTGATCGTACGAGAGTCGACGGCGGCGCCGGCGTTGTGACGGCGTGCGCTAAGCTCTCAGACCGTTTCGGGTTCGGGCCTTAAACGAGGCCCTTGATGTAGGCGCGAATGCCTTCGTCCGTGGCGTTGGCGAAGAAGTAGTCCTGGAAGCGCTCGCCGGCGACGGCGGCCTTCAGCAGGTCCTGATCGACGTTTTTCAGGACGGTCAGCATGTCGTGGCAGGTGACGGCCTTCAGGTCCTTCAGGATGCCCCGGTTCTTCCGCATGATCTCGGCACGTTCCCTGGGGTAGCCCAGGCCGCGTTCGCCCTCGAACAGCTTGCGATAGACGTCCTGCAGGTTCAGCTCGGCGGCCCAGCCGAAGCCCTTGGCGTAGGGCATGGCGATGGCGTTGCCGTCGTTGATCTGGCCGAACAGGAAGGCGTCGGTCGGATCGATGATCAGACCGCAGAAGACGCCCGGCATGGCGTTGGCGGCCAGCATCGAACCCGTGCCGGTCCCACAGCCGGTGACGACGAAATCGGCGGCCCCCGAATTCAGCAGGATGCCGGTCAGCAGACCGTTCATGACATAGGTCAGCGAGGCCTTATCGTCGGGCGTGTACATGCCGTAGTGGAACACTTCATGGCCCAAAGGCTCCGCCACGGTCGTCAGGGCCGTGTGGACGATGTCGCTCTTGGCGGCCTGGCTGTTCTCGATGATCAGGGCGATTTTCATGGCGTTCCTCGGGGTAGGGCAATGGGCGGAGCAGCAATCGGCTCCAGCCTCGCAGCCGTTTGCATCGGGTTATGACACCGGTTACCTATATTGCCAATCCGCACAATCAGGTCGGGAGGGAAAGCATGTCGGCCAGGACGCATCCGTGCGACATCCTCCCTCTGACCGGTGATGTGCTCATCCCTTGCGAGGCCTGCTGACATGAACCCGTTTGACCTTTCCGGCCGCACGGCCCTCGTCACCGGCGCCAATACCGGTCTGGGGCAGGCGATCGCCGTAGGACTGGCGCAGGCGGGGGCGGACATCATCGCCGTCGGCCGCTCGGCGCCGACCGAGACGGCGGCCCTGGTTCAGGCGACGGGCCGCGCCCTGCACGCCATCCCGGCGGACCTGTCCTCCACCGCCCCGATCGCGGACGTGGTGGCCCAGGCCGTGGCGGCCGTCGGCAAGATCGACATTCTGGTCAACAATGCGGGCATCATCCGCCGCAACGACAGCCTCGACTTCACCGAAGAGGACTGGGACGCCGTCATCGACACCAATCTGAAGTCGGCCTTCTTTCTCAGCCAGGCCGTTGCCCGGACCTGGGTCGGCGCGAACCGGGGTGGCAAGATCATCAACATCTGCTCGATGCTCAGCTTCCAGGGCGGCATCCGCGTGCCGTCCTACACGGCGTCAAAGAGCGGCCTCGCGGGTCTGACCCGGCTGCTGGCCTGCGAGTGGGCGTCGAAGGGGATCAACGTCAACGGCATCGCCCCGGGCTATTTCGCCACCAACAACACCGAGGCCCTGCGCGCCGACGAGACGCGCAATCGAGACATCCTCGCCCGCATCCCCGCCGGGCGCTGGGGCGATCCGTCGGACCTCGGCGGCGCGGCGGTCTTCCTGGCCTCGGACGCCTCGGCCTATGTCCACGGTACGGTGCTGGCGGTCGATGGCGGCTGGCTGGCGCGCTAGGTCGCCAGCGCGTTCAGCCAGTCTTCCAGATTGGTGAAGCCGTCCCCGTTCCGGTCCGCCCGACCGTCGGCGGCGTTCGCCGGATCCAGCGCGTGCGCGCGTTCCCAGTCATCCGGCATTCCATCTCCATCGCCGTCGGTCCAGGGCCGGCCCGCATCCAGCTCGGGCCAGCCGCCGACCTCGGCCTGGCTGTCGATGATGCGACCGGAGCGACTGCGGACGCCTTCGATAATCCGCAGATCCACCGCATCGCGGACCCGGCTCGCCCCGGCGCGTTCAAGCACCGCCGCCGTCGCGGCCTCGGGCGTTTCGGTCGCCGCCCCGGCCCAGTCGGGCCGTGCGCTCAGCCGGTAGCCCGGCCGGTCTGATTCCTTCACCAGCGACCAGGGGTCGGCCGGAACCTGCCCGTCCATGCCGTTGGACTCGAACCATGCCCTCGCCAGCGGGTTGGATTCCTCGAACGCCCATCGTCCCGCGGAGTCAGGGCCGGGCATGTAGGCATTGCCGATGAAGGCATAGGCCGACAGGCTTTCGGTGTCGGCGTTGTAGCCCGCATGCGACCCGCCCCAGTCGTAGAAGACGTTGGACCGGAACTCGAAGCGCGGCCCGTCCGGATCAACGGACGGCGGGTTGTAGTTGCCCGGCCTCGGCATCCGCGCCCGGTGTGCGGCCCACAGATTGTGGTGGAAGGTGAAGCGGGCACCATGCCCGCCCCGCACCAGCGAGCCATAGCCGTGATCCCCCTTGGCGTGGCCCGACCGGTTCAGCGATTCCGCGATCACGGACCACTGCACCGTCAGGTCGTAGATGCCGCGCTCGGGCGGGTCGTAGCGGCTGCCGGCCGACAGGGTCTCGTCCACGGACCAGGAGGCGGAGATGTGGTCGAGGATGATCCGCCGCCCGCGCTCGACGGTGACGGCGTCCGATTCGATCCGGCTTTCGTCGCCCAGCCGTGAGCGGATGTAGCGAACGACCACATCATCGGCGGCGACCACCAGCGCCTGGTCGCGAAGGGTGATCCCGCCGCCCGGCGCCGTCTGGCCCGCGACGGTGATCTGGCCGCGTCGGATGCGAAGCGGCGTCGCCAGCCGGATCGTGCCGCCGATGTCGAAGATGACCGTGCGCGGTCCATCCGCCTCGACCGCCGCCCGCAGGCTGCCCGGACCGGCATCGTTCAGATTGGTCACGCGCAGCACCGCGCCGCCCCGGCCTCCGGTCGCCAGCCGCCCGGCGCCCTCCGCGCCGGGGAAGGCGAGACGCCCCTCCGGCGGGGTCTGCGCCTGCACCGCCTGTGCCCCAAGAGACACGGCGATGGCCGCTACGGCGACGCTTGTGGCCATCTTGTGTCGAAGGCCGCTTGCGAAAACGTCGATCATCGGGTTAGGCTCGCGATTGCTACCGGTGTCAGAGCGCATTGCGCCTCAATATGACACCGGTGTCAAACGGGATGGCCTACGATGCCGGACCGCAAAAACAGATAGACCGGGGTCACCTCGGCGTCCTGTATGCCCATGGGAGGGAGCATATGTTGCAAGCCATTGAGCCGGGGATGACCCGTGCCCTTCGTCGTCGTCTGTTTGTCGGAGCGTCCGGCCTGGCCGTCGCCCTGTCGCTGGGTGTCGGCGCCGCCGCCGCGCAAACCGCGCCGCAAGACGCCACCGAGATTGATGAAGTCGTCGTCACCGGCTTCCGCGCCAGCTTGAACGCGGGCCTCGACGCCAAGCGTCGCGAAACCAGCATGGTCGACGTCATCGTCGCCGAGGACATCGCGGACTTTCCGGACCTGAACCTGGCGGAATCGATCCAGCGCGTTCCCGGCGTCGCCATCGACCGGGATGCGGGCGAGGGGCGTTCCATCACCGTGCGCGGCCTGGGCGCTGACTTCACCCGCACCCGGATCAACGGCATGGAGGCCCAGGCCACCGCCGGCGGCACGGACTCGTCGGGCGGCGCCAACCGCGGCCGGGGCTTCGATTTCAACGTCTTCGCCTCCGAGCTCTTCAACTCGATCACCGTGCGCAAGACCGCCGCGGCCGAGACCGAGGAAGGCTCGCTGGGCGCCACCGTCGACCTGCAGGCCTCGCGCCCGTTCGACTACAAGGACGGCTTCAACGCCGCCATGTCGGCCCAGGCCGGCTACAACGACCTGTCGGAAACCTACAATCCACGTCTGGCCCTGCTGCTCAGCAACACCTTCGGGGACAACGACCAGTTCGGCGCCCTGATCTCGATCGCCTACAGCGAGCGCAGCCTTCTGGAAGAGGGCTTCAGCTCCGTCCGTTGGGCCCCGGCGCTCAGCACGAACAGTTCGGGGGGCTTCTGCTCGCCGGTCGGCGTCGCACCCCAGAACCCGGGCAACAGCGGCGCCAACGGCTCGAACGCCGCCAACTGCGCCACCGGCGTGGTGCGCCCGACCAATACGGCCGCCAACGTCAACGCCTACAACATCGCCAACCAGGCCGGCGTCTTCATCCCGCGCCTGCCGCGCTACGGTCGCCTGACCCACGAGCAGGACCGTCTGGGCGTCACCGGCGCCTTCCAGTGGCGCCCGGCCGAAAGCACCCTGCTGTCGCTGGACGTGCTGTACTCGTCGCTCAACGCCACCCGGCAGGAAGACTTCCTCGAAGCCCTGTCGTTCAGCCGTAATGCCGCCGCCGGCGGTCAGACCCAGGTCATCGTGCGCGACGCCGCCGTCGAGAATAACAGCCTGGTCTACGGCGTGTTCGACAACGTCGATGTCCGCTCGGAGAGCCGTTACGACGAGCTGTCCACCGACTTCCTGCAGATCAGCGTGACGGGGGAGCACGACTTCACCGATCGCCTGCATGGCCGCTTCTACTATGGCCGGGCGGAATCGAATTTCGAGAACCCGGTCCAGACCACGGTCACCCTCGATCGCTCGAACATCCAGGGCTATTCGTGGGACTTCCGCGGCAATCCGAATGCGCCGGTCATCAACTACGGCTTCGATGTCGCCAATCCGGCCAACTGGGAATGGCGCCCCTCGACGGCGTCGGTTCCCCGTTCGGAAATCCGCATTCGTCCCAACGGTGTGGATACCCTCTTCGAGTCGTTGCAGAGCGATCTGTCCTATGAGGCCAACGACTGGCTGACCATCAAGGCGGGCCTCAACTGGAAGAAGTACACCTCGGACTCGTACGAGTTCCGGCGCGCAGATGAGACCGTGGTGCCCGTCCTGCCGGCCGGTGTCACCGTCGCCGACATCTCCAATGTCCTGACCGGTTTCGGCTCGAACCTGATCCCGAACGGCACGGCGTCCAGCTGGGTTCGTCCGGACCTGAACGCCATCGCCTCGCTGTTCAACATCTACTGCGGCTGCAACACCGGCGTGGCGGGCGGGGACTTCACTCTGACCAGCATCACGAACGGCAATGCGCGGGGCGGCAACCGGTCGATCACCGAGGATGATCTGGCGGTCTATCTGCAGGCCGACTGGGACGCCGACCTGTTCGGTCGTCCGTTCCGCGGCAATGTGGGCGTGCGCAAGGTCAGCACCACCCTGAACGCCACGGGCTACAGCTCGACCGGCGGCGGGACGCTGGTGACCGGCGAGAACACCTACGACAACACCCTGCCGTCGCTGAACATCAGCTATGAGCCCGTCGATGACCTGATCCTGCGCTTCGGCGCGGCCTCGGTCATGGCGCGTCCGCAGATCGGCAACACCCTGGCCGGGACCAACTATCTGGTGCCCACCACCTCCCTGGCCGCGACGGGGCCCAACTACACCGCCTCCATCGGCAACGTGAAGCTGGAGCCGTTCCAGGCCAAGACCTACGACTTCAGCGTCGAGTGGTATTTCGCGCCGGAAAGCCTGCTGTCCTTCTCGTATTTCTACAAGGACATCGACACCTACATCCAGATCGTCCGTCAGGATCTGGCCTATTCGGACCTGACCGCCCTGAACCCCTCGGCCTTCGCGCCGGGCTTCTGCACGGGCACCTGCTCGGCCTCGACCATCTTCCAGCTGACCGCCGCGGTGAACACCGAGGGCGGCCCGCTGAAGGGCTTCGAGATCAGCTACCAGCAGCCCTTCACCTTCCTGCCGGGTCCGCTCCAGAACCTCGGCGTGCAGATGAATTACACCCACGTCGAATCCGAGATCGACTACTGCAACAACGCCCTGTGCACGAGCTTCGTGACGCAGGACCTGATCAGCCTCTCGCCGGAATCCTGGAACGCGACCCTCTATTATGAAGACGACCGGTTCTCGGCGCGCGTCTCGGGCGCCTTCCGGGAAGGCTATATCCAGAACGTCCCGGGCCGGAACGGCAACTTTGTCGAAGGCAAGATGGACACGTTCAATCTGGACGCCTCCGCCTCGTACAATCTGACGGACGAACTGGAGCTGACGCTGGAGGCCCTCAACCTGACGGACGAGGAGAACCAGCAGTACGTCGGCGACGGCGCGGACCGCCAGAACACCTCGGTCTACCACCATACCGGCCGGCAGATTTACGTCGGCGCCCGCTATCGCTTCTGATCACTCCTGAAACCGAAGCGCACTTCGCCGCCGATCCCTCCTGGGTCGGCGGCTTTTCTTTTTCAGGCCGTCAGCAGGTCTGTCAGATCGGCCCACACGCTCTCGGTCGTCGGGATCCGACCGGCGCCGCGCCCGCGTGCGGTGAAGACCCGACCATCGTCGGTCGTGACCCGCAGCGCGTTCCACTCATCCGGCAGGTCGGCGAACAGGGCGTCGCCGTCGACAGCGGTCAAGGCCACCGTGGCGCTGCCCGTCCGCGCGTCCAGCCGCGACAGCTGGCGGACGCGTCCGGCCAGGACAGCCGCGTCGGCGGACAGGCTTTCGCGTGCGATGCGCTCGGGCGAGATCCCCCGGCCCAGCGCTTCATGCGCCAGGATGGCCAGCTTGGCCGCGGCGTCGAGGCCCGACAGGTCGGCGCTCGGGTCTTCCTCGGCGAAGCCCGCCTCGCGCGCGGCGACAAGGGCGTCGTCGAAGAGCGCACCCCGGGCGAGCCGATTGAGGATGAAGTTGCAGCTGCCGTTCAGGACTGCCTCGATCCGCACCACCGCCCCATGGGCCCGGGCCCGGCGTACGGTCTCGATCAACGGCGAGCCGCCGCCGACGCTGGCGGAGTAGAGCAGGCGCGCATCGTGCGCCTCGGCCAGCGCGGTCAGGGCGGCCAGGTCGCTTCCGACCGCCTGTTTGTTGGCGCTGAGCACGTCGACGCCGCGCGAAAGGGCGGCGCGGATCAGGGCCAGTCCGGTGGACGCATCGGAGATGGCTTCGACCAGCACGTCCGGCTCGCGCGCCAGCAGGGCGGCGGGGTCGGACAGCAGCAGGCCCTCGGGCACGGCCGGATCACGGGGCTTGGACGGATCGCGCACCAGCACGCCGACCACGGCGAACCGGTCATCCGTCAGCAGCCGGGCCAGGACCCCGCCGCCGACCACGCCGCATCCCGCCAGCGCCACGCGCAGCGGATGCTCGGGCGCCGTGCGGGGGTGATGGATCGCGACCTCAGGTCCGGCGACGATGGAGACGGGCGCATCCAGCAGGGCCTGTCCCGGGTCGGGGCGGGCGGCGGACACCCCGATGGCGTCCAGCGCTCCGGCCAGCCGCGCGACCGCGTCCGAACCGCCCGACGCCACGGCCACGACCCGTCGTCCGCGCCGGATTTCGCGATAGACCGCGCTGGCCGCGTCGGCCACGTCCGCGGCATCGAGTTGCAGCAGGGCGACGGGCTCATCCGGGACATGAGGGATCGCATCCGCGCCGGGGACCGGGCGGGGCAGGGGCGACAGGGCGGCGGTCATGTCAGGCGGCCTCGGCTTCCAGCGACGTGGCGGCGACGACGGCGTCGAGCGCGGTCGACAGGTCGGCCAGCAGGTCTTCCGGATGCTCCAGCCCGATGGACAGGCGCAGCAGGCCGTCGGTGATGCCCGCCGTCTCGCGCGCTTCCGGCGTCATGGCCGCGTGGGTCATCAGGGTCGGGTGGGCGATCAGGCTTTCGACCCCGCCCAGCGACTCCGCCAGGGTGAAGACTTCCAGTTGATCGACCAGGGTCCGCACCGCATCGATGTCGGCCAGCTCGAAGCTCAGCATGGCGCCGAAGCCCTTCTGCTGGCGGGCGGCGATCTCGTGACCCGGGTGGCTCTTCAGGCCCGGATAGTTGACGCGCTTGACCGCCGGATGGGCTTCCAGCCATTCGGCCACGCGGCCCGCCGTCGCCTGCTGGCGCTCGACCCGGGCATAGAGGGTGCGCACGCCGCGCAGGGTCAGATAGGCGTCGAAGGGCGAGCCGGTGACGCCCAGGCAGTTGGCCCACCAGGTCAGCTGTTCCAGATCCGCCTGATCCCGGGCCACCACACAGCCGCCGACCACGTCGGAGTGGCCGTTGATGTATTTCGTGGTCGAGTGGATCACCAGATCGGCGCCCAGTTCGATCGGGTTCTGCAGCGCGGGCGACAGGAAGGTGTTGTCCACCGCCGCCTTGCAACCGACCGCATGGGCGCGGGCGCAGATGTCGGCCACGTCGACCACACGCATCAGCGGGTTCGACGGCGTCTCGATCAGAATCAGCTTGGGGTTCAGGGCGAAGGCGGCGTCCAGCGCCGCAGCGTCATTCTGGTCGACAAACTGGACGTCGAAATGATTGCGGCGGGCGCGGGCACAGAGCAGGCGATGGGTGCCGCCGTACAGGTCGTGCGGGGCCAGCAGCAGGTCGCCCGGCTCCAGCGAGAACAGGGCCAGATCGACGGCGGCCATGCCCGTCGCTGTCACCACCGCCCCGACGCCGCCTTCCAGCTTGGCCAGCGTCTCGCCCAGGACGTCTCGGGTCGGATTGCCCGAGCGCGTGTAGTCGTACTTCCGTTTCCCATCGAGGCCGTCGAAGCTGTAGTTTGACGACAGGTACAGCGGCGGCATCACCGCCCCGTGCGCGGGGTCGTTGTTCACGCCGTGCCGGGCGGCGGTGGTACAGGGGTGGGCTTCGCTGGAACAGGTCATGCGGCGATCTCGTCAGGCTGGCGGGCGTAAAGGGGTGTCAGGGCGTCGTGGAGCGTGCGGCCGACGACCTCGCGCTCCTTCAGGAAGGCGTCGTGGCCGAAGATGGAGCCGGCCTCGGTGAACTGGCGCAGGGCGGGCGCGCGGGCGGCCAGATCGCGAAGGTCGTCGATGGGCACCAGCCGGTCGCTGGTGAAGCCGAGCAGGGTCAGGGGACAGAGCACCGCCTCGGGCGCGATCGCGTGGCGGTCGAGCGAGTCCGACAGGGTGATCCAGCGGTCGGCGCTGGTGACCTCGGCATAGCCGGCGCCGCGTGCGATCAGATAGTCGCAGACCGGGTAGGGGGCGCCCGCCTGATCCGGGGCGGTGGTGGCGAAGCGCCAGTCGAACTCGTCGGCTGTCCGATAGGTGGTCATGGCCAGTTCGCGAGCCAGGGCGATGCCTTCGGCTTCCCGGCCGCAATCCCGGCCGAAGGCCAGCACCCGGCGCTGGACGCCGCGCCATGCGGTCGCCGCCGGATGCGCGCGGTGGGCGGCGGAGATGACCACCAGTTCGCCGATGCGCTCGGGGAAGATCGTGGCGAAGGCCATTCCGATGCAGCCGCCGTATGAGGCGCCCACGAAGGCGTCGATGCGCGGCGCGTTCAGCGCATCCAGCAGCACGGCCAGCAGGCGGGCCTGATCCCCGGTGGTGATGGTGACGCCCGGATCGGTCTTGCCCGGCAGCAGGTCGATGGCCAGGACGCGGACGCGGTTCAGGTCGACGGGGCCGCCGTGACGGACGGCCCAGGACCACCAGTTGGCGGCGAACCGGCCGCTGGAGATCCCGCCGGCGACGACCACCAACGGACCCGCATCGGGACCATGGACGCGACCGACGATCCGCTCCGCCGCCAGACGCTCGCCTGACGTCAGCCGGAAGTCGGCCGGAATCGCGGCGGCCACGTCACGGCCGGGGGCTTCGTCGATGATCCATTCAGTGGTGGACGCCACAGTCCGCTCCGGTCTCGCTCAGCGAAACCGAGGGGGCGAACCAACATCTGCGTAAAAGACCCGTGAAGTCGTCCGGACCCGTGATGGTCCACTCGCTTCACTCATCTCTCGCGGCTTCCGAAGAGGCCTCGCAGGAGTTGGCACCATCTCCAATGATCGGGTGGATCACTGGAAGGTTGCCCCGGCATCAAAGGGCCTATCCCTCCGCCGGTCTTGATGAGTGTCCTTACGGTGACGAAGGGCTACCGAGCCGTCAAGAGCAAAAGGCGCCACTTACCGGTGTTGATCGGGCGCCTTAGATGGCCGAGCATATGCTCTATTCGCTTGTGAAAGTTCACTTAAAGGTGCTGGCTGGCTCGATCTAGCCCGTCACTTCCACATTGAATCAATCGGTTTGTCAGGTAGATTGGTCCGATGCTGGCGAGGTATTCGTGAGGACGAACGCAGCTCGGTGAGCTGCTCTCGCGCCCATCTGTGGAGTTCTCCGCGGGGATAGTAAGGCGTTCGGCCAAGATGAGTGCAAGGCGGTCCGTCCGTGCGAGTGCAGAAAATCTTGGCGAGTGTGGACGGCGCGCGACGAATACCCATGGCGAGTAGTTCCCGCGAAGCCTCCTTCCGGGTCAGTAGAACGTCCGGGCCTGACCCGGGGGTTTGATCGTAGGTCATGAGCGGCCTCTCTGAACCCTTACGATCTCGCGGATCGAAACAGAGTCAACCTCAGGCGGCACGGCTGCTCCATGCTGCCATGGCGAAGGCTGTTTCAGGGGGGTTCAGCTCATTTCACGCCGTTTGGCGCAGGGAACGTCAATCGAGTGATTGTGATCCAAGGGGCCGCGTTGGGCCTAGTCGAACGCCAGAGCCCAATACCTCGTCGGCCGGTACAAAGACGATCCCTGCCTCTTCAAGGACCCGTTGTATGCGGCCCAGGTTGGTTGCGAGGATCGCGCCGCGTCCTGTTTCAAATCGCAAAATCGTGGAGTCGGCTACCCCGGACGCGCGTGCGAGTTTCTCCACGCTCATCTTCAGCGCTGCACGGGCCATTCTCACCTGTACGGCATCGATCATCAAAGAAATTCCCTCACGCATGGCGGAATTTCGTTGACAACGCCCTCGAAATTCGGTGGAGTGTAAGGGCTATCCGATCAAATTCCACCGCTCGTCTCGGTGGACGAACGCGTCTGCGGGAGGATGCGAATGTCTATTAGATCCACAGCGACCCCGACACTGAAGACTAGCCCGCTAGCGACCGGCTTTAGTGGGCGGCACCCCGAAAAGACAAAAGGGGGCTTCGGTCGCGTCGCTGCACTCGGCGCCGCTTGGTTGGGAGCTGACAGAAATCTTGAAACACTGACCCTGCGTTGGAGCGACGCGGAATCGAAGGTTATGAGGGCGCAAGATCCCGCCCTCGTCGACGCTCTCCGAAGTTCTATGCAGCGACTTGAGCGGCGTATCGCCGGTTGCGACCGCCGACGATCAGGCCTGCTTGACCGCCTCCTGTTGGCACCCTCTATTTCTCAGCAGGACGTCTTGACCAAACTTGTCGTTGCTACGCGGCTGCTGGAGGGAGAGGGCGGGCCGGAATATGACTTGGTTGCCGACGCTATTGGATGGATGTCAGAGTTCGGAGGACTGAGGGGGGCTAAATCGCCTCATCCCTTGCCATAAATCCTTGCCGCGCGCCTTACCCAAGGCCTGCGACCAGATTAGCTCCTCGAGCGGTGCGGAACGCCACCTGGCTGTTCTGGATTGCGGCGTTCATAACTTGGCCGCGACAGACCTCCATGCCCGGTTTCCACGGCAACACATGGAAAGCGCTTTCTGCCTCCAAAATCCCGTATGGCGTGCCCGACAAATGGAGACGGCCCACATATACCCCTGAGGCCCGCTGGCCATCCTTCATTAGGAATATCTCCTTTCCGGTCCGGGTCAGAGGTTCAAGCGCGGTTTTCGCACCGAGCACGCGCAGTGTCTCCACGTCCGTCGGGGTCAGGGTAAAGGGGTTGCCGCCGCCCAAGCCCGCCATCCGTAGCCAGTTCTCTCTCGACGGCAAGGCTTTGCGGACCCTCACGCCGAAGGGGCCGTCCAAAGGTGGAGTAGTGCTGGCCATCAGCCGGTCCAGCCATGTGAGGCCAATGGCGCTCACCTGTTCGTCGAGTGGCCGCTGATCGAGTACGTGTAGGTGCAGCTGGGCCTCACCCCACTGCGCACAATCGGCCGCGAGCGCCTTGGCAACGTAGTCTTCCGGGATGGCGAACCGATCATCGCCACGCCGTTCGCAGGCCCCCTCGAGATGCATCGCCTCAAGGCGGTTGACATGAAAGGACAGATACCGACGCCCTGCTCCTGCCACATGTAATATGTGTTCGTCTGCAGACCACACCCCGCCGGATTTCGATGCTACGGATGCGATGTTGAGGTCCATATCACGCGGACCTCTTGCTGAAGCCTGCAGTAAGATGACCGCGCCCTCCGGGATTCGATCAAGGCACATCACTGATTTGGCGTCCTGCATTAGCACGTGCCCTAGGCGGCCATCGGTCGTATCCAGCAAGACCACCTGAGCGCCTGCTGGATAGCGGCCGAGACGGTGCAAACCGACGTAAGCCCCGGTCAGCTCCTCGCCAGGACGAGGCGAGATCTCCTCCAAGCGCGCCCTTTCGTCTCTCCATCCCGACTGTGCGACGCCACGTATAGCGGCGACCGCCCTCGCGTCACGCTGGGCCACGGAACGAAGCGTGTGACGCAGGCCGGACGGAACGTCCCATCGCCCACGCCCCGCTGCCGTGATCCATCCCCGCATCTCAAGATGGCCCACCCTGCGAAGAACCTCGCTCCTCAGCTGGACCGGCAACTCTGCTACGTGGAAACGGCCGTCTCGCGTTGCTTCGATAATAATCTGATCGAGATCGGTGAAGCGATCAGCCTTGATTGTTCGGGTCTCGCTTCGCTCGACCCAGGGCCCCATGACTTCAGTTGCCACCTCCGTGGCGGTTTCCCTAAGTCGATTGTTCAGCCAAGCGCCGCTCAACGCAAGACGGCGGCCATCCTTACAACCGTCCTTCAGGACGATGTGGACGTGGGGCCGGCCAGTATCGTGATGGACTGCGGCAAGCCAATCGGACTTCCTGTCTAGGCCGGTTTCCATCTCTTCTAGCAAGCGCCGCGTGAAAGCCTTGAGATCTGGTGTTTCGTAACCGTCATCGGGGCTCACAACCAATCGGTAATGCCCTGCGTCGGCCTTGCTTCTGTCTAAGAAGGCCTGAGCGTCAGCTTGGTCACTGTTACGGTCGAAGAAGCAGGTGCGGCCGCCGTCGGCTTCGGCACCCTCTCGAGATAGGTAGCGGATTTGAGCCGTCAGCGCCTTCCGCGCCGCCGAAGTCGAGAGGATTTTCTTGGCCACGATCACCGTGCGTCTCGGCTGCATAAGTTTGCTGGCCATCGACCTCACGCCGGCCTGTCGCCCAACAGAGCTGAAATGACGTGCTTGCGCTCGCTTCGCAGTCGGCTGGCTTAGAAGCAACGGACAGTGTGGAGGTGCTTCACGGCGCGCGGTCAAGTGAGGACGGATTTCTACTTTATCAGTAATCGCGGGATCAGGCATGTGGAACATCTCTCAAACGAGACACCTCGTCGGGTTTTGGTCCTTCAGATCAGATAGAAACTTGAAGCGTGTCGAGTTCCCGCTTTGAGACTGACGATGATATTCGTTGACCTTGCTTTCCCGCGAAGAGCGGATGCCGCCTCATTGGCCGCTCCATGCGAGTTCGTCGCTGCGCAAGGACGCAGTTCGGAAAGCTCGAGAGCCAACGATCTGCGTTTCTAACTTCTTGGGAACAAAGCTTCGCGCGGCAGTTGTGGAAGGCCGTTCGCAGCTACCCTTATTGGCATCCGGCGTGGCCAGCATCAGCTCTCGTCGACCTCCCCGTCCTTCCACGCCTGTAGAAGGGCGATCTGATAGGTCTGGTCCAAGTCTCCCAAAAATGTTGCGGCTGCGAATTCGCAAGCTTGGCCTTAAAGGCGCTTTTATATTGCCGCTGAAGGCCTACATATTGGTATTTTATTGCTTTTATGAGACTCCAGTGCGGTTCACGCGCAACAAAGTTTCTTGAATCTCCATCCGCCCACTTGCGCATTTCGCAGGTGCGGTAAACAGTTCGCTAATGCGTAACGGCGTCCTTTTGGGGGATTGAGATGACACGACTTCGCGGCTGTCTGGCTTTCGGGCTGGGCCTTTTGACGACAGTATTCGCAACGGTGGCCAGCGCCGCGCCCGCAGCGGCGCCGGCGCTTCTCGCGCACCAGGTTCCGCTCGAACTGGACGGCGCCGGCACGGCCTGGCTCGCCACCTCGACGGCCCTCGTCCTGCTCATGACCCTTCCGGGTCTGGCGCTCTTCTATGGCGGCATGGTTCGCCGCAAGAACGTCATCGCCACCATCACCCAGTCGGTCGGCGTCTTCGGCGTGGCCACCCTGGTCTGGTTCGTCGCGGGCTATTCGATCGCTTTCGGGTCGGCGGGCGACCTCGCCGGCTATCCGGCTGAAACGGTGAACAAGTTCATCGGCAGCTTTGACGCCATGTTCCTGAACGGCGTGGGCATGGAAACGGCGCACAGCCTCCTTCCGGGCATTCCGGAGTTCCTGTTCCTGTCGTTCCAGATGACCTTTGCGATCATCA
Organism: Brevundimonas sp.; assembly: GCA_046291915.1. GTDB lineage: Bacteria > Pseudomonadota > Alphaproteobacteria > Caulobacterales > Caulobacteraceae > Brevundimonas. Next base: position 317,294 of record JBKBSD010000001.1, read on the forward strand.
CGCCGGCGCTGGTCACCGGCGCCTTCGCGGAACGTCTGAAATACACCAGCCTGCTGCTGTTCACGGCGCTCTGGTCGCTGCTGGTCTATGCGCCCATCGCCCACTGGGTCTGGGGCGGCGGCTTCCTCGGCTCGGCCGGGGTGCTGGACTTCGCCGGCGGCGCGGTCGTTCACGTCAACTCGGGCGTGGCCGGTCTGGTCTGCGCAATCTTCCTCGGCGCCCGCAAGGGCTACGGCAAGGAGTCGATCGTGGCCCACAACCCGGTGCTGACCATGATCGGCGCCTCGCTGCTGCTGGTCGGCTGGATCGGCTTCAACGCCGGGTCGGCGGGCGGCGCCAACGCCCTGGCGGGCGTGGCCCTGCTCAACACCGTTGTGGCCGCGGCCGCCGCGTCCATCACCTGGAAGATCATCGAGGTGATCGAGAAGAAGAAGGCGTCGCTGATTGGCGTGCTGTCCGGCATCGTCGCCGGTCTGGTCGCCATCACGCCGGCCGCCGGCTTCGTGGATCCCAAGGGCGCGGTGATCATCGGCCTGATCGCCGGTCCGGTCTGCTACGCCTCGTCGGTCTGGATCAAGAAGCTGCTCCGCTACGACGACTCGCTGGACGCCTTCGGCATCCACGGCGCGGGCGGTCTGCTGGGCGCCCTGCTGACCGGGGTCTTCGCCTCCACCGCGATCAACAGCCTGGGTGAGGGCGCCAACGTCATGACCCAGTTGATCGGGCTGGGCTGGACCATCGCCTACAGCGCGATCGGCACCCTGATCATCCTGATCATCTGCAAGTTCACCACCGGCCTGCGCGTCAGCCCGGCGGCGGAAGAAGAAGGGCTGGACACCCACCTCCACGGCGAGGCGCTGGAGTCCGCCTGACCGATCGTCGGGGCGGGAGCTCTCTCCTCCCGCCCCGACCCCAGTAAGCGTTCGCGTGCCGACCATCGACAGAACATTGGGGACCACAAAAATGAAACTCGCCTCTTACGCCGCGGCCGCCGCCGTCGCCCTGATCGCCGCCGCCTCGGCCTCGGCCGCCAGCGCCCAGGACGTCAGCTTCAACATCGCCGCCACCTCGGACTACGTCTTCCGCGGCCTCAGCCAGACAGACGAAAGTCCTGCGATCCAGGGGGGCGTCGACGTCACGTTCGAGTCCGGCTTCTACGCCGGCGCCTGGGCCTCGAATGTGGACTTCTTCGACGACACCGACGCCGAAGTGGACGTGTATGGCGGCTATCGCACCGAAGCGGCGGGCTTCGCCCTCGATTTCGGCGTCATCGGCTATCTGTACGTCAACGAGCCCTCGGGCGCGGACTACAATTTCGTGGAGTTCAAGGCCGCCGCCTCGCGCGCCTTCGGTCCGGTCACCCTCGGCGCGGCCGTCTATTACACGCCCGACTATTCGGGTGCGATCGACGACGCGACCTATGTGGAGGCCAACGCCGCCTGGGCGTTCGCCGACAAGTTCACGGCCACGGCGGCGGTCGGCAATCAGGATCTCGACGGCTTTGACTACACCACCTGGAATGCGGGCGTGGCCTTTGCGCTGACCGACAAGATCAGCCTGGACGGCCGCTATCACGACACCGACGTGGACACTCCCCTGAGCGACGATCGTTTCGTCGCCAGCATCAAGTACACGTTCTGAACCGATCCGGGCGTCCCTTCCGCCCGGCCATGGCCGGCAAGACCTTGCCTCTTCGGCGGGTCTTGCCGGTTTGTCTTTTCTGAACACGGGTCTTCCTGCGCACGGACAGCATAGAAATTGCCTGGCCTGATCAAAGCCCCTACAACTTGTGCAGTTGCGAAGAGGGCTTGCCTTGGCGTCCGTGAACCAGACTTTCGTTATTGTCCCGAGAACGGGCCCGGCCAAGGCGCCGGCCGCCGACCGTGTGCAGAATCACGCCGAGATTTACGCCGAGTTCGCGCCCGAAGCCGGCAAGGGCCAGGCCAGCCGCTGCGCCCAGTGCGGCGTGCCCTTCTGCCAGTCCGGCTGTCCGCTTGAGAACAATATTCCCGACTGGCTGAAGCTGGCCGCCGAGGGGCGCGCCGAGGAGGCGTGGCGTCAGTCCGAAGCCACCTCGACCATGCCCGAAATCTGCGGCCGCATCTGCCCACAGGACCGGCTGTGCGAGGGCGCCTGCACGCTGGAGCAGTCGGGCTGGGAGACGGTCACCATCGGTTCGGTCGAGCGCTGGCTGGGCGATCTGGCGTTCGAGAACGGCTGGGTCGATCCGATCCGCCCCCGCGCCGAAAAAGGTCAGTCGGTGGGCATCGTCGGCGCGGGTCCGGCGGGCATGGCGGCGGCGGATCGTCTGCGCTCGGCGGGTTATGCGGTCACCGTCTATGATCGGCACGATCGCGCGGGCGGGCTGCTGACCTACGGCATCCCCGGCTTCAAGCTGGAGAAGCACGTCGTCGGCCGTCGCGTGGATCGCCTGATCGATGGCGGGGTCGAGTTCCGGCTGGGCGCCGATGTCGGCGGCGACCTGCCCTTCGCCGAGGTGCGTGCGGCGCACGATGCGGTTCTGGTGGCGACGGGCGTCTATCAGGCGCGGCGCCTGACTGCCCCGGGCTGCGGCTCGGACGGGGTGGTGGCGGCGCTGGACTATCTGATCGCCTCCAACCGCAAGAGCTTCGGCGACGCCGTGCCGGCCTATGATGGCGGGGCGCTGAACGCCGCGGGCAAGCGGGTGGTGGTCATCGGCGGCGGCGACACCGCCATGGACTGCCTGCGCACCGCCATCCGGCAGGGGGCGACCTCGGTCACCTGCCTGTACCGCCGCGACCGCGAAAACATGCCGGGCAGCGCGCGCGAAACCGCCAATGCGGAGGAGGAGGGCGTGGTCTTCGAATGGCTGGCCGCCCCCCGCGCCGTGTTGGGCGGCGCCTCGGGCGTCACCGGCGTGCGCGCGCAGCGGATGGCGCTGGCGGCCCAGTCCGCCGACGGCCGCTGGTCGGTCGAGCCTGTGCCCGGCGGGGAGTTCGACGTCGCCGCCGATCTGGTGATCGAGGCCTTGGGTTTCGAGCCGGAAGACATGCCCGCCCTGTTCCAGGAGCCCGATCTGGCCCTGACCGACTGGCGCACCATCCGCACCGCAGGCCGCACCAAGGCGACGACGCTGGAGGGCGTGTTCGCCGCCGGCGACATCGTGCGCGGGGCCTCGCTGGTGGTCTGGGCCGTCCGCGACGGTCAGGACGCCGCCGCCGAAATTGACAGCTGGTTGTCCTCGCGCCGCCAGACCTCGGTGGAAAGGGCTGCCGCGTGACCTTTGATCCCGTTCAATACGAAGCCGACCGGCAGAAGCTGATCGACGCCCACGCCTATGATCCGGCGTCCGAGCGCGACGCCTGCGGCGTCGGTCTGGTCGCGGCCATCGACGGCAAGCCGCGTCGCGAGGTGGTCGATCTGGCGCTGAAGGCCCTGTCGGCCATCTGGCACCGGGGCGCCGTGGACGCCGACGGCAAGTCGGGCGACGGCGCGGGCATCCTGATCGGCCTGCCGCGCGCCTTCTTCGAGGCCCAGGTCCGCGACGCGGGCCACGAGCCTCGCCCGGGTCCCATCGCCGTCGGCATGATCTTCCTGCCGCGCGTCGATCTGGGCGCGCAGGAGCAGGCGCGCACCATCGTCGAGCGAGAGGTCATGGCCGCCGGCTTCTGGCTGTACGGCTGGCGTCAGGTGCCGCACCGCGCCGGAGTTCTGGGCCAGCGCGCCGCCGCCACCCGCCCCGAGATCGAACAGATCATGCTGGCCGCGCCCGAAGGATTGGACGGCGAGGATCTGGAGCGCGCCCTGTATCTGCTGCGCCGCCGGATCGAGGCCCGCGCCACCGCGGCGGGGCTGCAGCATTTCTACATCTGCTCCCTGTCGGCCCGGTCGGTGATCTACAAGGGCATGATGCTGGCCGAGGCGCTGGGTGACTTCTACCCGGACCTGACCGACCCGAGGGTCGAGGCCAATGTCGCCCTGTTCCACCAGCGCTATTCGACCAACACCTTCCCCGAATGGCGGCTGGCCCAGCCGTTCCGGATGCTGGCCCACAACGGCGAGATCAACACCCTGCGCGGCAACGCCAACTGGATGCGCAGCCACGAGATCCGCATGACCGCCGACGCCTTCAAGGGCGATGAGTCGACGGTCAAGCCGGTGATCCAGCCGGGCGGCTCGGACTCCGCCGCGCTGGACAATGTGTTCGAGGTGCTGGTCCGCGCCGGGCGCCCCGCGCCCATGGTCAAGGCCCTGCTGATCCCGGAGGCGCCCATTGAGGGCGTCATCTCGGACGATCACCGCGCGCTGTACGCCTACTGCAATTCCGTGATGGAGCCGTGGGACGGCCCGGCGGCGATCTGCGCCACCGACGGCCGCTGGGTCGTGGCGGGCAAGGACCGCAACGGCCTGCGCCCCCTGCGGGTCGCCGAGACCGTCGATGGCCTGCTGATCTGCGGCTCGGAAGCCGGCATGACCGGCGTGCCGGACGAGCGCATCGCGCGTCGCCTGCACATCGGCGGCGGCCGCATGATCGCGGTCGATCTCGAAGCCGGTCAGTTGTTCGACGAGACCCAGACCATCGACCGTCTGGCGGCCAAACATCCCTACCGGGAGTGGCTGTCCAACATGGTCGAGCTGGAGCCGCTGGTCGGCCCCGGTGACGAACCGCGCAAGCTGGAGGGCGAGGCCCTGACCCGCTTCCAGGCGGCCGTCGGCTGGACCCAGGAAGACATCGAATCCCTGCTCGACCCTATGGCGGGCGACGGCAAGGAGGCGGTCGGCAGCATGGGCGACGACGCCCCGCCCGCCGTGCTGTCGGAACAGTCACGCCCCTTCGCCCACTATTTCCGCCAAGCCTTCGCCCAGGTCACCAACCCGCCGATCGATTCCCTGCGTGAAGCCGGGGCCATGAGCCTGCGGACCCGGTTCAAGAACCTCGGCAACATCCTGGCCCAGGACGAGACCCAGACCCAGGTCTTCGTGCTGGACAGCCCGGTCCTGACCACCGGCATGTACGAACGGATGCTGGACGTGGTCGGGGCGGGGTCGACCACGGTCATCGACTGCACCTTCCCCGCGCCCGCCGAGGGCGAACGGCAGGGCGACGCCCTGCGCGCCGCGCTGGATCGCATCCGCGACGAGGCGGTGGCGGCGGCGCGCGGCAATGCGGGCCTGATCGTCCTGACCGATGAACGGGCGGGCGAGGATCGGCCGCTCATTCCCATGATCCTGGCGACGGCGGCGGTGCATGGCCGCCTGATCGACGCGGGCCTGCGCACCTTCTGCTCCCTGGTTGTCCGCTCGGCCGAGGCGATCGACGCCCACGCCTTCGCGGTGCTGGTCGGCTGCGGCGCGACGGCGGTCAACGCCTGGCTGGCCCAGGAGACCTTCCTCGAGCGTCTGGAGAGCGGTCGCTATCCGGGCCTGTCCCTGCGCGACGCCTGTCTGAACCATCGGGCGGCGGTCGAGGCGGGGCTGATGAAGATCCTCGCCAAGAAGGGCATCTCGGTCATCTCGGCCTATCGCGGCGCCTGCGAGTTCGAGGCCTTGGGCCTGTCCCGCGCGCTGGTGGCCGAGTTCTTCCCGGGGATGACCTCGCGCATCTCCGGCGTCGGTCTGGCGGGCATCGAGCAGACCTCGGTGACCAAGGCCGCGCGCGGTTTTTCGACCGACCGGGCGCGCCTGCGCATCGGCGGCGCCCACCGCATCCGCGCCGGTGAGGAGACCCACGCCTGGGACGCGGAGATGATCCACCGCCTGCAGGACGCCACGACGCGCGGCGACTACAAGCGGTTCAAGGCCTACAGCCGCCGGGCGCGTGAGCTGCCCGCTACGGCCTTGCGCGACCTGCTGGACTTCCGTGAGGCCCTGCCGATCCCGGTCGAGGAGGTCGAGAGCGTCAACGAAATCCGCAAGCGTTTCGTCACCCCCGGCATGTCGCTGGGCGCCCTGTCGCCTGAGGCGCACGAGACGCTGAACATCGCCATGAACCGCATCGGCGCCCGCTCGGTCTCGGGTGAGGGGGGCGAGGATCCGGAGCGCTATCACCCGCGCCCGAACGGCGACAATCCGAACAGCGCGGTCAAGCAGATCGCCTCGGGCCGCTTCGGCGTCACGGCCGAGTACCTGAACCAGTGCCGCGAGATCGAGATCAAGGTGGCCCAGGGCGCCAAGCCCGGCGAGGGCGGCCAGCTGCCCGGCTTCAAGGTGACAGAGTTCATCGCCCGCATGCGCCACTCGACGCCGGGCGTGGGACTGATCAGCCCGCCGCCGCACCACGACATCTATTCGATCGAGGATCTGGCTCAACTCATCTACGACCTGAAGCAGATCAATCCGATCGCCCGGGTGACGGTGAAGCTGGTGGCCTCGTCCGGCATCGGCGCGGTCGCCGCGGGCGTCGCCAAGGCCAAGGCCGACATCATCCTGGTGGCGGGCCACAACGGCGGCACCGGGGCTTCGGCCATGGGCTCGATCAAGCACGCCGGCATGCCGTGGGAGCTGGGCCTGTCGGAGGCCCATCAGGTGCTGAGCCTCAACGGCCTGCGTGGCCATGTGAAGCTGCGCACCGACGGCGGCATCAAGACCGGTCGCGACGTGGTCGTCGCGGCCATGCTGGGCGCCGAGGAATACGGTATCGGCACCGCCAGCCTGATCGCGGTCGGCTGTCTGATGGTGCGTCAGTGCCATTCCAACACCTGCCCCGTCGGCGTCTGCGTTCAGGACCCACGCCTGCGCGCCATGTTCACCGGCACGGCGGACAAGGTGGTCAACCTGTTCAGCTTCATCGCCGAGGAGACGCGTGAGGTTCTGGCCTCGCTGGGGCTGCGCTCGCTGGACGAGGCGGTGGGCCGCACTGACCTGCTGAAGCAGATTTCGCGCGGCAGCGAGCATCTGGACGATCTCGACCTCAACCCCCTGCTGGTGCGGGTGGGCGAGGGTGATGCGCGCCAGGCGCCGGACGCCCCGCGCAATCCGGTACCCGACGCGCTGGACGCCCGCATCGTGCTGGACGCCGAGCCCTTCCTCGAGCGCCGAGAGAAGATGCAGCTGACCTATTCGGTGGCCAATACCCAGCGCACCATCGGCACGCGCCTGTCGTCGCACATCGTGCGCAAGTACGGCTCGGACCTGCCCGACGGCCACCTGACCCTGAACCTGCGCGGCGCCGCCGGACAGTCGCTGGCGGCCTGGGGCATGAAGGGCCTGCGCATCATTCTGGACGGCGAGGCCAACGACTATGTCGGCAAGGGCCTGTCGGGCGCCGAGATCATCGTCCGCCCGCCGTCATGGGCGGCGGGCGCGGCGGTCATCGGCAACACCTGTCTGTACGGCGCCACCAGCGGCAAGCTGTTCGCGGCGGGGGCGGCGGGCGAGCGGTTCGCGGTCCGCAACTCGGGCGCCACCGCCGTGGTCGAGGGCGTCGGCGCCCACGGCTGCGAATACATGACCGGCGGCGCCGTCGTCGTGCTCGGCTCGACCGGCTGGAATTTCGGCGCCGGCATGAGCGGCGGCGAGGCCTTCATCCACGACCCCGAAGGCACGGCCCACCAACGTCTCAGCGACGCCTCGGTCATCACCGGCGTGGTCATGGGCGAGGCGGGTCAGCGCCTGCACGAACTGGTCACCCGCCACGCCGTGGAGACCGGCTCTCCGCTCGCGCGTCGCCTGCTGGAGACCTGGCCAGTCGCGGTCACCCACTTCCGACACGTCCTGCCGCGGGAAGAGGCCTCGGCGGTGAAGGCGAAGCGGGCCTAGGCCCCTCTCCTATCGGGAGAGGGAAGCGGACGAGAAAAGGGGGAGGCCTTTCGACCTCCCCCTTCGTCATTTCGGCCTTGTCCCGAGAGTCTCAGCCCTCGTTGGCCCATCCGCCGGCCAGCGCCTTGAACAGGGCGATCTGGTAGGTGGTGACCAGCGCGCTCGACGACGCCAGCTGGGCGTCGGCGGCGGCCAGGGTCCGTTCCGAGTCCAGCACCGTCAGGAAGCTGTCGGCGCCCGCATCGAAACGCAGGCGGGACAGGCGGGCAGCGTTGGCGGCCTGATCCCGCGCCGACTGCAGGGCCGCGCGGCGGTCCAGCTCATTGGCGTAGTTGGCCAGGGCCGTCTCGGTTTCCTGCAGCGCCACCAGAACGGTCTGGTCGAAGGTCGCCAGCGCTTGGTCCGAACCGGCCGAGGCCTGTTCGATCCGTGCCCGCGCCGCAAACACATTGGGGAAGGACCAGCTGATCAGCGGCCCGACCGAGAAGCGGAAATTCTCGCTGTCGCCCAGACCGCTCGCGTCCAGCGCCGTGGCCCCGGCGGAGCCGCCGAGGGTGATGCGCGGGAAGAGGTCGGCCGTGGCCACGTTCACCCGCGCCGCCGCGGCGGCCAGGTTGCGTTCCGCCTGACGGATGTCAGGACGACGCGCCAGCAGGGCCGCGCCGTCGCCGACCGGGATCGGCTGGGCCAGTTGTGGCGGGGTGGCGCAGGCGCGCGCCGCCGTGCTGGTCTCGGCCGGGGTGCGGCCGGTCAGGGTGGCGAGACGGAACAGGGCGCCGTCACGCTGGGCCCGCAGCGGCGGCAGGGTCGAACGGGTCGACTCCAGCGCCGAACGCGCGCGCGCCACGTCCAGTCCATTGCCCGAACCGGCGTCGAGCAGACGTTGGGTCAGGCCGACGGTGTTGGCCTGCAGCTCGATGGTGCGCTCGGCCACCGCGATCTGGGCGTTGCCAGAGCAGGCATCGGCATAGGCGCGGGCCGTCTCCGCCGCGACCGTGACCCGGACGATGTCCAGGGCGGCCTCGGCGGCGGCGGCGTCCGCGCGCGCGGCGCGGATGGTCGATTCGACGCGGCCGAACAGGTCGATCTCGTAGGAGACGTCCAGCCCGGCGTCATAGGTGTCGGACTCCGGCGCCTCCTGACCGGCTGGCAGCGAGCCGGCGGGCAGGGTGGCGGCCGACGGCCGGCCGTTGTTGTAGCTCGCCGAGGCCGTGGTGCCCGGCAAGCGACCGACGCGCGCCTCGCCCAGCGCCGCGCGGACGCGACGCAGGTTGGCGGCGGCGGCCTCAAGCTCGTTGTTGTTGACGAGGGCTTCACCGACCAGGCCGTCGAGGACCGGGTCATTGTACAGCCGCCACCAATCGTCACGAGCCGAAGAGGTCGAGACCGCCGGTGAGGCGGTCCCGATGAAGGCGCCCGACGCTGAGGGGGGAAGGGTAGCGTCAGGCGCCTTCGGCCCGACCGCGCACGACGCCAGCAGGAGGCTGGCCCCGGCGGTTGCGGTCAGGAACCGGAGAGAGGGTTGAAGGGTCATCAGGCGTCTCCCGAGCGGGCCGGAGCGGCGTCCGCGTCGTGCGGCGGCAGGCCGCCGGTGGTGGGGATTTCCCGCGGCTTCTGCGGCGTGCCGGGCAGCTTCGAGGACACCCAGCGCATCACCACATAGAAGACCGGGGTGAAGATCAGACCGAAGAAGGTCACGCCCAGCATGCCGGAGAAGACGGCGGTGCCCAGCGATTGACGCATCTCCGCGCCCGGACCCGTGGCCAGCATCAGCGGCACGACGCCGAAGATGAAGGCGAACGAGGTCATCAGGATCGGGCGCAGACGGGTCTGGGCGGCGCGCACGGCGGCATCCCAGCGGTTCAGGCCTTCGTCCTCGGCCTGTTTGGCGAACTCCACGATCAGAATGGCGTTCTTCGCGGCCAGGGCGATCAGCACCACAAGTCCGATCTGGACCAGGATGTTGTTGTCCAGACCGCGCAGGTTGACCCCCAGGATCGCGGCCAGAAGACACATCGGAACGATGAGCACGACCGCCATCGGCAGGGTGAAGGCCTCATACTGGGCAGCCAGCACCAGGAAGACGAACACCACGGCCATCAGGAAGATCATGGTCGCGCCGCCCGAGGCCTGCTTCTCCTGGAAGGCCAGACCGGTCCACTCGTACGAGAAGCCTTCCGGCAGGGTGGCTTCGGCCAGTTTCTCCATCTCGGTGATGGCCTGGCCGGACGACACGCCCGCCGCCGCCTGACCCTGCAGCTCTGCCGCCGGGAACAGGTTGTAGCGGACGATCCGCGCCGGACCGGAATCCTCGCGCAGGTTGGCCACCGATCCGATCGGCACCATGGCGCCGGTCGCGGAACGGGTCTGAAGGTTGGCGATGTCGGCGATGTCGTCCCGCGACGTCGGCTCCGCCTGCGCCGTCACCCGGAAGGTGCGACCCAGATAGTTGAAGTCGTTGACGTAGGACGAGCCCAGATAGACGCCGAGGGTGTCGAACACCGCCGAAGGCTGGACGCCCATCATCAGCGCCTTGTCACGATCGACGTCGGCGGCGATGCGGGGCGACCCGGTGTTGTAGGTCGAGAAGACCTGCTGCACCTGATCCGGAGCCTGTGCGGCGGCGCCCATCATGGCGAAGGTGGAGCCTTCCAGCGCGCGATAGCCTGCGCCCGTCCGGTCCTGAACCATCATCTGGAAGCCGTTGCCGTTGCCCAGACCCTGAACCGCGGGCGGGGCGATGACGAAGATCTGCGCGTCCTCGATGCCCATGGTGGCGCCGGTGATGGCCCCGGCCAGGGCGGCCGCGCTTTGCTCCGCGGACTTGCGCTCCTTAAAGGCGTCCAGACGGATGAAGATGGTCGCCGCGTTGGAGCCGAACGAGAAGCTGGTACCGTCCAGACCGGCGAAGGCGACCATGCCCTCGACGCCCTCGGTCGACTTGATGATCTCCGACGCGCGGGTCATCACGGCCTCGGTCCGCTCCAGCGAGGAGCCCGGCGGCAGTTGCACGACGCCGATCAGGAAGCCCTGGTCCTGCTCCGGGATGAAGCCGGACGGGGTGTCCATCAGGCGCCAGCCGGTCAGGCCCAGCAGGGCGACGTAGATGATCAGCACGATGCCGACGGTCCGCACGAGGCGGGCGGTCAGGCGGCCGTACTTGTCCGACAGCCAGTCGAAGCCCTCGTTGAACTTCCGCCCGCCGTAGCCGACGTAATAGGAGATGCCGCCCAGCAGACCCGGCTTGCGCCTGTGGTCGTGCTCCTTGTGCGGCTTCAGCAGTAGCGCGGCCATGGCAGGCGACAGCGTCAGCGACACCAGCAGCGACGTCACTGACGCCGTGGTGATGACGATGGCGAACTCGCGATAGAAGATGCCCGGAATACCCGGCACGAACATCGTCGGCACGAACACCGAGACCAGCACCAGGCCGATCGAGATCAGCGCGCCCGACACCTCATCCATGGAGCGATAGGCGGCTTCCTTGGGGGTCAGACCCTCGCGGATGTAGCGCTCCACGTTCTCGACCACGACGATGGCGTCATCGACGACGATGCCGACCGCGAGGACGAGGGCGAACAGGCTCAACGAGTTGATCGAATAGCCCAGCATCAGCTGGACGGCGAAGGTCGCCACCAGCGCCACGGGGATGGCCACGATCGGGATGATCGCCGCCCGCCAGGTCTGCAGGAAGACCAGCACGACCAGCACGACCAGGATGACGGCTTCGAACAGGGTGTGCTGCACGGACTCGACCGAGGCCGCGACGAACTCCGTCGGGTTGTAGGCGATGGAGACGTCCATGCCCTGCGGCAGTTCGGCCTTCACCGCCTCGACTTCCGCCATCACCCGGTCAGCGGTGCCCAGCGCATTGGCGCCCGGTTGCTGGACAATAGCGATGCCGACGCCCTGCTGGCCGTCGAAGAAGCCCTTGATGCCGTAGTCCTGGGCGCCGAGCTGGACGCGGGCGACGTCGCGGATGCGGGTCACGCGGCCTTCGGCGTCGGTCTTGATGACGATGTTGGAGAACTCCTCCGGGCTCGACAGACGGCCCTGCACCTGCACCGGCAGCTGGAAGGCCGCGGCATTGGTGGGGAAGGGCGGCTGGCCGATGGAGCCGGCGGCGGCCTGGACGTTCTGGGCCTGCAGGGCGGCGACGATGTCCGGTCCGGTCAGGCCGCGCGCGGCGGCCTTGGCCGGATCAATCCAGATCCGCATCGAGTAGTTGCCGCCACCGAAGATGCTGACGTTCCCCACGCCTTCGATGCGCAGCAGGCGGTCCCGCAGCGTCGAGTTGGCGTAGTTGCCGACGTAGTCGTTATCCAACGACTTGTCGGGGGACGTCAGCCCCAGGATCATCAGGAAGCCCGACTCCTGCTTGTTCACGGTCACGCCGATCTGGCGCACCTGTGCGGGCAGTTTGGGTTCGGCCAGGGCTACGCGGTTCTGAACCAGAACCTGCGCGGCATCCAGGTCGGTGCCGGGGTTGAAGGTCACGGTGATCGCCACCGTCCCGTCCGACGTGGACGAGGACGACAGGTACAGCATGCCCTCGACACCGTTGACCTCCTGCTCGATCGGGGCGGAGACGGTCTCCGCCACGGTCTCGGCCGAGGCGCCCGGATAGGCGGTGTTGATGGTGATCGTCGGCGGCGCGATCTCCGGATACTGCGACAGGGGCAGCAGCGGATAGGCGAAGACGCCGACCAGGGTGATGAACACCGCGATCACGGCCGCGAAGATCGGCCTGTCGATAAAGAAGCGTGAAATGTTCATTGTCGGATCAGTCGCCCGAGACGCTGGCGGTGAACGTCGCGGTCGAAGCCGGGGCCTGCGTCGTCACAGGCGCGACGGCCTGTTGGGCGACGGGCTGGATGCGGCCGTTGCGGGCCTGCACCTTCACGCCCGGCTGCTGCACGCGTTGCAGGCCGTTGATGATGACGCGGTCATTGGCCTGCAGACCCGAGCGGATCACGCGCAGACCGTCGACCAGCGGCCCCATCTGGACGGCGCGCGGGGTGACGGAGCCGTCGGCGGCGACGACATAGACGACGCGGCGGGCCTGATCGGTGGCGATGGCGGCGTCAGGCACCAGCATGGCCTGATACGAACCGGCGCCGGCCAGGCGGGCCTGGCCGAACATGCCGGGCTTCAGGAAGCCGTCGGCGTTCGGCACGACGGCGCGCAGGCGGATGACGCCCGAGGCCGTGTCGATCGCATTGTCGGTGAAGTCGAGCGTGCCCGAGCGCGAATAGGTGGACTCATCCTGCAGGCGGACCTGGATCGGCGCGGCGCCGTTGCGGGCCTGACGCTGATACTTCAGCAGCACGGCTTCGGAGCCGTCGAAGACGAAATAGACCGGGGCGCTGGACACCACGGTGGTCAGCACGTCGGCCTGCGACGACCCGCCGGCGACCAGGTTGCCCGGATCGACGCGACGGTCCGACACGCGGCCCGAGATCGGGGCGGTGACGCGGGTGAATTCAAGATCCAGTTGACGGGCGCGAACGGCGGCGTTGGCGGCGGCGACGCCGGCCTCGCCCTGCTGCACGGCGCCGCGACGGGTGTCGACCTCGGCCTGCGAGACGGCTTGCGACGCCAGCAGGGTTTCCGAACGGGTCAGTTCCGTGCGGGCGAGGCTCAGCTGCGCCTGCGCCTGCGCCAGCGAGGCGCGGGCCGAGGCGAGCGCCGCCTGGGCCGGACGCGCGTCCAGCGTGAACAGCAGCTGGCCGCGACGGACGTAGTCGCCGTCGCGGAAGTGCACGCCCTGAACATAGCCGCCGACGCGCGCACGCACCTCGACGGATTGGGTCGCTTCAAAGCGGCCCGTGAACTCATCCCAGTCCTGCACGGCGCGCACCAGCGGGACCGCGACGGTCACCTGGGGGGCCTGAGGCGCCTGCGCCTCGCTGGGTTGAGAACAGCCATAGAGCGCGGCAGCCATGATGGCCGACGCGGTCACGATCTTCACCGTGCGCATGAACGCAAATCTCCGAATGGGAGCAAATCCCTGTCATAGTCGACCATGGCGTTCGGGGAGGAAGCCGCTAGTCAACGCCCGGTGACTTAATGGTGATGCAGGCTTTCCTTGTCAACGGGTGATGACAAAGCCATATTCCCGCTGTGGTCATTCCGGAGAGCTAACCCGTTGTTTTGTAATGTTGCGCCCCGGCCGAGAAATGCGGAAGCGACTCGCGCCGCGATTCTGACCGCCGCGCAGGAGCGCTTTTCGCGGGAAAGCTATGACGATGTCGGCATGCGCGACATCGCCCGTGACGTCGGCGTCGACGCCGCTCTGGTGTCCCGTTATTTCGGATCCAAGGAAGATCTGTTCGCCTCGGTTCTGGACAGTTGTTCCAACGGCAACGAGCTGATGGAAGGCCCGCGGGCCGAGTTCGGCCGCCGCGTCGCCCATGAGGTGATCTTCAAGCCGGCCAAGGAAGGCAAGCTGAAGGGCCTGCTGATCATGTTGCGCTCGGTCGGTTCGACCAAGGCCATGGAAATCGTGCAACGCACGGGCACCGAGCGCTTCTTCAATCCCTTCGCCGAGTGGGTGGGCGGCGAAGACGCCATGCTGCGGGCTCGACTGGCCGCCGCCACCATCATGGGCATGGCGATCAGCAAGGAGATCACCGGCGGCCTGGGCATGACCCGTGAAGAGTGCGAGCGGCTCGAAACCCGCATGGCCGCCATCCTGCAGTCCATACTGGACAGCTAGGCGGGGACCTCCTCAATCAGACCTTTCAGCCGCGCGGGGTGAATTTCCGGATCACGCCCGAAAAGGTCATCAGGATGCGGTCGTCGACGCTGATCTGGCCGCGCACAAAAATCAGGCTCTTGCCCGCCCGCACCACCTCGCCTGTCGCCTCGACCAGTTCGCCCACATAGGCCCCGTCGATGAAGGTGGAATCCAGCGACACGGTCACCCCGGACGCACCCTCCATCTCCTGATAGGCGGTCTGGAACAGCGAGATGTCGGCGAAGGTCATCAGGCAACCGCCGTGCATCCGATCGCCGGCGTTCATATGCTTCTGCTCGGCCCGGAAGGCGCACCGCATCCGCCCGTCGGGGTCCGGCTTGAAGTAGAACGGTCCCACCACCTGATCGAACGTGCCGTGCAGATCATAGGTCTGCCAGCCGGTGAACTCGCCCTCGCTGACGGTGATTTTCGCGACCATGGTAATCCGTGCCTTCTTCTCGCTCTCGCAATGCAGCATATAGGCGCGATGAGCGACCCCATCGAAACCGCCATCTTCGAAAAATTGGCGAAGGCCGACCCTAAAAACGTCGGTGGAAAGAGCATTGAGCCTTCGGACGTGGCCAAAGAGCTTCAGCCCGAACAGTGGCAGCGCATGCTGCCCAAGGTGAAGGCGACCGCGCTGGGCCTGATGCGTCAGGGCAAGCTGACCATCACCAAGAAGGGCAAGCCCGTCGATCCGAACGCGATGAAGGGCGTCATCCGCCTGCGTCTGCCGACCGAGGCCGAAACCGCCGCCGCCCTGGCCGCGCTCCCGCCCAAGCCTGAAGGCGATGACGACTTCGACTGACCTCGAAGCGGTTCTCGCCGACATCCGCGCCTGCCGGGCCTGTCTCGGCCAACTCCCGCATACCCCGCGGTCGGTGGTCCACGTCTTCCCGGAGACGCGGCTGCTGATCTGCGGCCAGGCGCCCGGTCGCCGGGTCCATGAAAGCGGCCTGCCGTTCACCGATCCGTCCGGCGACCGGCTGCGCGACTGGATGGGCGTGGACTACGAGACCTTTTATGCTGACCACCGTCTGGGCGTGGCGGCGCAGGCCTTCTGCTATCCCGGCACAGCGCCGAAAGGCGGCGACTATCCGCCGCCGCGCAGATGCGCGGAGCTGTGGCGGCCGCGCCTGTTGGCCGAACTGCCGCAGGTCGAGTTCACCCTGCTGGTCGGCGGACATGCGCAGGTCTGGGCGCTGGGCGACCGGGCCAGGGCCAATATGACCGAGACGGTGCGGGCCTGGCGCGACTACGCCCCCGACATCCTGCCCCTGCCGCATCCGTCGTGGCGCAATACGGCGTGGCTTCGGAAGAACCCTTGGTTCGAAGCCGAGATCGTCCCCTATCTGCGCGAGCGGGTTCGGGGCATTCTGTCCTGATGCGCCGTTGTCTCGCTGCCCTGCTGCTGTCGCTCACCCTGGCCGCCTGCGCCACGCCCGCGGTCCAGCCGGTCCTGACCCCGCCGTCGGGCTTCACGGGGCCGGCGCTGGAGGCGCGCACCCTGCTGATGGACGACGGCGCGCGGCTGCCGCTGGCCCGCTGGGCGCCCCGCAATGAGGAACCGTGGGCCGTCATCGTAGCCCTGCACGGCATGAACGACACCCGCGCTTCCTTCCGTCTGGCCGGGCCCTGGTGGGCCGAGCACGGCATCGAGACCTGGGCGATCGACCAGCGCGGCTTCGGCGAGGCGCCTGGGCGGGGCGTGTGGGCGGGAGAGGCGCGCATGACCGAGGATCTGCGCATCGCCGTGGACCTGGCGCGCGCCCGCCATCCCCGTGCGATCATCGCAGTGGCGGGCGAGAGCATGGGCGGGTCGGTCACCATCGCCGCCTTCGGTTCGGATCGTCCTCCCGCCGCCGACCGGGTCATCCTGCTTGCGCCCGGGGTCTGGGGCTGGACCGCGCAGGGGCCGATCAATTCGTCGGCCCTGTGGATCGCGGCGCGCGCGATGGGCGACCGCGCCGTCGATGCGCCCGAGTGGGCCATTCGCGACCATCCGGCGTCGGACAACCGGATCGAGCTCTACCGAAACGGCCGCGATCCCGGTAGCATCATCTCGACCCGGTTCGACACCCTGTATGGCCTCGTCGATCTGATGGAGAGCGCGTCGCGCCGCCTCGGCGACATCCGCGCCCCGACGCTGCTGCTGTATGGCGGCAACGACAACGTGATCCAGAAGCCGGCCATGCGGCGGGCGCTACAGCGCGCGGGCGAGCACCCGAACTTCCGCACGGCCTACTACCCCGACGGCTGGCACATCCTGAACCGCGACCTGCAGGCGGAGACCATGTACCGCGACGTTGAAGCCTGGCTGCGCGACGGCGCCGCGCCATTGCCGTCAGGTGGTCAACCGGTGCTGCCGGCGCTGGGGAAGTGATTAGTGGCTAGTGACTAGTGGTTCGATGAGGCGACTTCCGGCGCCCGCGTGGCGCTCACCGCGCTCGGGGTCGGCATCCACTAATCACTAATCACTAATCACTGGCCACTTTCAGGCCTGCCGCCCGCCGACCGCGCTCCGTCCCCGGCTGCCCCAGTCCCATCACGAAACCGCCATGCTTGCGATGTTACTCCCCGGCGCGTAATCAGCCGCGCAATAAAAATACACGGGAGTAACGCATCATGGGCATGACCCTGTTCGATTCGCCTTCGTTCGCGAACCACGAGGGCGTCCACGCTGTCTTTGATGAAAAGACCGGCCTGCGCGCGATTATCGCTGTTCACTCAACCGCGCGCGGCCCGGCCGTCGGCGGCACCCGGATGTGGGACTACGCCTCGTCGGCTGAAGCGCTGGAAGACGTACTGCGCCTGTCCAGGGGCATGAGCTACAAGAACGCCGTCGCGGATCTGGAAATGGGCGGCGGCAAGTCGGTCATCATCGGCGACAGCAAGACCCGGAAGAGCCCCGAGCTGTTCCGCGCCTTCGGCCGCGCGGTCGACACCCTGGGCGGCATTTATTACGCGGCTGAAGATGTCGGCGTGTCGGTCTCCGACATCGCCGAAGCCCGCAAGACCACCGAATATGTCCTGGGTCTGTCGGACGGTGCGGAAGCCTCGGGCGACCCGTCGCCGGTGACGGCCGAGGGCGTCTATCGCTCGACCCTGACCGTCGCCCGCCGCCTGTGGAAGCAGGACGACCTGACGGGCCTGACCATCGCCCTGCAGGGCATCGGTCACGTCGGCGGCTACCTCGCCGACAAGCTGCACGCCGCCGGCGCCAAGCTGGTGATGACCGACGTCAACACCGCCCTGCTGGCCGAGGTCGCCTCGCGCACCAATGCCGAAATCGTCGCCCCGGACGCCATCTATGACGTCAAGGCCGACATCTACGCCCCGTGCGCCCTGGGCGCGACGCTGAACCCCCAGACGCTGGACCGCATCACCGCCAAGGCCGTCGTCGGCGCCGCCAACAACCAGCTGGCGACCCCGGAAATCGGCCGCATCCTGTTCGAGCGCGGCGTGCTGTATGCCCCTGATTATGTCGTCAACGGCGGCGGCATCATCAATGTCGCGTCCGAGCTGAACGCCCGCAACACGGGCGGCGCCTATGACCCCGCCTGGGTCGAGGGCAAGCTGTCGCGCCTGATGGAAACCCTGGACGAGGTTCTGGCCCGGTCCGCCTCGGAAGGTCGCCCGACCCATGAGATCGCGGACTCGATCGCCGAAGCCCGCATCAACGCCGCCCGCGCCGAGAAGGCCGAGCAGCGCAAGGCGGCCTGAGCGCTTTCCAGGCATTCCGATCGACGATCCGGCCGCCCCGCGACACGCGGGGCGGCCGGTTTGCGTATGGGTTTAGCCTCTTCGGTTCAGGACTCGTCGGGCAGCGTTTCGTGCGGATTCGCGCCACAGGCGCATCCGGCCCATCATCCCGGCTTCCACCCGCCTTGATTCGGGCCGACGCCGCATGAAGACCGCCAACCGCCCCTCGTTCGACCCCCTGCTGATCGTGATGGCGATCGGCTTCGTGGTGGCCGTGGGCGCGCTGGCCTATCCGGCCTTCCGGGCCGATCCGATGAGCGCGCCCGGGCTGATCCTGATCTTCACGGTCGGAGCCGTCTCCCTGATCGGCCTGTTCATGTACGGCCGGGGCGAGGCGCGCAAACCCACCGGCGACACGACGGTTGAACTGCTGGACGCCATGGCCGAACCCGCGGCGCTGGTCTGGTCGACCGGCCAGGTGCTGGCCTTCAACGGCGCCTGGGCCGAGGCCGGGGGCGCGACCACCGCCCTGCCGCCCGCGCCCTCCGGCGGGAAGTCGGCGTCCGCCCTCTACATGGCCTTCGCCCAGGCCCGCGCCGGACAACAGGGCCGCGCGATCGTCCCTGTCGGTGACCGCGAGCTTGAGGTGCTGATCGGCATGGCGGGGGAGGGGCGCTTCCTGATTCGTGCCGCGCCCGAGGCCGTTCTGCCCGTCTCGGCTCCCGCCACCGATCGGCCCTCCGCCGCCCAGAACGGTCCGGGCGGTCGCGCCATGGCCGCCGGCGCCCCGTTCGGCTCGGCCCTGTTGCAGGCCGACGACCTGTTCGCCGGCAAGGTGGAGGAGGCCAACGCCGCCCTCGCCCTGCTGACCGGTCCGGCCTCTGCCCGCGACGCCGCCTTCGGCCATCTGTTCGAACCGTCCGGTGTGATCGAGGCCAAGGCCAAGCTGTCGGGCGGCTCGTCCGGGCCGATCGAACTGGTCGCCCGTGCCCACCCGGACCGGATGCTGCATCTGTATGTCGCGCCCGAGAACGACAAATGCCGGGTCTGGCTGTTCGACGTCTCGTCGCAGAAGTCGATGGAGCTGCAGCTTTCGCAGGCCCAGAAAATGCAGGCCGTGGGTCAGCTGGCGGGCGGCGTGGCCCACGATTTCAACAATCTGCTGACCGCCATCCAGATGCAGCTGTCCGAGCTGCTGGAGCGCCATCCTGTCGGCGATCCGTCCTATGACGGCCTGAACCAGATCCGCCAGACCGCCATCCGCGCCGCCGATCTGGTGCGCAAGCTGCTGGCCTTCTCGCGCAAGTCCACCGTCCGACGCGAGCGTCTGGATCTCGGCGAACTGGTGGGCGAATTCGCCGTCCTGCTGCGCCGCCTGCTGCGCGAGGATGTGCGGCTGGAGACGGATTACGGCCGCGACCTGCCGGTGGTGTTGGCCGACAAGAGCCAGCTGGAGACGGCGGTCATGAACCTGGCCGTCAACGCCCGCGACGCCATGCGCGGCGTGGTCGAGGCGGGCGACGCCATCGTCACCATCAAGACCCGTCGCCTGACCCGGGACGAGGCGCGCCAGATGGGCTGGGTCGCCGCCGAGACGGAGGCCGTGGCCCTGATCGAGGTGTCCGACACCGGCACCGGCGTGCCGCCCGAACTGCTGGACAAGATTTTCGAGCCCTTCTTCACCACCAAGGCGGTGAACGAGGGCACCGGCATGGGGCTGGCGACCGTCTACGGCATCGTCGAGCAGGCCGGCGGCCACATCAACGTCACCAACCTTGAGGGCGCCGGCGCCGCCTTCCGCATCTTCCTGCCCGAAGCCGCCGAGGCCGAACTGGCCGAGACCCCGGTCATCGAAAAGGTCATCAAGGCCCCGCGCGACCTGTCGGGCGCGGGCCGTATCCTGTTCGTCGAGGACGAGGCCGCCGTGCGCGGCATCGCGGCCCGCCTGCTGCGCCAGCGCGGCTATGAGGTGATCGAGGCCGAGGACGGCGAACAGGCGCTGGAGCTGGCCGAGGAATGGGCCGGCCAGATCGACATGATGATCTCCGACGTCATCATGCCGGGTCTCGACGGTCCCTCCCTGCTCAAGAAGGCCCGCCAGTATCTCGGCGACGCGCCGGTCATGTTCATCTCCGGCTATGCCGAAAGCGACTTCTCGGACCTGCTCCAGGACGAGGTCGGCGTCTCCTTCCTGCCCAAGCCGCTGGACATCAAGACCCTGGCCGAACGGGTGAAGCAGGAGCTGCACGCAGGCTGAACGATCGTTCACTTGTCAGACGTCGCCACCCGCGCCACGGTCCGCGCCGGGTTGTTGAGGGTCTCTGTATGAAGTTCGTCGCCGTCAGTCTGGTGGCTCTGTCACTCGCGTTCGCGTCTCCGGTTCTGGCGCAGACCGCCCCGCCGGTCCGCTACGACCTCAGCTTCGACAACGCCGTCCACCACGAGGCGCGGATCACCGCCACCTGGCGCGGTGTCCGGCGCGGCCCCCTTCGGGTCGAAATGTCCCGGTCCTCGCCCGGTCGCTACGCGATCCATGAGTTCGCCAAGAACGTCTATTCGGTCTCGGCCGTCGATGGCGCCGGGCGTCCGCTGACGGTCCAGCGCACCGATCCCTATGGCTGGACCATCGTCGGCCACGACGGGACCGTGGCGGTCACCTACACCCTGTTCGGCGACCGCGCCGACGGCACCTACGCCCAGATCGACGCGGCCCACGCCCACCTGAACATGCCCGCCACCCTGCTGTGGGCGCCCGCCTATCAGGATCGCCCGGTGGAGGTGAGCTTCCGGTCTCCGAACCCGGACTGGCGTATCGCGACCCAGCTGGCCCCCACCGCCGATCCGTCGGTCTTCACGGCGCCGGACCTGCAGTACCTGATGGACAGCCCGACCGAGCTCAGCGACCACCGGGTGCGCGAGTGGACGGTCGATGACCACGGCACCCCCCGCACGATCCGCATCGCCCTGCATGACCCGGGCACGGACGCGCACGCCGACATCTTCGCCGAGCGGGCCCGCAAGGTGGTGGACCAGCTGATCGCGGTCTTCGGCGACGTGCCCGACTTCGACTACGGGACCTACACCTTCCTGGCCGACTACATGCCGCAGAACAGTGGTGACGGCATGGAGCACCGCAACTCCACGGTCATCATCGGCTCCCGCTCGCTGGCCGACGGGAACTACAGCCAGATCGGCACCCTCAGCCACGAGTTCTTCCACGCCTGGAACGTCGAACGCATCCGGCCGAAGGAGATCGAACCGTTCGACTTCACCCGCGCCAACGCCACGCCCTCCCTGTGGTTCGCCGAGGGCTTCACCAACTACTACGGCCCGCTGGCCATCCGTCGCGCGGGCCTGTCGACCGTCGACCGCTTCCTCGCCGAGGCCGGGGGGCAGTTCAACGCCGTGCTCAACAGCCCGGCGCGCGCCTACGGCTCACCGCAGGAGATGAGCCTGCGCGCGCCGTTCGTGGACGCCGCCACCGCCATTGACCCGACCAACCCCAACACCTTCGTCAGCTACTACACCTGGGGCGCGGCCCTGGCCCTGTCGCTGGACCTGACCCTGCGCGACCGGTTCCCGAACATCACCCTGGACGACTACATGCGCTGGATGTGGCGTCATCACGGGGTGAACGAGGTCGCCTACACGCCGGACGACCTGCGCAAGGGACTGGCCGCCGTGACGGGCGATCAGGCCTTCGCCGACGCCTTCTTCGCCGCCAGCGTCCAGCGGAGCGAGCTGCCCGACCTCGCGCCCTTGCTGGCCCGGGCGGGGGTGGTCATGCGCCCCAGAAACGCGACCACCGGCTGGGCCGGCCCGGCGCGGCTGCAGGTCGCCGATACGGTGGTGAAACTGGCCGGGGCGACCGTCCCCAATACGCCGTTGTACGTCGCCGGTCTGGACGGCGGGGACGAGATCGTGGCGCTGGGCGACACCGCCATCGACAGCCAGTCCGACTGGGACGACGCCCTCAAGGCGTTGAAGCCCGGCGATACGGTCGCCATCCGCTTCATCCAGCGCGGCGCCGAGCGCTCGGCGCAGATGACCCTGACCGCTGATCCGAATGTGGAGCTGGTCCGGATCGAGACGATGGGCAGCGATCTGACGCCCGAACAACTGGCCTTCCGCACCGGCTGGGTGGGGGCCGAAACCGCCCAGCCCTGATCGTCACGGAACGCGGCCTTGCCACAGCCGGGCAGGGGGCGTTCAGTGCCGCAGGGTTTGCAATCCATGACCATGGGAGTTCGTCATGCTTGATCGTCGCCGTTTCCTGCTCAGCACCGCCGCCGGGGCCGGTCTGGTCGCCACGGGGGGCGCGGTCTTCGCGCAGGAGGCCGGGCCCGCCGATGCCGCCCTGACGGCCGCGATGGACGCGATCACCCAGGAACAGCTGCTCAGCTCGCCCGAGTTCCTGACCATGGTGGGCATGGACAAGGGACCCGGCGCGGCGATGAAGGCCCGGCTGGACGACCGCTCCATCGCCAAGCAGCGCCAGGACAGGACCAAGCTGGCGGCCTCGGTGGCGGCGGTGAATCGGGTGGACCGCGAAGCGCTGTCGCCGCGCTTCAAGGTCTATCATGACACCGTCCAGTTCTTCGGCGAGACCGCCCTTAAAGGCTACGACTTCCCCTATGGCGGCGGCATGTTCCCGTCGCCGTATACGGTCAGCCAACTGGGCGGCGCCTATCAGAGCATCCCGGACTTCCTCGACAGCCAGCACACCATCGACACGGCGGAGGACGCCGAGGCCTATCTGTCGCGCCTGTCCGCCCTGGCGACGGTCTTCGATCAGGAGACCGAGCGGGTGAAGGCCGAAATCGCGGCCGGCGCCGTGCCTCCGGACTTCGTCATCCAGCGCGCCACCGGTCAGATGGGCACGATCCTCGACGCCGATCCGACGGGTCTTACGCTCGTCACCTCTGTCGCCCGACGCGCGGCCGAGAAGGGGCTGCAGGGCGCCTGGGCCGATCGCGCCCTGGCCATCGTCAATGGCGAGGTCCTGCCGGCCCTGACCCGTCAGAGGGATGCGCTGGCCGCCGGCCTGCCGTCCGCTCCGCATGACGCCGGTTGCTGGCGGCTGCCGGACGGCGACGCCTATTATGACTTCGGCCTGAAATTCTACACGACCTCCGCCCTGAACGGACAGGAGATCCACGACATGGGTCTGCAGCAGGTGGCCGAGCTGAGCGCCCGCGCCGACGAACTGCTGAAGGCCCAAGGCCTCACGCAGGGGACGGTGGGCGCGCGCATCGCCTCCATCGGCGCCCTGCCGGGCCAGCTCTATCCCAACACCGACGCGGCCAAGGAACAGTTGCTGGCCGACCTGAACGCCCAGATGGCGACAGTCATGGCGCGGATGCCCGAGTATTTCGGTCGCCTGCCCAGTTCCGCCTGCGACATCCGGCGCGTGCCCAAGGAGATCGAGGCCGGGGCGCCGGGCGGCTACTACCAGTCGCCGACGCTGGATGGGTCGCGACCGGGCGCCTACTACATCAACCTGCGCGACACGGCCGAATGGCCGAGGTTCACCCTGCCGACCCTGACCTATCACGAAGCGGTGCCCGGCCATCACTTCCAGATCGCGCTTCAGCAGGAGAAGACCGACACCCCCCTGCTGCTCAAGGTGCTGGGCTTCTCGGCCTATTCCGAGGGCTGGGGCCTGTACGCCGAGCAGTTGGCCGACGAGATCGGCATGTATGAGAACGACCCGTGGGGCCGCATCGGCTGCATCCAGTCGCTGATGTTCCGCGCCGCGCGTCTGGTTGTCGATTCCGGCCTGCACTACAAGCGCTGGAGCCGTGAACAGGGCATCCGCTATATGGTCGAGACCCTTGGCGACCAGGAAAGCTCGATCACCACCGAGGTGGAGCGCTACGCCGTCTGGCCCGGGCAGGCCTCCAGCTACAAGGTCGGCCACACCACCTGGGTGCGGTTGCGCGAGCAGGCGAAGGCCACGCTGGGCGACCGCTTCGACATCAAGGGCTTCCATGACACCGGTCTGGACGCCGGCGGCGTGCCGCTGACGGTTCTGGAACGCGTGATCGGCGACTGGGTCGCCAGCCGTCAGGCCTGAGGAACAGTCGGACCATGATCGATCGTCGCCGCCTGCTCCTCAGCGCCGCAGCCGGGGCGGGCCTCGCCGCTTCCGGGGCCGCCTTCGCCGCGCCCCGGAATGCGGACGCCGAACTCGACGCCCTGCTTCAGGGCTGGTTCGACCGCGATGTCGAGCAGTCGCCTGAAACCGCCACCAACCTCGGCCTCGACCGGGACCAGCGGGCGGACCTGTCCGGCAAACTGACCGACTACAGCCAGGCGGCCTGGAGAGACCAGAGGGCGCAGGCCGCCGAGCGCTGGCGGGTCTTCCGGGCCTTCGGTGGCTCCGACGATCTGTCGGAGGCGGGCAAGGTCAATCACGCCGTCGCCGCCTTCCGTCTCGAGACCGCCGCCACGGGCGCCGGTTTCGACTATGGGTCGACCCTGGGCGGCGGCCGGATGGGCCCCTATGTCGTCAACCAACTGACCGGCGCCTATTTCACCGTGCCGGACTTCCTCGACAACCAGCACCGGATCGAAGACCGCGACGGGGCCGACGCCTTCCTGTCGCGCCTGTCCGCTTTCGCTCCCGCCATCGACGCCGAGACGGCCCGCATCCGCGCCGATGCGGGCAGAGGCGTGGCTCCGCCTGACTTCATCATCGACCTGACCACCGGCCAACTGACCGTGCTGGCGAGCCAGCCCCCCGCCGACATGGCTATGATCAGGTCGCTGGAGCGCAAGGCTTCGGCCCTGGGGCTTTCCGGATACGGCGACCGTGCCGTCCGCATCATAGAGACCGAGGTCAGACCCGCGCTGGCCCGTCAGATCGAGGCCTTCGCCGCCCTGCGTCCGACCGCCGTGCATGAGGCGGGCGTGACCCGTCGCCTGCCGGACGGGGAAGCCTTCTACGCCCACGCCCTGAAACACTGGACGACCACCACCCTGACGGCGGACGAGATTCACGCGATCGGTCTGCAACAGGTGGCCGAGATCAGCGCGGACATCGACGCCATCCTGCGCGCCCAAGGCAGGACGCAGGGCACAGTCGGGGAACGCATCGACGCCCTGAACAAGGACCCGGTCCAGCTCTACGCGGAGACCGACGCGGCCAAGATCCAGCTCATCGCCGATCTGAACCGCCAGGTGCAGGCGCTTCAGCCTCTTCTGCCTCGCGTGTTCGGCCATCTGCCGCGGGCTGGCGTCGAGGTGCGTCGCGTGCCGCCGGCCATCGAGGCCGGTGCGCCGGGCGGCTACTATCAGGGACCGCCGCTGGATGGGTCGCGACCGGGCGCCTACTACATCAACTTGCGGGAAGCGAAGAACTGGCCCCGGTTCGCCCTGCCGACGCTGACCTACCACGAGGCCTCGCCGGGCCATCACCTGCAGGTGGCCCTGCAACGCGAGAACACCGGCCTGCCCCAATACCGCCGCGCCAACGGCTTCTCGGCTTATAACGAGGGCTGGGCCCTTTATGCCGAGGCGGTCGCCGCCGATGACCTCAACGTCTATGCGACCGATCCCCTGGGTCGGGTCGGCTTCCTGATGTCCTATCTGTTCCGGGCGGTGCGCCTGGTGGTTGACACCGGCATGCACGCCAGGGGCTGGAGCCGCGAACAGGCGGTCGGCTACATGGTCGCTTCGGGCGCCAAACCGGTCGGCGCGGCCAACAGCGAGATCAACCGCTACGCCTCGATGCCGGGCCAGGCCTGCGCCTACAAGATCGGGCACACCGTCATCGCGCGGTTGCGGGATGAGCAATCGCGTGGCGCCGGCGCCTTCGACCTGCGCGCCTTCCACGATCAGGTTCTGGCCAACGGCTCCGTGCCGCTGGCGGTGCTCGAACGGCTCGTCCGGGGCTACTGACCCCCGGCGCGGGCCTCGATCACAACGGGGTCCGCATCGGCGACGGACATCAGCCATTCGCGGAAGCGGCGGATTTTGGACGAGCGCCGGCGGCCTTCGGGCCAGACCAGATAATAGCCGGTGTTGAACGACACGGTCTGGGGGAAGGGGCGCACCAGCAGGCCCGCCTTGATCTCCCGCGCGAAGAAGATGGGTGAGCCCAGCGCCACGCCCTGACCGCCCAGCGCGGCGGCCACCTCCAGTACCTGATAGTCGGCGGTGAGGCGGGTGGCCGGGCGGCGGCCTTCACTCAGGCCCGCGGCGGCGAACCATTCGGCCCATTCCTTCTCCATGCCGATGCGCGGCGCCTCCAGCAGGTCGGACGGGTTTTCCAGCTTCAGCGTCTCCGCCATCGCCGGGCTGCACAGGGGGGTGAAGACCGACGGCATGATCTGCTGGCTTTCCAGCCCCGGCCAGTCGCCGTTGCCGGAGCGGATGCCGACATCGAACCCTTCGCGCGACAGGTCCAGCAGGCCGGGATTGGTGTCCAGCCGCACCGCCAGTCCGGGATTGGCCAGCTGGAAGGCGCCGAGGTGCGGCGCCAGCCACTGGCTGGCCA
The DNA here is from genome assembly GCA_046291915.1 of Brevundimonas sp. Taxonomy (GTDB): domain Bacteria; phylum Pseudomonadota; class Alphaproteobacteria; order Caulobacterales; family Caulobacteraceae; genus Brevundimonas. The sequence goes on from JBKBSD010000001.1 coordinate 343,975, forward strand.
GGGTCGCCAGGGTGGTGATCGACAGGATGTGTTCGTCCGCCTCGGTCAGGTCGCTGATCGCCCGACGCAGCAGGGTGATCGCCTCGGTCGCGGCGCTGGACAGGCGCTCGCCGGCCTCGGTCGGCTGCACCTCGCGCGGCAGGCGACGGAACAGGCTTTGACCCAGCCGGCCCTCCAGCGCCTTGATCTGCCAGCTGACGGCGGCCTGGGTCATGCCCAGCTCCTCGGCGGCGCGGGTGAAGCTCTTCAGGCGTGCGGCGGCCTCGAACACGCGGATCGAGGCGAGGGGAATGCCGGACAGGGGATCGGCCATAAGGGACCCTTATGAAGAGGGAGGCCAATTTGGTTTGTCCGCCGATCCTGTCAAGCTGATAGTCCGCTCGTCGCACACACCAGCCAGAGGAGGTCGTGATGGAAGAGATGCACCACACGCATAAGGAGCCTGCATGGGCTTGGGCCGCTGTGCTTGAGGATTGGCGTCGCAGCCGCGCCCGTCGCCGCCTGCGAGCGGAGGCCCGGCCCGCCGACCGCCGCTGAGGTCATTCCCGGATCCGGTCGGCCGCAGGTGAATGTCCCTTCCCCCGCGTTGACCGTCGGCCCTTCCCGGAGGGCCGGGGCCCGGCGTCGGAGTCTCCTGCTCCCGACGCCGGGCTGATAGCCCCGGTCCGCTAACGCCGCCTAGGAAGGGATAACCATCCCGTCCTCCGCCCGCAGGCGGTTGTGGATGTCGGTCGCCGCCACGGCGGCTTCGGCCGTCGCAACCGCGATCTGGTTCAGCCCGCGCACGACGTCCCCGGCCGCATAGAGCCCGGAGACGCTGGTCTGTTGATGGGGATCCGTGAACAGTCGGCCGTCTTCGCCGATCCTTGCCCCCAGCCCTTCGGCCAGTCCGGCGCTGGGCGATGTCCCCAGGGCCGAATAGACCAGATCGAAGCTCCGGAACGCGCCGCCCCAACTGAGCGCCGTCACCCGGTCTCCTTCCAGGCGGACATCATCGATGGAGCCACAGACAATCTCGATCCCCAGCCGCGCCAACTGATCCCGGCAGGTCAGGTCTTCTGCGGACCCGATATGGATCAGCGCTACCCGGTCCGAATAGGTGCGCAGGAAGGCCGCCTCGCGCGCGCCCTTGTCGTCGGTCCCGATCACCGCGACCGCCTTGTCGATCGCCTCATAGCCGTCGCAGATCGGACAGATGCGGACCAGCGCCCGCTCGATGGCGCGTTCGACGCCGGGCAGATCGGGATGATGATCCACCACCCCCGTCGCCAGCAGCACCGCCCGCGCGCGCACCGTCCGCCCGTTGAGCCGCGCCGTGAAGCCGTCGCCCTCCGCCGACAGGGCCTCGACCTGACCCGCCTCGATCTCCGCCCCGTACTCGGTGGCCTGTTCGGTCATCCGCTTCAGGATGGCGTCGCCGGTGATGCCTTGTGGAAAGCCCGGCATATTGTGGCTGAGCGGGATCCAGCAGGCCCGCGAGCGTCCGCCATCGGCGACCAGCACCGACCGCCGGAACCGGGCCAGATAGGTCGCCGCCGTCAGCCCGGCCGGCCCTGCGCCGATGATCAGGACGTCGGGGCGGTTCACCCCTGTGTGCGCCACAGGGTCGGCCAGACGTCGTCGCTCATGCCCCAGCAGTCGCCCATCGCGCGTTCCTCGGACAGGGCGAATCCGGTGCGCGTCCAGGTCCAGGTGGTGATGTTCCCGCAATCGCCCAGGCCTCTTCCGCGGGGGAAGACGGTCAGGGTCCGGCGCTCGGCGTTGTAGGTCGGATTGACCAGCCACTGATCCTGTCCGCCGATGTCGCCTTCGGTGCGTCGGGTGCGCTCCGGCAGGTCGGCGGTGCGGACGCCCGTGCCGTCAGGACGGACCAGATACAGGACGTAGGTGGCGTTATAGGCCCCGCTGCCGCACGGAATGCCCCAAAGGACGGTCGAGGCGTCCAGCCGGGCGGCCAGCACGGCGGCGTTCAGGGTGTCATTGCCATCGGCGCGGCAGGCCTTCACCTCGCCCAGCGCTTCCAGGGCGGCCGGAACCTTCAGGCCGCGCGGATCGTCCTCCAGAGGATTGGCCGCGCCTTCAAAGCCGGCCTGCGAGATCGCGGGCGCAGGAATGACGCGGGGCAGGGCCGGGGCGGCGGGCACGTTGCCGGCCGGGCGGTCGCCGCGCCGGATCAGGGCGGTAGGGGTGTCCAGCCGCCCCTGGCGCTCGTCGATCCACAGGAGGGCCGCGGATATGCCGGACGTCGGCAGGTCTGCCGTCTGGGCCCCCGACGCCAGCGCCAGCGAGCGGGAGGCGGGCAGGGCGGCGATGATCTGGCGAACGCGGTCGGCCGCGGCCATTGCGTTGGCGGCGTCACGCGGACCGGCGCGCAGGGCGTAGTCGCGGCCGTCGACCTTCAGCCTTAGGCTTTCCGGCGCCTTGCCCACGTCGCCCAGCGACCAGCTTCCGGCCGTCACGGTCGGAACGGCGTCCGGACCCGCGTCGATAGCGATCCGGATCCAGCCGCTGTCCGATCCGCCCCAGGCCATGCAGGCATTGCCGTTGTCGCAGGCGGCGCGCCAGTCGCGGAACTCTCGCATGACAGGTTCCGCCGCCGCGGCCGGTGCAGGCGCAGCCGCGCCTGCGGCGGGAACCGGGGCGAGGGCGGTCTTGGCGGTGGTCTTGTCAGCCTCGTCCCGCCCGCAGGCGGTGAGGCTGAGGGCGGCGACGGCCGTGGCGATCAAGGCTCGCATCGTGTGTTTCCCCTGAAGGTCAGACCTTGCGCAGGCCGGAGGGCTTGTGTGCGGCACGAGCGCCGGTCCTGGCGCTCTCCACGATATACTCCGGATTGTCCGGCGACGCCGCGACCTTGTGATCCTTGATGTGGGTTGGGCTGGTGACCTTGCGGACGACCTTGCCCGTGCTCGTGCCCTGACTGTGTCGCCACTCGACCTTGTCTCCGGGGTGTAGCCGGTCCGCCATTGCGACCCTCCTTCAACTTCCGTTCGTAATCAGCGAGCACACGCCGCATCAGTTCCGGGTCCACCAGAACCGGCGCCTCGCAGAAGGTGAGTATCCATTGCTCGGTGAGCCGCTCCACGTCATCACTCATACGCCCCGTCAGTCTCGATACGCTGTTCACTGTCAGAGCCAACGACCCACGGCGACCGGGCGTTCAGCTTGGCCGTGCAAGACTTTTTGAGGGCAGGGTAAACCGGGATCATTTCTGCGGCGTCGTGACGGGCTTTGCGCCCCGGCGAGAGGGGGCTATACCCCCCGCCAACCCTTCATATTCCCCAAGGCAAAGGCAGCACACGCATGGCCAAGATCAAGGTCGCCAACCCCATCGTCGACATCGACGGCGACGAAATGACCCGCATCATCTGGCAGTGGATCAAGGACAAGCTGGTCTTCCCGTTCGTCGACGTCGAACTGGACTACTACGACCTGGGCATGGAGCACCGTGACGCCACCGACGACCAGGTGACGATCGACGCCGCCCACGCCATCCAGAAGCATGGCGTCGGCGTGAAGTGCGCCACCATCACCCCGGACGAGGCCCGGGTGAAGGAGTTCGGCCTGAAGAAGATGTGGAAGTCGCCGAACGGCACCATCCGCAACATCCTGGGCGGCGTGGTCTTCCGCGAGCCGATCATCTGCCAGAACGTGCCGCGTCTGGTGCCGGGCTGGACCCAGCCGATCGTCGTCGGCCGTCACGCCTTCGGCGACCAGTACAAGGCCACCGATTTCCTGATGCCGGGTCCGGGCACCCTGTCGATCAAGTTCGTCGGCGACGACGGCGCGGTCATCGAGCACGAGGTCTATCAGTCGCCGGGCGCCGGCGTCGCCATGGGCATGTACAACCTCGACGCCTCGATCCGCGACTTCGCCCACGCCTCGTTCAGCTACGGCCTGGCCCGCAACTATCCCGTCTATCTGTCGACCAAGAACACCATCCTGAAAGCCTACGACGGCCGCTTCAAGGACATCTTCCAGGAGATCTTCGACGCCGAATACGCCGAAGAGTTCAAGAAGCGCGGCCTGACCTATGAGCACCGCCTGATCGACGACATGGTCGCGGCCGCGATCAAGTGGTCGGGCGGCTTCGTCTGGGCGTGCAAGAACTACGACGGCGACGTGCAGTCGGACATCGTCGCCCAGGGCTTCGGCTCGCTGGGCCTGATGACCTCGGTCCTGATGACTCCGGACGGCAAGATCATGGAGACCGAGGCCGCCCACGGCACCGTGACCCGTCACTACCGTCAGCATCAGAAGGGCGAGGCCACCTCGACCAACTCGATCGCCTCGATCTTCGCCTGGACGGCCGGCTTCAAGCACCGCGCCAAGCTGGACGACAACGCCGAGCTGATGACCTTCGCCGAGACCCTGGAAAAGGTCGTCGTCGACACCGTCGAAGCCGGCTTCATGACGAAGGATCTGGCCCTGCTGGTCGGTGAGCAACAGAGCTGGCTGACCACCGAGGGCTTCCTCGACAAGGTCGCCGAGAACCTGACCAAGGAACTGGCGGCTTAAGCAAAGGCGCCAGCGTTCGCCGCGTGACGGCTCACTGCCTGAGCGCGGACGACTGAACATGTAGGCCCGCCGGATTCGCGTCCGGCGGGCCTTTCGTTTGAGCGAAGTCCGGCTTCATGCATTGATGGTCCGGTTAACGGAGGGCAGGCGTGAAGATCATTGGACGGCTCATACTGGCGGCGGTGGTCATCGCGGCCATCAGCTTCTTCGCGGCGCCCGGCGTGGCCTTCTTCGCCATCCGCTCGGCGGCGGACGCCAATGACGCGGCGGCCCTGTCGCGGCTGATCGACTACACCGCCGTACGCCAGTCGCTGCGCCCGCAGCTGGGCGGCAATCCGGCGGCTCTGGCGCCCGCGCCGTCCTTCCTTGAAGACCCCATCGGCGCCGTGCGGCGTCAGTTCGAACAGGCCGCGCCGGCGCTCGGCCCCTCGCCGGACACCTATCTGACGCCCGCCGCCGTGGCCGCCCTGACGCGGGGCGAGGGCCGCTATGCCGCCCAGCGCACCACCCCGGCGCCTGAAGAGCAGCGCCGGGACCTGTTCCCCGAGCCGGTCTTCTGGGGCGTCAATCGCGCCCGCATGGCCGTCACCGACGACGGCGGCTCCAAAACCATCTTCACTTTCGAGCGCAAGGCGCCGTTTGAGTGGCGGCTGGTGCACATCGGCCTGCCCGAAGGTGTTGCGCCGGCCCCGACCCCGCGCGCCGTTCCGGCGGATTCCCGGCTGCCCATGGCCGGCAACAGCGGCGGCAAGTCCGGCTGATCGCGCTCCCGCTGGCGCGCCGCCTCGACTCGGGCAACCGTAGCCATGGGGAGGCGTTACGACGCCAGAGGGATGACATGACCAAGAAATTGTTGATCGGCGCTGCGTTGGCGGCGGTGGCTCTGTTCGCCGCCGCCTGGGGCCTGGCGCCGATACTCGCCGGGCACGCGCTGATCAACGCGGCCAAGGCCGGGGATGCCCGCAAGCTGGAGCAACTTGTCGACTTCCCGGCCCTGCGCACCAGCCTGAAGGACGAACTGAACCACGAACTGGCCCGTCGCATGAACCGGGATCCGCGCGTGGCCGAGAGCGGTCTGGGCGGCCTCGGCATGATGCTGGCGCCGATGATCCTGTCGGGCGCTATCGACACCGCTGTCACGCCCGAGGTCATCGCCCAGATGGTTACAACCGCGGAGGCGCCGGACCCGACCCGACGTTCGCCGCCGGAGCCGGGTGACGCTAGGGACGACAAGGACATCCATCAGGCCTGGGGCTACCGCGACCTGAACCACTTCGCCGTGACCCTGACGGACCGTGACCACCCGGACCAGCATCTGGCCCTGATCTTGGAACGCCGGGGCCTGTTCAGCTGGCAGCTGGCCGCCGTGGACCTGAGCAGCGAGGCGGTGTGAGCGAGGGGGCTCAGGCCCCCAGCGCGGTCCGGATCGCCGTCAGGCCGTCCTCAGCCTTGCCGCCGTCGGGCGCGCCGCCCTGGGCGAAGTCGGGTTTGCCGCCCGCGCCCTGACCGCCCATGGCAAGCACAGCCGCGCGGGCCAGATCGGCCGCATTGACCGAGCCGACGATGTCCGAGGTGACGGCGACGGTGACCGCCGCCCTGCCCTCGGTCACGCCGATCAGGGCGACGACGCCCGAGCCGACCTGTTTGCGGAAGTCCTCGGCCACGCCGCGCAGGCCCTTGCCGTCCACGCCGTCAAGGACGCGGGCGATCAGCTTGACCCCGTTGATCTCTTCCGGCGCGGTGTTGGCCGAAGCCCCACCGCCGCCCAGCGCCAGCTGCTTCTTCAGCTCGGCGACCTGCTTCTCCAGCGCCTTGACCGAGGTCTGCAGGCCTTCGACGCGCCCGGTCACGTCACCGGTCTGGACCTTGAAGTCGCGGGCCAGGTTGCGGGTGACCTTGGCCTGACCTTCGAGGTATAGGCGGGCGGCCTCGCCGGTCAGGGCCTCGATGCGACGGACGCCGGCGGCGACGCCGGTTTCCTGCACGATCTTGAACAGGCCGATATCGCCGGTGCGGGCCACGTGGGTGCCGCCGCACAGTTCGACCGAATAGGGGGCGTTGTCGCTGACCAGCGAGCGGCCCAGGGTCAGGACGCGGACTTCCTCGCCGTACTTCTCGCCGAACAGGGCGATGGCGCCGGCCTCGATGGCGGCCTCTGGAGCCATCAGCTTGGTTTCCGCCGGGACGTTCTGGCGGATGACAGCGTTCACCTCGGCCTCAATGGCGGCCAGTTCATCCTCGGTCACCGGGGATGAGTGGCTGAAGTCGAAACGGGCGCGCTCGGAATCGACCAGCTGACCCTTCTGGGCCACCGCGGCGCCCAGCACATTCTTCAGCGCCGTGTGCAGCAGGTGGGCGGCCGAGTGATTGGCGCGCGTCGTGGTGCGCTTGTCGGCGTCGACCAACTGGGCGGCGCGGGCGCCGATCTCCAGCTTGCCGGCGGTGATCTGGGCCGACAGCACGTGCAGGTCGCCCGCGTGCTTCTTGACGTCGAGTACTTCCGCCTCGCCGCCGGGCCATTCGAACGTGCCCTGGTCGCCGGCCTGACCGCCGCTCTCGGCGTAGAAGGGGGTGGAATCGAACAGGACCTCGACGATGTCGCCCGCCTCGGCGGACTCCACCGGGGCGCCGGCCTTCATGATGGCCAGGACTTCGCCCGAGCCGTCGACGGCGTCATAGCCCCCGAAGACGGTCGGCCCGAGGCGGTCGCGCACGGCCAGCCACTCGCCGGCATTGGCGGTCTGGCCCGAGCCCTTCCAGTGCTCGCGCGAGCGCTGGCGCTGTTCGGCCATGGCTTCCTCAAAGCCGTCGATGTTGACCGAATAGCCGCGGCGGCGGGCCTCGTCCTGCGTCAGGTCGAGCGGGAAGCCGTAGGTGTCGGACAGGGTGAAGGCCGTCTGACCGTCCAGCATGTCGCCCGGGTTGAAACCCTGAACCGCGGTGTCAAACAGGGCCATGCCCTTGGACAGGGTGGTGCGGAAACGGATTTCCTCCTGCTTCAGCGTGTCCTCGATGAAGGGCTGGGCGCGCTTCAGCTCGGGATAGGCCTCGCCCATCTCGTTGACCAGCGTCGGCACCAGACGGTGCATCAGCGGATCGGCGGCGCCCAGCAGGTGGGCGTGGCGCATGGCGCGACGCATGATGCGCCGCAGGACGTAGCCCCGGCCCTCGTTCGACGGGGTGACCCCGTCGGCGATCAGGAAGGAGGAGGACCGCAGGTGGTCGGCGATGACGCGGTGGCTGGAGGCCCGCTCACCCTCGGACTTCGTCGAGGTGGCGTCTTCGGAAGCGGCGATCAGGGTCTGGAACAGGTCGGTATCGAACACCGAGTTCTTGCCCTGAAGCACGCTGGTCATGCGCTCCAGACCCATGCCGGTATCGACCGAGGGCTTGGGAAGGCTGCGAACGATCTCGTCGTTCTCCTTCTCGAACTGCATGAAGACGTTGTTCCAGATCTCCACATAGCGGTCGCCGTCCTCGTCCGGCGAGCCGGGAGGGCCGCCGGGGACGTGGTCGCCGTAGTCCCAGAAGATTTCGGTGCAGGGGCCGCAGGGGCCGTTGTCGCCCATGGCCCAGAAATTGTCGGAGCCGGCGATGCGGATGATCTTGTCGTCGCCGAAGCCGGTGACCTTCTTCCAGATCGCGGCGGCCTCATCGTCGTCGATATAGACGGTGACCAGCAGGCGTTTGGGATCGAGGCCGAAATCCTTGGTGACCAGGTTCCACGCGCGGTCGATCGCGTGTTCCTTGAAGTAGTCGCCGAACGAGAAATTGCCCAGCATCTCGAAGAAGGTCAGGTGTCGGGCGGTGTAGCCGACGTTATCAAGATCGTTGTGCTTGCCCCCCGCGCGGACGCATTTCTGCGAGCTCGTGGCGCGCGGGTAGGGCGGGGTGGCGGCGCCCGTGAAATAGTCCTTGAACGGCACCATGCCCGCGTTGACGAACATCAGCGTCGGGTCGTTCTGCGGCACCAGCGGAGCCGAATGGACCTTCTCGTGGCCGTCGGCCGCGAAGTAGTCGAGGAAGGTCGAGCGGATCTGTTTCAGGCTGGTCATGGGCGGTCGTCAGAACTGCAAAGGAGTGGGAACGGGCGTCATATAGGGGTTTCGGGGCCAGCGCATCAGTCCTTCGCCGTTCCGCGTCGTCAGGACACCCGCAGCGTGACGGCAATCAAAGGTTGCGAAATTCTCCTTCCGCACGAACTTGTGACTTAAGGTTGCCGGGGTGGTGGCGCTTACTACCGGAGCGCCGGTGGGGCGCATTTGGAGGGGTGCCTATGTCGATCAAGATTCTTGCCACCGCCCTGGCCGGTCTGGGCCTGTCGATGTCGCTCGGGGCCGCGGCCCCGGCGCCGATGGCCGCAGCCGCGCAACAGTACTATCCGGGTCCTGGCATCTACTGCTTCGGCTACGACCAGTGCTATCCGATCGCCTACTCCTACGAGGTCTATTCGGACGCCGAACACACCAATCTGATCGGCAGCGGCTATGACTCCTGCGTGGCCTCGGGCTCCCAGATCTATGTCACCTCGCCGTGGTTGCCGGCCGGGTATGAGGTGAAAACGCCGATGTATGTCTGTTCGGGCTTCGGTCCCTATCTGCCGCCGGAATGGTAGACGCGGCCAACTGACGACGGAGGGGGCGGTCCGATGGGCCGCCCTTTCTGCATCGGGCGACAGGTTAGGGGGACAGAGGGCCTGCGGGGCGACCCAAAAAAAATGGCCGCCCGACCCGGCGGGGGTCGAGCGGCCGCTCCGTCCGGCTCGGCCCGGCGGGGGTCGGATGGCGGGTCGACGGACCCGGCCGGAGAAGTTCAGTGAGCAAGGCGGAGAGTCCGGACTCAAAAGAGCGGACTCTCCGGACATATCGGACTAGGATCAGCCCTCTAGGTCCTGGCCTTCGTCCGGCTCGGGCGTGCCCAGCAGTTCGTCGGCGATCTTGTTGGTCGAGGCGCGGACGGCCTTCTCGATGGAGGCGGCGACGTCCGGGTTGGCCTTCAGGAAGGCGCGCACATTCTCGCGGCCCTGACCGATGCGCTGGCTGTCGTAGGAAAACCAGCTGCCCGACTTCTCGACGATCCCGGCCTTGACGCCCAGATCGATGATCTCGCCCAGCTTGGAAATGCCCTCGCCGTACATGATGTCGAAGATGACCTCGCGGAACGGCGGGGCGACCTTGTTCTTGACGACCTTCACGCGGGTGGTGTTGCCGACGACTTCGTCGCGGTCCTTGATCGCGCCGGTGCGGCGGATGTCGAGACGGACCGAGGCGTAGAATTTCAGCGCATTGCCGCCGGTCGTGGTTTCCGGCGAGCCGTACATGACCCCGATCTTGTGACGGATCTGGTTGATGAACAGCACGATGCACTGCGACTTGTTGATCGAGGCGGTCAGCTTGCGCAGGGCCTGGGACATCAGGCGGGCCTGAAGGCCGGGCAGGCTATCGCCCATCTCGCCCTCGATCTCGGCGCGCGGCGTCAGGGCGGCGACGGAGTCGACCACCACGATGTCCACGGCGCCCGAGCGCACGAGGGTGTCGACGATCTCAAGCGCCTGCTCGCCCGTGTCGGGCTGAGAGACCAGCAGGTCGTCGAGGTTGACGCCCAGCTTCTGGGCATAGCCCGGATCGAGCGCGTGTTCGGCGTCGACGAAGGCGGCGACGCCACCGGCCTTCTGGATTTCCGCCACCGTGTGCAGGGCGAGGGTCGTCTTGCCCGAGCTTTCCGGGCCGAACACCTCAATGACGCGGCCCCGCGGCAGGCCGCCGATGCCGAGCGCCATGTCGAGACCCAGCGATCCGGTCGAGACGCTGGCGATCTCGGCGACGACGCCGCCCTTGCCGAGCTTCATCACCGAGCCCTTGCCGAAGGCGCGATCGATCTGTGCGATCGCGGCCTCGAGAGCGCGTTGCTTGTCGCCGTCTTCCTTGCCCACCAATTTCAAAGCCGCCTGTGACACTGCCTTCGTCTCCCTTGCCATGATTCCCATCTGGTTTCGGGAGAGACCCGCCACGGACCCGCTCCCTCGTTGTGTGAGGCGGACTATGTGCACGGTTTGTTCCGGTTCACAAGATGTTCTCTTTCTGTCCTCCGCCGGTTCCGGTTTCATACGACCAGAAATGACGCATCCGTTCACATTCGCGGGTCAGGCCGTCCTGGCGGCGACCATGGGCTCGGCGATGCGCGCGTAGGCGGACACGCCCGCGCCGATGAACAGGATGGCCAGCGCGACCATCAGGAGCGGGCGGACGACCGACTGTTCGGGGCTGAGCGGGCGCACCAGCATCAGGCCGAGCAGGCCCAGCAGGGCCAGGGCGCCGGGCAGGTCCATGCCGATGCCGAGGAAGACCGGATGGCTGAGCCCCACCAGCCAGGCGCCGACGACCGCCGCTGTCACCGCGATCGGCGCCAGCGAGGCGGGCTTGAGCAGGGCCGGATCGAACAGGGCCGCGATCACCGCGACCAGCGCCGCCAGCAGGGCCGGCCACAGGAAGAGGAAGGCGGTCTCGGGCGCAAAGCCCTGCGCGGCGGCGGCGAACACCAGCACCAGGGCGATCAGCCCGGTCCAGCCGCCCCAAACCGTCTTCGCCGCCAGTTGCGGCGCCAGCGACAGGCCGGTGGCGAGGACGCCCGCGCCGAGGATCAACGGGTTGAGGCCGCCTTCAAACAGGACGGTCAGCAGGGTCAGGGCCGCGAGGGCGCCCGCCGTGAGCCGCCGGTCCGACCGCGCCCGTCCGCCCAGCACCGCCAGGATCAGGGCCAGCACCGCCAGCACGATCCCGGCCTCCAGCCAGGGCAGGCGGGCCAGCAGGGTGTAATAGGCGTCCGCGCTGTCGATCCGCCCGGCCATCGGCCCGCCGAGCCCACGCACGACCTGGGTGACCACCAGTCCGGCGGTCAGGAACCACAGACCGTCCACCATGCCTCGTCCCAGATCGGCGAAGTTCAGGCCCGCGCGCCGGCGGGCGAGGGCGGCGGCTCCGCCGAGCAACAGGGCCGCGACGCCCCACAGGACCCAGCCGATCGCGGGCGGATAGCGGACGATGACCTGGCCGAACACGTCGGCATAGACGGTGTTGGTCGTGGCGACGGGCAGGGCAGGCGCGCGCAGCAGGGCGTCGGCGGTCTCCAGCGCCTGCGAACCGATGTGCTGGACGCTGCCCTGATCCAGGGCGTCGGGGGTCGAGCCCGGGGCGTGGTATTGCTCTGGCCGTCCGATGAAGGCGAAGTTCACGCCCTGTACGCCGCGCGCCTTGGGAATTGTGAAGTCGGTGCCGTTGGGCATGGTCTCGTAGACGAAGACCGCCAGCGAGTTGGAGGTCACGCCGCCGGTGGCGCGCACCGCCGCCTCCCCGAACAGGGCGATGGTCTGGCTGTTGCCGCGCCCGGTCTCGAACATCATGGCGCGGCCGCCGCCGCCGCGCGCCTCCAGATTGACCACCGCGTCGATGCGGTCACGCAGGGGATGGCCGCCCCAGAAGACGCGGGCGCCGTCGAGATCCAGTTCCTCGCCATCGGTGAACAGCACCACCAGCGTCCGCTCCGACGGGCCCCGCCCGCGGAGGGCCCGCACGGTCTCCAGCACCGCCGCCACGCCCGCGCTGTCATCCGCCGCCCCGGGCGAATTGGGTGTGGTGTCATAGTGAGCCATCAGGGCCACGGCGGGCAGGGCGGGGTTCGCCCCGGGCAGGACGCCGATCAGATTGGTCGCGCTGAAATTCGCCGCCGCCGGGGCGCCCCCCTCCCGCGTCAGCCGTCGGATCGAGCCGGGGGCCAGGGGGCCGGTCTGGGTCGAGGTCTGCAGGCCCAGCGCCGTCATCCGCTGCAACAGGAAGGTCTGCACCCGTGCATGGTCGGCCGAGCCGATGGGGTGGGGCCGTTGGGCCAACTGACGCACGTCGGTCATCGCCCGCGCCGTCGAGAAAGCCGTCGCGGGCGCGTCCGCCCCGGCCGGGCGCGGCGACTGCAGGGTCAACACCCCCACCGCCAGCGCCACGACCAGCGATCCGATCAGCCAGAACAGGCGCATGTCGATATTCCCCCGCTGAGACAGGGGGACGCTATGTCATCCGGGGGGATTAGCGAAGAGGGATCAGGCCGCGCGGCGAATGGCGGACGGGGCCTTCACGAACAGGCCCCGGCGACCGGCCACGGCGCGGAAGGAGACGCTGTCGCCGTCGATGCGTTCGTCGGGGCCGAGGAACAGCACGCCGTCGTCGACCAGACGGCGCTCCAGATTGTCCAGCACCTGGGTCCGCCTGGCCGGATCCACGTCGTCCAGCACATTGCGGCAGAAGATGACGTCGAAGCGGGTGTCGTCGGTCGGCGCGTCCAGCAGGTTGGCGCGGGCGAAATGAACGGCGGCGCGCAACTGGGGCTTGGCGATCCACGCCTCGTCCGTCTGTTCAAACCAGCGCAGCATGGTCTCGGCCTTTAGACCGCGCTGGATCTCGAAGCCGGTGTAGGCGCCGGTGCGGGCCTTTTCCAGCGCGCGCTGCGACAGGTCGGTGCCGACGATCTCGACCGGCGCGCCCGCGTCCAGCGCGGTCATGGCGACCGACAGGGCCTCCTGTCCGGTGGAACAGCCGGCGGACCAGATGCGCACAGGCTGGCCGCCCCGCGCGCGGCTGAGGGCGGGCAGAAGCTCGGCGCCGAGGGTGTCGAAGGTCGGACGGTCGCGGCGGAACCAGGTCTCGGGATTCAGCAGGGCCTCGATGATCGCCCAGCCTAGGGTCGCCACCGGCCTGGCCCACAGGGAGCCCAGCATGGCGTCCACGGTGTCGAAGCCCTCGCGCCGCGCGACAGGGCCCAGCCGATGCTCGGCCAGCTTCATCCGGTCGCGCGTCAGCCGGAACCCCGCACGCGAGGCCATCAGCGACTGAAGACGATCGAAATCTTCCGGCGACATGGGTTCAGACGGCTCCCACCTCGGCGAATTTTGACGACAGGATCTCGCCGTCGAACGGCTTCATCACATAGTCGTCGGCGCCGGCGGACAGGGCCTCGGCGATGCGATCGGCGCGGGTCTCGATGGTGCAGAACAGCACCTTGGGCTCCATCCCGCCGGGCAGGGTGCGGAGCCGCCGCAGGAAGGTCAGGCCATCCATCACGGGCATCGACCAGTCCAGCAGGATCACCTCGGGCATCAGGCCGGCGCAGAAGGCCAGCGCCTCCGAACCATCGGCGGCTTCATCGACCTCGAAGCCCAGTCCCTCGACGATACGCCGGGCGACCTTCCGGATGATCCGGCTGTCGTCGACGATCAGACAGGTTCTGGGGGTCAAGTGGATGTATCCTGAAGGCGAATCCGGGCGCAACGCCCGCGTGTAGCTCTACCCCTATGATCGCTTCGAGCCGGTTAACGAGTCCTTGGGAAACCGGCTTAAGTGTCAGTTAGGCATGCGGGCGACCAGGGCGACGCGGCCCTCATCGACCTGAACGTCAAGGGTTCCGCCCGCATCGTGAACCGTGAGCCACAGCCAGTAGGGCTGGATCCACTGGCCGGGCAGGCCCTCGGTCAGCGGCTGGCCGGCCAGACCGGCGACGGCCTCGCCCTTCAGACGCGCCCGCGCGCCCTCGGCCACGCCCTCCAGCACGACGCCGTCGCTGGCCACGTGGGTGCGGATGGTCGCCGCCCCGCCGGAGGGAAGGGCCGCCATGGTCAGATAGGCCAGGTTCACCAGCGCCCGCGCCTGCGGTTTGGAATACGTGCCGTCGGTGACCGCCCAGTTCAGGGTCGCGCGGCCGCCCTCGGTCAGGCCCGACACCAGCGCGCCCAGTTCCTCGGCCGAGAATCGCTCGGCCGAAGTCGCGGCGCCGAAGGCGACGCGGGCGAAGCTCACCAGAGCGATCATCTTCTTCGCGCTGGCCTCTATCAGGCCCATAGCGTCGTCGCGCATATCCTGTGCGGTAGGATCCTTCAGCAGGTCCAGACCCGAGCTGATGGCGCCCGCCGGGCTGATGAAATCGTGACACAGCTTGCCCGCGACGAGGGTGGCGAGGGCCTGACCATCAGGCAGGCCGGATGGTGGGGCGGAAGGCTGGGCGGTGTCGGTCATCGGGTCCGGAGGCTGGCGTTCGGCATATCCCCAAGGCTGACCTGATTTGCCGGTTCTTCAAACCGCCCGGATGCTCTATCGGATCGCGGATGAGCAACCGACTGACCGACGACCTCGCCTCCGGAGCCCTTACCGAGGCGCTGGCTGACATAGCCGAGGACGCCGCGCGCGTTATCCTGCCCTACTGGCGCTCGGGCGTGGTGGCCGAGACCAAGGCCGACGACAGCCCGGTGACGCAGGCGGACCGCGAGGCCGAGGCGCTGATCCTCGAACGCCTCTCCGCTCTCTATCCGGAGGTGCAGGCGGTGGCCGAGGAGGCGGTGTCCGCCCACGGCATCCCGCAGACGCTGGGCGACTGGTTCTGGCTGATCGACCCGCTGGACGGCACGCGCGGCTTCGTCGAGGGGCGCGAGAGCTATACGGTCAACATCGCCCTGATCCACAAGGACGCGCCGGTCGCGGGCGTGGTCACCGCGCCGGCGACGCAGACGACGTGGCGCAGCGGCGTTCCGGGCAGGGGCGCCTTCCGACGCCGGTTCGGCGAGGGCTGGACCGCCATTGCCGTGCGCGAGCGTCCGGCCTCCCCCACGGCCCTGATGAGCCACAGCATGACGGATGACGAGGCCACGCGGCTGGCGTCCCGTCACGGCTGCCTCCAGTGGCAGGGCACGGACTCGTCGCTGAAATTCTGCCTGATCGCCGAGGGGCGCTTCGACGCCTATCCGCGCACCGGCCCGACGTCCGAATGGGACACGGCGGCCGGGCAGGCGGTGCTGGAAGCCGCGGGCGGACGCGTGATGGCCGAGGACGGCGCGCGCCTGCGCTACGGCAAGCCGAACCACGCCAACGGCGGGTTCGTGGCGCTCGGCGGCTAGGCGGCGATCAGGGGCGGGTCTTCACCGTCTCCGGCATCGCCACAACAGCGCGGTCATACAAGGCGGTGGCGCCCTGTTCCCGCGCGGTTTCCATCGCTTCGGCCAGGATGAGGCCGACGGACCGCGCCTCCACGCCGGTCAGGCGGGCTCGGGCAAGGAACAGCTGAGCGATGCCGATCTGGTCGGCGGCCCAGTCCAGCGGCTGGGTCCGGCCCGGCTGGGTGAGACGGCGGTGGATGACGGCTTCCAGCCCGTTCAGCGCCTGCACATCGCCCATGGCCTCGGCCAGCACGACCTCGGCGGACAGGCGACGCTCCCGCAGCAGGGCGCCGATCAGCAGGCCGGGCTCACGGGTCAGGGCCTCGGCCTGCGCCAGCGTCAGCAAGGGCGTGTCGCGGTTGGCGGCGGCCAGCAGGACGGCGGCCCAGTCCAGCGGACTGTGATCGGGCGTGAACTGTTCGGCGGCGGCGTCGAACATCGCGCGTCCCTGCGCCAGGGCCGTCTCGTTCTTCGCCAGCGCGGCCAGGGCGGCCAGTCCGGTTCCGGCCAGAGCGAGGGCGCGGGCGCGGGTCAGGGGGCGCTGATCGGGAGAGGCGGCCTCGACCAGGGCGCGCAGGTCGCGTCCGGCCTGATCCAGCATGCGGGCGTCACGGCGGATCACACCGGCTTCCAGCGACATCGCGGCGCGGTCCAGCCGCAGCTCGTCGGCCACGGTCGGCGGCAGGCTGCGGGCGTCATGGACCGCGGCGTCCAGCAGGGCGCCGGCGTCCAGAAGGGCGTTGGTCTCGCCGCTCAGCCGCGCCTTGCGAGCCGACAGGCGGGCGTGCAGGGCGGCGGCGGCTGAACGGGTGGCGGTGCGTTCGCAGGTCAGCACCTGCACGTCCGACAGGGCGGCGGTCAGGGCCGCCGGGCCGCCGAACAGGTCGAACCGCAGCAGATGGATATTGCCCGACTCGATCGCGGCGGCGGCGGTCTGGTCCAGGCTGGTGGTGTGGCGGGCGGCGTCCGACGCGGCGACGGCGGCGCGCTCGAGGCTGATCCGGCTGCCGGTGCGACGGGCGTGCTCGCGCCACAGGACCGAAGAGCGCATCCAACCGTCGAAGGGGCTCTTGGCCGACACCCGACCGGCGTCGATCCCCTCGCGGCGCGCCTCGGTCTGGACCAGATCGGCGCCGACGAGTTCCAGCCAGCCGAGGTCCTCGCTCTCGCGCGCCTTTTCGAACAGCTTCCTCAGATCACGGCCGAACTCGAACATACACGCCTGCTCCGGAACCGTCCCGCTTCGGGACGGACGAATGGTCCCCGGACAGTCTCCAAGCAAACGCAGCGCCGCGTGGGTGGTTCGCGCCTAAAAATCTCAACCCAAGCGGGGCGTGCGGGCGCGGCAGCGTTGCAGGTCGGCGCGGGCGTCGGCATCGGCCGCGCTCAGCTCCCGCACGGCGCGGATGCGGGCGCGGGTCTGTTCGGCTTCCGCCGCCGTCGGATTGCGACCCGCCGTGGCGGCGGCCTGGGTCGTGGTCAGGGACCAGTAGAGAGCGGCGTCATACAGGGCGCGGCCCTCGCCGCTCTCGCCGCCTTCCAGCTCTGACGCCGCCTGGGTCAGCCCCGCGCAGCGCACCATGCCCTCATAGGGCAGGGGCTGGTCGGCCGCGGCTTGCGCGCCCGACAGGGACAGAACGGCCATGGCGGCCAGCAGAAACATCCAATCCTCCACGGCACGCCCGGGGCCGTCTGGTGAGACAGAGAACCACGCGGAAGTGACGGAAGGAAGACCGGATCAGGAGGGAGCGGTCGCCCCCTCGTCTTCGCCGGTCGCCTCCGCGCCACCGGCGGCCCGGCGGGCGTGGATCGCGTCGATCCGTTCGCGCGCCCAGTCCGCGAAGCCGGAGCCGTGGGGGTCGTTGGCGATGGGCAGCAGATAGAACTCCGCCTCCTCGTCATGCCCGGCGGCGATCATCGCCTCCGCCGCCTGAGCGCGCAGGTTCAGCACCTGCGGCGCATGGAGGACGGCCAGACGAAGGGTCTCCAGATCGTTCTCGTTCGGATAGTCCGGCGCCACCTGACGAATCCGCGCCAGATTGGCCAGCACGCGATAGTCGGTGTCGTCCGCCGCGAAGGCGCGACCGAGCAGGCCCTGCGCCTCGCGGAAGCGAGCGATCATCTGGACGTCGTCGGTCGCCTGTTCGGCGACGTCGATGCGGCGTTCGGCCGACATCAACAGGGCCTCGACATTGGCGGGCTCGACCGCCAGCACCTGGGTCAGGGCGGTCTCCGCGGCGGCGGCGTCGCCCCAGGTGATCTCGGCCCGCGCCAAGGTGGTCAGGGCCAGCGGATCGCCGGGATGGCGCGCCGCCGCCGCCCGCGCCTGTGTCAGCAGGGCCGGATTGTCGTCGCCGCCCGAGCGCTCCTTGATGTTCAGCCCGATCAGCATCACGTCGTCCGCGCTGGCGGGCAGGACGGTGACGGTCATCTGCGGGTCGATCGGCGGGATGTTCAGCTCGCTGTATTGCAGGCCGCGGGTCATGTAGGCGCGCAGGTTCCGCGTCAGCACTTCCGTCGTCGCCCCCATCCGGGCGGTGAAGGCGGTGACCGGATCGGCGCCCGTCCGCAGGTCCGCCAGATAGCCGTCGAACCTTTGCAGCCGGTCCGGGTCCGCCAGCAGATAGTGGGTCAGCAGCCAGGACTGGGCGTAGAACATCGCGCGCTGCCCCTGCCGGTCCAGCGTCATCGGCGAGGCGGTCAACAGTTGCTCCAGCGGAAGCCAGCGCTGCTGTTGCAGATTTTGCAGGCGTCCGAGATGCGGATAGCCGACGGTCGACTTGCCGCGCGCATCGACCGTCGCGGTGGCGAAGTACTCGGCATAGCCCTCCCGGAACCAACCCGGATAGCTGCCCGGCCAGGTCTGGGACATGTGGTGGTGGGTGTATTCGTGCAGCAGCAGGTCATCGTCGCGACCACGAACCAGGATGGCGCGGATGTCGCTGGGACTGGCGCGATAGAAGCCGTCCACGCCCTCGGGCAGGTCGGGCTGCACGACCCGAAGCTCCCGCCCGTCGCCGACCAGATAGACCGGCAGCTTGCGCAGGCCGTCCGCGTCGGCGGGGGTGCGCGTGAGATGGCGCAGCAGGGCGTCGAACCGTTCCAGCCGGACGGCATAGTCCCGCAGGTTGCGCTCGGACCCGTTGCTATAGACGACGAAGTGGGCGGTCTCGGCCCGCCGCCAGTCGGCCAGTGCGGCCTGTGGCGCGGACAGGGCCAGAACCGCCGCTGCTCCAACACACCAGGCGCCGCGTTTGATGGCGTCGATCATGTCCCGTTCCTCCCGAATAGCCCAGACTACCTGAAGAGGTGGGATGACAACCTGTCAAAAGATGATCAGCCGCGCTCTTTCGTCTTCGTGAACGCCACCTTGGGGAAGCGTTCGCCGACGTAGCCGGTTTCCCAGCTGGACTTGGCCAGGAAGACCGGGTCGCTGTCGATGTCGGTGGCCATCTGGCCACGGTACTTGCCCATGAAGTCTTCCAGATCGGCCCGGTCGCCGCCAATCCAGCGGGCCTCGGCATAGGGGCTGGGCTCGAAGAGGACCTCCAGTCCGTATTCCTCGCCCAGACGGTCGGCCATCACCTCGAACTGCAGCTGGCCGACGGCGCCGACGATGAAGTCCGACCCGATTTCGGGGCGGAACAGTTGGGTCACGCCTTCCTCGGCCAGACCTTCCAGCGCCTTCTTCAGGTGTTTGGCCTTGAGCGGATCCTTGACGCGGACACGTTGGAGGATTTCCGGGGCGAAGTTCGGCAGGCCGGCGAAGCGGATCACGCCGCTTTCCGACAGGCTGTCGCCGACGCGCAGGACGCCGTGGTTCGGAATGCCGATCACGTCGCCGGCGAAGGCGTCCTCAGCCAGTTCGCGGTCGCTGGCGAAGAACATAATGGGGGCGTTCACCGACAACTGTTTGCCCGTGTTCTGGACCTTCAGCTTCATGCCGCGCTTGAAGCTGCCCGAGGCCATGCGGAACATGGCGATGCGATCGCGGTGGTTGGGGTCCATGTTCGCCTGGACCTTGAACACGAAGCCGGTGACCTCGTTGGCGCCCGGCTCCACGGTCAGGTCGACCGGCGCAGGGGCATTGCGGGTCTCGGGCGGAGATTCCTTGCGGGCCTTCATGGTCTTGGGCGCCGGGGCCCATTCGCCGATGGCCTTCAGCAGCTCGTCGATGCCGAAATGGCGCAGGGCCGAGCCCCACAGCACGGGCGTCATATGGCCTTCGAGGAAGGACTGCGGGTTAAAGGCCGGATAGCCGGCCTCGACCAGCTCCTGGGCCTCCATCAGGGCCTCGTGCTCGCCGGCCTCGAAATACTGCGCGGCGTCGGCCAGCGGCAGGGCCTCGGGGTGGGGCACGTCTTCCTTCGAACCGGCGGGTTTGCGGGCGTAGGGCTGGAACTTGCCCGTGCCCATCTCGACCATCCCGCGCAAGCGGTTGCCGCTCTCGGCCGGCCACCAGATGGGGGCGGGGTCGAGTTGCAGCCGTGACGCGATCTCGTCCAGCAGGGCCATCGGGTCCTGGGCCTCGCGGTCCAGCTTGTTGATGAAGGTGATGATCGGGATGTCGCGCAGGCGGCACACCTCGAACAGCTTCAGCGTCTGCGGCTCGATGCCCTTCGCCGCGTCCAGCACCATGATGGCGCAGTCGGCGGCGGTCAGGGTGCGATAGGTGTCTTCCGAGAAGTCCTCGTGCCCGGGGGTGTCGAGCAGATTGAACATCTTGCCGTCGTGCTCGAACGTCATCACCGAGGCCGAGACCGAGATGCCGCGTTCCTTTTCGATCTTCATCCAGTCGGACTGGGTCCGCCGGTTCTCGCCCCGCGCCCGCACCGCGCCGGCCGCACGGATCGCCCCGCCGGACAGCAAGATATGCTCCGTCAGCGTCGTTTTACCGGCGTCGGGGTGAGCGATGATCGCGAAGGTGCGGCGGCGCGCCGCCTCTTCGGGGAGAGTGAGCTTTGACATTGGACGCGCGACCTAGCGCGGACCGGGCCGAAAGTCACCCGACGACGGGCTTCCGCCCGATCCGGTCTGTCATCGAAAGTGAATACCCCTTGGCAACGAAGGGATAATGGGATCATTGTTCCGTCAGGCGAGACGACCGGTCACGCAATCGGGCGCCGCCTTTGGAAACGAAGGAACGGACATGGCCCTGCATCACCCGATCGACGACCGCCCCGCCGCCCGTGAAGACGGCCCCCATCCCGCGATCTGCCTGGCCCTCGGCTTCGCCGTGATCGCCCTCGGCGCGATCATCGTCCACGTCGTGTTCAACTCCCTAGTCTGAAGCGCGAGCTAGTCGTCCGCCGAGGCGGGCGCGGCCATCCCGGCCTTCTCGGTCGCCTCCGTCAGGAGGTCGCGCACGGCCGTGAGGTTGTCACCGCCATGCGGATTGTTCGCCAGCGGCTGGAGATACGCCACCGCCTCCCGATACCGGCCCCTGTGCATCATGACCTGCGCCGTCTGGAACCGCAGGGACGAAATCTGGGGCGCGAGCTGCGCCCCGGTCAGCAGGATTTCGACGTCATTGTCCGTCGGGTAGTTGCCCGCGCCGCGCCGGCTCCGCGCCAGCGCCAGATAGGTCCGGTAGTCCAAAGCGTCGGCGGCATAGGCCCGACCCAGAGCACGCCGGGCCTCGGCATAGAGGGCCGCGCTGCGATCTGAATCTTCTGTCGCATCGCCGGCGTCCATCAGGGTGACGGCGAAGAAGCGCTGACCCAGAGGCTCGTCAGGATGGGCCTCTACGATAGGCCGCATGACCCCGACGGCGTCCTCCGGCTGCTTCATGTCCAGATAGGCCTGAGCCAGAACGCGGGCGGCGAACGGGTCGCCCGGATAGCGACCCGCTACCCGTTGCGCCTCGGCCAGATTCCCGGCGCGACGCTCTTCGGGCACGAAGCGCGCCAGCCGCAGGTCCAGCCAGACCAGTTCGGCCTCGGCCGGGCTCAACCGCTCGATCACGACATCGACCGGCGGGAACTCCTGGGCCTGCGACAGGAAGTTGATGCTTCCGTTGAGGTACCGGCGCACGTCGTCCTGAAGCTGCTCCGGGGTGCGATCAATCGTGCCTTGCAGCGCCTCAACCGGATTGCGGCCCTCCGTCATGACGGCGGCCAGATACCGACCCAGTTTGGCGCGCCGCTCGGGCGTGCTCATCAGATAGTGGGTGAGGGCCCACGACTGGGCATAGTAGAAATGCCCCCTTGAGCCCGTGTCATAGGACCGCGACCGCAGCAGCTGATCCATCGGCATCCAGGTGTTGAAACCCATGGTCAGGGAGTTCATGCGCCCGGCGTCGAACAACCCGACGCGCATGCGGCCCGGCGACAGGTCCGCCGTGGCGAAGAACTCGGCGAAGCCTTCCACGAACCAGCCCGGATAAGCCCCGGTCATGTTCTGCTGCATGTAGTGGTGGGCGTATTCGTGGAACAGGGTGTTGTCGTTGTCGCTGCCCGTGCCGCCCGTGACGGCGAAGATGCGTTCCTCGCCCGGCGTGTAGAAACCTCCGACATTGGCCGGGATGTCAGGCCAGATCTTCTGCATGTCCGTCCGACCGTCGGCCAGATAGATCGGCAGGCGCGGGGCGATCAGACTGGCGTCACGCGGCGGGAACCAGAGCCGCAACATGCGGTCGAAGCGCTCGACCTTCTGCGTGTAGTTGCGCAGGGCGCCTTCGTTGATGTCGCCGTACACGACGAAATGTTCGCTGGTGGCCTTGCGCCATTCGGCGTGCGCCGGCGCGGCGACGAACAGCGTCAGCGCGGCCATCGCCAGCGCGACGGTTCTCAGCAAAGTCATCATCGTCAAACCCCCGGCTCCCCAGCTGGGGCAACTCTAGCGAGGGGAACGGGCGCGATACAAGCGCAGCTTTACGCCGCCAGTCGCATCCAGACGGCCTTGTCGGCGGCGACGGCGTCCAGCTTGCCCTTGGTCGCGCGCAGCTGCAGCTGGCGCATGACCGGCTGGGGCAGGGCGCAGAACTGTGGCTCGACCAGATCGGGGTGGCAGCCCGCTTCCGGGGCAGCGAACAGGGCGGCGTTCACGTCCGGCGAGCGATCGTGGATCAGCCACGCCAGACGGCGCGCGCGCTGCGGATCGTTGTGGTGCAGCAGCGGGTCCTCGGCGAACAACTCGCAGCCCAGCTCCAGCACATAGTCCAGATCCAGCGCTTCGAACCGGCGCGCGTCGCCGGCCGTGACCGGGCAGGCCTCGTCCAGATCGAACACGACGTCGTTCAGAAGAAACAGCATCCGGAAACACCCACCATCACGCCGGGCTCAGGCGGCCCGTTGAGATGACCATAGGCGGGTGGGCTTGCGGTTCGGTGTGCGAACGCGGTTAAGGATTTCGCACCGCGGCCGGCGGCGTTAACGGATGAGTTTCCATGTCGCCGCCGGCGCTACGCAAGGTGTGGCATCAGCCTGGTCGCCACGCCTCGACTTCCGCGCCGCCGAACGCAAACCGCTTCACCAGCGGGGTGAACAGGGTGGTCGGGTAGGTGGTGATCGGGGCGCTGGCCGCCTGCAGGCGTTCGATCTGATCGGACGTCAGAACGACATTCAGGGCGGCGACGTTGGTCGCGATCTGCTCCGGGCGGCTGGCGCCGATCAGGATCGAGGAGACCGACGGGCGACCGGCCAGCCAGGCCAGGGCGACCTGGGCCGGAGAGGCGTTGACCTCCTCCGCGATGCGCCTCACGACCTCGAGGGTGTCCCAGTTGCGCTCGGTGAATTTGGAATCGCCGAACGGATTGGCGCCCGACAGGCGGCCATCACCCGCAGCCGTGTTGTCGGCCTTTCCGTCCGGCAGGGCGGGGCCACGCTGTCCCGCAACATTGGCGGGGTCGTCGCGCCGGTATTTGCCGCTCAGGAAGCCACCGCCCAGCGGGCTCCACGGCTGGACACCCATACCGAACTCGGCCGCCATGGGAACGTGTTCGCCTTCGATGCCGCGCTCCACAAGGGAGTATTCGAACTGCAGGGCGACCGGACCGGGCAGACCGCGCGCCTGCGCCAGGGTGGCCAGCTTGGCCGCGTACCAGGCGGGCACGTTGGACAGGCCGTAGTAGCGAATTTTGCCGGACCGGATCAGGTTGACCAAGGTCTCCAGCATCTCCTCGACCGGCGTGACCATGTCCCACACATGAACCCAGTAAAGGTCGATGTGGTCTGTTTGCAGACGCTTCAGCGAGGCGTTCACCGCAGCGTTGACGTGCTTCGCGCCGTTACCGCCCGAGTGCGGATGATCGCCGGTTCCGAAACCGGACTTCGTTGCGATGACAACCCGGTCCCTCAGGCCGCGCTCGGCGACGAAGCGACCCAGCAGGCTCTCGCTTTCGCCACCCGAGTAGACGTCGGCGGTGTCGATGAAATTGCCGCCTGCCCCCACATAGGCGTCGAAAATGGCGCGCGAGCCGTCCGCGTCGGCGCCCCAGCGCTGCGTGCCGAACGTCATGGCGCCGAGCGCCATCGGGCTGACCACGAGGCCGGAACGGCCGAGGGTGCGGAAATCGGTGAGGGTCATGAGGCGCTCCGTCGAGGGGTCGGGCCCAACAGATGGACAGGGTCAGCCTTGAGCAGTAGTGGGTGTTTATCACCAAGGGTTTTGAGCAAGGCTCATCAATGGACCGCGAGACCTGGAGCGATCTGGCCATCTTCGCCGCCATCGTCGAGGCCGGGAGCTTCACCGCCGCGGGCGTTCGGCTGGGCGTCACGACATCGGCGCTCAGTCATCGTCTGAGGGCGATGGAGGCCCGCATGGGCGTCCGCCTTCTGAACCGCACGACCCGCAGCGTGGCGCCGACCGAAGCGGGCGAACGGCTGCTGACAAGCCTGCGCCCGGCGATGGCCGAGGTCGAGGCGGCGCTGGTCGCGCTGGATACCGATCGGGCGCGTCCGGCCGGAAGGGTCCGCATCACCGCCCACCGCACGGCGGCCTTCCATCTGGTTCTGCCGCGCTTGCCCGCCTTCACCGAGCGCTTCCCCGAAATCATCGTCGAATTGGTGGTGGATGACGGGCTGGTCGACATCGTGCGCACGGGCTTCGACGCCGGCATTCGACGCTTGCCGTCGCTGGAGCAGGACATGGTCTCGGTCCGGATCGACGATGGGGTCGGCCTGACCATGGCCGCCTCACCAGAGTATCTGGCGGCCATGGGGCGACCCGAAACGCCCGACGACCTGCGCCGGCACCGCTGCCTGAACTACCGCTTCGCCTCGGCCGGATCGATCTACCGCTGGACCTTCGAGCGCGACGGGCAAACGACGACGATGGAGACGCCGGGCGGTTTCATCACCAACGATGTCGACATGCTTTGCGAAGGCGCGCTGGCCGGGTTGGGGATCGCCTGCGTGGTCGACACCCAGGTTGCGCCGCACTTGGCGACGGGCCGACTGGTCGGCGTGCTGGACGACTGGCGGCCGCGGCTGCCGCCCAACTATCTCTACTATGCCGGACGCCGGAACCCGCCTCCGGCGCTGCGGGCCTTCATCGATGCGATGAAGGCGCCGATGCCGTCGCCGGCGCGGCTATCCGTCTGAAGACTCGCCAGACACCTTCTCCGTGATGAAGTGGCGCCCCTGCCGATCCTCGATCTCAACGATCCAGAGGTCGGGGTCGTAGCTGATCTGGCGTTGCAGATAGGCGTCCAGCTCGCTCTCGAACTCGCTCTCGACCGGCTGCATCCACAGACGTTCGCCGTCCGGGCCGAAAGCCTCACTATAAAGCCTGGCGCGGCGGTTTGAGGTGTCGAACACCTTGACGATCACCGTGCCCGCGCGCGCGTCGCCCTTGCGCGCGACCGTGGCGAAGCCGCCACCGATCTCGGCGCGGCGGATCAGGGCCGAGACCCAGACATCACTCGATAGAAGCAAATCGCTAACCCTGCTCGGACACCGGACCTGAACGCTCCGTGCGTAGGGTGCGGGGCATGACGATACGGCAGAACGCCCTGAAAACCCAATCTCGCGGCCTGGCGGCCCTGATGGCCGTCGCGACCCTGCTCGCGCCCGGCGCGGCGTTCGCGGGTCCAGCCGACACCTATTATGAGCGCGCCTTTGTCGTCGCCGCCGACGCCCGCTGCGATCTGTTCCAGCCGCACATCGAGCGCGCCCTGACCGCCGCGACGGCGCAGGCGCGGGGCGCGGCCCTGCGCTCGGGCGTGGCCGCCGCCGATCTGACGGACGTGGCCTGGCGGGCCAAGGCTCGCGCCGGCGCGGTGTCCTGCCGGGATCCGCAGCTGGCGTTGGTCAAGGGCCGTGTCGACGGCGCTTTCGAAGGCTGGTCGCGCATGCCGCGCATGACCTTCCCCGGCGACCGGCTGGATTGGGTCGCCAATCGCATGGGCTATGAGCGCCCGACCTGGCGTTTGCAGCAGGCCTCGGTCGTCGGCGCCTCGCCGGTGACGTTCGGCTATGCCGGGGAGGGCGATAACGCCCGCCTGACCGCCGTGGTCAGCTGGTACGGCCGTCCACGCCCCACCTCGGCCCGACTGGTGTTCCGTGATCCGGTCAAGGCGCCGCGTCCGTGGCTGGCCGGCAATAACCTGATCCCCGCCTCCGCCCAGGCCAGCCTGTGGTCATCGGGCGTCACCGCCGCCGAGCCGACCCTGCTGGCGGCGGACAAGCGCGCGGGCGAGGCCTGGACCTTCGCCCCCTTCGCCGCCGAGGCGCTGGAGCAGCTCGACCCGCGTGAGGCCTTCGCGCTGGAGTTCCATTTCCGGGACGGCAGCGTCGCCACCGTGCCGTTCGAGGCGGGCGACTTCGCCGCCGGCCGCGCCTTCATGGCGATGGGCAGCCTCTAGCCCCCGTTCGCCACCGGCATTTGGATGATCTCGGCGCCGCCCTCGGGCGCGGGGGCGCGGGCCACCAGGGCGACGGGCATGCGCACCGTGACGGCTGTGCCCTCGCCCAGCGTGCTTTCGATGCTCATGCGACCGCCGTGCAGTTCGGTGAAGGCGCGGACCAGAGACAGGCCAAGACCCGTGCCCTGACGCCTTTGCTCGGGCGCGCCCGCCTGTTCGAACGGACGGCCCAGACGCTTGACGTCTTCCGGGGCGATGCCGACGCCGGTGTCGGCGACGACGATCTCGAGATAGGGGCCGATCGCCTCGACGGTGACGGTCACGAACCCGCCGTCGGGCGTGAACTTCACGGCGTTGGACAACAGGTTCAGCGCGACCTGCTTCAGGGCGCGCCGGTCGGCGGAGACATCCACGGCGTCGGGCGGCAGCATGCCGGTCAGGCTGACGCCCTTCTCTTCGGCATTGACGCGGACCAGCGCCATGGCGTCCGACACCACCTCGCGCGCGTCGAACTTTTCCACGGACAGGGTGTAGCGCTCGGCCTCGATCTTGGAGACGTCCAGCAGGTCGTTGATCAGGTCCAGCAGGTGCCCGCCCGCCTGATGGATGTTGTCTGCGTATTCGGCGTAGCGATCCGGGATCGGGCCGAACAGGCGCTGGCGCATGATGTCCGAAAAGCCCAGCACGGCGTTCAGAGGCGTGCGCAGCTCGTGGCTCATATTGGCCAGGAAGCGGGTCTTGCCCCGCTCGCGCGCCTCGGCCTCGTTCCGGGCGACTTCCAGACCCAGTTCTCGCGCGTACTGGGCCGTGGCGTCGAAGGCCTGGGCGATCAGGCGCGGTCCGCTCGGATCATCCAGACGACGCAGCACCAGTTGCACCCGGCGATCCAGCGCCAGACGCGGCGCCAGGGTCGCGACACCCTCTTGCCCCGCCAGGGCGCGGTGCATCGCGGCCAGCAGGCGGGGGCGATCGGGGGCGTGGACCGCGGCGACCAGACCCTGCTCGAACAGCGGATCGACGGGCAGGGAGGCGGGCGGCGCGCCATAGGCGGCGACCACGCGGCCAGAGGGTTCCAGGATCAGGGTCAGGCCAGGCTGGGCCGCCATCAGAGCCTCGACGCGGCGGACTTCGGCCTCGGCCGCGTCCATGCGCTGTTCACGCTGGCGCCAGGACAGGCGAACGGCCAGCGCCGCCGCTCCCGCCGTCAGCACCGCCGACAGGGCGGCAAGAGCGGGCAGGTGAGGACCGGGGCCGCCCAGCATCCAGCTGGTCGCCAGTCCGCCGATGGCCGAGACGCCGACGCCCAGCGCGCCGGTCTGCACCAGACGTGGTCCGCCCAAGGCGATGCCCGCCGCCAGCGGCAGGAAAACGAACCCGGCCAGCGGTCCGGTCAGTCCGCCCGACAGCGCCGCCGTCGTCAGGGCCGCCATGCCCCAGACGCCCAGCAGGATCATCCGGTCGCGGACGGCGTCGTGCTTCAGCAGGTTCAGCCCGATCAGGCCGGGCACAATCATCGCCAGCACGCTGTAGAAGACCGGCCCGTCGACCCCGCCGATCCAGCGTGCGCCTAAGGCCAGCAGGGCGGCGGCCACGGCCCAGCCCGCGTGCCACGCGGCCAGCGCGGCGCGATCACCGGCCCCGACGCGGGCGGCGTTTTCGATGGGGTCTGGTCCGGGGCTGGCGTTCAAGGGGCGGATGAAAGGGGAGAAATGGCGACAATACCGGCCGCGAGACTAGCCGCCCGCCTGAGTCGTCCAAAGCCCGCACCCCCTACAGGCGACTGGCCCAAAGGCGCGCGGGACGTTTTCGGGGGATGGTTCGGGCGGTTGTCGTTAACGCGGCATCGGCCTATCTGCCCCCGATGACCACGCCCCCGCCCATCGACGCCGCCCTCGCCGAACTGATCGAGGAGTTCGACCTCCTCGGCGACTGGGAGGGGCGGATCGAATACGTCATCGATCTGGGCAAGGATCTGGAGCCCCTGCCGGACGCCGATCGGCTGGGGGCGAACAAGGTGCCGGGGTGCGCCGCGCAGGTCTGGCTGGCGGTCCGCCACGAGGGCGATCGGCTGAGCTTCCTGGCTGACAGCGACAGCGCCATCAGCAAAGGCAACATCGCCCTTCTGCTGCGTCTGTATTCAGACCGGACGCCCGCTGAAATCCTCGGCTTCGACGCGCGCGCGGCTCTGGACAGGCTAGGGCTGCCCTCGGCGCTGACCCGTCAGCGGGCCAATGGTCTGAACAGCATGGTCGGCCGCATCAGGGACGCGGCCGCCGCGGCTCAGTAGTACTGGCCGCGGATGGTCAGGGCAGGGCGTTCGCCGGGCTGTTCGACCACGCGGGCGTCAAGGCGACGCTCTTCCGGGCGGCGCTCACGGCGCAGCCACACGCGGGGCGTGGTCTCTTCCGTCGTCCAGTAGCGATCGTCGCGGAAGGCCCGGCGGCCCAGATCGGCCAATTCGTTGGCGCTCGCGCGGGTCGAGGAGAGGGCGCACGACAGATAGTAGGGCGAGCGCGCGTCATCCTCGTTGGTGCCTTCCTCAAGGCGGATGCGCCAAGACCCGTCGTTCGAGATCAGGTTCACTTCCGACGCATATTCTTCCAGCGGGGCATCGCGCTCCGCATAAGGGCGGCGGAACTTCAGGTCGCGGGCGACGCGGATGGCCTTTTCGAAGCTCAGGGCGCGGCTGGCGTAGGGGAGGCAGATATCGGCCACGACGCGGCCGGTGAGGTTTTCTTCCGCCGAGGCGGGGGAGGCCGTAGCCGAGGCCCCGCCGATGATCAGCCCCATCACGAGGCCGGATGCCACAAATGCTTTCACGCCAGTCCCCGAGGCCGGGCGTCGGAGAACCGGCGCCTGGAAAAAACAAGGACGCGCTCCTTCCGGAGCGCGCCACCTCATCACCCTATGACCGTTGTTCAGCGGGCGAAAGTTACGAGACTGTAACATCCTCGTTGTGTTACCCGCCGGTCACATCAACCGGTAGTGGCGGGCCAGCAGGGTCAGGCCATGTTTGAGCAGGGTCTTCCCGGTCCGCCGCCTCAGGCCCAGGTCCTGCTCGGCCAGTTGAAGCGGCGTGGCGTTCAGGCAGATCGCCTGCACCATGGCCCGCGCGGGGCCGCAGGCCGCCAGCGCCCGTTCAACCCGCAGCGCCGCCGCCATCGCTGTATTCCCCGGCTCGCGTCTCGGCCCCCCGCCGGAACCGGCGCGGGGCAGGCCGTCCCAGCGCATCGTCACGCTCTGTCCACGAAGCGCCCGCTCCGCGTCCAGCGTCAGTTGTTCCGCTCCCGCGATCTCCGCCCGGCTCAACCACGGGCGTCCGTCGGTGTTCATCCGGCCTGCCAGCCAAGCCACGGGCGAGGTCGCCAGATTGGCCCGCCGCTCCACCGCCTCTCCGTTCGCCTGCATCAGGGTGCGGCTGCCCTCGATCACGCCGGGGCGCCCCGGCCCGGCGCCGGGCGGGGCAGGGGCCGACCCCGAGCGCGCCGCCCAGCCGCCGTGCGGCCGGATCCGCAGGCCGGGCTCGACGGTCAGGGCGTGGAAGTCAGTCTCGTCCAGCGTCAGCATGATCCGCGCCCGCCGGTCCGGTCCCGCGCGCAGGCCGTACCGTGGCCCCGGCAGGGCCTCCAGCCAGGCTCCCGGCAAGGCCAGCAGCCGCCGCGCCCGCTCCAGTCCGAAACCGCCGGTCATGCCGGCAACTCGCAGCGCGGGGCGTCCAGCAGGTCGCGCATCCCCCGCTCCAGCCGGTTCATCAGGTCGTCCAGCCAGGGCCGGTCCCTCTCGGTCTCGGCCCAGCGACAGGCCTGGGTCGCCGTCGCCCGGTTCATGCCGAAGGCGTGGCCGACCCTTTCAATCGGCCAGCCCAGAGCCACATGCGTCAGATACATGGCCAGCCAGCGGGCGCGGCAGGCCTGCCCGCTTCGCCGCGCATGGCCGCCTATGGCCTCGACCGGCACGCCGGTGGCGGCGGCCACCATCTGCAGCGCCAGCCCCGCCTTCAACCGGTCCCCGCCCGATGCGGGGGCCCGATAAAGATCCTCCATGTCCCATCTCCATCATCACCGCGGTCGGTCTAGGCGCCGACCTGAAGGATAGGACTATATTCCTGCCATGCGTCGAGATTGGACGTATGGTCGGCAGCGGATCGGGGAAAATCGAAAAAAGTCGGTTCGCTTGACTCGGGACTCTCGACGGCGATTCGCAAATCAGCCTAGATTCGTCGTTAACCAATCGCATTAACCCTTCTTAAGGTTTTGAGGGGTTAACGTTCGAACAAGGTTACCCGGAAACGGGCCATTAACATCTACTGCCAAGCTCTGCCTGGAGGGGCCTCCAATGCGCGTCCTGCTAATCGAAGATGATCACGCGACGGCGCAAAGCATCGAGTTGATGCTGAAGTCGGAAGGCTTCAACGTCTACACGACGGACCTCGGTGAAGAGGGCATCGATCTGGGCAAGATCTACGACTACGATCTGATCCTCCTCGACCTGAACCTCCCGGACATGAACGGCCTGGAAGTGCTGCGCCAGCTGCGCGTCGGCAAGGTCAACACGCCGGTGATGATCCTGTCGGGCACCTCGGAAATCGAGACCAAGGTGAAGACCTTCGGCGGCGGCGCCGATGACTACATGACCAAGCCCTTCCACAAGGACGAGCTGATCGCGCGCACCCACGCCGTGGTCCGTCGCTCCAAGGGCCACGCCCAAGCGATCATCCACACCGGCGAGATCGCCGTGAACCTGGACGCCAAGACCGTCGAAGTGAACAGCCACCGCGTTCACCTGACCGGCAAGGAATACCAGATGCTGGAGCTCCTCTCGCTCCGCAAGGGCACGACCCTGACCAAGGAAATGTTCCTCAACCACCTGTACGGCGGCATGGACGAGCCCGAGCTGAAGATCATCGACGTCTTCATCTGCAAGCTCCGCAAGAAGCTGGCCACAGCCGCGGGCGGCAAACACTATATCGAAACCGTCTGGGGCCGCGGCTATGTGCTGCGGGATCCGGCCGAAGGCGTGCAGCCGGCGTCCGCCGCCGCCTGATCCTTCAGGGAAGAAACACCAGAAACGACAGACGCCCGCCGGTCCCCCGGCGGGCGTTCTGCTGTGCGGGGCAGTGCGCCCGAAAGACTGTGTTCACCGACCAACTGAACATCGATCACATTTCGGATACAATCCGCGCAAACCGTTGCAGCCATTGGCGTTGACGCGCATTCCCCTGCTGCCTCCCCGGCATAGTTGGAAACGCTGCCCCTCCCCGGGCCTCGGAAAGTAAAAAAATATGAGCTCCTCGAAGTCGCTGTTCACCGGCGTGGCTGTCGCCGCGCTGGCTTTCGCCGTCGCCGGTCCGTCGGTCGCCGGTTCTTTCTATCTGCAGGAACAGTCGGCGCGCGCCGCTGGCCGCGCCTATTCCGGTGAAACCGCCGACCGCGGCGCCGGTTCGCTGTGGTGGAACCCCGCCGCGATCGCCCGCAGCGGCCGCGAAGTGACCTTCAGCGTCCACGGCCTGGCGTTGGACTCGACTGTCACCAACACCAATTCCTCGATCATCTATCCGGGCGGCGCCGTCGTTCCGGTGCAGGGCCAGAACGTCAACCGCGACCCGATCGAAAGCGGCATCGTGCCGAACTTCGCCGTGGCCATGCCGGTCACCGACCGCGTCGCCCTGGGCCTCAGCGTTTCGGCCCCCTACAACTTCACCACCAAATACCCGACCAATTCGTTCGCCCGCTATGACGCCCTGACGTCCGAGCTGCGCTCGGCCAACGTCGGCCTCGTCGCCGCCATGCAGGTTACCGACTGGCTGGACCTCGGCGTCGGCTTCGACGCCCAGTATGTGAAGGCCAAGCTGACCTCCGCCCTGCCGAACCTCGGGCCGACCCTTCCGGACGGCACGTCCTCGCTGGAAGGCGATGGCTGGGACTACGGCTGGAACGTCGGCGCTCAGGCCCATTTCGACCGCTTCGACATTGGCCTCAGCTATCGTTCGGAGATCGAGCATGAGCTGGATGGTGACGTGAACATCACCGGCCTGCTGGGCCCCATCGCCGGCGGCAACGTCGCGACCACGGGCACGGCCAGCTTCAACACCCCCTGGTATGCTTCGGCTTCGGTCCGCTACGCCGTCACGGACAAGCTGACCGTGAACGCCCAGGTCAACCGCATCGGCTGGTCCGAGTTTGACGCCATCCGCGTCGCCTACGGCACGGGCGGCGATGTCATCGTTCAGGACTACAAGGACGTGACCACGGGTTCGCTCGGCTTCGATT
Organism: Brevundimonas sp.; assembly: GCA_046291915.1. Taxonomy (GTDB): domain Bacteria; phylum Pseudomonadota; class Alphaproteobacteria; order Caulobacterales; family Caulobacteraceae; genus Brevundimonas. The sequence goes on from JBKBSD010000001.1 coordinate 376,532, forward strand.
ATGAGGCCAGCGACCGTCTGACCGTTCGCGGCGGCGTCGGCTATGACCCGACCCCGACGCGGGACACCGAACGCACCGCCCGTATCCCGGACGCCGACCGCTGGCTGGTTTCGGCCGGCGCCTCGGTCAAGGCGACGGACAAGATCACGGTCGACATGGGCCTGACCTACATCGCCTTCCAGGACAGCGACATCAACAGCGACCGCACCTTCTACGCGGGCACCGCCGCGGCCACGACTTCGCAGCTGCGCGGGACGGCTGAAGGCAGCGGCGTCGTCGCCTCGGCGGGCATCCGCTACGCCTTCTGATCCGAAGGGGACGCTTCCGGCGGGCAGTACAGCCAGTCCGCCGGAAGCCCCATGCGAACACAGGCGCGGGCCGGAGGGGCGCTTTCGAGCACCAGCCGGTCCGCCGCCCTCGCCATCGCCTTGACCAGCGGGCGTTCCAACGGGGACAGCCCCGCCGTCTCCAGCCCCAGCCGCGCCTTCAGCGCTTCCGGCAACAGATCCACCGCCGCCTTCACCAGCATCGGCTGAACCAGCCGACCTCCGCCCGGCAGGGCTGGCGCGTGGCGGATGATCTCCAGAAACTCGAAAATCACCGGCGACGCTTCCAGTCGGTGGTCCATCGCTGACAGGGTCTCTCGCCACGCGGCCACGCTCGTCGGGGCGTTCGCGGCCCCGTACAGCCGGGCGGCCGGCGCGGCCTCGGCGAACGCCTGATCCTTCAGCGCCTCGCCCAGCGGCTCCACGAAACGGTCATAGGCCTCGACGAATCCGTATGACGCCGTCGCCTGCACCCAGTCCAGCAGGTCGGGGTCGTCCGCCGCATAGGCGGCCCCGTCCGCGGTCACGCCGGTCACCCGCGCGTGTCGCCGGTTGACGCCGGCGATCATGGCCTCGGCAACCTCGCGCGGCGCGTAGACGGTGACCATCGCCGCCAGACCCGTGCGCCTCAGGCGCGTGACCGGCTCGGTGCGAAAGCGGGTGTGGTCCCAGACGCCGGACCGCACCTTGGGCTCCGCCAGCTCCAGCAGCACCGCCGCCACGCCGCCGATGAACAGCGAGATCGGGTTCTTGAACAGGCGCCAGGAGACCGAGTCCGGCGCCGTCAGGGCGGCCGCGCCGGGCGGCGTGGCGAAATCGACGCTGATCCCGTCGGCAGACAGCAGCGCTCGCGCCGCATCCTTGACGCGCCGTTGGATCGGGGAGGGAAGACGCAGCGGGGTCATGGCGGGTGAAGGTCCGAACGGGGCGCCGGTTCCGAACGGCAAAACGCCCGCCGGAGTGATCCGGCGGGCGTTCTGGTCTTTATCCGGAATGGATCACGCCTTGGCGGCGTAGCCCTTCCCGCCATTCGACGGCTTCCGGCGACGCGGACGGCGCTTGATCTCGCCATCCGGCTTGGCCGAGGCCGTCGTTGGTGCGCTGGTGTGGCGCGGGTCGTTGTTGGTGGTGCGCGGCCGCTCGCGGGCCATCGGATCGAAGGCGCGTTCCGGGGTCGGACGGGCTTCGCGGCCCGGGCCCGGCTTGCGGACGCGGTGCGGTTGCCCGCCGCCTTCCAGCTTCACGCCGTCACGGCGCGGATTGCGCGGACCGCGTTGCTGCTGACGATCGCCACGGCCGTCATCCGGCATGGTCGCCTTGGACTTCACGCCCGACGCCATGATCGACTGGTCCAGCAGGGCCAGCGACTTGTCGTTGCGACGGTCGGTCGACGGGATCTTCTGACGGGTGACCTTCTCGATATCCTTCAGCAGCTTCATCTCGTCGCCGGCGACGAAGCTGATGGCCGAGCCGTCCTTGCCCGCGCGGGCCGTCCGGCCGATGCGGTGGACATAGGCTTCCGGCACGTGCGGCAGTTCGAAGTTCAGAACGTGCGAGACGCCATCAACGTCGATGCCGCGGGCGGCGATGTCGGTGGCGACCAGAACGCGCAGCTTGCCGGCCTTGAAGGCGGCCAGCGTCCGCTCACGTTGCGGCTGGCTCTTGTTGCCGTGGATGGCGCCGGATTCGACGCCGCCGGCTTCCAGATAGGCCGCGACCTTGTCGGCGCCGTGCTTGGTCTTGGTGAAGACCAGGCAGCGCGTGTACTCGGGATCGGCGAACATCTCGGTCAGCAGGGCGCGCTTGCGGCCCTGTTCGATGTGGATGACCGTCTGGTTGATGCGCTCGACCGTCGTGGCTTGCGGCGTCACCTGGACCTTGACCGGGTCCTTCAGCAGCTCGCCGGCCAGCTTGCCGATCTCCGACGGCATGGTGGCCGAGAAGAACAGGTTCTGACGCTTGGCCGGGATACGGCTGACGATCTGGCGGATCGGCTTGATGAAGCCCAGGTCCAGCATCTGGTCGGCTTCGTCGAGGACGAAGATTTCGGTCGCGGAAAGGTCCAGGTTCTTCTGCTGGATATGGTCCAGCAGGCGGCCCGGAGCGGCGACCAGGATGTCGAGGCCCTGGTTCAGCGAGCGTTCCTGCCCGCCGTATTTCACGCCGCCGAAGATCACGGCGACGCGGAAGCCGAGGTGTTTGCCGTAGGACTTGAAGCTCTCACCGATCTGGGTGGCCAGTTCGCGCGTCGGCGACAGGACCAGGCAGCGCGTGGTGCGGGGCAGGGGGGCGACGCGGTTGGCGGCCAGACGATGCAGGATCGGCAGGGCGAAGGCGGCGGTCTTGCCGGTGCCGGTCTGGGCGATGCCCAGCAGGTCGCGGCCGGCCATGACGTCCGGGATGGCCTTTTGCTGGATCGGGGTCGGCGTGGTGTAGCCTTCCGAAGTCAGCGCCTGCAGCAGGGCCGGGTTCAGGCCCATGGATTCAAAGGTATTGTTGCTCACGGAGCGGTTTCTTTCGCATGCGGCGACGCGCATCAGCCATGGCTCGAAAGCCGTCCGGGCCGCGCACCGCCAGTCCCGATGGGGCGCCTTGATGGGGCCTTCGGGGTGGATCGGGCGCCGCCCCGCGTGTCCGGGCAGCGAATGATTTTGAGGAGCCGGCGGCTGCTACAGTCAGATCTTCGGGGAGAAGACCCACACGCGCTGGAGACGCCGGAGATCGCAAATGGTGCGATGCAGCAGGCAAGTGGACGTTTATTGCGGTGAAGTCAAGACGCGCGGACTAATTCACCGGATCTGGATGCTTGGAGCGAACGTGACCCCGGTGCGGACCGGCTGTCTCAGTTCGCGCCCAGCAGTCCCACCGCCATGTTGATCGTCAGCGCCAGCACCACGGTGTTGAACACGAAGGCTGTCAGGCTGTGCACGGTCGAGGTCCGGCGCACCCCCCGGTCGGTGATCTGCACGTCCGCGGTCTGCGAGGCGACGCCGATGATCAGGGAGAAGTGCAGGAAGTCCCAGTAGTCGGGCTCCGGATCGTCGCCGGGAAACAGCAGGCCGCCCCGGTCTCCCTTGCCGCCCGCCGAGTAGAAGACGTGGGCGTAGTGGAAGGCGAAGATGACGTGGACGAACAGCCACGACAGCGCGACCGTCACTAGCGCCAGCACGGTCGGTCCGCCGCCGCCGGTCGCGGCCTCGCCCACGACCACCACAACACTGCCCACCGCCGCGATCAGGGCCAGCGGCAGGATGGCCGGACCGGCCTCATCCAGCGCTGAGGCCCGCTGCCGGATCGCGTCCGCCGACCGGGTCCGCATCACCTTGATCGCGCTTTCGATCAGGAACAGACCCACGCCGATGTCCCACGCCAGCGCTACCCGCGACGGCCAGCCCCCGGCCACAGGCCACAGCACCCCCGACGCCGCGATCAGGACCAGCAGGGCGAGGGGCCAGTGGAGGCGGAACCAGGTCATGGGGGGAGAGTGCATCTTTCCCTCTCCCGATGGGAGAGGGCTTGAGCGCTCGCGAGCGAGGCGAGTGGTCGCGCGAAAGGTGAGGGTCGATCCTCGGAAGTCGGCGACAAGCCGTGTCACGTGCTGGACCATCGGACATTGCATCAACGGCAGGCACTGCACCCTGTTTTTCCGCCGCGAAATCCGCTTCGCACCCGCGAAAGCCCCTCGACTTCCCCTACGTGATCACGGAATGTTACAGCCTCGCTCCCGGAGAAACCCATGTCGATGACGTCGCGCGCAGGCCTGCAGGTCGCACAGGAACTGGCTGATTTCATCGAGACAGAGGTGCTTCCGGGCCTCGAGGTGAGTGCGGACCACTTCTGGACCGGCGCGGCCGATCTGCTGAACTGGGCGGCGGTCGAAAACCGGGCCCTGCTGGATCGCCGCGACGAGCTGCAGGCGCAGATCGACCAGTGGCAGATCGACCGCACCGGCCGTCCGCAGGACCCCGCCGCCACGACCGCCTTCCTGCGCGAGATCGGCTATCTGGTTCCGGAGCCCGCGCCGTTCCAGATCGCCACCACGAACGTCGACGCGGAGGTCGCGACCCTGGCCGGGCCGCAACTGGTCGTGCCCGCGCTGAACGCCCGCTTCGTGCTGAACGCCGCCAATGCCCGCTGGGGCAGTCTGTATGACGCCCTGTACGGCACGGACGCGCTAGGCGACCTGCCGCCCCCCGGACCCTATGACGCCGCCCGCGGCGCCCGTGTGGTCGCCCGCGCCAAGGCCTTGCTCGACGAGGCCGTGCCTTTGGCGACCGGCTCATGGGCCGACCTCGGCGATCCCTCCGGCGGCATCGCCCTGAATGACCCGACCCAATACCTCGGCCGGACCGAGGCCGGGCGCGTTTTCCGCCACAACGGCCTGCATATCGAGGTCGTCTTCAATCCGTCCCATCCCATCGGCGCGACTGATCCGTCGGGCATCTCGGACGTGGTGCTGGAAGCCGCCCTGTCGACCATCGTCGATCTGGAGGACTCGATCGCCGCTGTCGACGCCGCCGACAAGGTCGCGGCCTGGCGCAACTGGCTGGGCCTGATGAAGGGCGATCTGGTCGAGACTTTCGACAAGGGCGGCCGGACCCTGACCCGCGCCCTGAACCCGGACCGGGTCGTCACCGCCCCCGACGGCTCGACCGTCACCCTGCCGGGCCGGTCGCTGCTGTTCGTGCGCAACGTCGGCCATCTGATGACCACTCCGGCCATCCGGCTGGCCGACGGGTCCGAGGTGTTCGAGGGTGTGCTGGACGCTCTGGTCACCTCGGCCATCGGCGTCCACGACCTGAAGGGGCAGGGCCGGTTCCGCAACAGCCGCGAAGGCTCAATCTACATCGTCAAACCCAAGATGCACGGGCCGGACGAGGTCGCCTTCACCAATGCGTTGTTCGAACGGGTCGAGGACATTCTGGGGCTGGATCGCTGGACGCTGAAAGTCGGCGTCATGGACGAGGAGCGCCGCACCTCGGCCAACCTCGCGGCCTGTCTGAAGGAGGTGGCGAACCGGCTGGTCTTCATCAACACCGGCTTCCTGGACCGCACCGGCGACGAGATCCATACCGCCATGCGGGCCGGTCCGGTGGTTCGCAAGGCGGAGATGAAGTCGTCCGACTGGATTACCGCCTATGAGGCGCGCAACGTCGCCATCGGTCTGGCCTGCGGTCTTTCGGGCAGGGCCCAGATCGGCAAGGGCATGTGGGCGGCGCCAGATCGGATGGCCGAGATGCTGGAGCAGAAGGCCGCCCATCCGAAGACCGGCGCCAACACGGCCTGGGTGCCGTCGCCGACCGCGGCGACCCTGCACGCGCTCCACTATCACCAGACCGATGTCTTCGCCCTGCGCGCGGAGATCGCCGCTCGCCCGACTCCGGGCCTCGAGCCCCTGCTGACCGCGCCGCTGGCGGCGGGCCGCAATTGGTCCGGGGAGGAGGTTGCCGCCGAACTGGAGAACAACGCCCAAGGCCTGCTGGGCTATGTCGTGCGCTGGATCGATCAGGGGGTCGGCTGTTCCAAGGTGCCGGACATCCACGACGTCGGCCTGATGGAGGACCGGGCCACCCTGCGCATCTCGTCCCAGCACATGGCCAACTGGCTGCTGCACGGGGTCTGTACTGCGGAGCAGGTGGACGCCGCCCTGCTGAAGATGGCCGCGCGGGTCGATGCCCAGAACGCCGCCGATCCCGTGTATGAGCCCATGGCCCCGAACCCTGACGCCAGCCTCGCCTTCCAGGCCGCCCGCGCGCTGGTCTTCGAGGGCGTTGACCAGCCGAGCGGCTACACCGAGCCGCTGCTGCACCGGTTCAGGGCGAAGAAGAAGGCCGGCTAGGCAGGAGGGGTCAGGCAGCAGGGATTGCGCGCCGCTGCCCGACCTCAAATCCTGCTGCCGGCTGCCTCGCCCTACTGCTCGCTCCCCGAGCGCCACAGGTTGTCCGTCAGCGGTTCCAGCAGATAGGTCAGGGCCGTGCGCTTGCGCAGCAGGATGACCACCTCGGCCGGGGCGCCGGGGCGCAGGGCCTCGCCGCTGCGGCCCAGCTTGGCCATCTCGGCGGCGGGGACGACGATCTCGGCGCGGTAGTAGGACGCGCCGGTCTCCTTCACCGTGAAGGTGTCGGCTGAGATGCTGGTGACGTTGCCGTGGATGATCGGGATGCTGGGTCCGCGCAGGCCGGGGAATTTCACCTCGGTCTCCAGCCCGATGCGCAGGTTGTCGATGTCGGTCGGCTTCACCTGGATGACGATGACCTGGGACACATCCTCGGGCACGATCTCCATCAGGGTCTGGCCCGCCTGAACGACACCGCCCTGCGTGAAGATGGTCAGGCCGACAACCTGGCCCGAGGCGGGCGCGCGGACTTCGGTGCGGGCGATCTGGGCTCGCAGTTCGCCCATCCGGGGGCGCAGTTCGTTCAGCTGGACATCGATCTGGCGCAACTGGTCGGCGACGTCCTCGCCCATCTTGGTGCTGACCCCGACCATCTGCAGCCGGGTCTCCCCGACGGCCTCGCGAGAGCGGGCGATCTGGGCGCGCAGCGAGCCGAGTTCGCCGTCCAGCTGGGCGGCGGTGCGTTCCAAGGCGCGGACGCGGGTCTGCGGCGCATAGCCCTTCTCGGCCAGACCGCGCATGCCGGTCAGCTCTTCCTGAATCAGGCGCTGCTGCTCCTCGTTGGAGTCGATCTGGCGCTGGTAACCCTCGATCTGGTCATTCAGCTGGGCGATCCGCTGGCTCAGCACGCCGGTCTCGGTCGAGCGACCGGTGCGGCGGGCGCCGAATTGCAGTTGCTGGATGCGCAGCGATTCCTGGGCCAGCACCGCATCGTCGGCGGGCAGGTTCGCGAACTCGGTCGGCAGCGGAATGGCGGTGAGGCCGTCGCGCTCGGCGACCAGTCGCGCCCGCTGGGCCAGCAGGGCGAAGACCTGACCGGACACGCCGCGTTCCGTGGCGCGCAGCTCGCCGCTCGACAGGGTCAGCAGGATCTGGCCCTGACGCACGTTGTCGCCTTCAGATACGTTCAGGGTGCTGACCACGCCGCCTTCCCGGTGTTGCACCGCCTGACGGTTCCCGGACACCGAAATCTGGCCCATCGCCAGGGCGCCGGCGTCCAGCGGCGCCAGCGCGGCCCAGCCGAGGAAGAGGACGAAGAAGGCGACGATGATCGCGCCGCCGACCATCAGTTCCAGCCGCGGCGTGTCCGGCACGATCGCGGGCGGCGGCGGAGGATCCAGCGGGTTGAGGACCGTTCCGGCGGCGGTCTCGGGCGGCGGGGCGGCCGGATCGTGGGGCGCTGTGGCGTCGGTCATTGGGTGCGCCGCGGCGACGGTGCCGGACCGGCGATCCGGGTCTGGGCCTGTTGAGTGGTCGGTTGGCCGCTCCGGGTCGCTTGCTGCTGTTGCGGCTGGGGCTGCGACGGACCGGGCTGACCGGGAGCGCGCGGGCTGGTGGCGCGCATCTTCTCAAGCACTTCCTCACGCGGGCCTTCCAGCTGGACCATGCCGTCGCGCATCATCAGCAGACGATCAACGCGGGCCAGCACCCCGGCGCGGTGGGCGATGATGACCACGGCGGCGCCCCGGGCGGCGGCGCCCAGAATGGCCTGCATCAGGGCGGCTTCGCCTTCCTGATCGAGATTGGAGTTCGGCTCGTCCAGCACCAGCAGGACCGGATCGTTATACAGGGCCCGGGCCAGCGCGACCCGCTGCGCCTGACCGGCCGACAGACCTTGGCCGAACGGCCCGAGGATGGTGTCATAGCCGTGGGGCAGGCGCAGGATCAGCTCATGCGCGCCCGCGGCCATCGCGGCCTTCACCGCGCCCCGGTCGGCGGCGTCCTGATCCACGCCGACGGCGGTGGAGAAGCGCGAAATATTGTCCTTGATCGAGCCGGCGAACAGGCTGGGGACCTGCGGAAGATAGCCGATCCAGCGGGCCAGTTCGTCACCCTCGCGGGCGTCGTATTCGGCGCCGTCCAGACGGATGGCCCCGGCCTGGGGCTTCAGCGCCCCGGCAATAACGCGGGCGAGCGTGGTCTTGCCCGAACCGCTGGCCCCGACGATGCCCAGCGTCTGGCCAGGCTGCAGCACGAAGGCGACACCCCGCAGCTGAGGGTTTTCGGTTTCCGGAAACTTCACCGACACACCCTCGACCTGCAGCCGTCCCTTGGGGTTCGGCAGGGCGGTGCGCTCGCGCTCCACCGAAGCGGTGTTGGCGAACAGGTCGGTCAGAACCTTCCAGCTTGCGGTCGCCTGTACCAGGCTGGGCCAGACACCGACCAGAAGCTCGACCGGCGCCACGGCGCGGCTCAGCAGCACGGAGGAGGCGATGATCGAGCCCGGTGAGATTTCGCCTTTGACGGCCAGGTAGGCCGCCAGACCCAGAGCCGCGGACTGCATCACCAGACGCAGGAATTTGATCCCGCCGGAGTATCGGCCGCCAGCCAGCTGCGCGTCGGCCTGATTAGCGGTGGCCAGGCGGCGTTGCTCGACCTGGCGGGCAATGGACGACTGGCGCATGCCCAGCGCGCGGACGACCTCGGCCTGTCCGGCGATGCCTTCCTGGGCGGCGTAGGCATGGTTCTGGGACTGGATCGACTTGGCCAGACGTGGCCGGGTGTCACGCTCGTTCAGCCAGGCGAGGGCGAACAGGATCAGACCGCCGACTAGCGTCAGCACGCCGATGGCGGGGTGCAGCAGGAAGCAGCACAGCAGGTAGATTGGCGTCCAAGGGGCGTCGAACAGGGCCAGCATGCCCTGACCGCCGATGGCGCCGCGCACATTGTCGAACTCTCGCAGGGCCTGGGTGCTGGGGGCCTTGGCCTGCAGGTCCACGACCCGTTGCAGGACCTTGCCCGACAGCAGTCGGTCCAGCCGCAGGCCGGCGCGCAGCATCAGTCGGCCGCGCAGCCAGTCCAGTCCGGCGAGGGACGCGAGGGCGAACACCGCCGCCGCCGTGATCAGCCACAACGTCAGAATGCCGCCCGTCGGCACGACGCGGTCGTACACCTGCATCATGTAAAGGGTCGGGGTCAGATAGAGCAGGTTCACGAGCGCGGAGAAGACCGCGGCCCACACGAAATGGCTCTTGCAGGCCTTGAGCGCCTCGGCGAGGGGCTCGGTCCCGGGCTTGCTGGGGAGCAGGTTTTTGAACACGGGCGGGGCGGATCCTGCGGTTGTCCGGTGCTTATTCTAACCCACGGACCGTTCAAGACATAGTGGCGTTTGACGGGCCCCTGTGAAGGCCTCGCCGGATCGGACCGGCTGATCCGATTTCTGACCCATCTTTAACTTGTCGTTGGGACGGGGGGGCGACAGGGTGATGGCCTACGCTTGCCGGGGGCTTTCCATGCTGACGATCGAGAACCTGACCCACATCTATGGCAACGGGACCCGCGCCCTGGATGGCGTCAGCCTGACCATTCCCAAGGGCATGTTCGGCCTGTTGGGACCCAACGGTGCGGGCAAGTCGACGCTGATGCGCTCGATCGCGACGCTTCAGACCCCGACCTCGGGCTCCATCCGGTTCGGCGACATCGACGTGGTTGCGGAACCCGAGAAGCTGCGCCGCGTGCTGGGCTACCTGCCGCAGGATTTCGGCGTCTACCCGCGCGTCTCGGCCTACGACATGCTGGACCACATGGCGGTGCTGAAGGGCATCGCCAACGGCAAGGAGCGCAAGGCGACCGTCCAGGCCCTGCTGAACCAGGTCAACCTGTGGCCCGTGCGCGGCAAGGCGCTGGCCGGCTTCTCGGGGGGCATGCGTCAGCGCTTCGGCATCGCCCAGGCCCTGATCGGCAACCCCGAGCTGATCATCGTTGACGAGCCCACCGCCGGTCTGGATCCGGAGGAACGCAACCGCTTCCTCAACCTGCTGGCCGAGGTGGGCGAGAACGTCGTCGTCATCCTGTCGACCCATATCGTCGGCGACGTCACCGACCTCTGCCCCCGCATGGCGGTGCTGGCGGGCGGCAAGATTCAGCTGGAAGGCGTCCCCACCGAGCTGCAGCACGCGCTGGAGGGCCGCATCTGGAAGCGCACGATCGAGAAGGCCGAACTGGCTGATTTCAAGGCGCGCTATCAGGTCATCTCCACCCGTCTGCTGGCGGGGCGGACGGTGATCCACGTGCTCGCCGACCACCATCCGGGGGATGGCTTCGAGGGTGCGCCCGGCGGATTGGAAGACGTCTATCTGGCGACCGTCGCCCAGTCGCGTCGCGCGGCCTGAGGCGCACGATCATGTTTGGAAAAATCGCGAGCTTCGAGTTTCGCTACCAGCTGCGCCAGCCCGCCTTCTGGGTCATCGCCATCGTCTTCGGCCTTCTGGCTTTCGGCGCGGTCGCCAGTGACAACGTCTCGCTGGGATCGGGCGGCAACGTCAACCGCAACGCCCCCTATGCGCTGGCCATCGCCCACATCATCTTCAACGTCTTCTTCATGCTGGCCACCACGGCCATCGTGGCGAACGTTGTAGCGCGCGACACCCAGACGGGCTTCGGCCCCATGATCCAGAGCACCCGGATCACCAAGGGCGCCTATCTGTACGGCCGCTTCTTCGGCGCGTTCGGCGCTGTCGCGCTTTGCTACACGAGCATCGCCATCGGCACCCTGTTCGGCACGATGATGCCATGGGTGGATGTCGAGACGGTCGGGCCGTTCCGGATCATGGATTACCTCTATGCCTACGGCGTGTTCGGCCTGACCGGCCTGTTCCTGACCTCGGCCCTGTTCTTCACACTGGCGACCGTCACCCGGTCGATGATGGCGACCTATGTCGGCGTCGTCGCGGTGCTGATCATCTATCTGGCGACCACCGGCGCCCTCGGCCAAAGACCCGAGTTCGAGACCGCTCTCGCCTGGGCCGAGCCGTTCGGCAGCGGCGCCTACGGGCTGGTGACCAAATACTGGACGGCGATCGAGCGGAACACGCTGAACCCGCCGCTGGAAGGCGTGCTGCTGTGGAACCGGGTGATCTGGACCGGCGTCGGGGCCCTGCTGCTGGCCGGCGCCTATCTGCTGTACAGCCCGGCGACCAAGGGCGCCAAGCCGCGCAAGCAGGAGCGTCTGCGGGCGCTGGCCGAGGCTGAAACCCCCGGGTCCGCGCCGCTGGGCGACCTGCCGACGGCGAGCCATGGCTTCGCCAGCGGCTGGGCGCGGCTGGTGTCGCGCACGGTCTTTGAGGTCTCCGCCGTCTTCAAAAGCCCGGCCTATGTCGTCCTGATCCTGCTGGGCTTCGCCTTCGCCATGGCGACCCTGTTCTTCATGGGCGAGATCTACGGCGCGCCGCTCTTGCTGGTGACGCGGGTAGCCATCACGGGGCTGCAGGGCGCCTTCGGCCTGATCTCCATCGTCATCGCCATCTACTATTCCGGCGAGCTGGTCTGGCGGGATCGCGACCGCAAATTCCACGAGATCATCGACGCGACCTCGACCCCCGACTGGACCTTCCTGGTTCCCAAGGTGCTGGCCCTGGCGCTGGTCCTGCTGTCCACGGCCCTGATCGGTGTGCTGGCCGGGATCGTCGTGCAGACGATCAAGGGCTACACGGATTTCGAGCTCGGCAAATATCTCGTCTGGTACGTCATCCCGCAGGCTGTCAGCTTCAGCCTGCTGGCCGTGCTGGCGATCTTCGTCCAGGCCCTGTCGCCCAACAAATTCGTCGGCTGGGCCATTATGGTCGTCTACATGATCTCCACGATCGTGCTGTCGAACCTCGGCTTCGATCACGTGCTTTACGCCTACGGGCGCGGCATCAGCGTGCCCCTGTCCGACATGAACGGGCGAGGGGATTTCGCAGGGTTCAACGGCTGGCTTGACGCCTACTGGACCGCCTTCGCCGTCATGCTGGCGGTCATCGCCTACGGCCTGTGGCGGCGGGGGACGGAGACCCGGCTGTGGCCGCGTCTGAAGCGTTTCCCGCGTCGCCTGTTCGGCCCGGCGGGCGTGATCGGCGGGGTGGCGCTGGCGGCCTTCATCGGTCTGGGCGTCTTTATCTACCTCAACACCAACGTCTGGAACGAATACCGCACCCAGAAGCAGGTCGAGCGGCTGCAGGCCGACGCCGAGAAGACGCTGCTGCGCTACGAGGAGGTGCCCCAGCCGGTCGTCACCGACGTGCGTCTGGTCATGGACCTACACCCCCATGCGCCCAGCCTGCGGACCAGCGGCACCTACCTGCTGGAGAACCGGACCAATGCGCCGCTGCGCGAGGTCCATCTGCGCTGGAACGATGCGCTCGACATGGAACGGCTGGTGGTCCAGGGCGCGAGCGTCGCCCGCGACTGGCCCGAGTTCAGCTACCGCATCTACCGTTTCGCCACGCCGATGCAGCCGGGCGAACGCCGCGCGGTCCGCTTTGAATCCGTGCTTCAGCAGCGCGGCTTCATGAACAGCGACAACACCACTCGGCTGGTCGACAACGGGACCTTCGTGAACAATTTCGAGTTCGCGCCGATGGTCGGCATGGGCCGCGACGGCCTGCTGACCGACCGGAGCAAGCGTCGCAAGATGGGCCTGCCCGCCGAACTGCGCCCGGCCAAGGTCGAGGACGAAGGCGCACGGGGCCGCAACTATATCGGCGCCGACTGGGTCACCGCCGACATCACCGTCACGACCGACGCCGACCAGACCGTCGTCGCGCCGGGCGACAAGCGGTCGGATACCGTGGTCAACGGCCGTCGCACCGCGCGCTTCGTCACCGAATCCCCGGTGCTGAACTTCTTCTCGGTCCAGTCGGCCCGCTATGCGCAAAGCCGCCGGGTGCATAACGGCGTGGAGATGGTCGTCTTCCATGACCCGGCCCACACCCGCAACGTGCCGCGCATGCTGGAGGCCCTGTCCAACTCGCTGGACTACTACCAGGCCAACTTCAGCCCCTACCAGTTCCGGCAGGCGCGGATCGTCGAGTTCCCGGACTATGCGTCCTACGCGCAGTCCTATCCCAATACCTTCGCCTGGTCCGAAGGCCTGGGGTTCATCGCCGACCTGCGTGACCCGACCAAGATCGATTACGTCACCTACGTCGCCGCCCACGAATTCGCGCACCAATGGTGGGCGCACCAGATCGTCGGCTCCGACCAGCAGGGCATGACCCTGCTGTCCGAAACCCTGGCGCAATATTCGGCGCTGATGGTCATGGAGAAGATGTACGGCAAGGATCAGATCCGCCGCTTCCTCAAGTTCGAGCTGGACCGCTACCTGCGTTCGCGCGGCACGGAACGGCTGGAGGAACTGCCGCTGTTGCGGGTCGAGAACCAGCAGTACATCCACTACCGCAAGGGTGCGCTGGTCATGTACCTGCTGCGCGACCAGCTGGGCGAGGACGCGGTCAACCGGGCCCTGCGCCGGGTGCTGGCGCAGTACGCCTTCAAGGGCGCGCCCTATCCGCGCTCGCTGGACCTGATCGCCGCCCTGCGCGCCGAAGCCCCGGCGGACAAGCAGGCGCTGATCACGGACCTGCTGGAGAAGATCACCCTGTACGACATCAAGACGACCGGGCTGACGGCCACGCGCCGGGCTGACGGTCGCTGGGATGTCGCCGTCACCGTCGATGCCCGCAAGATGTACGCGGACGGGCAGGGCAAGGAGACGGCCGCGCCGCTGAACGAGTCGATGGACATCGGCCTGTTCCTGGCCGAGCCGGGCAAGGGCGCCTTCAGCCAGACCGACGTCCTGCTGCTGGAACGCCGCCAGATCCGGACCGGCGTTCAGGTCCTGCGCTTCGTCACCGCCCGCAAGCCGCTGTTCGCGGGCGCCGATCCCTACAACAAATGGATCGACCGCAACTCGGACGACAATGTGAAGGCGGTGGGCTGACGGCTCGCCGCCTCCGTCGCCGCTACCGGGTTCCGAACAGCCGGTCGCCGGCGTCGCCGAGGCCCGGGACGATGTAGCCGTGGTCGTTCAGCCTCTCGTCCACGGCGGCGGTCCAGACCGGCACGTCCGGGTGGGCGGCGCGCAGGCGGGCGAGGCCTTCGGGGGCGGCGACCAGACAGACGAAGCTGAGGTGCGTCACGCCGCGCGCCTTCAGCCGATCGATGGCGGCGATGGCGGACCCCGCAGTGGCCAGCATCGGATCGACCACGATGCAGAGCCGGTCGGAAACGTCTTCGGGCGCACGGAAATAGTATTCGACGGCCTCCAGCGTCTCGGGGTCCCGATACAGGCCGACGTGGGCGACGCGGGCCGAGGGGACGAGGTCCAGCATGCCCTCGACCAGACCCAGACCGGCCCGAAGGATGGGGACGAAGACCAGCTTCTTGCCCTCGATCTTGCGGCCGGTGGTCGGCCCGACCGGGGTCTCCAGCGGCCAGTCTTCCAGCGGCAGGTCGCGGGTGACCTCGTAGCAGAGCAGGGTCGAGATCTCGCGCAGCAGGGTGCGGAACTGGACGGTCGAGGTCTCTTTCGCCCGCATGATCGAGAGCTTGTGGGTGACCAGCGGGTGATTGACGACGGTGACGCCGTCGGGGGCGGGAACGGGCATCGGCGGTCCTGTCCTTGACGTGGGCCGGGAACACACACCGCGAACGCCCGGGTGTCCAGTGATGTCGGCTGGCGGTGTCGGATCGCAGCGATGTCGAGGCCTCGGGGATGCAGGGTTCCCCTTGACCGGAGGGGCGACCCCGCGGCTGATCGGACGATGACAGATTCAACAGACCTTTCGGCCGTGGTGTTCGGGGCCTCGGGCGGCATAGGCGCGGCCCTGGTCGCGGCCTTGGGCGCGTCCGGTCGATATGCGCGTGTGCACGCCTTGTCCCGCGCCACCGGCCTGGATCTGGAGGATGAGGCGTCGATCGCGACGGCGGCGGTCGAGGTCGGCGCCGGGCCGCCGCCCGGCCTCGTGCTGGTGGCGACCGGGGTGCTGCATTCCGGGTTCGAGCCGGAACGCAGCTATCGGGCGCTGGACCCCGAACAGATGGCGCGAGACTATCGCGTGAATACGATCGGACCGGCGCTGATCGCCAAACACCTTCTGCCCTTGCTGCCGCGCGACCGTCGATCGATCTTCGCGGCCCTGTCCGCGCGGGTCGGCTCGATCGGGGATAACCGACTGGGCGGCTGGCACAGCTACAGGGCGTCCAAGGCGGCGCTGAACATGGTTCTGCGCAACCTGGCGATCGAACTGGCCCGGACCCATCCCGAGGCGGTGGTCGCGGGGTTGCATCCCGGCACGGTCGATACGGGGCTGAGCGCGCCGTTCCAGCGCGGGGTGAAGCCGGACAAGCTGTTCACCTCGGCCCGCTCCGCGACCCATCTGCTGGACGTGATCGACGGACTGACCCCGCAGGACAGCGGCGGCGTGTTCGCTTGGGACGGCGCGCGCATACCCGAGTGACATAACGGTGAGAGGGCAGTCTTGACACCCTCATACAGTATGTCGCATACACTGTGTGTCACACACTATGTGACGCAACAGGAGGGCGCGGCGTGAGCCTCGATCCCGAACTTTTCGAAAGCATGCGGCTGGAGTTGCGGCGCGGGTCGCTGGTGCTGGCCGTGTTGGCCTGCCTGCGGACCGAGCGGTACGGCTACAGCCTGCGCCAGGCGCTGGCGGCCGACGGGCTGGAGATGGAAGAGTCCACCCTCTACCCGCTGCTGCGCCGGCTGGAGAGCCAAGGGCTGCTGCAGAGCGAATGGCGTGAGGAGGAGAAGCGGAAGAAGCGCTTCTACCTGCTGTCGCCCGGCGGCGTGTCGATGCTGGCCGCCCTCACCGACGAATGGCGGGGCATCAACGCCTCGCTCGACAAGATTCTCTGAAATTCCGGGACCGAGGGAAAGTCTGATGGACCTGATCGATCGCTATCTGAACGCCGTCGCCGCCCAGCTGCCACAAAGCCAGCGGGCCGACATCATCGCCGAGTTGCGCGACATGATCCTGAGCCGCTTCGAGGAGAAGGAGGAGGCGCTGGGCCGTCCCCTGACCGAGGCCGAACAGGAAGACATCCTGCGTGACATCGGCCACCCGCTGGTCGTCGCCGCCCGTTATGGCTCGGGGCCGCAGCATGTGGTCGGCCCCGAACTGTTCCCATGGTGGATGTTCGGGGTGAAGGCGGGGCTGATCGTCGTCGTGGCCATCGCCGTTCTGGGCGTGCTGGTCCGTATCATCGTGGGCGACGTGGACACCGCACAGGCCATCGGCCAGGGCTTCCGCAGTGTCTTCAACAGCGCCATCACCCTGATCGGCTTCGCCACCCTCGGCGCCTTCATCATCGAGCGGCAGAAGGAGAAACCCCGCTTCCTGCGCGAATGGCGGGTCAAGGACCTGGGCCTGTTCGAGTTCGGCGGCGGGTTGAACGCTGAAGCGGTCCAGCGCGGCCTGACGGAGGGCGACTGGGGGCCGAAGACCGGTCGCCGCGGTCGTCGCGGCGCCTCGCCCGTGGGCCGCGCCATCGCCAGCGCAGTGGGCTGGGCCGTGGTCCTGCTGTGGTGGGTCGGCTGGTTGCCGGTGACGCATACGACGCCCGAAACCTTCGGGGCGGTGGTCGGCGGCGTCGACTACGCCACCATGATGGGCCAAATCCACGCGCTGCTGTACTGGCCCGTGATCGCGTTCGGCCTGCTGCGGGTGCTGTTCGATCTGATGCGGGCGGCGCGGCCGGACGGGGTGCGCTTCACGGCCTTGGGCGACATCGGCTTCGGCGCCGCCGAGGGCGCGCTGTTCGGCTGGCTGTGGCTGTATTCGCCGCTGTCGAAAGTGATCTTCGTTCCGACCATCGAGGCCTTCGTCGACCGCATCCGCACCACGGTCGAGAACGGCTGGTGGCCTCTGCCGACCGTGCTGATGCTGTGCGTCGCCTTCGGCTTCCTCCATGCGGTCAGCAAGGTCATCGGCGGGGCGATCCGACTGACGACGGGCGTGGACCGCAGACTGCCGAAAGTCGACTGAGCATCGAACCGCAAGCTCGGGCGTTAGGCCCCGGCGGCGATCCGGCCGCCGGGGTTTTTTCGTCGATGGGGCAGGCGTGACTTTGCAGCAGGGGCTGGCCTTCGGGCTGGTGGGATTGACCATCGTCGCCTTCATCTGGGGGCGCTTCCGCTATGACCTGATCGCACTGGGGGCGCTGGTGCTGGGCCTCGCCATCGGGGTGATCCCGGCCGAGGCGGCCTTCGACGGGTTCCGGAACGACGTCACCGTGATTATCGCCGCGGCTCTGGTGGTCAGCGCGGCCTTCGCGCGCTCCGGCATCGTCGAACTGGCGTTGAAGCGGGTGCTGCCGCTGTTGAAGACCGAGCGCAGCCAGACGCCGGTGCTGACACTGGCCGTCACCCTGCTGTCGATGGTGACCAAGAATGTGGGCGCGCTGGCGATCATGATGCCGGTGGCCTTGCAGGTCAGCCGCCGGACCGGTTCGTCGCCATCGCGTCTGCTGATGCCGATGGCGTTCGGCGCCATGGCGGGCGGAATGGTGACCCTGGTCGGCACGGCGCCCAACATCATCGTGGCCGAGGTGCGCGCGGACCTGCTGGGCGAGCCGTTCGGCATGTATGACTATGCGCCGGTCGGACTGGCGCTGACGGCGATGGCGCTGGTCTTCCTGGCCTTCGGCTATCGTCTGCTGCCGAAAGATCGCAAGGGCGCGGTCGGGCTGGGCGAGGCGCTGGCGGCCAATGGCTATGCCACCGAGGCGCGGGCGCCCGAGGGCTGGGTCGCGCCGGTCCCGACCATCAAGGCCCTGACGGCGATGGGGGAGGGCGAGGTGCGCATCCTGGCCCTGATCCGGGGCGGCAAAAGGCTCGCCAGCCCGCGCGGCAATCACAAGGTCCTGCCGGGCGACACCCTCCTGATCGAGGGCGGTCCCGCTGCGCTGGAAACCTTCTTCGCCGCCAGCCGGTTGCAACTGGTCCGTGAGGACCGGCCGATTGCGCTGGAGCAACCGACCGACGAGGTGCAGGTCATCGAGGCCGTGATCGGGCGCAACTCGCCTTTGGCGGGCCAGTCGGTCCGGGCCTCGGACCTGTACGGCCAGTATGGCGTCAACCTGATCGGGGTGTCGCGCAGTGGCTATGAACTGACCCAGAAGCTGCGGTCGGCCAAGCTGCAGGCGGGCGATGTCATCCTGCTGCAGGGCGGGGAGGCGGGCCTCCCAACGGCGCTGAAGGCGCTGGACCTGCTGCCGCTCGCTGAGCGCGAGGTGCGGCTGGGCAGCGTGCGCAAACGCTTCCTCCCGGCGGTGGTGCTGGCCGTCGCCATGACGCTGGTCGGCTTCGGCATCGTGCCTGTCGCGGTCGCCTTCTTCGGCGCGGCGGTCGTGATCGTGGCGCTGGGCGGACTGAAGATGCGCGAGGCCTATGCCGCGCTGGACGGGCCGCTGCTGGTCTTGATCGCAGCCCTGATCCCGGTGTCGGACGCCATCCAGAAAACCGGCGGCGCGGACCTGATCGCGGCGGGAATGAGCGGGCTATTCACCCACCTGCCCGGCGTGCTGGCGGTGGGCGGGCTGATGCTGGCCTCGATGGCCGTGACGCCCTTCCTGAACAACGCCGCGACGGTGCTGATCGTCGCTCCGATCGGGGCCAGTCTGGCGACCCAACTGGGCTACAATCCCAACGCCTTCCTGATGGCGGTGGCGGTCGGCGCGGCCTGCGATTTCCTGACCCCCATCGGGCACCAGTGCAACACGCTGGTGATGGGGCCGGGCGGCTATCGCTTCGGGGACTATGCGAGGCTGGGCGCGCCGTTGAGCCTGATCGTCCTGCTGGCCGGGCCGCCGCTGATCCTGATGTTCTGGCCGTTGTAGGGGAGCGGTCTGAGCGGCGCCTGCCGGAGGCGGAAAGTGATTGGTGGTTGGTGATTAGTGGTTCGATGCCGCAGGCAGGGCGCCCTGAGGCCGGGCGCCTCCGTTTGCGGCCGCCAGCCACTAATCACTAACCACTCATCACTGGCTGGGCTCACTGCCGACGAGCTGGGCGCCCGCCCACGCCCATGTCCGAAAACCGCGAGCGTTCTGTCCCGCGCCGGCCTATCTTCCGCCTATGGAAAACGCCGACGCTCTTGATCAGGAGTCCTGCTACCGCGCCGTGCTGACGCGCGATGCGCGGTTTGACGGGCGGTTTTTCGGCTGTGTGAAGACGACCGGCATCTATTGCCGTCCGGTCTGTCCGGCGCGGACGCCCCGGCGGGAGAATATGATCTTCGTGGTGTCGGCGGCGGCGGCGGAGGAGGCGGGCTTCCGGGCGTGTCTGCGTTGTCGGCCGGAGACGGCGCCGGACATGGGCGCCTGGCGCGGGACCTCGAACACCGTCAGCCGGGCCTTGGCCCTGATCGAGGCGGGCGCGCTCGATGAGGCTGATGTCGACGCCTTGGCCGGGCGGCTGGGGGTGGGCGAGCGGCACCTGCGCCGGCTGTTTCGCCAGCATTTGGGCGCGGCGCCGGTCAGCGTGGCGCAGACGCGCCGGGTGCTGCTGGCCAAGGCCCTGATCCACCAGACCGACTTGTCGATGGCGCAGGTGGCGCTGGCGTCCGGCTTCGGCAGCGTGCGGCGGTTCAATGAGACGTTTCAGGCCCTGTATGAGCGGCCGCCGTCGGCCCTGCGCCGACACGGCGAGCGGGCGCATGAAGGCGGGGTGGTCCTGAGCCTGCCCTATCGTCCGCCCTATGATTGGGACGCGATGCTGGGCGCGCTGGTCGCGCGCGGCGACACGGTCGAGGGGGGCAAATGGCGCCGACGACTGGTCCGCGAGATCGACGGCGCGGAGGGCCTGGTGTCGGTCCAGCCGGGCGAGTCGGGCCGGGTTTCGGTCTGTGTCGAGACGACGGAGCTGAAGGCCCTGCCCGGGGTGCTGGCGCGGGTGCGGCGGGTGTTCGACCTGTCGGCGGACCCGGAGGCCATCGCGCGCGATCTGTCCGCCGATCCGCTGTTGAAGCCGCTGCTGGCGGCTCGGCCCGGGATCAGGCTGCCGGGCGACTGGATCGATGAGGGCGCCGAGCCGTCGAACGACCGACTGGAGGATGACGGCCTGATGGCTCGCGCCGAAGGCTGGCGCCCGTGGCGGGCCTATGGGGCGCTGCACCTGGCCGTGGCCGGGATCGCCGCCGCCGATGTGATGGAGAGAGACGATGCCAAAAACGCCGCCTGAGACCCTGACGCTGGATCGCGTGGCGACGCCGGTGGGGGAGGTCCTGCTGATCACCGGGCCGGAGGGCGCGGTCAGGGCGCTGGACTTCGCCGGTTACGAGGACCGGATGCACCGGTTGCTGGCGCGGCACAGCCCGGGCGCGGCGCTGGTCGAGGGACGGTCGCCCGAGCCCGTGCGGGCGGCGGTACAGGCCTATTTCGGCGGCGATCTCAACGCGCTGGAAGGGCTGCGGGTCCAGACCGGCGGCACGGCTTTCCAACGGTCGGTGTGGGCGGCCTTGCGGGCCATCCCGGCGGGCCAGACCCGGACCTATGGCCAGTTGGCGACGGCGATCGGCGCGCCGAAAGCCGTGCGCGCTGCGGGGCTGGCGAATGGTCAGAACCCCGTCGCGCTGATCGTGCCCTGCCACAGGGTGATCGGCGCCAATGGAACCTTGACGGGATATGCCGGTGGCCTCGAGCGCAAACGCTGGTTGTTGGCGCATGAAGGGGCGCCGCCGACCGCTTGACGACCTCGCGAGTCTGCGCGTCACTGCGCGCGGGTTGTGAGGGATTCAGCGATGACGAAGACAGTGCTTTTCGGGGCCCTGGCCGTGGTGACCGGGCTGGGACTGACCGCGGCGACGCAGGACGATGACTGGGAGTTCCAGCAGGACGCCGCGCGCAACATCACCATCGCCGCGGCGCGCTATGACGCCGGGCAGATCATCGTCGTGCAGTGCCGCGACAACAAGCTGACGGCCGTTCTGGGCGGCTTGCCGCAATCGGCGGATACGCTGCAGGTTCAGGCCAATCGGGCCGACGGGCGCAGCATCGTGCAGAGCTGGCGGCCGGCCGGATCCCCGGGCGCCTACAGCTCGGTCGTAGCGGGGCGGGACGTGCGCTTCCTGCGCGGCGGCGGCCTCTACACTCTGCGGACCGCCGAGGGCGAGACGCCGGTGTTCCGCGGATCCTTCGACCTGCCGACGCAATCGGCCAATCTGGATCGCGTGCTGACCGCCTGCGGCTGGGCCACGGAGGATGATCGCGACCTTCTGGCGGAGGCGACCCAGGTCAGCCTGACGCGGCCGGGGGATGATGACGGCCCGCGCCGGCCGCAGGTCCAGATGCGCCGCGGGGCGCCCCGGACGTGGGAGCGGCAGCAGCCTGACGCCGCCGCCTCGCCCCCGCCGCCGCCGGCCCCGGCCGAGAATGGCGTCAGTTGCATCGTCCGCGCCCTGCACCTGCGGGATTGCCGGGCCGATCATCCGACCAGTGCGCAAGTACGGGAGGTGCGCGACTCGATCCGTCGCCTCGAGGGCGAAGAGGTCTACGCCGTCGCCGGCTCTGACGCCGCCGCCAGCGAGGGCAAGCTGGTGCGTCTGTCCGGGGGACGGGTGACGATCATCGACTACATCTCCACCGTCCCTGCGCGATAGGTTTGACGATGGCCGGGGCTTGCAATCCCCGGCCATCGGCCTAGATTGTCCCTGCTTATGCTGAAAGTGAGCATAAGTCGGCGACCGACCGTCTGGTCAGGCCGCCGTTTTTCGGGTCTCTGATTTGCTCAGATCGAGCATAAGGGTGGATGCGATGGCGGACGGGATGTTCGGACTGTCGAAGGAACTGGAGCGGGAGACCGCGCCGGTGTGGGAGAAGGTCAAGGACCACGTCACCCCGCTGGAGTGGCCCGCCCACGCGGCGCTGATCAGCGAGATCAATGCTCTGAAAAAGCAGCGTGACGCCGTCATCCTGGCTCACAACTACATGACGCCGGAAATCTTCCACGGGGTCGGCGACTATGTCGGCGACAGCCTGGGGCTGGCCAAGGAGGCCGCGCGGTCGAGCGCCAAGGTGATCGTCCAGGCGGGCGTGCACTTCATGGCCGAGACCTCGAAGATCCTGAGCCCGGACAAGACGGTGCTGATCCCCGACCTGAAGGCCGGCTGCTCGCTCGCCGAGGCGATCACCGGGGCGGATGTTCGGCTGATCAAGCAGCGCTATCCGGGCCTGCCGGTGGTCACCTATGTGAACACCACGGCGGACGTGAAGGCCGAGACCGACATCTGCTGCACCAGCGCCAACGCCGTGCAGGTGGTGGAGTGGGCGGCGAAGGAATGGGGCGTCGATCGCGTCATCCTGATCCCCGACGAGTTCCTGGCGCGCAACGTGGCGGCCCAGACCGATATCGGCATCATCGCCTGGAAGGGCCGCTGCATCGTGCACGAGCGGTTCACCGCCGCGGACATCGCCGAGATGCGCGAGGCCTATCCGGGCGCGGAGATTCTGGCTCACCCGGAATGCCCCGAGGAAATCCTGGCCGCGTCCGACTTCGCGGGCTCGACGGCGGCGATGACCGACTACATCACCGCCCGCAAGCCGAAGCAGGTGGTGCTGATCACCGAATGCTCGATGGCGTCGAACATCAAGGGCGATGTGCCGGAAGTGAACTTCATCGGCCCGTGCAACATGTGCCCCTACATGAAGCGGATCACGCTGGAGAATATCCGTGACTGTCTGCGCGACATGAAGTTCGAGGTCACGGTGCCAGAAGAGATGATCGAGAAGGCGGCGCTGGCGGTGCAGCGGATGATTGATTTGCCGCCCCCTGCTGTTCCGGCGCGCTATGACCTGGTCAAGGCTCGGCATCACGTGGCGGTGGAGCTGATCTGAGATGCACTATGTCCCGCCCGTCCGAGCCGTCGCGACCGTTGATCGCAAGACCCTGCGGCTTCTCGCCGTACTGGCCTTGTGGCTGAGGGCGGAAAAGGCCACGTCGCGGGGATGACTGACATCGACACCCCCCGCCGGCCCGGCCCCTGGGACCCCAAGCCGGAAGACATCGCTGCCCCGTCGGCCCAGAAGCCGCAGACCCGCGGCGGCCCCATGGCCTCGACGTCCGCGCATCCGGTGGTGCAAGGGCAGAGCCCGGGCTGGGCGATCCTGTCGACACTCCTGCTGGGCGGGCTGATCTACTACTGGACCCGCAGCTTCGAGATCGTGGCGGCGGTCCTGTTCGGCGTGCTGGTGCATGAGGTCGGCCACATGCTGGCGATGAACCGGCTGGGCATGGGGCCAGCCCGGATTTTCATCGTCCCCTTCTTTGGCGGGGCCGCCGTCGGTCAACGCCCGGCGGCGAGCGAGTGGCACGGGGTCCTGGTGGCCCTGGCAGGTCCGGCGTTCGGCCTGCTGGCGGCGGCGCCCTTCTTCGCCCTGTACGGCTGGACCGGGCAGGGGATCTGGCTGCAGTGCGTGGTGGCCATCGCCTTCATCAACCTGATTAACCTGCTACCCGCGCCGATGCTGGACGGCTCCCGCGCCCTGGGCCCTGTGCTGGCGAAGATCCATCCGCTGGTCGAGAAGGCGGTCCTGCTGGTGATTGGTCTGTTGGCCATGGTGTGGGGCGCGTCCAACGGCAGCTGGATCTTCGTGACCTTCCTCGGCATCGCCCTGTTCAGCTATCTGCGGCGGAACGATTGGCGGCCGGACGTGCGCCGGCTGACCGTGGGCGAGGCGTTCAAGTCGACGGCTCTGTTCGCCTTGACCATCGCGGCCTGTATCGGGATCGGGCTTCTGGCCATTCTGCCCGGTGTGGAAAGCCTTGGCGTCGCCGCCGGACAAGGCGCGGGCCTGTTCGAGATCGGGCGATGAACCGTATCCGCCACGAAGGCCCTTTGATCATCGGCGGCGGGCTGGCGGGTCTCTCCGCCGCGCTGGAAGCCGCGCCGCGCAAGGTGCTGGTGATCACGCCCGCCCCCCTGCTGCAGGCCTGCTCGTCCGCCTGGGCGCAGGGCGGGGTGGCTGCGGCGCTGTCGGCGGAAGACAACCCGGCCCTGCATGCGGCCGATACAGCCGCCGCCGGCGCGGGGCTGGTGGACCCGGAGGTCGCCCGAGCCTTGACCGAGGACGGCAAGGAAACGGTCGAATGGCTGGCCGCGCTCGGCGCGCCCTTTGATCGTGACGTCGGCGGCGAGTTCTCCGTCAGTCTGGAGGCCGCGCACTCCAGAGCGCGGGTTGCCCGCGTGGGTGGCGACGGCGCCGGACGGGCCATCCTGTCAGCCCTCGTCGCCAACGTCCGCGCCGCCACCCATATCGAGGTGTGGGAGAACGGTCGCCTGCGCGCGCTGGTGCAGGACGCCACGGGGCGGTTGCGCGGCGTGGTGATCGAGCGTGAAGGGCGTCTGACCGAGGTTCTAGCCCCGGCGGTGGTGCTGGCGACCGGCGGGGCGGGCGGGCTGTATGCACGCACCACCACCCCGGCCGCCCTGCTGGGCGAAGGGATGGCGCTGGCCTGGCTGGCGGGGGCGGACATCCTCGATCCCGAGTTCGTCCAGTTTCACCCGACGGCGATCGACGTGGGGCTGGACCCCATGCCCCTGGCGACCGAGGCGCTGCGGGGCGAGGGTTCGCGCCTGATTGATGCCGAGGGCCGTTTCCTGCTGGGCGATGCGCCCGACGCCGATCTGAAGGCCCGCGACGTCGTCGCCCGTGCCGTGCATCAGGCGCGATCCGAAGGGCGCGGCGCCTATCTGGACGCCCGCGCGGCGGTCGGGGACAAGTTCCCGCACGAGTTTCCGGCGGTGTTCGCCGCCTGTATGCGCGCCGGCCTGGACCCTCGCGAGACGCCGATCCCGGTCGCGCCAGGCGCCCACTATCATATGGGCGGGATCGCCGCCGGTCTGGACGGGCGCACCAGCCTGCCGGGCCTGTTCGCGGTCGGAGAGTGCGCCGCGACCGGAGTGCACGGGGCCAATCGACTGGCCTCAAACTCCCTGCTGGAGGCCGCCGCCTTCGGACGGCGCACGGGCCGCGCCGTCGCGGGAGAGACGGGCGTGCAGGGCGATATCCTGACGCCGGTGGTCGCCCCCGACCTGAGTCCCGAAGCGCTGACGGCGCTGCGCGTGACCATGAGCGACAATGTCGGCGTGGTGCGCGACGCCGAGGGCCTGACCCGCGCCCTCGCCCTGATGGAGCGACTGGAGCAGGAGGCGCGCGGCGCCCTGCCGGTTCTGGCCGCCCGCCTGATCGCCGGGGCGGCGCTGGACCGTCGCGAGAGCCGGGGCGGCCACTACCGGTCCGACTATCCGGACACGGACGCGGGCGCGCGTCACACCCGCCTGCATCGCGATCCCGCCGTCGCCGTCGCCGCTGAGTGATCTGAATGACCCCGACCCTGCCTGACCTTCTGATCGAGCCCGTCGTCCGGCTGGCGCTGGCCGAGGATCTGGGCCGGGCGGGGGATGTGACAGCGAAGGCCTGCATCCCCGAGGGGGCGCGGATGCGGGCGGTGTTCGCGGCGCGCAAGCCGGGGGTGCTGGCCGGGATCGACTGTGTGCGGCTGGCCGTGCTGGCGATGGATCCGAAGGCTTCGGTCGATCTGAAGCTGCGAGACGGTCAGGCCTTTGAGGCGGGCGCCGTCCTGGCTGAGGTCGAGGCCGACGCCCGCGCCTTCCTGTCGGCCGAACGAACCGCGCTGAACCTGCTGGGGCGGCTGTGCGGCATCGCCACCCTGACCCGGACCTATGTGGACGCCGTCGCGGGGACCGGGGCGCGGGTCGCCGACACCCGCAAGACCACGCCCGGCCTGCGCGCGCTGGAAAAGCATGCCGTGCTGTGCGGGGGCGGCCTGAACCATCGCTTCGGGCTGGATGACGCCATCCTGATCAAGGACAACCACGTCGCCGTCTGCGGCGGCGTGGGCGAGGCCGTGCGCCGCGCGAAGGCCGCGGCGGGTCATCTGATGAAAGTTGAGGTCGAGGTCGACGGGTTGGATCAGCTGGCCGAGGCGCTGGCCGAGAGGCCGGACGTCATCATGCTGGACAATTTCACACTGACGGACCTGCGCGAAGCCGTGGCGTATGTCGCAGGCAGGGTGACGCTGGAGGCCTCGGGCGGGGTCAATCTGGAGACCATCCGCGCCATCGCCGAAACCGGCGTGGAAGTCATTTCCGTCGGCGCCCTGACCCATTCGGCGGCGTCTCTGGACATCGGTCTGGACGCGATCTGATCCGTAAGCGCGAACGGCGTTCCGGAACGACCCGGTCGCCCGGTGGTTTTCTTCTCTAGACGGAAGGAGACGATCGATGACTCACAGTCCGAAAATCCCGAAAGAGCAGCGCAGCTTCTCGGATCGCGGAGGCCAGTCGATGGAAGAGGCCATGCACGCCGACCGTCGCGATCTGAGCATCGGCGTCCAGTCGCATCAGCCTGGCGACGCCGACGTTAACCTGAGCGGGCAAGGCCGGTACGGCAACCTGCGTCAGAACCTCACCACCCACTGGAAGGTTCAGGAACGCTGACCCGCCAGGATCAGGCGGCCGGGGCGTCCGCCGCCGGCGGGATGATCGCGGTCGAGGTCGCGCTGGCCTGAACCGGTGTCGCCTGTGCCGGGTTGGCCGTAGCCGCCAGATAGGGCACCGGGCCGGTTTGCGGTGCAGTGTCCAGATCAGCCTGGATCAGCCGGGGCGCATGGGCGTCGGTGGAGCGCTGGGCCGCATAGCTGAAGGCTCCGCTCGCGCCCGAGCGGCCGCCGAAGCGATAAAACAGGTGATCGCCCACCTGCGCGACCCGGATCAGGCTGTTGCGCCACTGCGGCGCGACGCCAGTGGTGTGGAAATGCGTGGCGTTGCCGACGTTGCCGTAAACAGAGCCGGACAGGGCTGAAGAGGCCACCGCGCGCGCCCGGTCCCAGGCGCCGGTGTTGACGCGGCCGCGCATGGAGCCGTCACAGGTAAAGCTGAACTGACAGCCGGTGCGACGGCCCGCGCCCTGGAAGACGACGCCGCAGACACTCTTGGGGAAGGAGGGGTGGCGAGCGCGATTCAGGACCACCTGAGCCACGGCGCGCATGCCGTCGCGACCTTCGCCCCGGGCTTCATAATAAACGGCCTGGGTCAGGCAATCGAGATCGCGCGAGGCTTCCAGCGCGCCGCCCAGACGGAAGGGCTGGGCCGCGACCGGGGCCGACAGATTGACCTGACGCAGGCCGGCGCCCGGAGTGGAGCCGCCGCGCAGCTGTTCCAGACGGGCGGTCAGAAGCTCGGCCTGGCGGTCGCGCTGGGTCGGTCCGGCGACAGTATAGGGGTCGTGACGGCGCGCGATGGTCAGGGCGCTTTCGTCGAGGCCTCCGGCGGCGGCGGCGAGGGCCTCTTCAGTGAAGCCCGCGGCGGCGGCGCCGTCCAGACGTTGCGCCTGTCCCTGTACAGTCGAAGCCTTGGCTGCCGCGCCGCCCAGATAGGCGCCGCCAACGGCCAGTCCCACAAGTGCGCCGAACATCACCGCAGCTGTCGCGGGCCGGATCTTGGCCACGTGTTCAGCAGGCAGGGTCGCGCGCGTCTGCGAGGGTTTCGACAAAGGCTCAGTCCTGTTCGGCAGGGCGCAGTGCCGCCCCCGGGTAGTCTCGCCACCGGGCGACAGGGTCGCGGACCGGGAGCAACAGTTCCGATGTTCGGCGAACAGCCGGGCTTCGGAGGACGCGCCTTAAGCCAGCCGTTTGTGGCGCCAATGTGGTTGATTCGCAAGATTCGCGTGCACTGCAACATCGCGTGAACCGATCTGTGCATCGCTCCGGACTTCGCTGCTCGGAGCAGAGTTTCCCGAGCCAGTTAATGTACGATGTACTGTATTGGTCATCGTTCGCTCTTCCCTGCTGTGCCGCGCGTGGACGAGTGGTAGTCTTGGGTGTGCGGATGGACTGTTCTTTGTGACGCGTTCCGGCCGGAACGCGACTGCCGGTTACACAAGGGAACCGTTACGGCCACGCTGACGTTTGATTAACGAACAGGAGAACCACCATGCGCCGCATTTCCACCGCCCTCGTCCTCGCCATCGCCACACTCGGCGCGGCCGCCTGCGGGCATAGCATTGAACAGAAGGCCGCCACCGGCGCGATCGCCGGCGCTGTCGTCGGTGGGCCTGTGGGCGCCGCCGTGGGTGGAGCCGCCGGGGCTGCTGTCGGTCACGCCGACCGTCCCAACTGACACACTGAAGCGGTTGCGAGCGCCTGATTGGCCTCGCAACCTTGCTTTTTGACCCCATATCGGGGTAGCGGACCCGCCCGGGGCTGAGCGTAGCGCTCGTCCCGGCCAACGCGCATTCGACAATCGATCAAGGATACGACGACTCCACGCATGAGAGATCTGAAACAAACCGGCTTCAACGACCGCATCTCCGCACAGAAGGACGCCAAGGCGGCCCTTCTCGCCAAGTTCAAGCCCAAGACCGCCGCCCCCGATCCTGAATTCGAGAAGCTTGCCGAAAAGCGCGCTGCGGAGAAGGAAGCCCTGCGTCAGCAGCATGAGCTGGCCAAGGCCGAGCAGCGTCGCGAGAAGGCGGACAAGGACGCCGCCCGTCTGGCCGCCGAGCAAGCCGCCCAGGACGAGGTGGAGGCCGAGAAGCGCGCCGCCCGCAAGGAGCGCAAGGCGCTGACCAAGGAAGAACAAAAGGCAGCGCGCGATGCGCGTTATGCCGCCCGCAAGGCGCGCTCGCGCTGATCGGCTGACGATATCCGCGATCGCCATGCGCCCAGAGGCGCGGCGGTCGCGGGCATCACTCCGCTCCGGCGGGAACCTGCCCCAGAATTTCGGCCAGCTGCTCGCCTGAATAGGGCTTGCGCAGGAAGGGCCAGGGCGCGTCCGACAGGGCTTCGTCGACATCCTCGCCGGCATAACCCGAGGTCAGGACGATGCGCATGTCCGGCCATTCGGTCGCACAAATGCGCGCCAGCTCAATGCCGGTCATGCCGCCGGGCATGACCACGTCGCTCAGCATCAGGTCGAACCGCTCGACCTTCAGCATCTCCAGCGCGCGAGGCGCCGTGTCGGCGGACGCCACATCCATGCCCATGGCCGTCAGCAGCTCCAGCGCGATGGCCGCGACCCCGGCGTCATCCTCGACCAGCAAGATGCGACGCGTCGCGACCTGGGGGTAGGGCGAGGGCTCGCGCGAGGCGGCTTCCAGCGCATGCAGCTGGTCCAGCGGCGGCAAATACAGGCGGATTTCCGTCCCCCGGCCCACGGTCGAAGCCACGCGAACGCCGCCGCCCGACTGGCGCGCGAAGCCGTAGACCTGGCTGAGGCCCAGACCGGTCCCCTTGCCGATGGCTTTGGTGGTGAAGAAGGGTTCGAACACGCGGGTGAGGACTTCCGGGTCAATACCTGCCCCGTTGTCCGCGACGGTGACGCAGACATAGTCGCCCGCATTCAGCTCGGGCACCTCACCGGGCTGGACCGTGCAGGCCATGGTCTGGACGGTGATCTTGCCGCCCTTCCTGTCACCCAGCGCGTCGCGGGCGTTGACGACGAGGTTCAGCAGGGCGGCCTCGAACTGCGACGGGTCGACATTCACGCGGGCGCCGCCGCGGCGCAGTCTCAGCTTGAACTCGATCGCTTCGCCGACCGCGCGACGCAGCAGGGGCTCGCTCTCACGGATCAGGCCGTTCAGGTCCAGCGCCTCGGGCCGAAGGGCCTGACGGCGCGAGAAGGCCAGCAGCTGGTGGGTCAGGCCCTCGCCCCGGCGCGCGGCGGCCAGGGCGGCCTCGCCCAGCTTTTTCTGCCGCGCCAGATCGTTTGGCGAGCGAAGCATCATGTCCAGCGCGCCGATGACCACGGTCAGCAGGTTGTTGAAGTCGTGCGCCACGCCGCCGGTCAGACGGCCGACCGCCTCCATCCTCTGGGCGTGCATCAGGTCGGCCTCGGCCTTGGCCTTCTCGGCCATCGCCTCGCTGACGCGTTCCTCCAGCAGTTCATTGATTCGCTTCAGATCGTCCTCGGCCTGACGGGCTTCGGTCACGTCGATATTGGCGCCGACATAGCCCTGGAACTGGTCCGAGCCGTCAAAGCGGGGGATGCCTTCGCAGCGCAGCCAGCGGCGGCCCATTTGCGGGTGGACGACCTCCATCACGGTCTCATAACGATCCCGCTGCTGCAGCGTGCTCAGGAAGCCGGCGTAGTCGTCCTGCAGTCCGTTGGCCGACATGGTGGCGACCCAGTTGGCCTGCAGATCCTCTTCACGATGGACGTTGAAGAAGGTGCGGTATCGCTTGTTGGCGAAGATGACGTTCCCCGCCTCGTCGGTCATCCACATCTGGGCCGGGGCGCTGTCTGCGATGGTGCGGAACCGGGTTTCGGACTCCATCAGGCGCCCTTGGGCCTCGCGGATGTCTGTCACGTCGAAGGCCACGCCGACGAAGCCCATAACCTCGCCATCCGCGTCGAGACGCGGGCGGGAGAAAGACTTCAGCCAGCGATAGTCACCATCGTGCCGAAGATAGCGGGCCTCCATCGAGAAGGGCTGGCCGGTGGCCTCGCCAACGAGGGACTCCTCAATGATCCGTGCATGGTCGTCGACGTGGATGACCGAGCGCCAGTCGGCCAGCCGTGCGTCCTCGTAGCTGCCGCCGTTGTAGGCGACATAGGCCTGGTTCACGAACTCGCGGACCCGATCCTTGCCCGTCACCCAGATCAGCACCGGGGCGGTGTCGGCGATCGCGCGGAAACGCTCCTCGCTTTCGCGCACCGAGCCCTCGGCCCGCGCGCGTTCGATCTCTGTCCAGGTCCGCCCCGCCACATCCTGCAGCAGTTCGGTCTCGGCGTCGGTCCAGTGCCGGACCGTGGCGTTGTGCGCATACAGGAAGGCCTGGAGCCGCCCGCCGCGGATCACCGGAGCCCGCATCAGGGCGCGGGTCTGCAGCCGTTCGAAAATCTCGCGGGCCTCGCGGGTGCGGCTGTCCGCCTGAACATCGGCGATCTGGATGAACCGGCCTTCGGCCAAGTCCGCGATGAGGTCGGCGCCCAGATCGCTCAGGCTGAACTGGCCCTGCGCGCTGACCACGCCCGCCGTCCAGTCGCGGCTCATGGAGACCAGTCCGCGCGCCTGATCGACCTCGCCATAGCCGACGCGGTCCGCGCCCAGTTCGGCGCCCAGAGAGCGCTCGACCTCCTCCATGATGTCATCGGGGGTGGTCAGGTCACGCAGCCGGTCGGTCAGGCCCAGCAGGAAGGACTGTCGCCGTTCCTGCTTCGCCAAGGCGTCGAGGGCGTCGCGCGTCTCGGTGATGTCGAACGCCATGCCGACGTAGCCCAGGAAGGCGCCGTCGGCGTCGAACCGCGGATTGACCGCCACCCTCATCCACCGCCAGCAGTCGTCGAAGCGGCTAAAGCGGGCCTCGAAGCCATAAGGGCGGTGGTTCGGGCGGGCGACCTCCATCACGGCGTTCACCTCGGCCATGTCGTCGGGGTGTATGCTCTGACGCCAGACCGCACCGAGGACACGATCCGCCGGCCGGCCGTAGAACTCGACCAGCGCCTTGTTCACGAACTCGACCTCGGCGTGGGCATTGGTCATCCACACCGGAGAGGGCGCGGTGTCGGCCATCAGGCGGAACCGCGTCTCGCTCTCACGAAGCGCGGCCTCGGCGGCTTTGGCGGCGGTGATATCGACGACCACGGCGATATAGCCCAGCACCTCGCCCGACGGATCGGTGAGGGCGCGCAGGCTGGTCAAGGCCCAGACGATCGAGCCGTCCGGCCGGATGTAGCGCTTCTCGACTGTACCCTCGCCCCCGGCCATCGCGCGCTTCAGGGCGGTCCCGGTGGCGGCTATGTCATCAGGATGAGTCACGTCTGAGGTGGTGATGCCGATGGCCTGATCGGGCGTCAGGCCCAGGATTTCGGCAAAGCGGGCGTTGCTGCTGACGACCTCGCCCTTAAGCCCGACGCGCGCGATACCCGCCGACGCCTGCTCGACCATGGCTCGCAGTTCCAAGGTGGTCTCTCCGACCAGGCTGTCGGAGGCGCGCAGGCGTTTGATGGTGTCGTCCAGACTGCGCAGGGTCGAACGCAGGGACGCGGCCAGAATGGTCCCGAAGATGGCGACAACGGCGAAACTGGTGACGCCGACGGTCAGGTTGACCGGATTGAACTCCAGCAGGCCGCTCATCAGCTGGGTCATGGCGACAGCGCCGACGATGCTGATGACGATCGCGGAATAGCCCGCGATCTGTCCGCTCCAAAGCGCCGCAATCAGGACTGCGGGGATCAGGACGGTCAGGCCGCTGGCGCCCCCGAAAATGGGCTGCAGCAGCGCGCGAACCACCAGCCCCAGCATCCCGCACGTCAGGCCGGTCAACACAGCCTGGCCGGGCCGTCCGGGCTGGGAAAGCGCCAGCTGTCTGAAGAACCTGTCCGCCCCCAAAACTGCGTCTTCCCCCTGCGCCCAATCTGCGTGGCGCGACTGACTGCAACGCTATGTCGTTAAAGGCGTTCCCGAACGCCGCATAGAACCCTTTTATGGTCAAGCTTTTGCCCGGCGGGCTTGGCCGAGGGCGTTGCGGCGCCTAATTACAGAACCGCCCCACGACCTTCTTTCTCAGGAACTCTCCCATGACCGTGACCATCGACACCGGCCTCAGCAAGACGGAACGCAATGACGTCGCCGAAGCCCTGACCAAGGTGCTGGCTGACAGCTTCGCGGTCTATCTGAAGACGCATGGCTATCACTGGAATGTCCGTGGGCCGGAGTTCTTCAGCTTCCATAACCTGCTGGAACAGCAATACCGCGACATCTGGACCGCGCTGGACGATATCGCCGAGCGCATCCGCGCTCTCGGCGTGCTGGCGCCGCAAAGCTTCTCGGGCTTCGGCAATCTGACCTCGATCAAGGACGGCGACCCGGAGAAGGAAGCCATCCCGATGCTGAAGGAACTGCTGGAGGACCATGACACCCTGATCGCCACCGCCCGTGCGGCGTTCGAAGTGGCTGAATCGGCCGGTGACGAGGCCTCGGCCGACCTGATCACCCAGCGCCTGACCGCCCACGAGAAGTTCGCCTGGATGCTGCGCTCGACCCTCGGCGGTCGTTAATCTTGAACGAACGGCGCTTTTCGGTCTGAAAAGCGCCGCTCTTGCCGGGCATGACCCCGGCTCCCGCTTTCGGGCGGGAGGCTTTGGAGACGGACACTGAACCCCACGACCCTGACCTCGGCTGTGAAGACAACGCGTCGGCTCGCAGCCGCCGCGCCCGTCGTGCTGGCCGTCTTCGGGGTCGCCATGGCCGCGTCCTCCACGCCCCGTCCGGAGATCGACCGGCGCGTTGATGCGGTGCGGCGCGTGACCGGCGGTGATCTGTCCGACAAGGGACTGGCCGCCATCGCCGCGCGCATGACGCCGTCGGAACTGGCGCTGGCCCAGCGGTTCGACCCCTCGCTGCGCCAGGCGTCCTTCTATGGACTGACGCCGGGGTGGGAGAACCTGACCCTGACCGGCAAGCCGACGCTCGACTTCGGCGAGACCGGTCTGGACGCGCTGCGTCTGAACGCCTCGACCCCGTCGGTCGCCGGCCAGTTGCGCCCGGCCCGGCCCTTCGCCTTCCGGCCCGCCTCCGCCGAGGACCGCCGCCGCGCCCAGCGCTGCCTGACGCAGGCCATCTACTATGAAGCCGCGCTGGAGCCGACCGAGGGGCAGGAAGCCGTCGCCCAGGTGATCCTGAACCGGGTGCGCGATCCCAACTACGCCAACAGCATCTGCGGCGTCGTCTTCCAGGGCGCGGAGCGGACGACGGGCTGCCAGTTCAGCTTCACCTGCGACGGCGCCCTGTCGCAGCGGCCGGTCGCCTGGGCCTGGGACCGGGCGCGCAAGGTCGCGGACCGCGCGCTGGCCGGCTATGTCTCGGCCAAGGTGGGCACCGCGACCCACTATCACGCCGACTATGTCCATCCCTGGTGGGCGCCGACGCTGAACAAGCTGACCCAGATCGGGGCGCACATCTTCTATCGCTGGAAGGGCGTCTACGGCGAACCCTCGGCCTTCCGTCAGGCTTATGCCGGACGGGAGCCCCTGATCGACGAGGCCCGCTTCTCTCGCCCCCGCATCCGCATCCCCGACGCGACCACGGTGGCCGAGGCTGACGCCGCACTGGCCTTGGCCGCCGCCAATGGCCAAAGCGCGTCACGCACGGTCGAGATCGACGGCCAGACCCGCGTCGTCGGCGTCACCTCGCTGGGGGGACGCCGCCAGGCCACGACCCAGGATATCGCCGCGATCAACCAACGGCTGGCCGCCTTCGAGGCCCCGGCCTCCACGCCGGCGCCCGCCGCGCCGCCGGCGCCCGGCGTGACCCCCATGTCGGTCGAGGAAGTCGGGCGGCCGGGTTCCTGAATTTCGCCATCCCCGATCTTGCAACGTCCGGTCTGGCTTCGCATTAGAGGTGGGCAACTGGCGCGCGGCGCCGCTTGAGGCGACGGCGTGCCAGAGATCAGGACCGGAATGACCAGCGCGGCGGATCGCGAGCGCATCGCCGCCCTGCGCGCCTACGGCGTTCTGCACACGCCGGCGGAGTCCGCCTACGACGAGTTGGTCGCTCTGGCCGCCCGCCTTTGCGGCACCCCGACCGCCCTGATCAGTCTGGTTGATGAGGATGAGCAGTGGTTCAAGGCCCGCGTCGGCCTGGACGCCGCCTCAACCCACAGGGATCTGTCCTTCTGCGACCATGCCATGCGCGGCGACGGTGTCATGGTGGTGCCCGACGCGACGCTGGACCCCCGATTTTCAGACAACGCCCTGGTCACCGGGGCGCCCCACATCCGCTTTTACGCCGGCGCGCCTCTGGTCAGCCCGAGCGGCCACCCGCTCGGGTCGCTGTGCGTGATCGACAGCCAGCCGCGGCCGGAGGGCCTCTCGGACCTGCAGGCCCACGCCCTGACTGTTATGGCGCATCAGGTCGTCACCCTGATGGAGCTTCGGCGGGCCGAAACCGATCGGCATGAGATCGACGACCAGTTGGCCGAGAGTGAAGCCCGGTTCCGGGCGATCGCCGACTCCATGCCGCAGATGGTTTGGTCCACCCTCCCTGACGGGTTCCACGACTATTATAACGCGCGCTGGTACGAGTTTACGGGCGTCCCGGCCGGTTCGACGGACGGGGAAGGCTGGAATGACATGTTCCACCCGGACGATCAGGAGCGCGCCCGGATCCGCTGGACGCATTCGCTGGCGACTGGCGAGCCCTATGAGATCGAATACAGGCTGCGGCACCGTTCGGGTGTCTATCGCTGGACGCTGGGCCGGGCCATGCCGATCCGGAACGAGGGCGGTGAGATCACCCGCTGGTTCGGCACCTGCACGGATATCGATGACCTGAAGCGGATCGAGCAGTCGAAGGAGTTGCTCAGCCAGGAACTGAGTCACCGGATCAAGAACATCTTCGCGGTGGTCTCGGCCCTGATCGCCCTGTCGGCGCGCCAGTTCCCGGAGGCCAAGGGCTTTGCCGCCGCGGTGCGCACCCGCATCAACGCCCTGGCGCGCGCGCATGAGTTTGTGCGGCCCCACACCGAGACCTCGCGACCGACCGTGGGGACGATGACCCTGCACGCCTTCCTGTCGGACCTGTTCAAGCCCTATACCGACGAGAAGGGCGAGGCCCGCATCCGGCTGACCGGGGATGACGCCACCTTTGACGATCAGGCCGCGACCTCGGTCGCCCTGTTGTTCCACGAACTGGCCACCAACGCGGCCAAATACGGGGCTCTTTCCGCCGTCGGCGGACGGGTGGAGGTCACCACCGTCAAGGACGACGGCCGCTTCGTCCTGACCTGGCAGGAAACGGGTGGGCCTCCGGTATCGGGTCCGCCCCAACACACCGGCTTCGGCTCTTCTCTCGCCACCCTGTCTGTCGAAGGACAATTGGGTGGACGGCTGGAACGGAATTGGGACGTCGGGGGTTTGCGCGTGGTCGCGGACCTCCCCGCCACCGCCCTGTCCAGACGCAGAGCGGCGCTTAGTGTCTGATAACCGACATTGGCGTGAAACCTGCACGATGACCGTGCGTTACTCTGGCGTGTCTTTCCGACACGCTGTTTTTTGAAGGCTTGGACTGCTCCCGCCTATGACTGCCCGGATCCTCATCATTGAAGACGAAGCGCTCGTCGCCATGGAGTTGCGCTTCGTGCTGGAAGATCTCGGATACGAGGTTGTCGGGACCGCGGCGGATGCGAAATCGGCGCGCAATCTGGTGCGCGAAACCGAGGTCGATCTGGCGCTGGTGGATATCCACCTGTCGGACGGTCCCACCGGTATCGAACTGGGCCGCGAACTGGGCCAGCAGATGGGCGTCACCGTCCTGTTCATGACCGCCAATCCGGGCATGGTCCGCAACGGCGTCGCCGGGACCGTGGGGGTCCTGTCCAAGCCTACCGACGAGCGGGCCGTTCAGAAGGCCGTCGATTACGCGCTGCGCCGTCGTGGTGGCGAACAGGTCGCGCAGGCCCCCGCCGAACTGCAACTGTTCGGCTGACAAAAGCGTGAGGCGGCGGTTGCGGTCAGGCTGACCGGCCCCAGATTCAAGGCTCCCCGAAACGCAGGAGCCTCCCATGCAGAAACGTCCTCTTGGCCGCAGTGGTCTCGAAACCGCGCCTCTGGTGTTTGGTGGCAATGTCTTCGGCTGGACCGTCGACAGGGACCGCTCTTTCGCCCTGTTGGACAGCTTCGTGGACGCGGGCTTCAACGCCATCGACACGGCAGACGTCTATTCGCGCTGGGTTCCGGACAACAAGGGCGGCGAGAGCGAGACCATTATCGGTGAGTGGCTGAAGGCGCGCGGCAGGCGCGACGACGTGCTGATCCTGACCAAAGTCGGCTCGCCGATGGGCCAGCACTCCGACGACCGCAAGGATCTGTCGGCCGGCTGGATCGAGCGCGCGGTCGAGGACAGCCTGCGCCGGCTTCAGACCGATGTGATCGACCTGTACCAGTCGCACTGGGAAGACCCGGATACGCCGCAGGAAGAGACCCTGCGCGCCTATGACCGGCTGATCCAGGCCGGCAAGGTCCGCGCCATCGGCGTGTCCAACCACTCCGCCGAAGCCACCGCGGAGGGGCTGGCCGTCTCGGAGCGCGAGGGCCTGCCCCGCTACGAGACGCTGCAGCCGCACTACAATCTCTACAGCCGCTCAACCTTCGAAGGCCCGTTGCAGGACCTCGCGGTCGAAAAGGGGCTGGGCGTCATCACCTATTACAGCCTCGAAAGCGGCTTCCTGTCGGGCAAGTACCGCACGGCGGAAGAGGCGGCGGGCACGACGCGAGGCGCGGGGCTGGCGGACCGCTTTGACGAGCGCGGCATGCGCATCCTCGCCACACTGCGTGGCGTGGCCGAGCGCAATGCAGCCACCCCGGCGCAGGTCTCGCTGGCCTGGCTGCTGACCCGTCCCGGCGTCACCGCCCCCATCGTCAGCGCCACCTCGCTGGAGCAACTGGCGGACACCCTGAAGGCGGCCCAGCTGACGCTGTCGGCTGAGGATGTGGCGGAACTGACGGAGGCGAGCGAGGCTTAGTCCGCGCTCGGCGGATCGGGGTCACCAGACCCCGATCTTCTCCGCTTCCTTGTGCGTGATCGGGTGGTGGGCCTTGGCGTGGTCTTCCTCGGCGAGGAAGCGGACGGCCTCCAGCGCGGCCATACAGCCCATGCCCGCCGCCGTGACGGCCTGGCGGTAGATGTCGTCGGTCACGTCGCCGGCGGCCCAGACGCCCTCGATCGCGGTCGCGGCCGTGCCGGCCTTCACGACCAGATAGCCGCCCGCCTTGGTTTCGAGCTGACCCGCGAACAGTTCCGACGACGGGGCGTGGCCGATGGCGATGAAGACGCCGTCGGCGGCGATGTCGCGGGTCTCGCCCGTGTTGACGTTCTTCACTCTTGCGCCGGTGACGTTGACGCCGCCGAAGCTGTTGGTCTCGCCCAGGATCTCATCGATGGCGTTGTCCCAGACGACCTCGACCTTGGGATGGGCGAACAGGCGGTCCTGCAGGATCTTCTCGGCCCGGAACTCGTCGCGGCGGTGCACCACCGTGACCTTCGAAGCGAAATTGGTCAGGAACAGCGCCTCCTCAACGGCGGTATTGCCGCCGCCGACCACGATCACGTCCTTGTTGCGGTAGAAGAAGCCGTCACAGGTGGCGCAGGCGGAGACGCCGAAGCCCTGGTATTTCTGCTCACTCTCCAGACCCAACCACTTGGCCTGGGCGCCGGTCGAGATGATCACCGTCTCGGCCAGCATCTCGG
Source organism: Brevundimonas sp. (assembly GCA_046291915.1). Lineage (GTDB taxonomy): Bacteria > Pseudomonadota > Alphaproteobacteria > Caulobacterales > Caulobacteraceae > Brevundimonas. The sequence goes on from JBKBSD010000001.1 coordinate 414,959, forward strand.
CGCCGCTGTCCAGCGTCAGGCGGAACGGGCGCTGCGACAGGTCGGCCTTGGTGACGATGTCATGGATGACCTCGGTCCCGACATGCTCGGCCTGCTTCTGCATCTGCTCCATCAGCCACGGACCCTGGATCACGTCGGCGAAGCCGGGATAGTTCTCGACATCGGTGGTGATGGTCAGCTGGCCGCCGGGCTGAAGCCCCGCGATGACGACAGGTTGCAGCAGGGCGCGCGCCGCATAGATGGCGGCGGTCCAGCCGGCGGGGCCGGAACCGATGATGGCGACACGGACAGTACGGAGAGTGCTCATGGCCCCTATTTAGGGGCTGATTCCGGATTTCGGAATGATAGTCTGACCCCGTAGTGACGGGAGCAGGGGATGAAGAAGACCGACAGCGCCGCGGCGTTCCTGCCGATCGGTGTCGCCATGGGGGTGTCCATCGGCACGGCCATCGGTGTGGCCACCGACAATCTGGCGCTTTGGCTCAGCCTCGGCATCGCCATCGGCGCCGGGATGGGCTCGGCCCTGATGGGGGCGGCGACGGCGAAGGCGAAGAAGGACGGCAAGGCTGACGGCGGCGGGCCCAGCGCCTCCGGCGAAAGTCCGCGCGACGTTCATGACGACGGCTCGGACGGCGGCGGCTCCGATGGCGGCGGCTCCGATGGCGGCAGCGGCGGCGGCGGCGGGGACTGAGCGACCTTTTAGCTTTCGGTCACCGGGGGCTGCGCCGCGAGGCTAGCGCTCCAGTTTTTCCATGATTACCCGCGCGGCCCTGTCCGTCTCGGCCAGCGGCGCATAGCTCCAGGCTTCCAGCGTCCCGTCGAATGGCCGCGCGGCGCCACGATCGCGCAGGTCGGCGTGCAGGCGGGCGAACTTGTCGGCCGGTCTGGTCGCGATCATCGGCAGGATGTGCACCGGCTTGCCGGTGGAGGCGGCCTCGGCGGCCATGTTGGCGCTGTCCTCAGTGACCAGGATGTGGTCCGCGAAGCGCAGGAAGGCGAAATAGGGGTTGGCTCCCGCGCCATCCCAGATCAGGCCGGGCAGGTGCGCCAGCCGCGCCGTCATCGCCGCCTTCGCCGCTTCGGGCGTGCGGCGCGAGAAGGTCAGCATCAACGACCCGCCCGCTGCGGTCACCGCCGCCGCGATCCGGTCGGCCAGCTCGGCCGCATGGGCCTCCGGCAGGTCGTGCGCTCGGGACTTGCCGCCGATCAGCACCGCCACACGCGGGCGGGGCAGGGGCTCCAGCCGCCGGGCGAAGGCGGCGGCGCCTTCGGCGAGGCGTTCAGTGGAAATGCGGTGGGGCGAGCCGGTGATCGACAGGACGTTCGGCCCCTCGATCCCGTCATGCCGGGGCGCGACGACCAGATCGTAGTCGCGGGTGCGCCAGCGCGGGTCCTGGGTCTGGACCACGAAGGTCTTCCCGCCCGAGCGCCGTTTGGCCACGAGCGACAGGGGCAGGGTCGCCCGGCCGGTGGCGATCCACACATCGGGCCAGGGCTCGCCCGGTTTGGGGAAGGGATCATCCGACCCCGGGTCCAGCATCCATGACGCCTTCAGCGCCGACGGCAGCTTGTCGAACGCCCTGCGCCACTTGACGCGAACGACGGTGATTTCAGACGGCGAAAGGCGCTGGAGGGCTTCCGCCAACCCCAGCGCCTGATTTTCCATCCCGATCCGTCCGTCGGAGACGACGCGGATCGTCAGCGGCTTCGGCTGTGAGCCTACTTCCACTCGACCTTGAGGATTTCATACGCCTTCACGCCGCCGGGCGTGTTGACCTCGACCACGTCACCGACCTCTTTCGAGATCATGGCGCGCGCGATCGGGGAGGCGATGGAAATCTTGCCCTGCTTCACATCGGCTTCGTGTTCGCCGACGATCTGGTAGCGCCCCTCTTCCTCGGTGTCCTCGTCGACCACGGTGACCGTGGCGCCGAACTTCACCTGGGATCCGGACAGCTTGGAGACGTCGATCACCTGCGCACGGGACAGCTTGTCCTCGATGTCGGCGATCGAGCCTTCGATCCAGCCCTGCCGTTCCTTGGCCGCGTGATACTCGGCGTTCTCGGACAGGTCGCCGTGTTCGCGAGCCTCCGAAATGGCCGCGATGACGCTCGGTCTTTCGACCTGCTTCAATTGCTTCAGCTGATCGTCGAGGACACGGTAGCCCTCGGCCGTCATCGGCACTTTTTCCATATGTCGTGAGTTTTCTTGCTTCGCCCGACTAAAAGACTACTCGGCACAGAGGTCGCTGGGCGCAAGCGACCGGCCAAAGAGGGTAGGGCGCCACGCCCAAAGGTTCAAGGGCGCGTCACGCTCGCCGTTTTGCGCGTGTGAATCCGGACCTGCCGGATCAGGCTCCAGGCCAGCCAGGCCACGGCGGCGAGGCCCAGCGCCATGAACAGGCCAGACACCAGCAGAATGCCCGCCGCGATGAAAGCGAGGACGAAGGCGATGGCCGCGGTCAGGGCGGCGACGATCTGGACAGTCTTGAGGCGCATGAATTGTTAACGCCCCGGACCGGTCCGGGTTTCCCCGATCCGACAGTCCTCACGCGCCTGTGTCTATCGCGTCACGCGTAGGCGTAGGGTCCGCCGCGCTGAAGGGCCCGCTGATACTCGGGCCGGGCGTGGATTCGCTCCAGGAACGCCTTGGTCTTCGGCATCTTCGAACCATAGGGCGCGCGCGACCCCGCGGCCTCCACCGGGAAGCTCATCATGATGTCGGCGGCGGTGAAGCGGTCCCCGGCGAACCATTCGCTCTTGTTCAGCTCAGCTTCCCAGTAGCCGAGGTGGCTGGCGATCTGCGGGTCGATCATCGCCGCCCCGACCTTCCTGGATATGCCGCGCGCGATGGGACGGATCAGCAAGGGCGAGCGCTGCGGAATGACGCCGAAGATCAGCTTCAGCAGCAGGGGCGTCATCGCCGATCCCTCGGCATAGTGGAGCCAGTAGGTGTAGCGCCGCGCTTCCGCCGTGCCCGCCGCCGGCTTCAGCCCGGAATCGGGGAAGGTCTCCAGCAGGTATTCGACGATGGCCCCGGTCTCGGCGACGATCACGTCGTCATGCTGGATCACCGGCGACTTGCCCAGCGGGTGGATGGCCCTCAGCTCGGGCGGGGCCAGGCGTGTCCTGGCGTCCCGCTCATAGCGCTTGACCTCGTACTCGACGCCCAGCTCTTCCAGCAGCCACAGCACGCGCTGCGACCGCGAGTCGTTCAGGTGGTGGACGATGATCATTGGCGTGGCTCCCGTCAGCGCACCCCACTAAGCGAGGTTGACGCGGCGTCGGTCCAGCGAAATCAGGGCCGGCGGCCGCTCCAGCGGGCGCGCGTCGGCTTGGCGGGGCGGGGCGTGGGCTGGGCCGTGCTGGCGCGATGGCTCTGCCACAGCTGCAGCGCCAGGGTCGCCAGCGCCAGCTTGCCGGCATGACGTCCCGCCATGCGGCGTCCGCCCTTGCTGAGCAGAAGGCCGCCGAGGGCGGTGGCAATGGGGGGAAGGCGCATGGAAGTTCTCCTTTTCCCTTCAACGCCCGCGCGGCCCGACCGTTCAGCCCTTCAGCGCCATATCCAGATACACGACCGCGGACACCGCCACCGAGCCGACCAGCCAGCTCATGACCCAGGCCTTCCACGACAGCCGGAGTCGAGCGCCGATGATGACGGTCAGGGCGATCAGTCCGCCGGCGACCAGAACCGGCAGGACGAAGGCGGGCCAGCCGAGGAAGACGCTGACGCGGGCCTCGTCGTTCAGAAGGATCAGGCTCAGGCCCGCCGCCGCCAGCCGCATGAAGGCCGCGGCCCACAGCACCGCGAAGGCCGTGAGGCCCGGCCTGCGGCGTGCGATCAGGAAGGCGGTCACGCCCTGGATCACAGTCACGACCGGCCCGGCGATGGAGATCAGGGCGGCGTGCGAGGCCGGTATCGCGCCCCGGGCGCCCGCGCCGTTCAGGCCGTAATAGGCGTCATGACCCAGGGCGATCGCCGCCATCCAGTGTCCGGCCTCGTGGATGACGAAGGTGGCCACCATGATCGCCGCCAGCATCAGGTAGAAGCCCGGCCCGGTTTTCGTCCGCATGATACTCATCCCCCCAAGGAGCGGCCATGCTGACGGGCCGGGGCTCCGCCGTCGAGTTAAGGATCGGCAAGCTTCGAAGCGGAATGCCGACGTCGATTCCGATGGCGTCCCCCCGAGTCCTTGCCTAGCTTCGCCGCATGGCCATGACCCGTCTTCGTTCCGCTCTGAAATCCCTCAGTCTGTGGGTGATGCTCGCCCTGCTGGCGGGCCTGTTCGCGGGGGCGGCGGCCCAGGCCTGGGGCCTGCCGGGCGGCGAGGGGACGGCCACTCTCATCAGCGCCATCGGGACGCTGTGGCTCAACGCCCTGAAGATGACCATCATTCCGCTGGTGTTCAGCCTGCTGGTGACCGGCATCGCCTCCATCGCCGATGCGGCCTCGACCGGGCGGCTGGCGCTCAAGGCGCTGGTGGTGTTCGGCCTGCTGCTGCTGGGGGCGGTGATCTACGCCTTTCTGGCGTCGGAGGGCCTGCACCTGCTCTGGCCCATCAGCCCCGAGGGCGCGCGCATCCTGCTGTCCAGCGCGCCGGACGCGTCTTCTGTCATCAACAACGCCCACGGCGGCGGCCTGCCCGCCTTCCTGACCAGCCTCGCCCCGCCCAACGCCGTGCGCGCGGCCGCCGAGGACGCCATCCTTGGCATCGTGGTCTTCGCGGTGGCCTTCGGTTTCGCCACCACCCGCCTCAGCGCCCGCCTGCGCGCGCCGCTGGTCACCTTCTTCGAGGCGGTGTCCGAAACGATGATCGTCATCGTCCACTGGGTCTTGCTGGCCGCCCCGGTCGGGGTCTTCGCCCTGTCGATGGGCGTCGGGCTGAACGCCGGCCTCGGCGCCCTGGGCGTGCTGGGCCACTATGTCGCCCTGGTGGTGCTGGCCCAGGTCGGGCTGATCGTCCTGATCTATGGGGTGGCCGTGCCGTTCGGGCGTATCGGCCTCAGCCGGTTCGCGCGCGGCGTGGCCCCGGCCCAGGTGGTCGCCTTTTCCACCCAGTCCTCGCTGGCCAGCCTTCCGGCCATGGTCGAGCAGGCGCGCACCGCCCTGGGCGTCTCCACCGCCACGGCGGGTCTGGTCCTGCCGCTGGCGGTGGCGGTGTTCCGCATCACCAGCCCGGTCGCCAACCTGGCCGTGGTCATCTACGTCGCCCACCTGCACGGCATCCATCTGGGGCCGGCGCTATGGATCGCGGGCGGGCTGACGGCGCTGGCGGTGTCGGTCGGCACCGTGGGCCTGCCGGGTCAGGTCAGCTTCTTCGTCTCCATCGCCCCCATCTGTCTGGCCATGGGCGTCCCGGTGCAGGTCCTGCCCCTGTTGCTGGCCGTCGAGGTCATCCCCGACATCTTCCGCACCATCGGCAACGTCACCGCCGACCTTGCGGCGGCGCGGATTGTGGAAGGCCGAGACGCCGACCTGGACCCGGAGCCGGGGGCGGGGATCTAGGACGACGAAATGAATACGTTCAGAAGAGTCTTCGGCGTCGCCTGCTTCGCCTACGCGGCCCTCGCCTTCCTGTGGCTTTTCAAGCTGATCCGCCTCGATGCGAACCTTGTTGTCGCGGGCTTTCTGGTGATTACCGTGATCTCGTTCATCGTCGACGCCCTCGTTGCGCGACAGGAGACGAAAGACGCTGACGGCGAAAGCTGATCCCTCAACCGTCCGCCGCCCAGGCCAGCCGATCCAGCGCCTCCGCGGCGCGCAGAATCGGACGCATGGCTGACGATGAAGCTCAGGATTTTTCCTGACCGCCATGGGCGAACTCACCCCTGCACTGGCCCAAATCACCGGCGACTGGCCGCTGCCGGCCTCCGGGTTTTTCCAGGCTTTCCACCGTCCCGAACGGGACGCGGAACGGCACGGATGGCACGAAGGCCGCGAGGCTTCCTGGCGCCTCGGCCTGGGGTCAGCGCAGCGGCGTGTAGTGGCAGGTGAAGGCCGGGTCGCCACTCATCAGGCTGGGCGTCAGATGGATATGCAGCCGCTCGCTTTGCGCGGCGCTGTCCAGGGCGAAGGCCTGTTCGGCCTCGTACATGTCGTCACGGTGTTTGTCGGTCCAGCCGTCCGCCAGCTTGATGGCGCGCGCCTTCGCCTCCGGCAGGTCGCGGGCGACCACGAAGACATTGCGATGCTGCTCGGCGAAGGCCTTGCCGTCGTAGCCGCCGAGATTGACGTAATACAGCTTCTCCGGGCCCTCGAACGGTTGGGGGCGGAGCGACACCTCATAGCCGTCCGCGCGAGCGATCTCGGACCAGCAGTCGATATGGAGGCTGCCCGGCTTGCCCCACCACTGCGCCAGAAGCGCGCCATGGGTCGACTCGATCGTCTCGGCCACGACGAAGCGGATGTCATGGACCTCGATATTGGCCCCGGGGTGCTCACCGCCGATGTAGATCGCGAACAATTTCATCGTCGGTGTCTAGGCGACAGCCTGGAGCGTGTCGACTGAACAGGCTCGGGATTCCAGGACTGACGCCAGCCGGTTCCCGACGATCTCTCCCATCTCGTGCGAGCTGGTGATGCCCTGCACGAATGGGTGTCGGCCCATGATGAAGGGCAGGCTCAGGCAAAACAGACGGTCCGTCGGAAGTCCGTCAGCGACGGGACGGAACAGGTCGTCGATGGCGATGCCTCTCGATGTCGCGTCTAGATCGCTGGAGGGTTCGTCGCGCACGATCCCCTGTTCGAGAAGCGACAGCAGGGGGAACTGGACCGCCCCCAGCGGACGCTGGCCGGTCGCCTCGATGAAGACCGGATAGTGCCGCCGCTGGTCTCCCTGGATGAGCCACGCGCCGCCCTCCGGTGACCGGGTATCGACCGTGTAGTCGTCGCCCAGCGCCAGTACGTCCAGCTTGCCCGCGCGGTGCAGGGCCAGCATGCGTTCGACGGACTCGTGCGGCACCGCGCCATAGGCATCGACGAACACCGGCTTGAAGTCCCGGCTGAAACGCTGGAACGACGAATCGTCGAGATGCGGCACGATCGCGGCCACCACCTCGTGCATGCGCAGGATGGCGTCACGCCAGGGCACGGTCACCCGGGCCTCATGGTTGGCCCGCGCCTCGGCGAGGTTGGCGGCCGCCCAGTCGAACGGATCGGCAGCCGCCCGCTCGGCGAAGTAGGCTTCACCGAATTCCTCAAGGGTGGCGTTCGTCAGACCTGTGGATCGGGCATAGGCCGGGTCCACCTCGGTGAGTTCGCGGCGGAACAGGTCGAACACCTCGTCCAGAAGATGATCGCCGCCGCGGTCGATCAGGGTCTCGATCGCCTCCGGCGTGCAGATTTTCACCGGCGCGTGCGGCAGGGGGAAGTAGAAGTCGGCCTCGGGCAGCAGGCCCTTGCGCGACATCATGGTGATGCTGAACCCGTCCGTTCCGGGCCGGGGTTCGTAGCTCAGCACGCCATCCTGCCTGAGGAAGGCGCCGTGACTGCCGGACAGGGCCACCGCCGCGTCGATGGCGGTCAGGGACGACCCGCGGATGCCGATCCGGGTTGGCTCCAGCGCAGCCAGCGCCTTCGCCGGCCACGGACTCAGGAAATACCCCGGACGGGCTTCCTGTCGCGACGGCCACTGGTGGCCCATGGCCAGGACGACGTGATCGAACATCGCTCTGCTGACGGCTCCGTGGGGGGACTCGGCGATCGTCAGCTCGATGCCATCGGGCGAGTTGGCGGCGTCGACCACCCGGCAGCCCGTGCGCACGTCAATGCTGACCCCGACCGCGCGCGCCTTGTCGAGCAGGAGCCTGAACTGGCTTTCGAAATAGCGGCCCAGCACGAGGCGCGGAACGAAGGCGCGCTCGTCCACTTCGGCGATGTCCACGCCCATTGTCTGAAGCTCTGTCGCGGATCGGCCCTGCAGCCAACCCAGCAGGGTTTCGGTCAGGGGCGGGATTTCGGCGCTGGCGATGTTCGACAGCATGGCCGGATCATTCCAGCCCGGCCGGTACGGGCTGCCCACGCCGGCTTCAGCCTGCGCCTCGAACACAGTGATGCGGGCGCCGCCGACGGGGCGCGCCAGCAGGGCGTTCAACGCATAGAGAGTGGTTGGGCCAGCGCCCACAAAAGCGATCAGTGACATGCGGCGTCTGAATGCGCAGCCGCGCGACCCGATCCAATGTCGGCTTACAGACGCTGCATGTCGGATCTGGTACCGCACGTCCGCCGCTCAGTGCAGCAGCCACCACAGGATCGCCGCCACCCCGGCCAGATGCACGATCACCACCCCGCCCAGCCGGGTCCGGAACGGCTCCTTCCGCGTCTTGTGACGCAGCAGGTGCTGCGCCAGCAAGGCGCCGAAGCCGCCGAACAGGGCGATAGTCAGCAGGGTTGACTCCCTCACCCGCCGGCCGCCGTTCCGCGACTGTGTCTTGTCGAGCCAGAAAAGGCTGAAAGCGACCAGCTGAAGGACGGCCAGCACGATCAGGGCCTTGTCGATAAGGCTGAGGGTCATTCGGGCCTGAACAGGGCGGAGATCTTTTGCGCCGCCATCCCGGCGCCGTCCTCGGCGCGGGCGGGAGCGGCGAGGGCCTCCGCGCGGGAGAGAATGCCCGGATCGTCAAGAAGGCCGGTCAAAACCCGCGCCACGGTCTCGGCGCGGTAGGCCGACCGCGCCAGGGTGGCCGCGCAGCCCAACCGCACCGCCCGTGCGGCGTTGTCATACTGGTCGCCCAGATGCGGCACGATCATCTGGGGACGTCCGCCACGCAGCGCCTGATGGACGGTGCCGACGCCGCCCTGGTGCACGACCGCCGCTGCGCGGGGGAACAGCAGGGAGAAGGGGGCGTAGCGGACGACGTGGATGTCCGGATCTCCGGCCCCGACGGACAGGTCGCCCTCAGGTCCGACCAGCAGCACGGCCCGGCGGCCCAAGCGAAGGGCAGCCTTCACGCTCTCGACGTAGAAGTCGCCGGGAATGTGCACCGCAGCACTGCCCAGGGTGAAGACCAGCGGCGGTTCGCCCGCGTTCAGGAAGGCCTCCAGTTCGGGCGACAGGACGGGCGGTCCGCCGGTCTCGCTATCCCAGGCGGCATAGCCGACGACATGGAAGTTCGCCGGCGCATCGGGCTGACGGGGGCTCAGCAAGGGCGAATAGAGGCCCAGCGACAGATCCGCCGACCGGCCCGCGTCGAAGATGATGTTGTCCGCGGTCGGCGGCAGGCCGACAGAGGCGCGGACCGCGTTCATCGGCCCGGTCCACTGCGCCGTAGTCATCCGCCCCAGTGTCCGCGTCAGGTCGTTGAGCCACAGCTGCGGCCCGCCCGTCGCGGGCTTCAGCCATGGCGCACGGGGCAGGAAGGGCGGGTCATGGCGCGAGAAGACCATGGTCGGCTGCAGCGATACCGCGACGCCGGGGATGCCATGCACCTCGGCCGCCATCATCGCGCCGATCGCCAGGGTTGAGCCGACGACGCCGGCCGCGCCCTCGCTGACGGAGATCAGCTGGCGCGCCGCGTCCCCGGCGTAGGGCAGCAGTATCTTTCCGAACAGGAAGCGGTCCGAGCCCGCGATGGCCCCGGTCAAGCCGGCGAGATCCAGCCCTGTATCCCGTTGCATCTGCTCGACGCTGGGCCCGACCTCATGGAAGGTCAGTCCCGCGGCCTCGACCTTGCCCCGATAGTCGACCGCGGTGGCGATCCCCGCGCTGAACCCGCCCGCTTGCAACGCACGCCCCAGCGCGATGAAGGGATGCAGGTCGCCGAGGGAGCCGCCGGTCGCCAGAACGATGCGACCGGCGCCCACGGTCAGCCGTAGTCCTGGATCGGACGCACATCCAGCTCGCCCGCCTTGATCGCCCCGATCGCCTGGGCGGCGGCCAAGGCCCCCGCGGCGGTGGTGTAGTAGGGGATTTTCATCATCAGGGCGGTGCGTCGCAGGCTGAAGCTGTCCTGCAGGGATTGCTTGCCAGAGGTGGTGTTGAAGACCAGCTGGACCTCGCCGTTCTTCATCGCGTCAACGATGTGCGGACGGCCTTCCAGCACCTTCTTGACCAGCCCGACCTCGACGCTTTCGCTGACAAGGTAGCTGTGCGTGCCCTCTGTGGCGATCAGGGTGAAGCCTTCGGCCAGCAGGGTCTTCGCGGCGTCGAGGATGAAGGGCTTGTCCTCGTCCTTGACCGAGATGAAGGCGCAGCCCGCGGTCGGCAGGGTGACCCCGCCGCCCAGTTGCGACTTGGCGAAGGCGCGGGCGAAGGCGGGCGCCATGTCGGTCTCGCCGTCGCGCTTCCAGTCCAGGCCCATGACCTCGCCGGTCGAGCGCATTTCCGGCCCAAGGATGATGTCCACCCCGGCAAAGCGGGCGAACGGGAAGACCGCTTCCTTCACCGCGATGTGGTCGTACGGCTTGTCGGCCAGGTCGAAGGATTTCAGCGGCACGCCGGCCATCACCTTGGCGGCGATGGAAGCGACGGGCTGGCCGATGGTCTTGGCGACGAAGGGCACGGTGCGCGACGCGCGCGGGTTCACTTCCAGAACGAAGATGCGCGGCTCGGCCGAGTGCGGCTCCTCGATGGCGAACTGCACATTCATCAGCCCGCGCACCTTCAGGGCCCGCGCCATGGCCTCGGTCTGGCGCTTCAGCTCGGCCACGATGGCCGGCGACAGGGAGTAGGGGGGCATCGAACAGGCGCTGTCGCCCGAGTGGACGCCAGCTTCCTCGATATGCTCCAGCACGCCGGCGACGAAGACGGTCTCGTCATCGCACAGGGCGTCCACGTCCACCTCGGTGGCGCGGTTCAGATAGTGGTCGATCAGGACGGGGTCGTCGCCCGACACGCGCATGGCTTCGTGGACGTAGCGGTCCAGTTGCTCGCGGTCATGGACGATCATCATGCCGCGTCCGCCCAGCACATAGGAGGGGCGCAGGACGACCGGATAGCCGACCTCTTCTGCCTTCTGCGCGGCTTCCTCGGCGCTGCGGGCCAGACCGTTGGGCGGCTGCTTCAGGCCGATGGCCTCCAGCATCTGCTGGAAACGCTCGCGGTCCTCGGCCAGGTCGATCGAGTCGACCGTGGTGCCCAGGATCGGCACGCCGTCCTCCTGCAGGGCATGGGCCAGCTTCAGCGGCGTCTGGCCGCCGAACTGCACGACGACGCCGATCAGGTCGCCCTTCGAGCGCTCGACGTCGATCAGCTCCAGCACATCCTCAGCCGTCAGCGGCTCGAAATACAGGCGGTCGGAGGTGTCGTAGTCTGTCGAGACGGTCTCGGGGTTGCAGTTGACCATGATAGACTCGACGCCGATGTCGGCGAAGGCGAAGGCCGCGTGACAGCAGCAATAGTCGAACTCGATGCCTTGCCCGATCCGGTTGGGTCCACCGCCCAGGATGATCGCCTTCTTCCGGTCCGAAGGCTCGGCCTCGCACTGCGGGGTCTGGCCCAGGGCGCCGGTCTCATAGGTCGAATACATATAGGCGGTGGCGCTGGCGAACTCGGCGGCGCAGGTGTCGATCCGCTTGAAGACCGGGCGGACGTCCAGGACGCGGCGGGCCTTGCGGACCTCTGCCTCGGTCTTGCCGGTCAGCTCGCCCAGACGGGCGTCCGAGAAACCCCTGGATTTCAGCTTGCGGAACTCGGTCGCGGTGGCGGGCAGACCCTGTACGATGACATGGCCTTCGGTGCGGACGATTTCGGCGATCTGGCGCAGGAACCACGGCTCGTACGAGCAGGCGGCGTTGACCTCTTCCACGCTCAGGCCGTGGCGGAAGGCCTGGGCGATGACCAGAATGCGGTCCGGCGTCGGCTGGCCCAAGGCGCGAATGACGGCGGCGCGGGCCGAGGCGTCGTCCTCGACGTCGGAGACGCCCTCGATCTCGATCTCGTTGAAGCCGGTCAGCCCGGTCTCGAGGCCGCGCAGGGCCTTCTGCATCGATTCCTGGAAGGTCCGGCCGATGGCCATGACCTCGCCCACCGACTTCATCGAGGTGCCCAGCAGGGGCTCGGACCCCGGATATTTCTCGAAGGCGAAGCGCGGGATCTTGGTCACGACATAGTCGATGCTCGGCTCGAACGAGGCGGGCGTGACCTTGGTGATGTCGTTGGTCAGTTCATCCAGCGTATAGCCGACGGCCAGACGGGCGGCGACCTTTGCGATCGGGAAGCCGGTCGCCTTGGACGCCAGCGCCGACGAGCGCGACACGCGCGGGTTCATCTCAATCACGACCATGCGGCCGTCGGCCGGGTTGATCGCCCACTGGACGTTCGAGCCGCCGGTCTCGACCCCGATCTCGCGCAGGACGTTGATCGAGCCCGTGCGCATCCGCTGGTACTCCTTGTCCGTCAGCGTCAGGGCCGGGGCGACGGTGATGCTGTCGCCGGTGTGGACGCCCATCGGGTCGATGTTCTCGATCGAGCAGATGATGATGCAGTTGTCCGCCGTGTCGCGGACGACCTCCATCTCGTATTCCTTCCAGCCGAGGACGCTTTCCTCGATCAGGACCTCGGTGGTCGGCGACAGGTCCAGACCGCGCAGCACGATCTCCTCGAACTCCTCGCGGTTGAAGGCGATGCCGCCGCCGGTGCCGGCCAGGGTGAACGAGGGACGGATGACGGCGGGCAGTCCGACGAACTCCAGCCCCTCCAACGCTTCTTCCATCGAGTGGGCGGCCTTGGAGCGCGGGCTTTCGAGACCCAGCTTGTCCATGGCGTCGCGGAATTTCTGGCGATCCTCGGCCTTGTCGATGACGTCGGCCTTGGCCCCGATCATCTCCACGCCGTACTTCGCCAGCGCGCCCGACGCTTCCAGCGCCAGCGCAGTGTTCAGCGCCGTCTGCCCGCCCATGGTCGGCAGCAGGGCGTCCGGCCGCTCCTTGGCGATGATCTTCTCGACGATCTCGGGCGTGATCGGCTCGATGTAGGTGGCGTCGGCCACTTCCGGATCGGTCATGATCGTGGCCGGGTTGGAGTTGACCAGGATGACCCGGTACCCCTCGGCCTTCAGCGCCTTGCAGGCCTGGACGCCCGAATAATCGAACTCGCACGCCTGCCCGATGACGATGGGTCCGGCGCCGATGATCAGGATCGACTGGATGTCTGTGCGCTTGGGCATGGCCTGAGGCTCTTCTTCTTGATCGTCAGTTCGTCACGACCGCACACTCCCAGCCGTCGTAGTCGAGCTGGAAGGCCGCGGCCCAGGATTGCATCATGGAGGAAACGGGCGCGAACGAGGCTTCGTCCACCGGGATCGTCGTTTCCAGTACGGTCATGTCGTCCTGTCCGCGTGTCACAAAGCCGGCGCGGCGCGCCACCTCGTTCAGGTCGTCGTGGTCGCCCTCGCCATAGAAGTAGAACAGGGTGTGGCGGGGCGTGACGCCGTTGTCGCCCTGGGCCGCCAGGGCCGCGCGCACGGCGGCGTCGCGTTCGTCATGGCTGGCGTCGGAAGCGGACACGGGCGGGGGAGGCTCCTTGCGCGCGAGAACCCGGCGCGGGCGGCTGCCGGCGCGGTTCCGTTCGGGTTGTCGGTTAAGCGGCCCGTCTAAAGATGCGCGCCCCCGGGGACAAGGCGAAAAGCGCGACGGCGAAGCTTTGACCGACTGTCCGGGGTCAGCGCCGCTCGTCAATCCATGCGGGCAGTTCGCTGATGGTTTCCAGAGCGCCGTAGCGCGCGTGGTTTTCCGGCGCGTCGGCCAGTTCATGGGCCCAGGTGACGGCATAGGGGATGTGGACGGCGAAGGCGCCGGCCTCCAGCGCGGGCAGGACGTCCGACCTCATGGAGTTGCCGGCCATGACGGCTTCCTCGGCCCCGGTGCCGTGGCGGGCGAACACCCGATCATAGGTGCCGCGATCCTTCTCGGAGACGATCTCGACCGCCGCGAACAGGTCGCCGAGGCCCGAAGCCGCGACCTTGCGTTCCTGGTCCATCAGGTCGCCCTTGGTGATCAGGACCAGGCGGTACTGCTCGGACAGGGAGGCCAGCGCCTCGTCGACGCCGGGCAGGGTCTCGACCGGATGGGCCAGCATCTCGCGCCCCGCGGCCAGAATCTCGCGCACCACGCTGGGCGGGGCCTCGCCGCCGGTCAGCTCCATGGCGGTTTCGATCATCGACAGGGTAAAGCCCTTAACCCCGTATCCGTAGAGCCGCAGGTTGCGCTTCTCGGTCTCGGCCAGACGCGTCTCGATCACGGCTTCGTCGCCGTGCTCCGCCAGCAGTTCGACAAACCGCGCATGGGTCAGCCGGAAGAGGGTCTCGTTGTGCCAAAGGGTGTCGTCGGCATCGAGGCCGATGGTGGTGATGCTCATGGCGCGCTCCCTGAACCGAAAACGCGCGCGCGTCGAGACGGGGACTGGGCATTCATCATCAATGCGATCGTGACCATGTTTGTCAGGGTTATCTTTGTGAACCGGGCGCAACCTCCACTGACGAAATTCGGGGGGCCGCGCACAAGGAAGCCGGCCATGATAGGAAATCCAACGGGGCGAAGTCCGCCTGACGAGCAGCCGCAGGCGATCCCGCCATCGCCTGAACGGCGCGCCTACGCGACGCCCTATGAAAGCCTGACCTTCTCCCTGACTACGCGGGCGAAGCGGGAGTTGACGGTGACGCTGGCCGCGCAGCCGGTCTTCGACCTGGCCCGGTCTGTCCCGGTCAGCCGGCGGATCCGCCGGACCATCCGGCATCAGGGCGGCGAACGCGCTCTGATGGGGCTGGGCCGACGGACGCTGGAGCCAGTCGATCTGCAACGCATCGACCTGCAGACCCTGCATCAGGGCCTGGACATGCTGCGGCTCGGCTCAAACGACAGCGGGGTCCTGCCGGTCTTCTGGCGCACGGTGGCGACCAGCCGCGGCCGGTTCGCCCTGTTGTGCGCCGAGATGCAGCATAAGCGCGGCGGCACGTTGCTGGTCGAGGTCATGGGCGGCCTGGAACAGGCGCCGCCGGAGACCGTGCAATCGGCGATCGGCCATTTCGAAACGGAAACGCAGGGTGCGATCCTGCATATCTCGCCGGACATCGGGGCGGTGCGGCGGTTGGCGGGCGTGACCGCGCGTTGCCTGTCGCTGGATTTCGCGGGCGTCAGCCACGAGAATGCGCGCGACTGGGCGCAAGCGGCGCAGTTGATCGGGGTCAGTCGTCAGGTCTGCGGGCAGGTGATGTTGTTGAACCTGCGCCCCGACCGGGGTCTGGCCGCGCAGCACGCCGGCGCCACGCACGCCGTCTTCGCCGACATGGGCGCCGTCACCCTGTAGCGAGCGGTGCGCAGGGCGGTTGACGGATCGGCCCGTGCGAGGGCACCTGCGATGCATGAGCCACGCCGACCCCTCGATCCCTTTGCCTGAAGACCCGCTGTCGGACCGTCACAAGCTTGGCTGGGGGCTGGCCGCGCTGGTCGTGGCCGGGAATATGATCGGATCTGGCCTGTACCTGCTGCCCGTCAGCCTGGCCTCGACGGGCAGTTCCAGCCTGATCGGCTGGCTGGTTGCCGCGGTCGGCGCGGTGATGCTGGCGCTGGTATTCGGCGCGCTGGGCCGCGTGGCGCCCAAGGCGGACGGCCTGTCGGGCTTCGCGGAAAAGGGGCTGGGACGCTTCGCCGGTTTCCAGGTGTCGCTGGCCTTCTGGATGGCCTGTCTGGTCGGCAACGTCGCCGTGGCGGTCGCGGCGACCGGTTACCTCGGCTTCTTCTGGCCGGCGCTGAAGGACCCGGTCGCGGCGACCCTGTGCAACCTCGGCCTGATCTGGGTGGCGACCGTGGCTTACATCATCGGCGCGCGCACGGCCTCGTGGCTGGCGGCGGCGGCGCTCGTCATCGGCCTGATCCCGATCGTGATCGCCGTCGCGGCGGGCGCGACCGCCTTCAGTCCCGACGTTTTCGTCGCCTCGTGGAATCCGTCGGGCGAGCCGTTGCTGAAGACCGTTCCCGCCTCGCTGGCCATCATCTTCTGGGCCTATCTGGGCGTGGAAAGCGCCGCGGCCCTGTCACACCGGGTCCGCCATCCGGCCACGGACGTGCGCCGGGCCTCGGTGGCCGGCGCCCTTCTGGCGACGGTGGTCTATGTCGCGGCGACCGTGGCGGTGTTCGGGGTGATCCCGGTCGCCCAACTGGCCCATTCGACCAGTCCCTATGCCGATCTGGCCGGGCGCGTCTTCGGCGGCTCCATCGCCGGGATCGTCGCCGTCTGTGCGATCGTAAAGACGCTGGGCACCATCGGCGGCTGGACCATGATGGGCGGAGAGACGGCGCGGGCCGCGGCGCAACAGGGCTATCTGCCCTCCGGCTTCGGGTCTTCGACCAGGACACCGATCGTCACGCCCCTGCTGGGCGCGTCATTCATGAGCGTGATCGCCATCCTCTCGGGCCAGCCCACGCTGGGCGGGCAGTTCGGCATTCTGGTGGGCGTAACCTCGGTGCTGACGCTCAGCATCTATGCGGTCTGTTCGCTGTCGCTGTTCAGGCTGGCGAAGACGCCGGGCGCGCGGATCGTCGCCGTGCTGGGCCTGCTGTTCGCCATCGCCGCGGTAGCCGCCGCGGCCCCCGGATATATCCTGCCGACGGTGGGCTTCGTCGCCCTGATGACGGGCGCCTGGTTCGTATTCATGAGAAAGTCGGGATCGCGCGTTGACCCTGAGGGTCAGGGGGCCTAACCACCGCGCCGTTTGTTCGCCGGATTACGGCCTTACGGAGACCGCCATGACCCAGACCCTTCTTCCCGGAGTCACAGGCGTTCTGGCGCTGGCGGACGGTACGATCTTCCAGGGCGTCGGCTGCGGCGCGACAGGCGCCGCGCTGGGCGAGGTGGTCTTCAACACCGCCATGACCGGCTATCAGGAAATCCTGACCGACCCATCGTACATGAGCCAGATCCTGGCCTTCACCTTCCCGCACGTCGGCAACGTCGGCGTGAACGTCGAGGACATCGAGCAGATCGGCGGCGGTTCGGACACATCGGCCAAGGGCGCGATCTTCCGCGACGTCCCGACCGATCCGGCCAACTATCGCGCGGAAAGCGACTTTGACGGCTGGATGAAGCGGCGCGGCGTCGTCGGCCTGGCCGGCATCGACACCCGCGCCCTGACCGCCCGCATCCGCGACACCGGCGCGCCGCATGCGGTCATCGCCCACGATCCGAACGGGAATTTCGACCTCGACGCTCTCGTGGCTGAAGCCAAGGCCTGGACCGGTCTGGTCGGCCTCGACCTGGCCAAGCCTGCCTCGACCCTGCAGGCGTTCGAGTGGGACGAGGGGCTGTGGGAATGGCCGGAAGGCCACCCCCGCGTCGACGCCGCCGACAAGACGGTGGTGGTTATCGACTATGGCGTGAAGCGCAACATCCTGCGCGCCCTGGCCTCGACGGGCGCGAAGATCACCGTGGTCCCGGCGACGACGACGGCGGAAGAGGTGCTGGCGCGCAATCCCGACGGCGTCGTGCTGTCGAACGGGCCCGGCGATCCCGCTGCAACGGGCGTCTATGCCGTGCCGGAGATCAGAAAGCTGGTCGAGAGCGGCAAGCCGGTGTTCGGCATCTGCCTGGGTCATCAGATGCTGGCTCTGGCGCTGGGCGCGAAGACCGTAAAGATGGATCAGGGCCACCACGGCGCGAACCATCCGGTCAAGGACCTGACGACCGGCAAGGTCGAGATCGTGTCCATGAACCACGGCTTCACCGTCGATCGCGACAGCCTGCCGGACGCGGTCGAGGAGACCCACGTCAGCCTGTTCGACGGCACCAACTGCGGCATCGCGCTGAAGGACAGGCCGGTGTTCAGCGTTCAGCATCACCCCGAAGCTTCGCCCGGACCCACCGACAGCCTCTACCTGTTCCAGCGCTTCGCGGACTCGATGAAGGGCTGAAAATCGCGCATCCTGTCGATCGGCCCACGGGAGGTTCGGGGATGAAGATGCGTGTTCTGACGATGATTGTCGCGGCGGCGGCTGTGATGGCGACGCCTGTGGCGGCGCAGACGGTTCCCGGGGCCGGCGGTATCCCGCGGGAAGGGACGATGCGTCCCGGCGGCGATCGCGACATCACGCGCGAAACCGCCAACAACCGCGCGCTCGAGGCTGATCGGGCTGTGCGTCGCCCTCGGGGTGGTCGCGCGAGACCTGCCGAGGTCCAGCAGGCGGCGCGCGCTGCGGTGCAGCAGGCGGGCGTCCAGTGCGATGTGACCGCCGCTTCGAATCCCGGCGAGACGCCGGACGGCCCGGTCTATGAGGTCGCCTGCGCCGATGCGCCCGGCTGGCTGCTGGTCGCTTCGCCGGCCAAAGGGTTCAACTGCCTGGTGCTGGCGAGTGGCGCCGATGAAGCCTCCAGTCGCTGTGAACTGCCCGGCAACGTCGATCCCGTCCCCGCGATGACGGGCTATGTCCGCACCTTGGCGCTGGACTGCGCGCAGATCAGTCAGGCGGCCTGGATGGGCCGGATCGGCGCGGACCTGGATCGCTATGAGGTGCGATGCGCGGCGGGGCAGGGCTACTGGCTCGAGATCGATACGACCGGCCACCCGCGCAGTGCGATGACCTGCGCCGAGGTGGCGACGGCGGGCCGCCGCTGCCGCTTTGACCCGCCCGCCGCCTGAGTGACCTCAGGGCAGGGGCGCGAAGCTGGCCTCTTCCCGCAGGGCGCAGGCCTTGCGGACCGCCACCGGGGCCGCATGCAGCCAGTAGTCGGCGTCTTCCGGCCGGTTGCTGCGCCGTCTTTCCAGTCCGCGCATCCGCCTGAGGGCGGCGTTCTCCAGCAGTCGCGCGTGCAGGGCGCGCGGCGAGACGAACGGAATGGCGGGGGAACCTGGGACGGCGACGGCGTCGGGACCTACGGGCTCCACCGCCGGACGGGCGATGGCTATGAACATGGTACGCTTCTCAATCCGGGCGGGCCGCAGCGTCCGCTGCAGAGCCGTCTCAATCCGTCCGCTTCCGGAACGGTCGTGGGGTTAACCACAGGGCCTGTGGATAGTTCCGCAAAATTGCGCTTTGAATCAGACGCTTAGCGTCGCGGTTTTGCCTTCTTGGTTAACGAAAGGTAAATCGCGGCGTTTGGCTGAGTCGCGCGCTATAAGGCAGCTGTGCGCTTCGACGATCGCTTCATTGAAGAACTGAAGGCCCGCCTTCGCCCGTCCGATGTCATCGGACGGTCGGTGAAGCTCAAGCGTCAGGGACGCGAGTTCGTCGGCCTGTCGCCCTTCTCGAAAGAGAAGTCGCCGTCCTTCTTCGTCAACGATGACAAGGGCTTCTTCCACGACTTCAGCTCGGGCAAGCACGGCGACATCATCAGCTTCCTGCAGGAGACCGAGCGGCTGAGCTTCGTGGAGGCCGTTCAGCGGCTGGCGGGCGAGGCCGGGATGCAGCTTCCTGCCGAAGACCCGCAGGCGCAGGAGCGCGAGCAGAAGCGCCAAGGTCTGAACGACTGGATGGACCTGGCCCAGAAATGGTTCGCGGCCAACCTGCGGCGTTCGCCGGGCAAGGCGGCGCGGGAATATCTGGAGAAGCGCGGCCTGCCCGAGGACCAGTGGGAGCGCTTCGGTCTCGGCTACGCCCCCAATGATCGCGAGGGTTTGAAGCAGGCGTTGATCCAGCGTGGGGCCAAACCCGGCGATCTGGTCGAGGCCGGTATGCTGATTGCGCCCGAAAGCGGTGGTCAGCCCTATGATCGGTTCCGCGACCGGCTGATGTTCCCCATTCTCGACGCGCGCGGGCGGATCGTCAGCTTCGGCGGTCGGGCCATGAACCCCGACGACCGCGCCAAATATCTGAACGGTCCCGAGAGCCCGCTCTTCCACAAGGGCGCGACCCTGTACGGCCTGCCGGAAGCCCGGCGCATCCTGGGGGCTGAGTCCCGGGGCGAGCAGGGGATCGTCGTGGTCGAGGGCTATATGGATGTGATCGCCTGCCAGCGGGCCGGCATCCCGGCTGTAGCGCCGATGGGCACCGCCCTGACCGAAGAGCAGATGGAGCGGCTGTGGCGCGTGTCGGCCGAGCCGGTGCTGTGCTTCGACGGCGACGCCGCAGGCCGCCGGGCCGCCTATCGCGCCATCGATCGCGCCTTGCCACAGCTCAAGCCGGGCAAGTCGTTCCGTTTTTGCCTGCTGGAGGGCGGGGCCGACCCTGACGACATCCTGCGCGAACGTGGCGCCCCGGCCCTGCGTCAGGCGGTGGCCACGACCAAGCCCTTCGCCGAAGTGCTGTTCCAGAAGGAGGCCGAGGCCGAGCCGTTGGACAGCCCCGAGCGCCGGGCGGGACTGAAAGGCCGGCTCCGCCAGCAGGCCTCCGCGATTCAGGACAAGGACCTCGCCGAGCAATATCGGCGGGATATGTATGAGCGGTTCGACGCCGCCTTCCCGTCGCGCCGTCCGCCCCAGAACGCCGGGCAGGGTTACGGCCAGGGCGGTCAGGGGCGCGGTCGTTTCGGCGGCCCGCCGCCCAAGCTGGGCCAGACCGTCGAAGGCGCTCAGGCCATGCAGTCGTTGAGTCGCGCCATCGAGCCCGTGGCCGCCGCCCTTGCGCACGGCGCCATCGATGACCCCGAGCGGATGGACGATCATCTGGAAGCCATCGCCAGTCACGGCTTCGGAGATCCGTCGCTGAACGGGCTGGCTCAGGAGATGGTCCGTTTACGCTTCTCGGGTCAGGACCTTGACTCTGCCGCCCTCCGTCGCCATCTGGCGCAATCGGGTCATGACGTCTTAATGCGTGAGGTCGAGAAGGCGGCGGCAAAGTCCGGCGCGCCTTTCCTGGCTGCAGACAAGCCCCTCGGCGAGACGAGGATCCGATGGTCGCAGGCGTTCGACGCGTTAACCCGTGTCGCCGCCCTGGAAGACGCTCTGTCTTCGGCGCGTAACGTGCCGGGGCAGGACGAGGCGTTCCGCCGGCTGAAGGCCGAGCGGGATGCGTTGCGTCGCGCGATCAAGACTGGAGAAATTTGGGAAGATAGCACGAGTTCGTAACCAACGACCTCGACACACGTTGTATTTGGCGGCGGGCCTGATCAGCCCTCCACCCGGAGAAGAGACTGTATGAGCGCCCAGACCGAGACGCAGGAAGCCGAAGTTCAGAGCGACGGCCCGCTGCTCGACCTTACCGACGCCGGCGTGAAGAAATTCATCAAGCAGGCCAAGGCCAAGGGCTATGTGACGATGGAGGAGCTGAACAAGGTCCTCCCGTCCGAAGAGGTGACCCCCGACGCGATTGAGGACACGCTGGCGATGCTGTCCGAAATGGGCGTCAACGTCGTCGAGGCCGAGGAAGACGGCGAGCAGAAGGAAGGCGAGGGCGGCGAGGTCGCCGAGCGCGCCGAAACCAACGTCGCCGAGACCCCGGCGAAGGCCGCCTATGACCGCACCGACGACCCGGTGCGCATGTATTTGAGAGAGATGGGGAGCGTTGAGCTTCTCTCTCGCGAGGGCGAGATCGCGATCGCCAAGCGGATCGAGGCCGGTCGCGACGCGATGATCTCGGGCCTGTGCGAAAGCGCGCTGACCTTCGAGGCCATCATGGTGTGGCGCGACGAGCTGGCGAACAACCGCATCCTGCTGCGCGAGGTCATCGACCTGGACGCCACCTACGGCGTGCTGAATCCCTCGTCTCTG
Source organism: Brevundimonas sp. (assembly GCA_046291915.1). Taxonomy (GTDB): domain Bacteria; phylum Pseudomonadota; class Alphaproteobacteria; order Caulobacterales; family Caulobacteraceae; genus Brevundimonas. Next base: position 436,531 of record JBKBSD010000001.1, read on the forward strand.
CCGCACAACCAGCCTCCGGCGGGTGAAGCGGCCGAGGAGGAAGAGGAAGAAGAAAAGCCGGCCGGGGAAGAGAAGCCGGACGACGACGATGACGATGACTTCGATGATGGCGGCGGGATGTCGATCTCGGCGCTGGAGGCGGAGCTGCGGGACGGGGTCATGGAGGTCCTGGACGCGATCGCGGCGGACTTCGGCGGCTTCCGCAAGTTGCAGGACAAGCTGGTCGAGGCGCGGCTGAAGGGCGAGATCCTGACCGCCAAGGACCAGAAGGCCTATGACACCCTGACGGCGACCATCTCGGGCCGCCTGAAGACGATGAAGCTGAACAACAACCGCATCGAGGCGCTGGTTGAGCAGCTGTACGCGATCAACAAGCGCCTGATGGGTCTTGAAGGCCGCCTGCTGCGTCTGGCCGACAGCTACGGCATCTCGCGTCCCGAGTTCCTGAAAGCCTATTTCACCCGCGAGCTGGACCCGAACTGGGCTGAGAACGTCAAGGAAATGGGCGTCCGCTGGACCAAGTTCAGCGACAATGAAGCCACCCAGATCGCCGGCATCCGCGCCGACGTCGCCGCCGTGGCGACCGAGGCCGGCCTGCCGATCGACGACTATCGCCGCATCGTCCAGACGGTGCAGAAGGGCGAGCGCGAGGCCCGTCAGGCCAAGAAGGAAATGGTCGAGGCCAACCTGCGCCTGGTCATCTCCATCGCCAAGAAATACACCAACCGCGGCCTGCAATTCCTTGATCTCATTCAGGAAGGCAACATCGGCCTGATGAAGGCGGTCGACAAGTTCGAGTACCGCCGCGGCTACAAATTCTCGACCTACGCCACCTGGTGGATCCGTCAGGCCATCACCCGCTCGATCGCCGACCAGGCCCGCACCATCCGCATCCCGGTGCACATGATCGAGACGATCAACAAGATCGTCCGCACCAGCCGCCAGATGCTGCACGAGATCGGCCGCGAGCCGACCCCGGAAGAGCTGGCCGAAAAGCTGGCCATGCCGCTGGAGAAGGTCCGCAAGGTCCTGAAGATCGCCAAGGAGCCGATCTCGCTCGAAACCCCGATCGGGGACGAGGAGGACTCGCACCTGGGCGACTTCATCGAGGACAAGAACGCCATCCTGCCCATCGACGCGGCCATCCAGTCGAACCTGCGCGAGACCACCACCCGCGTGCTGGCGTCGCTGACGCCGCGCGAGGAGCGGGTCCTGCGGATGCGCTTCGGCATCGGCATGAACACCGACCACACGCTGGAAGAAGTCGGCCAGCAGTTCAGCGTCACGCGCGAACGGATCCGTCAGATCGAGGCCAAGGCGCTTCGCAAGCTCAAGCACCCGTCGCGGTCGCGCAAGCTGCGGTCCTTCCTGGACAGCTGAGAGTAACGAAGGGGCGGCTCGCAGGGCCGCCCCTTTTTCGTTGAGCCGATGAGCCGAAAACACGTCAATCTGGGCCGCGCCCCCGCCAAGGCCGACCTGCCGACCAAGACCTGCGCCGCCTGCGGCCTGCCGTTCACCTGGCGCAAGAAGTGGGCGCGGGACTGGGATCAGGTGAAATTCTGCTCGGACCGGTGCCGGGAGGCGGCGAAGGCCTGACGGTACGGCGTCACCCCTCCACCCCGCTTCGCGCGGTCCCCCTCCCCACCTTCGGTGGAGAGGTGAGGGCGGTTCACCTCTCCGCGGCGTGGCGAGACGGAGGGGTTTTCCCCAAGCCCGCAAATCACCCTAGCCTGCCGCCCATGCGCTCTCTCCCGTTCGCCCTGACCGCCCTGCTTTTGCTGGCGAGCTGCAGCCCGATGCTGCCCGACAGCCGCGCCCCGATCCGGTCCCCCGCCGCCCCCTCGCGCACCGAGGCGCCCCTGGTGGGCAATCTGGTCGATCAGCCGGTCGGCGGCGGCACCCGGGCGGAGGTGATCCGCGAGAGCGCGGAACTGACGCAATGCATGGCCCAGCTGACGGCGGCGCGGGTGAGCTTCCGGCCGACGCCCGACCGGGGCGATCCCCAGGCCTGCGGCGTGCGCGCCGGCGGGGTCCTGGGGCCCGATATGGGCACGGTGGCGCGCATGGCGCCCGGGGACGTGGAGATGACCTGCCGCACGGCTCTGGCGCTCAGCGTCTGGCGGCGGCAGTCGCTGGAACCGGCGGCGCGGGAGCTGCTGGGCTCGGACGTGGTGCAGATCGATCATTTCGGCGCCTATGCCTGCCGCAATATCAATAACGGCGGGGTCAGCACCCGGATCAGCGCCCATGCCCAGGCCTCGGCGGTGGACATCGCGGGGGTGCGGCTGAGGGACGGGCGGCGCATCAGCCTGAAGGCCGGCTGGTTCGGCGGCGATGCGGCGGAACAGGCCTTCCTGCGCCGCATCCGCGACGACGCCTGCCGCATCTTCGGCACGACCCTGAGCCCCGACTACAATGCGGTCCACGCCGATCACCTGCATCTGGAGGCGACGGAGACGCGGTTCTGCCGCTAGGCGTTCGTATCGTTTTGTCCCCGTCCAAACTGTCCCTGTTCCGGGGACAGCGGCGGGACAGGCGGGGACGCGGGCGGGACAGGGCTGCAACACGTCACACCAACAGGCATGCGTCCGGAAATGACGTATCGGCGTTCCACAATGCCCCGTATGAGCAAGCCGCCCCGCATTCGTCGCTTCCCCGGCTCCCAGATCTGGGCCCTGGCCCAGGACGCCTATCTGCAGGGCGAGCCCGCCGCCTCCATCGCCGACCGGCTCGACCTGACCGTCAACGGCATCCGCAAGCGCGCCGCTCGCAAGGGCTGGACCCGCACCCAGGCCGAGGCCGCGCGGCAGCGCAACGCCCATCCGCATCAGGCGCTGAACACCCTGCTGGACGAGGTCGGCCGCGCCGCCGCCGAGGGGCGGCTGGAGACGGTGCTCAGCCTGTTGACCGGCGCCGAGCGGCTGACGCGGGTCGCCGCCGCCGCCCCGCGCCCGCCGCTGGAACCCTCGCCCGAGCTTCAGGCCCGCTGGCGCGAGGCGGAGACCCGGCGGCTGGAGACGCAATGGGGCGAGCGCGCGCTTCGCATGGCGCAGGCCCTGTTGAGCGACCGGGGCTACGACCTGGCCGACAACTGGTCGCTGGAGGCCCTGCGTTGGCGCGCCCGCGTGCTGGGCCCCGATCAGGCGCGGCGCGACTTCCTGCGCGGGGTGCGCGGCGGCTGGGCGGGGCGGTACTGGGACGAGGCGGGGGTGTTGCGGCCGCCGGATGAAGGGGAGCAGCCCGAGGCGCGGATGTGGCGGCAGCATCGGGGGTGAGGGGGCGCGATCCCCGGGGCGCCTATTCGGGGAAGCAGCGGCGCTCGATGAAGCTGCGGGCGGCCGCCTGAGCGTCCGACGGGTTGTGACCGCCGTCGAACTCCAGGGCGGTGAACGGGACGTTCGCCGTCCTCAGCGCCTCGACCAGCGGAACATAGTGGTCCGCGAGAGGCGCGGCGGGATCGCGGCGTCCGCCGGCGACGAAGACCGGACGCCCCGCCAGGGCGGCGGCTTTCGAGGTCAGGCGATTACTGTCCGCGGACGCCTCGGCCCCCGACATGGAGCCGTCGACGCCGGCGGCGCCGAACCGGGCCAGCGAGACGTCCGTCGCGAAGCTGTCGAGGTCCGTCTTCCACGCGGCCCTGTAGTCCGCATCGGTCGACCAGCGGGCCGCGATCACGCCCATGTCGGCGGGCACGAGGGCGGCGACACAGCGGACGTCCGGGTCGGCGGCGGCGGTCTGCAGCGCCACCCAGCCGCCGTAGCTGACGCCGAGCAGGCCGATCTGGCTCGCATCCGCCCCGGCCAGTCCCTGACCCTTCAGCCAGGTCACGACCGCCGCGCCGTCCTCACGCGAGGCCGCCACGCTGATCGCGCCGCCCGAGCCGCCGGTGCCCCGGTACTGGGGCAGGACGACGGTGTAGCCGTCCGACTGAAGCTCACCGGCGACGCGGGGAATGTTCGGGCCCGCCGGGAAGCCGTTGAACAGAACGATGACCGGCCGCGGCCCCTCGCCGACCCCGTCCAGCACCCGCGCCGCAAGGGTCTCGCCACCCGACGGAATGGACACCTCGCGCGGCGCCGTCTGCGCCAGGGCGATGGCGGGAAGCAGGCAAACGACGGCGGCGAGGGCGAGCGACTTCATGGGGCGACTTTCTGAAACAGGTCCGATCCGGGCGCGAACCCATCCCGCTCCTGTGTCACGCCCGGCGCCGCAAGTGCGCTTAAGCTTGTGTCATGACAGGGATTTCATGGTCGGTCTTTCTGGCCAGACGGCTGCCGGTATCCAGTGGCGTATCTGCGGGAGGTCGGATTGCTGACGGCCGTCGCCAAGAGGCCGGACTGACGGACCTCCGGCGCGCGCCTTGCCGCGCTTCTCCGCAGAAGTACGAGCAAGGCTGAGCGGGCCGGTCAGAAGATCTGGCGGAGGCGCAGAGAGTAGAAAGTCCGCGGGTCGATGGTGCGGGTTTCGATATAGCTGATCGGCCGGACCGAGCGGTCGCCGTAGGCGATGCGGGTCTGGCCGTAGTCGTCCCACAAATTCACCTGTGCGCGGATCGCAAGCGTGGGGGTCGGCTTGTATTCGATCCAGCCCTCGAGGAAGTCGCGGCCGCGCCACGAAAATTGCACGTCGGGATCATAGCTCGTTCGCCCCAGCAACGGGACCCAGGCGGCGCTCCACTGCAGGTTCCAGGACTTGATGTCCTGCGCCACCACGATCACTGCGTGAGACTTAGGGACATTGGAGATCGGACGCGTCTTGCCGGTGGTCGGATCTTCGACCTCGGTGCGGTTCCAGATGTTGCGCGCGGTGATCCGACCGCCCCCGAATCCAAACCGATCCAGCGGCGCCTGAATGTTGACCGACAACCGATCCAGCGTCCCGTCGCCGATATTGCCGGTGGCCGAGAGGCCGCCTTCCAACGGAATCACGTCGATGGCGTTGCTGATCTCGTCATGGCGAAGCAGGAGGCTCAGGACGCCGTCGCCCCAGAAACGGCGCTCGTAGGCCAGTTCACTGATCCAGCGCTGCTCCGGTTCCAGGTCGATGTTGCCGCCGAGGACATTCTCGTTCTGTAGTTCGGCCGAAGCGGCGAAGGCATTGAAGTCCAGTTGGCCGATCTCACGTTCAAAGCGCAGACGGAACTGGTTGCGGACGCCGGGCGTCCAGGTCGCCAACAGGCGCGGTTTGATGAAGGTGAAGGTCTTTTCTTCTTCGGCGTCCCCGGACTGGCTGATTGACGATGTCTCGACGCGCAGGCCGCTTTCAACCGACAGGTCTTCGTGCATCCGCCAAGTGTTGCGGCCGAAGACCTCGCCTCGTGTCTCCTCGACTTTCACGGAGGCGGAGGGCAGGAGGACAGGCGCGCCGCCGACGCTGAACGCCTGTTCTGTCTCCAGCACGTTGTAGGCGGCTTCGCCGCCGAACTCCCATGTCAGTCCGGGCGGCTGCTCAAGTCGGGCCAGACTGCGAAAGATGGTTTCGGACGCATTGCCGTCTGATTCAAACCGCTGCTCGGGACTGGCGACGTTTGACAAGGTGGATCGGCTGGTCGAGGCGCCGGTGGTCTGGCTGAACTCGTGAATGAAACGGGTTTCGGAGGTCAGGCGCTCGCCGAACTGGCGGGTGTAGACGGCCCCGAACTCACCGTTGTAGCCATTTTCTGCATAGAGGCTTTCGCGCCGCACCGTGTCCGAGGTCTGCAGGTTTCGGCTGTCGTAGTCACTGATGCCGTACCGAGCCGTCAAATCAATCTGGCCGCCGAGAAAAGGGCTGGCGTAGTTCAGCCGCAGGGCGTTGCCGCCGCTGGTCTGGTCGTTGAAAAAATCCTCTTGCCGCAAGAGCGCGCCCTCACCGTCGCGGCGGACGACTGGACCGATGCCATTGGAGTCGTTGACGTCAAAGTCGTCAGTAAGCGTGAAGCCCCATGTGCGATCGCCGTTCCGGGCCGTGAATTGCCATGTGCCGCCCCAAGTGTCTTTTCCGCCGTCGTAGAGGACGGCATTGCCGGTGAAGATGGTCTGGCTGCTGGACTGCTCGCGGGTGATGACGTTTGCGACGACGGAGAAGCCCTGCATGTCGATGCCGGGCGCTCCGCCGCGGACCAACTCGATCCGCTCCACCTGGGCGACCAATGTACGAGACAGCACGCTGGAGCCAGTGTCGTTCTTTGAAGCTGGTCGCGCGCCGTTGATGAGAATGTTGCCGACGGCGCCCTGAAAGCCGCGCGCGCCGTCACCATCGACGACGGTGAACCCGGGAACACGGGTGACCATGTCCAGAGCGGTAACCGGCTGCTGGCTGGCGAAGAAGTCCGGCGTGAAGACCAGCACGCCCTGCTGACCGGCTTCGGCTTGGGGTAGCGAAGCCGGGGTCTGCGCCAGCGCTGGAGCGGCCAGGACTAGCGACCAGGGGGTCATCAGAAGGAGGCAGGCATCGGAGGTTCGCATCGGGGGACTCATCAAGGTGGCTGGTAATCTCCACCGCGATAAAAGAGACTGCCGGTCTGGGAGCGAGGGCGGGGGCCCGATCTTGAGCCGATGATTTTCCGATGAACGACCTGTCAGCTCTGCTCCTCAGGCCGATCAAGCTCGTTTCCGAAGAACCATTTTCGCTCGGGACCGGAATGGTGCATCCCGCTTCGCTTGAGGTCCTGTGGCCTGATGGAGGCTGCAAACTGGAGCCGCGCGTCATGCAGGTTCTGGTCGCTCTCAACCGACGTAGAGGCGCTCCGGTCAGTCGGGAAGACCTGTCCCGGCTTTGCTGGGATGGACGGGTGGTCGGCGACGACGCCCTAGTGCGATGCATCTTGAAGCTGAGAAAGGTTTTCCAGCGTGACGCGGCCGTCGAAATCGGCAGCGTGCCAAAGGTGGGATATCGCCTGCGCCTTCAGGCCGGCTCTGTAGACGCCGCCGGGCCGGAGGTTTCCACGCCATCCCGCCCCGTTCGACGAGCGACGCGTTGGCCGATCGCGGCGGCCGCCGCCGCAGTCGTCGCCCTCAGCGTCGGCGGGGTCGTTCTGATGCAGCCTCCGGGCGCGCTCGCGACCGAGGCCGTGCGTCCGCTGACATCAGAACCCGGCGTGGAAACCCACCCCGCCCTGTCGCCGGACGGCAGTTTGCTGGCCTATGCGGGCGGCCCCGGATTCGGTGGTCAGAGAGATATCTTCATCCGGGGCGTTTCGGACGGCGCGCCGATCCGGCTGACCCATACGCCCGAGGACGAAATGGCTCCGGTCTGGTCACCCGACGGCCGACGGATCGCCTTTGTCCGGCGGATCCCGGGCGCGCCCTGCGTGATCCTGATCGCGCCTGTTCCTCGGGGAGAGCCGCGCGTCGCAGGCCGCTGCTCGGTTGAATCCATGACGCGTCTGGCCTGGGCCCAAAGCGGGGAAATCCTGCTGTCAGACCGGCCCAGGCGCGATACAGTACGCCGGATCCGGGCCCTGTCCCCGGAAACCGGCCGGATCAGGGACGTTACATCCCCGCCCAGCGACAGTCTGGGCGACCTCGATCCCGTGGTCACTCACCGTGGGGATCAGATCGTCTTCCGTCGTGCGTTCTCCTACGGCGTGGCGGATCTGTATGCCGCCGAGGTTTCCGGCGCCGGGGTGCGGCCGCTCACGCGGGACGGCTGGAAAGCCGTCGGCTACGCCTTCGCCGCGGACGACCGCACCCTGATCTTCTCCAGCAATCGCGGCGGTGATTTCGGCCTTTGGTCGGTGGATTACCGGCGTCCGTCGACACCCGTTCGTCTCAGCCTGGGCCTGCTCGAGTTCGGTCGGCTGTCCAGCGACAGGACCGGTCTGCTGGCGGTCGAGGCGGGAGACTACCGCTCGAACCTCTTCGCCTGGCGCGCCGGCGGCGTGCCTGTCGCCCTGACGCACGGCAACACCAGCGACTGGGACCCGGACTTTTCACCCACGGCCCAACTGGTCTTCGTCTCTGACCAGAACGGTGGATCGGATATTTGGATCAAACGCAGCGACGGCCAGCCGACGCGCCTCACAGACCTGAAGGCCAGCAGCGTCTTCTCACCCCGCTGGTCCCCGGACGACCGCAGCATTGCGTTCGTGGCGTCACGCGAGGGGCGCACGGATGTGTACCTGATCGACGCCGACGGATCGCGCCTGCGAAATGTCAGCTCTGACGGCGCAGCGCGCGACGAGCTGGCTTGGGACTCGAACGGCGACCTCCTGGTTCCGACGTTCCGTGTAGGCGGCTGGCGGATTGAACGCATCGACGCGCGCGGCCGGGTCACTACGGTCCCCAACAGCGCCGGGGTGCTGACGGTCAAGAGCGCAGGGGCCGGCGGGCTGTATGCGGTGAAGAAGGACGACGACAGGCTGTGGCGCGTGGGGAAGGCGGGCGTGGCTCTTTCCTCACCGCTTATCCGTATCGACCCGGAGGCCGCGTGGACGCCGACCACTGCCGGGATCTATCACCTGACGGAGCGGGACGATGGCACGGCGTTGCGACTGACGGCCTGGTCCGGGGCGGGACGTGACGTGCAGTCGCTGGGGACCTTTGGCCTGAAGCACAGTCTGGCGGTCTCACCCACGCAGGACATCGTCGCCGCCCGGGTGGTTCGCGACGAGGCGGACTTGCGAGCTATTCGACTGACCCGCCGCTAGCGGGGGCTCACTCCCCCCACACCCTGACCCAGTCCACCTGCATGGCCTGCGGGAAGGCGGTCGCGTCGACGCCCTCCTGACCGCCCCAGTCGCCGCCGACGGCGATGTTGAGGATCAGGTGGAAGGGGGTGGTGAAGGGCCAGTGCGACGGGTCGCCGGAGTTGTCGTTGGGGAAGGTGTAGTAGGGCTGGTCGTCAACGGAGAAGACGATGGCGTCGGCGGTCCACAGGGCCTGATAGGTGTGGAAGGCGGTGCAGGCGTCGGGGAGCTGGACGTTGCCCTGTTTCTCGGTGTGGCGGACGTGGTTGAAGGCGCCGGTGTGGATGGTGCCGAAGACGGTTCCGGCGCGATGGCCGACGTGCTCCAGAATGTCGATCTCGCCGCCCTGGGGCCAGCCGGCGGCGGCGTCGGGCAGCATCCAGAAGGCGGGCCAGGTCCCGCGGGCGCAGGGCAACTTTATCCGGGCTTCGAAGAGGCCGCGGGTCCAGCCGCCGGTGTCGGTGCGGCTGAGCAGGCGGGCGGAGGTGTAAGACTGGCCGCCGTGGTCGGGGGTTCCGGTCAGGGTCTCGCGCCGGGCCTCGATGACCAGATTGCCGTTCTCGACGCGGGCGTTCTCGGGGCGGCCGGCGGAATAGTACTGGAGCTCGTTGTTGTACCAGCCGGTGCGGTTGGCGTGGGTGTCGTAGCGCCACTTGGCCGGGTCGGGCAGGCCGGGGGTGTCGAACTCGTCCGACCACAGCAGGCGGTAGCCGTCCGGGGCGAGGGCGGGGGCGGCAAGGCCCGGGGCGGCGAGGGGCGCAACCTCCGGCGTCTGGGCGAAGGCCGGGCCGGCGGACAGGGCGAGGGCGAGGAGAGCGATGCGCATCCGGCGACGATAGCGAAGGAAGCGTCGCCGTCCGATCACGCTTGGTGACGGTAGCGCTATCGCGCGCTCGGGTCCTAGCGACCGCGTCGCGAACGATAGCGCTCCTGAATGATCAGTTTTCCGCCACGACCTCGAAGCCGGCGTAGATCATGCGCTTGCCGTCGAAGGGCGGGGCCATGTCGGCCATGCGGGGGTCCTGCATCAGCTTTTCCCAGCCGGCGTCGCGCGTGGCCTTGTCGGGCCAGGTGATCCAGCCGACGGCGACGGTCTCGCCATCGGCGAGGGCGACGGCGCGCTTGAAGTCGGTGACCTTGCCGTCCGGCACGTCCTCGCCCCAGGTCTCGGTGATCGACAGGGCGCCGTACGCCCGGAACAGGGGCGAGACGACGGCGGAGTGGGCGAGGTAGGCGTCCTTCTGGTCCGTGACGACGGGAATGACGGTGATGTCGACGAAGGGCATGGGGGCTCCTTTGTTTTTTGCGCTAACGCTCGCGACGCGGTCGCTCGCTGCTTGAGCGCGGGGGTTGGGGCGCTAACGCTCGCGACGCGGTCGCTCGCGGCTTGAGCGCTGGAGAGCGCGGGCGGGTGACCGGAGCCTAACGCACAAGGATCGACCGCGTAACCCGGGTCTTCAGACGGCGGCCGCCCTCAGGCGATCATGTCGAGCAGGCTGCCGTACATGGCGTCGGCGGTCTTCAGGACGGAGACATTGGCCTTGAGCGCGATTTCGGCCTGCAGCCGCTCGACCGTCTCGCCCGCCAGGTCGGCGAGGGGATCGCGGGCGGTGCGTTCGGCGCTGGCGGCGAAGCGGGCGGTGGCGTCGGCGACACCCGAGGCGGCGATGGCGAAGGCGGACATGGTCGGCTCCCGTGAAACGGCCAGTGTGCGCGGCGCAGGCTTACCGCGGCGCTGACAGGCATGGTGAACGCTTGACCGCACGTCGTTCCGGGCGGAACGTCGGGGCATGAGCATGCCGCCCGCCCCCGGCGAACGCTATCAGTCGTTCCGCCAATTCTATCCGTACTACATCCATGAGCACGCCAACCGGACGTGCCGGCGGATCCACATCGTGGGCTCTGCCCTGGTGATCGCGGTGGCGGTGCTGGCGCTGGTGACGCGCAACGCCTGGTGGCTGCTGGCCATGCCGGTGATCGGCTACGGCTTCGCCTGGGTGGGGCATTTCTTTTTCGAGAAGAACCGGCCGGCGACGTTCAAATACCCGCTGTGGAGCCTGATGGGCGACTGGCGGATGTTCTTCGAGACGGTCAGCGGCCGGCGGAAGTTCTGAGGGAAGACGGGCGCGCATAAACCGCCGTTCCCGCGATCACATTTCGTCGCAGTGACAGGCACAGTTGGCGTTCGCACCCTATGTCGGGGGCTCCATTACAGAGGAGCTTTTCGATGGAACTCAGGGATCAGGCGATCATCGTGACGGGCGGAGCCAGCGGCATCGGCCATGCGACGGCGCTGGAGCTGGCGCGGCAGGGCGCGAACCTGATCGTGGCCGACTTCGACATCGACGGGGCGCAGACCACGGCGGCGGAGGTCGAGACGCTGGGCGTGAAAGCCTTCGCCTACAAGGTCGATGTGTCTGATCCGGAGGGCGTGGAGGCCATGGTCGCCTTCGCCGTCGAAAAGCTGGGGACCCTGACCGGGGTGTTCAACAACGCGGGGATCAGCAAGGTCCAGTCGCTGCTGGAGATGGATCCCGCCTCGTATCGCCGGGTCATCGAGGTCGATCAGTTCAGCGTCTACTACGGCCTGTACCACGGCGCGAGGAAGATGGTCGAGCTCGGCGTGAAGGGGGTGATCGTCAATACCGCCTCCATCTATGGCTCGGTCGCGGCTAAGGGCAGTTTCAACTACAATGCGGCCAAGGCGGCGGTGATCGCCATGACCCGGTCGGGCGCGCTGGAACTGGCCGAACACGGCATCCGGGTCACCGCCGTGGCGCCGGGCTTCATCGACACGCCGATGATGAAGAATGTGCCGGACGAGGCGCGCGCGGCCCTGGCCGCCCAGCACGTGACCAACCGGCTGATCCCGCCGGACAAGGTGGCCAGTGTGGTGGCTTTCCTGTTCAGCGATGCGGCGTCGGCCGTGAACGGATCGACGGTGGCTGCCGACGACGGCTTCCTCGCCTTCAAGGTCTGAGACGCGCAAAACCCCCGGCTCATCCGAGCCGGGGGTTTTGTTATCGCGGGCGCTATCGCTCGCCGCGCGGCGGCTCGCTGCCTGAGCGGTGATTATTAGTTAGAGACGCCGACGGTGCGGGTCGAGGCGGCCATCAGCGGGGCGCGCGGGGCGTCCCACGAGGGCGGGCAGCCGTCGAAGCGGCCAGCGTCGACGATGGTCAGGGTGCGCATGTTCAGGCGCATGGCCTGCTGCATCGAACCGCGGCCATGGCCGGTGTAGAGATCGATCTTCTGGCCCTTGATCGCGCCGCCGGTGTCGGAGGCGTACCAGTAGCCGTCGTGGACCGAACCGTCGGCCAGACGCAGGCCGACCGTCTCGGGAATGAACAGGCGCGAACGGCGCGGAATGTAGCGGGGATCGGTGGCCACGGTGCGCATGGCGACCGGGCGGCATCCGAGGCTGTCGTTGCCCGTCGCCCCGCCGCCGCCGGCGTGATAGAGGCGCGCCGAGGCGCTCCAGCGGGCGTCGGCGTCCATCAGGGACTGTTGCTCGTCGGTCAGATCGACCACGGCGCCGTCGTTGGAACCTTCATTCGTCGCGTCGGTTTGATCGGCGCCCCACGACTGCGCCGAAGCGGCTTCGTAGGTGACCGGATCGCCGGCGACATCCGCTTGCGCGGGGAAGGCCATCGCCCAGATGAGGGCGAACGCGGCAGCAGTGCCGAACATGAGCAGACTCGCGGAATCACCGGCCCCTGACGCGTCCGGCGAGGGGCTTTTCGGTTCCAAATGTGGCGAAATCCAGACCTTGAGCCCGGGGTGCGACCACCCGTCCGGATCAGCCGGGGATAAGTGGGCCTTCTGGATGGTTAAGCGGAACCGTGCTTGGCAGTCCCAGACAAGTCTGTAAGCTGTATTCGCAGGTTACAAACTCTTTGCTGGTGGGCGATGCTTACTGTCTATGGTGATATTCGGTCCGGCAACTGTTTGAAGGTCAAGTGGTTGCTCGATTTCGTCGAGCGTGATTATCGCTGGATCGAAACTGATGTCACAACGGGTGTGACCCGATCTCCACAGTTTCTGGCCCTGAACCCCGCAGGGCAGACGCCGACGATTGTATTGGCGGACGGTCGGGCGCTGGCGCAGTCGAACGCCATACTTGTCCACATGGGGGAGGGGACGGCCCTGATCCCGGACGATCCCTATGACCGGGCGAAGATGTTCGAATGGCTGTTCTGGGAGCAGTACAGCCACGAGCCCTACATCGCCGTGGCGCGGTTCCAGCGGGTGCTCGCCGGGAAGACCGCCGACGAGATCCAGCCCCGACTGATGGAGCGCGGCCACGCGGCGCTGACGCGGATGGAGGCGGGGCTGGAGGGGCGCGACTGGCTGGCGGGCGAGGCGGTGAGCCTCGCGGACCTGGCGCTGGTGGCCTACACGCGGGTGGCGCATGAGGGTGGGTTCGGGATGGAGGGCTATCCGAACGTGCGGGCGTGGGTCGGCAGGGTAGAGGGGGCGTTCGGGATCGCGTGACGGTGCCCACTTTCTCTATCTTCATCCCCCGGCGCGCGCAGCGAGACCGGAGGATGAAGATAGCTGGAGGGTGGAGCCCTACTGCCGCGGCTGCGGCCGGCCGCCTTCCGCCCATTCCGGTTTGAAGTCGCCGGTGGCCATCCAGCGGATGGGCTCGACCAGGGACTGGATCGCCCGGGTCATGAAGGGGAAGTCGAGGTTTTCGATGGTGTCTTCGGCGGTGTGGTAGTTCGGAATGGTGGCCCAGCCGGAGATGGTGTGGGCGACCACGCCCTGCAGGGCCAGCTGGTAGTTGTCCGAGCGCTCGAAGAAATTCTGGTCCGGATAGATGTCGGGCGCGATCAGTGCGCCCCGATCCTTCAGCGTCGGACCGAAGTTGGAGCGCTCGAAACCGGTCATCATCATGATGCCGGCGGGCATGTTCGGATCCTGCTGGCCGATCATCTCGATCTCGAGATTGGCGACGATGTCGCTGATCGGCACCGGCGGATTGCGCGCGAACCACAGGGAGCCGAGCAGGCCCATCTCCTCGGCGCCGTAGCAGACGAACAGGATGGAGCGTTTCGGCTGCTCGCCCGCCGCCAGGGTCCGGGCCAGTTCGAGCACGGCCGCCACGCCCGAGGCGTCGTCATTGGCGCCGTGCATGATGACGCCGTCGCGAACGCCGAGGTGGTCGAGGTGGGCCGAGATCATGATGACGCCCGCCTGCGGGTCCGAGCCCTGCAGCCAGCCGATGGCGTTGGTGGTGATCCGCTCGGCGCCTTCCGGGGCGACCACGTCCCAGCGCGGGCGGCGGTTCGGCTGGGTGGCCGGACGTTGCACCACGCCGGCGGTCTGGAGATAGCCGGTCATGCCGGGCGCGGGCTTGAGGCCGTATTCGGCGAAGCGGGCGGCGACATAGGCGGCGGCGACGGCCTCGTCCGGGGTGGCGCTGCCGCGACCGCGCAGGGCGTCGCCGGCTAGGAAGGCCTCATGCGCCTCGACCCGGGCCTGTTCGACCATCAGGTGCTGCGGAGCGGCAGCCGGCGCGGGCGCGGCGGTCTGGGCGAAGGCGGCGGGACCGAAGGCGACGGGCGCGAGGGCCATCAGGCCGACGGCCAGCATCAGGGAACGCTTGAACACGGGAAACCTCCGAACAGGGACGGGCAGCGTTAGGGGGCGGGCGGCGTCCCGGTCAAGCTGTGACGAAGACTCCGCTGGACCTGACGACGAGGCGCATTTAACCCCTGAGCTTCCACAGTCCGGACCTGCCCTCCATGAAGCGTTTCGCCCTCGCCGCCGCCGCCGTCTGCGTGCTGGCCGCCGTCGCCGTTCCCGCCGCCGTTCAGGCCTGGGGCAATACCGGACACCGTCTGATCGGCGTCGCCGCCATGCGCGCCCTGCCGGACGACATGCCCGCCTTCCTGCGCTCGCCCGACGCGGTGGCTGACGTCGGCGAGCTGTCGCGCGAGCCGGACCGCTGGAAGGGCGGCGGCCAGCCGCATGACCGCGAGCGGGACACGGCCCACTTCGTCGACCTGGACGACAACGGTTTCGTCTTCAACGCCTCCGGGCCGTCGGTGGACGCCCTGCCGCGCCTGAAGTCGGAATACGACGCCGCCCTCATCGCCGCCGGTCTGGACGTCGATGACGCGGGCTATCTGCCGTATGCGATCTGGGACGCCTATCAGAACCTGGTGCGGGACTTCGCCTACTGGCGCGTGCTGAACGCCCAGGAAGCGCGTGAGAGCGATCCGGCCAAGCGGGCCTGGTATCGGGTGGACCGGGAGCGCCGCGAGGCTCTGATCCTGCGCGACATGGGCGTGCTGGGCCACTACATCGGCGACGGCTCGCAGCCGCACCACACGACCATCCACTACAACGGCTGGGACCGGAACACGCCGAACCCGGAAGGCTTCACCACCTCACGCCAGACCCATGGCATGTTCGAGGGCGCCTTCACCGCCCGCGTCGCCCGTCTGGACGCCATCGAGGCCGCCATGGCCGCGCCGAAGCTGGACGGCTTCGACCTGCGCGCCCGGGTGCCGGCCTATCTGCGGACCACGCTGGCCGAGGTGACGCCCTTCTATCGTCTGGAGAAGGCCGGTGGCTTCGCCGAGGGTGACGCGCGCGGCGCCCAGTTCACCATCGCCCGACTGGCCGCCGGCGCCGCCGAACTGCGGGACTTCTACATCCTGGCGTGGCGCGACTCGGCGGATGACAACATCGGCTGGCCCGCCGTGAAGGTGGCCGAGGTCGAGGCCGGGACGGCCGATCCCTGGCTGGCGATGCACGGCGAGGACTGAGACATAGAGACGCCCGAACAGCTGATCGCCCTCGCTTCGCAGATGCGGGCGCAGGGGCGGCCGGTGGAGGCGGCGGCGGCCTATCGGCGGCTGCTGGCCCTGCGGCCGGAGCTGGCGGACAGCTGGTACAATCTGGCGCTGATGGAGCGGGCGTCCGGACGGTTCGAGGCGGCGCTGGGGGCTTATGATCAGGCGCTGGCGCGGGGTGTGTCGGGGCCGGAGGAGGTCCGGCTGAACAAGGCTGTGATCCTCTCCGACGATCTGGCGCGGCAGGATCTGGCGCAGGTCGAGCTGGAGGCGGCGCTGGCGCGCGCGCCAAGATATCTGCCGGCCCTGCTGAACCTGGGAAACCTGCATGAGGACATGGGCCGCAAGGCCGAGGCGCGGGGGGGCTATGAGCGGGCGCTGGCGGTGGCGCCGGACAACGCGGTGGCGCTGGCGCGGCTGGCCGGTCTGGGCCGGGCGGACGCGGCGACGGTCGAGCGGGTGCGCGCGGCCCTCGCGGCGCCGGGACGGAGCGAGGCGGACCGGGCCGAACTGGGCTTCGCCCTGGGCAGGGCGCTGGATCAGGCCGGGGACCATGACGCCGCCTTCGCGGCCTATGGCGCGGCCAATGCGGCCAGCCGGGCGGCGGCGGGCGGGGTGCGGTATGATCGCCGGGCGCACGAGGTCTTTGTCGACAGCCTGATCGCGGCCTTCCCCGAGCCGGCCGTTCCGACGCCGGGGGACGCCGCGAGCCCGGTCTTCATCTGCGGCATGTTCCGGTCAGGCTCGACGCTGGCGGAACAGATTCTGGCGAGCCACAGCCGGGTGACGGCGGGGGGCGAGCTGGGGCTGATCCCGGCGCTGGTCGGGCGGTTGCGACCCTATCCGCAATCGCTGGCGGGCGCGCCGGAACTGGTGGCGCGGGCGCGGGCGCTGTACCTTGAGGCGCTGGCGGCGGCGCGGCCGGGGGCGGTGCTCGTCACGGACAAACGGCCCGACAACGTCCTGCACATCGGCCTGATCAAGGCGATGTTCCCGACGGCGAAGATCGTCCACACGGTGCGCGATCCGCTGGATACGATCCTGTCGAACTGGTTCCTGCACCTGGATCCGTCGATGCCGCACGCTCTGGATCTGGAGGACATGGCGCACTGGCATGGCCAGTACCGGCGGCTGATGGCGCACTGGAAGGCGCTTTATCCGGACATCCTCGACCTCGACTATGACGTGCTGGTGCGCGAGCCGCGTCCGGCCATCGAAGGGCTGCTGGAATGGCTGGGGCTGGACTGGGAGGAGGGCGTGCTCGACTTCCACAAGGCCGATACGGGGGTGCGGACCGCCAGCGTCTGGCAGGTGCGCGAGCCGCTGTATGCGCGGTCATCCGGGCGGTGGCGGAACTATGAGAAACATCTCGGTTCCCTTCACCCCTTGATGGAGAAGAGGTAGGGACGGGCCATGTCCGACCTGACCCCTCCCGTTGTCATCCTCGACAAATCCCAGATGGCCGAGAACATCGGCGCGGTGGCGCGGGTGATGGCCAATTTCGGCCTGTCCGAACTGCGCCTCGTCAGCCCGCGCGACGGCTGGCCGCAGGAGCGGGCCTGGGCCACGGCGTCGGGCGCCGACTGGGTGCTGGAGGGCGTGACGGTGTTCGACAGCGTGGCCGAGGCGGTCGCGGACCTGAACACCGTCTTCTCCACCACCGCCCGCCCGCGCGAGACGCGGATGCCGGTGCGCACGCCGCGGGAGTCGGCGCGCATCCTGTATGACGACACGGCGTCGGGCCTGAAGACCGGCCTGCTGTTCGGCGGAGAACGGGCGGGGCTGGAGACGACCGACATCGCCCTCACCGCCGGGATCGTCACCATTCCGATCGACCCCCGACACCATTCGCTGAACCTCGCGCAGGCGGTGTCGATCAACGCCTATGAGTGGCGCACCCTGATCCTCGACGCCCCGCCGCCGCGCTTCCGCGAGATCGATCCTCCCGCGTCGAACGAACTGCTGATCGGGATGTACGAACATTTCGAGGCGGAGCTGGAGGCTGGCGGCTTCTTCTTCCCGCCCGAGAAGAAGCGGTCGATGAGCCAGAACCTGCGCGTCATGCTGGGCCGCTCGGCCTTCAGTGAGCAGGAGGTGGCCACCTTCCGCGGCGCCATTCATGCGCTGGCCAAGGGGCGCGGCCGGGTGCTGGCCAAGATGGCGGAAGCGCGGGCGGCGGCGGGGAAGAAAGCCGACGGCGAGTGAAGCTCGGCCTCATCTATCCGCTGGCGGCTCTGGCGGAGATCGCGGGCTGTTTCGCCTTCTGGGCCTGGCTGAAGCTGGACCGGTCGCCGCTGTGGCTGGTTCCGGGCGTGGCCTGTCTGATCGCCTTCGCCTGGTTGCTGACCCTCGTGCCGACCGACGCGGCGGGGCGGGCGTTCGCGGCCTATGGCGGGGTCTATATCTGCGCCTCTCTGGCGTGGATGGCGGTGGTGGAGAAGAGCCCGCCGGACCGCTGGGACCTGATCGGCGGCGCGGTCTGTCTGATCGGCGCGGGCGTCATTCTGTTCGCCCCCCGAGGCTGAGGGGCGGTTGATCGCCCGGATCGGTTCCTGTAGGAGCCGCCTCGTTGGGGAGTAGCCGCCGGCGACGTTCAGCCGGGATCGCGTCAACACACTCGTGACCTTCGGGTCCGTGGTGCGATCAGCGGACCAGATGTCCGCCTGGCGAGACCAGCGTGCTTCGCGAGCCGTCACCGGCAGGGTTCGCGAACGCGCTGTCTCGTGCGCCCGGCGGATTTCAATTGATGACCCCTCTGTCCATCGCGGTGCTGTCGCTCAGCATGTCGACCGACGCCTTCGCCGCCGCCGTCGGGCGTGGCGCCGCGCATCGTCCGCCCTTCGCCACCGCCGTTCGCAACGGGCTGGTGTTCGGGGTGATCGAGGCCATCACCCCGCTGATCGGCTGGGGTCTGGGTCTGATCGCGGCGGGCTTCGTGGAACAGGTCGACCACTGGATCGCCTTCGGCCTGCTGGGCGCGGTGGGGGCCAAGATGCTGTGGGAAGCCTTCCAGCCGATCGACGACGATGACGGCGCGCGACTGGCCCGCAACGGGGTTCTGGCCCTGGTCGCCACGGCGGTGGGCACCAGTATCGACGCGGCGGCGGTGGGCGTGGGTCTGGCCTTCATCGGGGCCAACATCTGGATCATCGCCCTGTCGATCGGCTGCACCACCTTCGTGGCCACCACCATCGGCATGCTGATCGGCCGGGCCGTGGGCCGTCGCTTCGGCAAGGTGGCCGAGTTCCTGGGCGGCGTGGCCCTGATCCTGATCGGCGCCGGCATCCTGGCCGAGCATATGGGCTGGCTGGCCTAGGCCTTCAGCAGGTCGTCCACGAAGGCGGGCACGGTTTCGGTCGCGGGGCCGTACAGCCCCTCATCGAACTGGCGGGCGCCGGGCGTGGGGGCGAGGTTGATCTCCACCGTGCGGGCCCCGACGCGACGGGCGTCCCGCACGAAGCCGGCGGCGGGATAGACCGCGCCGGAGGTCCCGATGGAGACGAACAGGTCGGCCCGGGCGATGGCCGCCTCGATCCGCTCCATGCGCAGGGGCATTTCGCCGAACCAGACGATGTGGGGACGCAGCCAGCCGTCGGGGCTGAACGGGCTGTCGTGGCGGGGGTCGAGATCGCCGGGACAGTCGATGACCGCGCCGGTGGCGGTGCAGTGCGCCTTCAGGAGCTCGCCGTGCATGTGGATCAGCTCGAAGCCGGGGCCGGGCGGCTGCAGGGCATGGGCCCGGTCGTGCAGGTCGTCGACGTTCTGTGTGACCAGCAGGACGTCGCCCTCCCACCGCGCCGCCAGTTCGGCCAGGGCGTGGTGGGCGAGGTTGGGCTGGACCTTGGCCAGCTGGCGGCGGCGCTTGTTGTAGAAGTCCTGCACCAGGGCCGGGTCGCGGGCGAAGGCCTCGGGCGTCGCGACGTCCTCGATCCGGTGGCCCATCCACAGGCCGTCGTCGGCGCGGAAGGTCGGCACGCCGCTCTCGGCGGAGATGCCGGCGCCGGTGAGGATGACGAGGTTTCCGTGAGGCATGAGGTTCCATAGCATCGGTGGTCTGTCCTAGAAGAGCGGCAACGCACAGGAGCCCCCGCCATGAAAACCCGCGCCGCCGTCGCCTTCGAGGCCAAACGCCCGCTCGAGATCGTCGAGGTCGATCTGGAGGGGCCGCGCTTCGGCGAGGTGCTGGTCGAGATCAAGGCGACGGGCATCTGCCACACCGACGCCTATACGCTGGACGGGCTGGACTCGGAGGGGATCTTCCCGAGCATCCTGGGCCACGAAGGCGCGGGCGTGGTGGTCGAGGTCGGGCCGGGCGTGACCAGCGTCGAGGTCGGCGATCATGTGATCCCGCTGTACACGCCGGAATGTCGCCAGTGTAAGTCGTGCCTGAGCCGCAAGACCAACCTGTGCACGGCGATCCGGGGCACCCAGGGCAAGGGGCTGATGCCCGACGGCACCAGCCGCTTTAGCTACAAGGGTCAGGCCATCGCCCACTATATGGGCTGCTCGACCTTCTCGAACTTCACCGTCATGCCCGAGATCGCGCTGGCCAAGATCCGCAAGGACGCGCCGTTCGACAAGGCCTGCTACGTCGGCTGTGGCGTGACCACGGGCGTCGGCGCGGTGGTCAACTCGGCCAAGGTCGAGCCGGGCGCCAATGCGGTCGTTTTCGGTCTGGGCGGCATCGGGCTGAACGTCATCCAGGGTCTGAAGATGGTCGGGGCCGACATGATCATCGGCGTGGACCTGAACCCCGACAAGGAGGAGTGGGGCCGCCGCTTCGGCATGACCCATTTCGTCAATCCCAAGGACGTGGCGGACGTGGTCGCGCATCTGGTCGAACTGACCGGCGGCGGCGCGGACTACACCTTCGACTGCACCGGCAACACCACGGTCATGCGTCAGGCGCTGGAGGCCTGCCACCGGGGCTGGGGCGAGAGCATCATCATCGGGGTGGCCGAGGCGGGCAAGGAGATCTCCACCCGCCCGTTCCAGCTGGTCACCGGTCGCGTCTGGAAGGGCTCGGCCTTCGGCGGCGCGCGCGGCCGCACCGACACGCCGAAGATCGTCGACTGGTACATGGACGGCAAGATCGAGATCGACCCGATGATCACCCACACCTTCGGTCTGGAAGACATCAACAAGGCCTTCGACCTGATGCATGAGGGCAAGAGCATCCGCTCGGTGGTGGTGTTCTAGGACGCTGGGTATGACAACGGCGAAGGTCACGGGGCTGAATCATCTGACGTTCGCCGTCAGCGACCTGGAGCGGTCGATCACCTTCTACCGCGACCTGCTGGGGTTCGATCAGAGAGCGATCTGGGCGACGGGGGCCTATCTGGAGGCGGGGAGCCTGTGGCTCTGCCTGTCGCTGGACGAGGCGGCGCGACGAGAGCCGCGCCCGGACTATACCCACGCCGCCTTGACCGTTGACGCCGCCGCGTTCGAGACGCTGTCGGCGCGAGTGCGCACGGCCGCGACGCTGTGGAAGGACAACCGCAGCGAGGGCGCGTCGCTGTACTTCCTCGATCCGGACGGTCATCGGCTGGAACTGCACGTGGGAGATCTTGAAAGCCGTCTGGCGGACTATCGGGCGCGAGCCGGGACGGCGGTGCTCATTAGTTAGTTGTCAAATAAAACTGACCTGCTTAAGGACAAGGCGGAACAGAGGGAGGGAACCATGTTCACACACATCACCGTCGGCGCGAACGACATCGAGGCGTCGCGCAAATTCTATGATGCGGCGCTGGGCGCGCTCGGCATCGAGCCGGGTCAGCCGGACGACCGGGGCCGCTATTGGTGGCGGACGCCGCGCGGGGCCTTCGCGATCACCAAACCCCTGGACGGCGATCCGGCCTGCCACGCCAACGGCGGCACGATCGGCTTTGGCGCGCGCGATGAAGAGGCCGTGAAGGCCTTCCACGACGCCGGCGTCGCGGCGGGCGGCACGTCGATCGAGGATCCGCCCGGCGAGCGCAAGGGCCCGTTCGGCGCCCTGAACCTGGCCTATCTGCGCGATCCGTCGGGCAACAAGATCTGCGCCCTGCACCGGATGGGGTGACCCCGAATGCCGCCCGGTGCTAATCGGGCGGCATGACCTTTGTAACCACCAAGACCCACACTGTCCACGGCGGCGTTCTGCGTTATCTGAAGCATGACAGCGTCACGACGGGCACGCCGATGACGCTGTCGGTCTTTGTTCCGGGCGGGGAGGGGCCGTTCCCGGTGCTGATCTGGCTGTCCGGCCTGACCTGCACCGAGGACAATTTCACCACCAAGGCCGGGGCCTACGCCGCCGCGGCCGAGCACGGGGTGATAATCGTGGCGCCCGACACCTCGCCGCGGGGCGAGGGCGTCGCCGACGATCCGGCCTATGATCTGGGGCAGGGGGCGGGCTTCTACGTCGATGCGACCCAGGCGCCGTGGGCCCCGCATTTCCGCATGGAAAGCTATGTCGCGGGCGAGCTGATCGACCTGATCGACGCGGAGTTTCCGACCACCGGGGCGCGCTCCATCTCGGGCCATTCGATGGGCGGGCATGGGGCGCTGACGCTGGCGCTGCGTCACCCCGAACTGTTCCAGTCGGTCTCGGCCTTCGCGCCGATCAGCTCGCCGACCCGGTGCGCGTGGGGCGAAAAGGCCTTCACCGCCTATCTGGGCGAGCACCGGGCGGAGTGGGCCAAACATGATGCGGCCCTGCTGATCGAGGGCGGCGCCGCGCATGGCGTCTATGACGACATTCTGGTGGATCAGGGCGACGCCGACAGTTTCCTGACGGACCAGTTGAAGCCGGAACTGCTGATCGCGGCGGGCAAGACGAGCGGGCAGAAGGTCACGGTGCGGATGCAGCCGGGCTACGACCATTCCTACTTCTTCATGGCCAGTTTCATCGCCGACCATGTGGCCTTCCACGCGGCGCGGCTGAAGGCGTAAGCTCCGGGCGAACCGGAGTGACGTCGATGAAGTGGTGCGCTTTCGTCCTGTCGGCCCTGCTGCTGGCCGCGCCCGCGGTGGCGCAGGAGCAGATGGGCGATCCGTCCTTCCGTCCGACCGTGGCGCGGCCCGCCTATACGGGCGAGGGGCCGCTGATCCAGCTGGATGCCGCCCATGGCAGCGTGCAGACGATCGACGGTCGGTATGCGGGCTTCGCCGCATTGGCGCGGGCCGACGGCTATCGCATCCGGGCGGGCGAACAGGCGCTGGATGCGCCGGGCGCGCTGGACGGCGTCGATGTGCTGGTCATCTCCAACGCCGTGCGACCGGCGGACGGTAGCCGCCCCGACGCCTTTACGGCTTCCGAGATCGCCGCCCTGGACGCCTGGGTGCGCGAGGGCGGCGCCCTGTTGCTGGCCGCCGATCACGCCCCCTATGGGAGCGCCAATGAGACTCTGGGCCGGGCGTTCGGCGTCGAGATGGGCAAGGGATACGCCTTTGTCCCGACGCCCGAGGGGCCGCTGACCAATCTCGACTATCCGGCCGAGGCGTTGGGCGACCATCCCGTCGTGGCCGGTCGCGACGAGAGTGAACGGGTCCGCCGCGTCCGCACCTTCACGGGCCAGTCGCTGCGCGGGCCGGAGGGCGCAACAGTGCTGCTGGCGATGAGCGCTGACGCGCGCGAGGCCCGCGACCTGCCGACCCTGCAGCAGATTGACCGGCGGCTGGAGGCCGGAGAGGCGGCCGAAACCGTGCTGGCCGCGCTGTCGCAGCCGGCCCTTCCCGCGCAGGGACTGGCGTTCGCCCATGGGCGCGGACGGGTGGTGGTTCTGGGCGAGGCCGGGATGCTGACGGCGCAGGTGGTGAGGTTTCCCGCCGAATCCGGGCGCGAGGACGTCGTTTTCGGTCTACAGACCCCCGGCCATGACGATCAGCAGTTCGCGTTGAACCTGCTGCACTGGCTGAGCCGCCTTGAGGGACTGAGATGAGCGACGACCGGTACGATGCGATGTTCGCGGCGCTGTGCAGCGAGGTCGGCTTCTGTCTGCACGAAAAAGGACAGAAGAAGGTGGTCGCGGCCCTGCCCGAAGGTCTGGACGCGGCGACCAAGGTCGCGTTCGCGGCGGCGGGCGTCGACTACATGATGGCGCTGGGCGACCACCGCCGGGCCGTGCGCGACTGCATGAAGGCCAACTTGCCGAAGGACTAACGCTCGTCCTTCGCCTCGGCGGCGGGCGTGGGCGTGGTCACGGTGGTCGTGGTCGTCGAGGTGGTGACGGTGCGCGACGTGGAATAGCTGATGGTGCAGCCCGGCGCGTTGACGAACTGGCCGTCGCGGGTGTGGCAGCTGGAGGCGGCTGTGATCGGTTCACCGGCCGCGCAACCGGCGAGGCCAAGCAGGACAAGGGCGGTCAGCAGGGCGGGGCGAGGGGCGATCATGCGGCGTCTCCGGCGACAGACCCCACCGTCCGACGTTCGCTCGCGCCGCGCAAGGCGTCGATACAAGCTTGACCGCGCGTTGGATGCAGCCTTTGAGGGGCCGCGGGCGTTCAACGCCTGACAAAATCCCGCTGCGGCGCCTTTGGCTGAACGGTTTCGGCGCCTACATGCGGTTCAGATCAACCTGTCGACAGGAGCCCTCCATGGCCTTCACCCTTCCGCCCCTTCCGTACGCCTATGACGCCCTGGAGCCGGCCATCGACAAGGAGACGATGACCTTCCACCACGACAAGCATCACCAGACCTATGTCGACAACCTGAACAAGGCCGTCGACGCCGACGCCTCCCTGCAGGGCAAGTCGTTGGAAGAGCTGTTCGCCAACATCTCCAAGGCCCCCAAGGCCGTGCGCAACAACGGCGGCGGTCACTGGAACCACAGCCTGTTCTGGGAACTGCTGGCCCCGGCCGACAAGGCGGGCGAGCCGTCGGCTGAACTGGCCGCCAAGATCGACGCCGAGCTGGGCGGTCTGGACAAGTTCAAGGCGGACTTCGACGCCGCCGGCGCCGGCCAGTTCGGCTCGGGCTGGGCTTGGCTGATCCTGCAGGACGGCAAGCTGAAGGTCACCTCGACGCCGAACCAGGACAACCCGCTGATGGACGTGGCCGACGAGAAGGGCGCTGTCCTTCTGGCCGCCGACGTGTGGGAGCACGCCTATTACCTGAAGTACCAGAACCGTCGGGTCGATTACCTGAAGGCCTTCTGGTCCGTGGTGAACTGGAACAAGGTCAACGAACTGTACGACGCCGCCAAGTAAGGCCGGTCACAGTCCGGGTTTCGGAAAGGCGCCGTAGCGATGCGGCGCCTTTCTTGTGTTTGTGAATGTTAGCGCTAACATCGATCCCAACGAACAGATCGCCGGGGAGCGAGACATGAGGGACTGGGCGAAGCGCGCGGGGCGTGCGGCGGCGGCGATGGCCGCTTGCGGGCTCCTGCTGACGGGCGGGGCGGTGGCGGCGCAGACGCGGACCATCGTGGCCGATGCTGGCGCGGACAGCCGCCCGCGCGATCGGATGGCCGACTTCTCGGTGGGGGCGGATTATCCAGCGGTGACCGGGCGCGAGGATGCGCTGGCGCAGTTGCAGGTTGCCCGCGAGGAACTGGGTTTCCGCTACATCCGCTTCCACGCCATCTTCCATGACGACATGGGCGTCTATCGCGAGGTTGACGGGCAGCCGCTCTATGACTTCACCAAGGTCGACGCCCTGTACGACCGGTTCCTGGCCATGGGGATGAAGCCGTTCGTGGAGCTGGGTTTCACGCCGCACGACATGCGGACCTCGGACCTGACGATCTTCTACTGGAAGGGCAACACCTCCCACCCGCAGCCGGACAAGTGGGACGCGCTGGTGGACGCCTTCGTGCGCCACCTGATCGACCGCTATGGCGTCGAGGAGGTGCGGACCTGGTTCTTCGAGGTCTGGAACGAGCCCAATCTGGACGGCTTCTGGGAGCGGGCGGATCAGGCAGCCTATTTCGACCTGTATGTGAGGACGGCGCGGGTGATCAAGGCGATCGACCCGGCCCTGCCGGTGGGCGGGCCCTCGACGGCGGGCGCGGCCTGGGTGCCGGACCTGCTGGCCTATGCCCGGGCGCATGACGCCCCGGTCGATTTCGTGACCACCCACACCTATGGCGTGGCGGGGGGCTTCCTGGATGAGCACGGGGAGGGGGACAACAAGCTCCTGCCCAACCCCGACGCCATTATCGGTGACGTGCGCCGGGTGCGGGAACAGATCGAGGCCTCGGCGACGCCGGGCCTGCCGCTGTACTTCACCGAATGGAGCACCAGCTACAACCCGCGCGATCCGGTGCACGACAGCCACCTGAGCGCCGCCTACATCCTGAGCCGGCTGAAGCCGGTCGAGGGGCTGGTGCAGGGTATGAGCTACTGGACCTATTCGGATCTGTTCGAGGAGCCGGGGCCGCAAACCCGCCCGTTCGACGGCGGTTTCGGCCTGATGAACCCGCAGGGCATCCGCAAGCCGGCGTGGTTCGCCTACAAATACCTGGCGCGGCTGGGCGATGTGGAACTGGCCAATGCGGACGCCGAAAGCATCGTGACGCTGGATGGCGCGACCTTGCAGGTGCTGGCCTGGCGGTATCAGGCGCCGGACCAGACGGTCAGCAACCGGCCCTATTTCCGCGCCGTGCAGCCGGCCCCCGAGGCGGCGCCGCTGCGGATCGAGGCCGGGGGGCTGACGCCCGGACGGTATCGCGTGGAGGTTCGCCGCGTGGGCTTCCGCAGCAACGACGCTTACACCGCCTATCTGGAGATGGGTCGGCCCGAGACGCTGACCGCCGCGCAGGTGGAGCAGCTGCAGGCCCTGACGCGGGATGAGCCGCAGGTGCGCTTGGTGACGGTGGGCGCGGACGGTCGGGCGCGGCTGGACCTGCCGATGAAGGTCTATGACGTGGTATTGGCGGAATTCACGCCGGAAGCGCCGTGACAGGGGTGGCGGTTCAGCGCGGAGGCCCCAGATCAGGCGTTGCCGTAATCCTTCCCGGAACCGCCATGACCTTTTACGCCCGTATCGCCGCCGCCGGCCTGATCCTCGCCGCCCTCGGCGCCTGTTCGCCGGAGACCGAAAAGAAGACGACGGCGCAGGCGCCCGCGCCGGTTCCCGCCGTGGCGCCGGAGGCGACGATCCATGCCTTCCGCATCGGTCAGCTGGAGGCGGTGGCGCTGAAGGACGGCAATATCGTCTTGCCCGCGACGGCGAAGGAAAGTCCGTGGGGCAATGCGGCCCAGGTCTCGGCCCTGCTGCGCGCCCAAGGCGTGACCGACGACAGCATTCATCTTTCGATCCAGCCCCTGCTGGTGAAGGACGGCGACCGGATCGTGCTGATCGACACCGGCGCGGGCGGCGGCATGGGGACCGAAGGCCGGCTGCAGACCTCACTGCGCGAGGCGGGCGTGACGCCGGCGCAGGTGACCGACATCCTGATCTCGCACGCGCACGGCGATCACGTCGGCGGACTGGTGGCCAATGGCGCCCTGGTCTTCCCCAATGCGACGATCCGGCTGAGCATCCCGGAATGGACGGCCCTGCAGGCGGACGCCGAGATGGCCGATCTGGTGCGGGTGATCACGCCCAGGGTGCGGGCCTTCGCGCCGGGCGCGGTGGTGGCGCCGAACATCACCGCCGTCTCGCTGGACGGGCATACGCCGGGCCATTCGGCCTATGAGATCGCGCAGGGCGGCGGGCGGCTGCTGTACGTCGGCGATGCGTTGCACAGTTCGATCCTTTCGGTGCAGCGGCCCGACTGGACGAACGCCTGGGACGGCGACAGCCCGTCGGCGATCGCCACCCGTCAGGGCCTGCTGGAGCGGTCGGCGTCGCAGAACCTGTTGATCTACGCCCCCCACTTCCCCTTCCCCGGCCTGGGCCACATTCAGCGCCGGGATGATGGTTTCGTCTGGACGCCGCAGGCCGCGCCCGCGCCGTAACCTCTTCACGCGGCCGCTCGCATCTGGTCTGTTACCGCTAACAAAAGACGGCGGGGGCGGACGATGCGGGCGATCATTTCAGGCGTTATGGCGGCGATTCTGCTGGCCGCCGGGCCAGCTTCGGCCGATGTGCGCGGCAGTCTCCGTCTGGATCAGCCGGGGGCGCGGGTGCACCCGGATGTGCACGGCCAGTTCATGGAGCAGCTGGGCAGCGGCATCACCGGCGGCATCTGGGTCGGGGAAGACTCCGCCATCCCGAATACGCGCGGCTTCCGCAACGACGTGGTCGCGGCGCTGAAGGCGCTGGAGGTCCCGGTCGTGCGCTGGCCGGGCGGGTGCTACGCCGACACCTATCACTGGCGCGACGGCGTCGGTCCGCGCGCCGACCGCCCCGTGACGCTGAACCGGTGGTGGGGCAACAGCGAGGAAGACAACGCCTTCGGCACCCACGAATTCTTCGACTTCGCCGAGCTGATCGGGGCGAAGACCTATCTGAGCATCAATATGGGCTCGGGCACGCCCGCCGAGGCGGCGCAGTGGGTCGAGTACATCACCTCGGACACCCGCTCGACCCTGGCGCAGGAACGGCGCGCCAACGGGCGGGCGCGGCCGTGGAAGATCGACTACCTCGGACTGGGCAACGAGCCGTGGGGTTGCGGCGGGCGGATGCGGGCCAGCTATTACACCGACCTGATGCGCCAGTACGTCGGCTTCGTCATGCCGGAGGGGACCGTGTCCGTCGCCTCCGGGCCGAACGCCGGGGACTATGACTGGACCCGGACGCTGATGCGGGACGGGCGGGACAATTTCGACCAGCTGTCGCTGCACTATTACACCCTGCCGACGGGCGACTGGGCGCGGAAGGGGGCGTCGGTCGGGTTCGACGGGGCCGAGTGGGACGCGACCTTCCGGCAGGCCTACCGGATCGAGGAGATGATCCGGGGGCACGACGCCATCATGGATGAGTATGACCCGGAGGGACGGGTCGCGCTGGCCGTCGATGAATGGGGCGCCTGGTACGATCCGACGCCGGGGACGATGGCCGGCCACCTTCAGCAGCAGAACTCGCTGCGCGACGCCCTGCTGGCGGCGGTGCATTTCAACATCTTCCACCGGCATGCGGACCGGGTGCGGATGAGCAATGTGGCGCAGATGGTCAATGTGCTGCAGGCGCTGATCCTGACGGACGGGCCGCGCATGACCCTGACCCCGACCTATCACGCCTTCATGCTCTACAAGCCGTTCCGCAACGCCGCGGTTCTGCCGGTGACGCTGGAGGCGGAAGGCGCCGACAGGGTCGATGTGACCGCCGCGCGCAGTGACGACGGGCGGGTGCATGTGGCGCTGGTCAATCTGGATCCGGCGCAGGCGACCGAGGTCC
Source organism: Brevundimonas sp. (assembly GCA_046291915.1). Taxonomy (GTDB): domain Bacteria; phylum Pseudomonadota; class Alphaproteobacteria; order Caulobacterales; family Caulobacteraceae; genus Brevundimonas. The sequence goes on from JBKBSD010000001.1 coordinate 465,268, forward strand.
GCATCCGGCTGGACGGCGCGCATGGGCGGACCGTCGCGGGGCAGGTGCTGACATCCGACCGGATGGATGCGCACAACACCTTTGAACAGCCCGCGACGATCGCCCCGACCGCCTTCCGGGGTGCGCGGATCGAGGACGGGGTGCTGATCGCCCGGCTGCCGGCCAAGGCGCTGGTCGTGCTGGAGCTCCGCTAAGGGGGCGATCCGACGGCCGCAGCGTTGACTCAGGAGCTGTCCATGGGCATAAGCGCCGCCTTCGCGCACCCGACTCCGGTCGGGCGCGGGATTTATGACGGATGATGCGTGGACCGCCGTTGGGATTGTCTCTCCAGTTGGGGAGGGACCGGGCCGCATCGCTATAGAGAGTGACTTTATGTCCAAGCGCCACAGCGCCAAGTACAAACTCGATCGGGTCATGGGTGAAAACCTGTGGGGCCGTTCGAAGTCCCCGGTGAACAAGCGTTCGTACGGCCCCGGCCAGCACGGTCAGCGCCGCAAGTCCAAGGTCTCTGACTTTGGTCTGCAGCTGAAGGCCAAGCAGAAGCTGAAGGGCTACTACGGCAACATCACCGAGAAGCAATTCTCCGCGACCTACACCGAAGCCACGCGCCGCAAGGGCAACAGCTCGGAAAACCTGATCGGCCTGCTGGAATCGCGCCTGGACGCGATCGTCTATCGCGCCAAGTTCGTCCCGACCGTCTGGGCCGCTCGTCAGTTCGTCAGCCACGGCCACGTGACCGTCGATGGCAAGAAGGTCGACATCGGTTCGTACCGCGTGAAGCCGGGCCAGGTCATCGAGGTCAAGGAAAAGTCGCGCGCCATGGCGCTGGTGCTCGAAGCCCAGCAGTCGTCGGAACGCGATGTGCCTGACTACCTCGAGCTTGGTGATCGCGGCTTCTCGGTCCGCTACGTCCGCGTGCCGGAACTGGCCGACGTGCCGTACCCGGTGAAGATGGAGCCGAACCTGGTCGTCGAATACTACTCGTCGTAAGGTCTGGCGCGTCAGCGCAATCAAAGTTGAAGGGCTCCGGAGCAATCCGGGGCCCTTTTGCTTTGGCGGCCGGCGGGGGGCGGTTCACTTCCGGGCCGAACAAAGGCACATTGCGCTGGGCCAAGGATTCAGCGGGAGGTCGGAATGAAGTCGTCAGCGCCGTTCGCGGCCTTGCTGCTGGTCTGCGTCGCCCTGTCGGGATGCACGACCGCCGGGCGCTGGCTGTCGGGCGCCAATGACCGCGCCGAGGTCTTGCCCGGCCAACTTGAGCCGATCCACGCCGCTGCGATCGGGCAGGATCAGGCAGTATTCTGGGTCAGCTCGAACGGCTGCACCCAAAAGGCCGATCTGACCGCCGTCGTGCGGCAGGCCGGCGGCGGCTCGGTCATCACCCTGCGCCGCATCAATGAGGATCGCTGCACCCGGTCGCAGCCGCAGGGCGTGGAGATGCGCTGGTCATTCGAGGAACTGGGGCTGGCGCCGGGGTCCCGCGTTTCCGTCGAGAACCCCTACCAGCTGACGCCCTCGACCTGAGGCCTGACCTCAGGCGGCCGGGTGGACCCGGTCATAGGCACGCCAGGTCTTCTGGCCCGCCCGCTCATACTGTTTCGGCAAACCCTCGGGGACGCCCAGGGCGACCGCGGCATGGTGGCCCCAGTGGGGATCGTCCAGCACCGCGCGGGCGATGCCGACAAAGTCCGCCTTGCCCTCGCTGACAATGGCCTCGGCCTGGGCCGGGTCGTAGATCATGCCCACGGCGATGACGTTGGCCTCGGGCACGGCGGCCTTCACCGCCTCCGCGAACGGCAGCTGATAGCCCGGCTCGCCGCCCGGAATACGGGCCGCCGCGACATTGCCGCCCGACGAGACGTGCAGATAGTCGTAGCCGATGGCGTGCACGGCCCTGGCGAAGGCCTGAACGTCCTGGAGGCTGACGCCGTCATCGACCCAGTCCGAGCCGTTGAAACGGATGCCCAAGGCCCTGTCGCGGGGCCAGGCGTCGCGCAGGGCCTGCGCGACCCGCAGCGGGAAGCGCATGCGGTTCTCGTTGGAGCCGCCGTAGTCATCCGTGCGCCTGTTCGAGACAGGGGAGAGGAATTCGCTGAGCAGGTAGCCGTGGGCGGCATGCAGTTCGACCAGATCGAAACCGGCCCGTAGCGCGCGACCCGCGGCGGCGACGAAGGCGTCGATGATGCGCTGCATCCCGACCTCGTCCAGCGCGACCGGCGTATGCCAGTCCGGCTTGAACGGGATGGCGGAGGGGGCGGAGGTCGTCCAGGCGCCGTCCTCGGGCCTGACGGCCTCGCTGCCGTGCCAGGGCGGGGTCGTGGAGGCCTTGCGGCCCGCGTGACCCAGCTGGATGCCGATGGGGGTGTCGGAATAGCTGCGGATGCCGCTGAGCAGCGCGGCGAAGGCGGTCTCCTGATCGTCATTCCACAGGCCGGTATCGGCGGGGCTGATGCGGCCCTCGGCCTCCACCCCCGTTGCTTCCACGATGACCAGACCGGCGCCGGACAGGGCCAGTCGTCCGAGGTGCTGGGCGTGCCAGGGCTGAGGCACGCCGTCGACCGCCGAATACTGGCACATCGGCGCGACCACGATGCGATTGCGCAGGGTCAGGGGACCGACGGCGCGCGGGGTGAACAACTGGCTCATGAAGGGCTCCGGGGAGGATCGGAACGGTAGCTATGCCGGATGCCGATCCAGACAAGGGCCGCCTGTCCGATTGTTCACGTGTCTTTCCACCCGGCAGGCGGCAGATTGTGCTCAAGCTTCGTCAAGAAGCGCTCTCATTGTCTGGAAGGGGATTTCCACATGCGTCGTCTCGCCCTCGTGCTCGCTCTCGCCATCGCTGCTCCGTCGCTGGGCGGCTGCATCATCATCGCCACCGACAAGCCGACCACCCGCGTCGTGCATCAGTCGCCGGCGGACGCGGGTCAGTGATCCGCATACTGATCGCGGCGGCGCTGGCTGCGCCGCTGCTGTCGGGCTGCGTCATCTGGGCCAACGAGTCCGGTGAACGGGATGTCACGGTCAACTGGACCGACCATGCCAAACCGACGCTGGAAGCGGTGCGCTCGGCGCGGATCGTGGACGGTCGACTGATGGCCCGTGTCGACTCCAACGGCTGTACGGACACGACCCATTTCGCGGTCGATCTGACCCCGGCGGATGACGGGGTGACCAACATCGCCCTGCGCCGCACCGCCGAGGACCTGTGCAAGGCGCTGGTCCCGGACGGGGTGGAGGTCAGCTGGTCCCTGAGCGAACTGGGCGTCGAGCCCGGGACGCAGGCGCGGTTGCTGAACCCGACCCGGCTCTGAACGAACGAAAGGGCCGGAGCGCACAGCGTTCCGGCCCTTCTCAATTTGGCGTCAGACTATTGTTTGGCGAAGGCCGGCAGCATGTCCGCGGGGATGCGGTGCGGCCGCATGGTCGTGGAGTCCACCAGCACCCATTCGGTCACGCCCTGGGCGCACAGGCGACCCTCGGCATCCTCGATCCGGACGTAGCGATTGAAGCGTGGACCCTGCGGGTCGCCGACCCAGGTGCGCGCCTTCACATCGACGGCGTCAGGCATGAGGGGACGGAAGTAGTCGATCTCGTGCCGGACCCCGACCCACGACCATTTCGTGCGGGTGGCCTCATCGAAGCTGGCGTTCCAATGGGCGGTGCCCGCGTCCTGCAGCCAGCCGACATAGACCACGTTGTTGACGTGGCCGTTCTCGTCGATGTGTTCGGGACGGACCTCCAGCGGGAGGACGAAGATCTCGCGGTCCTCGCGCGGCTCCAGCTGGGGACGGGCCATCAGTCTTCCTGACCCAGCGGCACGCCCTTGTCGGTCATGAGGGTCTGAAGCTCACCGGCGTTGAACATCTCGCGGATGATGTCCGACCCGCCCACGAACTCGCCCTTCACGTAGAGCTGGGGGATGGTCGGCCAGTCGGTGAAGGTCTTGATGCCTTCGCGCAGGGCTTCGTCCTGCAGCACGTCGACGCCGACGAACGACGCGCCGACATGGTCGAGGATCTGGACCGAGAGCGAGGAGAAGCCGCAGCGCGGCGCGTCCGGGGTGCCCTTCATGAACAAGACCACGTCATGTTGGGCGACGGTGTCGGCGATGAAGGCGTGGACGGGGTCTGCGACAGCTTGATCGGTCACGGGAGGGCCTTTCAGTGAAGGCCGTCAGCTAGGGTCGCGCAGGCCGGGGGTCAAGGGCATGCGGCGTCATGGATGACCCGACGGCGCGCCCACAGCGCCTCTATCTTCGGGTCCGGATGCCGCTCGCGCGTCCCGATAGGCCCAGGTCAGGCCGCCTTGGCGCCGGCGACGCGGGCCATCTCGATCTGCGCGGCCAGGCCCGGCGGCAGGTCGCGGTCGGGGACCATGGACAGTTCGTTGAGGCGCTCGACGGTCGGGGCGTCGATCATGACGCTGGCGACCGAGGGATCGGTCAGGGCGTAGGCCAGACAGATGGCTTCGGCCGACCAGGCGTTGGTCTGATGCAGGAAGGCGAAGGTGCCGACACCCGATAACGGGTCGTGTTTCGGGCGGGCCGCGGACTTGCCGAAGCCGAAGAAGCCCTTCTTTTCCTCGTGAGCCGTCGTCGCCTTCTTCACCGTGTCGAGGGCCTCGGGGAAGTAGCCGTAGACGAAGATGGCCATGTCCCGATCACGGGCGTCGCGCAGGCGCGACCGGATCTGCCAGGGCGAGTTGACGTGATAGGGCGTGAACAGGACGTCGAAGGCGCCGGTCGAGACATAGGTGTCCATCACCTCGCCCTCGCCCGAGATGCCCAGCAGGCGGACGCGCTGGGTGGCGCGCAGGGCTTTCAGGGCGTTCAGCGACGACTGGGGCAGTTCGTGGTCTTCAGGCTGATCCAGCACGGCCAGATCGAACCAGCCAAGGCCCGAGGCGTGCAGGGCGCGGTCGATGGCGCTGGTCATGCCTTCGGCGGAAAAATCCCGGTCCGAGCCGCGGCGGCCGTCGCCGGCGCCCAGGGTCAGGGACACCTGCAGCAGCTTGCGATCAACATTGCGCAGGGCCTCGCCCAGCACCTCGGCCAGCACCGGATCGGCGGAGGTCAGGCGGTAGCTGTTGATGCCGGCTTCCAGCGCCGAATAGATCAGCTCGCGTCCGGCTTCCGGGCCGCCCGCGATATCGCGGGGGCTGAGGCTGAGGGTAATGACCGAAACGGCCTGTCCGACATTGCCGAAAGGACGGTAACGCATGGGGTCAGCCCTCCGCCGGGACCGATGTTTCGAGAGCGAGAGCGTGCAGTTCGCCCCCCATCTTGCCCTTCAGGGCGGCGTAGACGAGCTGGTGCTGCCGGACGCGCGGCAGACCCGCGAAGGCGGTCGAGACAATGCGCGCACGATAGTGATCGCCGTCACCCGCCAGATCGTCGATGGCGATCTCGGCGTCGGGGAAGGCCTCGGTCAGGTGACCGCGAAGGTCTTCGACGGACATGGGCATGGGCGGACGCACTCCGGAGTTCAGACCGGACAATGCCGCGTAAACCTTAATGTCAGGCTGACAGCCGCTCCAGCAGGACGACGGGGGCGCCCTTGTAGGTGGTCTCGGCGTACGGGACGTAGCCGGCGCGTCTGGCCAGGGCGTGGGACGGGGCGTTGTCGGGGGCGATCATGCAGACGGTGCGGGGGGCGTTGAGGGCGTCGTCGGCCCAGGCGAGGGTGACGGACAGGGCCTCGAACGCCAGACCCCTGCCCTGATGGCGGGGCGCGACGCCCCAGCCCAGCTCGGGCGCGTCGAAGGGCGGGTCCATCAGGCGGCGATAGTCGAAGACGCCGACGCTGCCGACATACTCGCCGGTCGCAGTTTCGCGGATCGACCAGTTGCCGTGGCCCAGCGCCTCCCAGTGACCGATATCGCGCAGCAGGCGGAACCAGACATCCTCGCTGGACAGGGCGGCGGGGAAGATGGCGGTGGCGAAGGCCGGATCGCCCCAAAGGCGGGTGAGGTCCGGAAAGTCCGAGGCCTGGACCGGGGTGAGGGTCAGGCGGTCGGTGGTCAGGGTTGTGGTCGTCATGAGGCGAACAGGGCTCCGGCGCGCTCTATGCGGGTCCGGCCCGTGGCGTCGGTGACGGCGTAGGTGAAACCGGGCTGCAGGGCGAAGGCGCCCGCACGGCCCTGTTTGTCCAGCGCCAGCAGGGCGACCTGGGAGGCGGCGACCTTCGTTCCCCGCAGGCGGGCCAGACGTTCGATCACGGTGCGGCAGGCGGCGGTGGGATCAAGGCCCTGGCGCATGGCCTCGACCACCGAATGGGCGCCGGCGACGCGCACGACATCCTCGCCCACGCCGGTGGCCGTGGCCCCGCCGACCGCGTCATCGACGTAGAGGCCCGCGCCGATCAGGGGGCTGTCGCCGACCCGGCCGCGCATCTTGAAAGCCATGCCGGAGGTGGTGCAGGCGCCGGCCATGTGATTGTCGGCCCCGATGGCGATCAGGCCGATGGTGTCATGGTTGCCGGGCCCACCGGGCATGGCGCGCCAGTCGGTGTTCTCGCTGTTGGCGCGCGGGGCGTACTGCGCGGTGATCAGCCATTCGCGCCAGGCGGCCTCCGCGCGGGGCGTCAGCAGGTTTTGCGTGGGGAAGCCCTGATCGACGGCGAAGGCCCGCGCGCCGGGTCCGACCAGCATGGTGTGGGGCGTCTTCTCCATCACCGCGCGGGCGACCGAGACGGCGTGGACGACGTCTTCGAGCGCGCAGACGGCGCCGATGTCGCCGGCCCAAGTCATGACGCAGGCGTCGAGGGTGACGTGGCCGTCGCGGTCCGGCAGGCCGCCCAGGCCGACCGAGGAATTGCTCTCATCCAGCTCCGCGACCTTACCGCCGGCCTCGACCATGTCCAGAGCCGAGCCGCCCGCCTGACGGGCGGCCCAGCCGGCGGCGTTTGCGGCGGCGCCGAAATCCCAGGTGGAGATCATGACGGCGGGGGCCGTGGACGCTTGAGCCACGGCGGCGGTCGCGAGGGCCGTCAGGGGCGCGGCGGTCAGGAGGGTGCGGCGGGTGGTGGTCATGGAACCTCAAAACGAACAGCGAAGGTTACATCAACCCCAGCTGCTTGAAACTGGCCACGCCATCCCGGCCGACGATCAGATGGTCGTGGACCGAGAGGCCAAGCGCGCGGGCAGCTTCCACGACCTGACGCGTCATGTCGATGTCGGCGCGCGACGGGGTCGGGTCGCCGGAGGGGTGGTTGTGGACGATGATCATCGACTTGGCCGACAGCTCCAGCGCCCGGCGCACCACCTCGCGCGGATAGACGGGGGCGTGGTCGACGGTGCCCCGGTTCTGGATCTCGTCGAGGATGAGCTGGTTGCGGTTGTCGAGGTAGAGGACGCGGAACTGTTCGCGGGGCTCATGCTGGAGCGACAGGCGGACATAGGCGACCAGGGCGGTCCAGGAGGAGATGACGGTGCGCTTGCCCGCTTCCTCCTTGGTGACGCGACGGGCGACCTCGTGCAGGGCGGCGAGGTCCAGGGCGGTTTCGGCGCCGACGCCCTTCAGCCTGCCGCGGGTGTCCTCAGCCTTGACGGTCATCAAATCCTCCACCGAGGCGGCGAGGACGGCGGCGAGCGAGCCGAAGCGGGTCAGAAGCGCCTTGGCGATGGGCTTTACATCGCCTTGGGGCTGGCTGCGGAACAGGAAGAGCTCGAGCAGTTCGTAGTCGGGCAGATGGTGGATGCCGGCGCCCCGGGCGCGGTCACGCAGCCGCTCACGATGACCGGCGTGATGGGGCGTGCTCAGAGGCGGGTCTGGCGGCATGGGGTCTCCAGCCGCCAGACTGCCTCAAGATGTTCGGGTGCTCAATCTATGGTCGCGTCAGCGACAGGCGTCCGCCATGGCTTCACGCGCGTTGACCACGCGCTGGTAAAGGCGTTGGCCGCGCGTGCCCGGCGTCAGGCAGAGATAGCGGTTAACCCGGTTCGCCTCGCAATAGGCGTCGCGTTCAGCGACGGCCTGCCGGTACGCATTGGTCGCGCGTTGGCAGGGATCATAGGCCACGGCGGCCGGGGCCGGCATGATGACGGGGACGGCGGCGATCGCCATTCCAAGCACAAAAATCTTCAACATCGACCTCTCCTGTTGGCCCTCCGAGCCGAAGGAAAAACGGCGATTATTGAAGGTTGTTCCCGCGAAAGCGCTTTTCGCCCGGGTCAGAACTTCGGGCGGAACAGCCCGGCGGGGCTGGCGCTGAACAGTTCGCAACCGTCGTCGGTCACCCCGATGGTGTGTTCGCACTGCGAGGACAGGGACTTGTCGCGGGTGACGGCGGTCCAGCCGTCGGACAGAACCTTCACATGCGGCTTGCCCAGATTGACCATGGGCTCGACCGTGAAGAACATTCCCTTCTTCAGCGTCGCCCCCTCGCCACGGCGGCCGTAGTGCAGGACGTTGGGGCTGTCGTGGAAGATGCGGCCGATGCCGTGGCCGCAGAAGTCGCGGACGACGGACATGCGCTGGGCCTCGACCACCTGCTGGATCGCATAGCCGATGTCGCCGAAGGTGTTGCCCGGCTTGATCATCGCCAGACCGGCGTCGAGCGAGTCGTAGGTGACGTCGATCAGCTTCCGGGCGCGCGCGTTCACATTGCCGACCGGGAACATGCGGCTGGAATCGCCATGCCAGCCGTTGACGATGACGGTGTGGTCGATGTTGACGATATCGCCGTCCTTCAGCGTCTTCTCGCCCGGAATGCCGTGGCAGACGACGTGGTTGATCGAGGTGCAGACGGTCTTCTCATAGCCCTTGTAGCCAAGGCAGGCGGGCAGGCCGCCGTTGTCGAGGGTGAACTCGCGGATCAGGTCGTCCAGACGGCCCGTGGCGACGCCCGGCACGACGTGCTCGGTGATCATGTCCAAGGCGCGGGCGACCAGATTGCCGGCGGCGCGCATACCTTCCCAGGCTTCCTCGTCCTGATGGACGCGGATCTCGTGAGTGCGGACGAAGTGGTCGGTGTCCAGTTCAGGGGTCTCGTACATGCGTCGTCTTTCGGCGCGGCCCTTGTCGAAATCAGGGCCGCCATGGCAAGGCGCGATCCAGCCGGATCGCTTCGGGCGTCAGGTGGCAACTGTAGCACAAAACCTCAACCCCGTGGGAGGCAGCCGCGCGCAGGGCGGGGCCGTAGGCCTTGTCGATGTCGTCGGCGGTGGTGAAGGCGTTGCAGTCCATGCGCTGAAGCACGAACAGCATGACCGCGCGGTCGCCGGCGTCCACGACCCGCTCCAGCGCCTTCAGATGCTTGACGGCCCGCTCGCTGCGGCAGTCGGGAAACTCGGCGAGGCCGGGCGTGCGGCTGAAGTGGACGTTCTTGATCTCGACCCAGGCGGAGGGGCGCGACGGCGCAAGCTCTCCCCAGCCGTCGTCGCCCTCTGCATGAGGGGCGGGAGAACCCTGCAGAAGAATGTCGATCCGGCTGTTCTCGTCATAGCGGACCTCGCGCCGCAGGACGGGATAGCCGGCCAGTTCGGGGATCAGACCGTCGGCGATGGCGGCCTCGCCGATGCGGTTGGGGTTCATGGTGTTGACCCCGACCAGTCCGGCGCCGGGCAGGTCGATCATTTCCAGCGTCAGCGGCAGCTTTCGCCTGGGATCCGGCGAACGGGACATCCAGACCGGCAGGCCCGGCTCGGTCAGCCCCAGCATGGCGCCGGGGTTGGGCACGTGGATGGTGGTCTCTGACCCATCCGCCAGCGTCACGTCGGCGAGGAAGCGCTTGTAGCGACGGATCAGGGTTCCGCGTTCGAGAGCAGACTTGAAGCGCATGGCGCAGTCTCTAGCTTGGAGCCATGACCGACGCATCCCCTACCGCCGCCGTCCTGATCATTGGCGACGAAGTCCTGTCCGGCCGGACGCAGGATACCAATCTGAACACCATCGCCCGCTTCCTGACGGCGCTGGGGATCGACCTCAGGGAGGCGCGGACGGTCGGGGACCGGACCGAGCAGATCGTCGACAACCTGAACGCCCTGCGGTCGGCGCATGACTATGTCTTAACCACCGGCGGCATCGGGCCGACGCACGACGACATCACCGCCGATGCGGTGGCCAGGGCGTTCGGCGTGGCCCTGCCCGAACATCCGGACGCGGTGGCGATCCTGGAGAAGCGCTATGGGCCCGGCGAGTTCAACGCGGCGCGACGGCGAATGGCGCGTGTGCCGGAGGGGGGAAGCCTGATCGCCAATCCGGTGACGGACGCGCCGGGCTTCCAGATCGGCAATGTCTTCGTGATGGCGGGCGTGCCGAAGATCATGACGGCGATGCTGGAGGATGTGGCTCCGCGTCTGCGGACCGGGGCGGTTGTGCTGTCGCGCACGGTCAGGGTCAGCGGCGTGGGCGAAGGCGCGATCGCCGACATCCTGACGGCGGCGGCGAAGGCCGAGCGCGAGGTCAGCTTCGGCAGCTATCCGTTCGGCCATGGCTCGGTCGGAGAGATCGGGACCAATCTGGTCGTGCGCGGCCGTGACGTGGAGAAGGTTGGAGCGGCGGTCGAAGGGCTTCTGGCCGCGCTGACGGCGGCGGGGATCGTGGCGGCGGAAGCCTAGGCGCCCGCCCGCCCCGTAAATGCATCGACCACCGCCTGATAGGCCGGATTGGCGCGGCCGGCGTTGTCGAGCAGCAGAGGGCTGTCGTCCGGGTTGTTCTTGCCCTCGATGCGCAGCAGCCAGCTGTCGCTGTCGCGCAGGCCCCAGGTGGTGAAGGCGTACCGCTGGCGCTCGGGCAGGGCCATGAAGGCCTCGGCCAGTTCACCGACGCGGGCGACCTGCTGGACGCGCTTGTCGGCGAGCGAGCGCAGGTCGGGCATGTTCCCGCCATCGCGCTTGAGCGAGAAGTCCAGCTCCGAGACGTGGATCGGCAGGCCCAGCGAGGCGGCGTCGCGGAAGAAACTGGTGATGTTTCCGGCTGGAATTTCGATGTTCAGGTGCGACTGCGTGCCGATGCCGCCGATGGGAGCGCCGAGTTTGAGCAGCTTCTCGATCAGCTTGAGGAAGGTCGTCCCCTTGGCCGGAATGTTCTCGAGATTGTACTCGTTCAGGAACAGGATGGCGTCCGGGTCGGCGGCTTTCGCCTGTTGGAAGGCGCGGACCATATAGCCTTCGACGCCCAAGGCTTCGGACCAGTGGCAGTCGCGCAGGCCGGAGCCGTCCTCGGAGACGGGTTCGTTGACCACGTCCCAGCCGACCATCTTTCCGCGATACCGTCCAACGGCGGCGGCGATGTAGCGGTCGAATTCGGCCACGAACCTGTCGCGCGGGACCGAGGCGTTGAAGACCTCTCCGCCTTGGGAATACCAGATCAGGGTGTGCCCATGGACGCGCAGGCCATTGCCGTGGGCGAAGTCGACGACCCGGTCGGCGGCGCTGAAGTCGTAGGCGAAGTTGGCGCCGAGGGTGCGCTCCATCTTGAGCTCCCATTCGGGAGTCAGCTGGGAGGCGTGGCGAAGGGTCTGTTCGACCCAGAAGGCCTGATCCAGTTGGCCGGTCATGCCGGTCGTGCCGAAGGGGCAGGGGGCGATGGACTTCAGCGGGACCGGCTCCGGGCCGGGCGCGGGCTCGGCCGCCGCGAAACGATCGCAGGCGGCGAGCGCCAGACTGGAGCCGAGGAGGGTCCGTCGGCTCAGGCTGGACAGATCAGCCGGCACGCCGACGCAGGCCCATTTCGTCGAAGGCGGCGGTTTCGCGCTTGCCGGCGGCGAGCATGGCGTTGAGGCGGGTGGTCTCGGCCACGTGTTCGAACTTCTTCAGTTCCTCGAAGGCCCCGGTCAGGGCGTCGCGGGCGCCGACTTCCTCGGCGTCGATCTCGACCACGTCGGTTTCGGCGGCGGATTTCCGCAGCTTCCAGCCATTCAGATAGGCCTGCAGCAGCATTCCGGCCTCGGCGTCCTGACGGGCGCGTTCCTGCTCGACCTCGGCTTCGGCGTCGAGGACGGCCAGACGCATCTCGGCGGAGGCGCGGCGGGCGGTGATCTCGGCGAGGCGCTTCTGAAGGGTCTCGACCTCGTAGTTCGAGATGCGGATCAGCGATTGAGCCCAGGCGGTCATTTGTTCACTCCGGTCACTGGCTGATCATGCCCTGGTTCAGGATTGCCTCGAGGCGGGTAAATGAATCGGAAAGAGACGTGTGATCGTCCTTGTCCTGACCCAGAAACCCTTCGAGGGCGGGATTGAGCGCGATGGCGCGGTCAACGATGGGGTCGGCCCCGGTGCGATAGGCGCCGATCTTGATCAGCTCTTCCATGTTCGCATAGGCCGACAGGCACTGGCGGGCGCGCTTGTTCAGCTCGCGTTCGGGCGGGGTCTGGCAGCCGGGCAGGGTCCGGCTGACGGACTTCAGCACGTCGATGGCCGGGAAACGGCCGCGCTCGGCGATCTTGCGGTCCATGACGATGTGGCCGTCGAGGATACCCCGCACGGCGTCCGCGATGGGCTCGTCATGGTCGCCGCCGTCCACCAGCACGGTGAACAGGGCGGTGATCGGACCGGCCGTCGTGCCGTCGGGACGCACCGGGCCCGGGCCGGCCCGCTCCAGAAGCTTGGGCAGTTCGGTGAAGACGGTGGGCGTATAGCCCTTGGTCGTCGGCGGCTCGCCCGCGGCCAGGCCGATCTCGCGCTGGGCCATGGCGAAGCGGGTGACCGAGTCCATCAGGCACAGGACCTCGAGGTCCTGATCCCGGAAATACTCCGAGATCGCCATGGTCATATAGGCGGACTGACGCCGCTTGAGCGCCGGTTCATCCGAGGTGGCCACGACGACCACGGCGCGCCGCAGGCCTTCCTCGCCCAAGGTCTCCTCGACGAACTCGCGGACTTCGCGGCCCCGTTCACCGATCAGGCCGACCACGACGACGTCGCAGGTCGCCTGTTTGGCCAACATTGACAGAAGCACCGACTTGCCGACGCCCGAACCGGCGAAGATGCCCAGGCGCTGGCCGCGGCAGGTGGTGGTGAAGACGTCCATCGAGCGGACGCCGAGATCCAGCCGCTCGCCCACGCGACCGCGCGAGTGGGCCGGAGGCGGAGGCGCCCGAAGGGGGTAGGCGGCGGGGCCTTGGGGCAGAGGACCCTTGCCGTCGATGGGCTGGCCGAAGGCGTCGATGATGCGGCCCAGCCAGGCGGTGGTCGGGCGGACGCTGGCGGCCTGGTCGATGATGCGGATATCGGCGCCGGGGGCCACGCCCTCGACCGGGCCGAAGGGCATCAGCAGGGCCTTGGCGTCGCGGAAGCCGACGACCTCGGCGGGCAGGGGCGTCAGGCCACGGCCGCGCGCGATCTCGGCGCGGGCGCCGACGGCGAGACGGCTGAGCCCGCCGCGCGACTCGATCAGCAGGCCGCTGACGCCGGCGACCTTGCCGGTCACGACCAGCGGGTCGATCGCTTCGACGGCGGCGGCGAGATTGCGCAAACAGAGCCCCTGAACAGAGCTCAACGGATGCGGGATCGTGGTTAACCGGAGGTGAAGATCAGGGGCGAGCGGCCCCCGCCACCGGTGCATAGTTCTCGAAATCACTGGCGGCGTCGGCATAGATCGCGAGCGCGGCCGTCTTGTCGGCCTCACCCTCTTCGGTCCGCCCGAGGGCGATACGGGCCAGGCCGCGGCCGTAGAGGGACGCCGACAGCTCCGGATTCTTCGCCAGGGCGGCGTCGTAGATTTCGAGCGCGGCGGCGGCGTCTCCCTGCTGCAGGAGCACCCGGGCCTTGCTGTCCAGGTAGGCCGCGGCACCCGGAACGAGCGCCAGGGCCGCGTTGCAGTCCTGAAGGGCCTGATCCAGCATCACCCCCTCAAAGGCCGCGGACCAGCACAGATTGTTCAGCATGGTGGCGTTGTCCGCGAAGGCGGTGCGGACCGTGGCGAAATCGGCGGCGGCGTCATCAAGCCGGTCGAGACGGATCGCCGCCTGCGCGCGCTGGATCAGCAGCCGGGGATCGGGCTCGGCTTGAGTGCGGATCAGGGGAGTGAGCAGGTCCCAGGCCTCGTGGGCCCTGTCATCGCGCAGCCGGTAGGCGGCGACCGTGGCGATGACGTTGGGATCGTCCGGGTTCTGCTGAAGGATATCCGTCAGCGCGGTCTCGAGCTCCCCGGTCCGGCCTGCCAGTTCGAGCGCGGTGATGCGAAGCAGTTTGCTGGACATGGCGTTCGGCGCGGCGACGATGAGGGCGTCGATATCGCGCAGCGCCCGGTCATACTGGCCCTGGGCCAGATAGGCGCGACCCCGCAGGTTGAGGGCGAAGGTGTCTGTCGGCGCCTGACGCAGGGCGCGGGACATCTCGATGACCACGTCCTGATAGCGACCGTCGGCATCGGCGAGCAGGGCGTTGCCGTTCATCGCGACACGCTCGGACGGATCAAGCTCAACCGCCTTGTCCAGATCGGCCTCGGCGCCAACACGGTCGCCCACCCAGAACTTGTAGACGCCGCGATTGGCGAGGGCGGCGCTGCTGTCGGGCGTCAGGCGCACGGCCTGTTCGGCGGCATCGAGGGCGCCGGCCCGGTCGCCCGCGCGCGACAGGGCGTAGGCGCGATCCAGCCAGCCGCTGGCGGTGGTCGGGACGTCGGCCGACAGGGCGGCCTGATCGGCGTCGGTCAGGCGGTAGCCGGAGGGCGCGATGATGCGGGGATAGTCGGCGGGCCGGGCGTTCGAGGCCAGACGTCCGGTCTCGGCCTCGGCGGCGGTGATCTCGGGGACCAGACTGCGGACCAGCACCTCAATCGTGGCGGTCTCTCCATCGATCCTCAGGCTGCGGCTCATGTGATAGCCCAGTTCGGTGCGATCGAACTGGCCGCCGGAGACGCGGAAGCCGCGTCCGCCGTCGGGCAGGCGGACAGTCACAAGCTGTCGGTTGAAGACCGGATGGATGAGCGCGAACGGGGCGTCGTGGAAGGGACCGGCGGTGCGTTCGGTCACAGCGATCGGGGCATAGGTCGCGCCCGGCGGGATCAGGCCCTCGCCGGACCAGTCGAGCGTCGTCGTGCCCCTGGCCGTCAGGGTCAGGACGTTGGCCTCCGCGTCATAGGTTGAGCCGATCTCGTCTGTGGTCGTCAGGTCGATGATCCCCGACCACAGGGCGCGCAGGCCCTGATCGCGCTGGGCCGGGGTGATGAGACCGAGCTGGCCATTCAGGGCGGTGGCGGCCTCGCCGCGCATGACCACCGATCCGGTGACGGCCGCCGGGGCGTGCTGGCCTGCGCTGGCGTCCAGAGCGAGCAGGGTCTCGGTCTGGGGGGAGGTCAGCGGCGCGACGTCGAGCGGTTCAAGCTCGGCGCCCGTGGCCAGCAGGGGCAGGGCCCAGCGGAAGGGCGGGACGGAAATGTCCTCCAGCCCACGGTCGCCCATGCGGGTGCCGTCCAGCCAGTAGACCTTGCCGCCGACGGAGGCCCGGACGATGACGTGGTCGAAGGCGCTGAGGGTGGGGAGGCGGCTTCCGACCATGTCGCCCTGCATGATGCTGACCGCGGCGGGATCGGCGGAGATGCCCAGCCCGTCCAGCAGGGCGAGCAGCAGGGCGGTCTTGGCCTTGCAGTCGCCGAACCGACGGCGCCAGGTGTCGTCCGCCGTCGCGGGCGTCAGGGCGCCTTCGTCCATCAGCAGCGCAACGTAGCGGATCTGCTCTTGCACCAGACGCAGGGCGGCGGCGGCCTGGACGGCGGGATCGTCGGACAGCGCGCGGATGCGGGCGATCTCGGCCTGAAGCGGCGAGTCCGCTTCCAGCCGACGGGACTGGGCATAGAGGGGCTGCAGGACGGCGGCGACCTCGGCCCAGTCGCGATAGGCGCTGACGTCGATCAGGTTGATGGACTGCAGGCGTCCCGGCACGTCGTCGGGCACGAGGATGGGCTGGGTGTTGTCGCGGACGATGTCGAAGCTGGTGTAGCCGCCGGACCGCCGGACAGGCACGGACATCCAGTTGTTCGCGGCGCGGACGGTGACATTCATGGTGCTGGGCCAGCTGGCGCGGACGCGCTGGCGACCGATGCTCAAGGGCATGTTCAGATCGACCGACTGGGCCAGTCGCTCGCCCGGAAGGGTGTCGCGCGAGGTGATGGTGTAGGCGATGTCCATCACATCGCCGACGCGCAGTCCCGAGGGCTGGAGCACGGCGGTGAGGCGGCCGTCGAGCGTGGCGATGTCCAGGTTTTCCTCGCGGCGCAGGGTCTCGAAGTCCTGCGAGGCCAGCACGTCGATGGTCTGGCCGTCGCGAAGCAGGGTGACGTGGTGGACGACGACGTCCTGACTGCCGGGGCTCCAGGTCAGGGTGATATTGCCCAGGGCGACCAGTCCCTGAGGTGACAGGGCGACGCTGCGGGTGCGGACATAGAAGGCCTGACGGTCAGTCTCGGCGTGGAGCTGGGTGTCCAGCAGCAGCAGGCGCAGACCTTCGCCGGCGGCGGCGGGTGTCGCGGCGGGCTCCTCCGAGGGCAGGACCCAGGCCGCCGCGGGCGCTTTTGTGATCCGGTCGTCGGCCTGCGCGTCGGGGGCGAGGCCGGACAGGCTCAGGACGAGCCCGAGCGCGGTCGCGCAAGCGACTTTGGATATCGAAAACATGAACTTCCCCCGAGCCGAACCCGCGCCGCTGATACAACCCGGATACGAACCGAAAAACCAGTGACGATTACCGCACGTTTCACCGCGGGATCGGCGGTGAGGCCGCAAAGGCTCAGTGGGGTGCGGGAACCGGCGCGTCGGTGGTGCCTGCGGCTTCGCGGCCCGTGGTCAGGATGGCGCCGACCGAGGCGATGATGATGCAACCGATGGCCAGCCACTGAAGGCCGCTGAGCTTCTCGTGCAGCAGGATCAGCCCCGCGACGGCGCCGACGGCAGGCTCGCCGGACAGCAGGACGCCGAAGGTGCGTTTGGGGATATGACGCAGGGCGATCATCTCCAGCGAATAGGGCAGGGCGCTGGACGCCAGAGCCACGCAGAGGCCGACGATCAGAACGGACGGCAGCAAGAGGCTGGTCCCGGCGGTGACGACGCCGAAGGGCAAGATGACAAGCGCGGCGGTGCTCATGCCCAGCGCGACCGATTGGCCCGCGTGCATGTGCGACAGCCGCTTCCCGAAGACGATGTAGAGCGCCCAGAAGACACCGGCCCCCGCGGCGAAGGCGATGCCGACCGGATCGAGGGCGTGTGCGCCGCCCCGGATCGGCAGCAGCATGCCCAGACCGACCACCGCGCAGGCGATCCAGACGAAATGGATCAGCCGCCGCGCGTGGATCAGCGCCAGCACCAGCGGGCCGGAGAACTCGATAGCGATGGCCAGACCCAGGGGGATGGTCCGCAGCGACATGTAGAAGCTGAGGTTCATCAGGCCCAGCACGACGCCGTAGAGCAGCACGCGTCCCGCATCTGCGCGGGTCAGGCGGAAGCGCCAGGGCCGCCAGATGGCGACGAGGACCAGGGCTGACAGGCCGACCCGCAGGGCCGATGTGCCCTCGGCGCCCACGATGGGGAACAGCCGTTTGGCGAAGGATGTGCCGATCGCCAGGGACACCATGCCCGCGAGGAGGGCTGCGTAGGGCAGGGCTGCCGCGACTGCGGGGGAAGACAGTTGGCGGCGGACCAAGGCGATCGACATGGACGAAGCCTAGCGGAAGTATGGTTGCGCTTCCCGGCGATTTCAGGCTGGTGTGCGCCTGATATCGTCCTGAAAAGGTGGAATATGACGAAATTCGTCACGCTGGATGAATTCGATCATCGCCTTCTGGAGCGCGTCCGTCGAGATAATCTGGAACCCGCGCGGGTTACGGCGGAGGCCGTGGGCCTGTCGGAATCGGCCGTGCTGCGTCGGTTGCGGCGGTTGCGCGCCGAAGAGGTGATCGTCGCTGACGTCGCCCTGATCGATGTCGGCCGCGTCGAGCCGCGCATCGTCCTGCATGTGATGGTCGAGATGAACACCCAGGACCGCAAGGTGATGGAGGGCTTCCAACGGTCGATGCGGGACAGCGCCGAGGTCCAGGGCTGCTGGGACGTGACCGGCCCCACCGACTATCTTGTGACGGTCGCGGTTCCGTCCATGGCCGACTACGAGGCGTTCGGCATTCGCGAGATGACGCCGGAGAAGGGCGTTCGGGCCTATCAGAGCATGATCGTCATCCGCGAGGTCGTCGGTTTCGATCCGGCCCGGCGGGTGCTTTCCAGAAGCCGCTGAACCTCGCCCCGATCGTTAACCGGGAGTTACCGGCGGCCTACGCGTTTATCCGCGAGATAGGGACAACCAATCATAAAGTTCCGACACGGAAGTATACACCCATAAGTGGCGTCATCATAAGACTTGCCCGGGGGAGGCTACGATGTTTGCTGGTCAGCGTCGTGAGAAGCAGGCGTTACAGGATCAGGTCGAAGCGCTGGAAGGGCGAATGGCCGCAATCGGGCGATCGCAGGCGGTGATCGAGTTCAACCTCGACGGCACCATCATCACCGCCAACGAGAACTTCCTGCTGACCATGGGCTACGCGATCGAGGAGATCCGGGGCGCCCACCACCGCAACTTCATGGAACCGTCTGCCGCGGCTTCAGCGGAATACAGCGCCTTCTGGCGGTCGTTGAATGAAGGGCAGTTCGCGGCGGGCAAGTTCCGGCGACTGGCCAAGGGTGGCCGCGAGGTCTGGCTGCAGGCGTCCTACAACCCGATCATGGGGCCCGATGGCCGGCCGGTGCGGGTGATCAAGCTGGCGGTCGATATTACGCGCGAGGAACAGGAAAACAGCCGACGGGAAGCCGCGCGGGTCGAGGCCGAGCAAGCGCAGACGGCCCTGGTCGAAGCGTTGGCGTCCAGCCTGTCACGCCTGTCCGAGGGTGATCTGACCACCCAGGTCGAAGGCGAGATGACCGGGGCGCACCAGCGGATTTGCGAGGACTACAACTCCGCGGTCGGTAGCCTGCGCAGCGCGCTGACCCAGGTGCTGGAGGCGGTCGGCGGACTGCGCGGCGGGTCGGACGAAATCTCGACCGCGTCGGATGATCTGTCCCGACGCACGGAGCAGCAGGCGGCCAGCCTGGAAGAGACGGCGGCGGCGCTGGACGAAATCACCGCCACGGTGCGGCGCAGCGCCGAGGGCGCAAGGCAGGCGTCAACGGCGGCAGCGGGCGCCCGGCTGGAAGCGGAGCGGTCCGGCGAGGTGGTGCGCAACGCGATCACCGCCATGGACGAGATCCAGAAAAGCTCGGTGCAGATCGGCGAGATCATCGGGGTGATCGACGAGATCGCCTTCCAGACCAACCTTCTGGCCCTCAACGCGGGCGTCGAGGCGGCGCGGGCGGGCGACAGCGGGCGCGGTTTCGCGGTCGTGGCTTCGGAAGTCCGGTCACTGGCCCAGCGGTCGGCCGAGGCGGCCAAGGAGATCAAGACGCTGATCTCGACCTCCACCAGCCAGGTGGCGGCCGGGGTGAAGCTGGTGGACGAGGCGGGTTCTGCCCTGTCGGCCATCGGTGTGCGGGTGGCGGAGATGGACGCGCTGGTGTCCGAGATTTCGGCCTCGGCCCAGGAGCAGGCGACCGGCCTGCAGCAGGTCAACACCGCCGTGAACCAGATGGATCAGGTCACCCAGCAGAACGCCGCGATGGTCGAGGAAACCACGGCGGCAGCGGCGAACCTGAAGACAGAGGCGGCGCAGCTGGCGGCGCTGGTGGGGCGGTTCGAGACGGGCGCGCGCCCGGCCACGCCGCCGACGGTCCACACGCTGAAACCGCGCCCGGGCGCGCCGGCGCCGCTGATGCGCGAGCGGGCGCGGATCGTGGCCTTCGCGGGCGGCGGCAGCGCCGGCGGGACACAGAGAGAAGACGGCTGGGAGGAGTTCTGATCCTCCCGCCGCGCCTCAGCTGTCGATCAGTTCGCCCACCTTGTTGATCAGGTCGGTCATGACGAAGGGCTTGGTCAGGACGGCCATGCCCGCGTCGAGCAGGCCGTTGCCGACGGCGGCGTTCTCGGCATAGCCGGTGATAAACAGCACCTTGAGGTCCGGGCGTTGGACGCGGGCAGCGTCGGCGACCTGACGGCCGTTCAGGCCGCCGGGCAGGCCGACATCGGTGACCAGCAGGTCGATGCGGGCGCCGCTGTTCAGCACCTGCAGGCCCGAGGGGCCGTCGATGGCCTCGATCACCGTGTAACCGGCGTCGCCCAGAACCTCGGCGGCCAGCATCCGCACCGTCGGCTCGTCGTCGATCAGCAGCACCGTCTCGCCATGGCCGGAATGCCCGGCCAGCACGGGATCGAGCGGATCGGCCGCGTCCAGTTCGCCGGTATAGCGGGGCAGATACAGGCACATGGTCGTGCCCTTGTCCGGCTCTGAATAGACCCGGACCTGCCCGCCCGACTGGCGCACGAAGCCGTGGATCATGGAGAGGCCCAGACCGGTGCCCTGACCGATCGGCTTGGTGGTGAAGAACGGGTCGAAGATCTTGTCGACGATATCGGCGGGAATCCCTGAACCGGTGTCGGTCACACATAGTGAGACATACTGACCGGGGGTGAGGTCGCGTTCCTTCGCGCCCCGGTCATCCAGCCATTTGTTGGCGGTCTCGATGGTCAGCCGTCCGGGGTTCGGCGCCATCGCGTCCCGCGCATTGATGCACAGGTTCAGCAAGGCGTTCTCAAGCTGTGAGGGATCGACGCGGGTGGTCCAGAGACCGGCGGCGCCGACAACCTCGACCTCGATGTCCGGGCCTACGGTGCGGCGGATCAGGTCTTCCATCCCGCCGATCAGGCGGTTCACGGCGACTGGCTTGGGGTCCAGCGTCTGGCGGCGAGAGAAGGCCAGCAAGCGCTGGGTCAGGGCGGCGGCGCGCTGGGACGCACCCTGTGCGGCGTCGATGTAGCGTTCGACGCCCGACAGACGGCCCTCGTGCAGCCGGCGCTGAAGCAGTTCGAGGCTGCCGGAGATGCCTGCCAGAAGGTTGTTGAAGTCGTGAGCGATGCCGCCCGTCAGTTGGCCAACCGCCTCCATCTTCTGAGACTGGCGCAGGGCATCCCGGGCTTCCGCGAGCAGAGCTTCGCGAGCCTTGTCCTCGGTCAGATCACGACCCACGGCGATGAAGTGTATGCCGTCCGGTTCCGGCGCGACGGTCCAGCCGATGGGCGTCCACTTGCCACTCTTCGAGAGGATCAGATTCTCGAAGCGCGTGGGTTTGCCCGTGTCTCCCATCCCGGCCAAAGCCGCCGTCGTCGCACCTATATCTTCCGGGTTGATAATGTCGGCATAGGGGTTGGTCAGAAGCTCGTTTTCGGACCAGCCCAGGGTGCGGGTCCAGGCCGGATTCACGGCGACCAGGCCGCCCGCGTAGTCGGCGCGGGCGAGCATGTCCTCGGACAGGGTCCAGAGACGATCCCGCTCCGCCTTGCTGCCCGCCAGGAGGATTTCCAGCTGGCCGTTGACCTCTTCAAGTTCAGCGGCCTGGCGACGGATGTCATCGATGTCGATGTTCGCTCCGACCCACCCCGTAACCTCACCGTCTGTGCCCCGGACAGGCTCGGCGCGAACGACGAACCAGCGCCAGGCGCCATCGGCGCGCCGGATGCGGAATTCGGTCTGATAGAGCTCACCCGTCTTGAGGGCCCTCGCCCACGCCTGCGCAGCATCGGCCAGGTCTTCAGGATGGACGATCGCGGCCCAGCCGTTCGGCCCGTCAAGCCCGCCCTCGGCGAGACCGGTGTAGGCATAGACCTGATTGTTGAACCAGTAGAGGTCGCCGTTCGGGCGGCTGGCCCAGACGTGGTTCGGTACAGCTTCGGAGAAGGCCCGGAACTGGGCCTCACTGGTCCGGAGCGCCACCTCGGCCCGGCGTCGCTCGGTCAGGTCCTTGAAGAGGACGGCGACCTGTTTGCGGCTGGGCGGTTCAACCCGGAAGGCGGCCAGTTCGAGCCAACGACCGGTTTCCTCCAGTTCCTTCTCGAAGCGGATTGGTCGGCCCGTGCGAAGAACTTCCCCGTACAGATCGACCCATTCCTGAGCCTCGGCGCCCACCATCTCACGGAGCTTTTGCCCCACGACGTTGGGGATGCCGGCGTTCTCGGCGTAGGCGGCGTTCGCCTCGACGTGGACGTAGTCGCTGAGCGGGCCGTGCGGTCCATCGAAGAATTCGATGATGCAGAAGCCTTCGTCCATGGTGTCGAACAGCGTGCGATAGCGGGCCTCGCTGTCGCGCAATTCGGCTTCAGACCGGATAAGCGCGAGCTGGTTCGCGTGCTCGGCCGAAATGTCCTGCACCATCGCGTAGTAGCCGTCGACCTGTCCGTCCGCGTCAAAGCGGGGCACGAATTCGGACCGGACGTGGCGTTCGCCCACACGGGGGTAGACGACGGTCTGTTCGCTGACGAACGACTCGCCGCCCAAGGCGCGCCGAACGACGGGGCCCATGACGCTCCAGGCGGCGTCGCCGACCACATCCTGAACCCGCTGGCCTTTGAGGCCGCGAGGGTCCACGTCGAACCAGTCCGCATAGGCCTTGTTGGCGAAGGCGTAGCGCAGGTCCGTGCCGACGAAGCTGACAAGAAGGGGGAGGCTGTCGGCAAGCCTTTGAAGTTCTTCGGCCGTCTGGCTGGACGCCTGCTCGGCCGCGCGACGCGCCATGGCGGCACGGGTGCGTTCCGCGAAGCTGCGCACGAAGGTAACTTCCCCGTCCGTCCACGCTCTGGCCTCTGAAGCGTGCACCAGAATCTGGGCCACGACCCTGCCGTTTTCCGCAACGGGGACATCGAGGAGGGCGCGGATCCCGTACGCGAGCAGCGCGTCCGGCGCGTCGCGGGTGCGGGGGTCGGTCTCGACATCGGTAATGACCGCCGGCTCGCCGGCGATGATGTCCGAGACGTAGCTGCCATAGGTGCGGAAACTGTGCACGCCGGCCACGCTGGGCGCCCCGTCGCGGGTCCAGTCGCGTTCGATGACTATGGTTTCGCTGTCCGCATCGATGATGCCGTAACCCACCCTCGACGCCTTCAGGGTTTCGCCGAGTATGCGTGCGGCGATGAATCCGATTTCGCTGGCGTCAGTGATCGAGGCGATGGCGTCGTCCAGCTCGATCAGCGCCGCCTGCCGGGCCTCGAACAGTTTCCGTCCGGTGATGTTGTTGAACAGGATCGCGACGCGGTGAGCGTCGGGGTCGCCGATCCGCAGCGCCTCGACATCGTACCATCGGCCAAAAATATCGGCGGGGTTCTCGAAGCGAACCGGCTCTCCGGTCAGGGCGACCCGACCGTAGAGATCGAACCAGTGCTGTTCCAGTCCGGGCGCGATCTCGGACACCCATTTGCCGTTGGCGTCGCGCAGGCCGGTCATGTCCTCGAAGGCGGGGTTTCCTTCCACGATCATGTAGTCGACGGGGCGCATGGCTTCGTCGAACTTCATCTGGATGATGCAGAAGCCGGACGTGATGGACCCGAACAGGGTGTGATAGCGGGTCCCGGTCTCGGCGAGCGCGGCGTCGGTCTCGCGTCGCTCGGTGATGTCGAAGGTGACGCCGGGGAACCGGATTGCCTTGCCCGTGTCATCGGAAATGATGCGGCCTTCCGCCGCGACCCATCGAAGACCGCCATCAGGTTGCACCAGCCTGTATTCCGATCGGAAGGGTTCGTGCGTTTTCAGGGTGCGAGCGACTTCCTCGCCGACGCGGCCGGCGTCGTCGGGATGCATGGCGGCGAAGAATTCCGAGATCGGCGCGCCATCGCGGGCCAGAGCAGGGTCCACACCGTAAATCTCGGCGAAACGGGCGTCGGCGACCACACGGTCGGTGGCGACGTCCCAGTCCCACGTGCCGACACCCCGTCCGGCAGACAGGGCGATCTCAAGACGTTCATTGGTCTCGGCTTGTCGTCTCTCGGCCGCGACCCGTTCCGTCGTCTCCGTAACGAAGACCATCAGGCCCGCGGGCTTGCCGCTCTCGTCCGGCACGGGGGCATAGTCCAGGTCCAGCCAGACGGGCTCAGGCGCTCCGGCGCGATCCAGGGTCAGTTGCTGGTCGCGAAGAGACCAGGCTTCGGCCGCCAGTCCCCGGCGGATGTTGCTGGCGTTGAAGTCGGCGATCTCGGGCCAACCCTCGCGGGCCTTCATGCCGAGCAGTTCGGGATGACGGCGACCAGCGAACCGGGCGTAGCCGTCGTTGTAGATCAGCACGCCGTCCTGACCCCACATGATGACCATCGGATTGGGCGCCGCGACCAGCAGGCCCACGGCGGTGCGCAGGCTTTGGGGCCAGTCAGCAAGCGGACCGAGAGGCGTGCGCGACCAATCGAACGCACGGATGCGCCCGGCCATCTCGCCCCCGCGATCGAGGAAGGCGATATCGGCAGTCGTCTCGGACAGTGGTCAGTCTCCCCCGGCTCTTACTCGCACTGTTCGCCCAACGCCCCAGTCTGGTAAAGGCTTCACCGGTCATTGCAGCGGCGCGGACTTTCCCTAGATCAGATAGGCTCTGCCTCATAGATCGTGCATTAGTAACCGCCCCACGCCGCCCGGAGACCCCTCATGTCCGACGCCTCGTACGACGCCAGCCGCCACCGCAAGATGGGCCGCGGCAAGATCTACGACTCCATCATCGACACGATCGGCGATACGCCCCTGGTCGGACTGCCCCGGCTGTCGGCCGAATATCAGCCCAAGGCGCGGGTTCTGGCCAAGCTTGAGTTCTTCAACCCGATTGCCTCGGTGAAGGACCGCATCGGCGTGGCGATGATCGAGGCGCTGGAGCAGGCGGGCAAGATCGGTCCAGGCAGCGTGCTGATCGAGCCGACCAGCGGCAACACGGGCATCGCCCTGGCCTTCGTGGCGGCGGCCAAGGGCTACAAGCTGATCCTCGTCATGCCGGAAAGCATGTCGATGGAGCGCCGCAAGATGCTGGCTCTGCTGGGCGCGGAACTGGTGCTGACCCCGGCCGAAAAGGGGATGAAGGGCGCGATCGCCATGGCGCAGGACCTGCTGGACCGGACGCCCGGCGCGGTCAGTCCGGCCCAGTTCGACAACCCCGCGAACCCGGCCATCCACCGCGAGACCACGGCCGAGGAGATCTGGGCCGACACGGCGGGCGCCGTGGACTTCGTCATCGCGGGCGTGGGCACGGGCGGCACCATCACCGGCGTCGGCCAGGCGCTGAAGGCGCGCAAGCCTTCGGTGCAGATGATCGCGGTCGAGCCCACCGCCTCGCCCGTGCTGTCGGGCGGCGAACCCGGCCCCCACAAGATTCAGGGCATCGGCGCCGGCTTCATTCCGACCATCGTGGACCGTTCGGTCATCGACGGCGTGGAGCAGGTGTCCAACGAGGACGCCTTCGAGATGGCGCGCAAGGCGGCGCGCGTGGAAGGCATTCCGGTCGGGATTTCGTCAGGGGCGGCCTTGACCGCGGCCTTCCGGGTCGCGGCGCGTGAGGAAAATGCGGGCAAGACGGTGGTGGCGATCATCCCGAGCTTTGCCGAGCGCTATCTGTCGACCGCGCTGTTCGAAGGGCTTTGAGGACCGTCACAGCCGGTTAACCGCACCGGTTGTACGGTCGACCCGAGATGTCTGATCCCGCCGCCCTGCCAGAGGAGACCGCGCCTGTCGCCACTCTTCGCGCGCGCCATGCGCTGCTGAAGCGACTGGCCGATGTGGTGTCGTTGCCGGCCAGTCGGATCAACGCCTTCGAGCGGGCCGTGACCGGCGATCTGCTGGTCGAGATGTTGAGACTGGCGTCACCGGAAGATCGCCGCAGGGTGGCCGCGCGGCTGGCGCCGCTGGCAGAGCTGCCGAACGCGCTGGCGCGGATGCTGCTGCGGGACGAACCGGAGATCGCCGGCCTGCTGATCGAACAATGCGCGTCGCTGTCGGATGCCGATCTGGTCGCCTGCGCCCGGGACGCGACGGTTGATCATCGCTTCATGATGGCCAGTCGTCGGGGCCTGTCGGAAGTCGTGTGCGAAACCCTGCTGAGTTTCGGCGAAAGCCCGGTGATCGAAGCGGTGCTGCGCAACGGCACGGCGCGCCTGAGCCAAGTGGCGATGGAGGGCGTGGTCAGCCTGAGCCGGACGGAACGGCATCTGGTGCAGCATCTGCTGAAGCGGCCGGAACTGAGACCTTCGGGCGCGTATGTGATGTTCTGGTGGGCCGGACCTGATGAT
Organism: Brevundimonas sp.; assembly: GCA_046291915.1. Taxonomy (GTDB): domain Bacteria; phylum Pseudomonadota; class Alphaproteobacteria; order Caulobacterales; family Caulobacteraceae; genus Brevundimonas. The sequence continues at coordinate 491,362 of JBKBSD010000001.1, forward strand.
CGCAGGACGATCCTTCAGCGGTTCGCCGTGTCGCGCGAAGTCATGCAGGAGGTGTCGGAAGACGTCTTCGCCATGGCCGCCGAAGAGGGTTGGCAGGACCCGGTCTCGCGCAAGGCGCTACAGTTTATCGAGCGCCGTCAGCGCAACCGCGCGGCCATCGCCAAGAGCCCCTATGGCGGGCTCGAGGAGGCTGTCATGGCTGCGGGGCAGTTGGGGCTATCGCGCGAGATCGCGACGGAGATCGCCTATCTGTCCGGCGTGAAGCCGATCACCGGCGCCAAGATCCTGGGCGATCCGGGCGGCGAGCCGCTGGCCATCCTGTGCAAGGCGACAGGACTGGGGCGCGGGGAGCTGCAGGCGCTGTGGCGCTCGATGCGACGGCCTGAAGTCCTGGCGGACGGATCGCCTGATCCGATCTGGGAACGGGTGCAGATCACCTACGAGATGCTGGCGGTGGACCGCGCACAGACGGTTCTGAGATACTGGAACTGGTCGCTGTCGTCTGCGCTGACGCCGGCTCTACTGAAAGCGATCCGTGACGGCGAGGAAGAAGCGCTGGATGACTATTCGGCGCCTGAGCGGGCCGCGATGCTGGCGTTGGCGGACAACTTCGGCCGCTGATCAGTATCCGGGCTGTTGTCCGGGAGTCTCTGTCTCAAGATTGGGACGGAGCGTCATTGCTTTCAAAATCGAACAACTCTATTCAAACCGTCCTATGGGGCTGGTGATGATCCAGTCGAACTGAGAAACAGTGGCTGGGAACACCATGGAAGAGAACTCGCAGATCCTCGAAATGACCGCCGACATCGTCTCGGCCTACGTCGGCAACAATAACGTGCAGGCTTCGGAAGTGCCGGGCCTGATTTCCAGCATCCACGCCGCGCTGTCGCAGGTTTCGACCGGTGCGGTCGAGCCGGAGCCGGAACCCCGTGAGCCGGCCGTGCCGGTCCGCAAGTCGATCACGCCGGACTACCTGATCTGCCTGGAAGACGGTCGCAAGTTCAAGTCGCTGAAGCGCCACCTGCGCACCAAGTACAACATGAGCCCCGAGGAATACCGCGCCAAGTGGAACCTCCCAAAGGACTATCCGATGGTCGCCCCGAACTACGCCAAGGCGCGTTCGGATCTGGCCAAGCAGATGGGCCTGGGTCAGGGCGGTCGCAAGCCGGCCCGCGTCGCCCGCGCCAAGAAGTAAGCGTCCGCGAGGACAGATGAAAACGCCCGCCGGAGTGATCCGGCGGGCGTTTGCGTGTGTGAAGCGGCTAGTGATTAGTGGCTAGTGGCTGGCCGCTAGTCTGCGACCGCATCCCTTGCGCCGCCCTTCCGCCACCAGAAGGTCTGCGACTAGCCGCTAGCCACCAGCTATGCGGCTTGGGCGCCGCGGCGCATGCGCCAGAAGCGCAGCGTGCGGAGGGCGGCCTCGCGGCTGAGCTCAGCGTACATGCGGGCGTAGGCGTGGGCCTTGGCCATGGCGTCGCCGTCGTCGTTCAGCAGGACGACCGCGTAGGTGAGGAAGAGGGCCCGATCCAGATCGGCGGCCTTGCAGACCACGGCGAGGGCGTCGAGTTCACGCCGGTCGACGATCTGGCGAGCGGTGTGGAAGTCGATGTCCGCCAACTGGGCCAGGGCGATCAGGAAGGATGTTCTTCCGTCGCCGGACCGCAGGAAGCGGGCCAGCATCTGGGGCGTCAACTGACCCGCGGCCTTCAGCTCCTCGACATAGGCGAGGCATTCCGAATAGTCGGCCGGAAGGGCGCCGTCGTCGGTGGCGATCCGGGCCCGTCCGGCAGCCAGGGCCGCCTCCAGCAAGGCCGGATCCATGCGGGCGTTTTGCTCAAGGATCTGGTTTCGCAGCCGGGCCTCGACCACGAAATACATGTCGTTCAGCAGGTCTGCAGGCAGGGTCGCGCGTGACACGGTGACCTCGTGCAGGCCCGGATTAGCCTTCGCGCGCTCCACCGCCGCTTCGGAAGCCTTACGGGACAGACGGGCGCCGTCGTTGCGCAGCAGGGCTCCCAGCGTTTCGTCATCGCCCCGCTCGACGATCACGTCCGAGATGGCTTCGGACACGGAGGGGCGGGCCGAGACGGCGCGCAGGTGATCCTGACCATGGCGACGCACGACGCCGAGGAGGTCGGCGTCGGTGAGGACAGGGGAGTGCGTCAGCACCGCGCCGGCGACGGCCGCCTCATCGTTGGCGAGGCGGCGGATCAGGGCGTGCGGCGCGTCGGGCGCCGAGGAGAAGCGCGCCGAAAGCTCTGTGCGGACGGCCAGCTCCATGTCGTCCGTCAGCTTGGCGAGAACGGCGCCGTACAGATCGTCTTCGGTGGCGGTGCGCGCGGGCGAGCCGAAGAAGTGTTCGGTCAGTTCGCGCAGCAGGGCGCGGCGCTTCTCGCTGGAACCTTCCTCGGCCAGGGCGATCAGATCAGGGAGACGCGACACGGTGATGGTGTCGCTCATTGGTAGTCGCCTTCAGGGGCGGCGGGTTGGGCGCGGACGCGACCCTGAACGTCACGGATGAGGGTCGGCGCCTGATCCGGCTGTGCCAGATCCTGCGAGGCGATGGTCACGGGCGTGGTGATGGCGAGGGCGTCCACATAGGTGGGGGCGGGAAGACTGACGGCGTCGGGCTCGCGCCCCGTCTGACGATGAACCGAATAGTAGCGGGCGCCTTGCTGGGCGGGACGATCATCCGGGTTGGCGGCGACGACGGCGACAGGGCGCGGCTCGGCCGTCGCTGCGGAAGCGGGGGCGGCCTGCGCCTGATCCTGCGGGGGCGGGGCCTCGGTCGGGGCAGGCGATGAAGGCGGCCGCATGCGGAAGATGAAGGCGTCCCGGCGAGGGGCCATGGGATCGACGACGGGGTCTACGGCGGCCGAAGCGGGTTGGGGCGTCGCGGTGGCGACCTCCGCCGGGACCGGCTGGCCCCGCCCGCCCTGTTCCGGAAGATAGTCGGGCAGGGGCTGGATCGGGGCGGGCACGCGGGTGGGCGGCGGGGCGACCGCCGCAAGGCGGGCTGCGGGAGGTTGGGCAGGCGGCGGCGCCTCGGCGGCGGGCGCAGGTGCGCGGAGCCAGGCGTTGGCCGGGGTCAGGGTTCGGCGCGGCGCCTCTGACGTCAGTGGCGGCGGCGGGGCGACCTCATACGCGCCGCCATGGGGAATGACGCGGTTCGGGCGCCGGGCTGCAGCGGTCGTAGGGCTGTCCGCGACGGTTGACGCCGGCATGGCGACATCGCCGCGCCCGGCCCAGTTCAGGTAACGCGCGGGCGCCGTGGTCTGCGCTTCAGCCACGCCTGAGGCTCCGATCGCGGTGAGGGCGATGGTGGCAAGGCCGAGGGACAGGCGGGGGGCGCGGCGCAAGAGCAGCTCCGGACTCGAAAGTTTGGGAGCTAACGGTATCCGCGTCGGACTTAATCCGTCGCTAACGCGAAGATCAGGAAAGATGCGTTCTCACGCGGCGTTCCACCAGGCCCACCAGACCGCTGAGCGCCAAACCCATCACCATCAGACAGACCAGCGCCGCCAGCATGTCGGCCGTGCGCAGACGGTTGCCGGACTCCAGCAGGCGCCAGGCCAGGCCCTGGGTCGCGCCGGAGCCTGAAACGAACTCGGCCACCACGGCGCCGATCACCGCCAGACCGGAGGCGACGCGCAGACCCTCCAGCGCGAAGGGCAGGGCGGCGGGAATGCGCAGGCGGGCGAGGCGCTGGAGCCGGGTCGCGCCATAGAGATCGAACAGACGCTCCAGATCCGGGTCGGCGGACTTCAGCCCGGTCAGGACGCCCGAAAAAATGGGGAAGAAGGCGACGGCGGCGGCGAGGGAGATAACGGCGCGGTCAGCGTGGTCGAGCCCGGCCCAGATGAGCACCAGGGGCGCGATGGCGACGACGGGCGTGACCTGAAGGGCGACGGCCAGAGGCCGAACGGCGTCTTCGGCCCAGCGGCTGATCGAGACGGCAAGCGCCAGACCGCCGCCGAGCAGGGCGGCGACGAGCAGCGCCTCCAGCGCCATGCGGAACGTCTGGAGCGCCGAGCCTGCGAGGAGCGGTGCCCGCTCGACGAGAGACAGGGCCACGGCGCTGGGCGGCGGGAGGAAATAGACCGGGACCTGCAGCAAGCGGCACGCCGTTTCCCAGATCAGGAGCAGCAGGACGACCAGCAGAAGGGGGGCGAGGAACCGGCTCATGCGACCCGGTCCGGCATGGCGTGGGCGAGGGCGGCGGCGAGGTTCTCGACCGTCTCGCGGTAGTCGGGATCGGCGCGCCAACCGGTGGGGCGCGGGACGATGCCGGGGGTCGGGCGGGCCATGGCGACCTGACCGCTGACGGCGTCGAGCACGACTGTCCGCCCCGCCAGATAGACCGCCTCCTCGACGTCGTGGGTGACGAAGACGATGGCGGGACGCGGAGATCGGCCGGCCCAGAGGTGATGCAGGTCTTCGATCAGGTGGCGGCGGGTGACGCTGTCCAGTGCGGCGAAGGGCTCGTCGAGCAGCAGCAGGTCGGGTTGGGTGACCAGGGCCCGGGCCAGAGACGCGCGCATGGCCATGCCGCCTGACAACTGGCGCGGACGGGCGGACAGGCGTTCGCCGAGACCGACCGACGCCAGGGCGACGGCGGCCCGGGCGCGCGCTTCATTTTTCGGGACGCCCGCCAGTTCGAGCGGCAGGGCGACATTGGTCTGGGCGTCTGCCCATGGCAGCAACGTCGGCGACTGGAAGACGAAGGCGGTCCGGCCCGGGGGCGCGGTCCGCACGCGCCCCTCGGCCGGGCGCTCAAGCCCGGCGAGCAGGCGCAGGGTCGTGGACTTGCCCGCGCCAGAGGCGCCGACGACGGCGACGATTTCGCCGGGCTGGATGGAGAGGTCGAGGGGGCCGATCGCGGTCCGGTCCGGGTAGCGGACGACGACGCCTTCAAGCGCCGCAGCGACCTCAGCCACGGCCGCGCCCGCGTCCCGGAAGGAACTGGGTGGTAAAGGCCTGCCGCCAGTCGAGATTCTGGGGATAGACGCCCGCCTGGCTGGTGACATCGAAGAAGGCCTGCCAACGCTCCTCGGTCATCGTGCCCAGGCCGTAGAGGGCGGCGTCGCCGCCGTCGACGATGCCGTTGGCCTTCAGCCGCTCGCGCGCCTGATCGAGGATGTCCTGCGTCATCTCGGGATTGTCGCGGCGGATCAGGGCGTCGGCGGCCTTGCCGTCGCCCTGGATGTAGTCGCGCCAGCCCTCGGCGGAGGCGGCGATGAAGCTGCGCAAGGCGTCGCCGTTGTCGCGCGCGAAGGCGTTCGGAGCCAGCACCATGGTGGCGTAGGAGGGGTAGCCCTCGTCAGCCAGCAGGAAGACGCGGGGCTCAAAACCCGCTTCCTTCTCGATGGTGTAGGGCTCGGACGTCAGATAGCCCTGCTGGACCGCGCGCGGGTCGGCGATGAAGGGCGCGGGATTGAAGGTGTATTTGCGGACCTGGGCGTCGGTGAAGCCGTATTTGGCCTTCAGCCAGACCCAGAAGGCGTTGATCGAGGCGTCGGCCAGCAGGAAGGGCCGACCGGCCAGATCCGCGATGCCTTCCAGCGCCGGGTCCGGGTGGGCGATGAGCACCTGCGGGTCCTTCTGGAAGAAGGCGGCCACCGCCTTCACCGGGGCGCCCTCGGCCACAAGGTTCATCGGGATGAAGCTGTTGGAGCCCATGCCCAGTTCAACGGCGCCGGCGGCCAACAGTTGGGGCACGTTCACGCCCGGTCCGCCCTGGACGATCTCGACGTTCAGGCCGCGCTTCTCATAGGCTCCCGAGGCGACGGCCTGATAGAAGCCGCCATGTTCGGCCTGGGCGCGCCAGTCGGTCGCGAAGCGCAGGCGGATGCGACCATCGGCGTCGGGCTCGACCTCGGAGCGATTGAAGCAGGATGCCAATGTCGCGCTGGCCGCGACGACGCCCGCCCCGGCGAGCAGGGCGCGGCGGTTCGGCGCAAAACGGCGATTCCCACGCGAGGTCATGGCCTTATGTACGGCCAAGCCGAGAGCGGCGAAAGGGCGAAGGCGAGGGGTGTCGGAGGCCCGAATTGAGCGAGGGGACGAAAAGCCTCGGCGAACCGGTGCTCCTCGTCCCCTCGCCAAGTCCGGGTTGGACTTGGCCGTTGAGGTTTCGGACCCTGGCGTCAGCATCAGCGAGGCGAACCCCGACGATGGTCAGCTGTATCCTTTCGCGCTCCTGGTCTCCGGCGTTCCACGGGTCTGGCCCGCGCCGTCCTTCGATCCCGATCCGGTTCCCGTCCGGTTCCGTCTCCGACCGAAGTCTTCGACATCCCCCTGGAGCCTTGATCCTGCCTCCCGCCCGTTATGGTCCGAAGACCACCCGCAGCGTCGGGTCAGAGAGCCGGGTCGGTTCGCCTTGAGCCCCGGGTCTCCCCGGTTTTCCGCGCCGCCGTGTCCCTCGGCCTGATCAAGCTCGCTCCAAATCCGGGATCCAGCAAGCGCCTTGAATGCTCCGCTTGTGGATCAAATCCGGGACAAAACGTGTCCAATCCCTGTATTCGAAATCAGGAAACGGCAAATTTCTTCGACATGTGAAGGTATTGCGACGTTATGCACAGAGTGGCGAACGCGGCTGGATTTCGGGCTCCGGAGCCCTGAATCGGGCTCAGTCCGGGACGGTGCGGTCCAGCCAATGGCGGATTTCGGCGAGGGTTCGCGCGGCGACCGGGCCGCCGAAATGCACGAAGCCGTGCGGGGCGAGGGGGACTTCGACCAGTTCCGCCGTGGCCGATGCGGACCAGGCGTCAGCCATCAGCACGCTGTCATCCCGAAGCGGGTCCAAATCGCCGGCGATGAAGAGGGCGGGAGGCAGATCGCGCATGTCGGCGTAGAGGGGTGAGACATCGGGCCTGCGCCGCCCGGCCTCATCGCGGTCCGGCAACAGACGGGCGAGGTCCGCCTGCAGCGTCGGTCCATTCAGGATCATGGCCTCCCGCCCGGCGGCGCGGACTGAGGGTGTGCCGTTGAGGTCATAGACGCCGTAGACGAGGACGCAGCCACGCACGGCGCCGAGGCGGCCTTCGTCACGCAGGCTCAGGGCGGTCAGGGCGGCGAGGTGAGCGCCGGCGGACTGACCGCAGAGGAAGATGTCGTTCGTGCCGAACCGGGCGGCGGCGTTGTCGACCAACCAGCGCCCGGCGGCGGCGCAGTCGGCGATGGCGTGCTGCAGCAGGACGCCGCGGCTCTCATTGAGCAGGCGATAGTCGACCGAGACGACCGCCAGGCCGGTCTCGGTCACAAGATCGATGTTCAGGTGGTCGTTGAGGCCGGCGCTGCCGACGACCCAGCCGCCGCCGTGCATGTCCAGCACCACGCCGCGCGGTTGCGTCTTCGGATGCAGGATGCGGATCGGGACGCCGCCGTCGGGGGACGGAATGCGCAGGGTTTCGACGCGAATGCCGCGATGGCGGAGCCAGGCGGCGGTAACGGTCTGGGCCGCGCCGCCGAAGGTCGCATTCGCCCACTGACCGGCCTGTAACCGCCATCCGTCTACCTTGAGCCGCGGCATGACCGAGAGGGTCGCGTTGATGCGTGCGGCGGCGCGACGTTCGGACGGGGTCAGTTCCAGACGACGAACGGCTGCGGACATGGCGAAAAGCTAGACCTGTTCAGTGGCGCTGACGATGCGGCGTCGGGACGCGTTCAGGCGCTCAGGGACGCCTTCTTCTCTTCCAGTTCCAGCCATTCCAGCTCCGCGTTCTCGAGCAGTTCGCGGGCGCGGGCGGCATTGGCGGTGGCGCGGTCGAACGCCTTGCGGTCGCGGGTGTAGAGCGCGGGGTCCGACAGGGTCGCGTCGTGGCGCGCAATGTCCGCCGGAAGCGAGACCAGCAGGCCTTCCAGCTCCTTGAGCCGGTGGGTGTCCTTGAAGGTAAGTTTGCCGGACGTCTTCTTTGGCGCGGCGGCCGGGGCGGGATTGGCCGCGGCCCGCTGGGCGGCGGCCTTGTCCTGCGGGCGCGGGTTGGCGCCGGGTTGGAGGAAGCCGGGGTTCTGGCGGATGAAGTCGGTCCAGCCGCCGGGCGTTTCGACGATGTCGCCCCGACCGTTCAGCGCCAGGGTCGAGGTGGACAGGCGGTCGATGAAGTCGCGATCGTGGCTGACCAGGATCAGGGTGCCGTCATAGCCCTCGAGCAGCTCTTCCAGCTTGTCCAGAGTGTCCATGTCGAGGTCGTTGGTCGGCTCGTCGAGGATCAGCAGATTGGCCGGCTTGGCCAAGGCGCGGGCCAGCAGCAGACGGTTGCGCTCGCCGCCCGACAGGGTCGAGATCGGCTGACGCAACTGGGCCTCGGAGAAGAGGAAATCCTTGGCGTAGGCGGCGACGTGCTTGGAGACGCCGCGCACCAGGATCGAGTCCCCGCCGCCCGGCGTCAGGGCGTCCCACAGGGTCATGTCCGACTTCAGCCCCTCGCGCGACTGATCCAGATAGACGGCTTCCAGGTTGGAGCCCATGCGGACCGTGCCCTCGTCCGGCGCGAGTTCGCCCAGCAGGGTCTTGACCAGGGTGGTCTTGCCCGCGCCGTTGGGCCCGACGACGCCCAGACGGTCGCCGCGCATGATGCGGGTGGTGAGGTCCCGGAACAGGGTGCGGCCGGCGAAACCCTTGGATACGCCCTTGATCTCGGCGACCAGCTTGCCCGACGTGACGCCGGAATCGACGCCGAGATAGAGCTCGCGCGGGCTGTCCTTCATCTTCTCGGCGCGTTCGGCGCGCAGGGCGTTCAGCGAACGGGCGCGGCCTTCGTTGCGGCTGCGGCGGGCCGTGATGGAGCTGTAGAAGGTGGCGGTCTCGCGTTCGATGGTCTTGGTCAGGCGACGCAGGGACTCGGCTTCTTCCTCGGTGACCTTGGTCGCCCATTCGTCAAACTCGACGAAGCCCTTGTTCAGGGTGCGGACGCGACGGTTCTCAAGCCAGTGGACCGTATTGGTGACGCGGTTCAGGAAGGCGCGGTCGTGGCTGACGACCAGAACGGCGAAGCGGGCCGAGATCAATTCGTTCTCGAGCAGTTCGATGGCGAGAATGTCGAGGTGGTTGGTCGGCTCGTCCAGCAGGAGCAGGTCGGGCTCTTCGGCGAAGGCCTTGGCAAGGGCGGCGCGTCGGGTCTCGCCGCCTGACAGGCCCTGTGTGGACTTGGCGGGATCCAGGCCAAAGGTCGCCAGCCAGGATTCGGCGGTCCAGCTTTCGGCCTCTCCCGAGGTGGCGTAGTCCAGCAGGGTGTCGCCGGTTATGTCCGGTTCCTGCGGGACATAGGCGAAACGGGTGGCGGACTGAACCGACCGATCGCCGCTGTCGGGCTCGATCAGGCCCATGACGACCTTCATCAGGGTAGATTTACCGGCGCCGTTACGGCCGACAAGGGCCGCCCGGCTGCGCGGTTCGACGCCGACATCGACACCGTCGAACAGTGGGCGTTGACCGTCCTGGAGACGGACATCCTTGAGGGCGACGAGGGGGGGACGGGGAGCCATGGCGGGCCATATAGAGGAGGGGGGCGCGCATCGCCACGTCGAACTCTGATTGACCCATACCGTCCAGTCGGTATGTAGGCGAGATGGATACGACCAAACGCCGTCGCGCGCCCGAAACCACTCGCGCTGAAATCATCGACAAGGCGTTGGAGGTGGCTGCCGAGCAGGGCGCGCTGGGCTTTACGATCGATGCGGTTGTCGCGCGGACAAGTGTGAGCAAGGGGGCGGTCCTGCATCACTTCCCGAGCAAGCTGGCCCTCCTGGAAGGGTTGGTGGATCATCTCGGGGCGATGTTCTGCGAGGCGGTGCTGGCCGAGGCCGCGCGCGATCCGCAGCCCTATGGCCGCCACGCTCGGGCCTATCTGCGGGTCACCATCAATGATGCGGTCACCAGCGAAGACGCCAGCATCGGGCGCGCGATCCTGGTCGCCTGCGCCATCGAACCGTCGCTGAGGACTCGCTGGGCGAAAGCCATTGAAGTCGTAAAGGCCGAGGATCCCACGGATCCCGTGGGAGCGGATGACGCCCTGCTGTTACGTCTCGTGGCGGACGGATTGTGGATGTCTGACCTGTTCGCCGTCCACGACGTGTCGCCGGCCCAACGTCAGGCGCTGTTGTCGCTGCTGACGCCCGGTCATGTGCTGATGGAAGCGGCATGAGCCCGCTGACCTGGGCGGCGCTGCTGGGCGCGATCTGTCTGGAGGTCGCGGGGACGACCCTGCTGCAGATGTCGCAGCAGTTCACACGACCTTGGCCGACGGTCGGTCTGGCGGTCTGTTACGGGCTGGCCTTCTATCTGCTGTCCATTGCTCTGAGGCAGATCCCGGTCGGGCTGGCCTATGCGATCTGGAGCGGGCTGGGCGTGGTCCTGATCGCGATGATCGGACTGGTGCTCTTCAAGCAGAAGCTGGACCTGCCGGCTATCAGCGGCCTGATGATGATCGTGGCCGGGGTGATGGTCATCAACCTGTTCTCGAAGTCGGTCAGCCACTGAGCGGTCGGGCCGTCAGGCGAAGTGGCCGGCTCCCTTGGTTTTCTTCCGGGGCGGAGTGTTAGGCAGCACGGCGGCGAGTCCGGTCATGACGCCGCCGATGCACAGATAGACGGCCAGCATGGCGGCCATGCCGACGCCGGAGTTCGGCCAGATCGGCAGGCCGGTCCCCAGCAACATCGGAAGGGCGCCGAACACCATCCAGTAGCGCCGGGCGGTCAGGATCGGTTCAAACCGGTCCATCGCCAGCGCCCGGTCGGCGAAGGCCAGCGCGCAGACGAGACCGGCGGCGAGGATGACCTGACTTCCCATCGCCGCCGCCACCGCGACCGCCCCTATGGCGAGGGAAGACGCGATGAGTCCGCCGGACACCCTGCTTCGACCGCCCGGGGACAGGGCCAGCCATTCATCGACGATGGCGTGGCCGCCAAATCGGAAGGTGAAGGCGGCGAACAGGACCGCGACGATCATCGCCGTGGACCCACCGGGCACGACGGCGGCGAAGATGAACGGCGGGATCACGCCGATAAACTCGGCCAGCCGATAGCGTGACGGGGGCAGGCGCGGTGAGATGTGCGAGGTGACCACCTTGGCCCAGCCCGCGATGAGCGCGCCAAGGACGGCCACGGGCAGCCCGAGCCAGCTGCCCGGCGGAACGAAGGCCGAAACCGTCAGCAGACCGAGGATGGCGGGAGCCCAGCCAAAACGTCGCCAGAGGGGCTGGTCCCAGGGATAACCCGCGCGCCAGCGTTGCGCCGGTTCAGCGACACCCCGGATCCAGGCCGCGCCAAGACCCGTGAAGAGGCTGAGGGCCAGACCCCAGAGCGCCACAACAACGCCGAGCTTCATCGACCCGAACAGGCCCGAGGCCGCGATCAGGAACGCGATGATCGGGGGCGCGACGAGCAGGAAAATCAGGAAGCCGGGCCGGAAGCGCGGCCGATCGAGGCGTGCGCGCCATGTGTCCACGGCATCCGGGTCGAGTTGCGCCTCCAGACCGTAGAGATCCTGATTCATCCGCTGGAGCAGTTCGGCGACCTGCCGGTCCAGATCCAGATCGAACCTGTCCGCGATCCGGCGGAAGAGGGTCTGTTTAATGCGGAGCGACCGCCAGGCCTCGTAGCCGGGCGTTCCGGGGCGGGACAGGCCATCAAGCGTGCGGCGGATGTCGCGACGGCGAAGCACGGGCTCGGCATGCGACATGTCGATGCCGATCCGCTGGTCTTCCCAGCGGAAGAACTGGATGGCCGGCTCAAGCAGGGCATCGGCGCCCGGGCCGCCCTGGCTGAGCAGGCGCGCCAGCCAGTATTCCGTGTCGGCGTGGGTCTGGAGCGAATCCATCGCCGGGGAACGGAAGATCTGAAGCAACAGGCCGGTTAGGTCATCCGCCCGTGCGCCGGGCTGTGACAGCAGGTCGGAGAGTTGATGGCGGAGGCGGTCGTGCGCATCCTGCCGGGCCCGTTCGGCTTCCAGCTCCGCCTGCACCTCGGGGGACAGGGCGGGACGGGGCGAGGGGGCGGACTGGTCCCATCCGCGCACGTCCGGGCTGCCCCATCCTTGGGTGTCGGCGTCGCGTGTTGCGTAATCCCAGCGACGATCCTCGCCGTCATCCCAGCCCGCGCCGTCGTCTTGCGCGGCGTCGAACAGAAGTTGGTCCGCCGAGGTGTCGGGCGGAGGCGCGGTCTTCTTTCCGGACGTCTTGCGCGAAGGCGGAACGGCCCAGCCGCGCCGGGCGAGGTTCAGGGCGTTGTCATAGGCCTCGCGCAACGCCTGAAAGCCTGCGGCGTCATCCTCGGGATGGACCTCTTTCAGGCGACGCGCATAGGCGCGCCGAATGTCCCGCTCCTCATTGGTCGGGTCGATGCCGAGGGTGCTCCAGATTGACCCGTCTAGAGCCACGTCTGGCCCTCGAAGCGGTCCAGAACTTCGGTTATCTGGGTGATGCCTGCCTGGATCTCACGGGGGTCCTGGGCCTCGACGATCATCTGGAAGCGGGTGATCTGGTCGCCGAGCATCTGACGGACGTCGCCGAGCGCATCTTCGTAGCAGCGGGCGGCACGGGCGAGGGTGGTCTTCACCGCATCGGAATCGCGAGGATGCTGCTTGAGCGCGGCGAGGGCTGCGCGGCGCTTTTCAAAGTCGGGGGCGGCGGCGACATCATCATCGACAATCGTCAGCTGGCGCGTCTCGCCGGTCTTTCGAACCGTGACGTCGACCTCAAGCAGTCCGTTGATGTCGTAGGTGAACCGGACATCGGTGGCGCCGTCCTCGGCCCGGCCGCCGGCGAGGGGGATGCGGACCTCGCCCAGACGGACGTTGTCGATGACGTGACGGGATTCGCCCTGATAGATGCGGAGGACCAGTTCACGTTGATTGTCCTGCATGGGGACATAGTCGTTGACCCGGCTGGCGGGAATGACGGTGTTCCGCTCGATGATCGGGGAGAAGATGCCGTCGATGACGCGGTTGCCCGGGCCGCGTTCGGCGACCTCGACGCCTAGGCTGTAGGGGCAGACGTCGGTCATGACGACTTCCTTCAGCGCCACGTCGCGGGACTTGAGCCCGGCCTGTACGGCTGCGCCAATGGCGACGGCTTCATCCGGATTGACGGCATTGGCGGGGAAGCGGCCGAACATGCGGGTGATCGCCTTGCGCACCACCGGCATGCGCGTCGAGCCGCCGACCAGAATGATCTCGGACAGGTCCTCGGAGCGCAGGCCGGCATCCCGCAGCGAGCGCAAGACGGGATCGCGCAGGCGGTTCAGCAAGCCTGTACACAGGGTTTCGAAATCGTCGGCGGTGATCTGGCGCTCGATGGCCTTTTCCTTCCAGACAATCGACATTGTCGCGGAGGGGTTTTCGGTCAGGGCGCGACGGGCGCGTTCGGCCGCGACGCGGACACGTTCGCGAAGGGTGGTGTCGGAACGATCCTTCTCGGAGATGTCCTTGCCTGCCGTGCGGCGGAATTCCTCGATCAGGACATCGTTGAAATCCTCTCCGCCGAGGCGGTTGTCGCCGGTCGAGGCGCGGACCTCGATAATGCCTTCGAAAATCTCGAGCACCGAGACGTCGAAGGTGCCGCCGCCGAGATCGAAGACCAGGAAGCGGCTCTCGTTGCCGAGCTCATGGATGCCATAGGCCAGGGCGGCGGCGGTGGGCTCGTTCAGCAAGCGCTCGACCTTGAGGCCCGCCAGCTCGCCGGCGCGGCGGGTGGCCTTGCGCTGCTTGTCGTTGAAATAGGCCGGGACCGTGATGACCGCTTCGGTCACCGGCTCGCCCAGATAGACCTCGGCGTCCGATTTCAGACGGGCCAGGACGAGGGCGGAGAGCTCTTCGGCGCTGAAGTCCTTCTTGCCCAGCCGGGTGTTCCGGTTGGCGCCCATATAGCGCTTGAAGGCGGTGGCGGTGAGGTCCGGATGCGTCGACTGACGCTCGCGGGCGGCGAGACCAACGAGGACGTCGCCCGTGGTCTCGTCAAGGCTGACGGCGGATGGCGTCAGGACATGGCCGAGGCTGTTTGGAATCAGCTCCGCCTTGCCGTCACGAAAGACACCGACCGCGCTGTTGGTCGTGCCCAGATCAATGCCGATGATCACGTCTATCCCCCGAACGCCACACGCATTTTCCTAGCGTGGCCTTGGCTTTCGGGGAAGTGGGTGGGCGACATCGGGAGATGATCGGCGTATGGAGCCGCCGATGACCGCTTTCTGGGAAACCAAGCGCCTTGAGCAGATGACCCGCGAGGAGTGGGAAAGCCTGTGTGACGGCTGTGGCCTGTGCTGCCTTGTCCGGTTCGAGGATGAGGACACGGGCGAGGTGATCCCGACACGGGTCCACTGCAAGCTGTTCGATCCGGTGCGCTGCACCTGCTCGGACTACGCCAACCGCAAGCAGCACGTCCCGGACTGCATCAAGCTGACGCCCTGGAATATCGAGGCGCTGGAATGGATGCCGAAATCCTGCGGCTACCGCCGGATTCACGAGGGACGGAACCTGGCGTCCTGGCATCACCTGATCTCGGGCAGTCGGGAGACGGTGCATGAGGCGGGCGTGTCGGTGAAAGGGCAGACCGTCTCCGAACTGGCCTTGAAAGAGGCGGAGGACGCGCTGGACTTCGAGGCCCCGGAGTGGCGCGAGGAACGCGGCGTCTGACGCCTCGTTGAGTTCAGCCGAACTCGTGAACGAATTCCCGGGTCTTTCAGCGGCTTGTAAAAAAGAGTCCGGAATCTTCCAACGGTCGGTCACTGGCGCCGCATACTTTGGGCATGACGGGAAAGACCGGCAGGGCTGACGCGGCTCCGGTCCCGATCCACGGAGATCATCATGCTGAACTGGCGACGGCCCTTCGGGGACCGGCGGCGCGTCTCCGCGCCTGAAACGAAGGACAGCCGGGTCGGCGCGCTGATCGCGATGGGTTCAGGCGGACGGGCGCGGTGGACGCCGCGAGACTATGCCAGCCTGACGGCGTCGGGGTTTACGCAGAACCCTGTGGCCTATCGCTGCGTGCGAATGATCGCGGAAGCGGCGGCGGCGACGCCGTTAACGGTGTTCTCCGACGGCGTGCGCAACGATGATCATCCGCTGGCCAAGCTGCTGGCGAAGCCCAATCCGGAGCAGTCGGGCGCCGAATGGCTGGAAGGCGTCTATGGCGCGCTGCAGACGGCCGGGAACGCCTATGTCGAGGCGGCCGGAGACGCGGCCCCGGACGAGCTGTGGTCCTTGCGTCCCGACCGGATGAAGGTCGTGCCGGGGCGTAGCGGCTGGCCGGACGCCTATGAGTACTCCTTGAACGGCCGGGCGGTGACGCTGGCGAGGGCTGCAGACGGCTGGATGCCGGTGATGCACCTGAAGCTGTTTCACCCGCTGGACGACCACTACGGCTTCTCGCCGCTGGAAGCCGCGTCTTTCTCGATCGATGTGCACAACGCCTCGAGCCAATGGAACAAGGCGCTGCTGGACAACTCGGCGCGACCGTCCGGAGCGCTGGTGTTCGGTGGACGGGAAGGCGAGCGACTGACGGACGAGCAGTTCAACGCTCTGAAAAACCAGATCGACGACATGCACAGCGGGACCGCCAACGCCGGTCGGCCGCTTGTGCTGGAGGGCGGGCTGGAGTGGAAGCCGCTGAGCTGGACGCCCGCGGATATGGACTTCATCGCCGGCAAACATGCGGCGGCGAGGGAGATCGCGCTGGCGTTCGGCGTGCCGCCGCAGTTGCTGGGTATTCCCGGAGACGCGACCTACGCCAACTACCGGGAGGCCAATACGGCGTTCTGGCGCGGGACGGTGTCGCCACTGGTCCGCAAGACGGCGGCGGCGTTGACCGGCTGGCTGGGCGGGCGCTTCAGCGGCGTGCGGATCGAGCCGGATCTGGACGCCGTACCCGCGCTGCAGCCCGAGCGGGAAGCGTTGTGGTCGCGGCTGAGCGCCGCCGCCTTCCTGACCGATGACGAGCGGCGCCGCATGGCCGGCGTGGGAGGCTGAGATGGGGACGACGCGCAAGATTCCGGCCGCCCTGATCACGGCCCTGGTGGTGCAAACGATCGGGGGACTGGTCTGGGCGGGCGGGGCGGCGGCGCGGATCGCAACCCTTGAAGACCGGGTCGCCGAGCAGAGGCTGGTCGCCGAACGACTGGCCCGGCTGGAAGCCTTGGGCGAGGCGACGCGGGCGGCCGTGGATCGGATCGAGCATCGGCTGGAGGCCAAGCGGTGACGGATGTGATGGCGCGGGCCGGTCTTCGCATCGAGGGCTATGCCTCGCTGTGGGGCATGGCGGACCTGAACCGGGATGTGGTCCACACGGGCGCCTTCGCGGCCAGTCTGGCGAAGACCGGCGCTGAAGGCGTTCGTATGCTCCACCAGCATGAGGGCCGTGCAGTGGTCGGGGTTTGGGATCGGATAGTCGAGGACGAACGCGGCCTGTTCGTCAGTGGGCGGATCATGGATTGGTCCGCAGAGGCGCGGTTCGCCGGAGCGCTGGCCAAGGCTGGAGCGATGGACGCGCTGTCGATCGGATTTCGAGCGGTGAGGGCGCGGCGTGACGGTGCGCTACGGGTGCTGACCGAGGTGGAGCTGTGGGAGGTGTCGCTGGTGACGTTCCCGATGTTGCCGGGCGCGCGGTTCGCGACGGCTGGTCCCTAGCGGCTCATCCAGGGCTTGGACTTGCCTGTCGCGATGCGGGCGGCCTGTTCGCGCTGGAAGCGACCGCCTTTCGGAGGCTTGGGCTTGGCGTTGATCGCCGCCTGCTTCAGCCGTAGCGCCCGCTGGATCGGCGTCTCGTCAGCAGGTGCGGGCGAAGTCTGGTCTTCATCGGGAGCGCTCATGTGGAACCCGTAGCACGGTATCGGACACGGGTGTGATCCGCTTCAGTTCGGAGACAGGCCGGATTGCCAGCCGTCCACGATCTTCCGGACCCGGGCGAGGACTTTCGGGTCCCTGACGGCGCGGCCGGCCAGGAAGCTGAAGAAGAGGCCTATCGCCAGAGGGAGCCCGAAGACAGTCACTGCGATCATCGCGATCACGCCGATCAGGACCCAAAGACCGATCAGGAGAGAAGCATCGTCGGTGGGGAGTTTGCCGCCGGGGGACGGGATTGTGTTCGGGAACGGCGGGGACTGCGGCGGCGGCATATGCCGGGCCGGCGCATCGACCTCCTGCACCCGCTGCAGGGCGCCGACATTGCGGAGCGGTGGCGGTTCCGTCGTGCGAGCCGGCGGCCTGTGGTCGTTGTGGCGTTGGAGGTCCCGCAGGGGACTGGCCGGCATTTGCCGCGCAGGTTCGAAGGGGATCGACTGCCCTTGGGCATCGACGGTGAAGACCTGGTCGAAAGCCACGGTCGTGAAGTCGACGGCGCGGGTGTCCTGACCGTAGCTATCGCCCAGGAGGCCGAGCAGGACGCCGTTGCGAACGCGAGCCCTGAACGCGATCGGATCCGGAAGACTTCCGATCATGGCGTGAACCGTGCCGAGATCGCCGGTCGGGCCGGAGGTCGGCGTCGGACGGGCTCGGTCCACGATCATCTCGGTGAACAGGCCGAAGCCGGAGTTGCGGCGCTGACTGGGCCGGCTGTCTTCGAACTGGCCAGCGAGGTCCGGGATCGCGCCCCGCAGGTCGTGAGCAAGGGCGTCCATCAGGGCGCGTTCGAGACGGGTGTAGCCGCTCAAGGCCAGACCTCCAGAGAGGTCCGGTACGCGCCGACAGCAGAGAGAGTTTCAGGGCGATCCACGCCCTGACCCTAACCGCGATCCGCGGTTCTTCAACACCGGAGATGAGATGAAAGAGACCAAACAGGCCTCGGCAACGCCGGAGGCTCGCGCCGCCATGCACGAAATGATGGCGGCGTTCGAGGCGTTCAAAGGCGCCAATGACGCGCGACTGGGCGAGATCGAGCGCAAGGCGTCGGCGGATACCCTGCTGGAGGAGAAGGTCGCGCGCATCGACCAGGCGGTGGCGAGCGCACAGGCGCGGCTGGATCGAGTCGTCAGCGAGGCGCGTCGTCCGCCGCTTGGCGCAGAGCCGAAGGCGGTGGAAGCGCCCGAGGCGAAGGCGGCGTTCGACGGCTATCTGCGTGCCGGGGCGTCATTCGGGCTGGAGTTGAAGGCGGGTCTGTCGTCGGCGTCGAACTCGGCCGGCTATGTGGTGCCCGAGCAGACCGAGCGCGCCATCGAGCGACGTCTGATGGCCGGTTCCCCGATGCGCGACATCGCGACGGTGCGAACGGTGCAGGCGGGCGTGTTCCGCAAGCCGGTTTCCATCGCCGGGGTCGGCTCGGGTTGGGTGGCGGAGACGGCGGCGCGGCCGGAGACGGACCCGGCCACCCTGTCCCTGCTGGAGTTTCCCGCGGCCGATCTATACGCCTGCCCGGCGGCGACGCAGTCCTTGCTGGACGACGCCCTGGTCGATCTGGACGAATGGCTGGCGGCCGAGGTGGAGGACGCTTTCGCCGCGCAGGAAACCCAGGCCTTCGTCAGCGGCGACGGGACCAACAAGCCGCGCGGTTTCCTGGACTATGACATCGTCGCTGACGGTGACCAGGACTGGGGCGAGATCGGCTATATCGCGTCCGGCGCCGCGGGCGCTTTCGCATCCGGCAGTCCCACGGATCGACTGATCGATCTGATCTATGCGCCCAAGGCCCAGTACCGGCCCAACGCGCGCTTCGTGATGAACCGGCGCACGGTCTCGGCGGTGCGCAAGTTCAAGGACGCCGACGGGAACTACATCTGGCAGCCGGCCCAGCGAGCGGGCGAGACGGCCTCGCTGCTCGGGTATGCGGTCAGCGAGATCGAGACCATGCCCAACATCGCGGCCAATGCGCCGGCCATCGCATTCGGTGACTTCCGACGCGGATATCTGATCGTGGATCGGGCCGGTGTGCGGGTCCTCCGGGATCCCTATTCGGCCAAGCCCTATGTCCTCTTCTACACGACCCGGCGGGTCGGGGGCGGGGTGCAGGACTTCGACGCGATCAAGGTGATGAAGTTCAGCGCGACCTGACCGACCGGAACGGCAGGCCGCGCGTGGCCTGCCGTCACTTCTCCAGACAATCGAGGTTCCCATGACGGCACCGGTGTCCCTCACCGAGGCGAAGCTGTTCCTGCGCGTCGACCATGGCGCGGAGGACGAGCTGATCCAGACGCTGATCGACGCCGCCAAGGCGCGGGTGGAGGGCGACGTGGGGCTGGGCCTCACCTCGACCTCGCCTGCGCCGCTACGGCTGGCGATCCTGATGCTGACCCAGCGGGCGTACGAACGCGGGGAAAGCGAGATGGCCCTTCAGCCAGTCGATGCCTGGCTGGCGCCCTACCGGGTGGTGCGGCTGTGACGGGGCGGCGCCGGGCGCTGCTGGCCCAGCTGTTTGAAGTGACTGAAGCCGAGACGCCCTACGGCGGGCGGAGCGCGAGCTACGAGCCGCTCGGATACGCCTGGCTGAAGGTCGGTCTCGTCCGGCGGCGCGCGCGCGGAGAAGCCGGGACCGAAACCGTGACGGAGATGCTGGCGGCGGAGGCCCGCACGGACGCCCGACTGGTGCGCGGGCGGATGCTGCGGTTCGACGGCGCGGACTGGCGGGTCATCTCGGGAGAGACCGTCGGCGGCCGCGCCCTACTCAATCTGGAGCGAGCGCGATGAGTCACGAACTGGCGCTGCAAAAGGCGATGATCGCGCATCTGAAAAGCGATCCGGCGAGCCAGGCCCTGCTTGGCGACCGGCTCTGGGACGCGGCGCCGCCGTCGCCCGACTATCCCCACCTGCTGATCGGGCGAAGCGAAAGCCGACCGGTGGCCGCGGAGGGCGGCGGGATCGAGCATCTGCTGACCCTGACGATCGTCTCAAGCTTCCGCGGCGCGGAGGAGGCGAAGGCCGCCATGGCGGCGGTCCGTCTGCGACTGACCGATGCGGCGCTGGAGGCTGATGGGGTGAAGACAATCAGCCTGGGCGTCCGCTTCACTGACGTCTGGCGCTCCCCCACCGGCTTTCGAACCTATGCGGTCCTGCGCGTGCGGGCCGTGACCGAAGACATTTGAACCGACGGAGATTCCGATGAGCGCGCAACGCGGCAAGGACATCCTGCTGAAGATTGAACACGGGGGCGACTTCGTTACCGTGGCGGGGCTGAGAGCCCGGACCATCGCCCTGAACGCCCGGACCGTGGACGCCACCGATGGGGACAGCGCCGGACGATGGCGGGAACTGCTGTCCGGCGCGGGCGTGCGGTCAGCGGCGGTGAATGGACAGGGTGTCTTCCGCGATGCGGCTTCCGACGCTCTGATCCGCGAGGCCTTCTTCAGTCAGGCCGCGAAAACATGGCGACTGATCGTGCCCGACTTCGGCCAGTTGGAAGGACCCTTTTTGGTCGCCGCGCTGGAGTACGCCGGCGAGCATGAGGGGGAGGCGACGTTCGCGATCAGCCTGGCCAGCGCCGGCGCGATCGCTTTCGAGGCGCTGTGATGAACGGTGTCCGGGGCGAGGTGAGCGCGCAGCTGGGAGGCGAAGACCGGTGTCTGTGCCTGACGCTGGGCGCGCTGGCCGAGATCGAGACGGGGCTGGGTATCGAAGGGCTCGACCGGCTGGCGGAGCGGATGCGGGCCCTGTCGGCGCGCGACCTGATGGTGGTGCTGGCGGCCCTGCTGCGCGGAGGCGGCGAAGCGGCGCTGGCGGATCGGCTGAGTGAGGCGGCGATCAACCCGCGAGAGGCGGCGCAAGCTGTCGCCCGGGGGTTCGCGGCGGCTGCGGAATGAAGACGCCATGGGGCGGCATGCTGCGCCTCGCCGGCAGACAGGGGATCCCACCGCCAGCCTTCTGGGCGCTGTCGTTGCGGGAGTGGCGAATGCTGACGACGAAGCCGGGCGGACCCGAACCGATGGGGCGGGATGCGTTCGAACGATTGATGGAGGCATGGCCGGATGAGTGAGACGTTCAAGCCGGACGAGCTGGACGCCGTCCCTCAACGGGTGGCCGAAGCCGCGGCGGCGCTGGAGAGTTTGCGGGAACCGGCGGAGCGAACCGCCGCGGCCATCGAGGACTCGTTTGGACGGGCGGCGGAGGGCCTCGCGCGTTCGCTGGGGCGGGCAGCCGCGGACGGCGAGATCACGATGGCGGAGCTGGCGCGGGCCGTTCTGACCGCGGTGAACAGCGCGGGCGGTGGAGGCGCCAGGGGTTCAGGCGGACTGTCGAACGCCATCGCCAGCGCCGTCGGGAACATGTTCGCGGGCAGTCGGGCGGACGGTGGCGCTGTCGCAAGCGGCGGCGCTTACCTCGTCGGTGAGCGGGGACCGGAAGTGTTCCGGCCCACCGGGCCGGGCGTAGTCGAGCCCACCGGCGGCGGAGGCGTGACCGTGAATGTCCGTGTCGACGGCGGCGCGCCGGCCTTGCTGAGGTCCGAGGCGCAGATCGCGCAAATGCTGGCCCGGGCAGTGGCCTTGGGGGCGAGGAGGGTCTGATGGCGTTTCATGACGTGAGCCTGCCGGCGCGCCTCGCCTTCGGTTCGACCGGCGGCGTGGAGCGCCGGACGGAGGTGGTCACTCTCGGGTCGGGGTACGAGCGCCGTTCGACGCCCTGGGCCGATGGACGGCGGCGCTATCTGATCGGCGCGAACCTGAGGTCCCTGGATGACATGGCGACGCTGACCGCCTTCTTCGAGGCGCGCCGGGGGCGCCTGTTTGGATTTCGCTTCCGGGACTTTGCGGATTTCAAATCATGCGCGCCGGGGGCTGCGGTCGGGCCGGGCGATCAGGTGCTCGGCGCTGGCGACGGCGCGCGTACGGTGTTCGCCTTGGGCAAGATCTATGGCGAAGGCGCGGACGCCTGGAAGCGCATCATTCGCAAGCCGGTGGAGGGGACGGTGCGTCTGGCCATCGACGGCATCGAGACGACGGCCTTCAGCGTCGATAGTGCGACGGGAGAGGTGACGCTCGAAACCGCGCCCGGCCCGGGCGCGCGGATCTCGGCGGGGTTCGAGTTCGATACGCCGGTGAGGTTCGATTCCGATCGCATCGAAGTGACACTCGAAAGCTTCGAGGCCGGGCGAATGGCGGCGGTGCCGCTTATCGAGATCAGGATCTGAAGCATGCGCCAGATTCCGGAGGAGATGGCCGCTCGCATCGAAAGCGGGGCGGCGACGCTATGTCATGTCTGGCTGTTGACGCGTCTGGATGGCTTCACGATGGGGTTCACGGACCACGATCGTGATCTGGTTGTGGACGGCGCACGCTGTCGGGCGGGTAGTGGCTGGACCGGTGGGGCGAGCGAGGCCCGGACCGGGGATGTCGGTGGAGTGTCGGTCGCCGGCGGCCTGGATGACGACGGGATCACCCCGGACGATATCGACGCCGGGATCTACGACGGCGCCCGGGTCGAGCTGTGGCGGATCGACTGGGCGAGACCCGATCTGAAGCTGCTTCTCTGGCGCGGTGGTGTGGCGCGGGTCCGTCGTGAAGGGCTTGGCTTCATCGCAGACATCGAGGGACCTCTGGCCGCGCTGGACAGGGTGGTCGGCCGCACCTTCGGGCGCGATTGCGAAGCGGAGCTGGGGGACGCACGCTGCGGCGTCGATCGTTCGGCCTATCCCGGCCTGACCTGCGACCGACGCTGGACCACCTGCGTCGAGCGGTTCAACAACGGCGCGCGCTTTCGAGGCTTCCCTGATATCCCCGGTGACGACTTCCTGACCGCAGTCCCGGCGGCCAGCGGCCGGAACGACGGCGGGAGCCGGCGGTGAGGACCCGCGTTCTGGCGGCGGCGCGCGACTGGATCGGAACACCCTATCGACATCAGGCCAGCGTGAAGGGCGAAGGCGCGGACTGCCTGGGCCTTGTCCGGGGGCTGTGGCGCGAGATGCTGGGCGAAGAGCCGGAGCATCCGCCGGCCTACGGTTCGGACTAGGCCGAGGCGGGCGGCGAAGAGACGCTCTGGGCGGCCGCGCGCCGGTGGCTGGTGGAAATCCCGGTCGCCGAGGCGAAGGCCGGTGATGTGCTGCTGTTCCGCATGGTCTCCGAGGCGCCCGCCAAACACTGCGCCGTTCTGAGCGATGCCGCGGGGGAGGGGCGGATGATCCACGCCTACTGGGGACGATGCGTCGTCGAGAGCTGGATGGGGCGCTGGTGGCGCGCACGGCTGGTTGCGGCGTTCGCCTGGCCCGGCACGACAGCGGAAGACTGAGGAGAACGCGCATGGCGCAGGTGGTGCTGAGTGGGATCGGTCAGGCCGTGGGTGGCGCACCCGGCGCAATGATCGGCAGCATGATCGGCCGAGGCATTGATCAGGCGGTGATCTCGAGCCTCGAGCCGGCGCGTCAGCGCGGACCGAGACTGGAGAGACTGAAGCTGCAGGGAACCGCCGAAGGCGCGCCGATGGCCTGCGTGCTGGGACGCGCGCGGGTGACGGGGCAGGTGATATGGGCCGCTCGCTTTCGGGAGGACCGGCGAACGACATCGGCGGGAAAAAGCAGTCCGCGAACGGTCGAATTCGGATACTCGCTGAGCTTTGCGGTTGCGCTTTGCGAGGGCCAGATTGACGGCATTGGACGGGTCTGGGCGGATGGCCAGCCAATGGACCTGTCCGGGGTCGCGCTGCGAGTCCACGAGGGTGGTGAGACGCAGACGCCGGATCCGTTGATCGAAGCCGTGGAAGGCGAGGCGCCCGCTTACCGTGGCACAGCCTATGTCGTGTTCGAGGACCTTCCGCTCGGCCCCTATGGTAATCGCGTCCCGCAACTGGCCTTCGAGATCTTTCGACGGCCCCAAGGAGAGACGCCTCGGCTTGAAGACCGGCTGGAAGGGGTGTGCCTGATCCCGGGCGCGGGCGAGTTCGTTCTGGCGACCGAGCCCGTCATTCGGCGGGAGGGTCTGACGCGCACGACGCCCGAAAATGTGCACGGCGGTGGTGGTCGGCCAGATATCCTGAAGTCGCTCGACCTGCTGCAGGCCCAGGCGCCGCACCTGAAACGGACCAGCTTGGTTATTGGCTGGTTCGGAGATGATCTGCGCGCCGAACATTGCCGCATCCGACCCGGTGTGGAACGCGCCGGGAAGCCGACAGCGCCGCTGACCTGGTCCGTCGCGGGGCTGGATCGGAGCGAAGCGCATCTGATCTCCGGCTCCGGCGGCGGCCCGGCCTATGGAGGAACGCCGTCAGACGAGAGCGTGCGGCAGGCGATCGCCGAGCTGAAGCGCCGTGGACTGGAAGTCACGCTCTATCCGTTCGTTTTCATGGACGTGCCGGTCGACAATGGCCTGCCTGATCCGGACGGCGCGGGCGCACAGCCGCCCTATCCCTGGCGCGGGCGGGTTCGGGGCCGGGATGGCGAGAGGGCTGACGCGGATGTGGACGCCGTGTTTGGAGGCGCGAGCGGATGGGGTTTGCGGCGCCTCGCCTTGCACTATGCGGCGCTGGCGGCGGAAACAGGCGCGGACGGGCTGCTGATCGGTTCCGAGATGCGTGGACTGACCCTGACGCGCGATCTGGAGGGTGGCTTTCCGGCTGTGGCCGCCTTTCGCGCGCTCGCCGCCGAATGCCGCGCAGTCGTCGGGCCGGACGTGAAGCTGTCCTATGCGGCGGACTGGTCCGAGTATGCCGGCCTGCGCGAAGATGAGGAGGTCAGGTTCCATCTGGATCCCCTGTGGTCGGATGCGAACATCGATTACGTCGGCATCGACTGGTATCCGCCACTGGGCGATTGGCGCGCGGACGGCGGCGGCCTGGACAGTGACATCTGGGCAGGCCCGACCGATCCCGGGTACCTGGCGTTGCAGGTCGCCGGTGGCGAGGGCTTCGATTGGTTCTATGCCAGTGAAGCGGACCGTCTGGCGCAAACACGGACGCCGATCATCGACGGCGCTCATGGCGAGGACTGGGTCTATCGCGTGAAGGATCTGGCGGGGTGGTGGAGGCATTCGCACCATGAGCGGACCCGCGGCGCACGAAGCAACGAGCCGACGTCCTGGGTTCCCGGAATGAAGCCCGTGAGGCTGACCGAGTTCGGCTGCGCGGCCGTTGACCGGGGCGCGAATGCTCCCAACCTGTTTCTGGACCCGAAGAGCGCCGAGAGCGCGTTGCCTCCTTTCTCCACCGGCGAACGCGATGACAGGATGCAGAGGCGCGCGCTGGATGCGGTGTTGGAGCATTTCGAAACGCGAAATCCCGTCTCCGCTGTCTATGGGGGACCGATGCTGGAAGGGGCCGACCTCTGGTGCTGGGACGCACGATCGTGGCCGGACTTTCCGGCGCTCAGCGAGGTCTGGGCCGATGCCGAAGCCTGGCGTTGCGGGCACTGGTTGAACGGAAGGCTGGATGGCGAGACGCGGGATCTGATCGCCGCCATCCTGCGGCGCGGAGGCGTTGAAGAGTTCGAGATCGGCGCCTTCGAAGGCGAAGTACAGGGCTATGTCGTTGATCGCCCCATGCCGACGCGCGACGCCCTGGCGCCCCTGTTGGCCGGGTTGGGGCTGCGGATGGCGGAACGGAGCGGAAAGGTCGCGATCCTCGGCGAGCCTGAGGCGACATTCGAGATGTCGACGGCCGCGATGGCTCTGTCTGATAACGGACAGGCCGTGCGCACGGACCGTCAACTGGATGCGCGGCCCGTCACCGCGCGCGTGCGGTTCATTGACGGCACCCGGGACTACCAGACCGGATCGGCGCTGATGCGTCAGGCAGGGGACGGCGGAACGATAGACCTGGATCTGCCTGCGGTGTGCGGCCCGGGAGTAGCGAAAGCGGCGGCGGCACGCGTGCTCAAGGCGGGCGCCGGCCAGCGCGCGACCGTAACCCTTGGCCCGGTGCAGGGATTGACGCTGGAGCCGGGCGACTGCGTTACCGTCGATCATCTGGCCGGTGAGTGGTGCGTGACCGGCCTTGAGTTTGCTGAACAGGCTGTCGCGACGCTTGAGCCCCGGAATGTCGTGTCGCTCGTTGCAGAGGATGACCTCCCGACGCCTGCACCGGGCGGCGAAATCGCTGGTGCGCCGTTCTTCAGGATGATCGACCTTCCGCCGCTGCCGGGCGCCGAGGATGACGGGCGGCCGCTGGCTATCGTGGCAGGACATCCGTGGACAGAGATGCAGGTGCGAGCGGGTCCCTCTCCGGACGCCCTGACGGTTCGAGCCAATGTCGTCCAATCCACGACGGTGGCGACGCTGACGGCATCTCTTCAGGCCGGGCCGCGACATCGTTGGGACCAGGTGAACAGCCTGATCGTTCGTGTCGAAGGCGCGGTCCCGACGAGTCAGGGTGTTACGGGAATCCTTGCGGGCGGCAATGCTCTGGCAGTCGAGACGGTGGCGGGCTGGGAGGTGATCCAGTTCCGTCGTGCGGAGCTTCTCGGGAGCGATATCTGGCGGCTGTCCGGATTGCTGCGGGGACAGCAGGGCACCGAGGCCACCATGCGAGCGGGGAGCGCGGCGGGAGCCGTCGTGGTGTTTCTGGACGAGCCCCTGCGGGCGTCGTCGTCATCGGCGGAGCGCGGTCTGCCCCTGATCTGGCGGGCAGGGCCGACCGGACTGTCGGGCGGAGCGCGCGTCGCGGAGTTGGAGTGGGCGGCGACAGGTGTTCACCACCGGCCCTGGAGCCCGGCGCATCTGCGGGTTGGGACGCGCGGCGATGGTGGTTATGACCTGGGCTGGATCGCCCGATCGCGCACCGGAGGCGATGCTTGGGATGGAGAAGACTCCGTCGCACCCTTGAGATTCCGGGTCCGCATCATCCACGAAGATACCGTGGTCCGCGTGCTGGATGTCGAAGCGTCTCACGCTGACTATCTCGCCCCGGACGTGGCATCCGACTTCCCCGGGGGCTTGCCCGGCGAGGTCATCGTGGAGGTCGCGCAGTGGGGTGACGGTTATGGATGGGGCCAAGCTGCAAGCGTAACCTTGTAAATACGGCCCGGAAACGTGGGATGAGGTTTGCGGAATCCGCTGGATAGCCTAACTGAAATGCTCGGCAGCTGAAGCAGGAGCGGACCAGAACGTGGCGGGCGATCCCTACAAGGAACTGGGCGTGGCCCGGGGCGCGAGCCAGGACGAGGTCAAGAAGGCGTTCCGCAAGCTCGCCAAGGAACTCCATCCCGACAAGAACCCCGGCAACAAGGAAGCCGATGAGCGCTTCAAGCGCGTGACGGTGGCCTTCGACATCGTCGGCGACAAGGACAAGCGCGCCAAGTTCGACCGTGGCGAAATCGATGCGGATGGGCGCGAACAGTTCCGCGGGTTTGGTGGGGCAGGCGCACCCGGTGGGCGCGGGCCCGGCGGCGGCTTCGGTCAAAGTCCCTTCGGTCAGGGTGGGGGCGCGCGCGGCGGTTTCGAGAATATCGACCTCGATGAAATCTTCGGCGGCATGTTCAGCGGCGGCGCCCGTCCCGGCGGCGCGCGTGGCGGTGCGCCAGCTAAAGGGCAGGATGTTCGCGCGACGCTGGAGATCAGCCTTGAGGACGCCATTTCGGGCGCCACGCGGCGCATCCAGTTTTCGGATGGTCGGACGCTGGATGTCGCCATCCCCAAGGGCGCCGGCGATGGGCAGACCATTCGTCTGAAAGGGCAGGGCATGCCCGGTCGTGGCGGCGAGAGTGGCGATGCCCTCATCGAACTGAAGCTTGCGCCGCATCCGGTCTTCACGCGGGATGGCGCGGACCTGACAATGGATCAGCCCGTGCCGCTCTATGATGCCGTTTTGGGCGGCAAGGTGCCGTTGAGAACGCCTGAAGGCACCGTGAGCATGACCATTCCGGCCGGCTCCAGCTCCGGCAAGGTGCTGCGTCTCAAAGGCCGCGGCGCCTTCGCCAATGGCAAGCGGGGCGATCTGCTGGCCAAGCTGATGATCGTGCTGCCCGAAGGTGACGAGGCGCTGACCAGGCTGGCGCAAAAGGCGCGGGATGAGGGGCCGATCCGGCCGTTCCGGGACTAGGTCGGGATGAACAACAAGCCGAACGCCAAGCCCGCCCGCCCGTGGTTTTCTTCGGGTCCAACCGCCAAGCGGCCTGGTTGGTCCTCGCAGGCGATCCCGCACGATCTGCTGGGACGAGGCATTCGGGCCCCGGAAGTGGTGGCGCGGTTCGCCCATGGCCTCAAGCTGACCAGAGAACTTCTCCAGGTTCCGGCGGACTGGGTGCTGGTTTACGTCCCGGGCTCCGACACCGGCGCGGTGGAAGCAGCCATGTGGTCGATGCTGGGCGAAAGGCCTGTGCAGGTTCTGGCCTTCGAGAATTTCGGCAAGGTCTGGGCGACGGACGCGAAGACCCACCTGAAGCTGGAACCCGAGGTGCTGTCGGCGCCGTGGGGGGAGTTTCCGGACGTCTCAAAGGTCGATCCGAAGAAGGATCTGGTCTTTCCCTGGAACGGCACGACCTCGGGTGTCAAAGCGCCGGGGGCGGATTGGCTGGCGACAGAGCGCGAAGGGATTGTGATTTGCGACGCCACCTCGGCGGCGTTCGCCATGCCGTTGCCGTTCGAGAAACTCGATGTCGTGACCTTCAGCTTCCAGAAAGCGCTGGGCGGAGAAGCTGGACTGGGCGTTGCGGCCTTGTCTCCGCGCGCGGTCGAGCGGCTGGATCATTACGAGCCGCCGCGTCCCATTCCCAAGGTCCTGCGTCTTCGCGATGACAAGGGCTTCGACCGCCTGTTGGCGACCGGATCCATGCTGAACACCTTCTCGGTGTGGACGCTCGAGGACTGGATCGACGGAGTCGAGTGGGGACTTTCCGTCGGTGGACTGGATGCCCTGATCGCGCGGACGGACGACAATGCGGCCGCACTGGATCGCTGGGTCTCCAAGACGCCGTGGGTCGAGTACCTGGCCGATACGCCCGAGGTCCGCTCAACCACGTCCGTCTGCATGAAGATCGTCGATCCGCGGGTTGACGCCATGGATGACGAAGCGCGGCGCGACCTCGTGACCCGGATGAAGGCGCTGGTCGAGGACGAGGGCGCGGCCTTTGACATCGAGGGGCATCGCAACGCCCCGGCAGGCCTGCGCATCTGGTGCGGCTGCACCGTCGATGTGGCCGATATCGAAGCCCTGACGCCTTGGCTGGATTGGGCCTTCGCGACGGCAATGGTGGAATATTCCGCCGACTGACGGGACACCGCCCGATTCCCCGGCTATAGGCTGCGCCCGCATTCCGGAAACCGGATCGGCGGAGAGTGAACCTTGGCGAATGTTGCAGTGGTCGGCGCCCAGTGGGGTGACGAGGGCAAGGGCAAGATCGTCGACTGGCTGTCGAATCGGGCCGACATGGTTGTGCGGTTCCAGGGTGGTCACAACGCGGGCCACACCCTGGTCGTGGACGGCAAGGTCTACAAGCTGGCGTTGCTGCCGTCCGGCGTGGTGCAGGGCAAGCCGTCGATCATCGGCAACGGCGTCGTCGTCGATCCGTGGCATCTGGTCGGCGAGATCGAGAAGATCCAGGCCCAAGGCGTGGCCATTACCCCGGACATCCTGACGGTCGCGGACAACGCCTGCCTGATCCTGCCGATCCATCCGGCGCTGGACGTGGCGCGAGAAGCGGCTGCGAGCGCCCCGGGAGCCAGAATTGGCACGACGGGGCGCGGCATCGGCCCGGCCTATGAAGACAAGGTCGGCCGTCGCGCCATTCGGGTGTGCGATCTGGCCAATGTCGATGACCTGAAGGTCAAGATCGAGCGTCTTCGCTCGCACCACGATCCGCTGCGCGCGGGTCTGGGGCTGGAGCCTATTGATCCCGAAATCCTGCTGAACCAGTTGCTTGAGATCGCGCCGAAGATCCTGCCGTATGTGAAGGCCGCCTGGCGCGTGCTGGATCAGGCGCAGAAGGCTGGCAAACGCGTGCTGTTCGAGGGGGCTCAAGGCGCTTTCCTCGACGTCGACCACGGCACCTATCCCTATGTGACCAGCTCCAACACCGTGGCGGGTCAGGCTGCGGCCGGTTCGGGGATCGGCCCGCGCGGTGTCGGCTATGTGCTCGGCATCGTGAAGGCCTACACCACCCGGGTGGGCGAGGGGCCTTTCGCCTGCGAGCTGAATGATGCCGTCGGCAAGCATCTGGCTACCGTCGGCCGCGAGGTCGGCGTGAACACGGGACGCGCCCGCCGCTGTGGCTGGTTCGACGCCGTTCTGGTGCGTCAGTCCGTGGCGATCAACGGGATCGACGGCATCGCCCTGACCAAGCTGGACGTGCTGGATGGTCTGGAAACGCTGAAGATTTGCGTCGGCTACCGCGTCAACGGCGAAGTTCTCGACTACCTGCCTTCCAGCCTGAAGGATCAGGCTGCCGCCGAACCCGTGTTCGAGGAACTGGAAGGCTGGACTGAAAGCACAGTCGGCGTTCGCAGTTTCAAGGACATCAACGCCAACGCGATCAAATATGTCCGCCGCATCGAGGAACTGATCGGGGCACCTGTCGCCCTCTTGTCGACCAGTCCGGAACGGGACGACACCATCCTGATGCGCGATCCTTTCCTCGGCTAAGGGCAATCCCCTAGCGTTCAAGGCAATTTAACACTGGTGGGTCATACAGGGCGGACCTGAGGAGGTTCGCCCTTGTTCGCTATTGATCGTCGCATTCTCGCCCGGATCGAGCCGGTGACGAAGCGGGTTCTTATCGTGGATCCCAACCCCCACGCTGCGCGTCTGCTGACGGATATCGTGAAGGCATTGGGCGCGCGCGATATCATCGTCGAATCCGGTGATGCGCGGGCGCTGAAAGCTGCGGCGGCTCTTGAGCCGGGGATCGTGTTCACCGAACGCACTGGCCCGGGCCTGGACGGCGAAAGCCTGTCGCGGCGTATCCGGCGCTCGGACATGGACTGCCGCCGCGCGCCGATCATCATGGTGACGGCAGAGGCGACCGCTACGACCATTCTCGGCGCCCGGGACTCCGGCGTGCACGAATTCCTCCGCAAGCCCTTCACCAGCGGCGATCTTCTCAAGCGGGTCGAGAACGTGGCCCTGAAGCCGCGGGACTGGATCGAGGCCGTCGGCTACGTCGGCCCCGATCGCCGCCGTTTCAACTCCGGCGAATACACCGGTCCGGCCAAGCGCAAGGGCGATCGCGGGACCAGCGGTGCAGCGGCCATCGATGCGGCCAAGGATCAGGCCATGCGTATCCTGGCCTCCGCGCTGAACCAGTTCGATCAGGATCCGATGCAGGCCGTCCGGGCCATTCGTGAGCAGGCCGGCGCCTTGAAGGCCGTGGCGATGAAGCTGGCGGACACCCGACTGGTCGTGGCCGTAGGCGCACTGGAAGTCAGCCTGGCCTCTGGCCCCGGCAGCAAGGAAACCCTGTCCGCGCCGATCGGCGCACTGTTGGCCATGCATCAGGCCGAGCCCATGAAAAAGGCGGGCTGAGCCAGCCCGCCTTTTTCAGTCCCTGATCGCGGAGGTCCGGATCAGGCGTTGACCAGATTCCGCTCTTCCGCCGCGGCACGCATGGCCTTCTGCAGCTTCTCGAAGGCGCGCACCTCGATCTGACGCACGCGCTCGCGGCTGACGCCATACTGGCCGGCGAGTTCTTCCAGCGTGACCGGGTCGTCCTTCAGACGGCGTTCGGTCAGGATGTGTTTTTCCCGGTCGGTCAGTTCCTGCATGGCTTCCTGCAGCAGGCCCATGCGAAGCGACTTCTCCTCGCTCTCGGCCAGAGCCGTCTCTTGCGAAACGGCCGTGTCATCGGCCAGCCAGTCCTGCCATTCGCTTTCACCGTCCGAGCGGATCGGCGCATTCAGCGACGAGTCGCCGCCGAGGCGACGGTTCATGCTGATGACGTCCTCGTTGGTCACGCCCAGCTTGGTGGCGATCGCTTCCACGTGCTCAGGATGCAGGTCGCCTTCCTCGAAGGCCGAGATCTGGCTCTTGGCCTTGCGCAGGTTGAAGAACAGCTTCTTTTGCGCGGCGGTGGTGCCCATCTTTACGAGAGACCAGCTGCGCAGGATGTATTCCTGGATGGACGCACGGATCCACCACATGGCGTAGGTCGCCAGGCGGAAGCCCTTGTCCGGATCGAATTTCTTGACGGCCTGCATCAGGCCGACGTTGCCCTCGGAGATCACTTCACCGATCGGCAGGCCGTAGCCGCGATACCCCATGGCGATCTTGGCCACGAGACGAAGGTGCGAGGTCACGAGGCGGTGTGCGGCTTCGGGATCCTGGTGCTCGGTCCAGCGCTTGGCCAGCATGAACTCTTCGTCCTTTGCCAGCATCGGAAACTTGCGGATTTCCGTGAGATAGCGCGACAGGCCTTGTTCAGGCGACATCACCGCGAGCGTACTGTTAGCCATTAGTCTGGTCCCTCCGACCACATTTCCGAGCGGGTCCGACGGAGACGGCCACCGAATGTGCACCGTCGCCTCACCCCTCAACCGATGAAATAGGGTCGGGTTTCCGCTTTTGTCAGAGGCGGATCGTCACACGAAAGCGTGACCGTTGCCCCGGCGCCACTGCACCGAACGAGCGTCCATATAGCCCATAGTCAGTCCTGAATCAAGACTGACTATCAGAGGCCCAGTATCTGCCGGTAGGTCGGGTGCACGACCTCGGCGTGTTCGGGGTGTTTCTGCAGATAGCTGGAGAAGAAAGGGCAGACCGGCAGGATCAGCAGGCCACGCTCGCGCGCGTCGGACAGGACATGTTTCGCCAGCCGGCTGGCGATGCCCCGGCCTTCCAGCTTTTGGGGGACCAGGGTCTCGGTGATCATCAGGTTGGGCGGCGACAGGTTGTAGGTCACCACAGCGATCTCGCCTTCTACAGGCAGTTCGTAACGCTTGGCTTCGACGTTATCGTGGATTTCGGGGTCTAGCATCTGATAGGCCTCAGAGGGTGGCGAGAAGGGTTTCGAGGGTCCGCATATCGGCAGGCGGCTCGGTTTCGAAGCGCAGGGCCTCGCCGGTGACGGGATGGACGAAGCCCAGCACGGCCGCGTGCAGCGCCTGTCGGGTCAGGCCCGCCTCGGCGACGGCGGCGCGCACCGGCGCGGCCGGGCTTCCCGAGCCATAGACCGGGTCGCCGAGGATCGGCGCGCCCTTCGAGGCCAGATGGACCCGGATCTGGTGCGTCCGACCGGTGTGCAGGGTGCAGGCGACACGCGCGGCCAATGGTGCGCCGCCCGCCCGCGCCGGCTCGCCGAATGTCCGTGCGACTATATAGTCGGTGATGGCGTTGCGCCCGCCTGACTTCAGCACCGCCATCTTCTTCCGGTCTGAAGAGGATCGCCCGATCAGGGTTTCGATCCGGCCCCGCGCCGGACTCGGCGCGCCGCGGGTCAGGGCGATGTAGGTGCGTTCAATATCGTGGGTGGAGAACAGGGCGGACAGTCCGGCATGCGCCCGATCCGTCTTGGCGGCGACCATGACCCCTGAGGTGTCCTTGTCGAGCCGGTGAACAATGCCGGGACGGGCCACCCCGCCGATTCCGGACAGGCTGTCGCCACAGTGGGCCAGCAGGGCGTTGACCAGGGTGCCTGTCTCATTGCCCGGCGCCGGGTGGGCGGCCATGCCCGCCGGCTTGTCGATGACGATCAACTCCGCGTCTTCGTAGAGAACCGTCAGTGGAATGGCTTCGGCCTGCGGCGTGGCGGGCGCGACCGGAGGCAAGGCGAGCGCATAAAGACCAACGCGGGCCTTGGCCGAGCCGTTGGTGACGGGCTGGCCCTCGAATGTCACCACTCCTTCCGCCAGCAGCGCCTGCAACCGGGCGCGCGACAGGGTTGGAAACGCCTCGGCCAGCGCCTTGTCCAGACGAACCCCAGCCGTCTCGACCCGGCCTTCCAGCACCGTCGCGTCGTCTTCGTCCGTCAGAAGGGGTTCGTCAGCCACGGGCCACGTCTAGCATGGGCCGGGCGGCGCCGGTCAAACCGGCTTGGATCAAGCTTCACTATAAAGTAGAATATCGGCGGTCTTCGGGGAGGGCGCCATGCGCACCGCAATTGTCAGCATCACCTTGATCGTCGCAGGCACGCTGCTGGGCAGTTGTGCGACGATGAGCGAGGAAGAGTGTGTCGCCGGCGACTGGTCCGGCAAGGGCTTCACGGACGGCGCCGCCGGCTACGCCCAAAGTCGACTGGGCGAGCACGCCGAGGCCTGTACGAAACACGGGATTGCGCCGGACGATGCGGCGTACCGCCAAGGCTGGGCCCAAGGCGTGTTGCGCTACTGCACCCTGCCCAACGGTTTCGTGCAGGGCAGGACTGGCGCGTCCTACGCCGGCGTTTGCCCCCGCGATCTGGAGGGCGAGTTCCTGCCCGCCTATCAAGATGGCCAGTTGGTGCATGCGGCCGAGCAGGCTGTCTCATCGGCCCGCAGCGAGGTCGACAGCCTCGGCCGTCGGTTGGCCGAACTGGACGACAAGATCGTCGCCAAGCAGCGCGAGGCGCGCGCGGATGGGCTGACGGACGAGCAGCGTGAGCAGATCCGCAATCGCATTCAGGAAATCCGTCGCGAGCGCGAGGATACCGAGCGTGACTGGCGCCGCGCCCAGCGCGCGATCGACGATGCCGAACGCAACGCGCGGGATGTGCGCTACCGCTTCCAGCGTCAGTACGGCGCCTGGTGAGGCGAAGGCTGCGCCTGCGCGCAGCCCTCCCGCAATCAGGCAGCCTTCTTTTCCAGCTTAGCTTCCCACTGACCCAGCGAGGCCAGGCCGTTCATGCGGGCGCGGTGGTGGAACGCCGCCTGAGCCTTGGCCACATTGTCTGCCTTGCCGGCCCAGGCGCGTTGCGGCGCCGCCTGCAGGGCGCGCCCGTAGGAGAAGGTCATCTTCCACGGGAAGCCGCCGATGCGGTTCATGGCGTCCAGATGAGCGGTGGCCTGTTCGTCCGTCTGACCGCCCGATAGATAGGCGATGCCCGGCACGGCCGACGGCACGGTGGCCTTCAGCGCGGCGATGGTGCGCTCGGCAACTTCATCGACCGTGGCCTGACGCAGGCTCCCCTTGCCCGAGATGACCATGTTGGGCTTCAGCACGATGCCTTCCAGCGCCACGCGCTGCTCGGCCAGTTCAGCGAAGACCGCCTGCAGAACCTGACGGGTGACTTCATCGCAGCGGGCGATGTCGTGTGAGCCGTCCATCAGGACTTCCGGCTCAACGATCGGCACGATCTGCTCCTGCTGGCAGATGCGGGCGTAACGGGCCAAGGCGTGGGCGTTGGTCTTGATCGCGCCCCAGCTCGGGATGCCGTCGGCGATGTCGATGACGCCACGCCATTTGGCGAAGCGGGCGCCGCGCTCGTAGTGGGCGCGCAGGCGCTTGGACAGGCCGTCCAGACCCTTGGTCGCGGTTTCGCCCGGGAAGCCGGCCATCTTGGACGCGCCCTTGTCGACCTTGATGCCGGGGATCGAGCCGGCGGCCGAGATGAGGTCGACCAGCGGCGTGCCGTCCTTGGCGTCCTGGTACAGGGTTTCCTCGAACAGGATCACGCCCGAGATATGCTCGCGCATCGTCTGTTCGGCGCGGAACATCAGCTCGCGATAGTCGCGGCGGTTCTCTTCGGTGTTCTCGACCCCGATGGCGTCAAAGCGCTTCTTGATCGTGCCGGTGGATTCATCGGCCGCGAGAATGCCCTTGCCGGGCGCGACCATTGCATTGGCCACTTGGTTCAGAGCCGCCAGATCCATCGCATTTCCCCTGAGTTGGTGAGTTTCGTGGGGGTCTAGCGCCGAACGCGGACGAAGTCATCACGCCTTGTTACAGGCGCGACTTCAGCCGCCCCTGAACACCGGTGTTTCCCTCGCGACAAAAGCGGCCACGGCGGTCCTCGCATCCTCGCTGTTCATCAGGGCGCGGACGTCGTCATAGATAGTGGACGCGGCGGCCTTCGGGTCCTGCTGGGCCACGCGCGCGGACTTCAGGGTCGCCGCGACGCCCAGTGGTGCTTGCGCCGCGATGCGTTGCGCAATCTCTAGAGCGCGCTCCAGCGCGTGGCCCGGCGCTACGATCTCCTGAACCAGGCCGAGATGGCGGGCGTCCTCGACGCCGAACTCGTCGCCCGTCAGAAGCCAGCGCATGGCATTCTGGTAGCCGCCGGCCTGGGCCATGCGGATGGTCGCGCCGCCGAACGGGAAGATGCCGCGCGCCACCTCGATCTGGGCGAAGGTCGCGGTCTGGTCGGCCACGACGATTTCCGCAGCCAGCGCCAGTTCGATGCCCAGAGTCAGGCATTTGCCGTGTATGGCGACCACGATCGGTTTGGGGCAGCGCTCGGCGTACAGTCCCCAAGGGTCGATGCGGGCGCCGCCGGTAATGCTGTCGCCGGCAGCGATGCGCGGCGCCACATCGGCCAGGTCCAGTCCGGCGGTGAACATCGTGCCGTGGGCGTGCAGCACGCCACACCGGATTTCCGGCGTATCGGCCAGATCGGTATAGGCGCGCGCCAGCTCGGCCAGCATGTCGAAGGTGAAGGCGTTGCGCTTCTCCGGGCGGTTCAGCCCGATCAGGCGCACGTGGCCGCGATCCTCGATGGTGATGGTCCCGGCCATATCGAGCGTCCCTTACTTGACCTGAAGCGCCTCGACGCCCGGCAGGGGCTTGCCTTCCATCCATTCCAGGAAGGCGCCGCCCGCGGTCGAGACGAAGGTCATGTCGTCGGCCACGCCCGCGTGGTGCAGCGCCGCGACGGTGTCGCCGCCCCCGGCCACGGCGACCAGTTTCCCGGCCTTGGCCAGTTCGGCCGCATGTTTGGCGGCCGCGACGGTGGCGGCATCGAAAGGCGGGATCTCGAACACGCCCAGCGGGCCGTTCCAGATCAGGGTCTTCGACGTGTCCATGGCGGTGATCAGGCAGGCGACCGTCTCGGGTCCCGCGTCCAGGATCTTGTCGTCGGGCGACAGGGCGTCGCCGGCTTTCACCGTGCGCGTCGCCGCGCCCGGCTTCACCTCGGTCGCCACCACCAGATCGACCGGCAGCAGCAGTTCGCAGCCCTTGGTCTTCGCTGCGGCGATGATTTCGCGGGCCGTGTCGGCCATGTCCTTCTCGGCCAGCGAGCCGCCGATATCGACGCCTTGCGCATAGAGGAAGGTGTTGGCCATGCCGCCGCCGATGGCGAGGCGATCCAGCTTGCCGACCAGGTTCTGCAGCAGGTCCAGCTTGGTCGAGACCTTGGACCCGCCGACGATGCCGATCACCGGCTTCTGCGGATTGCCCAGCGCCGCATCCAGCGCTTCCAGCTCACGACGCATCGACTCGCCCGCATAGGCGGGCAGCAGTCGGGCCAGTCCCTCGGTCGAGGCGTGGGCGCGGTGGGCGGCGGAGAAGGCGTCATTCACATAGAGATCGCCCAGTTCCGCCAGCTTCGCGGCGAAGGCCGGGTCATTGCTTTCCTCGCCTGCGTGGAAGCGCACGTTCTCCAGCAGGATAACGCCGCCCGCGTCCAGATCGGCGATGGCGGCCTTGGCCACGTCCCCCACGCAGTCGTCGGCGAACCGCACCGGCGCGCCCAGCAGGACTTCAAGCGGCTCGACCACCGGCTTCAGGCTCATGGTTGCCACCCGCTGGCCTTTGGGCCGGTCAAAGTGGGCCAGCAGCGCCACCTTGGCCCCCGCGTCCCGCAGCTTCTGGATCGTCGGCAGGGCGACGCGCAGACGCGTGTCCTCGGTCACCTTCCCGGCCTCCATCGGCACATTGAAGTCCACGCGAACCAGCGCGGTCTTGCCGGCGAGGGAGAGAGCGTCGTCGAGGGTGCGGAAGGTCATTGTGATCTCACTGTCGTGCGGCGCGTCTCTACGCCGGTTCGCCGGGTTTGCCGTTCTTAAGGTGGAAGTGTCGCCACTCCACTCTTTTCGATTTTCGAACCTCTACGCGAGCAGGGCGGAAGTCCGCTAACCACGTGATATCGCTTAGAGGAGCCGTGTCTTCGGGATTCTCAACCAGTTTCGATCCACACCATTTGTCGTCGGCGTCGAAGTAGATCGCCGTCGCGATGCGGCCGTCCAACCAGTCCGAAACCAAAAGCCTCGCCGCCGCGCTTGCGCGGCTTGAGTCATCTTCATCGTGAGATCCGTCGTCCGGGAGCTGTGTTTCCCAGAAACCGAACGTCACCGTGAGTTCGTCTGCGTAGGTATCGAGCACAACGGGTTCGACGGGTGAACCTTCATGCGCCTCGATCCGGAGAACCAGATAGCCCGGTTCCCACCATTCCCAACGTCCGGTTCTGGCTTCGGCCCAATCACGAAGCTCGCGGTAAACGGCATCCGACCATTCCGAGACCGGCTGCTCCGGTGAGGAAACGTAGCTAAGGCCGACGGCGCCGGGGACGGAAGTCAGATCGTCTTTCGCCCCCGGCTGATTCATCAGAGGAACTTCGCCATCACCAGGGCGGTGTCAGCCATTCGCGTCGCGAAGCCCCACTCATTGTCGTACCAGCTCAGCACGCGCACCAGCTTGCCGTCGACCACCTGGGTCTGGGGCAGGGCGGCCGTCGAGGAGGCGGCGATGTGGTTCAGGTCGCTGGAGACCAGGGCCTCGTCCGTGGTGAACAGAACGCCCTTCATCGGGCCGTCGGCGGCGGCCTGCAGGGCGGCGTTGACCTCGTCCACGGTCACGTCGCGACCGGCCACGACCTTCAGATCGACAACCGAAACGTTCGGGGTCGGGACGCGGATCGACGAGCCGTCCAGCTTGCCCTTCAGTTCCGGCAGCACGAGACCCAGAGCCTTGGCGGCGCCGGTCGAGGTCGGGATCATCGACAGGGCGGCGGCGCGGCCCCGGTACAGATCCTTGTGCATCGTATCCAGCGTCGGCTGGTCGCCGGTGTAGCTGTGGATCGTGGTCATATAGCCGCGCTCGATGCCGAACAGATCGTTCAGCACCTTGGCGACGGGGGCGAGGGCGTTGGTGGTGCACGACCCGTTCGAGACGATGATGTCGTCGGCGGTCAGGGTCTCATGGTTGACCTTGTAGACGATGGTCTTGTCGGCGTTGTCGCCGGGCGCCGAGATCAGCACCCGCTTGGCGCCGGCCTTCAGGTGAGCCTCGGCCTTGTCCTTGGCCGTGAAGATGCCGGTGCACTCGAACGCGATGTCCACGTTCAGGTCCTTGTGCGGCAGGTTCGCCGGATCGCGCTCGGCCGTGACCTTGATCTTGCCCAGACCCACGTCGATCCAGTCTTCTCCCGAAGTGATCGTGCCGGGGAAGCGGCCGTGGACCGAGTCATACTTCAGCAGGTGGGCGTTGGTGGCCACCGGACCCAGATCGTTGATCGCCACGACCTCGATGTCACGACGACCGTGCTCGACGATCGAACGCAGGACGAGGCGGCCGATGCGGCCGAAACCATTGATGGCGACGCGAACGGTCATGGGCGAAGGCTCCTTTGGAAGCGCGGTGTTCAGGGTTGGCGCTTCAATGATACCCCGCGCCCGGGGATTCAACCCCGGGGGCGTAACAAGACGTGATGAACTGTAACGCTGAAACGGCTCAGCCTGTCGTGAGCGGCACGTGCAGGCGGGCGGTCAGACCGCCTCCGGGCCGGTTGGCCAGCGTCACTTCGCCGCCGAAGGCTCGCGCCGCCTGACGGGCCACGGTCAGGCCCAGACCGGCGCCGCCGGTCTCGCGGTTGCGCGACTGCTCGCCGCGCCGGAACGGCTCGAAAACCGGCTCCAGTTCATTCTCCGGCAGGCCGGGACCGTCATCCTCCACCGTGATGACCGCCGCGCCGTCCAGGGCGAAGGCCTTCACCCGCGCCGCGCCGCCGTACTTGACCGCATTGCCGATCAGATTGCCCAGCGCTCGCCGCAGCGCCGCCGGGTCGGCCATCACGTTCAGATAAGCGCCGCCGTCGAAGGTCACATCGGCCCCGGTCTCCGTGAAGCCCGCGGCGCAGTCGGCGGCCAGGGCGTCCAGATCCACCGTCTCGCGTCGCTCAGGCGTCGTGTCGCCGCGCACGAAGGCCATGGCCTGGGCGATCAGGGCGTCCATCTCCTCGATGTCCGCGGCCATCCGGTCGCGGAGCGCGTCCGGCGCCGACTCGGCGCGGAAACGCAGGCGGGTCAGCGGGGTCCGCAGGTCGTGGGCGATGGCCGCGACGGTCTGGGTCCGCTGTCGCATATGATCGCGCAGCGACGCCTGCATGTCGTTGAAGGCATGGATGGCAGTCCGGACCTCCCTGGGCCCCGACGGTTTCAGCGGTTCGGCCTCGGGATCGGCGCCCAGTCGCCCGGCGGCGTCAGCGAACAGGCGGATGGGGCGGGTCAGCCGCCGCGCCATCCACCACACCAGCGGCGCCAGCAGCAGCATGGAAATCACCAGCCCCAGGAGAACCCGCTGTTGCCAGGGCGATAGCAGGCCATGCGGCGGCTCCACCACGGCCCACCGTCCGTCGTCCTGTTCCACCGAAGCGGTGAAGGGCGCGAAGGTCAGGCGGTCCGCCCGGATCGTGAACTGCTGCACCGTCGAGTTGACCACGATCTGCCCGGAGCCGCCGTCGGGGCGACGCATCGTGAAGCGGGTGGTCTGCCCCGTATCAGGGGAGGCGCCCGGCGCGGGTGCGGTGCGGACTTCGGCGCCGCTTATCCCCTTCGTCGTCGCTGCGCCGTCGGGTCGGACAAAGACGAAGTCCACGCCGCGAGGCCCCGGGCCCTTGCCGGGGCCGTCGCGGTCCGGTCCCCGTCGTCGGGGCGGACCCCGCTCGACCGAGACGCGCACCTTTGACGCCGGCACATCCAGCCGGTCCGCCAGCGAGGCGGCTATGGCGATGGCGATGGGATCGTTGGCGTCGCGATCCGTCTGTCGGGCCGGCTCGTTCGTGAAGCGACGGCTCAGGGGACGACCGTCCGAAGTTTCCGCGGCCTCGCCCTTCAGCGCACGGCTGGCGGCGTCGATGCTGAATCCCACGGGTCGGGGATCGGGCGACAACACGACCAGCCCGAAAGTCACCGCCTGCGACAGGATCAGGGCCACGGCGGCCAGCGCCGCGACCTGCACGAAAACGGGAAAGGCGGACGGCCGTTTCACGCGGCGCCCCGCAGGCGTTCGACCTTCACATCGAACATATAGCCTTCGCCACGCAGGGTCTGGATCATCTCCAGCCCGGAGCCGTCATCCAGCTTCTTGCGCAGGCGGCTGATCTGCACGTCCATCGCCCGGTCGAACACCTCGGCGTCGCTACCACGAGCGCTCTCCAGAAGCTGATCGCGAGTCAGCACCCGGCCCGATCGCTCGGCGAAGGCGCGCAGCAGGGCGAACTCTCCGGCCGACAGGGGGGCCAGTCCGCCATCCGGGCGGGTCAGTTCCCGACGCAGCAGGTCCAGCTTCCAGCCCGCGAAGGACAGGGCCGGGCCGCTTGCGTTGGCGGGCTCCTCGCGCGGACGGCGCAGCACCGCCCGCACCCGCGCCAGCAGTTCGCGCGGGTTGCACGGCTTGGCCAGATAGTCGTCGGCGCCCAGTTCCAGTCCGATGATCCGGTCGGTGTCCTCGCCCATGGCGCTCAGCATCACGATCGGTGTGCCCTTGCCCGAGAGGCGGCGACAGACGGACAGCCCGTCCTCCCCGGGCATCATCAGGTCCAGCACGATCAGATCCGGCGTCCGGCTCGCGATCGCGCGATCCATCTCGGCCGCAGAGGCGGCGCCGACGGGATCGTAGCCGTGCTGGACCAGATAATCGCACAGGACTTCCCGGATGCCGGGGTCATCGTCGACGACGAGAATACGGGGAGCGTCTGATTGCATGGGACCATTGTGGCGGACACACGCGTCCGCGTCATTTCAAGGCTGAAATAATCCGGTGGGACGCTGAAATATCGGTGCAAGGCGAGGATGTTCCAACAGGGGATCGAAACCCGGAGCCCTGATCCGATGCTGATCCTGATCGCTTTGTCCGCCACCCTCCTGCAGACCCCGCCGCCCCCGCCGGGTCCATCGGTGGAAGTCCACAGCCGCATCGTATTCGTGGGCGCCGGCTCCGACGGTCCCGGCTCGCTCGACGCCGACGATGACGGTCTGGTCACGCGTCAGGAGTTCGCCGCGCCCGTGAACGACGCCTTCTCAAAGATGGACGGAGACGGCGACGGCCGCCTGTCGCGTGACGAACTGACCGCGAACACCGGGACGGAAAATGCCAGTGTCACCGTCCATTCCTTGGGCGGCGACATCGAACGCTTCGAACTGCGCGGTCCGGGATCGCGCGGTGAACGCGCGGCCCGTCCTGAGCGGGATGGCGAGCGCACCATGGTCTTCGTCAGGCCTGACGGCCCCGACTCCGAGCCACGCGTGATCGTCCGCACCCGCCCGGGCGGTCCCGGCGGGGCGCGGGCCAGCGGGATGGAGTTCCGGAACTCTGAGCGCCATGCCTCCAACGACCTCGACAAGGACGGCGACGGTAAGGTCAGCGAGGCCGAGTTCATCGCGCCGCTGCGCGAAGCCTTCGCCGAGATGGATGCCGATCATTCCGGCTTCGTCGAAAACGGGGAGCGGGGCGGGGAGAACGGCGTCCACGTTTTCGCACACCGCATCGCCGGCCCCGCCGGGGAGTGATCCGAACCCTGCGATTTCGTGATTTGGTTGTCACGGGACGGGCGCCCTAACGTAACGGAATGGTCCCCCGGCATTCCGTCGCCCGACTGATCGCAGCTGCCGCGATGAGCCTCTCGCTCGTCGCGGCGCCCGCGTTCGCTTCGACATCCGGGCATGATCCTGCCGCCCGCCCTGTCGCGTCGTCGACCTCGACAGGGGGCGAGCGCAAGCGGATGAACCGCGAGGTGTTCGATCAGGTCTGGGGCGAGGTCCGCACCGAATACTACGATCCCCGCCTGCACGGGGTTGACTGGAATGCGGCTCGCCGCAGCTTCCGCCCGCGCGCGCTGGCGGCGCATGACGACCGCACTCTCTATGCCGTGCTGGACGAGATGCTGGGCCTGCTGGACGATGACCATGCGGGAGCGGCCCCGCCCGCCGTCGCGCGCCGTCAGGATGCGCAATACGCGCGCCGCGCCGCTATCGGCGTGACCCTGCGGCCCGACCCGGCGCATCCCGGCGACTATCGGATCGAGTCCGTGCGGTCCGGGTCCCCGGCGGATCGGGCCGGCGTGCTGGACGGCTGGCGCCTGCAAACCGGCGAGGGGCGATGGAGTCCCGATCAGGACGTGGTGGAAGGCCGCACCCTCAACCTGACCTTTATCGATGAGGAGGGGCAGGCGCGGCCGCTTGATCTGACGCCGGTCGTGATGGAAGCCCGGCCGCCGTTCGTCGCCGACCGGACCCGTCCCGGCGTCGTGGTCCTGCGTGTCGAGGGATTCGAGCCGGGGCTTGGGCGCTGGATGGGGACCCAGCTCTCTGATGTCGCTCCGGAAACGGACGTCATCATCGATCTGCGCGGCAATCCCGGCGGCCGTCTGGCCGAGGCGGACGCGGTGCTCAGCTGCTTCCTGCCCCGCGACCAGGCGTGGGCGACCCGAACCCCTCGCTCCGGCCCGCCCGTGACGCTCAGCACGGCCGGCGGCTGCGGGGATCTGCGAGCGCCCATCGCCAACCCTGTGGCCGTTCTGGTTGACAGCGACAGCCGCAGCGCAGCCGAACTGACCCCGGCCGCCCTGCAGGAGGCCCGTCGCGCCGTCGTCGTCGGCGAGCGTACCGCCGGGGCGGTTCTGATCTCGCAGGAAAGCCGCCTTCCCGACGGGGGCCGTCTGACGCTCAGCCGCTCGGACTTCGTCACCTCCGGCGGGGTCCGCCTGGAGAAGCGCGGCGTTACGCCGGACCGGGAGGCCTCGGTCACCCGCGAGGATCGCCGCGAAGGCCGTGACCCCGCGCTGGACGCCGCCATCGCGGCCCTGTCTGGCGAAACAGCCTTGGCGAGCGCGGCGCCTTCGCTCTAGCGTGTGGGCATGAGCCGTTTCGCCCTTCGCGCGTTAATCGTCGCCGCCGCCCTGTCCCTGGCGGCCTGTGCGTCCATTCCCTACGAGAAGCTTGACGCGCCCCTGCCACCCGCTGTCCAGGTCGCGGACGGCTCGCCCGAGCGCGCGGCGTTGAACGGCCGGGTGTGGGATGCGTCCGTCGGCTACGCCCGGCGGCTGTTCTACAAGCGCGACTTCGGCGGCGTGCCTTTCCTGGCCGAGGCTGCGGACCGTCGCGCCACCGCCGTGGCTGAGCCCGACGAG
Organism: Brevundimonas sp.; assembly: GCA_046291915.1. Taxonomy (GTDB): domain Bacteria; phylum Pseudomonadota; class Alphaproteobacteria; order Caulobacterales; family Caulobacteraceae; genus Brevundimonas. The sequence continues at coordinate 535,377 of JBKBSD010000001.1, forward strand.
GATGGCTTCTACGCGCGCCTGACCGACCTCCTCGAGCTTCTGGATGACGACCACACCCACGCCCTCAGCCCCGTTGAGCGCGAGATGGTTCAGGCGCGCGAACGTGGCGAGGCCCGGGCCGGGTTCGGGTTCGTGCTGACGGCGCGGGGCGACGACCGTTACGTCTCCATCGTCCGTCCGGGGTCCCCCGCCGCCGACGCGGGAATCCTGCCGGGCTGGCGGATCGAGACCGTCAACGGACACTCCGTCCTCGTCGCCCCGCCTCCGGTCATCGGACGCACCGATCAGCTGGTCTTCCTGGACGAGCACGACGTTCGGCACACTCTTGATCTCACCGCCGTGCTGACCGAGCCGCGCACCCGGTTCGAGACCCGGTCTCTGGACGATGGGGTCGCCTACATCCGCTTCGATGACTTCGATCAGACGCGCTACGACCTCTTCACGGCGGAGATGGAGCGGCTGGCCGAAACGCCCCCGTCGGGTCTGGTCATCGACCTGCGCGGCAACGGCGGCGGCCGACTGGATATCTCGGGCCGGGTCGCCAGCTGGTTCTTCACCGACGAACAGGACTACGCTCGCATCAAGGGACGCATCATCGACACTCGCGTGACCATTGATCCGGCGGAACCCGCCTATTCCGGGCCCGTGGTGATCCTGACCGGCCCCAGCTCCGCCAGCGCAGCCGAGCTTCTGTCGGGCGTGCTGCAGGAGAAGGGCAGGGCGGTTGTGGTGGGCGGACCGACACGCGGTGCGGTCACGGGCGTGCGCGCTATCAACCTGCCGGACGGAGGTCTGCTGCGCATCGGGATGATCGTGATGACCACGCCAAGCGGTCGCTCATTGGAAAAGGTGGGGGTCACGCCTGATGTGTCGATCGCCGATGATTGGCTGGCCGCCCGCGCGGGTCGGGATTTGCCGCTCGAGGCTGCCTTGGTCACCCTGCGCCAGCGCGCCGCCTCAGCCCGCGACGGGGCGGACCTTCCCTGAGATTTCGCGGGCGCGTTCGCGGGCCTGATCCGTGTCGACGCCCCGCGCCAGCGCCACGCCCATGCGGCGGCGCTCGAAACTCTCGGGCTTGCCGAACAGGCGCAGGTCGGCGGTCGGCACCGACAGGGCCTCGGCGACGCCCTCATAGGCGATGCCGACGGCGTCCATGCCGCCATAGATGACCGCGCTGGCGCCGGGCTCGCGCTGGCTGACATCCACCGGCAGGCCGAGGATGGCGCGGGCGTGCAGGGCGAACTCGCTCATCGTCTGGGTCGCCAGCGTCACCAGTCCGGTGTCGTGGGGGCGAGGGGAGACCTCCGAGAACCAGACCTGGTCGCCCTTCACGAACAGCTCGACGCCGAACACGCCCAGCCCACCCAGCGCGTCCGTCACCTTGCGGCCGATGTCCTGCGCCGAGGCCAGGGCGGCCTCCGTCATCGCCTGCGGCTGCCAGCTCTCGACGTAGTCGCCCTTCACCTGACGGTGGCCGATGGGGGCGCAGAAGTCAGTGACGACCTTCCCGTCGCGCAAGGACCGCACAGTCAGCAGGGTGATCTCGAAATCGAAGTCGATCCGGCCCTCGACGATCACCGTCGCCGTTTCGACCCGTCCACCGGACTGGGCATAGGCCCAGGCGTTGCCCGCATCCTCGACGGCCTCGATCATCGACTGGCCCTTTCCGGACGAGGACATCACCGGCTTCACGAACACCGGCAGGCCGATCTCGTGCGCGGCGGCGGCCAGTTCCGCCGCGGAAGTGGCGAAGTCGTAGGGGCTGGTCGGCAGGCCCAATTCCTCGGACGCCAGTCGTCGGATGCCCTCACGGTTCATGGTCAGCTGCGTCGCCCGCGCGGTCGGGATCACGGTCGCCAGCCCGGCTTCCTCGATGCGCGCCAGCACGTCTGTGGCGATGGCCTCGATCTCCGGCACGATGATGTGCGGCGCCTCGGCCATGATGAGACCGTTCAGCACCTGCGGATCGGTCATCGGGATCACATGGCTGCGGTGCGCCACCTGCATGGCCGGCGCGTTGGGATAGCGGTCCACCGCGATCACCTCGGCCCCCAGCCGCTGCAGCTCGATCGCCACCTCCTTGCCCAGCTCGCCGGAGCCCAGAAGCATCACACGGATGGCGGAGTCGGAAAGCGGGGTGCCGATGCGCATGGGGTCAGTCTCCGGTTCGGGACGGTTGGATCAAGTCCCACGCGTTGCCGTAAAGATCCTCAAACACCGCGACGATCCCGTAGGGCTCATGTCGCGGCGCTTCTCGGAAGGTCACGCCCGCCGCCGTCCACACGGCATGGTCACGGGCGAAGTCGTCGGTCTCGAGGAAGAGCCAAACCCGCCCGCCGGCCTGATCGCCGACGCGGGCGGCCTGCTCCGGCGTCGTTGCCTTCGCCAGCAACAGGGCGGTGTCCCCGCCCTTCGGCGTCACCGTCACCCAGCGCTTCCCGCCGCCCATGTCGAGGTCGCTGGTCAGCTCGAAGCTCAGCTTGCCGACATAGAAGGCAATGGCCTCATCGTACTCACGAACCAGAAGGCTGACGGCGCCGAGGCGGCTCATGGATCAGAGCCGCGCCTTGACCGCCGCGACCACCGCCTCGGTGGTGATGCCGAACTTCTCGTACAGGACTTCCGCCGGGGCCGAGGCGCCGAAGCCGGTCATGCCGACGAAGGCGCCGTCCTCGCCGATGAAACGCTCCCAGCCCTGCTGGATGGCGGCCTCGACGGCGACGCGCACCGTACCGCGACCGATGACCGAGGCCTGATAGGCGGCGTCCTGCTGGAAGAAGAGCTCGAAGCAGGGGACCGAGACCACGCGGGTCGGGATGTTGTTGGCCTCCAGACGATCAGCGGCTTCCAGAGCCAGCGGAACCTCGGTGCCGGTGGCGAACAGGGTGGCCCTGGCCTCGCCCTTGGCCGCACGGAGCTCATAGGCGCCCTTGGCCGTCAGGTTTTCCGACGAGGCGGTAACGCGCACGGCGGCGGTCTTCTGGCGCGACAGGGCCATGGCTGACGGCTTGTCCTTGGTCTGCAGCGCGATCTTCCAGGCTTCCATCGCCTCGACCGTGTCGGCGGGCCGGAAGACCAGCAAGTTCGGAATGGCGCGCAGTGCGGCCAGATGTTCGACGGGCTGGTGGGTCGGGCCGTCCTCGCCCAGACCGATGGAATCGTGGGTCAGCACGTGCACTGCGCGTACGCCCATCAGGGCGCCGAGGCGGATCGCCGGGCGGCTGTAGTCGGAGAACACCATGAAGGTGCCGCCGTAGGGGATGACCCCGCCATGCAGGGCCAGACCGTTCATCGCCGCGGCCATGCCGAACTCGCGGATGCCGTAGTTGATGTAGCGGCCCTCATAGGTCGGGGCGTCGAGGATCGGCGTGTCCTTGACGAAGGTGTTGTTCGAGCCGGTCAGGTCGGCCGAGCCGCCGACTAGTTCGGGGATGGCCGCGAACAGCTCGTCCAGCGCTGCGCCCGACGACTGGCGGGTGGCCTGGGCGGGCCTGGTCTCGACCAGTTCGGCGATCTTGGCGTCCAGCTTGGCGAAGGCGCCGTCCGGCAGGTCGCCCTTCATGGCGCGGGTAAAGTCGGCAGCCTGTTTGGACTGGTTCAGGCGGGCTTCCCACGCCATACGGTCCTTCGCGCCGCGACGGCCGACCTTGCGCCAGGCCGACAGGATGGGCTCCGGCATCTCGAACGGATCGTGATCCCAGGCCAGTCCCAGACGGGTTGCCGCGATCTCGGCCGCGCCAAGCGCCGCGCCGTGGGTCTTGTGGCTGCCTTCCATGGTGGCGGCGCCCTTGCCGATCTTTGTCTTGCAGGCGATCAGCGTCGGCTTCTCCTGCTTGGCGGCCCAGGCCAGCACGGACTTGATGGCCTTCATGTCGTGGCCGTCGACGGCCTTCACGGCCCAGCCGGCGGCCTTGAAGCGCGCCTTCTGATCGGTGGCGTCCGACAGGCTGACCTTGCCGTCGATGGTGATTTCGTTGTCGTCCCACAGGACGGTCAGCTTGCTCAGCTTCAGGCGACCCGCCAGCGCGATGGCCTCCTGCGACACGCCTTCCATCAGGCAGCCGTCGCCGGCGATCACCCAGGTCCGGTGATCGACCAGATCGTCGCCGTACTTGGCGGCCAGATGACGTTCCGCCAGCGCGAAGCCGACCGAAGTGGCCAGGCCCTGACCCAGCGGACCGGTGGTGACCTCGACGCCCGGCATATGGCCGTACTCGGGGTGACCCGCCGTCTTCGATCCCCACTGACGGAAGTTCGACAGCTCTTCCTTGGTCGCGGCCTTGTAGCCGGTCAGATGGAGCAGGGCGTAGATCAGCATCGAGCCGTGACCGGCCGACAGGATGAAGCGGTCGCGGTCGGCCCAGTCGGGACGGCTCGCGTCGAACTTCATAAACTTCGAGAACAACACGGTCGCCACGTCCGCCATACCCATCGGCATGCCCGGGTGACCACTCTTCGCCTTTTCAACGCCATCCATGGCCAGTACGCGGATCGCGTCCGCCATCTGCTTCGGGGTGGCTTTCGCGGATACGGCTTTGGCGTCGGTCACTGTGAAGACCTTTCGTCGGAAGGCGGAAAAAGGGAGGCGCGCCGCTTTACCCCGACGCGCGCGCGGGTTCTATACGGATTCTGGAGGTTCTGACCGGATGGATGCTGCAACGGCCGCAAAGGATCGTGTCGACAGGGCGTTGGCCCTGCTCGAGCGTCGCTTGCTCGATCTGAAAAGCCGCGCTGCGGGCAGCAGCCGCGTGCCTGAGGACGACCTGTTCGCGCCCCAGCCCTCCAGTGAGACCGACCGCGCTCGCATTCATGAGCTTGAGGCTGCCGGTCGCGACGCCGCCGAAACCCTCGCGCGCGCTGCCGATGCGATCCGCCAGACCCTGTCCGAGCAGGAGGGGCGCTGATGGCGACGGTGACGGTCGAGATCAACGGTCGCCCCTATGCCGTCGGCTGTGCTGACGGACAGGAGGAACGCGTGCGCGCCCTTGCCGGCCAGTTCGACGGCCATGTCCGTCAGGTGGCGGGGGAGGTCGGCCATGTCGGCGACCTTCGCCTCTTCCTGATGGCGGGCCTGCTGCTCGCCGACGAGTTGCACGAGGCCCGCACCAGCGGCGGCGCCGCAACTCCGGCGGCGGAGCCCGTCACCAGCACTGACGGTGTGGCCGAAGCGCTGAACGCCGTCGCCGCGCGGCTGGAGAAGATCGCCCAGGGACTGTGACCTCAGACGGGGCAACCTGTCTTCATTGTCATTTGCGCAAACGTAACAGCGCTTATACATGTAGTGGATGACCTATTCACAACGCACCCACGGCGTCCTCCTTCGTCGGCTGATCGAGCATCTCGACGCGGCGGTGGAGCGGTCCTACATCGACGCTGGTCTCGACTATCGACCGCGCTTCACGCCGATTCTCCGCGCGCTGTTGAACGGGGGACCGGCCAGCTTGCGGGCCCTGTCGGCCCGCACGGGCGTCACCCATTCGGCCGTCAGCCAGACCGTCAGTCAGATGGCCTCGCGGGGGTGGGTGGCGCTTGAGCCCGGGGCCGACGCCCGTGAGCGGATCGTCGCCCTGACGCCTTTCGCGATGGACCAGCTGCCGCTTCTGGAGCGCTGCTGGTCCGCCACTGCCGCGGCCTCGACCGCGCTGGACGCGGACATCGGCCAGCCCCTCGCCGAGGTGCTGGGCCGCGCGCTCGAGGCCCTGGATCGCCAATCCTTCCATGACCGCCTCGTCGCGGCCGCCGCAGCCCTGCCGGGAAACGACTGATGAACCGTCTTCACCTCGCCCTGTCCGTTTGCGCCCTGGCGTTCGGAACCGCTACGCCCGTGCTGGCTCAGCAGGCCCAGCCTGTCGCCGTGGCGCGGACCGCCGCCGCCTCACTGACCGCGGAACATCGCGCCGCTGCCGTGGCCGCGATCATCGCCGCCGTCGAGACCCGCTATGTCTTCCCCGAACGCGTTCCGGCCATCCGTGGTCGTTTGGATGAGGGGCTGTCTTCCGGCCGTTACGACACGGTCGATGCGGTCGTCTTCGCCGAACGCGTCAGCGCCGACCTGCGCGCCTCCAGCGGCGACGGCCACATGTACCTGAATAACGCCCCTGCCGAATATGCCGCCGCCCTCACGTCCGAGGGCGATGTGTTCGACAATCCGGAGCTTCGGGCCATCTGGGCCAACGCCGCCCGACGCGCCAACCACGGGCTTGGCGAGATGCGCATCCTGCCGGGCAACGTCCGATACCTGCGGATCACCCAGTTCCATTGGGTCGCCGATCGTACGGGCCAGGCCTACGATGACGCCATGCGCTTTCTGCGCGACGGCGACGCCTTGGTCATCGATCTGCGCGGCAATGGCGGCGGTGATCATGCAGCGGTTCGCTATCTGCTCAGTCACTTCATGAAGCCGGACCAGCTCGACATCACCTTCCTTGAAGCCGGCAAGGATCCCATCCAGTCGCGTACCCTCGATCACCTCCCGGCGGGGCGTCTGACCGGAAAGCCGCTCTATGTCCTTATCAGCCCCCAGGTCGGCTCGGCGGCAGAGGCCTTCGCCTATGATGTCCAGCAGTTCCATCTGGGGACCCTGGTCGGCGGGACGACGGCGGGCGCGGCCAACAACAACACCTTTGTCCCCATCGCTCCGGGCTTCATGCTCAGCGTCTCCTACGGTCGACCGGTCCATCCCGTCTCCGGGACCAACTGGGAGGCCGTGGGTGTCGCCCCCGACGTGGCTGTCGATCCGGCGACCGCGATGGACACCGCCACAGAGCTGGCCCTGACCGGGCTGCTGCAAGGCGCGAACCTTGATCCTACGGACCGGGCGGGTTGGGAATGGGCCCGGGCAGGTGTCGAGGCTCGCATGCATCCGGCGACGGTCCCGACCGATCGCCTTCGCCGTTGGGCCGGCGGCTACGGCATCCGCACCATCCTGTTCGAAGAGGGCGGTCTCGTCTGGCGCCGCGCCAACGGTCAGAAGGTGAAGCTCAGGGCCATGACCGCCGACGGCCTGTTCGCCGCCGAGGGCTATGACGAGCGCCTCCGCTTCCGCTTCACTGCGGATGCTTTGGAGATGCACTGGGTGGACGAACCTGCCCCGACCCGCTTCCCCCGCGACTGACCGCCCGCACAGGCCCAAGCGCCGGACCAACCCGTTCGGCGCTTGACTCTCCATCCGTAATGTCTGATAATTCTGTTATGACAGAAATAACGAAACTTCCCGGCTCGATAGAACGCTTCGTCCTGCACTGGGGCGAGATGGGCGGCTTCTGGGGCGTGAACCGTTCGGTCGCCCAGATCCACGCCTTCCTGATGACCGCCGAGAAGCCGATGACCGCCGAGGATATCGCGCTGTCACTCGAGATGGCCCGCTCCAACGTCTCCAACTCTCTCAAGGAGCTGCAGAACTGGAACCTGATCCGTCGGGTGCCGGTCCGGGGCGACCGCCGCGATCATTTCGAGGCCGAGGTCGATGTCTGGGAGGTCGCCTCCCGCATCGCCGCCGGGCGCAAGGCCAAGGAAATCGATCCGGCGCTTGCGACGCTGCGCGCCTGCGTGGCCGAAGCCGAGGCCGATCCCGCGGTCCATCCGGTCGCCCTGAAGCGGCTGAAGGAAATGCTGGAGTTCACCGAGACGATCGACCGCTGGTACGGCCAGATCACCACCGTGGCCCGGCCCAAGCTGATGGCGCTGCTGAAACTGGGCGCGCGCATCGCCGCCCTTATTCCCGGCGGCAAGTAACAGATACAGGGGAGGGGACCATGCAGGCCGCCGTTGCGATCCGGACCGAAGCGCTTTCGCCTCAGGGCGAGCTGGCGGACCTTCGCTTCCGCGCCCTGCTCCCGGCCCGGGACTGGGCCGCGCTTCCCCTGGCGGTTCGCCGTCGCTTCTCCAAGCGAATGAAAGGGGGCGCGACCGTCGTCTACAGGGGCGAGGTCACAGTGGTGCAGGCGCATCCAATGGGACGGCTGCTGGCTCATGCCGCCCGCCTGATCGGCGCGCCCCTGCCGCTGGTCTTCCATCCCGGCGTCAGCGTGGTCACGGTGACCGAGGACGCCGTGGGTCAGGGGCAGGTCTGGAGCCGCATGTATGTGCGCAGGGACGGCTTCCCGCAGGTGATCCACAGCGCCAAACGCTTCGCCGGCCCCACGGGTCTGGAGGAACACGTCGGCGCCGGCGTTGGCATGGCCCTGACCGTCGCGGCCGAGGACGGCGCCCTGGTCTTTCGCAGCGCCTTCTACTTCCTCGACCTGGGCCCTCTCCGGCTTCGCCTGCCGCGCTGGACGGAGCCCGGCGCCCTGACCATCACCCACCGTGATCTGGGTCAGGGCCGTTTCGCCTTCACCCTCGCGCTGGACCACCCGTGGCTCGGCCGTCTGCTGGGCCAGGACGCGACCTTCCGGGATCCTCCGGCTCAAGAGGTATAGGATGACCGATCTGCTCTGGACCCTCGTGGCGCTCCAGATCGCCATGGGCGCCTTCGACACCCTGTTTCACCATGAACTGACCGAGCGCCTGGCCTGGAAGCCGTCGCAGAAGTCAGAGCTGCGCCTGCACGGCGTCCGCAATCTGATTTACGCCGCCCTCTTCCTGCTGATCGGCTGGACTGCGCCGAAGGGCGCCGTCGCCGTCGGCGTGCTGATTTTGCTGGTCGTCGAGGTCGTCATCACCCTGACCGACTTTGTGGAAGAGGATCGCACCCGCCGCCTCCCGGCCTCCGAGCGGGTCACCCACACCCTTCTGGCCCTTAACTACGGCGCCATCCTGATGCTTCTGGCGCCGCTGCTGCTGCGCTGGGCGGCGGAACCCGCCGGACTGGCCGTCGTCTCCCACGGCCTGTGGAGTCTTATGATGACCGGCGCCGGGCTGGGCGTCTTCATCTTCGGCCTGCGGGATCTGGCGGCGAGCGCCCGCTCCGATCGACTGGTTCAGCCCGATCCCGCCGCCATGGGCCGCGAACTGCCGGGTCGTCGTCGCGTGCTGGTCACAGGCGCGACCGGCTTCATCGGCCGTCGGCTGATCGCCGCCCTGGTCGGAGCGGGACATGAGGTCACCGCCCTGGTTCGCAATCCGAAGACGGCCAATTTGCCGGCGCCCATCACCCTTGTCACCGACCTTGGCCAGATCGCCGACGACGCCCGTATCGACGCCGTCATCAATCTGGCCGGCGAGCCGATCAGTGACAGCCCGTGGACCCTCGCCAAGCGTCGCCGCATCCTGCGCTCGCGGCTGAAGATCACCCTTGAGGTCCGCCGCCTGATCGCACGCCTGCACGCAAGGCCCGAGGTTCTGGTCAGCGGCTCCGCCATCGGCTGGTACGGCCTGCACGGCGAGGAAATCCTGATCGAGACGGGCGCCGCCAACCCCTGTTTCAGCCACCGCCTGTGCCAGGCCTGGGAGCAGGCGGCGCTACGCGTCGAAGCCTTGGGCGTCCGCGTCGTCACCCTGCGCATCGGCCTGGTCCTGGGCGCGGACGGCGGCATGTTGTCGAAGCTGCTGACCCCGTTCGAGTTCGGGCTCGGTGGGCCGATGGGCTCCGGTCGTCAGTGGATGTCGTGGATCGCGCTGGATGACTGCGTTCGCTTGATCCTGCATGCGGTGGCCGAGCCGCGTGTGGCTGGCGCCCTGAACGCCACCGCGCCCACGCCGGTCACAAATGCTGATCTCAGTCGGTCGCTGGGCCGCGCGCTGGGCCGTCCCGCCCTGCTGGCTGCGCCTGCCGCGCCGCTGCGCCTCGTCTTCGGAGATTTCGCCGAGGAACTGCTGCTGGGCGGTCAGCGTGTTGTTCCGACCAAGGCCCTTGCGAGCGGCTTCCGCTTCCATCACCCCGAGATCGACGGCGCTCTTCGCGCCATCGTCGGCGCCCGACGGCGCGAGGCCACTGGCGCGAAAGCGCGCAAGCGACTATCTTCCTCCACGGCGGGTCATGCTGTGGCTCACGTCGAAGGCAACATATCCTCGCGGCCTTAATTCACTCGAAGGGATCTGCCCCTGTTCGACCTCGTGGGGTTGAGCACGCGGAGCCCACCTGGCTACCCAGGCTCGAGAGGATTCAAACCGTCCTTCACGGCTCTTACGGCGCCGCCACCCTTTCCCCTCAGGAGCTGACGATGAAGCGCGGCTGGTTCGGACCCAAGGCGTTCGGCTGGGGCGCATCTCCGGCGACGTGGGAAGGCTGGCTGGCCACCGCAGTGTTCCTTCTGGCGATGGGCGCGACCGCCTGGGTCCAACCCGGCGACGGCGCTGCGGCCTGGATTGCGCGCGGCGTGGTCCTTGCGGCTTATCTCGGCATGATCGCCCTTACCTATCGTTCGGATGCGCGGACCTCCCTCTGATGGTTCTGAACAAGGTCGCCCTGCGCGCCGAGGCCCGCGCGCGCCGCAAGCGGCTGGCCGGGATCGACCCTGAGGCCGCCGGGCGCGCCGCATCTCATGCCGACGCCCTCCCGGCTGCGGAGCTCATCGCCGTCTACCGCGCCGTCGGCTCGGAACTGGACATGGACGCCCTGTCCCTGACCTTGATCGATCAGGGCCGCAGCCTGTGCCTGCCGGTGGTGATCCAGCCCGACGCCGCCATGATCTTTCGCCGCTGGTCGCCGGGCGAACCGCTCGAGCCTGATCAGGCCGGTGTGCCCGCGCCTCTTCCGCTGGCTGAGACCGTCATCCCCGATCTGATCCTCACGCCTCTGCTGGCCTTCGATGATGCCGGCGGGCGACTGGGGCAGGGCGGCGGCTACTATGACCGCACCTTCGCGGCCCTGCCCGACGCGATCCGCATCGGCTTCGCCTATGCCGGACAACAGGTCGACGACCTGCCCGTCGAGGGGCACGATATCCGCCTGCATGGCGTTCTGACCGAGGTCGGCTATACCGCCGCCCGAAAGGTATTCTGAATATGCGTCTCGCGTTCTTTGGCGATGTGGTCGGCAAGTCCGGCCGCGATGGCCTCTCCGACCACCTGCCCGCCCTGAAGCGGGACCTGAAGCTCGACTTCGTGGTGGTCAATGCCGAGAACGCCGCGGGCGGTTTCGGCATCACCGAGCACACCGCCAATGAGCTGTTCATGGCCGGGGCCGACTGTCTGACGCTGGGCAACCACAGCTGGGATCAGCGCGAGGCCCTGACCTATATCGTGCGCGAGCCGCGCCTCATCCGTCCGCTCAACTATCCGCGCCTGATGGACGCCCCGGGCGCGGGCGCCAATCTGTTCGAGACCCATTCCGGCAAGACCGTGCTGGTCATGAACGCGCTGGGCCGCATCCACATGGACGCCGTCGACGATCCGTTCGGCGCGGTGGAGAAGGAACTGGCCGCCTGCCCGCTGGGCATGGCCGCCGACGCCATCATCGTCGACATGCATTGCGAGGCGACCAGCGAGAAGATGGCCATGGGTCACTTCTGTGACGGCCGCGCCAGCCTTGTGGTCGGCACCCACACCCACGTCCCGACCGCCGACTGCCAGATCCTGCCCGGCGGCACCGCCTACCAGACCGACGCCGGCGGCTGTTGCGACTATGACTCCGTCATCGGCAACGAGAAGGAAGAGCCCCTGCGGCGCTTCACCACCCGACTTTCCGGCGGGCGCTACAGCCCGGCCCACGGCCCGGCCACCATCTGCGGCGTCTATGTGGAAACCGACGACAAGACCGGCCTCGCCACCCGCGTCGAGCCGATCCGCGTCGGCGGGCGGCTGAGCCAGGCGATCCCGGTCGTTTGACCAGGGATTGACGAAGAAGTTTACATGCGTAATCTAGACGGATTACAAACGTAATCCGAAAGGGCGTCATGTCGGTTCATCGCTTCATCACCATCGGCGCCGTGGCGTCGCTCATCCCCGGCATCGCGCTCGCGCAGACCCGGATCACGCCGGCGGTGGTCTTCGCCGACGCCGCCCCGCCGATGAAATTGATCATGGCGTTGCTGCTCGTCGCCGCGCTCGCCGCCATCGTTGTCACGGTGCTCAAGGTCCTGTCCGGGCCGCGCCTCACCGGCGGTTCCTCCTATCTTCAGGCCTTGAGACTGGGCGGGCCTTTGATCGGTCTGCTCGGCGCGGCCTACAATGGACTGATGATCAACATCGGGATCGCCAACAGCGCCAATCCGCCGCCCTACGCCGTTCTGGCTCCCGGCGTGGCGGAGGCCGCCTTCATCTTCGTGCTGGGCCTGATCGCGGGCGTGGTCGCGGTGATCTGCAACTGGGTCGTCGAGGCGCGCATCGACCGCGTGGTGCTGCGGTCCTGACCCGCATCGCCGTCACCGAAGCGGAGAGCGCCGTCCTCGCCGCCCTGTGGCGCAGCGGGCCCTTGTCCGCCGCCTCGCTGATGGACGAGGTGAAGTCGAGCCAGCCGTGGGGCGACGCCACAATCAAGACCCTTCTGCATCGCCTGATGCAGAAGGGCGCGGTCCGGTCCGAAAAAGAAGATGGTCGCCAGCGTTACCACGCCGTTCTCGCCCGCGATGCATGGCTGGACGCCGAGGTCGGGGCTCTGGTCGACCGTCTGTTCGACGGCGATTTCGACGCCTTGGTCGCCCATGCGAAGCGGACGCGCCCGGACAAGGACTGAACCTGTCGAAGACTTAACCCGCCCCGGCGCATCCGTGCGCTACAGCCATCGCCTCATAGGGGCGAAGCCTCCGGGGAGATCATCATGTTGAAAGTCATCGCGGCCCTCGCCGCGCTCGTCCTCCCGACCGCAGCCGTCGCCCAGACCGCCGAGCCCGCGCCCGCGCCGATCGAGGTGATGATCCTGGGCAGCTATCACATGGATAACCCGGGCAACGACGTTCACAACGCCCGCATCGATCCGGTGACGACGCCCGAGAAACAGGCCCAGCTTCAGGTCGTGGCCCGCGCGCTGGCCCGGTTCAACCCGACCGCCATAGGCATTGAACGGGTCGCCGATGACCCGGCCACGCTGCGCGATCAGGACTGGCCCGCCTTCACCCCCGCGGACCTCGTCACCAATCCGGATGAGCGGTTCCAGATCGGCTATCGGTTGGCTCACACTCTGGGTCTCCAGCGCGTCTATGCCATCGACGAACAGGACCGCGACGGCCAGCCGTCCTACTTCCCTTTCGGCGAGGTGATGCAGTGGGTTGAGGCCAACGGAAAACAGGTGCAGTTCGCCGAACTGAACAGCCGGATGGCGACTGTGTCGACCGAGATGGAACGCCGTCAATCCAGCGGTACCGTGACCGAACTGCTGGCCTGGATGAACACGCCCGAGCACGTCGCCTTCGGCCAGGGGGTCTACGCGGAGCTGATGGCCTTCGGCGACGGCGCGGAGCAGCCCGGGCCCTATCTCAACGGCCGTTGGTACACCCGAAACGCGATCATCTTCGCCAATCTGATGAAGGTGGCGCGGCCGGGCGACCGGATCGTGGTCATCTACGGCGCGGGTCACGGCTACTGGCTGCGCCAGTTGGTCAGCACCACGCCGGGCTACACACTGGTCGAGCCGAACGACTACCTGCTGGCGACAGACTGATCCGCCGGACGGACTTCTAGGGCGTGGTCGGGTAGGTCGAGGCCCGACTGCGTCCATCGCGGTGACGGACCGAGGTCGGTGCGCGGGTGCTGGTCTGCGGAATCTGCGCGGCGATGGCGCCGTAGATCCGGTTGGCCGTGACCTCGTCCTTCGTCCGCACGCACAGGGTGCTCTCGCCCTCGCGGCCCCAGGGCGTTTCCTCAGCCTCGGTGACGCCGGGATTGTTCCGCGTGAGCGCTCTCACGGCCTCACGCAGTGCGGCATCGACCCCGCCGCCGTAGCTTCCAAAAGTGACCTCGATATTGCAGACGGCCGCGACCGCGGGTGTCGCCGCCGGTTCGACGCTCGCCGTTTCCTGCGTCACGGCCGAATGGTTGGCCGCCGCCGTCTCGCGCAGCGCCTGTTCCACAGGATCCCCGCCGCCCTCGCAGGCGGTCAGCAACACCAGCGCGATCAGACCCGGCGCGACCCGCATCAGCCGTTCATCCAGGTCGGCATCCAGCTTTCATGCATCTCGCGCAGGTGCGCCAGCGGCAGGCGGAACAGCTCGCCCTTCGGACCGGCCGAGGCGAAGTCCGCTCCCTTGGCGACGCCCACGACCGAGGCGTGCAGTCCGGCTTCGTGGGCCTTGGCGATCAGGGCGTTGGCGTCGGTGACGGCCACCAGATAGCGAGCCTGATCCTCGCCGAACAGGAAGGGGTGGGCGTGGGCGGCCGAGCTGGCGTCCAGTTCGACCCCGATGTCCGACGCCAGGGCGATATCCGCCGCCGCGCCGATCAGGCCGCCGTCCGACAGGTCGTGCACGACCGTCAGTTCGCCACCCTCGATCAGACCGCGCACGAAGTCGCCGGTCTTGCGCTCCAGCTTCAGGTCGACAGGCGGCGGGGCGCCGTCCTCGCGACCCAGCACTTCACGCAGATAGATGGAAGAGCCCAGCTCGCCGCGCGTCTCGCCGATCAGCACCAGCACGTCGCCTTCGACCGCGCCGCCGAAGCCGGTGACGACGTCGTAGTTGGGAAGCAGCCCGACCGCGCCGACGGTCGGGGTCGGCGGAATGGCCACGCCGTTGGTCTCGTTATACAGGCTGACGTTGCCGCTCACGACCGGGAAGTCCAGTTCGCGGCAGGCCTCGGCCATGCCGTCGATGGCGCGGACGATCTGGCCCATGATCTCGGGCCGCTGCGGGTTACCGAAATTCAGGTTGTCGGTGATGGCGATCGGGCGGCTGCCGACAGCGGTCAGGTTGCGCCAGGCTTCGGCCACGCACTGCTTGCCGCCCTCGTAGGGGTCGGCCTGCACATAGCGGGGGGTGCAGTCGCTGGTGACTGCCAGCCCCTTGTCCGTACCATGCACCCGGACCACGCCCGCGTCGGCGCCGGTGGACGAGTCCTGCAGGGTGTCGGCCATCACGTGGCGGTCGTACTGCTCCCAGATCCAGCGCTTGGAGGCCATGTCCGGGCAGGTCAGCACGTTCAAAACCGCGTCCGTCCAGTTTTCCGGCGACGGCACATCCTTCGGATCGAGGCGCGGCTGGAGTTCGGGCTGAACCCACGGACGGTCGTACAGGGGCGCGTCGTCGAACAGGGGAGCCAGCGGCACGTCGCAGACCAACTCACCGTGATGGCGCAGCACCAGACGGCCGGTGTCGGTGGTCATGCCGATAACGGCGGCGTCCAGGCCCCATTTCTCGAAGATGCGATGGCCGTCGGCTTCGCGGCCCGGCTTCAGGACGGCCAGCATCCGCTCCTGGCTCTCCGACAGCATCATCTCATAGGCCGACATGCCCTCTTCGCGCTGGGGCACGGCGTCCATGTTCAACTCGATACCGACTCCGCCCTTGCCGGCCATCTCGACCGAGGACGACGTCAGGCCCGCGGCGCCCATGTCCTGAATGGCGGCGACCGCGCCCGAGGCCATCAGCTCCAGCGTCGCCTCGATCAGCAGTTTTTCGGCGAAGGGATCGCCGACCTGCACGGTCGGGCGCTTCGACTCGGACTCGTCATCGAACTCGGCCGAGGACATGGTCGCGCCGTGGATGCCGTCGCGCCCGGTCTTCGATCCGAAATAGACCACCGACAGGCCCGCCGACGGCGCGGCCGAGTAGAAGATGGCGTCTGACTTCGCCAGACCCACGCACATGGCGTTGACGAGGATGTTGCCGTTGTAGCCGGCGTGGAAATTCGTCTCCCCCGCCACCGTCGGCACGCCGACGCAGTTGCCGTAGCCGCCGATACCCGACACCACGCCCGCGACAAGACGCTTCGTCTTCTCGTGGCCGACGTCGCCGAAGCGCAGCGCGTTCAGCAAGGCCACCGGGCGCGCGCCCATGGTGAAGACGTCGCGCATGATGCCGCCCACGCCCGTCGCCGCGCCCTGGTAGGGCTCGATGTAGGAGGGGTGGTTGTGGCTCTCCATCTTGAAGATGCAGGCGTCGCCGTCGTCGATGTCGATGACTCCGGCGTTCTCGCCCGGCCCGCAGATGACGCGCGGCCCCTTGGTCGGGAATTTGCCCAGGTGGATCTTCGAGGATTTGTACGAGCAGTGCTCGGACCACATCACCGAGAAGACGCCAAGTTCGACATGGTTGGGCTCGCGGCCCAGCCGGTCGAGGACGACCTGATATTCGTTCGGGGCCAGGCCGTATTCGGCGGCCAGCTCGGCCATGGTCTTTTCAGGAGCGCTCATGGCCCGGCCTTCTAGCGATAGAAGGCGCTTCTGTCAGCCTCGCTGCGCGGAACATCGACCCCCCGCACTCATTGAATCCGGGAATATCCGCTGAAGGAGCCTCCCATGCCTGACCAGCCCATCGATCCGGCCGCCACGCCGGAAGATCCGAACGCCCCGACCATCGCCGCCGATGACGCCGGGGCCAGCGCCCTAGCCGAGCGCGCGGCCCGCGAAGCCGCCAATGATGATGGCGGCGACGATGACGGAGAAGACTGATGCATAGCCGCGATGACATCACCCCTGACCATCAGCAGATGGACCTCTCGAACGACCCGGAAGAAGCCGCCCGCCTGAAGGCTGAGGCGCCGGAAACGGCGATGAAAAGCCGTCGCCAGCGCCTGACCGGCTCAGCGACAGGTGTCGGGAGCGTCGGTTTCGACGAATCGGGCGCCTTCGATGTCGGGGCGGGCGAAGAGCATTAGGTCGCCCGTTCAACCGGCGGCTTGAGTCGGAACGACAGGATCACCGCCCCGACCAACACAAGCCCCGACGCCGCCACCGCGCCGACCGCCAGCACGCCGTTGCGCTCCTGCTCGGCCACGAATACGGCCAGCAGCCCCCAGGCGATCGGCAAGGCGAAGGCCGGGGTCCGCAGCGCCCAACTCACCGCCAGCGCCTTGGCCGCCACCAGCACGACCGCCAGTAGCGCCCAGACGGTGGGAGACGCCACGGCCGGCAGATCTCCATTGCCGGTCAGCACCGTCAGCAGATTCACCGGCGCGGCGATTCCCAGCCAGCCCGCCAGCAGGGCCAACGGCCACACCACCATCCAGCGCTCCCGCGAGGCCCGGGGCAGGGCGCGTATCGTACGGGCGTTCATGAGCAGAGGAACCAGCAGCACCACCAGCGAACCGAAGATCAACACGATGGTGCCGATCTCCCAGTCCAGCGCCGCCGCGACGATCCACAACCCGATCCCAAGGAAGGCGAGGGCCGAGGGCCAGCCCAGACGGGTCAGCAGTTCGCTCTCCCCCGTCGCCGGGAGAACCTGACGGACCGCATAGATGAGCAGGCCCAGATAGATGAGCCCCCAGATGGCGAAAGCGTAGCCGGCCACCCTCAACGTCGCGTCACTGTCCGCTGCGAACTCGGCCGCCGTCTGGCCGATCCCCAGCCCCATCTGGACTTGGGCGATGACGACCGCGAAGACCGCACACGCCAGAACGATCAGCCGCCGCGTCATCTGTGCGGGGGTTGGGCGGACAATGGATGACATGGAGGCTCCTGCGAGAAGATATGCCGCTCTTACGTCGGTGAGGCGGCTCTGGTTCACCGGAACCGCTCAGCTCGCCGGCGGTTCATTCTCCGAACCCAAGGAGATGCCGCATGGCCGACGAGAAACCCCATTTCGAGACCGATTTCGTTCAGACGGACCGCGCCCGTGAACAGGGGCTCGGTCTCGGCGAGCGTGAACTGAACGCCCAGCGCGACCCCGGCGGGATCGCCACGCCGGACGTGGATGATGACGACGAACCCGGCGAACCCGGTGTCGTGCGCAATGTTTCTGACGATAATCCGGCCTGACGATTGGAATTAAGCGCCGGCTCGTCTTGACGCGCGGCGTTCAACGACCTCCGATCTCCGCATGGCCAATGCGGGGATCGGAGCGCGCGAGGCGCACACAAGACGGCTCGTCGAGGCTGAGGTCCGGCTCCAGACCGATCCGCGCGATCTCCGCGCCCTAATCGCCAAGGCGGATGCGCTGGAGGGGCTCGGCGACGGGCGAAGCGCCGCGTCATTCTACAGTGCCGCACTGCGTATCGCCGGCGACGGAAGGGGACTGCCGCCCGACCTGATCGCCGAGCTTCGTCGCGCACAGATCGCCGCTACAGCTCAGGCCGAGCGGTTCCAGACCCACCTCGACCAGAGTCTTCGCGCGGCCGGCTTCGACCCGTCAGAAAGCGAGCGGTTCGCCCTGTCGCTCGACCTGATGGCCGGTCGCAAGCAGTTGTATCAGCAGCAGCCGCTCTTCTACCTGTTCCCGGGCCTGCCCCAGATTCAGTTCCAGCCGCGCGACACCATCCCATGGCTGGCGCAGGTCGAACAGGCCGCCGCCGACATCCGGGGCGAGCTTGAGGCGCTGCTGGCCGGGCCGGACAATTTCCGTCCCTATGTCGAGAAGCGCGAGAACCGGCCGAACGGCGACACCTTGGGCATGATCGACAATCCCGACTGGAGCGCCCTGTTTCTGTGGAAGGACGGGATCGAACAGCCGCTGGCCGCCCGGTGCCCGCGCACGGTGGAGGCGCTGGCCGGGCTGCCGCTCTGTCGGGTCCCGGGACGCACGCCGTCGATCCTCTTCTCGAAACTGGCCCCCGGCGCGCGCATCCCGCCGCATCACGGACTGATCAACACCCGGCTGATCTGCCACCTGCCGCTGATCGCCCCGCCCGGCAGCCGCTTCCGCGTCGGCAACGAGGTTCGCGAGTGGAAAGAGGGGGAAGCTTGGGCCTTTGACGACACGATCGAGCACGAAGCCCGCAACGACAGCGGTCAGGAAAGGACCATCCTCATCTTCGATGTCTGGAAGCCGGAACTGACCGAGGAGGAACGGGATCTCGTGGCCGCGCTGTTCGCGTCCATCGACGCCTATGGCGCCGGTGGCGCGGCCTGGGGCGTCTAGCGCTTCTGGCGCGCGGGGTTGCCCATGACCCTCGCGCCGGGCGGCACGTCGCGCGTCACCACGGATCCTGCGCCGACCAGGCAGTCATCGCCCAGGGTCACGCCGGGCAGGATGATCGCGCCGCCGCCGATCCAGACATTGCGGCCGATGGTGATAGGCTTGCCGAACTCGACGCCCTTGGCCCGCTCGGCGGCGATGCGTGGATGGTCGGCTGTCAGGATCTGCACCCCGGGCCCGATCTGCGTCAGGTCGCCGATGTCGACCTCGCACACGTCCAGGATCACGCAGTTGAAGTTCAGAAATACGTCGCGGCCCAGCCGGATATTGTAGCCGTAGTCGCAGTGGAAAGGGGGCCGGATGACCGCCCCTTCACCGACCTCGCCCAGCCTTTGGCGCAGCAGATCGCGACGCTCGGCGGGCGTGGACGCCAGCGCGGCGTTATAGCGGGCCATCCAGTGTTTGGCGGCTGTTTGATCCGCCTGCAACTCAGGATCGCCGGGATTGTACGGCTGGCCCGAGATCATCTTCTGGCGTTCGCTGATGAACATCGGCGCCTCCACCCAACGACCGTCAGGCGGCGTTGTAGATGCTCTGGAACAGGGTCGCGCCGTCGGCCGAACCCAGCTCGGCCTCGAAGGCGCGGTCCGGGTGGGGCATCATGCCCAGCACATTGCCGCGCGCGTTCTGCAGGCCCGCGATGTCCGCGACCGAGCCGTTGGGATTATCGACGTAGCGGAACACCACCTGTCCCTCGCCCTCGATCCGCTTCAGGGTCTCTTCGTCGGCGAAGTAGTTACCGTCGCCGTTGCCTTGGGTCATGATGACCTCGGACTGGCCCTCATAGCCGGACGTGAAGCGGGTCTGACCGTTGGCGACGGTCAGGCTGATCGGCTTGCAGACGTATTTGAGGCCCGAGTTACGCAGCAGGGCGCCCGGCAGCATTCCGGCTTCACACAGAACCTGGAACCCGTTGCAGATGCCCAGAACAGCCACGCCGTCGTCGGCGGCTTTCTTGACCGCCTGCATGATCGGAGCCTGCGCCGCCATCGCGCCGCAGCGCAGATAGTCGCCGTATGAGAACCCGCCCGGCAGGACGATCAGGTCCAGACCCTGGGGCAGCTCGGTCTCGCCGTGCCACACCATCTGCACCTGCTCGCCGGTGGAGCGTTCGACGGCGACCTTGCAGTCGCGGTCACAGTTGGAACCGGGGAAGACGATGACGGCTGCGCTCATGGCGCGGGCGTTTAGCAGGGTTCGCGGGAAATGTCAGTGCGCGGGATCAACAAGACCCAGGCGGGTCTCGATGCGCTGGCCCCCCCAATCCCGGCGGTTCGCGATCTGATAAAGGTTTGACGTGTCCTGCGACATGGCCAGCAGATGGCCACGCATAGCCTGACGCCCGGCTCTCAGCTCCCGGACGTCACCCTTCACTTCGCCAACTTCAGAGCGAAGGGCCTTGAGCACATCGTAGATCAGATCGGCCGTCACCGCGGTCATGCCGTCACGCTCTCATGACGTAAACGAGCGGGCGACGTTAGACGACGTCGTTCGCTTGCCGCCCATCCAGCCACGCCCACACCCAGATCGCCAGTCCGCCGAGCGTCAGCCCAACGGCGACCCAGCCGGTCGAGGCCCAGCCGAACCCGGCCGCCACCGCCGTTCCCGCCAGCAGCGGTCCCAAGGCATTGGCGGTGTTGAACGCCGAATGGTTCAGCGCCGCCGCCAGCGTCTGCGCCTCGCCCGCCACGTCCATCAAACGCGTCTGCAGGATCGAGCCCAGACCGCCGCCCACGCCGACGAACAGAACCACGATCAGCATCGACCACAGATGCTGTGACGCCAGCGGGTAGAAGGCCAGCGAAACGGCGCTCCAGATCAGCACGCCCGCCGCCGCCTTGAAGCCGAACCGGTCCCCGGCCCAGGCGCACAGCAGGTTGCCGCTGAACATGCCCACCCCGAACACGGCGAACACCCAAGGCAGTACGTCGGGGCCCACGCCGGTCACCTCGCGCAGGGTTGAGGCCAGGAAAGCGTAGACCGCGAACATGCCGCCGAAGCCGATGGCGCTGACACCGAGCGTCAGCCAGACCTGCCGGTTCTTAAGCGCCCTCAACTCCCGCAGGGGGCTGGCGTCGGGGTGCGCCGGGTCACGGGGCGCGAACAGGGCCACCAGCGTCATGGTCAGCACAGCCAGCACGCCGACGATCCCGAAGGTCCAGCGCCAGCCGTGCGCCTGACTGACCAGATTGACCACCGGCACGCCCAGAACGGTCGCGATCGTCAGCCCCATCAGGATGGTCGACACTGCTCGCGTCCTGAATTTCAGCGGCACCGCCGACGCCGCGACCAGCGCCGCCACGCCGAAATAGGCGCCGTGCGGCAGGCCGCTGAGGAACCGGAACACCAGCATCGTCTCGAAATTCGGGGACAGGGCGCTCAGCGTGTTGGCGATGGCGAACAGGCCCATCAGGCCGATCAGCAGCACCCAACGCGGCAACCGGGCGCCGAACGCGGCCAAAATCGGCGCGCCGACGACCACGCCCGCGGCATAGGCGCTGATGGCGTGGCCGGCCGTGGGCTCATCGACGCCCAGTCCGCGCGCGAAATCAGGCAGTACGCTCATCGCCGCGAACTCGGTCACCCCGATCGCGAACCCGCCCATGCCCAGCGCCGTCAGTAGCAGGGCCACAGCGCCCGGCTTGAAGGTCTTTGCGGGTTCCAGCCCATCGGACTCAAGGCTGTTCGCGGCATCGACGGGCGTCATAGTCTTACTCGGGGGAAGGATTGTTGCGCTGCAACATAGGTTGCGCTCTCAGCCCTTCAACCGCGGAACGTGATCGATGATCACTTTCCGCACCGAAACCTCGGTCAGCCCTGACCGGTGTTCTCGTATGTGGCGGTGATCGTGGCCTTGGCCAGCGTATGGAAATGCAGGTTGAAGCCGAACACCGCGCCCGAATTGTCCGGCGTCACATCCAGCTTTTCAGTGTCCACAGCGAAGACGGTGAAGATATAGCGGTGCGGACCGTGGCCCGGAGGCGGCGCGGCTCCGCCAAAGCCCGGCTCGCCATAGTCGGTGCGGCCCTCGACCGCGCTCGCGGGCACGGGACCGCCGGTCGGGAGTTCGCTCACGTCCGCGGGGATGTTGGCCACCGTCCAGTGCCAGAAGCCCGAGCCCGTGGGCGCGTCCGGATCATAGACGGTGACGGCGTAGCTCTTCGTGCCTTCGGGCGCGCCAGACCAGCTCAGATGCGGCGAGGAGTTGCCCTTGGCCTGCACCTGCGCGTCCGGCAGCACGCCGCCGTCGGTGATGTCGTTGGAGGTGAGGGTGAAGGTCATTCGGCGTCTCCCGCGTATGGCGCGGAGACTTAACGCATCAGGCGCGCGTCCGTCACCAGCGGGGCCGTATTAGTGCGCCGCATCCTTGGCCTGCTGCGTAAAGGCGCTGTCGTCCATCAACCCGCCGGCCAGCGCGCAGGCGAACACCACGCAGCCGACAAGGATGAAAATCGCGACCAGCAGCTTGCCGATCCGGTTCACGCGACCTCGATGCGGTAGCTTTCGATCACCGTGTTGGCGAGCAGCGTCTCGCACATTTGCTTGGCTTCAGCGGCCGGATCTCCCTCACCGTCAAAGTCGAACTCGATCAGCTTGCCGACGCGTGCATTCGACACGCCGCCCCAACCCAGACCGTTCAGTGCGCCTTCGACGGCCTTGCCCTGAACGTCGAGAACGCCCGGCTTCAGAAAGACGTGAACCTTGACCTTGGCCATTAGTGCAGCCCTCCCTGAATCACCGTCGGCATGCCCTTCATGATGCCAAGACGGCGCGCGACTTCGGTATAGCTTTCAATGACATTGCCCAGGTCGCGGCGGAAGCGATCCTTGTCCAGCTTCTCGCCGGTGGCCATGTCCCACAGACGGCAGCTGTCCGGGCTGATTTCGTCGGCCAGGATGACGCGGGCGAAATCGTTTTCCCAGATGCGGCCGAACTCGATCTTGAAGTCCACCAACTGGATCCCGACGGCGCCGAACATACCCGACAGGTAGTCGTTCACGCGCACCGTCATGGCCAGGATGTCGTCCAGCTCCTGGGTCGAGGCCCAGTTGAAGGCCGTGATGTGCTCTTCCGTCACCATCGGATCGTTCAGCTCGTCCTTCTTCAGGTAGAACTCGATGATGGAACGGGGGAGGGGGGTGCCTTCCTCGATGCCGAGGCGCTTGCTCATCGAGCCGGCCACCACATTGCGGCACACGACTTCCAGCGGGATGATCTCGACTTCGCGGATCAACTGCTCGCGCAGGTTCAGGCGCTTGATGAAGTGGTTGGTCACGCCGATGCCGTTCAGGCGCGACATGATGAATTCGCTGATCTGGTTGTTGACCACGCCCTTGCCCTCAAGCTGGGCCTTCTTCTCGCCGTTGAAGGCGGTGGCGTCGTCCTTGAAGTACTGGATCAGGGTGCCGGGCTCAGGTCCTTCGTACAGGATCTTGGCCTTGCCTTCGTAGATCAACTTGCGCTTGACGTTCATGGGGTCTCGTCCATGCGGGGCCTTGCCTGAAACGAAAATCGCGCGGCCAGCGCGTAGGTCTGGTCAGCGCGATCCGGAATCAGGCGGGCGGGGTAAAATGTCGCCGTCTCCTTAGCGGAACCAGCACCGCGACACAAACAGCCTGCGGGCCGATGTAGGAATGACACCGTGGGACGACACGCCGCCGCAACCCGGCGGGTTCCGGTTGCGTTCGGACCCCGGGGAGCGGTAGAGCACCCCGACACGGCCACCCCTCGGCCGTTTGAAGGAGCCTGCAGACGCCCATGACGACCTTTGACGATCGGGAAAAGGGCTTCGAAGCCAAGTTTGCTCTCGATCAGGAGCAGGAATTCCGGGCTGTCGCGCGCCGCAACAAGCTGCTGGGCCTTTGGGCCGCCGAAAAAATGGGCCTCAACGCCGAGAGCGCCGATCAATACGCCGCCGCGGTGGTGAAGGCCGACTTCGAACAGCCGGGCGAGGAAGACGTCTTCCGCAAGATCGCCCAGGACTTTGAAGGTTCGGGCCTCATCGTCTCGGAAGGCGAAGTTCGCCGCAAGATGGACGAACTGTCGTCCGTCGCCCGCGAGCAGATCCGCACCGGCGAGTAAGCTTTCTGTCTCCGGACAGAATAAAGGCCGCCCCCTCGCAGGGGCGGCCTTTTTCGTTTCAGGCTGGGGCCTTTAGTTCGGCATCAGCACCGTGTCGATGACGTGAACCACGCCGTTCGATTGTCCGACGTCGGCCTGGGTGATCGTCGAGCGGCCGCCCTTCTCGTCGGTGATGACCCAGGTGTTGTTCGGGCCGGCGCTGACGGCCAGCGTGCTGCCTTCGACCGTGGTCAGGGTCGCCGTGCCGCCGTTGGCCTGGGCTTGGGCGGCGATGTCAGCCGCGGTCAGGCGACCGGGAACGACGTGGTAGGTCAGGATCTTGGTCAGGTCCGCCTTGCCGGCCGGGGCCATCAGGCTTTCACGGGTGGCGGCCGGGACCTTCTCGAAGGCGGCGTTGTCCGGAGCGAAGACCGTGAACGGACCGGGGCCGCTCAGCGTCTCGGCCAGACCGGCGGCCTGGACGGCGGAAACCAGCGTCGTCAGGTTCGAGGCCTTGGCGGCGTTGGTGACGATGGTGTCGTTCGGGCTCATGGCGGCGCCGCCGACCATCGGGTCCTGCGTCGTGGCCGGGGCCATGGCGTCCGCCGGGGTGGCGGCGGCCGGGGCGGTCTCTTCAGCATTGCTGCAGGCGGCGATCAGCAGGGTCGAGGTGGCGGCCGCGGCGATAAGCGCGCTGGTGCGGTTGAACTTCATGGTGGGCTTCCTTCCTGAGTGACGCTCGGGGGCGGCGTCTGCAGGGAATACGCATGGGGACTTCATTCGGATGGCCGCGTGCGTCAGACCGCCGCGATCAGGTGTTCGCGATCCAGCGGCCCAGCACGCTCCAACGCTCCGCCTTCGCGGCGAAAGACAGGGTGTGTGCGGGGCTCGAGGACGGAAGGTCGATGAGGGTCGCCTGAACCCCATTCGCCAGCGTCCTGTGACCCAGCTTCGCCGCCGTGGCGCCGTTGAAGGCTATGGCCTCAAGCTTCGGCAGCGTATCGACAAGGGACCTCAGATCGGTTGTCGCCGCCTCGCGGATCGCCTGATCCAGACTGCCCGGACGCCTGGCTTCGGCGATCACGTCCCACAGCCCGACGCCCGCCGCTTTCAGCGCCTGAAGCCGGTCAGGATAGGTCAATACCGCCAGATCGCGACCGATCACGCCGCCGACCAACCGCCAGAAGGCGTTCTGCGGGTGCCCGTAGTACTGACCCGCCTTCAGCGAGGCGTCGCCGGGCAGGCTGCCGAGGATCAGCAGGCGGGTGTTCGGGTCCACGACGGGATCGAACCCCCGCTTCAGCATCAGCCTTCGCCGAACACCCGCGCGAAAACGGTGTCCACATGCTTGGTGTGATAGCCGAGGTCGAACAGGGCTTCGAGCTGGCTTTCCGGCAGGGTGACGCGCGCGTCGGCCTTCAGGAAGTCCATGAACCGGCCCTCACCGCGCCAGACCTTCATGGCGTTCTCCTGCACGGCGGCATAGGCGTCCTCGCGGCTCACCCCCGCCTGCGTCAGGGCCAGCATGACCCGCTGCGAGTGCACCAGCCCGCCCAGCAGATCGATATTCTTCTGCATGTTCTCCGGATAGATGTTCAGCCGCTCGACCACGTTCGCCAGACGATGCAGGGCGAAGTCCAGGTGGATGGTGGCGTCCGGGCCGATGCCGCGCTCGACCGACGAATGGCTGATATCGCGCTCATGCCAGAGCGCGACGTTCTCCATGGCGGGGACCACGGCGGAGCGGACGAGGCGGGCGAGGCCGGTCAGGTTTTCGGTCAGGATCGGGTTGCGCTTGTGCGGCATGGCCGACGAGCCCTTCTGGCCCTTGTCGAAGAACTCCTCGGCTTCGAGGACTTCCGTGCGCTGCAGGTGGCGGATCTCGGTGGCAAGACGCTCGATCGACGAGGCCACAACGCCCAGCGCCGCGAAGAAGGCGGCGTGACGGTCGCGCGGGATCACCTGGGTCGAGACCGGCTCGACCTGCAGGCCCATCTTGTCGGCGACGTATTGCTCCACCGCCGGATCGACATTGGCGAAGGTGCCCACGGCGCCGGAGATGGCGCAGGTGGCGATCTCTTCCTTGGCGGTCAGCAGGCGGCGCTTCGCCCGCTGGAACTCGGCGTGATAGCCGGCCAGTTTGAGGCCGAAGGTGATCGGCTCGGCATGGATGCCGTGGCTGCGGCCGACTTCCGGCGTGAATTTGTGTTCCTTGGCCCGCGTCTCCAGCGCCGCCAGCACCCGGTCCACGCCGCCGATCAGCAGGTCGGATGCCCGCGCCAGCTGCACCGCGAAACAGGTATCCAGCACGTCCGAGGATGTCATCCCTTGGTGGAGGAAGCGGGCTTCCTCGCCGACGATCTCGGACACGTGGGTCAGGAAGGCGATCACGTCGTGCTTGGTGGTGCGCTCGATCTCGTCGATCCGGTCGGCGTCGAAGACAGCGTCCTTGCCCTTGGCCCAGATGGCTTCGGCGGCGTCCGTCGGGATCACCCCCAGCTCGGCCATCTTCGTGGCGGCGTGCGCCTCGATCTCGAACCAGATCCTGTACTTGGTCTCTTGCGACCAGATGGCGACGGCGTCGGGGCGGGAATAGCGCGTGATCATGGACGCGGGGTGTCGGTCGCAAGACCCGCTGAGTCAAGCGCAGCTTGTGTCCAGGCGGTCGGAACTCGGGCTCGACCCGATGGCGTCGCGCCCAGCTTCGCCCTAAGCCTGCGTCAACCTCGGGAGGGCTTCATGGAACTGATCATCGCGCCGCGGCTGTATTCGACCTGGTCCCTGCGCCCATGGCTGGTGCTCAAGCGCTGTGGCGCGGCCTTCGCCACCACCGAGATCGACGTCTATTCCGAGGCTGGTCAGGCAGAGATCGCCCGCCTCTCGCCGTCGCGGCTCGCGCCCCTGCTCAGGGTGGACGGCGAAACGATCTGGGATTCCATGGCTATCTGCGTATGGGCCGCCGAGCGCTATCCCGAAGCCCGGCTCTGGCCCGCCGACGCCCACGCCCGCTGGGTGGCCCGATCTACGGTCTGCGAGATGCACGCCGGGTTCAGCGCCTTGCGCACGCACTGCGCCATGGGGCCGGATCACTCCATGGTCGGTCCTGACCGCTCGGACCTGCCGACGGACCCGGGAGTGGAACGGGACATCCGCCGTATCGTCTCGCTCTTTACGGAAATGCGCGGCCGCTTCGGCGCGGGCGGCCCTTGGCTCTTCGGCGACTGGTCCATCCCCGACGCCTTCTTCACTCCCGTGGCGACCCGCTTCCGTCACTACCAGGTGGACTTGTCGGCCTTCGGCGACGACGGCTCGGCGCAGGCCTACTGTGACGCCCTCCTGGCCCAGCCGGACTTTCTGGAGTGGTCGGCGGAAGCGTTGCGTTAACCGCACGCCCGAACCCGACTTTAAGACAACGACGGTATGCATGAACCAGTGAGAGCGCAGAAGCGTTCGAGGTCCGTCATGTCCATGCAAGCCGAACAGCCTGTCGCCCGCCGACCCAGCCTCCTGGTCTATGGCCTGCTGATCGTGGTCGCCTGCTGCCTGCCGGCCCTGTTGCTCGCGGGCCTTTAACCGCCCGTCGCGGCGACCGCAGCGACTTCAAGCGGCTGCACCGGCGCCGGAGGCGGCGGCACATAGTCGAGGCTCAGCGGGATCAGCGTGGCGCCACCGGCCACCGCATCGAGCGTGTTCAGCGGCCGCCCGTTCATGCGTTGATAGATCCAGTATGCGGCGACCACCTTCTCCACATAGTCGCGGGCCTGCGGCACATCGATGGTTTCGATCAGGAGGAGCGGATCGGCGTCGGGGCCCAGCTTGCGCACCGCCGCCATCATCGGGCCGGGTCCTGCGTTGTAGGAGGCCGAAACGCGCAGCAGGTCGCCGTTGATCTCCGGCAGGGCCAGCACGCGGTTCACATAGGCCTGACCCAGCCGCGCGTTGGTCGCCGGATCATACAGCCGGTCCGGCGTGCTGACGAAGCCACGGTCGCCGGTCATCTCGGCGGCGGTCGTCGGCATTACCTGCATCAACCCATAAGCCCCGGCGCCGGAGCGGGCGCGGGCGTTGAAGCCGGTTTCCTTGCGAGCGATCGCATAGACCAGCGAGCGCTCGATGGTGAAGCCGCCGACCGGTTCGATCACCGGCTGGGCGTAGTTGTTGGCGTCGACGCGGCGCACGTCGGTATCCGATCCCGTGACGCGCGGCCCCAGCGCCCGGCCCAGCGCGGCCCATAGCTGACGCCCCCGGTCGGTGACGGCCGAGCGCATGCCGGTGCGCAGTTCGTCGCGGGCGTCGGTACGGCGGCCGATCTCGGAGAAGGCCACGGTCCGGCGTGCGCGCGGCTCCGAGCGGACGAACTCTTCCAGTTCGTCGGCTTCGACGCCGATGGGCTCGTCCGGCGTGTAGACGGCCCGTTGCAGGGTCGCGCCGTAAGGCGTCGGCCCCATGTTCTCGATAGCGACATCCTCGCCCAGCTGACGCAGGGCGATCTGGCCGTAGAAGGTCGCGGGCCAGGCAGCAGCGCGGCGCAGCAGCGGCTGCACCCGGTCCTGCTGGCTGGAGCGCCCCGCTGAACGCGCGGCCCAGAAGGCGGCTCCGGCGCGGACCCAGCCGTCCTCGGTCGGGTCGTCCAGAACGCGCTGGAAGGCGCCGGCCGCAGCCCCGAAATCGCCCATCCGGTACTGGGCCAGACCGACCGTCCACCAGTCGCCGACTTCCTGACCGATGACCACGGCGCCCGCCAGGTCATCGCGGTTCAAGGCGACACGGGCGGCTTTCAATGGATCGCCTTCGGTGTTCTGGCCTGCGGCGGACGCGGCGGCCCAGCTGCGGTTCGAGAAGCGCGAAGCGCGGCGCGGCTCGGGCGCGCCATCGGGACGGCGACGCAGCGCCAGATTATAGACCCGGTCCGCGCACGGCAGGTCGGAATACTCTTCCAGCCACGCCGCAAGCTCTTCGTAGGTGGCGCTGTAGTCGGCGTGGAACATCCGCTCGAATTCGACCTGGCCCAGCAGCACGCGGTCATTGGCCTGCCGCGCCGAGGCCCGGGCGGCGTCCAGATCGCCGCGGCGCAAGGCGTCGAAAGCGGTGGTGTAGCTCAGGCGGTCCGCCGGACTCAGCGCGGTCGGCGCGCGGCGTCCGTCATCGTCAGCGGCGTGCGCCATCCCGCCGAAGGCGGCAAGCGCGATGGCCAGCGTCGGCGCGAGGATCGCGCGGCGTAGGAATACAGGCACTGAGCGGCCCCCCTGAGAGCGGCCCCGTAACCGTCTCGTCGGTCCAGGGCTCACTGTTCGTTCGGTCGTCAGATCAAAAAGGCGCTGCGCCTTTGACCCGTGTCAAGATTTGGCTCGTTTTTGGGGCGCTTTTGCGTCGGTCAGGTTAACGGAGGCGTTCAGGCCTCCGCGTCATCCAGTCGCGCCGCCAGCGCGAGCACATCCGCCCACGCCGCCTTTTTCGCCATCGGCGTCCGCAGCAGGAAGGCCGGATGGAAGGTCGACATCACCGACGCCGAGACATTCCCTTCCGCCAGCCGCCACTCTTTCCAGTTTCCGCGCAGACGCATGATGCCCTCATCGGTGGCCAGAACCGATCTGGCCGCTGTCGCGCCGAGCAACAGCACCGCCTTCGGCTTCAGCAAGGCGAAGGCCCGCTCCACGAACGGCGCGCAGGCCGCCTGTTCCACCGGACTCGGCGTCCGGTTTCCCGGCGGTCGCCAGAAGACGGTGTTGGTGATGAACACCTGATCCTTCAGCCCCGCCTCGGCCAGCATCTGGTCCAGCAGGCGTCCCGCCTTGCCGACGAAGGGCTCACCATGCTCATCTTCCTCCGCGCCCGGGCCTTCACCGATGATCATCACCGGCGCCTGCGGGTTGCCGCGCGCGAACACCGCCTGTTTCGCGCCCATGTCCCGCAGAGGACAGCCGGTGAAGGCGCCGACGGCCGCGCCCAGCGCCTCCAGCGTGTCAGCGCCCGCCGCCAGTCTGCGCGCTTCCGGCGCCACATCACCCGCGGACGGTGTGGCGATGACCGATGCGGTCGCCCTGGCCACGGCCTTCACCGCGGGCGGCGGGGCCACGTGGGTGCGGTCCACCGGCGCGTCCTCGAAACAGGCGTCGACCCCCGCATCCCGCCAGAAGGCGAGCAGGCTTTCGGCGGCTGCGGTGTCGAGGGTGGCGGTGTTCATGTCGGTCCGCACAGGGATAGTCCTTGACCGCCCCCGCGTCACCTTCCGATAAGCGGGCACAGGGAAGACGACACGGGATATCAGGGTCATGGCCGAAGAAGCGATTGAAGGCGGGGCGAAGAACGCCTGGCAGGAAGCCGTGATCGACAATCTGCCGCCCGCCGAGGCGCTGGCCGGTGTCGAGCGCGAGATCATGGAATACGACGTCGTCATCGTGGGCGGTGGTCCCGCGGGCCTCTCCGCCGCCATCCGTCTGAAGCAGCGCGCCGAAAAGGACGGCAAGGACATATCCGTCGCCGTCTTGGAGAAGTCGGCCGAGATCGGCGGCCACATCCTGTCCGGCGCGGTCATCGATCCCAAGGCGCTGAACGAGCTCTTCCCCGACTGGAAGGAACGCGGCGCGCCACTGGAGACGCCGGTCACCAAGGACAAATTCCTGCTGCTGGGGCCGCAAGGCGTCCTGTCGCTGCCGATGTTCGCCTTCCCGCCGTTGATGCACAATCACGGCTGCTACATCGCCTCGCTGGGCAATGTGGCTCGCTGGCTGGCCGAGCAGGCCGAGGCGCTCGGCGTTGAGGTCTATCCCGGCATGGCCGCCAGCCACGTCGTTTGGGATGAGCCGGGTGGTCGGGTGAAGGGCGTTGTCGCCGGCGTCTTCGGCATCGACCGCGAAGGCAAGCCGACCGGCGACTTCCAGCCCGGCATCGAGCTGCACGGGAAGTACGTCTTCATCGCCGAGGGCGTGCGCGGCTCATTGGCCAAAACCATCATGGCCCGTCACAATCTGTGCGACGATGCCGATCCGCAGAAGTTCGGCATCGGCATCAAGGAGCTGTGGCAGGTCCCGGCCGAGAAGCACCAGCCGGGCCTGGCCCAGCACTCGACCGGCTGGCCGCTGGACGAACACACCGGCGGCGGCAGCTTCCTCTACCATTTTGGCGATCGCTACGTATCCGTCGGCTATGTGGTCCACCTGAACTACAAGAACCCCTTCCTCTCGCCTTTCGACGAGTTCCAGCGCTTCAAGCACCACCCCTCGATCGCGGAGCATCTCGAGGGCGGCACGCGCATTTCCTACGGCGCTCGCGCCATCACCGAGGGCGGCTTCCAGTCGGTGCCGAAACTGGCCTTTCCGGGCGGCGCCCTGATCGGCTGTTCGGCGGGCTTCGTGAACGTGCCCCGCATCAAGGGCAGCCATAACGCCATGAAGACCGGCATGCTGGCCGCCGACGCCGCCTATGACGCCGTCATGGCCGGCCGCTCGGGCGATGAACTGGTCGAGTATCAGGCCGCCTACGAGAACAGCTGGGTCTACAGGGAGCTCAAGCTCGTCCGGAACGCCAAGCCGCTCCTGTCCAAGGTCGGCACCACCCTCGGCGGCGCGCTCGGCCTCTTCGACATGTGGTTCCAGACCCTGACGGGCGGCTTCTCCCTGTTCGGGACGATGAAGCATACCAAGACCGACGCGGCCTCGACCGAACTGGCGTCGAAGCACAAGCCGATCGCCTATCCGAAGCCGGACGGAAAGTTGTCGTTCGACAAGCTGTCGTCGGTGTTCATTTCCAACACCAACCACGCCGAGGACCAGCCCGCCCACCTGAAGCTGCTGGACCCGTCCGTGCCGATCCGCGTCAACCTGCCGAAATACGGCGAGCCCGCGCGTCTCTACTGCCCGGCGGGCGTATATGAGGTGCTGACGCCGGAAGGCGGCGGCGAGCCGCGCTTCCAGATCAACGCCCAGAACTGCGTCCACTGCAAAACCTGCGACATCAAGGATCCG
Organism: Brevundimonas sp.; assembly: GCA_046291915.1. Taxonomy (GTDB): domain Bacteria; phylum Pseudomonadota; class Alphaproteobacteria; order Caulobacterales; family Caulobacteraceae; genus Brevundimonas. Next base: position 567,289 of record JBKBSD010000001.1, read on the forward strand.
TCGCAGAACATCGTCTGGACCACGCCCGAGGGCGGCGGCGGTCCGAACTACCCGAATATGTGATGCCTAGGCGGCGACAGGTCTTGTCGCCGCCGCATAAAGCGGGAAGGGTCGCGCCATGCGCTCTTCTTCGCTTCGCCTTCTCCTGTCCGGCTGCGCCCTGTTGGCCTTCGCGGCCCCCGCCTTCGCGCAGGACGCGCCCATCGTTGTCGATCCACCGCTGGGGCAGCCCGCCGGGTCGCCCGCCGGCGAAGGGCCGCCGCCGGCCTCGATCCTTCCGCCCGCCGTCCAGCCAACCGAAGACCCCGTGGCCGACGCCGAGCCCGCGACACCCGCGACGCCCGCCATCCCCGAGGTCTGGGCCCCGGTGCCTGTCGATGCCCAGGGGCGGTCGGCCTATGGTCTCTACCTCTCCGGCCGGATCGCGGGGTTCCGCGGCGATTCCGCTGAAGCCGCGCGTCTGTTCGCCGAGGCCCAGCGTCTGACGCCCGAGCAGCCGGTGCTTCAGAACGAAACCTTCCTCACCAGCCTGCTGAACGGCGATCTGGAGACCGTGGCGCGCCTCACGCCCACCGTGCAGCTGTCGCCCGAACTGACCGAAGCCGGTCGTCTGGTCACCATCATCAACGCGGTGAAGCGCGACGACGCTCGCACTGGATATGTCTCGCTCACCGGCCAACCGCTGGCGCAGCCCTTCACCGCCATCGGCCTGTTCATCACCCCGTCCCTGGCCGCCGCTGCGGGCGACTGGGAGACGGCCCTGAAGCCGGTTGAGAGCAATCCCACCGATCCCACCGGCCTGATCCTCCGTCTCCAGCGAGCGCAACTGCTGGAGAATCGTCGTCGCTTCGACGAGGCGGACACCGAGTACAAGGCCCTGCTGGCCCTGCCCAACGGCGCCCGGCTCTATACGGTCAACTACGCCCAGTTCCTCGAACGTCGTGGTCGTCGTGAAGAGGCGCTCGCCCAGTACAATGCCTCCCTGGCCGGCGCCGCGCCGGATCCAGCCGCCCTGGACGGGCTGCAGCGGCTGGCCTCGCGCAAGCGTGCGCCCGCCGCCCCCGGTCCTGCCGACGGCGTCGCCGCCGCTCTCGACTTCGCCTCGATCATGTCCACCGAGCGGCAGGACCACAAGCTGACGGCCATCCTGCTCAGAATGGCGGAAAGCCTGCGCCCATCGGATATGACGACGCTGCGCCTTGGTCTGGCCCTCGCGGCGGACGAGCAGGAGGAGCCTGCCCGTCAGGCCTTCGCTCGCGTCTCCACCGCCAATGCGATCCTCTACGCCGGCGCCCAGTACAATCTCGGCCAGAGCTATCAGCGGTCCAAGGAGAACGACCAGGCCCTCGCCGCCTTGACCCGCGCCCTTGCCGCGGCCCCCACCCAGTCCCGCATCGCCCTGGCTCTCGCCGGCCAGCTGATCGCCATGGATCGCAACGCGGAGGCGCTGACCATCCTCGCGGCCCCTCAGATCAACACCGCCGATCAGACCGCCGATGTCCGCTTCATGCGCGGCGCCGCCCTGGAGTCTCTCGGCCGGATCGAGGAGGCGGAGAACGAGCTGTGGACCGCGCTTCAGGCCCACCCGGATAGCCCGATCCTGCTGAACCACCTCGGCTATCTCTGGGTCGACAGCGGTCGCCGGGTCGACCAGGGCGCCGAAATGCTCGCCCGCGCCCACGCCGCCGATCCCGAGGACGGCAACATCCAGGACTCGCTCGGCTGGGCCCAATACCGCCAGGGCCAGTACGAAGCCGCCGTCACCACGCTCGAGGCCGCCGTCGCCAAGGAACCCGCCAATCCCGAGATCAACGACCACCTCGGCGACGCCTACTGGCAGGTCGGTCGCCGCCGGGAGGCCGGCTGGCAGTGGAACCGTGTGCTCACTCTGGCCCCCGACGCCGAACGCCGCGCCGAGATCGACCAGAAGCTGGCGTCCGGTCTGCCTGAGCCGACCCCGGTCGCCGGAACCCAGCCCTGAACCATGGCGAACGCCCCGGTGCTGGCGCCCGCCAAGGTCAACCTCTTCCTGCATGTCGGGCCGGTCGATACCGACGGCTACCATCCGCTCGCCAGCCTCGTGGCCTTCGCCGACGTCGGTGACCGCATCAGCGTCGTCCCGTCGGAGCGGCTGTCCCTGACCGTCACTGGCCCGTTCGCGACCGGTCTGGCGGGGGAGGGGGACAATCTGGTCCTGCGCGCCGTCCGGTCTCTGGCTGAGGCCGCCGCCCTCCCGGCCCCCGGTCTCGCTTTCACCCTGGACAAGCGCCTGCCCATCGCCGCCGGTCTTGGTGGTGGGTCGTCCGATGCGGGCGCGGCGCTGAAGCTGGCGCGTGAGGCCCTTGCCCTGTCGCTCGACGACGAAGCCCTGTCCCGTGTCGCTGCCACGATCGGCGCGGATGGTCCCATGTGTCTGCACGCACGCGCCGCCTGGGCGGAGGGGCGAGGGGATCAACTGACCTTCGAGCCCGCCCTGCCGCCCTTGGCCGCCGTGCTGATCAACCCCGGCGTCCAGTCACCCACCGGCGCCGTCTATCGCGCCTACGACGCTGGTTCGCCGGCCACCGCAGACCGTCCGGCGCCGCCGTCCGAGTGGTCTGTACCCGCCATCATCGACTGGCTGGCGGTACAGCGAAACGATCTCGAGGCGCCCGCGGTCATCCTCCAGCCCGCCATCGGTCAGGCCCTGGCCGCCGCCGCCGCCCTGCCTGGGGTCCGCCTCGTGCGCATGTCCGGATCCGGCGCGACCGTCTTCGCCCTGTTCGAAAATTCTGTCGCTGCATCTGCCGCCGCCGAGCATCTTTCAGAACAACATCCGGCATGGTGGGTACAGTCGACCATACTGTCCTGATTAACGGGCATTTTCGCCGTTCTTGGCCGTATGGCGCCGGTATTGTGCCCCATGCCGGAAAATGGCCCAGACAATACCTTGGCCATAACGGTGAACAACGCCGCAGCGATCCCCATATGGAACTCAAGGCCATGCTTGGGTCTTGAACGCTACAGTCCAGCGTACTGGTGACCGTCAATCTACTCCCCGGCGGTCGCACGTTTCATACAAGGGATACTGTCATGCTTCGTACCAAACTTCTGACTGCCGCCGCCGCGACCGCTCTTCTGGCCGGCCCTGCCTTCGCGCAGGACGCCGCCCCCGCGCCTGCACAGCAACCGGCCGCGCAGGCCGCGCCCGCTACGCCGGCTCCGGCTCCGGCCCAGGCCGCGACCCCGGCGGCTCAGCCGAACAACGTCGTCGACGTGTTGCGCGCCCAAGGCAATTTCACCACGCTTCTGGCCGCTCTGGACGGCGCCCAGCTGACCGAGACTCTTAGCACCCGCCCGGCCATCACCATCTTCGCGCCTACGGATGAGGCCTTCGCGGCCCTTCCGGAAGCGGACCGCACCCGCCTGATGGATCCGGCGAACGCCCAGGAACTGCGCAGCCTGCTGCTCTACCACGTCATCGTTTCGGACGTTGAAACCAGCCAGATCACCGGCGCGCGCGGCGGCGTCGAAACCGCGGCCCGCACCCAGGTCCAGCTGGACGGCACGGGCGAGGCCATCAAGGTCGACAGCGCCACGGTCACCCGCGCCGAGATCGACGCGTCCAACGGCGGCGTGTTCGTGATCGACAAGGTCCTGAACCCGGCCCAGTCGGAAGCCTCCATGGGTGATGAGGAGGCCGCCGCTCCGGCCGCTCCCGCCGCGACCGAGGCTCCGGCCACCACTGAGGCTCCGGCGACCACCGAAGCTCCGGCCGCGACCGAGATGACCACGCCCGCCGCGCCGGGCGCCACGGCTCCGACCGGCCAACCGGCCGCCACGACCACCACGGTCCAGTCGCCGCCGGTCCAGAACCCGACCGACGGTCAGGTGGACGACGCCGAGGATCCGGCCAACCCGGCTCCGACGCCGACGACCCCGAACTGATCCGGGTTACAGACTGACGAAGGGCGGGAGTTTCGGCTCCCGCCCTTTCTGCTGCCGCTTAACCGTCGGCAAACCGGTGGTGGTGCAGACTGCGGACATGGAAACGCTCACGCCCGCCCACATCGCCGCGTTCGAGGCCGTTCTGAACCGCGTCCCGTCCGGGGACCGCGCTCGCCTCCACGCCCTGAAGCCCGCGGCCGCCGAGGCCGCCGCTGCGTCGGCGCCCCACTGGGACTTCGACCAGCCGGGCCATCGCGCGGAAGAGGCGCTGCAGGCGGCGTTCGGCTCGACCCTGACCGACGACCACCGCCGCGCCCTGGTGGCGATCTGGGCGCTGGAGATGCCTGTCCGCGTTCCCGCCGCCGACCTGCCGGCGGCTTCGTTGGAGCTCTATCCCCAATGGATCGACCGCCTCGCCGCCTTCCTGACCGAGGGCGCCAACCCCTATGATCGCGACTTCTGGGCCAAGGACGTGCGCATCGCCCTGGTGCTCAGCGTCCCGGGCGCCCGCACCCAGATGATCGACCTCAGCTCGCCCATGGGGCCGGGCCAGATCCTGCGCCATGCCCGCGAAGGCTGGGGCTGGTCGGTGATCCCGGCCTATGCGGCCGCCCAGGCCTGGAAGCCCTGGCTGGAGGTCCATACGGAAAGCCGCGAACTCAGCGACTTCAACGAGGCCGGCTGGGACCGCGCCTGGGCCACCGCCGCCGAGATCCTCAAGCGCCGCCCGGAGATGGCTGGCATGCTCGGCTCGTCCTGGTTCTATGATCCGCCGCTGGAGCAGATCAGTCCGCGTCTGGCCTATCTCCGCGTGAACCCGCTGAAACACGGCGCCTTCCTGATCCACCAGGGTCCCGGCGACATCCACACCCAGCGCGCCGCCACCAGCTCGCCGACCCGCGCCGCCCTGATCGAAAAGGGCGAATACACCGCCCGCTCCTGGATCGTCGCCTGGCCGAGGGCCGCGCTGATCAGATGGGCCGAAGGCCGCAAGCAGATGGCGGAAGCGGCCTGAGCCGGCCAGCGGGGCAGGTGCGTCCGGCTCGTCATTAGTGGTTCGTGATTAGTGGGTGGCGGCTGAACAACTCGCGTCAGGACGACACCCGCTGGTGACGGTATCAAACCACTAGTCACTAATCACCAATCACGAGCTGGGCTACGTCAGCCCAGACCGGCCCTGCTGGCGTCGTTCAACCCATCCTCATCGCCCGCCACGCCTCGCCCACCGGCCGCACCTCCAGCCCGGCCGCCTTGGCCAGCCGGATCACCCGGTCCAGATCATCGGGGGTGCAGCCATAGTCGGTCGGGTCGTCCGACACGTCGTGGCCATAGGCCGTCAGCCAGCCCTTCGACGCCGCCGTTCCGGCCATGAGCCCCTCAAGGTCGTAGTGGGGCAGGCGGCGGCTCTCCAGCCCGATGGACTTGATCAGCCCCCGGTCCTCGCGCCCAGCATTGACCCCGTCGCGCACGCCCCGGCCCAAGTCGAACCGCGCGCGCACATACCGCTTGGCCGCCAAGGTCGCGTCCCCGAATGGATAGGCGAAGGTCGTCATCCGGTAGCCGCCCAGCCGCTCGCTCACCCAGGCCGCATTGGCGTCCAGGCTCAGCTTCAGCGCGGTGGCGTCCATCCGCAGCGCGCTGGTGTGGCCGTATGTATGGCAGCCGACCTCATGCCCCGCCGCATGCAACTCCTGCAGGTGTCGCACCTGATACTGGTCCCGGTCCATGTTCCGCCCGCCGGCCAGTCCGCCGCAGACATAGTAGGTCGCCTTGATCCCGTGCTCCGCCAGGATCGGCCCCGCCTCGGTCCAGGCCGACGCCGGAATGTCGTCGAAGCTCAGCGAGAACACGCCCGTCGCCGGGGCGATGGTGACCGCCTCCACCTCGAGATAGCGCGCGGCCCGCCGGCGCATCTGGTCGATCTGCTTCATGGGGCGGAGGCTAGCGATCGACGCTTAACATTCCGTCCTTCCCGGCTAAGCCGGCTTTCCTTTTGGGCAGTGCTGGTTCTTCACGACGGGCACGACGAACCCACAACGGGCACTACGGGATTGGAGCTTGGCGCGGGCCCCGTCGTGATCGTCGTGCCTCGTTGTGCCCGTTGTGATGAACCAGCGCTCAAGCACCGCTACGCGGTCAGTCGCGGCGCCGCCCCGCCTTGCCCCGCAAAGGCCCGCCGTCTAGGGTCCGCGGCCTTCTTCCCCGGACGAAATAGCCTGCTGTGACGACAGAACCGCTCGCCTTCCAGGACCTCATCCTGACGCTCCACAAATACTGGGGCGATCAGGGCTGCGCGATCCTCCAGCCCTATGACATCGAGGTCGGCGCGGGCACGCTCCACCCGGCCACCGTCCTGCGCGCGCTCGGCCCCAAGCCGTGGAAGGCCGCCTACGTGCAGCCCAGCCGCCGCCCGGGCGACGGCCGCTATGGCGAGAACCCAAATCGGCTCCAACATTATTATCAATATCAAGTCCTTCTGAAGCCGAACCCGGACAACCTTCAGGAGCTCTACCTCGGCTCGCTGCGCGCCATCGGCATTGATCCCAGCTTGCACGACATCCGCTTCGTCGAGGACGACTGGGAGAACCCAACGGTCGGCGCCTGGGGCCTCGGCTGGGAGGTCTGGTGCGACGGCATGGAGGTGACCCAGTTCACCTATTTCCAGGGCGTCGGCGGCATCGAGGTCGACGTCGTCTCGGGCGAACTGACCTACGGGCTGGAGCGTCTGGCCATGTACGTTCAGGGCGTCGACAACGTCTACGACCTGAAGTTCACCAAGGAGGGCGTCACCTATGGCGAGGTCTTCCTCGAGAACGAACGCCAGCAGAGTGAAGCCAATTTCCACGGCTACGACGTCGACGGCCTGAAGCGCCGCTTCGAGGACATGGTGGCCGAGGTCTCGAACCTGCTCGCCATGACCGGCCCGCAAGGCCAGCCGCTGGTCCTGCCCGCCTACGACCAGGTCCTGAAGGCGTCGCACCTCTTCAACCTGATGGACGCCCGCGGCGCCATCGCCGTCGCCGAACGCCAGAGCTACATCGGCCGCATCCGCGAGCTGTGTAAGGCCTGCGCCCTCGCTTATGTCGAACAAGAGCGGAAAACCGCCTGATGCCCCAACTCCTTCTCGAACTCTTCTCCGAAGAAATCCCCGCCCGCATGCAGCAGGGCGGCGCGCGCGACCTGGAGCGCATGGTCGCCGAACGGCTGAAAGCCGCCGGCCTGACCTATGACGCCCTGACGACCTACGGCGGCCCGCGTCGGCTGACGCTGGTCATCGACGGCCTGCTCGCCGCCACCCCTGACCGCGAGGAAGAGCTGAAAGGCCCTAAGGCCTCGGCCCCCGAACAGGCGCTGGAAGGCTTCCTGCGCAAGACCGGCCTGACCCGCGACCAGCTGACCGAGCGCGATGGCGTCCTGTTCGCCGTGATCAGCAGCAAGGGCCGGCCCACCGCCGACCTGATCGCCGAGATGGTCGATCAGATCGTCCGCACCTTCCCCTGGCCCAAGTCGATGCGATGGGGCTCAGGGACCTTGCGCTGGATCCGGCCGCTGAAGCGGATCATCGCCCTGTTCGACGGCCAGGTGGTCCCGTTCGACATCGACGGCATCGTCAGTGGCGACACGACCGAGGGCCACCGCTTCCTCGGCTCGGGCCAGCCGTTCACGGTCAAGGATTTCGCCGACTACCGGGCGAAGCTGGAACGCGAGTTCGTCATCCTCGACGTCGCCGACCGCAAGCTGCGCATCCTTCAGGCCGCCAAGGCGGCCTGCGCCGACAAGGGCCTCGCCCTCGTCGATGACGACGGCCTGCTCGACGAGGTCGCCGGCCTGGCCGAATGGCCGACCCCGATCCTGGGCGACATGGATCCCCAGTTCCTCGCCCTGCCGCCCGAGGTGGTCCGCCTGTCGATGAAGGTGCACCAGAAGTATTTCGCCGTCCGCGATCCCGCCAAACACGGTCTGGCCCCGCATTTCGTCGTCGTCGCCAACGTCGAGGCGTCCGACGGCGGCAAGGCCTTGGCCGCCGGCAACAGCCGCGTCCTTTCCGCCCGCCTGAACGACGCCCGCTTCTTCTGGGACGAGGACCAGAAGGTCGGCTTCGACGTCTGGAACGACAAGCTGAAGGGCGTCACCTTCCACGCCAAGCTGGGCACCCTGGCCGAACGCGTCGACCGCATCGCCGCCCTGGCCCGCGAGATCGCGCCCTTGGTCGGCGCCGATCCGGATCAGGCCGAGACCGCCGCCCGCCTGTCCAAGGCTGACCTCGCCTCCGGCATGGTCAGCGAGTTCCCCGAACTGCAGGGCGTGATGGGCGGCTACTACGCCCGCGCCTCCGGCCAGCCCGACGCCGTCGCCGACGCCGTCCGCGACCACTACAAGCCGCAGGGCTCGGCCGACTCCGTCCCGACCGCGCCGCTGACAGTGGCGGTGTCGCTGGCCGACAAGCTAGACACCCTCGTCGGCTTCTTCGCCATCGACGAGAAGCCGACCGGCTCAAAGGACCCCTTCGCCCTCCGGAGAGCGGCGCTGGGGGTGATCCGGCTGGTGCTGGAGAATGGAGTGCGGGCGCCGCTGGGTTCAGTTCTTCTGAGCGGCGTATTTGGTTTGACCAACGTCAGCCGGACTCTCGATGTGCTGCATCGATTTGACGACGGAGGCGTCTCGACATCTGGGGTGGCTGGCTCGGCTGACCTCTCCGATGCGAAAGTCGTGGGGCTCGCGCTGGTAAAGGGCGGTGGGGAACTCGCAACGCCGAGCGCAATCTCGGCTGACCTCCTCGCCTTCTTCGCCGACCGCCTGAAGGTCCTGCTCCGCGATCAGGGCAAGCGCCACGATCTCGTCGATGCCGTCTTCGCCCTTGGCGACGACGACCTCCTCCGCATCGTCCGCCGGGTCGAGGCGCTGGACGCCTTCCTGGCCACCGACGACGGCGCCAACCTGCTGGCGGGCTACAAGCGCGCGTCCAACATCCTCAAGGCCGAGGAGAAAAAGGGCGAGGTTCCCACGGGCATGGTCCGCACCGGCCTGCCGAACCAGCCGGAGGAGGAGACCGCCCTGGCCTTCGCCGCCGCCGCCGCCGCCACCGCCGTCGACGCCGCGCTCGAAATCGAGGACTTCGCCGCCGCCATGAAGGCCCTGGCCTCCCTCCGCGCCCCGGTCGACGCCTTCTTCACCGCCGTCATGGTCAACTCGGACATCCCCGAGGAGCGCGACAACCGTCTGAAATTGCTCGGACAAGTGCGCAGCGTCATGGGCCGCGTCGCAGACTTCGGCCAGATCAGCGGCTAGTCGTCCTTCTCCCCTTCGGGGGAGAAGGTGGCTCGCGGAGCGAAACGGATGAGGGGGGGGCGGCTCAATCCGGCCGCCTCCCGAACCACCGCCGGCCTACCCCTCATCCGGCCCTGACGGGCCACCTTCTCCCCCCAGGGGAGAAGGACGATATCGGGGCTGATCCATAAACGCCGCGTCCAGGCCGTAGACGGCGAACCGCGCCAGCCGCTCGGCCAGCCGCCCATGGCCCGCCGGGTCCGTCCCGACGCGGTCCGGCTCCGGCAGGAAGGCGTTCTCGGCCCGGAAGGTCCAGGCGGCGACCTTCAGCCCCGCCGCATGGGCGTCGGCGATCAGCGAGGACGGCGTCCCCGGCGTCGGCTCGATCATCGCCGTGTCCACCCCCACCCAGTCGGCGTAGGCCTCTACCGCCGTCAGCCCCTCCGGCATCGCCATGGCCGCATAGGTCAGCCCCGGCCGGTCCGCCGGGCCCCCGTCCCGCGCCATCAGCTGCAGCAGGGGCGTCTCGATCCGGGCGCTCAGCCGCTCCAGCGGCCCGACCTCGAAGCACTGGACCAGCACCGGCGCCTCGGCCCCGGTCAGCCCGCGCCGCTCCAGCACCGCCACGAAGGCGTCCTCCATCGGCAGGCCCAGGGCGCCGAAGTGCGACGGGTGCTTCAGCTCCGGCGCCACGCCGACGGTACGCCCCTTCCGTGCCGAGGCCTCCGCCGCAATGTCCAGCACCTGGTCGAAGGTCAGGATCGGCTCCTGCCCGTCGTAGGCCGTCCCGCGCAGCGCCGGCAGCCGCTCCCGCGCCCGCAGGGTCATCAGCTCGGCCAGGGTGAAGCCCTCGGTGAACCAGCCGGTCACCGCCTGCCCGTCGATGGTCTTCGTGACCCTGCGGTCCGCGAACTCCGCGTGGGCGGCGACGTCGGTCGTGCCGCCGATCTCGTTCTCGTGTCGGACCACCAGAACCCCGTCGCGGGTCATCACCAGATCGGGCTCGATGATGTCCGCGCCCTGCTCGATAGCCAGCGCATAGGCCGCGCGGGTGTGCTCGGGCCGTTCGCCAGAGGCGCCGCGATGGGCGATGATCAGCACGTCAGCCACGGCGGGACTCGCGGTCAGCAGGAGCAGGGCGGTCAGGATGATCCGGAACATGCGCCGGGGATAGCGGTCCCCGGCGACAAGCTGGTGAAGGCCTAGGCCCCCAGGATCCAGCCCTCTTCCCGCTCGACCTTTGCAATCAGCGCCTCGTCCGCGCCCTTGGGCGGGGCGAAGGCCTTGGCCAGATCGCCGGCGTCGTCCATCTTCGCCAGTGCTTCGGCGGTGACGCGGACCTGGGCCTGATCCTTGAACTCGCCGGGCTCGGGCTGGGCGTTGAACATCGACGGCCAGACCTCGACCACAACGGCGGACAGGGGTTCCACATCCGCCGCGTCCAGCGCGCGCCAGCCGGTGCCGAACGGCCAGACGGCGCCGGAGGGCCCCAGGCTCTCCAGTAGGCGGCGCACCATGGGAATCCCGACCAGGGTCTGGCCGCCGACCGCGCCCGCGCCATGCATCTGCCAGACCGATTTGGGCTGCAGCTTGCCCTTGCGAACCGCGTCTTCCGTGGCCCGGAACTCGGGGATGTCGGCGCCCGATCCTGCGGGGGGCTTGGTCGTGGTCAGCCAGCGCTGCGCCTGCTTGGCGGGCGCGCCCCACATCGGCCAGGCCTCGTCGGTCATCAGCCGGTTGATCTTGGCGGCGACCTGATAGCGGTTGTTGGTGTTGTCAGCCTTGTCGACGACGTTGGCCGCGATGAATTTCCACATCGCCGCCCACGGCGACCCGTCCAGCTTCAGCCGCGCGGCGGTGCCTGCCGGATAGCCGAAGTTGAAGTCGAGCCCGACCAGAACCCGGTCGCCGCGCTTGCGGTGTTCCGAAATCAGCTTGTTCAGCAGGGCCTCGCCCTCGGCCCGCGTCGCGACGTTATGGGTCTCGGTGTACAGGCGGAAGCGCACGTCGCGCTTGGCCACGCCGATCCAGACCGACTGGTCGCCCAGCTTCTTGCCTTCAGCGGCGGTCCAGTCAGCGATGATCACGGCGTCGAACAGGCGGGCCACGGGGGCTCCTTCAGGCTTACTCGGTAAACAGGATGGGGCTTCCTAGTCTCCTCCCCGTTGCGCAGCAATGGGGAGGGGGACCGCGAAGCGGTGGAGGGGTTCTGTCGGCGCGCTCGGTCAAGAGCCCCTCCGTCTCCTCGCGGAGCTCGGAGCCACCTCCCCACTTCGCGGGGAGGAGACGCTCAACCTTTGAGCAAGGCTTCCAGATGCGACAGCCAGCGGCGGCCCAGTCGCAGGGCCTCGCCGGGAGAGCTGGTCTGGACCGGCAGGGTGGCGTCCCACAGGGCCAGCTCGAACTCGGGATGCCGGGCGTCCGCGAACATCAGCCGCAGCACGACCTGTTCAGCATCCGGCGCGAGGATATCGAGCGACTTCCGCGCCTCGCCGCGACGGACGCGGGCGACGACGTGCCCGTCGACGATGATCTCACCGCCCTCGATCTCGTCAAAGGCGTAGACCAGACCGCTGCCGCCCCTGTTCCACAGCACCGCCACCTGGGCGCCGTCGAAGTCCAGACCGGCGGCGCGACCCTCGGCGGGCGACAGGGCCTCGGCTTCCGGCACGACGCCCAGTGATTTCAGCAGCGCCCGGCGCATGCGGCGCACGGGCTCCATCCACCAGACCAGAAGCAGCGCCCCGGTGGTCAGGGCCGCGGCGCCCAGCGCCACCAGCAGGACCGCCCGGAATGCCTCGCCCAACGGTCAGTCCTCCAGCTCGACGACCACGGGGACGTGGTCAGACGGCTTGTCCATGTCGCGCGCATCGCGGTGCGTCTCGACGCCCCGGAACCGGTCCGCCGCCTGTGGCGACAGCAGATGGAAGTCGATGCGGATGCCGTTGTCCCGCTGCCAGGCGCCCGCCTGATAGTCCCAGAAGGTCCAGGTCCCCGGCGGCTGCTTGCCGAGTTCACCCGCCTCACTCAGGCCGAGGTAACGAAGGGCGCGGAAGGCGGCGCGGCTCTCGGGCTGGAACAGGGCGTCATTGACCCAGGCCTTGGGATCCTTGGCGTCGTCAGGCGTCGGAATGACGTTGTAGTCGCCGCACAGGGTGAAGGCTTCTTCTTGCGCCAGAAGGGTGCGGGCGTGGGCTTCCAGCCGCTCCATCCAACCCAGCTTGTAGGCAAACTTGGGGCTCTCCAACGGATTGCCGTTGGGCAGATACAGGCAGCCGACGCGGACCGGACGGGGGCAGTCGATCAGGGCCTCGATATAGCGGGAATGGACGCCTTCGGCCTCGACCCCCGACTGGTCTTCACCCGGCAGGCCGCGCCGAACGTCGGACAGCGGGAATTTCGAGAGCAGGGCGACGCCGTTGTAGGTTTTCTGCCCGTGAACCTCGACGTTGTAGCCAAGGCTCTCAAAGGCCTCGCGCGGGAATTTCTCGTCCACGCATTTGATTTCCTGGAAGCCGACGACGTCGGGCTGGGCGGCCTCCAGCCACGCCAGCACGGTGGGCAGGCGGGCGTTGACCGAGTTCACGTTCCAGGTGGCGATGCGCATGGGGCGGAAGCTAAAGCGCGTCGCGAGGCGAGGGAAGCGCCAACGAAAAACGCCCCGGAGTCTCCTCCGGGGCGTTCCATGTTGAGAGGCGCTGTCCGCTTACGGACGACCGCCCGCCGCGGGCGCGGCGGTGGTCAGCGTGCAGCCGCCGCCGATGCTCTGGGCGGTGGCGCAGGGATAGACCTGCTGGGTCACGCCCTCATTGTTGAGGCGGGCGATATAGCCCTGACCTTCCGCGGCGCATTTGGCTTCGTAGAAGCTGCCGTTGGCGTTCGAGCCCATCAGCCGCACCTGGGCGACGTCGCAGCCCGCGGCGTCGGTGCCGGCCAGCTTGGCCTTGAAGCTGTTGTTCTGTTCCTCGGCCGTGGTGAAGCGGCAGGCGCCGCCCATCGACGTGACCTGGATGCAATCCTTGAGGTCCCAGCGGTCAGCCAGCTTTTCCAGCCAGTAGCCGTTGTCGTTCGCGCAACCGACTTCGTAGACCATGTTGTTGTCGTCGCTCTTGCCGATCGCCTGGGCTTCATCAACCGTGCAGGTGGCGCCGGCGGTGCGCGCCCAGCCGCTGATGACGGCAAGAGTGTTCTGGTTGGCGGGGAGCACGCACTGCTGGCCGACGTCGGCGGCGGGATCGCGCGAACGGGTGATGGCGGCGGTGCCGGCCAGTTCGATGCAGCCGAACGCTTGCGGCGGAGTCGAAGCGATCAGGATGTAGCCTTCGGTGTTGGCGCAGGCGGCTTCATAGACAGCGGCTTCGCCGATCATGCCGGGGTTGGCGGCTTCGGTCAGTTCGCAGGTCACGTTGGCGGCGGTCAGCTGAGCCTGGGCCGCAGCCTTGATCTCTTCCGGCGTGGCGGCGGGTTTTGCGGCCTGTTCGCGGGCCGCGGCGCGGCCGTTCTCACGGTCCGCCCGCGAGCGGCGCTGATCGCGCCCCCCGCCGATACGGCCGGGCAGCACCGATTCGCCGCTGACGGAGCCGCTGGCGCGCGAGCTCTCGTCGCTACGGCCGCCGTCCTGGGCAAAGGCGGGTTGGGCGACGCCGAGGGCCAGCAGGGCAGCGCCGACGACAGCCATGATCTTTCTGTTCAACACGGGAAACTCCGGGAGAGAAATACTTCGCGGACACCCTTGGCGAGGCCTTATGGCCGGGTCAAGGCGCATGCTGGACGCGGCGCTGTGGTTCAGGCTATCCCTCCTGCGTTGCGATTGGAGACGGACTTGGCGGACGGCGTGATCCCGGCGGAGACAGAGGCACGGCCCCCCGAGCGCGGCCTGACCTATCCGTTCGCCGGGCCCCCGACCTCGGGTGAGGCCGTAGCGGTGACGCCGGACATCCTGTGGATGCGCGTCGCCATGCCGATGCAGCTTGATCACATCAATGTCTATGCGGTGCGGGACGGTGACGGCTGGGCGGTGATCGACTGCGGTCTGGCGATCGACAGCACCAGGGAGGAGTGGGAGCTGCTGCTGGCCGGCCCGATGGGCGGCGCGCCGGTCACCCGGGTGATCTGCACCCATATGCACCCGGATCATATCGGGCTGGCGGGCTGGCTGTGCGAACGCTTCAAGGCGCCGCTGGTCATGACGCGGCTGGAATATGTGATGGCGCGGATGCTGCTGGCCGATACCGGTCAGGCGGTGCCCGAAAGCGGCGCGGACTTCTATCGCGCCGCCGGATGGGACGAGGCGCAGATCGCCCGCTATCGCAAGGAATTCGGCCGGTTCGGCATGGCGGTTTCGCCTCTGCCATCCAGCTATCAGCGCATCCGTGAAGGCGATCGCCTGAACATCGGCGGGCGCGAATGGCGGGTCGTAGTCGGCGAAGGCCATAGCCCGGAACACGCCTGCCTGTGGCGTCAGGACGACGGTGTGGTGCTGGGCGGTGACCAGATCCTGCCGCGCATATCGTCCAACGTCTCCGTCTGGCCGACCGAGGCGGATGCAGATCCTCTGGGCGACTGGCTGAACTCGCTGGAGCGAATGAAGTCGGTATTCCCGGATGATGTCCTCATCCTGCCGTCCCATGGTGAGGTGTTCAAAGGCGTGCAAACGCGGCTGGACGCCCTGATCCGGGGACACCAGGTCGCCCTGAAGCGACTGGCGCGCTCCTTGAAGGAGCCGAAGCGGGCGGTGGACGTGTTCCCGGCCCTGTTCGCCCGGCCAGTCGGCGATGGCGTGCGGGGCATGGCGACCGGCGAGGCCGTCGCGCACCTGAACTATATGTTGCTTCAGGGGACGGCTGTTCGCGAACGCGATGCGGACGGCGTCGACTGGTGGCGATCAACGACAGAAGGGGAGGAGGCGGCATGACCGACCACATCAAGACCGAGTTGAACAACGGCGTGCTGACCGTGACTCTGGCTCGCGCGGACAAGAAGAACGCGATCACCCAGGATATGTACGCCGCAATGTCCGAAGCTACCGAGCGTGCACGGACCGATGACGCCGTCCGGGTGCTGATGTTCAAGGGCGAGGGCGACAGCTTCTCGGCCGGCAATGACATCGGCGACTTCATCGCCATCGGCTCGCAGACCGAGCAACCGTTCGATATGGCGGTCTTCCGTTTCCTCAAGGCGCTGGCCGATCTGGACAAGCCCGCGGTGGCGGCGGTGCGGGGCCGCGCCGTCGGCATCGGTCTGACCCTGCTGCTGCACTGCGACATGGTGGTCGTGGCCGAGGACGCGCTGCTGTCGGCACCCTTCATCAATCTGGCGCTGGCGCCGGAGGCGGCGTCTTCGATGCTGCTGCCGCAGGTGCTGGGCCATCAGCGCGCGTTCGAGATCTTCGCGCTGGGCGAGCCGATCGACGGCAGGACGGCCCTGTCCTGGGGACTGGCCAACCGGGCGGTCCCCGCCGATCAGGTCGAGGTCGTGGCCGATGATCTGGCCGCCCGTCTGGCGACCCGCGCGCCCAATTCCATCCGCAAGACCAAGCGCCTGATGCGCGACGCCGCGGGGATCTGGGAACTGATGCAGCGCGAGGGTGAAGCCTTCGGCAGCCAGATGAAGAGCCCCGAGGCGATGGAGGCCTTCATGGCCTTCACCCAGAAGCGCGCGCCGGATTTCTCGAAAGTCGGTTGATTCCCATGAGCGCGGGCCTTAGGTGCGCGCGCTCATGACCGACGCCGCTTTCCAGACCTCCGTGCGCATCGACGCCGAAACGCCCGCCGATGCCGCGTCGGTGGAGGCGCTGGTCATGGCCGCTTTCGGCCCGGGGCGCTTCGCCAAGACCGCCGAGCGTATCCGCGAACACGCCGGCGTCGCGGCCGGCTTTGTGGCGCGTGAAAACGAGCGGGTCATCGGCGCGGTGCGGCTGTGGTCGATCCTCGTCGGTGGACAACCCGCGTTGTTCCTCGGACCGATCACCGTGTCGGTGGACAGCCGCAAGGGCGGGCTCGGCGCCGATCTGGTCCAGGCCTGTATCGACCATGCGGGGACGACAGGGATTCTGCTGGTCGGCGATGCCCCATATTTCAGCCGGTTCGGGTTCCGGCCAGCCTCGGAGGCCCGCCTGCAGGGACCGGTTGATCAGCGTCGAGTGTTGTGGCGGGGCGATGGCGAACCGTCGGGAACCGTTCTTCCGGTCTGATCGGGTTTGCACGGCGGGGCGAAGGACCTAAGTCTGCACCCATGGCCGAAACCGAAAGCAAGACAGGACTGGCCGCGATGGCCGAGGCCGCGAAGCAGGCGCCGGGCCGCGGCCTGCCGCCCGTGCACCTCTGGCATCCAACCCATTGCGGCGACATCGACATCGTCATCCGCGCTGATGGCGTCTGGATGCACGAGGGCTCGCCCATCGGCCGGGCCGAACTCGTGCGGCTGTTTTCGACAATCCTGCGCAAGGACCCCGACGGCTATGTGCTGGTCACGCCGGGCGAGAAGCTGTCGATCACCGTCGAAGACTTGCCGTTCCGCGCCATCGCCGTCGAGCGCCGGGACGATGCGCTGGTCTTCACCACCGATGTCGGCGACGAGGCCGTGGCCGGGCCGGACTGTCCCATTGTCGTCGAGACCGATCCCGTCACCGGCGAGCCCGCGCCCCGCGTCAGGGTCCGCGCCGACCTGTGGGCCCGCATCGCCCGGTCGGTCTTCTATGAACTGGTCGAGATGGCCGAGGTCGAGGACAGGCGGCTGATTGTCCGGTCGCAGGCCACGGCGTTCGCGCTCGGGCCGGTCGGAGCCGGCGTCGAATGAGTCTGGCGACGCTGCGGGACCGACTGATCGCCCATCTGGCGCCGACCTCTGGCTGGTCGGCGCAGGACGGGGCCGTGCGCTCGGATTTCGACCTGAACCCCGGCGCGCGCCTGACCGACCGGACCCTGCGGCCCGCCGCCGTGCTGATCCCGATCATCGCCGGACCCGACGGGGCGACCGTGCTGATGACCCGCCGCTCCGACAGCCTGGCCAGCCACACCGGCCAGATCGCCTTCCCCGGCGGTCGGCTCGATCCCGGCGAAACCGCCGTCGACGCCGCCCTGCGCGAGGCCTTCGAGGAGGTTGCGCTCGATCCCTCAGTGGTCGAGGTGCTGGGCATCGGCGACGCCTATGAGACCGGCACCGGCTTTTTGGTGACGCCCGTGATCGGCTGGCTGACCACGACGCCGTCCGTGACCGCCTCGCCCGACGAGGTAGCCGAGGTGTTCGAGGTGCCGTGGGACTTCGTGATGGACCCGGCCAATCACCGCCGCGACTCCTACGAACTGGAGGGGCAGCCCCGGCGCTGGTTCTGGGCGGTGCCCTATCAGGAGCGCTACATCTGGGGCGTGACGGCGGGCATTCTGCGCGGTCTCTGCGCCCGGCTGTACGGCGACGAGGCCCAGCCGACCGTGGCCGCCGGGGAGGATGCGGCATGACCGTCCTGACCGGACAGACCTGGCTTCAGTCGTCTGCGACCCGCGCGGTCATGGCCGCTCTGGAGGCGGCGGGCGGCCCCGGCTGCGCCCGCTTCGTCGGCGGCTGCGTGCGCAACGCCCTGATGGGCCGCGACATTGACGATGTGGACATCGCCACCACCCTGAAGCCGGAAGAGACGGAGCGCGCCATCCGCGCCGCCGGGTTGAAGGCGGTGCCGACCGGCATCGCCCACGGCACGGTCACCGCCGTGTCGGAGCGCCAGCCGTTCGAGATCACCACCCTGAGGCAGGACGTCTCCACCGACGGTCGCAACGCCACGGTCGCCTTCACCGACGACTGGGCAGAGGACGCCGCCCGTCGCGACTTCCGCCTGAACGCCCTCTATGCCGACAGCGACGGGCGGGTGTTCGATCCGACAGGGCAGGGCGTCGATGACGCGGCGGCGGGCCGGATCGTCTTTGTCGGCGACCCGCGAACCCGCATCCGCGAGGACTATTTGCGCATCCTGCGCTTCTTCCGCTTCTTTGCCTGGTACGGGAGGGGGCAGCCCGATGCGGCAGGGCTTCAGGCCTGTCGTGAACTGGCGTCGGGTATGAGCCGACTGTCCGCCGAGCGGGTCTCGAAGGAACTGATGAAGCTCCTGGCGGCGGAGGAGCCGCGCCCTGCGATGGCGGCGATGGCGCAGACCGGCGTACTCGCGCAGGTGCTGCCGGAGGCCGGGCCGCTGGACCTGTTCGACACGGTCGCGCCACTCAGCGCTGACCCGGTCGTGCGACTGATGACGCTGTTCTCGGTCGATGCAGACGCCATGCGCGGTGCGGCGGAACGCTTGCGGTTGCCCAATGTCGTGCGGGACCGTCTGGTCGCCTCGGCGCTGGCGGCCCCGGCGGTGTCATTGGCCATGAGCGACGCCGACGTGCGGGCGGCCGTCTATCACCATCGCGGTCAAGCGGTCTCGGATGCGGTGTTGAGGCTGTGCGCCGGATCTCCGGAGCGGGCTGGGGACGCCGCGCGCCTGCTCGCGATCGCCGAGGATTGGTCACCGCCGCGCCTCCCGGTCGGAGGCAAGAACATCGCCAAACTGGGCGTGACGCCGGGACCGGAAACCGGCCGACTGCTGAAGGCGTTCGAGGCCAGCTGGATCGCGGATGATTTCCCGGCCGAAGGCCACGCTGACCGGTTGGCTGCGTTGGTCACCGTGCCGCGCGGGTAAACTCGGTCACGACGGGGTAATGGTCCGAGCCGTTGGGGTGGCCCAGCTTGCGGCTGACAAAGGCGAGCTCCGGCGAGCGCCAGACCTGATCAATGGTGATCCCCAACGGCGCGGGCAAATCAGTGGGCCAGGTGCCCGGGAAGCCGCCGGCGGGATATAGCCCCAGATCCTGCTTCATCTGGCGGCCGATGCGCGCATTGGAGACGCTGTTGAAATCTCCGGCCACGATGACAGGACCGCCCAGTGTGCGGCGGATATCGCCCAACGCCATCGTCTGGCTGATCTGGCCCCATTGATACTGGAACGGCCATGGGCGGGTCAGGTGCACCCCGACGACGTTGATCTGGCCCAGCGGGGTTTCAGCCACGGCGGTCACGGAGTGCAGGCCGTCAGGCCGGTTCTCGACCTGCCGTAGCGGCCAGCGCGAGGCGATGATCGAGCGCGACGGACCCCGCGTATCGTCCAGCCGCATCGACCCTGCGCGGTGGGGATAGCCCGCCAGCAGGTCGTCCAGCCGCCCGATCGGACCTTGGCCCACCTCGATCAGAATGAGGATGTCCGGGTCGGCCGCCTCGATCGACCGACGCATCGCCGCGACATCGTCGTTCAGATAATAGACATTGGCTGAGTAGAGCCGCACCACTGGCGCGCCGGGCTCAGGCTTGGCTGATTCTGTGAACCACTGCGGTCCTACGCAGACGAACGTTGAGACGCAGGCGACGAAGCCAACCCAGACGGCCCTCTTCAGACGCAACACCCCAACGACGGCCGTTGCCGCCAACACCGCGAAGAACATCGGGGCCGTGAACTGGCCGAAGATGTCCACCCAGCGATGCCCGACGTTCGCGCGCAGCAGAGCGGCCAGGATGATGACGCCGGCGAAGCCAAGCGTGCTCAGCCAGCCGATGACGCGCAGCGTGAGCGATCGCCAGGACGAACCCTCTTGCGCTTTATGGTGAACGGCGGTCTCCATCGCGCGTTACGGTCTCGCTTTCGGAGGATGGAATGCCAAGACGGACCATCGGCGATATCGAGAAAATCTGGACGAATGTCGAGGGCGTCAAAAAGCTCTCCGACCGCGTGATCGGGATCGGCCCGTTCGGAATCGGTATGGACGGCCTGTTGACCTGGGTTCCGGTGGTGGGCACCGCCTATACTCTTGGCGCGGCCGGATGGCTGCTGGTTCAGGCGGTCAAGGCCAAGGCCGCGCCGGGCACGCTGGTCCAGATGCTGGGCTATCTCGGTCTGGACAGCGTCACGACAGCGGTGGGCGAAGTCCCCTTCCTCGACTTCATTCCCAGCGTGGTCGATGTGCTGTTCCCCGGCCACCTGATGGCGGCGAAGGCGCTGCAGAAGGATATCGAAAGCACCCACTGGGTCGAGGGACGTGAGCAGGACGCCCGAAGCTCGGGCGATCACGACCGCCATGTGGCCAAGGTGAAAGCGGATCCAAAGCTGAGACGGGTCGTCTATCTCCACGACTGAGAATAGGCGGGAGTTCATGTTGAACCCGCATATCTTCGGAAGCTAAAGCGCTGACCCGCCGGACAAAAATCTTTCGCCAGCGTCACGAGCTCGCCTGAGGAAGGCGCACCCGCAGACTGATCTCCGAAGTTTGTTCCGGAGATATCCCATGAGCGACGACCAGTCCGCACGGCTGGGCCTGCCTTACCTGGCGGCCGGCCAGATGCAGAAACATGTCACCCTGAATGAGGCCCTGACCCGGCTGGACGCTCTGGTCCAAACCGTTGTCGCCAGTCGCGCCATCGACCCGCCCCCAAGTCCCGCCGATGGTGTTCTTCATATCGTTCCCGACGGCGCAGGCGGGGACGCCTGGAGCGCCTTTTCGGCGGGCGATCTGGTCCGGGCGGACGCCGGCGGCTGGCTGAGGGTTGAGACGCCGGAGGGCCTGCTGGTCTGGATCGTTGACGAGGCCGCCTTCATGATCCGGGAGGCGGAAGACTGGACGTCTCTGGGTGCGCGCCTGAGCGCGGTAGGACCGCTTGAGCGGCTTGGCGTCGGCGCGACGGCGGACGCGAACAATCCCTTTGTGGCGAAGCTGAACAAGGCGCTGTGGACCGCGCTGGATACGGCGTCAGGCGGCGACGGTGATCTCCGCCTGACGCTCAACAAGGAGGGGCCGGCCGATGTCCTGTCCCTGCTGTTTCAGTCCGGATATGGCGGCCGTGCGGAACTGGGCCTGATCGGCGACGATGACCTGGGCCTGAAGGTCAGCACTGACGGCGGGGCTTGGCGCACGGCTTTCGAGGTGGATCGCACGACGGGTCGGGTCTGGTTCAGCCAGGGCGCGGGACGGCGCGAAACCACAATCTTCTCAAGCGACGGAAGCTGGACCCCGCCAGACTGGGCGCGGTCGGTCGAGGTGGTCGCGGTGGCCGGCGGCGGCGGCGGCGGCGCGGGCGCTTTCGGCGCCTCGGGCGGACGCCATGGCGGGGGAGGCGGCGGAGCGGGCGGTGTCAGCACGGCCGTCTGGCCCGCTGATGCACTTGCGGCGGGACTGACGGTGGTCGTCGGGGCCGGTGGGGCGGGCGGCGTCGCGAGCATCGGCGCGGGCGGCTCCGCCTCCGGGGTTTATCTGGGGTCGACCGTCCTGTTGTCCGCGACCGGTGGGGGAGGCGGCGGGCTGGGTGGAGCCTCCCACGGTGCGGCGGGCCTTGGCGGGGCCGGCTTGCCCCGCTCCAACGCCGGTGGCGCTTCCAGTCTGACCGCTACGGCCGAGGCGGGCCGGGCATTCGACCGTCCCGACGCGCCGGGCGGCGGTGGCGGCGGTGGCGGACTGGATGCGTCCGACGTCGCGCACGCCGGCGGGGCGGGAGGCGATGGCGGCGCCTTGGCGGTCAGGGCGCTCGGCGGTGCAGGCGGCGTCGCGACCGTCGGAACCGCCGGGACGACGGCGCCCCTGAGTGCTCTTCACTGGGCTGGCGGCGGTGGTGGCGGCGGAGGTGGCGTGACAGCCGGAGCCGGGCATCCCGGTGGAAGCGCCGGCGCCTGGGGCGGTGGCGGAGGTGGCGGCGGCGCCGGCGTCAGCGCCGGTGGAGCAGGCGGAGCGGGAGCCGCCGGCGTCGTCTGGCTGACGGCGCAGGGGTGAGCGCCATGGCCGACTGGACCGAAGACGAGATCGAACTGCTGGACGCCGAAGATCGGGACTTCCCCGACCGGCTGACCCGCGACGACCTGCTGGCCACGTCGGACGCGGGCTGGCGACGCCACGGTTGGCGCTTTGAGACCATGGAGGAGGATCGATGACCGACCCTGTTCCACCCGGGAGTGGACCGTCTCCCTTGGCCGAAGGCCGCTGGCTCTGGCGGCGTCTGTACGTGTTCGCCACCACCGGCGCCGCCTGGCTGTTGCTGAACCGGGTTGTCGAAACCGTTCCTGCGGAGAACTCCGCGCGACTGGTCGATGGGCTTATGGCGCTGCTGGCCCTGACGATGGTGCTCTACCTCGTCGCGCCGACGGCCCAGCAACTGATAGCCAGCCTGCGCCTGCTTCGGCGCGGCCCGGACGAGGAGAAGCGCTGATGGGCTATCGCCTTTCAAAACGATCCCTTGGTCGTCTGCAGGGGGTGCATCCCCGACTGGTAGCGCTGGTGAAAGAGGCCATCACCCTGACCCCGGTGGACTTCATGGTGACGGAAGGGCTGCGCACCCCCGAACGGCAGGCCGCCCTGGTTCGCGCCGGAGCCAGCCGGACTCGAAAATCCCGCCACCTGACGGGCCATGCGATTGACGTGGTGGCGCTGTTGGACGGGCAGGTTCGATGGGACTGGCCCCTGTATCCGCGCATCGCCGCCGCCTTCAAGGCCGCCGCCGCCCTGCAAGGGACGGCCATCGTCTGGGGCGGTGACTGGCCGACCCTGCGCGATGGTCCCCATTTCGAGCTGGATCGGACGATGTTCCCATGACGCCGGGGCCGCTTCTCTCCTTCGTGAAGCCTTGGGGCGTCGTGCTGTTCGTCGGTGCGGCGATCATCCTGCTGGCGGTTCTGGGGCGGGGTCTGGGGTTGCGTTGGGATCCCCTGAACCTTGAGGCCCGTCGTCTCGACGCCGCCCGTCAGGAGGTGAAGACCGCCTCCACCGAGGCCGCGGCCCGCACGTTTGAGGTCGAGGGCGCCGCCGCCCAGGCCCGGCGGGTCGAACATCATCATCAACAGCAGGTCGCCCTGACGCGCGCGACCGCGGCCGCCGAGGTCGAAGCCAGGGAAGCCCACGATGCCGAACGTCCTCTGGACCCGGATCGCGTCGCTCGTTTGCGCGACCATGATCGCGAGCTGTGCCGGCTCGCCCCGACCGTCTGTCGCCCCGCCCCGACTGACCCTGCCGCAGGCAGCGGCGACTCCTTGTCGGCTGGACCGCCTGACTGACGGCGCCACCCTCGCCGACATGGAGGCATCCTACATGGCGCGCGGTTTGGCGCTTGCGGAGTGTGAAGCGGCGCGCCGCCTGGCGGTCGAGACGCTGCAGACTGAGCGCCTGCTGCAAGATCGCTGGCGATCGGATGAGCCCGATTGAGTCCGATATGTCCGGAGAGTCCGATATGTCCGCCGAAACCGACCGGACTCTCCGGCACTTTCTGCCGACCGACCGGCATTTTTTGCCGGGTGCCCGGCAAGCCTTGCCGGGCGTACGACGTGCTTAACAGGAACTAACGTAGCGAAAACAATGGTCGCTGATCTGGCACGGCGGAAATGCGACTGGCCCCGCCCTTGCTGCTGTGTCCACTGAGCAAAATGCTCCCGGCCGCCAAAATGGCGTCGGACACCTTGAAACAAGGATACTCGTCATGGCGCTGAACAGCGTTAACACGAACGTGGGCGCAATGGTCGCCCTGCAGAACCTGTCGGTCACCAACAGCGAACTGCAAACGGTTCAAAACCGTATCAACACCGGCAAGATCGTTTCGTCCGCCAAGGACAACGGCGCCATCTTCGCCATCGCCACCTCGCAACGCTCGGAAATCAGCGCCCTTAACGCCGTTAAGGACAGCCTGAACCGTGGCCAGTCGGCCGTGGACGTTGCCCTCTCGGCTGGTGAGTCGGTCTCTGACCTGCTTGGCCAACTGAAGGAAAAGGCCCTCTCGGCCACCGACAAGAGCCTGACCACCTCGGCCCGCGCCGCGCTGAACGAAGACTTCAAAGCCATCCGGGACCAGATCGGCACCGTGGTTTCGAACGCCAAGTTCAACGGCGTCAACCTGCTGGACAACTCCACCGGCACGGGCGGCTACAAGGCCCTGGCGAACACCTCGGGCACGACCATCAAGGTGGCGGGTGAAAACCTGTCGCTGGGTGGTGCTAACGTGACCGTCGCCGCCACCACGACCATCGGCACCTCGACCACGGCCACGTCGGCCCTGGCTCTGGTGAACGCCTCGATCGACAAGGTTTCGGCCTCGCTCGCTCGTCTGGGCACCGGCTCGAAGTCGTTCGGCACCCACCTGACCTTCGTCGGCAAGCTCCAGGACACCCTGGAAGCCGGTGTCGGCAACCTGGTCGACGCCGACCTGGCCAAGGAAAGCGCCCGACTGCAAGCGCTGCAAACCAAGCAACAGCTGGGTGTGCAGGCTCTGTCGATCGCCAACTCCTCGACCTCCACGCTGCTGGGACTGTTCCGCTAAGGAACGATCGGAAGGGCGGGGTCCGAGGATCCCGCCCAACCGCTCCAGTCCCCTTGAAGGGAGCCGACGCCTGAACCCCGTCGGTCGGAGACATGCAAGGCAATGCGAACATAGGTGGCATCACAGCGCACGACGTCACGTCCATCCCCGTCGCCGCCAACGGCGACTTCCGTGATTCACGAGCCCAGCAGGAAGCCGATCAGGCCGCCCGCTATCGCCTGGTGATCGAGGAGGGGCCGAAGTCCGGATCCTTCATCTACAAGACGATGGACCGGCTGACTGGCGAGATCGTCAAACAATTCCCCCGCGAACAGGTCGTCGATCTGATGCGGAGCGCGGACTATAGCGCCGGCGCGGTGATCGACACCCGGGCCTGACGGAGCTGACACCACCCGACCGACCGCGCAGGAGCGATCCGCGCGGTTAAAATGCGTGGTGAATCGGCGTTAACCATGTGTGCACGGTTACAGACTTAGCCTTGTCGAAACCTCGAAGGGCTGAGTCGGATGACGAATAGCGTCCACACCAATGTCGCCGCGCAGATCGCGCTCCAGAACCTGACCACGACGAATACCCGTCTGGCGGATGTGCAAAGCCGCGTCTCCACGGGCCTGAAGGTCCAGGGCGCCAAGGACAACGCCGCCATCTGGGCCATCGCCCAGACGCAGCGCGCGGATGTCGGCGCCTTGGGGGCGGTCAAGCAAAGCCTGGATCGCGCCACCTCGATCGCGGATGTGGCGCTGTCGGCCGGCGAATCGATATCGGATCTGCTGAACCAGCTGAAGGAAAAGGTCACCGCGGCGAAGGACACCTCGCTCAAGACCCAGTCTCGTCAACTGCTGGACGCGGACTTCAAGGCGCTGTTGCGGGCGATCAAGTCGGCGGTGGACAACGCCAGCTTCGATGGCGGCAATCTCCTGAACGGCTCGCTGACCGGCGGCATCAAATTCCTCGCCAACGCCGACGCCTCAGCCTTCGTGACCCTGTCGTCGCGCAACCTGTCGCTGGGCGGGTCCATCATGGAGCTGTCGCTCAGCGACAGCCTGCTGAGCCTGACGGGGGCCACGACCGCCCTGACCAAGCTCGACGATTCGATCACCCAGCTGAACGCCGCGCTCGGCGAGATCGGTGCTCAGGCCAAGCAAATCCAGGCGCACAACACCTTCGTTTCGAAGCTGGTTGACACCCTGGAGTCGGGTATCGGCAATCTGGTCGACGCCGATCTGGCCAAGGAAAGCGCGCGCCTGCAGGCCCTGCAGGTCCAGCAACAGCTGGGCGCGCAGTCGCTCTCGATCGCCAATCAGGCGCCGCAGATCATTCTGTCGCTCTTCCAGGGCTGACCGTCAGGCCAGTCGGCGCCCCGCCGCCCGGCCAATCGAAATCGGCTCGGGTCGCCGGCGGTTCGCGCCGCGCGGCCCGAAGCCGTACAGGGCGAGCAACGATTTCAGGGTGTTGACGAAGGCACTCATAGGGCAACCCTCCGTGTTCGGCGCGGTATCAACGGGCGCTGTCGATCATTGTTCCCCGAGTCGCGTCGCCTGTCGCGCGAACTGTGGCTCCGCATCCCACCGTTAAGCCCTCGTTACGGCTGCGCCGTTAGGCTGACGCGCAGGAGCGTCCTGTGATCGACAACAGCTATCTTCTGGGCCTTTACGGTGGAACGGCGTCCACGACGACGCCGTACTCGACCGCGACCGCGCTTGCCCAGTCGAAGGCTCAGCCGACACCGCCCTGGTCGAGCACGGTCAAGGCGCCTGAGCAGAGCGCCATGCTGCGGGCGGCCCTGGGGGGGCGGAACTTCATCAACGAAGGCGCGGCGCAACTCGACATCAAGGGCGCGTCCTCCGACTACAAGAAGCTTTTCGCTCTCTACGCCGGGCTCGAGAGCATGAATGCACTCGCCAATCGGGCGGCGACGAAAGGCGTGGGGGCCCTCGAGCTCACGCAGTTGAACAAGCGGTTCGCCGCCGGTCTGCTGGAGGTCAGCAAATGGCTTCCCGCCGCCGATCTCGACGGTATTCGCCTGGTGCAGGGCACGGCGTCCTCGACCAGCAAGACGACCGCCGCCGTCGCGCGCGACGGCGCAATCTCGGTCACCGGGCCGATTCACGAAGGCTCCCCCGATGACCTGTCCCCGGCCTTCGCGGGCGAGGTCCAGTTCAACATCACGGTCAAGAAGGGCGATAACACCACATCGGCGGTGTCCATCGACCTGACCGGTATGGGAACGAAGCCTCGCACGCTGACCAATGTCCTGGATCACATCAACGGCAAGCTGGCGGATGCGGGTGTTGAGACCCGGATCGGACGCGAACTGGTCAAGCCCGAACCCAAGACGATCACCGTCGGCGGCAAGACCACGACCCTTCCGGCGGGAGCGGATCAGTTCGCACTGGTGGTCCGGGGCGTCACGACCGAGAAGGTCAGCTTTACGCCGGTCACGGCCGCAGACGCCGTCTATGTTGTTCAGAGCGCCGGAACGGCCGCCGGACTGCAGATGCTCAAGTTCCAGAGCGACACCGGCGGCTCGGCTCCGGCGCCTACAGCCGGGGGTGTCGGCGAAACCCAGTGGGTGGAGGGGCGGGCATCCCAGACCGCGCTACCCGAAGGTGTCGAGACCGTCCGCGCCAGCACCACGGGACCGGACGGGTCGGTCTGGATGGTCGCGGACCTGAAGGCCGGGCCGGACACCCAGCCCATCAAGGGTCAGAAGGACGTCGCCCTCATCAAGCTGGATTCCGCCGGTCGGGTTGTCATGACCCAGGCCATCGGAGCGGCTTCTACGGCCAGCGGCTATGCCATTTCCGTCAATTCGGACGGCAAGGTCGCGGTGGCCGGTTCGGTCACCGGGGCGCTGGACGGGGGCAAGGCCGGTGATGTGGCGACGGTGGCCGACAGCTTCGTCACCGTCTTCGATGCGGATGGGCAGGAGTTGTGGACCCAGCGTCGGGGCGCGCGGGCCGCGGATGAGGCGACGTCGGTCAGCTTCGGCCCCAATGGCGCGGTCTATGTCGGGGGCAGGGCGCAATCGGCGATGACCGGCACCGTCGGCGTGGGCGGCTGGGACGGGTATGTGCAGGCCTTCACCGCAACGCAGGCCTATCCATCAGCCCCGATCGTCGCGACGGCCGCGGGCGTGGTTCAGTTCGGCACCGCCGGAACCGACGGCGTCGACGCCGTCGCCGTGGACGGCAACAACCTCTATTCCGCCGGGATCGAAGACGGACGCATCGTTGTGCGCCAGTTCACCCTCGCCGCCGACGGCAAGCCGACGCTGGCCGCGACCCGCAATCTGGGCGACGCCAGCGGCGAGATCAGCGGACTGGCCGTGGTCAACGGCAAGGTCGTGATCAGCGGCACGACGCGGAACGGCGCGCTGGACATCGGCACGGTCACGACGGCGCATCACGGTGGCAAGGACGCCTTTGTCGCCGTCATTGATGACAGTCTGGTCGCCTCGACGGAAGACCGTCTGACCTACATCGGTGGGTCCGGTGACGATAGCGCCGCCGACATGAAGATCCAGGGCGGCAAGGTGTGGCTGACCGGCGTCGCCGACCGCCCGGAAGACGCCAAGACGACCGATCCCACGAAGGCCTATCTGAGCCGTATCGACCCCACCACCGGCGCTGTGGAATGGCGACGTGACTGGGAAGGGGACGGCGCGCAGGCGTCGCCTCTGACTCTGGCTGTGGCGTCGGGAGGCGCCAGCGTGCTGGATCGCTTGGGTCTGCCTCAGGGCGAGATTGACCAGAGCCAGTCCAAGACCCTGACCAATGCGACATCGTTGCGGGTGGGCGACCGGTTCTATGTTTCGCCGGCTGACGGCGGCCGCGCCGTGCCGGTGACGATTGAGGCGCGCGACACCCTCCAGACCCTGGCGCGGAAGATCGAGCAGGCTTCCAATATGAAGCTCAAGGTCACCGTGAACTCGGAATCAGCCAAGGATGCGGAGCCGGGCGATC
This sequence comes from Brevundimonas sp., assembly GCA_046291915.1. Taxonomy (GTDB): domain Bacteria; phylum Pseudomonadota; class Alphaproteobacteria; order Caulobacterales; family Caulobacteraceae; genus Brevundimonas. The sequence continues at coordinate 595,755 of JBKBSD010000001.1, forward strand.
TGGCGACGGCCCTCCGGACAGGGCTGCAGCGTCTGACGATCACGGCCCGCGATGGGGTGAAGGGCGCCGTGCTGACCTCTGGCGAGACCGGGCGCGACGCCTTGGCCGGGCTTGGTTTGTCGCAGGGGTATATAGGGCGGACGACGGGAGACGATGTAACCAAGACCTTCGGTCTGGGGTTGCCGACCAACCTGACCCTGAATGACGCTGCTGCGGTGAAAACGGCCGGTGAGAAGCTTCAGGCGGCGATGAAGGCCATCCGTGACGCCTATCGTGGCCTATCCCCTGCGTCGAACACTCCGGCGGTCACGGGTACGGCCCCAGCCTATCTGACGGCTCAGTTGGCCAACTATCAGGCGGCTCTGGCGCGCCTTTCCGGCTAGCCCCTCCGCCACGAAGGGCGTTGACGCGCGACACCCCGGCGGGGTTAGTGGGCGCATCATCCACGTGAGCCCTTCATGCCCAAGGACAATCGAATCCTCATCGCGATCGGCGCCGCGGCGGCCGTCGTGATTGCCGTCATCGTGGGTCTGCTGATGACCAGAGGCGGCGACAGCGCGTCGGACGCCCCGCTGCCGGCGGCGCAAGGCGGTCTGACGGTCTCGGTGGCCGATGCGCCGGGTCTGGACTCAACGCGTGAGTTGCGCTGCTACGTCGACGGCCAGTTCGTCGGCATGGCGACCTTGACGGACTGCGCGCGCCGCAATGGCTTGGCCACGGATGCCCTCGACGTGGGCGTGGACGCGACCGGGGCTCTTGTGGCCGCGCCGACTGCGTCCCTGACGCCGCCGCCCATCGCGCCGCCGACCGAGATGACGGAAAACCTGCCCGAGGCGAACCCCGCGGACTCGACCCAATCGACCCAGCCCGCTTCGCAGTCGGGCGGCCAATGCATGCGCTACACCGGTTCCGACTGGCGCACGGTGTCGTCGGGCGGCAGCCTGAACCAGTGCGTGCAGGAGCTGTACGCCGGCACCTGCGTGCGTCCGGGCGAGGCGCTGTACGGTCGCTGGGGCGAGACGACCCTGCGTCTGGTTCCGCGCCGCGTGGAACAGTCGCCCGACAACAACCGCTTCCGCACCCTCGCGGAGCAGGACCGCAGCTGCCAGTTCCCGGGACTTCGTTGATGATGCGTACGACGCTTTTCCTTGCCGCCGGTTTGGCCGCCGTCGCCCTGACGGGCTGCAATAACGCCGTGAAGGCGCCCTTCGACCAGGGCGTCTGCTATTCGGTGGAGCTGGGTGAGGAAGGGGCGGCGCCGAAGTTCAACGTCGTGGCCCGCGACCAGCCTCAGATCGAGTTCTGTGCGGCACGTCTCGAAGAGATGCGTCTTCGCTTCCTCGGGCTTGGCGGAAATCGCCGCGAGGCCATCGGCGCCTATCAGGGGCAGTTCATCTTCATCGACCGCGCCGGGGTTTCGTTCGGCAAGACCCTGACCGGCTCGCGCTTCATGGCCTTGGCCCGCACGGGGGATGGCCGTCTGGCCGTACCGGGCGCGATCGAGCAAGCGCCGGTCGGACCCGGCCAGTAGCGTCAAGCCGGCTTGGTCGCGCGTGCTGGACAGGCGTGAACAAAGGTGGAACAACCGTCCTGCCCCATCCGAGTTCTGTGGATGGTCACGACAAAACGGCCCCGGCGGCGCGAAAGCGCGCTAGGCCACGGTGGAACGGTCTGAATCAGCGCGAAGCGTGGTGGGCCAGCTAGCTAAAGGAGCTCGATGATGGCGGGCAGCGTCAACAAGGTCATTCTGGTCGGTAACCTGGGCAAGGACCCGGAAATCCGCAGCCTTAACTCGGGCGAACGCGTCGCCAACCTGTCGATCGCGACCTCGGAAACGTGGCGCGACAAGTCGACCGGCGAGCGCAAGGAAAAGACCGAGTGGCACCGGGTGGTCATCTTCAACGAGAACATCGTGAAGGTCGCCGAGAACTATCTGAAAAAGGGCTCGACGGTTTACATCGAGGGCTCGCTGCAGACCCGCAAGTACGAGCAGGGCGGAGTCGAAAAGTACACGACCGAGATCGTGCTTCAGAAATTCCGCGGTGAACTGACCATGCTGGGCGGCCGGGCTGACGGCGGCAGCGGCGGTGGTTCGGGCGGCGGCTACGGCGGCGGCGGTCGCGGCGACGACGACTATTCGTCGGGCTTCTCGACCGGCGGCGCCAACAAGCCTTCCGGACCTAAGGAAAGCTACGACCTGAACGACGACATCCCGTTCTGATCGGGGTCTGATCGACGGACTGGCCTCACGGCCACATTCCGAAATGCGAAGTGTCGGGTGCGCCTCTCGCGCCCGACACGTTCGCGGGCTAACCCGGTGCGGTGATTACCCCGGACAAGCCCCATAGCCCCCTGAGCCCGCTGGAGATCGCCGCGATCGTGGCGATCATCGTCATCTGGGGCGTAAACAACGCCGCGGCCAAGCTGGCCACCGAGACCCTGCCGCCCCTGCTGGTCGGCGCGCTGAGGTTCGCCATCGCGGCGGCCTGCCTGATCCCCTTTGTCCGTCCGCCCTTTCCGAACTGGAAGAGTTTGCTGCTGATCGTCTGCATCGGCGGTCCGCTTCACTACGGTCTGGTCTATCTGGCTTTCTGGCTGGCTCACGACGTCAGCCCGGTGTCGGTGGCGACCCAACTCTGGGTGCCGTTCACGGCGCTGTTCGCCTTTCTCGTGCTGGGCGAGAAGCTGTCCCGCTTCGCCCTGATCGGCATGGGGATCGCCTTCCTGGGCGTCGCCTGGATGACGCTGGATCCGCATGCCATCGAGGACTGGAAGGGCATCGCCGTCGGCGTCGTCGCCGCCGGCGCCTGGGCCATGACCACGGTGATCGCACGGCGGACCACCTCCATCCCGCCGTTGAAGATGCAGGGGCTACTGGCGCTGGTCGCCCTGCCGACGCTGGCCTTCGGCTCGGCCGTGTTCGAGCAGGGGCAATGGGCGGCCTTGCAGCAGTCCAACGCGATGATCTGGGCCTGTCTGATCTGGGCCGGGCTGGTGTCGTCCGTGCTGGCGACCACTCTGGTGTTCTGGCTGGTGCAGAAGCGGCCCGCCGGCCGGGTCACGCCCTATCTGCTGGCAACGCCCGTGGTTTCCATCCTGATCGGCTGGCTCTTCATGGGCGATGTGCTGACGCCGCAAATCCTGACCGGTGCGGGCCTGACGATGGCGGGGGTCGCCGTGGTGGCTCTGGCCGAGCGCGGCCTCCGCGCCGGGGCCGCAAAGGCCTGACCGTCTTATCGCCGCATGAAAAAGGCCCGGACGCTGGGCGCCCGGGCCTGATTCTATCTGTTGGCGCCTGAGCCTAGAGACCCGGCAGCTTGAAGCCCGTGTCGCGACGCGGGGTGATGCTGATGCCGGCGCGGCCGCCGGTCAGGGCCTGCATGCGGGCGTACTCGCTGGCGGCGTCGATGGTGACGGCGCCTTCAGCGGTCTGGGTGGTGACGGCGGTCTGGGTCGCGGGATCCTCGCGGCGCCAGAACATGATGCGATTGGCCCAGCTCTCTTCCTTGTGGGTCAGATCGCCGAACTCGTCATCGACGACGTAGCGGGCCAGAGGGTCGGCGCGGTCGCCGCCGGCCTGGGCGACCAGCAGTTGCTCGCCCGGCGTACGGGTGACGGCCTGACGCTGGCCGAGAAGGATCTGACGGGCGGCCGATTCCGGCGCCAGTTCCTGCGGGCGCGGTTGGCCCGGCGCCGGCGGACGCAGGCCGTATTCCGGCGGCACGGTCAGCGGAGCGGTCGCGACGGTCAGGAACTCGTCCGGCGTGACCTTCGACAGGCCAATGCTCTGCTGGAGGCCGGAGCAGGCGCCGAGCGCGAGGGCCGAGACGGCGAGGGTCAGAACTGCGGTAGTGCGAAGGCGCATGATTTATCCCGGTGCGGTGCGCCGGACGGCGCGCGCGTAAACCCTAGTGGAAGCCGTTGATTACGACTTTTCGGCGGCGAGGCCAACCTTGGCCGCCCTCTCTGACAGCAGGCTGTCGGCGATCAATAGCACGACACCGATGGTGATGGCGCTGTCGGCGACGTTAAACACCCATGGGAAGACGCCGGTGCCCGAGAAATCGAGGAAGTCGACGACGAAGCCGAAACGGATGCGGTCAATGACGTTGCCGATGGCGCCGCCCATGACCAGGCCGATCGCGGTGATCAACAGGCGACGGTCCGCCTTCAGCGCCCACCAGCCCAGCCCGACCGCGACGGCCAGCGAGAAGACGCTGAGCACCCAACGGGCCGAGCCGTCGCCGAACAGACCGAAGCTGACGCCGCGGTTTTCCACCCAGGTGAAGTTGAAAATCGGCGGCAGAACGAAGACCCGACCGACTTCCTGAAGGTCCAGACCTGACAGCACCCAGGCCTTGGTCAGTTGATCGAAGACGACCACGAAAAGAGCGAAGCCGTAGGCGGCGTAAGCGATGCGGGGGATTTTCATACGGTTCGCTGAGAAATTGAGCGGTCCGGGTTAGCAGCCCGGATCGCGCACGCGAAGAGACTTTATCGTGGCACAGGGTCGCGGAATGCGCGTTTCGGCTTGTCGCAGCGGGCTGGAAGCCCCAAATGTCACGCTTCAAACCCGCAAGGATTTCCCGCCCGCACCTCAAGGAGCGCCGATGACTCATGCCGATGTGGCCCAGCACGCCACCGACGTAGCCAGCCACGCTGACAGCCTGATCCTCACACTGGTGGGGGGCTTTGTGCTGGCCTTCGTGTTCGGGATGTTGGCCAATCGGCTGAAGCTGTCGCCTCTCGTCGGCTATCTGGTCGCGGGCATTATCGTCGGCCCACACACCGCAGGCTTCGTCGCCGATACCGAACTGGCCCCGCAGTTGGCCGAGGTCGGGGTCATCCTGCTGATGTTCGGCGTAGGCCTGCACTTCTCGTTGGCCGACCTGATGAAGGTCCGGAAGATCGCAATCCCCGGCGCCCTGGTGCAGATCGGCGCCGCCACAGCGCTCGGCTGGGGGCTGGGCCGTCTGATGGGGATGAACGACCTCGAGGCCACCTTGATGGGGTTCGCCCTCTCCGTCGCCTCGACCGTCGTGCTGCTGCGGGCGCTCGAAGAGCGCAAACAGGTCAAGGGCGACGTGGGGAAGATCGCCATGGGCTGGCTGATCGTCGAGGATCTGGTGATCGTCATCGCCCTCGTCATGCTGCCCCTGCTGATTATTCAGCCCGGCGAGTCGCTGGACGGCGCGGAGCTGGCCGGATCGATCGCCTGGACCCTGTTCAAGGTGGCGGGCTTCACCGCCATCATGCTGGTTGTCGGTGCCAAGGTGCTGCCGTGGGTGCTGGTCCGGATCGCCCACACCAAGTCGCGTGAGCTGTTCACCCTCGGCGTTCTGGCCATTGCTCTGGGCATCGCCTGGGTGGCCTACGCCCTTTTCCACTCGTTCGCCCTGGGCGCCTTCCTGGCGGGGCTGGTGTTGAACAGTTCGCCGCTCGGCCACAATGCAGCGGAGCGTTCGTTGCCGCTGCGGGACGCCTTCGCCGTGCTGTTCTTTGTCTCAGTCGGCATGCTGTTCGACTGGAAAATCCTCATCAACGAGCCGCTGGCGGTTCTGGGCGTGCTGGCCATCGTCATTGTCGGCAAGTCGATCGCGGCGCTGGCCATCACCACGGTGTTCAAGCTCGACAGGGCGACCAGCCTGACCGTCGCCGCGGCCCTCGCCCAGATCGGCGAGTTTTCCTTCATCCTCGCGGCGGTCAGCGTTCAGCTTGGCGGGATGCGTCAGGAGACCCACGACCTGATCCTGGCCGCCGCCCTGCTGTCGATCTCGCTGAACCCCTTCGTGTTCGCCCTGATCGACCGGATGGGCGCCAAACCCAAGCCGCCGGCGAAGGAAGCGCCGCCCGTCACCTCTCTGATCTAGAGCCGACAAAGAAGGGGCGCCGGATGATCCGGCACCCCTTTTTCGTTCAGGCTACGGAAGCGGTCAGAGGACGCCGATCATGCTCGCGACCAGCGGATGGCGGACGATGTCGCGCTCGGCCAGTTTGACCACGGCGATGTCCGGCACCGGCGCCAGACGTTCGGCGATGTCGGACAGACCGGAAATGCCCGGCAGCAGATCGGACTGCTGCGGATCGCCCGTGACCACCATGGTCGAATGCCAGCCCAGACGGGTCAGCAGCATCTTCAGCTGCACGTAGGTGCAGTTCTGGGCTTCATCCACGACGATAAAGGCGTTGTTCAGGGTCCGGCCGCGCATGTAGCCGATGGGCGCGATCTCGATCAGGCCCTCAGCCATCAACTGCTTGACCCGCTTCATGCTCAGCCGGTCAGACAAGGCGTCGTAAAGAGGACGCAGATAGGGGGCCAGCTTGTCCTCCATATCCCCGGGCAGGAAGCCAATCGATTCGCCGGCCTCGACGGCGGGGCGGCTCAGAACGATGCGGCCGACCTTGCCCGCCTCGAGCGCCTCGACGGCCTTGGCGACGGCAAGATAGGTCTTGCCCGTGCCTGCGGGACCCAGCGCCAGAACCAGGTTGTGATGATCGATCATCGTCAGCAGTTCGGCCTGACCGTCCGACTTCGGCTTCAGCGTCTTCACATAGGCCTGGTCGCGATCGTCATTGGACGGATTGGGCGACCAGCCAGACGGGCTGGGCAACCGCCGAGCCCTGGCGTCCTGGGTGAACTGATTTGAATCCAGCACCCCGAATTCACGGGTCTGACGCTTCAGGGCAGCACGTTTGGTCATGGACGCCTCCAGGGCATGAAAAAAGGCGATGCCGCAAAAGCATCGCCTCGGACGATCGTGGGGAGGAGAGAAGAGGATGCGCAGCACCCGCCCGGGTCGGAGGAAGGATGAACTTCCAGCGGACGAGGCCGCCGAACCGAACGCGTCACGGCGTTCCCCTTGGCTTGACCGGACCGGGCTTGATCCGGTTACGGATCCGGGGCCGAAATGTCGGCTTCGAATCGCATCAACAGAATGATGCTAGCGTGGTTTACGAAGGCTTAAAGCGCTGATTGAGCCAAAGATAAGGTGATGTTTCGATGACGATCTATGCGTTGGCGGACAAGAAACCGCAGCTTCCGCCGGAGGGCGAATACTGGGTTGCACCGAATGCTGTCGTGACAGGAGACGTGATTCTCAAGTCCGGCGCCAGCATCTGGTTCGGCGCCGTCGTGCGGGGGGACAATGATCCCATCACCATCGGCCACGACACCAACATACAGGACGGCAGCGTACTTCATTCCGACCCGGGCGAACCCCTGACTATCGGCGACGGCGTCACCGTCGGACACATGGTGATGCTGCACAGTTGCGAGATCGGCGACAACACGCTGATCGGCATCGGCGCGGTCGTGCTGGGGCGGGCCAGGATCGGGAAGAACTGCCTGATCGGCGCAAACGCCCTGATCACGGAGGGGAAGGTGATCCCCGACAACTCGCTGGTGATGGGCCAGCCGGGGAAGGTGGTGCGGGAGCTCGAGGCGGGACAGATCGAAGCGCTCAGGATGTCAGCCCGGCACTATGTCCATAACTGGAAGCGCTATCTCACCGACCTGAAGCCGCTCTGACGGCGCTCAGGCGATCCGGCGGCCTTCGACGGCGGCGAGGCTGAGCCTGGGCCGTCCGGCGGTTCCGGCCGCCACGGCCATGCGCGCGGTGAGCAGGACCGGGCCGGACCCGGTCGGCGTCAGCGCTGAGGCGGGAGCAAATAGTCCGAGAATCTGGTCCGGTCGGCCTGAACGGCTTCGAAGCGGGGCGATGACCATCTCGACAGGCGTGCTGGGTTCGCCGGGGGCGAAACCGACCACCACGACGGGCCGCGCCTCACGAACGGACTGGGCGACGGCGGCGGTGACCAGATCAGCCGAGGCCGGGCTCCAGAACGCCAGAATTGCCTCGTCTCTGAGTGGACGGCGTTGAAAGGCTTCCAACGTCGTTCCCGCAAGCCGCAGCGCCGCATGGCCGTCCCGCCAGTCCGCGACGAACACGCGCGGCAACAGGCGACCGAGCGCTTCCGGCAGCAGCCCGGCGCGTTGCGGAATCCCACCGCGCACGTCGGCCGTCGCGGCCAGACGTGTCCATTCATCGATCAGTCGTTGCGTATCAGGGTGGAACACTGCGTTCGCCTCCGGACGGAATGCCGCAAGGGGCGGGCCGGGAAAGCAACGGAAACGCAAGGCTTTTGGGGTCTCCTGCAGTCTGGAACGGTCCGCGCGGTTTGCGGATTGTGCAGAAACTCATCTGGAGGTCGGCCCATGGGGGTGCGGATCATGACCTGGCTGCCGGCCGCGGCGGGCTTTCTGGCCCTTTCGGCGGTCGCCGACAGCGCGGCGGCGCAGTGCACCGGCGGCTGCCCGCCGCCGCCCCCGCCGTGCTGCGAGCCTCCGCCCCCGCCGCCTCCGCCGCCCCCTCCGGTGTGCTGTGAGCCGCCGCCACCTCCGTCCTGCTGTGGCGGTGGGAACCTGAACGTCAATGTGAACGTCAACGCGGCGGCCAATGCCGGCGCCAGTGCGCGCGCATCGGCGGGGCTGAATGCTCGCGCGGGCGGCTCGGTCTGGGTCAGCGGCGGCGGTTCCGCCTATGTGACGGTCGATCAGCCCTATCCGACCACGATCAACGGACTGAATGTCGAAGGCGCACGCGTGCGCGAGATCGTCCGTGTGCCCTACGAATCCCGCCGCCGCTGGGAAAAGCGTGTGGTGATCCAGGCCGTCTGCATCGACGACCGCGCCATTCCGCACCCCGCTTCGCAGGTCCGCCCCGACCGCGAGGTCGATGGCGGCTATGACGGCGAACTGTACCGATGCCTGGCGGGAACCGCCTTGCAGTTCACCTGGGCCGAATACAACGGCGAGGTCCGCTTTGATCACGGCGAGACCATCAGCTGCCGCAAGGGCGAATCGCTCTGGTACGGCGGCGGCAATGTCGAGTGCCGCACCCAGCGCGCGGAACGCGACTGCAACGAGCGCTCACTGCTGCGCCGCTACGGCGCGGGCGTGAAGATCCTGAGCTGGGTGAGGGAAGAGACCTACACCGCCTATCGTGAGGAAGTGGTCGAACAGACCGGCATGGCCCTGACGGGCGGCACGATCGCGCTGGACGGCGGCGTCGGCGGGCGGGTCTTCTGATCGGTTGAACGGCGTGTTCAGCCTGCCGTCAGGCGGGAGAGCCTAGAAGACTGAGTTCGTCGGCTCTCCGTCGACGATCCTGAGAAGCGAAACTGGCCCCGGTCCTGCGACCGGGGCCATTTTTCTTCGCCTACTGTTGGGCTTGGGCCGAGACGACGATGGCCTTCCAGGCCGTGTCGTCGCGCAGGTACTGGCGCGCCAGGGCCTGAACGTCGGCCGGCGTGACGGCTTCCAGATCCGAGATGTGGGTCAGGGTCTGTTCGACGTCACCCGGCTTCTCCGCGACTTCCGATAGCTGGGTCAGCCAGTACTCATTGCTGGCCTGGCTGCGACGCAGGGCTTCGATAACCGGCAGGCGGGCGCGGTTCAGCTCGTCCTCACTGGGCGGCGCGTCGCGCAGGGAAGCGACGATGGATTCGACCGCCGCATAGTAGGGCTCGACCTTGTCCGCCGCGATTTCTGCGCGGATCGAGACCGAACCGTAGCCGCGGTAGGTGTCCGAAGCGCTGGAGCCGGTGCCGGGCGAGTAGGCGAGGGCCTGCTGTTCGCGGATGACATCCAGAACGCGCAGCTTCAGCACCTCGGCCAGCACCGACACGCGGCGAGCTTCGGTGCGATCTTCCACGGCGTCGGTGGTCGGCCAGGCGATGTAGGCGAGCGTCTGCTCGACCGGACCATTGTGGGTCAGACGAACGGGCTCGGGCGTGGCGGCCGGGAAGCGCAGTTCGGTGGCGCCGGGCGCGGGGCTGGCGGCCGGTCCACGAGGGGCCAGCGAGCCGAAGGTCGGCGCGACGGCGGCGATGGCGTCGTCCACCGTCACGTCACCCACCACGAGCACGTCGATCGGGCCGGTGCTCAGACCGCTGACGATGCCCGCGCGGGCGTCTTCGATGGTCCAGGCAGCCACTTCCTCGGCGGTCGGGAAGGTTTCGCGCTTGTCGCCGCTGGCCAGAAGGCCGGACGCCTGCACCTGGAAGGCGCCGCCGGGGGTGGCCATCTGTTGGGCGATGATCTGCGGGAAGACGCCCTTGATCTGCTGGAAGGGGGCCGCGCGCAAACCGGGATCGGTCAGATAGGCGGTCAGAACCTGCATCTCCAGGCCGAGGTCCGCCGGACGGGTGGCGCCCGAGAAGACATAGCTGTCGCTGCCGACGCCGAAGCCCGCCGAATAGACGCGACCGTTCAGGACGCGGTTCATCTCGTCGAATGTCAGGCGACCAAGGCCGCCCGGGGTGACATAGGCCTGAGCCAGCGCCTGTGGCGACGAGCGGTCGGTAGGCAGGCCTTGCTCGCCTATGCCGGTGCGGACGCTGACGAGGATCTGCTCATCGCGGAAGTCGGTCGGCTTGACCGTCAGGCGGACGCCATTGGCGAAGGTCACGACCGTCGTGCCGACTTCCGTGATCTCACGACGCTGGGCGACCTGCCCGGCGGCGCCGAACTGGGCGTAGGGCCATTGCAGCTCGGCCTGGGCGACCGGGGCGGCGACCGGAACCAGACGCGAGGCTTCCAGCGCGGCGGTGACGGCGGCTTCGCCCCCCTCAATCTCGACCGGGGTGACGACCAGCGCCAGCGGGCCGCCGCCGGTGAAGACCGCGGGCAGGGTGCTATTCACCTGGGCGGCCGTCAGGCCTTCGACCGAGGCGTTGAACAGGTCGAGGTTGGTCTGCGGCGAGGTGAAGACCACGCGGCCGTTCACGGCTCCGGCGAGGCCGTTGGCGAGTGCGGGCGTGCGGCGGGTCGCGGCGCCGGCGACGGCGTTCTCAAGCGCAGTCCGGTACTCGGTGATCTCGCGCTGCAGTTCGGCGTCGGACACGCCGTACTGAACCAGGCGCCGTTGCTCCTGCTCGATGCGCTCCAGTGCGGGCTTCCATTCGCCGGGATTGAAGCTGGCCTCGACCGAGGCGATCTCCAGGCTGTCGACCAGGGTCGACTGGCTGCCGCTGGCCGAGGTGAACGGCGGGTTGTCGCCGCGGGCGATCTCACCCAGGCGGCGGTCCAGAACCGCCAGACCGAGGTTGCGCACCAGATTGTCGCGACGCTCGGCCACGGTGTCCGGATCCAGGTCCGGCGCCTTGGTCCAGTTGAGCTGGATGTTCGACTGGATGCCGGGCTCGACCAGAATGCGGGTTTCCGGCTGGCGCGGCGCCACCGTGCCCAGATCGGGTTCGGGGCCGTCCGCCGACTTCGGCTGCCAGCTTTCGAAGGCGCCACGGATCTTGGCCTCCATTACGGCCACGTCGAAGTCGCCGACGGCGACGAAGGTGGCGCGCGAGGGGCGGTAGTAGGCGTTATAGAATTCGACGAAGCGATCGCGCGGGGCGTTGCGGATGATGTTCAGATCACCAATCGGCATCCGCTGGGAGATGCGCTGACCCGGAGCCAGCAGCGCCAGCTGCGCCTTGATCGAACGCAGGCCCGGCGTGTTGCGCAGGCGCTCTTCGCCCTCGATCACGCCCCGTTCCGCATCGACGGCGTCCGCGGCCATCAGGGCTTCCGACACCTGCTCACGCATGATGCGCAGCGAGGCATCGACAGTCTCGTCGTTCGTGCGGGGCAACTCCAGCATGTACAGGGTCTGGTCGAAGCCGGTCGAGGCGTTGGTGTCGGCGCCGAAGGCCAGACCCAGACGCTCCAGGATGCGCAGCAGGTCATTCTCGGGGATGTTGGTCGTCCCGTTGAAGGCCATGTGCTCCATGAAGTGAGCGAGACCCAGCTGGTCTTCGTTCTCCATCAGCGAGCCAGCGTCGATGCGCAGGCGGAACGAGGCCTGTCCAGGAGGCGTGGCGTTGCGCAGGATGGCGTACTGCATGCCGTTTGGCAGGATGCCGAAGCGGACGTTGGAGTCTGCGGGAATGTCGCTGGCGGCTTGCGCAAAGGGATCGGTGGGCGCGACCTGCTGGGCCAGCGCGGGTGCGGCGGCGATGAGGGCGGCGGCCGATGCGGCTACGAGCAGAAGGAAACGGCGTGCGGAACGCATGGTCGGGTCAAGCTCCGATGGCGCATTTCGAAGCCCGTACGGGCGCGCCGGCAAATCAGAAGAGGCCGCGATTCCGAAAATAACGCCGACGCCCCGATGCAACCCTTCGGGGACCGGGGCGGGTATCTCAAGTTACCGAAGTTTAATGCGACGGCCGCGAGACGTAGAAGGTCGCGGCGTTGCCGGTGGCCGTTGCGCTGGAGATGACCGCGCGGTTCGATCCCGCGACCGAGGTGTTCGCCTGCGCCGAGACGTCACCCGAGTTGGTCTGGACGTTGCGCGCCGTCAGCTGGCCGTTGCACTCGGAACAGGCGTAGCCGGTGACCGCATTGCCCGTCGCTTCCGCGCCGACATAGACATCATAGCCGTTGGTGCCGGCGAAGGTGGCCGTGACCTCGACCCCGCCGCTGTTGATCTGGCTGTTGTCGATCTCGACGAAGATGTCGTTGTTGCCAACGGACAGCTGGTTGCCCGCGCCGCTGGCGTAAGCCTGGGCCCGGCCATAGTCATAGGCCGTGGTCGTCGCCGCCGAGCGGATGAAGGAGGCGTTGTCCTGACGCGACCCGGTCACGACCGAGCCGCCTGAATTGTAGGTGTTGGCGGAGTTCCCGACCGCGCGGGCCCGCGCCGCCAGATCCCAGCCGTTGCCGGTATTGGCGCTGGCCTCGGCTTCGATGAAGTCGCCGCTGGAGGTCTGGTCGAAGGCCAGGTTCTGGCCCGAGGTCTGACCACTGTTCACGCCGATCGCATTGCCGGTCGCCTGGGCGGTGACATTGACCTCGTCGGTCGTGTGCTGGCTCTCGAGGCGGCTGTAGGCGCGCACGGTGGCCGCCGACGACTGCTCCACCGTGCCCTGAAGCAGGCTGCCCTCGCCATACAAGGCCGTGGTGTTCGAGCTGGCGCTCGCCGCGATCAGAGCGCCGCCCAGCAGGCGCGCGTTCTCGTCGCCCACCTCGGTCAGGGCGCCCACAAGTCCGCCGGTGTTGCGCTGGGTCGCTTCGACCGTCACGTCGGCGCCATAGCCGCTGACCGCGAGAGAGTTGCCGCCCGCATTCGACTGGATCGCCACCGGGCCGGTGGTGTCCCCGCCCAGCGTCGCCGTGGTGGTGGCGACCGCGTCGCCGCGCATGTCCTGATCGGAGCGGACAGTGATGGCCCCGTTCTCCACCGCGCCCGAGGCCGTGTTGCCGGTCGCGGTCGTGCCGGCCGTCACCTGGTCCTGTGAATTGACGACGTTCAGCGTCTGGTCGGCGAAGACGTCGCCCAGCTGCAACTGGTTGTTCAGAACCAGGCTGTCGTCCTGCGGAGGTGTCTGTGCGGCGGCCTCAGTAGCGGCTGCGGCGCACATCACCGTCGCGGCTATCATGCCAGCGAGACGGATCGGCACGGGTCTGACCATTGTTGGTGTCCGTGTTGGGATAGGCGGGATAGTAGCCGCCGGTGATGCTGACCGTGCCGGCCAGCGGGTCCTGACCGGCCTGCAGGCAGATCTCGGGGCCGGGCGCGCCATACAGATTGGCCATGAACTCGACCGTGGCCCGTTCGATCAGGGCGCGGACCGCCAGCTGCACCGGCTCCAGCGCGCCTTCGCCCGCCGAGATGTCGAAGACGTTGCCGTTCAGGAAGTCGAACACGCCCGCCGAGATTTCGCGACCGATGATCTGCTTCTGGTAGGAGACGACGTCCACCACCTCCAGCGTCGTGGTCTGGACCAGACGCAGGTCGATGGCGATGTTCATTACGAACGCCTTGCCTGCGAAGGCGGTCGACAGGGGGGTGTCGGTAGACGCCTGGCCCGCGGCCATGTCGAACCCGCCCGAGCGGATGTTGTAGTTCACCTCGGTGATGCCGCCGACGATGTAGAAGTCGGAGCCTGGCACTGACCCCGCGATGATGCGGCGATACTGGGTGTCTTCCGCGCCGCCCGGGCCCTCGTCGCCGATCAGGCGGTTATTGGCGTAGCGCAGCTCCATCTCCGAGACGGAGGTGTCATAGCGTTCAACGATCCGCGCACCCGACTTGGCCAGGGCGGTCATGGCCATCAGCGAGGCGCCGCCGGTGACCTGACGGCCGCCGTCGGCTGAGACCGTGCCGGTATAGTCGGCGATCCGGCCCACCGCGATGCGCGGCGAGGGCAGGGAGTAGCGGCGGGCATAATCCGCCATGCAGACCAGCGCCGTCGAATAGGGCGTCGGGTTCGCCGTCACCGGGGCATTGCCGATGGGCGTGGCGTAGGTCCCGCGAGGGCCCGCGCTCGAAGAGATACAGCCGCTCAGCAGCGCCGCCGTTGTAACGGCGACCCCGGCGGTCTTGAGGAGCCGAAGGGCCCGGCCAGCGGTCATGGAAGCCTCAGGGTGCCGTTCAGGTCGGTGCCGGCGGTGACATTGCCGTTGTTGACCTGGCTGGAGTTGACGATGACCGTGTTGTGGTTGCCCTGCACCACCACGTTCAGGCTGTTGCCAATGGCGGTGGAGCCGCCGATGGTCTGGCCGTTGCCCGAGGCATAGCCGGACGCGCCGACGCCGCCTGACGTGCTGGAATAGGCGCTGGCGCCGGTCTGGATGATGCCATTGACGATAAGCCGGTTGCCGTTGGCGTCCCGCGTCGAACCGCTCTGCGGCTGGGCTGTGGTGTACCGCGAACCGCCATAGCCGGCGGTGTAGGTTCCCATCGCGGACGAGCCGGCGGACTGCGCCATGGCGGCGACGGGGAGCGCGACAACGGCGATCGCAATCGCAGCGGCGGCTGTCTTCCTGACGGTCATGACGGCGGGTCCTGGAGAAACACGGTGTACGGCGCGCTAAGCGTACCGGCGGCCAGTCTGGAGCATTGTCGTTAACGATAACTTTCCGCGACCGGGGCGCGGAACCGGGCAAGGGATCAGACGGCGTGACGCGCGGCTTCGAGCACTCTTTATAGTGGGAGCGACCCAGGGAGGCGCTCCTGCCGTTTGATTCGCGCTGCGATCCGGGTGATCCTGATGGCCTCAAGGCGGCGCCGCCGCGGGCCGCTGCTCTCAAGGGAAGGGGAGACGCCGCCATGCTGGTCGCCGAAATTCTGAAGGACAAGGGAAGCGCCGTCTTCACGATCCCGCCCGGGCTCAGCCTGGCGGAGGCCTGTGTCGAGCTGGAGCGGCTGCGAGTCGGGGCCCTGATGGTGTGCCAGAACGACAAGGTCGTCGGCGTGCTGTCGGAACGGGACGTGGTCCGGGCCGTCGCGCGGGACGGGCAGGCGGGGCTGGCGAGACCGGTTTCGGATGTCATGAGCGCCAATGTGGTGTTCGCGGCCCCGGGAGAGACGGTCTCGATTCTGATGGAGCGAATGACCGACCGTCGGATTCGCCATCTGCCTGTGCTGATCGACGGACAATTGGCAGGCGTCATCTCCATCGGGGACGTGGTGAAGTGCCAGATCGCCGAGGCCACGCATGAGGCTGAATCCCTCAGAACCTATATAGCGGCTGGCTAGGCGGGGCTGACCTTTGTCCGGTGACCGGGAGTCGTCGAGAAAGTTCGCGAAACTGTCGGAATCCGGTTGCGGACAAAATGGTCGCTGCGTATATCCCCGCCTCGCTCGGAAACGGGCCGGCCGCCGGGGTCACGGAGACTTCAGTCTTCAGGCCCCGCCGGGAAATAAGAACCGAAAGGGTCTTGCTTCTCGAAGGTGGTTTGGTTAGGTTCCGCGCTCCAAACGAATCGTCGAAGTGAACACAGGGGTCAGCCTCTTGGCTCTCCTCCAGACGGTTTTTTGTGGCCTGAAGGTTTCGATCTTCTCTCCGCAGAATGGCTTGAAAAAGCCCGCTTGACACGAGGATCGGCTTTCCTTAGATAGCCGCCTCCGCCGCGACCCGGGGCGTTAAACGGGTGGGCTGCTTCGGTGGTTCTGGTCTTTGAAATCGTTGATCTGGAAAGAGAAACGC
>JBKBSD010000016.1:0-22499 GCA_046291915.1 Brevundimonas sp.
GGGGGTTCGCGGCGCGAGGGGCTGGGGGACCGGCGCCATGGGCGGCGTCGGTCGGGCCGGACGCAGGGGTGGCGGCGGCGGGGTCGCGGGGCGGGCGACCGGGGCGGGCTGGGGCGGGCCGGCGGGCGTCGAGGCCTGGGCCTTGGGTCCCGGCGGCGGGGCCTTGGGCGCGACCGGCGGAACAGGCGGCGGCGGAGGCGGGGGTGGCGGAACCAGTTCGACCATCAGCACCGGCGGCTCGACAGCCATCGGCAGGGCGCCCGGATCGGCCCGCGCCGCGAACAGCACCGGCAGCAGGGCCAGATGCGCCAGCACCGCCGCCACGGTCGCGCCCGCGCGCCGCGCCGTCCCGCGCCCGTTCTGCCCCCGCCGTCCGCTCTCGCTCATCCGTTCTCCCGAACGCCGTTAGATCAGTCGTCGATCCTGCATGATGAACCTGTCCCCGCGTCAGCATCAAGGCGCAATGAGAACAGTCGTTTCACAGCTTAACCGTTCAGCATCAGAGATCAGTTTCCCGCAGTTCGCGGCTCAGCTTCCATTCGTCTCATGCAACCTTGCGCGGGCTTCGCCGTTGGGCAACCTGTGCTGGGCGGCGCGCGCGACAACCGGGTATGGCGCACCGGATCATTGATGGAGAGACTCTTGATCAAATCGCAATTCAGAACGGCAGCTGCCGTTGGCGTCATCCTGGCCTTCGGCGTCGCCGCTTCGGGCTGCGCCAGCCACCGCTTCGTTCGCGACCAGACCGCCATGGTCGACGCCCGCGTGACGACGGTCGAGGGCACCGCCGGCGAGGCGCTCGCCCGCGCCAACGCCGCCCACCATCTGGCCCAGGGCAAGTTCCTGTACGAGGTCGTCCTCTCCGACGACTCGGTGAAATTCCCGACCGACGGCAACGCCCTGTCGCCGGAAGCCGAACAGCGTCTGGCCGAGTTCGCCCAGCGCCTGACCAGCGAGAACCAGAACGTCTATCTGGAGATCCAGGGCTATACCGACAGCGTCGGTGACGAGACCCACAACGACCAGCTGGGCGAAGCCCGCGCCGAGGCCGTGCGTCGCTACCTCAGCCGTCGCGGCGTGGCCCTGAACCGCATGTCGGCCATCTCCTACGGCGAGGAATCGCCCGTCGCCTCCAACGACACCCCCGAAGGCCGCGCCCAGAACCGGCGCGTGACCATCGTCGTGCTGGCCTAACCGCCGGCCGACGGCTCCGGCGTCCGCCCGCCGCGGACGTCGGAGCGCCGCCTTTCCCCATGAGGCCCGGACGGGCGCGCAGCCGTTGACGCCGCGCGCCCGCTCCCGTCTTGTGTCAGCCCGTTTGTATCGAGCCTGACCATGACCGACGCGACCCGAACCCCCATCACCTTCACCGACAATCCGATGAACCCGCTGGAGGTCGCCCTCTACGAGGGGCTGGCCGATGCGTCGAAGATGGGCCTGTTCGAACAGCTGATGCTCGAGGCCGACCTCTATGCCGTGCCCGAGGCCGGCGCCCCCGGCTCCGACCCCGCCGAGGACGGCCCCCGCGTCCTGCGTCAGGGCGAACAGCTGATCCTGCGCGGCGTGGTCCTCGACGACGGGCGCGACACCGTCACCCTGTTCACCGACCCGCGCCGCGCCGTGCAGATGTTCGGCGAGAGCACCCGCATCCTGGCCATGACCGGCCGCAAGCTGCTGGAGCTGACGGGCCAGACGGCGGTCCTGCTCAATCCCGACGGGGGCAAGGGCCTGCTGCTCAACCCCGAACAGGTCCGCGCCCTGCTTGAGCACGCGCCGGTCCCCCTCATGCCGCAGCGCCCCACCGGCACGGCGCAGCTGTTCCCGGTGCGCGAGCTTGAGCGGCCCGTGGCCCTCATCGACCGCCTCAACCACGCCTTCGCCGCCCTGCCGGTCGACGCCGCCTGGCTGGCCCGCGCCGAATGGGCGCCCGCCGGCCAGCCCGGCTGGTTCCTCGACGTCCGCACCGACCGCCCCGCCGACGAGATCAAGGCCATCCTCACCCGCGCCGTCACCGGCCTGAACTTCGGTCAGGAGATCTTCGACGTGTCCGTGGCCCAGCCCGGCGGCGAGGACGGGGTCGGGGTGAAGGTGGTTTAGCCACAACCCTCGGGTGGTTGCATCGCGGTCAGCGCCCAGACAGGCTCGACCGCATGTCCGCCGATCTTCCAGACGCCTGTCGTGACTGGCTCGACCGCGTCAACGTGGTGATGAAGCGCGACTGGTGCATCGACGCTGATGACGCAGGCTGGTCCGATGACGACGTGCTGCGCTACTGGCGCTTTGGTGAGACGCCAGAGGCATTCGTTGAATGGTATGCAGAAAAGTATGACCTGATCAGGTTCGACTGATCGGTGCCGATCACCTCTACGGGAACGAGCGATGGTCGTTCCTTACCTATTTTGGATTGCGTTTTTGATCGAAGGTCTGCTTCCTGCCTCCGTCTCGAGGGGGCCAAAATGGCAGATATGGTATCCAGCATCGGCATCGGTGATCTGGTAGAAAAACTACGCGCTGGTGAATATCTGGTGCCGCGATTCCAACGAGAGTTCGTTTGGACGACGGCCGATATAACCGCTCTCCTGAACTCCGTTATCGAATCCCGACCGATCGGAATGATGACTCTATGGGAGCAGCCAGACGACTCGGGCCTTGAGCTAGAACATATCTCACTGCCGGACGACGAGGCGGAGAACGGCAGCGTCAGCTATTTCGGCGATCCTCAGAGTCGCACCAAGAAATCTTACGCCATACTTGATGGTAGGCAGCGATCAACCGCCATCGCAATGGCGTTCGGCGGGCTTAAAGCCCACACCAAAAAGCGAAATGGCGGGAAGTTTTTTCTGAATGTGATGTCTCGAGATGTCGCAGACCGCATCGTGTTCAAGAAGAACTCTGAAGTAGAGTCCGAGGACTTGTCGACGCTGTCAGCGTGCATTTCCGCAGGGCTGTTTCCGTTTGAAGCGAGCGGGGCGGAGGGCGAGAGCGTAACCGACAGATGGATGCGATATGTTCGCGATCTGGCTGATCCGCGCTTCTACAAAGACGAAGTGTTGCCGGAGAGGGCCGAGCTCGAGCGTCGCGCCGATATTCTGGATAGAGCTGTAAAAGGTGTAATGAATACCCATCTAGCTCTATACGTAGTTCCTAAGAGATTTGATTTAGGTGCGATCTGCGAAATATTTGAGACGCTCAATACTACCGGAACTAAGGTTTCGACGGTTGATCTTATCCATTCGTGGCTTTATTCCGATACGCAGTCTGACTCAGTCCCCTTGAATCTAAGGGATTGGATCAGAGACCTTGGTCAACTTGAGGGTGCGGCGGGTTGGTCAAATCCCGATGACAGGCCAGAGTTGGTCGCTCAGCTAGTGACTGCGACCTACATCATAGAGAAGAATCCCTCCCCGCCACGTAAGGTGGGCGGCCGGCTTGCTGATGTTAAATCTGTGAAGTCGGGAGATTTGCTCGCTACTCCAACTAGTCACTGGAAGGATGTCATATCCAAGCAGGAAGAATTTGCCGCATATCTTGGCGATTTTCAGGAGTGCGTTTCTGGATCCCGATTTCCCATGTCAGCGTGTCCTTACCCAATCTCGGCGGCGATATACGTGGCGCTAAGATGGGCGAACAAGGTCGATGCTAGAGGCTGGAAAGTTGATGCGATAAATTCAGTTTATCGGTCGTTCTTCTGGAGAAACGCGCTGAACGGAAGATACGATCAGGGCTTTCTCACTAAAATGGCGTCGGATCTGAAGCTATTGGAAGTGATACTGGATGCGCTCGCCACTGCTGAGAGTTTTGGGGCATGGGCTCGCTTCGCGGCAAGGTGTCTTGATGACGAGGGTATCCTGGCAAGACCCAAGCCGGCGCTCGTCGGAAGTCTTCTTTCCGCGAAGCCCGCCGGAGCTATGGGCAAAGCGTTGGTCCTTCCCATTCTGACTTCGCCACGTAGGGATTTGCTGGCCCCGTTGACATCTATCGAGCCGGGAAAATCCGCAGAACGGGTTGAGGTGCATCACCTCTTCCCCCGAGCATGGGTCAAGAACAACGTGCTTCAAATCACGCTGGAAGATTGGCGAAGAGATGGAGATGGATCTGTCGAGTGTGTTGCGAATCTGACGCCGATGCTGCGGAGCAGCAATACAACTTGGATGGCGAAGGCACCTGGTAAAGCTCTTGTGGATGCCGATGTCACGCCGGGTACCCATCTAAACGTGCTTAGAAGCCACTGGCTTGATGGCAAAATTTTTGACGCCTTGGTCGATCAAGTTGGTGGGCTGCCGCTGTTCTGGAAACTGCGCGCGGAGGCGATAGCGTCTGAACTCGCTGACCGGATGGAGGTGCAGGGTTGATCAAGATCGAGCCCCCGGAAAGTGCCTAGAGTTAATGTTGAGCCATCACATTCAGGTCGCCTAACCCCCTGACTCCACACCCCAATAAGAATCCCCAGCGTCATCTTCCCGCCTGAGGAAACGCCCGCCGCACACTCAACGCATCCCGTCGATGGGGAGGGCGTCGGATCCACGCTTCTCGACGACGGCGGGCTGTGGCCGAGCGATGAAGCCTGCGCGAAGGAGAGTGCGGGGGTCCTCGTCGGGCAGGGATGGATCCTGCCCGCTTGCTCGCCGCGCGCTGTTGGAAGCGGACCGCTGGCGTCTCAGAACGGTCGAAGTCCGCCCCGCGTCGGGGCCCGCAAGGGTCCCGGCGGTGATCCGGCAAGGCCCCAAGCACAAGGCCGCCAGCCGGAGGGCGCGTGGAAAACGGCGACGCGGGACGTCGATCTCGTCGAAACGGTAAACTTACAAACCACACCGGGCGAGGCCCGGCGTCCCGCGCCCTTCCCATCCCCTCGCCGGAGTCTCCGGCGAGGACGATCACGCACGCCCCGCGTCGATGCGGAGCCGTCAACCGGGACCCTGCCCATGCGATCTCGCCGCCCTTGCCGCCGTCGTCACCACGACGCCTTCCTGCGGGCGCTTCAGCGCCAACGCCTTCTGGACATCGCCGACGGTCGCGGGGAGCCCGTCTGCCAACGCGAGCAATGGTTTCAATGGAGCCTCGGGACCAGCCGCCCGCCCCGTCCGGACGACTTCATCCTGCCGCCCGTGCTCTTCCTCGCCGAATGTGAGCTGGAGTCCGCGCCGCCTACCGCTTCCTGAACCGCGTCGCCTCGGCCGCCATCTTCGATCCCCAGTCATCGCCCCGATCATCCGGCCCCGGCTCGGGCTGGAAGGGCAGTTCGCCCGCCACGCCGCGCATGGCCAGCGCCAGCGGCAGGGCCCAGTGGCGGATCATGCGCAGGGGTTTGCGTTTGCTGTCGGTGACGTCCCAGCCCTCGGCCTCGAAGGCGTCGGTCAGGTCGAAGCCGTCCAGCTGTTCGATGCCGTCCCAGCCGGCGGGCAGGGCGACGCCTTCCGCCTCCTCCGGGGTCAGGCCGAAGGCGGCCTTCGCGGCCTCGGCGATCTCGGGGAATTCGTCGCGACGGTCCGGGTCAGCGAAGGACGGCTTCATCAGCGCCTTCATCTCCAGGGCGTCGAGGCAGGGCAGGTCGATCAGGCGGCGCAGGGGGGCTTGGGTCATCCCGGCGCTCTAGCGCAAAGCGGCCGCCGCCGCACCCCGCCACCGAAGACCCGTTGACCCGACCCGCCGCGAAGCCGACCCTCGACCCTCCGACCGCCCTCCGCCTTTCGAAAGCCCGCCATGCCGCCTGCCGCCAAGTCTCCCCGCCTCGCCGTCCTGATCGACGCCGAGAACGCCTCGGCCCGGATCGCCGAGGCGCTGTTCACCGAGATCGCCACCCTGGGCGAGGCCTCGTCGCGGCGCATCTACGGCGATTTCGCCAGCGCCCAGCTGGCCGGCTGGACGCGGGTTCTGGCCCGTTTCGCCATTCAGCCGCAGCAGAATTTCGCCAACACCAAGGGCAAGAATTCCGGCGACATCGCCCTGGTGATCGACGGCATGGACCTGCTGCATTCGGGCCGCTTCGACGGCTTCTGCCTGGTCTCGTCCGACGCCGACTTCACCCGGCTCGCGTCCCGGATCCGCGAGGAGGGCGTCGATGTCTACGGCTTCGGTGAGCGCAAGACCCCCGAAAGCTTCCGGCAGGCCTGCACCCGCTTCATCTATACCGAGAACCTCAGCGCCCCGGCGCCGGAGGAGGAGGGGCCCGCCGCCGCCCGGACCGGCAAGCCGGCGCCCGAGCCCGCGGGCCGGCGCAAGCCCAGCGAGGCCTCGCGCCTGATCGCCTCGGTCATCGCTGACATGGACGAGGACGGCGACGGCTGGGTGTCCGTGGGCGGGCTGGGCGACCGGCTGCGCAACGCCTATCCCGACTTCGACCAGCGCTCCTATGGTCACGCCAAGCTGTCGGACCTGATCCGCGCCACCGGCCGGTTCGACGTCCAGACCAGCTCGGGCGGCGCCATGCGGATTCGCGACAAGGCGTGAGGATCAGAAGCGGATCACCGTCCGCACCGCCTCGCCCGCGTGCAGGGCGTCGAAGGCGGCGTTGATGTCCTCCAGCCGGACCACCCCGGTCAGCAGCCGGTCCACCGGCAGGCGGCCTTCGCGGAACAGCTTGATGTAGCGGGGGATGTCGCGCGACGGGATGGCGGTGCCGATATAGCTGCCCTTCAGGGTCCGCTCCTCGGCGACCAGATTGACCACATTGACCGCCAGCGCGGCCTCGGGCGGGGGCAGGCCGGCGGTGATCGTGGTCCCGCCCCGGCGGGTCATCCTCCACGCCGCGTCCAGCGCCCGCACCGACCCGGCCATCTCCAGCACCACCTCGGCCCCACCGCCGGTCAGGGCGCGCACCTGCTCCACGGCGTCCGGATCGGCGGCGTTGACGGTCAGGACCGGGCCCAGGCTCCGCGCCAGCGCCAGCTTGTCCTCCGACAGGTCCACGGCCACCACCGGGCTGGCCCCGCAGGCCAGGGCCCCCAGCACCGAGGCCAGCCCGACCCCGCCCAGACCGACCACGGCCACCGACTGCCCGGCCCGCACCTGCGCCGTGTTCACGACGGCCCCGACCCCGGTCAGGACCGCGCAGCCGAACAGGGCCGCCTGCTCGAACGGCAGGTCGGCTGGCACCTTGACCAGCGACCGGCGCGAGACGACCGCCCGGTCGGCGAAGGCGGAACAGCCCAGGTGATGATGCAGGTCGCCTTCGGCGTCATGCAGCCGGACCCCGCCGCCCAGCAGCTCGCCCCTGCCGTTGGCCGCCGCGCCCGGCTCGCACAGGGCCGGACGCCCTCCAGCGCAGGGCTGGCAGTGGCCGCAGCTGGGCATGAAGACCATGACCACATGGTCGCCGATCTCCAGATCGGTCACCCCCTCGCCCAAGGCCTCGACCACGCCCGCCGCCTCATGGCCCAGCGCCATCGGCAGGGGCCGGGGCCGGTCGCCGTTGATGACGCTGAGGTCCGAATGGCACAGGCCCGCCGCCTTGATCGCCACCAGCACCTCCCCGGCGCCGGGCGGGTCCAGCGTCACGGTCTCGATCGCCAGTGGACGGCTGTCGGCATAGGGGCGGGCGGCGCCCATGGCGCGAAGAACGGCGGCGCGGGTCTGGATCGGCTGGCTCATGGGTTTGACGCTAGGCGCTTGACGCGGCGTCCGCCAAGCCCAACGCTGTTCCTCCGAAGCGCACGTCAGAGGCGTTCGGGGAAACGACCAATCGCGCCGCGCAATGTCGCGCGCTCATATCGCGCTCAAGCAGCGAGGCGCCGCGCGCCGAGCGGTAGCGCCACAAGGGAGGGAGTGAGTTTTGACCGGCACCATCGAACGCACGAAACGCAGCGACTACCGCCGCTTCCAGCAGATCTCGACCCGCTGGATGGACAACGACGTCTACGGCCACGTGAACAATGTCGTCTACTACTCGTGGTTCGACACGGCGGTGAACCGGCTGCTGGTCGTCAACGGGGTGCTGGACATCCACGAGGGCACCACCATCGGTCTCGTGGTCGAAACCGGCTGCCGCTACTTCTCGCCGACGGCCTTCCCGGACGAGATCGAGGCCGGGGTGCGCGTCGCCCACGTCGGGACCAGCTCGGTCCGCTACGAGATCGGCCTGTTCCGCAACAACGAGCAGGAGGCCGCCGCCGTCGGCTATTTCGTCCACGTCTATGTCGACCGCGAGAGCAAGCGGCCGGTGTCGGTGGACGACAAGATGCGCGGCTTCCTCGAAAGCCTGAAGAGCTAGTCGTCCAGGCGGCCCAGCAGCGCCAGCGCGCCCACGGCGGTCAGCACGCCGAGCGCGAAGGCGCCGATCACGGCGCCGGTGGCGACGGCGGTGGGCACGGTGACGGGGCGGGCCTCGTACCATTCCACGATGTCGGCCTCGTGCAGGTCGTCGTCGTGGAAGCCTTCGTTTGCGTAGATGGCGTCTTCGGCGGTCATTTTCGGGCTCCGTCTGCTGCGTCCCAAATGCCTGTAAAGCTCTACCGGTTCCTGAATCGTGACACCGTGTCCGCCATCGGCTAGATCGCGGCTCCGACATTCCATCGCGACCGGGCGCTCAAGCCGAGAGCGGCCGCACCGCGAGCGTCAGCGTCCAAACGTAGAGACCTATCCATGGCCGGCCATTCCAAGTTCAAGAACATCATGCACCGCAAGGGGCGCGCCGACGCCCAGCGCTCCAAACTGTTCTCCAAGCTGTCGCGCGACATCACCGTCGCCGCCAAGTCGGGCATGCCCGATCCGGCCATGAACCCCCGCCTGCGTCTGGCGGTGAACAACGCCAAGGCCGAAAGCCTGCCCAAGGACGTCATCCAGCGCGCCATCAACAAGGCCGCCTCGGGCGACGTCGATACGATGGAAGAGGTCCGCTACGAGGGCCGCGGCCCCGGCGGCGTCGGCATCATCGTCGAGGCCCTGACCGACAACCGCAACCGCGCCGCGTCCAACATCGGCACCGCCTTCAAGAAGAACGGCGGCGCCCTGGGCGAGATGAACTCGGTCGCCTTCATGTGGGATCGCGTCGGCCAGATCATCTACAAGGCCGAGGCCGGCACCGAGGACGCCGTCATGGAGGCCGCCATCGAGGCGGGCGCCCAGGACGTCGAGAGCGATCTGGTCAAGCCGGACATCTATGAGGACGCGCCGGGCCACACGATCTGGACCGCCTTCGAGGACCTGAACGAGGTGGCCGAGGCCATGTCCAAGGTGCTGGGTGATCCCAAGTCGACCGCTATCGTCTGGAAGCCCCAGTCCGACGTGCCCGTCACCGGCGAGGCCGTCGGCACCCTGATGAAGCTGCTCGACGCGCTGGACGCCGAGGACGACGTCCAGAACGTCTATTCGAACGAGGACATCTCGGACGAGGATGTGGCCAAATACGCGGGCTAAGGCGCACGACGGCCTCACGGATCTGATCCGGGTCGCCTGAAGAGCCGACAGCCGTTCGCGATGACGCGCCCGGGCGATGCAAGTCGTTCGCATGGAACCGGGCGCCGGCGTACACGTAACCGAGCTTCACCTTGCGGGCGGAGCGCGGCCATGGATATCACCCAGCTGATCCTCGACGATCACGCCGAGCAGCGTCGGCTGTTCGCCATCATCGAACAGATCGACCCCGCCGACGTCGACGCCCTGACCAAGGTCTGGAGTCGCTTGTCCGCCTTCCTCGACGTCCATGCCGAGGCTGAGGAGCGGTTCTTCTATCCGGAGCTGATGAAGGTCGGGAAATCGGCGAACGACGCCGAGGGCGATGACGCGGGACCCGAGACCGAGGACGCGATCGAGGACCACAACAAGCTGCGCGACGCGGTCAAGGCGGTGGACAAATACCCCGTCGGGACCGGGGCCTGGATCGAGGCCGTCGGCAAGGCCAATGTCGTGAACTCAAAGCATATGGGCGAAGAGGAGCGGCAGGGGCTGACGGATTTCCGCCGCCACGCCCCGCAGCAGACGCGCCATGACCTCGCGGTCCAGTTCGCCGCCTTCGAGGCCGATCACATCACGGGGATCAAGCCGGTGAACAAGGACCCCGAAGCCTATGTTGAAAAGCACGGCTGATGCGCCGGCTCGGGGCGACATCGCATCGGCGGTGACCAGGTCTAACGCCATCCGCGTCCCTGGCTCGCCGCGAGCCGCCGCCCGCCTCACGTCAAATACGGCGGCTCCTCCTCGTCCAGCCATCCCGCATCGTGGCTGATCGGCCGGCTCGGGCGGCGAAGGCGTTTCATGCCGTGCAGGGCGTCGGTCAGGTCCATCAGCTGTTCATCCGACAGCTCCACAGCGGCCCGCAACACCTCGGCCTTCAGGGCGGCGAAGACATCGGGATGGAGGCTGCGATCCGGGCGGCCCATGGGACACTCCTAGAAGCGGGCAGTGACGGCGAAGCCGAAGCGGGATCGGCCGCCGGAAATTCGGGGGTCGTCGACGGCGCGGGCGCCTTCCAGCTCGACCATCACCTTGTCGGCGATGGCGATGCGGACGCCGCCGCCGGCGGACATCAGGCTCTCTGACCGGTCGGCCAGCGGGCCGCGCGCATTGACCGTCACCTCGCCGCCGTCGGCGAAGGCATAGACCTCGGTGCCGGCGAAGGGGCGGGGCACGAAGCCGGGACGCCAGGCGGCCTCGATCTTGGCGCCGTAGCCGCTGTCGCCGACCAGCAGGCCCGAGCCGAAGCCGCGCCCGAAATCGGTCCCGCCCAGGCTGAACAGCTCCGCCGTCGGGGTGCGATCATCGGAATACTGGACGGCCACCGCGCCGCTCAGCCGCACCGTGCGTCCGACAGCGCGGGCGGCGTCGATCCGGCCGTTGAACTTGGTGAAGTCCGCGTCGGTGAAGGCGTCCACCTCCGCCCCCAGACCGTCGATGCCGCGGCTCAGCGTTGCGCTGGCGTTCAGGGTGGCGTTGGTCATGATCTGACCGAAGGCGGCGGACCCCCGCAGGGTGCGCACCTTCTCGGTCGCGACCAGATTGCCGAACACCGCGTTGTCGCTGTTCAGTCCGTCCAGCCCGGCGCTGAGCACCAGATTGCGCCGATAGCTGCGGATCATCGGCCAGCTGGCCACGGCGGCCAGGGTGGTGGCGTCGCCATCCAGTCCGTCGATCCGGGTGCGCAGCCTGCCCGCCGCCAGCGAGACCGCCATCCCGTCCGAGCCGATGGGCTGGCGGTGAGACAGGCTGACGAACTGGAATCGTTCGGGGTCGGTCGGAACCGTGACGGCCAGCCGGGTCTGGTCGCCCATCCGGAAGCCGCCGTTCAGGGTCACCGCCGCCGTCACCTGCGTCCGGCCCAGAGACTGCGAGCCGCGATTGTTGATGTCGGTCTCGACCGCCCAGCGGGTGAAGTCGATGTCGAAGCCCAGATCGGTCGCGCCGGGCGTGGCCGAGGGCACGCTCTCCAGCGTGGTCTTCGCGCCGGGAATGTCGGCGACCAGCGACAGGTACCGCTCGGCGGTCTCTCGGGTCAGCGGCGCCTCGGCGGCCAGCCTCCCGGCATAGCCGCGCATCAGCTCCACATCGGGCTTGATGTCGCCGTAGATGGCGACCCGCCCGACCCTGCCCGGGGCGGCGGTGATGTGCAGAACGCCACTGGCGGACTCGCGTGTATCGATGGCCACGATGGGCAGGGCGGCGCGCTGCGACAGGGCCGCGCTGACGGTCGCGCGCAGTCGGGCCAGGCCGTCGTTGTCCAGCGTCTGACCGATGAAGGGATCGACGGCGCGCTGGATGTCCTCCGCCACCACGGGCGGGGTGCGGATATCGACGGCGCGCAACACGAAGGGCGCGATGGGCGCCTCGCTGGCGGCGGCGGGCTCGGTCGCCGTTACGGGCGCCTGCGCCGCATCGGGCAGGGCCGTGCGGCGATCCAGTCGGCCGCGATCCACGATCAGTCCGTCCTGGGGACCGTCCGGCGCCGCGATCAGGGCCGCGGCCATCAGGGCGGAAGCGATCATTCACTCTGTCCTTGCGTGAGAGAGGGGAGGACGGACGACGTCCGCGACGTCGCCCGTCCGTCCTTTCCGGGGCTGCGTTCAGTTGCCGCCGCCGGGACGCAGGCCGCCCAGCAGGCCGCCCGCCGCGCCCGTCGCGCCGCCCAGAAGGCCGGGGGAGCCGGTTCCGCCACCCGTCGCGCCACCAAGGACGCCGCCGACCGTGCCCGTCACGCCGCCCAGCAGGCCGCCGACCGGATTGGTCCCGCCCGGGGCGCCGGCGCCGTTGACGCCCAGCCCGACCGGCTGACCGTTCGACAGGATATTGCCGGTGACCGCGGTGCCCGAGGCGCTGCCGGGAGACAGGACGTTCAGGTCGACGGCGGGGTTGCCGTTGCCCGAGCCGACCACCTGGTTGCCGCCCAGGCTGACGCCCAGCAAGCCGGTGGCCGGGCCGGAGGCATTGCCGACCGCCGTGGTCGGCGTACCGGTCGAAACCGTCGCCACCGTGCCGCCCGACAGGACGCCGACCGTGGCGACCGTGCCGCTTTGCTGCGTCGGCGACAGGACGCTGACACCCAGGGGGCCGCCGTCACCGCCGGCGCCGAGGATGGTCCGGTCGCCGACGCTGACCCGACCGAGGCCGTCCGTCAGTCCGGTCAGGCCGGTGGTTTCGCCAAGATCACTGAGACCGCCGCCGACGCCCGGCAGACCCGGCGTGCCGGGGCTTCCCGGCGTCCCCGGTGCACCCGGCTCGCCCGGCGCTCCGGGTTCGCCCGGGTTGCCTTGAGGGCCTTCGGCGCCGAAGCCGCCGCCGCCCCCCAGTGAATAGGATCGATTGCCGTTGCAGGCCGTGAGAGCCAATGCGGCTGCGGCAATCCCGCAGCAGATCAAGGCCTTGCCCGCGCCAGAGGTTGTGTGAAGCATGATGTTCTCCTTTCCCGATCTGAAAGGAAGACAATCTTCAGGTTGTTCCCCCGGGATCCCGAGTAATCGCTGTCCCTACGACGTGGCCCTGCCGTATTTACTTTGTGTTAACCAAGCAAATCCCGCCATACAGGCAAATCTGGCGAAAGTTCGTAATGTATTAACGCACTGATATAGCCGATCTTTATTCACTGAGGACAACTACCTAGGGGTTATTCGGCGCGTTTCCATAGTCTTTGACCAGCGTGAACAGGAAGTCCCGGCCCTCCAGCAGCGAACGGACGCGGATGCGTTCGTTCAGCCCGTGGACCCCGCCGCCGTCGGGGTCGGCGAACAGGCCTGTGACCCCGTAGGTCGGGATGCCCGCCGCATTGGTGAAACGGCCGTCCGTGGCGCCCGGGCTCATCGATGGCACGACGGGCACGCCCGGCCAGATCAGGGCGGCGGCGCGATGGATCGGCTCGACGATGGCGGGGCTCAGCGGCGGCGGGGGCGAGGTCGGGTCGATATGACCCGCGATGGTCACGGCTATGGCGGGGTCACCCAGAACCTGTTCCAGCTCGGCGCGGATCACGCGCGGATCGTGTCCGGGCAGAATCCGGCAGTTTACGTTGGCGGTCGC
Source organism: Brevundimonas sp. (assembly GCA_046291915.1). Taxonomy (GTDB): domain Bacteria; phylum Pseudomonadota; class Alphaproteobacteria; order Caulobacterales; family Caulobacteraceae; genus Brevundimonas. Next base: position 13,438 of record JBKBSD010000016.1, read on the forward strand.
GCGCTGGGGCAGGGCGTTGGGCGCGTGGCCCGCATCGACCATGGTCGCCACACAGGTGGTCCGCAGCACCGCGTTCCACGCCGGATCGGCGGCGGACAGCCGTTGCGCGGCGGCTTCGGTCGCCGAAGACGCGCCCGCGCCGAGGGTCCTCATGTCGGCGGCGTGGGTCGGATTGGTCGGGGCCAGCGCGGTGAAATAGCCCCGGACCGCCTCGTTCGGCTCGGTCGGAAACGTGTAGGCGCCCAGCCGGGTCAGGGCGGCGGACAGGCGATAGATGGCGTTGTCCGGGACGGGGCGCGACGAGTGCCCACCCGGGTTGGTGATCTCCAGCCGATAGTCCTGATAGATCTTCTCGCCGGCCTGGATTTCCAGCGCCACGCGATTGCCCTGTGCGTCCAGCCGCCCGCGCGCGCCCTCATTCAGGGCGAAGCCGGCCTGCAGGGCGTCGCGATGGTTCTCCAACAGCCAGGAGACGCCGTTGAAGGTGTCAGACGTCTCTTCACCGCAGGTCAGGGCGATCTTGATGTCGCGCCGGGGCACATAGCCCTCCTGCTTCAGCCGGATCAGGGTGTCGACCCAGATGGCGGCTTGCGCCTTGTCGTCCTGTGCGCCGCGGGCGTGGAAATAGCCGTCCTCCTCCACGAGGGTGAACGGATCACGCGCCCAGTCCTCGCGTCGCGCCTCGACCACGTCGATGTGGGCCAGCAGCAGGATCGGCGCGGCGGTCGCATCCGAACCGCGCAGCACCGCCGCCAGATTGCCGTCCCTGGGCCGCTCGGCCGGGACCAGCACCCGAACGTCGGCGGCGGGATAGCCGACGGCCAGAAGCCGCGCCGCCATCCGCTCGGACGCGAGGGTGCAACTGCCTTCGGACAGGGTGGTGTTGGTCTCGATTAACTCCCTGTACAGGTCGCGGAACGCCGCCTCGCCCGGTCGGGGCACGGTCGCCTGCGCCTCGGATCGTCCGGCGCTGAAGATCAGAATCGCGGTCACGATCAGCACGATGACCGTCAGCAGAATCACCGTTCCGCGCCGTCGGGTCTTGCGCAGGGCGGCGTAGGATTCCTCATGCAACCAGTAGCGCTCCGCGCTCTGCCGGACGGCCTGGCGCCGCAGCAGGCGGCGCAGGGCGGACCGCTCCAGTCCGCGCGACAGGACCAGAGGCACGGCCCCGTCCGCGCTCAGCGCGCCGTGTCCGCGCAGGGTCTCGACGACTCGCTTCTCTGCGTGATGAGCCATGATCGCCATGGTGGATGCGGCGGAATGTGACATCAGGTTTCTCCGGTACGCGAGGACGCTAGCCCGGACGGGGGTCGCTGTCTCCGGCGTTGCCACGGACGGCCCGGAGCGGCCATGATGGGGCAGGGGGGATCCATGACTTACGGCTACGACGATCACACGCCGATCCCGGCGCGCAGCAGGACCGACCGGCTCATGGTCTGGAGCGTCGGCCTGACCCTGACCGTCATCGGCGTGGCCTCGGCGATCTATCTGGCGGACCAGTACCGCGCGGCGGCGCCCTGGCGCGCGGCGCAGGAGTCAGAGCGGCTGCGCGAACGCGAGGCGCGAGCGGCGGAAGACGCCCGGCGGGAGGCCATCGAGGCCCAGCGCGCGGCCGAGGCCGACGCCGCCCTTAACCCACAGGTCCCGGTCATCACCGCGCCCGCCCCGGACCTGGAGTCGATGTCCGAGGAGGAGTTGAGGCGCTACCTCGAACAGCAGGGCGTGATCCCGGGCGGCGCACCCGCGACGACGCCGGGCCGGACATCGCGTGACGAGCCGGTCTCCGGGCCTTTGGAGTGGGCGGTGCGTCCCCGCTGGCCCGCGCTGCGCGACTACACCTTCCCCGCCGGCGTCAGCCGCATCCGGGTGGATTTCGGCTGCCGGGTCAGCCGCACCGGCGTCCTGTCCGATTGCCGGGCGACCGAGAGCCCGGCAGGCACGGGTCTGGCGGCGCGTATGCGGCCCGCCCTCGCCGATGCCCGCATGCAGCCGATGACCCGCGGCGGTCGGGCGGTCGATGGCGAGGCGACGATCGGCGTCTTCTTCGACGCCCGCCCGCCCGCGCCGGTCGTGGAGCGGCCCCGACCGCCCGTGGAGGATGCGGCCCCGGCAGCACCAGCGGCGGCGCCGGCTTCGGCCCCTCCGCCGACTGACGACCAGTCGCCCAATCCCGGCGCCTCGTCCAGGGCGCCCGCCGACGCCTGACCGGAACCGCCACGCCCGGCTCCCGTTGGTCGCGCATGAGTTTCAGCGACCTGCCCGGCTTCACCCTGCCCCTGCTCGCCGCCGTTCTCGCCGGAGGCCTGATCGGGTTCGAGCGGGAGTGGCGCGGGCGGGCCGCCGGCTTCCGCACCCATATTCTCGTTTGCCTGGCCTCGGCCCTGCTGATGGAGCTGGCGGTGTCGCAGGGGGCCTGGCGTTTCATGCCCATCGGCGGGGCGGAGGTCGTTGCCGACCCGGCCCGTCTGGCCCACGGCGTGCTGACCGGCATTGGCTTCCTGTGCGCGGGGGTGATCTTCCGCGCGGGTTTCTCGATCCATGGCCTGACCACGGCGGCGTCGCTGTGGATCACCGCCGCCATCGGCCTGCTGTTCGGCGCGGGGCTGTACTTGCTGGGCGCGGTCGGAACGACGCTGACCGTCCTGATCCTCGTCGCGCTCCGCCTGGTCAGCCTGCGGCTGCCGCAGGAAGCGGTGGTGGATGCCGAAATCGTCTGGCGCCGTGACGTCGTCGGGGCCGAGGATCGCATCGAGGCCGCGCTGGCGGGCCTGCCTCGCCCGCCGAGGGGCGACCGGTTCGAACTGATCGACGACGGGGCTCGCCTGCGTCGCACCTTCCGCTTCCGGATCGAGGGCGAGCCCGCGCTCAAGGCCCTCGCCGCCCGCCTGCGTGGGATCGAGGGCGTGGTCGGCTATTCGCTGGATCCGCGCGACGACTGACCGCCGCTTGCCCCTTGCGGCGAACCGGGCCTAGGCTCGGGATTAGTCTGTTTGCGGAGCGAATTTCTGATGATGTGGGATCTGGTCTGGCCGGTGCTGGCGGCCATGACGGCCGGGGGGCTGATCGGCGTCGAGCGCACCTATCACGGGCATCCGGCCGGCTTTCGAACCCACATCCTCGTCTGTCTGACCAGCTGCGTGCTGATGCTGGCGGCCATGCATCAGTCGACCTGGGCCTTCACCGCCCTGCCGGGGCAGACGGTGGTAATCGACCCGACCCGCATGTCGCACGGCCTGCTGACCGGCATCGGCTTCCTCTGCGCCGGGGTGATCTTCCGCGAGGGCTTTTCGGTTCACGGCCTGACCACCGCGGCATCCCTGTGGGTGACCTCGGCCATCGGGGTCCTGTTCGGGGTCGGCATGCTGCCGCTGGCCCTGATCGCGGCGGGCGCGACGCTGGCGGTGCTGGGCGTGCTGCGTCTGGCGGATGCGAAGCTGCCTCACATCGGGGTCATGGACGTGGTCCTGAAGTGGCGTCGCAACGCCGCGCCGGGCGAGGCCCATGTCCGCAACCTGCTGCGCGATTCCGGCCTCAAGGCGGTCCGCCTTGGGCATGTCATCTCGCAGGACGGCAAGCTGCACGAGCATCATCTGAAGGTGAAAGGCGCCATGCCGCTCGACATCGACGGCCTGGTCGTCCGCCTGTCCGCCGAGGACGACCTGTCCGGCTTCTCGGTCATGCCCAGAGACGAGTAGATCGACGAACTGGGCGCCCTTTGTCCGCCGGTCATTGTCCGTTAGGCATCTCTCGGGCAAAAGGGAACGGATGGCGAACGAAACGACTCGGATCATCGGGCTGGACCCCGGTCTCAGGCGCACCGGATGGGGTGTGATTTCGGCCGAGGGCTCGCGCCTGCGCTGGATCGCGCACGGCGTGGTCACGCCCCCCGAAACCGCGCCGTTCAGCGAGCGCCTGCTGCATCTGCTGGAGGCCGTCACCGCCCTGTGCGGCGACTACGGCTGCGAGGAGGCGGCGATCGAGGAGGTGTTCGTCAACGTGAACCCGTCCTCGACGCTGAAGCTGGGGCACGCCCGCGCCGCCGTCATGCTGGCGCCCGCCAAATGCGGCCTGCCGGTCGCGGAATATTCGCCCAACCTGATCAAGAAGGCGGTGGTCGGGGCCGGTCACGCGGACAAGGGGCAGGTCGCCTTCATGGTCAAACGCCTGCTGCCCGCATCCGGTGATGCGAAGGCCGACGCCGCCGACGCCCTCGCCGTCGCCATCACCCATGCCCAGCTGCGCAAGCGGGCCCTGCTAGTTCCTCCCCCCACGGGGGAGGGGGACCGCGGAGCGGTGGAGGGGTCGTTCCGCGCGCTCGGCGCCGCGTCGGGCGCCCCTCCGTCACGACGCGCGAGCGCGTCGCGCCACCTCCCCCAGTGGGGGAGAAACGCATGATCGGTCGTCTTCGCGGCGTCCTGGCCGAGGTCGAGCAGGATCACTGCCTGATCGATTGCGTCGGCGTCGGCTATGTCGTGTCCTGCGGCGCGCGCACCCTGCAGCGCCTGCCCGCGCCCGGTGACGAGGCCACCCTGCATGTTCATTCGCAGTGGAGCGAGGACGCCGGTCCGCGTCTGTACGGCTTTCTGACCCGTGACGAGCGGCGCGCCTTCACCACCCTGCTGGCCATCCAGGGCGTCGGTCCCAAGGCGGCGCTGGGGGTGCTGGATGTCCTCCCCCCCGGCGAACTGGCTTCCGCCGTCGCGCGCGAGGACAAGGCCGCGGTCGGGCGCGCCAACGGCGTCGGTCCCAAGTTGGCGCTGCGCATCGTCACCGAGCTGAAGGGCAAGTCGCTGGGCGATACGTCCTTCACCCCCAACGCGCCCGGCGTTCACACCGACATCGCACCGCCTCCGCCCAGCCTGACCGGTGAAGCGGTCTCGGCCCTGCTCGGCCTCGGCATGACCGAGATCAACGCCCGCCGCGCCGTCGATCAGGCCCTGATCCGGCTGGGCGAGGACGCCGACCTGTCCGCCGTCATCCGCGCCGCGCTGCAGGAGCTCGGGCGATGAGCGACCGCATCGTCTCGCCCGAGCCCGTTCCCGGCGAGGCCTATGACCGCGCCCTGCGACCCCAGACCCTGTCCGAGTTCGTCGGGCAGGAGCAGGCCAAGGGCAATCTGAAGATCTTCATCGACGCCGCGCGAGGCCGTCAGGAGGCGCTGGACCACGTCCTGCTGTTCGGCCCTCCCGGGCTGGGCAAGACGACGCTGGCGCAGATCGTGGCGCGCGAACTGGGCGTCGGCTTCCGCGCCACCTCCGGTCCCATCCTCGCCAAGGCGGGCGATCTCGCGGCCATCCTGACCAACCTCGAACCGCGCGACGTGCTGTTTATCGACGAGATCCACCGCCTCGCCCCGACGGTGGAGGAGATCCTCTATCCGGCCATGGAGGACCATGTGCTGGACCTGATCATCGGCGAGGGGCCATCCGCCCGGTCGGTCCGCATCGATCTGGCCCCCTTCACCCTCGTCGGCGCCACGACCCGGGCGGGCCTGCTGGCGACGCCGCTGCGCGACCGCTTCGGCATTCCGCTGCGTCTGGAGTTCTACACCCCGCAGGAACTGACCCGCGTGGTCATCGGCACGGCGCGCAAGATGGGCGCGCCGATCACCGAGGACGGCGCCTTCGAGATCGCCTCCCGTTCGCGCGGCACGCCCCGGATCGCCGGCCGGCTGCTGCGCCGGGTGCGCGATTTCGCCGACGCCGGGGGCGATGCGACCATCAGCAAACTGGTCGCCGCCCGCGCCCTGGCCCGGCTCGAGATCGACGAGGTTGGGCTGGACTCCAATGACCGCCGCTTCCTTAAGGCCCTGATCGAGAACTACGGCGGCGGTCCGGTCGGCATGGACACCCTCGCCGCCGCCATCGCCGAGGCGCGCGACGCGGTCGAGGATGTGATCGAGCCCTATCTGCTCCAGCAGGGCTTCATCCAGCGCACGCCCCGCGGCCGCATGGCCTGCGCCCGCGCCTACAGCCACCTCGGCCTGACCGAACCGCCCAAGGTTCCGCAAGCGGGCGACCTGTTCGGGGGCAAATAGCCTTCACCTGCACGCCGAACCCCGGCATGGTTGCGGCATGGCTAAACGGACAATCCGTGTTGATCGACTGATCGTCGTGCTGGGCGGGGCGGTGATCCTGCTCGGCGTCCTGATGCTGTGGCTGTTCAGTCGCAACGCCTTCGGGCCCAGTGAGCCGACGCCCGAACAGCGCGCCCAGGCCCAGGTGCACCGGCTGGTCGGCCGCCAGGCGCGCGTCACCTATACCGAGACCGGCCGCCGCCGCGCCGTCTGCGGCTACATCCGCAACGGCAGTGAGGTCGTCGCCTTCGTCTCACGCCCCAATCGTCTGATGCTGGAAACCGACCCCCTGAAGACCGAGTTCGAACAGTTGCAGGGCGACCTCTGCCCCGGCTTCCTGAAGCGACAGGGAGACATCGTCCGATGATCGATAGTCCCACCGCCGGCCGCTTCGAGGGGCGGGAGCATCGCCTGCCGGTCCGCGTCTATTACGAGGACACCGACTTCACGGGTTTGGTCTATCACGCCAACTACGTCCGCTATTTCGAGCGGGGGCGGTCCGACTGCCTGCGCCTGATGGGCATCGGCCACGCCGAGCTTCTGGACGGCGACCAGCCCATGGCCTTCGTGGTGTCGAAGATGGGCCTGACCTTCCTCAAGCCCGCGCGCATCGACGATGAACTGGTGGTGCGCACCTGGTACGACGAGGCAAAGGGACCGCGCCTGCTGATCACCCAGGAGATCGCGCGCGGCGACGCTGCCCTGTGCCGGGCCGAGGTCGAGGTGGTCTGCATCCACATGGACGGTCGTCCGCGCCGTCCGACCAAGGCCCTGATTGAGAAGGTCGGCCCCTGGCTGGCCCCGAAACCCCAAGCCGATGCGAAGGATTGAGTCGATGAACCAGAGTGGCATGAGCGTGGGCGCCGTCCTCACCATCTTCATTCTGCTGATCGTGCTGGCCGGCGGCGCTCTGGTCGGCTGCCCGCACTACAAGATCTTTGAGCGCAGAATGGCCGGTCAGGCCGAGCTCCAGTACCAGCAAGGCGCCCGTCAGGCCCTGATCGCCCAGGCCGCGGCCGAGGACGAGGCCGCCATCAAGCGCGCCGAGGCGGCCACCCGCCGGGTGCGGGGCTGGGCCGACGCCGCCAAGCGCGGCTGTCAGGATTTGGGCCGCGCCAACGACGTCGCCTGCGAGGACCAGTTGCTGCGCGACGCCGCCACCTATTCCATCGCCAAGGAAGGGCATGAGGGCGTCATCATCAGCGTCGGCGCCCCCGTCTCGGTCGCGGTCCAGCCCAATACGAACCGGCCCGCCGACTAACCTCACGGGCGAACCTCGCTGCGATAGCGAACCTGTCATGTGCACAAGCGTGACCGTGCCGCTAGACGACGCTAAACCTCTGACGACACCTGACTCGCCACAGAACCGCCACGCCCGTCCGCTGCACAGGGCGGACACGGAAGGACGCCTGAATGACCATCGCCGCCGAAGCCTCGATGCTGAACCCCGTCGACCTGTTCCTCCGGGCCGACTACGTCGTGAAGGCGATCATGATCGGTCTGGCGGTCGCGTCGGTCTGGTCCTGGGCGGTCATCATCAGCAAGGCGCTCAGCTTCGGCTCTCTGAACAGCCAGGCCAATGCCTTCGAGGACGCGGTCGGCTCTGGCCGGTCGCTTGAGGAAATCGCGGCCCAGGCCGGGCCGAATCCGTCCCACCCCTTGCCGCGCATGCTGGTCATCGCCCTCAGCGATTGGCGCGAGGCCCGGACGCGCGGTCCGCTCACCGAGGGCGCCGGCAATCTGCTGGTGTCACGCATCGACCGCGCGCTGGACAGCCTGATCGCTCGTGAAAGCCAGCGGGTCGAGGATGGTCTGGGCGTCCTGTCGGTCGTCGCCACCTCGTCGCCCTTCATCGGCCTGTTCGGCACGGTCTGGGGCATCATGAACGCCTTCGGCGCCATCGCCTCGGCGGGGAACACCAATCTGACGACCGTGGCCCCGGCCATTTCGGAAGCCCTGTTCGCCACCGCCATCGGCCTGTTCGCGGCCATCCCGGCCTATATCGCCTACAACAAATTCTCGATCGACGCGGGCAAGTTCACCGGTCGTCTCGAAAGCTTCGCCGACGACCTGCAGGCCGCCGTGGCCCGCCGTCTCGGCGCCGGCGCCGGCCCGTCGTCCGACCCCCGCCGGGAGGCCTGAGCCATGGCCATGGGTGGAGCAGGCGGAGGCGGCCACGGCCGTCGCGGCCGCCGGGCGCGCAAGCGTCCCCTGAGCGAGATCAACGTCACCCCGCTGGTGGACGTCATGCTGGTGCTGCTGATCATCTTCATGATCTCGGCCCCCCTGCTGACGACCGGCGTCGAGGTGGAACTTCCCAAGACCGAGGCCAGCTCTGTCGACACCACGACCGAGCCCGTGACGGTGTCGATCAGGCGCGACGGCGAAATCTTCGTCGGCGACAGCCTTGTGCAGTGGGATGAGCTGGTCCTGCGCGTGGCCCAGGAAGGCGGCGTGGGCTCGCGCGAAAAGCCGGTCTTCGTCCGCGCCGACGGTCGTGCGCCCTATCAGGCGGTGGCTCGCGTGATGGCCCGGCTGTCATCGGAAGGCTTTACCAAGCTGAACCTCATCACCGACACCGTCGCGACCTCCGGGGAGGGCTGACAGCGTGGAGCGTCCCAGCACCGCCCTGATCGGATCGGTCGCGGTTCACGCCGGCATCGCAGGCGTCATCGCCTTCTCGCTGATGTTCAGCCGTCCGGTCGCGCCCCTGCCGGTGACGAATGCCGTGCCGGTGCAGGTGATATCCGAGGTCGAGGTTCTGGGCGCCCAGCCGCTGAACCCCAGCGAGGAACTGGTCACCGAGGACGCCAACACCGCGCCGTCCGAGGTTCTGCCGGAGCCCACGCCGCCCGCGCCCCAGCCGACCCCGACTCCGCCGCCGCCCGCGCCGCGTCCGACGCCCAGGCCCACGCCTGCGCCGCGTCCGCAGCCGACGCCGCCACGTCCCCAGCCCACGCCCCCGCGCACCCCGCCGACGCCG
>JBKBSD010000007.1:0-120523 GCA_046291915.1 Brevundimonas sp.
GCGCCGCCTCAGGCGCGGGCTCGGCGGTCGCGGCGGCGACGCGGGCGGCCAGGGCCTGCTGGGCGGCGAAGCGGCGGGCCAGCTTCTCGGTCAGGGTGCGGGCGGCGGCGGGGTCCATCTGGGCCATGATGGCGGCTAGGGTGCGCGGACGCATGGCGGCGGCGACCGGCAGGCGCACATCGTCGTCCAGCGTCGAGAAGACGCGGGCGGCCTCTCGCGGGCGCATGGCGGTGTAGACGGCGACCAGGCGGTCGTTCTCGGCCTTCTGCTTCTCATCGACCTGACCCAGCAGGGCGGCGACCTCGGCCTTGACCTGCTCCAGCGCCTGAACGCGGGCGTCCAGTTTCTGCTCGGCGGCGGTCATCAGGGGCAGCATGGAGGCGAAATCGGTGTCGCGGGCGTCCAGCTCGACCCGACGGGCGGACAGTGACTGGATGATGCGCAGCTCGGCCGGAGAAATGCCCGCCTGCTGGGCCAGTTGCTCGGGCGACAGGGCGCAGATTGCGGCGGGCGGCGCAGCGGCGGCGGCGGGGGCCACAGCCTCTTCGGCCCAGGCCTTGGCGCCTTCAAACAGGCCCGGCGCCACGCCAATGGCGCGGATGATCACCACGCCGCCGATGGCGACGGCGATCAGGGGCAGGAGGCGGGGGATTTTGGCCATGAAGGAACTCGAAACCCGGAGAGGGAAAAATCAGGCGGCGAACAGATCGTCGTCCAGACTACGGCGCGCCTGGTTGAGGCTTTGCTTCGCGGACTGGTTAGCGGCCCCATGCGCGGTCAATGCGCCGAGGATGGCGTGGACGTTGCCGGCGGCCGGGGCGCGGGCCGGAGCGGCCATGCCCTGGATCCGCTCGGCCAGCGCCTGCATGCGGGCGGCCCGGGCGTCGTCTTCCGAGACGGGCGCGGCGGCCGTGGGAACAGGACGCGGCGCAGCGGCGCGCGGTTCGGCGCGCGGAACGGGTTCGGCGGCGCGGGCCGGGACGATGTCGCCGCCGCGGGCGATCAGGGTCTCCAGCTGGGCCTTCACCTCCCGCGCCTTGATGATGCGGTCGTGCAGCAGGTCGGTTTCCTGCCCCGAGGCGCGAAGGGAGGCCAGGGCGGCCTCGGCGCGGCCGGCGGCGCTGTTCAGGTCGGTGACGGCCGAGGCGAACGCCAGCTGGCCCGCACGCAGGGCTGTCAGCTTGCGCTCCAGCCGGATGCCGTAGCCGATCGCCGCGACCAGCAGCAACATCAGGATGCCGTCCAGAATCATGCCGGTCATCAGCGTTTTCCCTTCACCAGACTGGAGGCGGCCTCGACGTTCACCGGGGCCTCGATACGCACGGCGATATGCTGGCCCTTGCGGCCCATGCGGCCGACGGTCAGCGGAATGGAGCCCGCCCGCACCGAGACGTTGGATTCGGGGGTCGCGTTCAGCATCAGGGTGTCGCCGACCTTGAAGGCGAGCACCTGTGACAGGGGCACCTGCTGCTCGTCCAGCACGACGCGGACCTCGGTCTCCGTGGTCCAGAGCTCGGTGGCCAGGTGGCCTTCCCAGATGTTGTCGCGACCGAATTTCTCACCCATGAACTGCTGCAGCAGCATCTTCCGGATGGGCTCGAGCGTGGCGTAGGGCAGCAGCAGCTCGATCCGGCCGCCGCGATCTTCCATGTCGATGCGCAGCTTGACCAGAATCGCCGCGTTCGCAGGACGCGCGATGGCGGCGAAGCGTGGATTGGTTTCCAGCCGGTCCAGGTTGAAGTGGACGGGGGTCAGGGGCTCGAAGGCGGCGCGGGCGTCGGCCAGCACGACCTCGACCATCCGCTGCACCAGCACGCGTTCGATGGTGGTGTAGGGACGCCCCTCGATGCGCAGGGCCGCGGTGCCGCGGCGGCCGCCCAGCAGCACGTCCACGATCGAATAGATCAGGTTGGAATCGACCGTCAGCAGGCCGTAGTTGTCCAGCTCCTCGGCCCGGAAAACGGCCAGGATGGCCGGCAGCGGGATCGAGTTCAGATAGTCGCCGAAGCGGATCGACGAGATGTTGTCCAGCGACACCTCGACGTTGTCGGAGGTGAAGTTGCGCAGGCTGGTCGTCATCAGGCGCACGAGGCGGTCGAAGACGATCTCGAGCATCGGCAGTCGCTCGTAGGACACCAGCGCCGAGTTGATGATGGCGCGAATGCCCGATCGCTCGGAGCCGTCGTCGTCGCCCAGATCGAAGCCGAGAAGGCTGTCTATCTCATCCTGATTGAGGACCCGCTCGGACGCGACGGGACGATCGTCGGCCAGGGGCTCGGCGAACGGATCGGCCTCGTCTGCGAAGGCGGCGTCGGTCATGGGCTACTGCACCAGCATTTCTTCGATCAGCACGGCGTCGACCTTGCCGGGGGCGGCGATCAGGTTGACGCGGCGCAGGATCTCCGCACGCAGCTGGAAGCTGCCGGCGGACCCGGCCAGATCTTCGGGACGCAGTTCGCGCAGGAAGCTCTGGAACATGTCGTTCATGCGCGGCATCTCGCCCTGGAGGTGCGAGGCCAGTTCGGCGTCCTGCATCTCCAGCGTCAGCTTCAGCTTCAGATAGGTCGGGCGACCATCGGCGGACTGGATGTTCATCACCATGTCCGGGAGGGTGTAGAAGGTGACGCCGTCGGGGCCTTCGGCGATGGTGCCGAGCGCGGGGTTGGCCTCGCCTTCCGCGCCGCCGCCGTGACCGCCGCCGCCCTTCTTCTCGGCCTTCTTTTCACCGTGGCCGCCGGCCTTCTCCTCGCCGTGACCGCCGCCGGCGTCTTCGGCGGCAGCCGACTTGGGCTGCATCATCATGAAGGCCGCCGCGCCGCCGCCGCCCAGCACGACCACGGCCGCGGGAATGACGATGAACAGCAGGGGCAGCTTTTTCTTCGCCGGCGCGCCTTCGCCCTCGGCCCCTTCGCCGTCGGTCGTGGCGGGCAGGTTGGCGTCACCGCCCCCGCCCTTTTTCTTGCCCAGTTTCAGCATCCGGCCCGCGCCCCGAGAATCTCAGCCTCCAATTCAGCCGTGTTTGGTTAACGAGCCGTTTACGATCGGCAAATCCTGCCGGGCGCCAAATGCAGCTTTGCAGCTCAAACGCAGGCCACCATTGGATTAACCCTGTTGGCACAGCCGTTGCGAGGTGGAAGTCCGAAAGGAGCCGCCCGTGGAAAACGCAGCCTACGCCGGATTGTCACGCCAGATGACGCTTCGCCGCGAACTGGATGTCGTGGCGAACAACATCGCCAACGCCAACACGAGCGGCTTCAAGGTCGAGCAACTGCTGGTCGGCACCGAGGTCGGCGAGCGGGCCCGCAACGCCTTCGTGCGGCCCGGCGTCAGCTTCGTGCTGGATAACGGCGTGGGTCGTGATTACGGCCAGGGCGCGATGGAACAGACGGGCCGCTCGCTGGACTTCGCCATCGAGGGCGAGGACGCCTTCTTCAAGGTGCAGGAAGGCGCCGGCGAGGCCTATACCCGCGACGGCGCCTTCACCCTGGACCCCACCGGGCGCCTGACGACGCAGGGCGGCAAGGCCGTGCTGGGCGACGGCGGCGAGATCATCCTGGACACCACCCTGGGCGAGCCCTCAGTCGGCGGTGACGGCACCATCAGCCAGAACGGCGAGGTCGTGGCCCGGCTGTCGCTGGTTCGCTTCGACAGCCTCGGCGCGCTCGAGAAGAGCGGCGACGGCCTGTACCGCAACGCCTCCAACGCCGTCGCCAACGAGGCGACCGACGCCCAGGTGCGTCAGGGCATGCTGGAAGGCTCCAACGTCAATCCGATCCTTGAGATCACCAACCTGATCGAGATCCAGCGCGCCTACGAGAGCGTGACCCGGATGATCGAAAACACCACTGACCTGTCACGCCGCTCGGTCGAGCGGCTGGGCCGGGTTTCGTAAGGGAGCACTGAGACATGCGCGCGCTGAGAACCGCCGCCTCGGGCATGGCCGCCCAACAGCTGAACGTGGAGGTCATCTCCAACAACATCGCGAACATGAACACCATTGGCTACAAGCGCCAACGGGCCGAGTTCCAGGATTTGCTGTACCAGAACGTCGAGCGGATGGGCGCGCAGTCGTCCACCCAGGGCACCGTCGTCCCGACCGGCATCCAGATCGGCGCCGGTGTGAAGGCCGGGGCCGTCTATCGCGTCACCGACCAGGGCACCCCGTCCAACACCGGCGGCATGTACGACATGGCCATCGACGGCCGCGGCTATTTCCAGATCCTGATGCCCTCGGGCGAGACGGCCTATACCCGCGCGGGCAATTTCGCGATCAACGGCGAAGGCCAGCTGGTCACCGACGACGGCTATGCGGTGCAGCCGAACATCACCATTCCGCAGGACGCGGTCGATGTTCAGATCTCCAAGTCCGGACAGGTGCAGGTCTTCACCCAGGGCAATGTCACGCCGCAGACGGTCGGGCAGATCGAACTGGCGACCTTCTTCAACGAGGCCGGGCTGGAAGCGATCGGCGACAACCTGCTGCTCGAGACCGCGGCCTCGGGCGCCGCCAACGTCGGCACGCCCGGCGAGGTCGGCTACGGCGACATCCTGCACAAGTTCACCGAGTCGTCGAACGTCGACGCGGTGTCGGAAATCTCGGCCCTGATCATCGCCCAGCGGGCCTATGAGATGAACTCCAAGGTCATCACCACCGCCGACCAGATGCTGTCGATCAGCGCGCAGGTGAAGTCATGAGGTCGCTGATCCTCGGCGCCGTCGCCGCCCTGATGCTGGCCGGGCCGGCGCTGGCGGGCCCGGTCACCCTGAAGGCCAACCCGGCCGATGCCGACGGTCAGGTCACCCTAAGCGACATCTTCGACGGCGCGGGCGGGGCGGCGAATGTCGTCGTCGGCCGCCGCGCGGGCCCCTCCATCGTGTTCGAGGCGGGCCAGCTTCAGGGTCTGGCGCGTCAGGCCGGGCTGGACTGGGCAAATCCGACCGGGCTGCGCCGGGTGGTCGTGCGTGACGCCGCCGCCGCGCCGGGCGCCCCTGCCCTGACCGCCTCCGTGGTCGCCGCAGGCGGTGATGTCGCCGCCCCGCCCCCCGTCCATGTTCGCGCCACGCCGGTGCGGGCCGCCGACCGGATCATCAACCGCAACGACATGGTTGAGGTCCTGTACGAGGTCGGCGGCGTGCGCCTGACCATCACCGGCCGCGCCGAAGGCAATGCGGGCGAAGGCCAGCGCCTGGCCATCCGCAACCTGCAATCCAACCGCATCATCGACGCCGTGGCGACCGCGCCGGGACAGGCCATCGCCGGTCCGGCCACCCGCACGCCCGCCGCCTCACAACAGTTCGCCGCCCGCTAAGGGGAAGCACCATGCGTACCGCCATGATCCTGACCACCGCCGTGACCGCCTCGCTGGCCCTGACCGCCTGCTCCACCGCAGTGGAAGCGGTGCGCGGCCCCGAACTGGCGCCCATCGGCTATCCGGCCGCCCTGGTGCCGACCAGCCAGGTCTATCTGCCCTCGCCGGAAACGCAGCGCGCCGACCGCGCCGCCAGCGCCAACAGCCTGTGGCGCACGGGCGCCCGCACCTTCTTCGGCGACCAGCGCGCCCGGAACGTCGGCGACATTCTGACGGTCAACATCGACATTGACGACCGCGCCCAGACCAACAACTCCACCAACCGCAGCCGCACCAACGCCGCCTCGGGCGGGGTGACCAACTTCTTCGGTCTGGAAAGCAGCCTCGGCCGCCTGTTCCCGGGCGGATTCGATGCGGCCAACATGATCGGGATGGAAGGCGAAACCAACGCCGCGGGCTCGGGCTCGGTCAACCGCGCCGAGAAGGTCAGCCTGACCATCGCCGCCGTCGTCACCGATGTGCTGGCGAACGGCAATCTGGTAATCCAGGGCCGGCAGGAAGTGCGCACCAACCGCGAGGTCCGCGAACTGACCGTCGCCGGCATCGTACGGCCCGAGGACATTTCGTCGGCCAACACCATCCTGCACACCCAGATCGCCGAGGCCCGCATCAGCTACGGCGGCCGTGGCGACATCAGCCGCGTCCAGGCCTCCCCGGCAGCGCAGTCGCTGGTCGAGCGGTTCAGCCCGTTCTGATCTCTTGTCCCGTTATCGTCATCCAGGTGAAGGCCGGCGCCCGCTACGCGAGCGCATGTCCGGGATAACGATGGCGAGGCGGGAGCGGAGCGGCATTTCCATCACAGGATGAGTTTCGTCAGACGACGTTCAGCTGAGCCGTGAACTCTTAACAGACATCAACGTTTGCCCCTCAGAGGTGAGTGTTCGTCCATG
This sequence comes from Brevundimonas sp., assembly GCA_046291915.1. Classification (GTDB taxonomy): domain Bacteria; phylum Pseudomonadota; class Alphaproteobacteria; order Caulobacterales; family Caulobacteraceae; genus Brevundimonas. The sequence goes on from JBKBSD010000007.1 coordinate 6,260, forward strand.
CTGAAATTTGCTGTCCCCGCTGTCGCCGCCCTGGGCCTGATCGCGTTCGCCGCGCAATCGAGCGCGTCGAATAGCGACGTCCAGACCGTGCAGACCGGGATGGGCTGGCACCTCAGCCAGGAGGGCGGCATGGCCAAGCTGGCCTATGGTGTCGAGAACTCCGACCAGTTGGCCCTGATGATCACCTGCGAACCGGGCCATGCCCAGGCGGTGGTCTACGGCGACGTTCAGCCCGCCAGCCCGCGCCTGATCCAGGCCGCGATGACCGAAACGGCCATCGACCCGCTGGACGGGGATCTGGCCGCGGAAAGCCGTATCTCGCTGCGCGACCCGACCATGCAGAACCTGGTGCGGCGCGGCCGGTTGGCGGTCGAGGGCGATGCGGGACAGTTCCAGTTGACCGCCACGCGCGACGAACGCGTGCTGATCGACCGCTTCTTCTCCTATTGCGGAACAGATCACGCCTGACCACGTCTTAGAGACATCAGGCATCAGCGGGGGCTGAACCCATGAGCTTTCTATTGGTCGCCACGGCGGCCTTGGCCCTCTGGCCACAAACAGCCTCTGCCGCACCGTCGGTGGCCTGGACGTGGACGCTCTACACCGACACCCCTGTGGTCCTGGCCAACGAGGTGCCCGACACCGCCAACCTGCGCACCACGCTGGAATGCGATCCGGGAAGCAGCGTCGCGCGCCTGACGCTGTATGGCGGCGAAGGCGGCGCGGGCATGGCGCGGGTGACGGCCGGAGAGGCCACGGCGATGGCCGAAGCGGAGGCCGCGCGCGGCGGCGGGCTGAAGCTGGCCTTGCGCACCGATCATCCGATTTTCGCCGCCTTCAGCACGACAGGCCGGCTGGGCGTCGCCGTCGGCGAACAGCGACGCGCGGTCGACGTGCCCGCCGCGCACCTTGCCAAGCTGCGTCGCTTCGCGGAACTGTGCTCCGGCTGAACCGGAGTCCGTCCATGCGCCTGCCTGTCCTGATCGTCGCTTCCGGCCTCACGCTGGCGCTGGCGGCGTGCAACACCACCGGCCAGCCGGGGATGGACCTGTCGGAAGCGTCCAGCGGCGCACCCGCCCCGGTCGAACACTATGACTGGTTCTTGCATCAGGACGGCAGCGAGGCGCGTCTGGCCTATGGGCTGGAAGAGAGCGACGACCTGCGGATCGGGCTGGATTGCCGCAAGAACTCAGGCCGTCTGGGGCTGAACACCGTGGCAGCGGAAGGCGCACCCCACGAGATCCATCTGGAGTCCGGCGGCGACACTGAACGCTATCCGGCGGCGTCCGAGTCGTCGGAAGTGAACGACGGCGTCTTCCTGAGCGCCGAGGCCAAGGCCGGTGATCCGGTCTTCCTGCGCTTCCGCCGGGTCGGCTGGCTGGCCGTCTGGGAGGGGGATCAGCGACACGCCTACGCCCCGCATCCGGGATCGCGGGAGCGGGTCGAGCAGTTCTTCGCCTTCTGCGGTTGACGCGACCGCCCGGCTCCGGTGCAGTCCCGCCCGGATCCGGGAGGGAGCCCCCATGAACAAGACCATTCTCGCCGCCTCGGCCGCCGCCCTGCTGGCCGCCTGCGCCCAGACCATGCTTGTCGGGCCCGCCACTGCGCAGACCGCGCCGCCGGTCGCCGTCACACGCAACGCCCAGGACCCGGCGCTGGCGGAGGTGCTGCACGACTATGAGGTCTATTTGCGCGCCCTTGATCCCATTACGGCGGGGACGGAGGGCGACCGGGCGGCCCTCGGCCGCCTGCCGGACGCGTCGCGCGAGGCCGAGGTCGCGCAGGAGGAGCCGCTCAAGGCCTTCGCGGACCGGCTGGCGGCGATCGACGCGTCACGGCTGACCGCCGACGACCGGCTGAACCACGCCTTCATGACCTATGTGATCCGCCGGGCGCGCGACCGGATCCCGCTGGACACCGGCCGGATCGACGCCTTCAGCTCCGAAGGCGGACCGGGCCAGATGCTGGGCTATGTCGCCAGCGTGACCCGGATCACCAGCGTCGAGGACGCCGAACTGTACATCGCCCGGCTGGACGCCATGGCGCAGATCTATGACGACCAGAAGGACAACGCCCGGCGTGGCCTGACCAGCGGACTGGTTCAGCCCCGGTCGATCGTCGAGAACGCCCTGAGCCTGATCGAGCCGGAGGCCGCGCTGACGCCGGCGGCCGATCCCCTGCTCCAGCCGCTGGCCACCCTGCCCGCCTCGATCCCGGCGGCCCGGCAGGCCGAACTGAGAGCCCGGGCGCAGGACGTCGTCGCCCGGCAGATCATGCCGCGTCGTCAGGAATGGGTCCGCTTCCTGCGCGAGGACTATCTGCCGAACGCGCCGGAGACCCTGGGGCTGGTGCATCGGCCGGGCGGGCGCGAGATCTACGCCTATCTGGTGCGCGGCTACACCACGACGGAGATGACTCCGGACGACGTGCACGCCCTGGGTCTGCAGGAGGTGGCGCGCATCCGGGCGCGGATGGACACCGAGATGCGGGCGGCGGGATGGACCGGCGATTTCGCGGGCTTCCTCAGCTTCCTGCGCACCGATCCGCAGTTCTACGCCACGACGCGCGAGGACCTGATGGAGAAGGCCTCGGAGATGGCCAAGCGCTCCGACGACCATCTGCCCGCCCTGTTCGGGACCCTGCCCCGCACCCCCTATGGCGTGCGCGAGGTGCCGCGAGAGATCGAGGCCAACTACACCACCGGCCGCTACTTCCCCGGCTCGATGGAGAACGGCATCGCCGGCGGCTATATGGTCAATACCGGCAAGCTGGACCAGCGACCGCTGTACGAACTGCCCGCCCTGACCCTGCATGAGGCGGTTCCGGGCCACCATCTGCAGATCGCCCTGCAACAGGAGGCCGAGGACGGACCCTATTTCCGGCGCGGCGTCGACGTGACCGCCTTCATCGAAGGCTGGGGCCTGTATTCGGAATTCCTCGGCGAGGAGATGGGCTTCTACCGCACGCCTTACGAGCGGTTCGGGCGGCTGAGCTACGAGATGTGGCGCGCCTGCCGGCTGGTGGCCGACACCGGAATCCACTGGCTGGGCTGGGACATCGAACAGGCCCGCGCCTGCTTCCGCGACAACTCGGCCCTGGCCCCCCACAACATCGAGACCGAGCTGCAGCGCTACATCGGCTGGCCGGGTCAGGCGACGGCCTACAAGGTCGGCGAAATCCGCCTGCGCGCCATCCGCACGCGGGCAGAAGCCGAACTGGGCGACCGCTTCGACGTGCGTCGTTTCCACGACGCCCTTCTGGTCGACGGCCCCCTGCCGATGGCCCTGCTGGACGAGCGGATGGACCGCTGGATCGCGGAGGAGAAGGGGCGGCCCGCCGGATAAATTGGCCTAGGCCCCCGGCATCACCGGCATCATGTTCTCATAGGGCGTGGTCGGTTTCTGGCCGGGCGGCAGGGCTGCGGGAGCCGGGTCGCCTTCCAGTGGCAGGGATTTGATGTAGCGATAGACCGCCCGCTTGTCGGCCTCGTCCATGGCCCGGACGCTGGGCCAGGGCATGGGCGGCAGGCCCTCGCGGGTGTTCAGCATCTCGACCCAGGCGTCCTCGGTCATGCCCGCGACGGTGCGGCGCAGATTGTGCGGATAGGTGACGCCCCACGGCCCCATGAAGCCCGTCCCGGCGCCCTTGAGCCAATCCTTCTCGGGGACGCGCCCCCCGGTCTGCGGATAGTTGGGGGTATGGCAGTCGTTGCAGCCGCCGGTCAGGATCAGGTAGCGACCCGCCTCGATATCGCTGGCGGCGACCACATGGGCCGGCGCGTCCGCCGGCGCCTTGACCTGCGCCTGCTGACAGGAACCGAGCGCGACGGCGCTGGCGCCGATGGTGATGAATGATCTGAAGGTCATGCCGGCTCTCCCCCGAGACGGACAGAGAACCGCGTTTTTTGGATTCGCGCAAATCGGGTGGTTAGCCGACCCCGAGCGCCGCCTTCTGCTTCTTCGTCAGCTTGGCCGCGATAATGGCGTGGGCGATGGCCAAATGGTCGGCCAGTTCCTCGTCGGGCCAGGCGTCGGGGTCCGGCAGGTTCACCCATTTCGCGCGCGCCATATAAGGCGCCGGGCGGGCCCGCCCCTCCTCCGTCAGCACCTCATAGGCGATGTCGGAGACCTTGAAGGACACCCCGCCCTCACCGCCGACCATGACGAACATCTTGCCGCCGACCTTGTAGACGTCGGGGTCATCGCCGAACGGATGGTCCAGCGAGGCGCCGGGCAGGGCCAGGCAGACCCTGCCCATCGCTGCCCGGTCCATGATCAGGCGTTTTCGGACGCGGGCGCCGCCACACCGATGCCGATCGGGCAGACCACGCCCGTGCCGCCGATGCCGCAGTAGCCGGCCGGGTTCTTGGCCAGATAGCCCTGGTGATAGTCCTCGGCGTAATAATAGGGCTGGGCCTCGGTGATTTCGGTGGTGATCCGGCCGCGACCGGCCTTGTCCAGCGCGGCCTGATAGGCGTCGCGCGACTCCTCGGCCTCGGCCTTCTGCGCGTCGTCCAGATAATAGATGGCCGAGCGGTAGGTGGTCCCGATGTCATTGCCCTGACGCATGCCCTGGGTCGGGTCGTGGTTCTCCCAGAAGGCCTTCAGCAGTTCGGCGTACGAGATTTCGGCGGGATTGAAGACGACCTTGACCACCTCGGTATGACCGGTGCGGCCCGTGCAGGTCTCTTCATAGGTCGGGTTGGGCGTGAGCCCCCCGGTATAGCCGACCGAGGTCACCCAGACGCCCGGCAGGGACCAGAAGATGCGCTCGACGCCCCAGAAGCAGCCCATGCCGAAGATGGCGGTCTGGAAGCCTTCCGGATACGGCCCTTTCAGCGGGCGGCCGCTGACGAAATGGACCTCGTCGGTGTGCAGCGCCTCGGCCCGGCCCGGCAGGGCGGTATCGGCGGTGGGCAGGGTGGTTTTCTGCGAGAGCATGGGGGGAAACTCCGGACAATTCGTTCCGCATCCATATGGGGGCTAATGAGGCGCTTGCCGAGGGGGGCCGACTGTTCTAATCAGCGCCCCTCGCCGGATGGACCGTCCGGCGAAACACGAAGGCCCTCGGGCGACGTCGTGGAAACGGACAGGTGGCGGAGTGGTCGATCGCGCACGCTTGGAAAGCGTGTGTACGTGAAAGCGTACCGAGGGTTCGAATCCCTCTCTGTCCGCCACCCCGCACGGCGATCTCTTTCTATTTCAATTGGTTGTCAGGCGACCTTGGCTAACTCGGCGACCGGGTCAGCCAGGTTTTTGTTCGCCTTGCGCGGCGCCGATCTGGGCGACGGTGGCCTTAACCAGCTGCTTTATGATCCCGTGCCGCTGTGCAGGGCCGCGGGTTAACCCACGGCTCGCAAGTCGAAACAGCCTAACTCTGCGGCTCCAGCCACAACACTTCGCCCGATCCGCATACACGCTTTACCGGCGGAAGAAATGGCCGTGCCTGTGCGGCGACGAATTGGTTGACGGGCGAACGGTCCGCGCCGGTTCAGGACCTCTCGCCGCAATCAGGGCTCGGACCAGCCCTCGACCCGGACCACGGCGGCGCGTGGATCACTGCGGAAGAGCAGATAGGCCGTGGCATGGCCGTGTCCCGGGACGTAATCGACGGTCGCGGTGGACGTCTGATCGTTCAGAAGGCCCGAAATGTTCACGGCGCCGGCGGTGTTGAGGCCTTCGTTGACGACCTTCACCTCGGCCACGAACCCGCTTTTGGCGGGGATCACATCAACGATGCGGGCGCTGAGGATCGGGGGGTTGGGGGGCTGGACGGCCTCCCACAGAACCACGCCGATAATCGCAAGCGTGACGAGGGCGCCGAAGGCTGCCGCCGCCCACTGGAGCAGCGGTCGGTCGGGCGAGGGAGCGATTTTCCGGGGCGTGCGCGCCATGTCTAGACCAGCAACCGGGCCGCCGCGGCCCCTATGGCGGCGGGAAAGCCGAGGACGATGATGTTCTGCACCATGCCCGGCAGCCAGTGACCGTCGATGCGTCCGAAGATGAACAGGACGAACAGGCTGACCATCAGGGCGATGGCGTAGCCCGGCAACGTGAAGTGCAGGAAGGCCCGCACCGGATGATCCGCCTCCTCCTGTCCCGCGAAGCCCGCCCGAAAAACGATCAGATGCAGCAGGACGAGGGAGACGACGATCAGGCCCAGCGCATGAAACGGCGTGGCCTTGTAGGCGATCAGGACCATCTCTTCGGTCGGGGCGACGTTGAGGGCCAGGAACAGGGCGCCCGCCGCCATCAGGAACAGCTCCCCAACGTAGGAAGCGCTGTCCTCGTCGGTATCGCCGTCTTTCGCGCCGCTGAGCTGACGGCGGGCCAGCAGGGCCCCCATGGCGCCGGGGACGGCCTGAAGCGCGACCAGTCCGACCACTTCGCGAGGCGCGGAGTCGAACCGGATCACGCCGAACAGGGTCAGCAGAACAGAGGCGCTGATGACGCCGACGCCCAGAGCGACCGCCGTATCGAGGCTGTCGTTGAGCAGGCCGCGCCGGTCAGAGAAGCCCGCGTAGTGGGCAAGGCCGTAGAGCAGCGGCAGACCGGCGAGGATGAAGGCCAGCAACCGCCAGCGCTCCATCGCCACGCCCTGGAGCCACATCTCCATGGTCATCAGCAGGGGGATGCTGAACAGCAAGGCGCCGCCGAACGCGCGACCGAGGTCGCTGACGTAGCCGACGCCGCCCTGTCTGAGCGTCGCGGTCGTCATCAGCGCGCCGGGGCGATCCGCCAGACGGTGTTGGACAGGTCGTCGGCGACGAGGAGAATGCGTCGCTGGGGATCGAAGGTGACCCCGACCGGACGTCCGCGCGCCTTCCCGTCGGCGATGAAGCCGGTCAGGAAGTCGACCGGCTGCCCGGCGGGCCGACCGTTGGCGAAGGGCACCCAGACGACTTTGTATCCGGAGAGATCCTGACGATTCCAGCTGCCGTGCTCGCCGATGAAGGCGCCCTGGCTGAAGGCGCCGCCGAAGCCGCCGTTGGTGGCGAAGCTGAGGCCCAGCGCCGCGACGTGGGAGCCCAAGGCGTAGTCGGGGGCGATGGCGCTGCGGACCTGGCCTTCATTGGCCGGGCGCACACGCGGATCGACGTTCTGGCCCCAGTAGCTGTAGGGCCAGCCGTAGAAGGCTCCGTCGCGCACCGAGGTCAGGTAGTCGGGCACCAGCTCCGCCCCCAGCTCGTCCCGCTCGTTGACCACGGCCCAGAGCTGGTTCGAGGTCGGCTCGATCGCCAGGGCGGTCGGGTTGCGGATGCCGGTGGCGAGGGTGCGACGGGCGCCGGTCAGGCGGTCGATCTCCAGGACCACGGCCCGATCTTCCTCAACCGACATGCCGCGCTCGCCGACATTGCTGTTGGAGCCGACGCCCACATACAGCTTGGTCCCGTCGGCGCTGGCGGTCAGCGACTTGGTCCAGTGGTGATTGATCTCGGAAGGCAGTCGGGTGACGACCTCGCCCGGGGTGGTGATCCGCGTCTGGCCCGGCTGATAGGGGAAGCGCAGCAGGGCGTCCTGATTGGCGACGTAGAGATTGCCGTCGACGAAGGCGAGCCCGTAGGGCGCGTCCAGGTTCTCGATGAAGACGGTCCGGACCTCGGGCGTGCCGTCGCCATCGGCGTCGCGCAGCAGGGTGATGCGATTGCCGCCCTTCACCGACGACTTGCCGCGCGCCTTGATGACGCCGGCGATGACGTCCTTGGGCCGGACCTTGGGAGCCTTCCCGCCCGCGCCTTCGGCGACGAGGATGTCGCCATTGGGCAGGACAAGCATCTGACGCGGAATCTTCAGATCACCGGCAAAGGCCGTGACGGTGAAGCCGGCGGGCACGGTCGGCAGCTCGCCGTCCCAGCCGGTCGGGGTGGCGATCTTCATCGGCGGGATCAGGGTCTCGTTCTGACCCGGCAGCGTCGGTCCCGGCCCCGTCTGTTTGAGGTTCTCCGCCGGCCGGCCGCAGGCGGCGACGGCGACGACGAGGGTCAGGGCGGAAGTGGCAAGCAGGCGGCGGATCATCGGGCGTCCTCCCGTTGGGTGGAGGCCGTACCGACCCAGGCGGCGGCGAAGGCGAACAGGGTGGAGCCGATGGACAACAGCAGGCCGGTCGTTCCGACCGAGCTCCAGCCGTCGCGGCTATGCTGGAAATTGTTGACGAGGCCGAACAGGAAGGTGACGGCCAGCAGCACCGACAGCCACAGCGTTGCCGCACGGGCGGGCGTCTTCCACTGGAGGATCAGGGCGATCAGGGCCCAGGCCAGCAGAAGGCCCGTGAACACCTCGCCCCCGAGGATCAGCCATTGGGAGAAATTGGTCCACTGGATCACCTCGGTCCGCAGATAGGCGATATCGCTCAGCAGGCCGCCGGTGAACAGGGCCGCCGGGAACCCGAGGAAGATGGAGCGTGTCGTGTCGAGAGGCCGCGCGGCCAGTCCGTTCAATGCCATTCGTGCGTCGTTCCTGTTCAGCCTGTTGCAGGGGCCAACCCGTCGGGAGCCGTTTCGTTGCGGTGTTTCGGGGAACCACCCCGCGCCCCGGACCCTTCTCACGGTGAAGCTGCCGAGGGGACGCGCCATCACCTGTCTGTCGATCGAGATCGTCGCATGACGCCCGCAGCGGGTTGGATCCCCTATTGCGGCCCCGCGCCGACGCCGGGCGACTGGCGCTGGAATCTGGATCCGGTGCTCCTGTTCGTTCTGGCCGCGGCGACGGTGCTACTGGTCTGGCGCTGCCGGGGACGGGCGCGCGCGCTGGGCCTTGCGGCCATGGCGGTGCTGGCCATCGTCTTCGTCTCCCCCCTGTGCGCGATCAGTTCGGCGTTGTTCTCGGTGCGGACGGTGCATCACGCCCTGCTCGTAACGGTCGCCGCGCCCCTGATCGCCTGGGCCCTGCCCCGGCGTCCGGTCGGGTCGCTGACACTGGCGACGGCGGCGCAGGCGGTGATCTTCTGGAGCTGGCATGCCCCCGCCGCCTACGGCGCGGCCCTGTCGAACGACCTGATCTACTGGGCCATGCAGGCCAGCCTGCTGGTCAGCGCGGTCTGGTTCTGGGCCGGCGTCCGCCGCGCCGCCGCCCCCTCGGCCGTCGGGCACCTGCTGGTCGCGATGGTGGCGATGGGACTGCTCGGCGCCCTGCTGACCTTCGCCGAACAGGCCGTCTATGCACCGCACCTGATGACGACCCAAGCCTGGGGCTTTACCCCGCTGGAGGACCAGCAGGCCGCGGGTCTGATCATGTGGGCGCCGGCCGCGGCGGTCTATCTGGCGGCCGCGCTTCTGGTGCTGGGCCGCTGGATCGGCCCCGACCGGGCGGTCACCCGCGTGGATTCCGCAGCGTGATCGACAAGCTGATCGGCCGGGTTCTGGAGTGGGCCGCCGGGCACCATGATGAAGGCCGCTACTCGCCTGTCGCCATCGTCTTCCACTGGACCATGGCCGCGCTGGTGAGCTTCCAGCTGTTCTGGGGCTGGTGGATGGGGCGCCTTCCGGTCGGGGGCGACAAGGTAGCGGCGCACAATCTGCACTACGCCATCGGCGTGCTGATGCTGGTGTTGGCCATGGGACGCGGCAGCTGGCGGTTGCTGGCGCCGGGCCCGATCAACGACGCCGACAAGCCGGGCTGGGAAAGTACAACAGCCAGCATCACCCACTACATCTTCTACACCTGCCTGTTCGGCCTGCCCCTGACCGGCTGGGCCATGGTGTCCGCCACCGAGCGGACCCAGGACCTGACCCTGCTGGGGCTCACGGCCTGGCCACTGATGCCTCTGCAGGACCTCGACAATGTCACCCGCTGGCAGATCGAGGCGGCGAGCGAATGGATGCACTGGGGGCTGGTGATCACCCTGCTGCTCATGATCCCCCTGCACGTCGGGGCGGCGCTCAAGCACCAGATCATCGATCGGGACGACGTACTCCACGGGATGCTTCCGGTCGTGCTGCAGCCGACGCGGCGGCGGACGCGCTGGCAACGTCGGTATCGGGCGGTGGAGCAGCGGGTGCGCGCTCTAGCCAGGCGGCGATTTGGGCTATCTCGGCGTCGGTAAGGTTCTTGGCCGCATCGATCATCACCCCACGCGGATCATTGCGCCGCTTGGCCAGTTGCCAGCGGTGTAGCTGGTCGACCGTGTAGGCCGTGGGCTGGGCCGCGATCGCCGGATTGCCGGGGCCGACTCCGAGTCCGTCAGGGCCATGGCACGAGGCGCAGGAGGGGACGCCCCGCGACGGATCGCCACGCAGATAGATCGCCGGCGCAGGACCGGGCGCCCCTTTCGCGTCGGGCGCGGGCATCGCGGCGTACCACTGGGCGACCGCTCGGCGGTCGCCGTCGTCCAGCCAGCGGGCGACCTCGCGCATCACCACATCCTGCCGGACGTCGCCGGCGTAGTCCTCCATCTGCTTTTGCAGATAGCCCGCGTCCAGGCCCGCCAGACGGGGCACGCTGACGCCGTCGCCCATGCCGTCGAGGCCATGACAGCTGAAACAGGCGTTGGCCGGCCCGCCCTCTCCACCGCCCATGGCGATGATCTGACCGGTCTGCGTAAAGGCCGCGCCGGTGTCATTGGTCGCGGGTGAACAGGCCGCGAGGGCCAGCAGGGGAAGAAGCAGCAAGGAGCGCACCCCGACCGAACACCGCCTGCGGCTCACGGTTCCGCTTGCCGGGTGGGGAACCTTGACCATGGGGACGGGTTTGATCGGCAATGGCGAAGGGGCGTGATGACGGGACGGCAGATCCAGCAGGGACCGGCGTGAGGTGGGGCGTGCTCGGCCTCGCCGCCCTTCTGTGCGCCTGCGCGGACAAGAGCGACCCGCCACGGGCCGTCATGGGCGCGGACGCCGCGCGCGGGCTGGAGGTTATCGACCGGGTCGGCTGCGCGGCCTGTCATGCGACGCTCGGGGTCAGTTGGCCCAAAGGACTGGCCGGACCGTCGCTGGAGGGCTTCGCGGACAGTCCGATGATCGCGGGCCAGTTCCCGAACCGCCCCGACCTGCTGATCGCCTTCCTGAAGGACGCGCCGTCGATGGCGCCCGACACCGCCATGCCCGCCATGCCCATCACCGATGCCGAGGCCCGCGACGTGGCCGCCTACCTGTACACGCTCCATGACTAGTCCCGCCGCCGATGGAACCGCCGCCTGGCCGCCGCCCGCGCTCGATCCCGCGGGACCGTTCGCCGGGCCGCTGAACACCCTGTCCTGGGTGCTGTTCGCCATGGGCGGGGCGGTGCTGCTGATCGTGGTGGTCGCCCTGGTCATCGCCCTGTTCGGACCGCGCCGCTGGCGCACGCGGCTGGGCGGGCAGAAGCTGGTCTGGATCGGCGGCTTCGCCTTCCCGGTCGTGGTGCTGAGCGCCCTTCTGATCTACGGCCTGGGCCTGACCAGCCATCTGACGCAGGAACCCGGCGAGGGCGAAATGCGCGTGCGCGTCACCGGCGAGATGTGGTGGTGGCGCGTCGCCTATCTGGACGATCAGGGCCGCGAGGCGGTGCAGGACGCCAACGAACTGCACATCCCGACCGGTCGCCCGGTGGTGATCGAGCTGGACTCGGCCGACGTGATCCACAGCTTCTGGGTGCCGCGCCTGTCCGGCAAGGTCGACATGATCCCCGGCCGTCGCAACCTGATCCGGATCCAGGCCGATGCGCCCGGCGCCTATGGCGGCCAGTGCGCGGAATACTGTGGCGGACCGCACGCCCTGATGGGCTTTGTCGTCGTGGCCCATGAGCCGGCGGACTATGCCGCCTGGCTGGCGCGACAGTCCGCCCCCTCCCCCGCCGCGTTCCAGCCGACCGCAGGCTCCGCCGTCTTCGCCCGCGCCGGCTGCGGCGCCTGCCACACGGTGGCGGGCACGGCCTTCAACGGCCAGGCCGGGCCTGACCTGAGCCATGTCGGATCGCGACGCACCCTGGGCGCGGGCATACTGGCGAACAATCAGGGCACGATGGCGGGCTGGATTTCGGACAGCCAGTCCATCAAGCCGGGCAATCGCATGCCCGCCTATCCGGTCCTGACCGGTCAGGAACTGCGAGACGTCTCCGGCTGGCTCGAGAGCCTGAAGTGAGCGGGTCGTTCGAGAAGGAAACCGGGTTCGACCCCGCGCTCTACGAGCGCTTCCCCACCACCGGCGCAAGGCCGAGGGGCGAGGTCGAACAGCTGGAGGAGATCTGGTGCCGCCCGAAGGGCTGGCAGTGGATCACCGCGATCAACAACAATTTCGTCGGCGTCTACTACGTCGGCGCAGCCATGCTGTTCTTCGTGCTGGCGGGCGCACTGGCGGTCCTGATGCGGACCCAGCTGGCTCTGCCCATGGCGGGCGTGCTGCCCGCCGAGACCTACAACCAGCTGTTCACCGTGCACGGCACGATGATGATGTTCCTCTTCGCCGTGCCTGCGGTCGAGGCGCTGGCGGTGCTGCTGCTGCCCCAGATGCTGGGCGCGCGCGACCTGCCGTTCCCGCGCCTGTCGGCCTATGCCTTCTGGGCCTATCTGATCGGCGGTCTGGCCTTCTTCTGCTCACTGTTCTTCGGTCTGGCGCCCAATGGCGGCTGGTTCATGTATCCGCCGCTCAGCTCGACCGCCTTCTCGCCCGGGATCAACGCTGACTTCTGGCTGCTCGGCATCGGTTTCATCGAGATTTCGGCCATCGCCGGAGCCATCGAGATCATCGTCGGCGTCCTGCGCAACCGCGCGCCGGGCATGACGCTGGACAAGCTGCCGATCTTCGCCTGGGCCATGCTGATCTTCGCGGGGATGATCATCATCGCCTTCCCGTCGGTGATCCTGGCCACCACCCTGATGGAGCTGGAGCGGGTCTTCGGCTGGCCCTTCTTCGACCCTGTGAAGGGCGGCGACCCCATGCTGTGGCAGCACCTGTTCTGGTTCTTCGGCCACCCCGAGGTCTACATCATCTTCCTGCCCGCCGCCGGGGCCATGTCGACCATGATCCCGGGCATCGCGCGGACGCCGCTGGTCGGCCACAACGCCGTCGTTCTGGCCATGCTGGCGACCGGGTTCATCAGTTTTGGCGTGTGGGCCCACCACATGTTCACCACCGGCATGCCGACCATCTCGACCAGCTATTTCTCGGCGGCGTCGATGGCGGTGTCTGTGCCCGCGGGCATCCAGGTCTTCGCCTGGATCGCCACCATAGCGGCCGGAAAGATGCGCTTCACGACAGCGGGCCTGTTCGTCATCGGCGCCATCATCACCTTCGTCATGGGCGGCCTGACCGGGGTCATGGTCGCCATGGTCCCGTTCGACTGGCAGGCGCACGACAGCTATTTCATCGTCGCCCACCTGCACTACGTCCTGATCGGCGGGATGGTCTTCCCGTTCTTCGCCGCCATCTACTACTGGCTGCCCATGTCCTCGACCCGGCCGCTCAGCGAGCGGCTGGGCAAATGGGCCTTCTGGCTGATGTTCACGGGCATGCACGTGACCTTCCTGCCCATGCACCTGAGCGGGCTGATGGCCATGCCGCGCCGGGTCTTCACCTACCTGCCCGGGCGCGGGCTGGAGCTGCCCAACCTGATCTCCAGCATCGGCACGGCGATCACCGTCGTCGGGGTGCTGATCTGGATCATCGACATGGCGCGCAACTTCCGTCCGTTCGGCGACCGGGACGCCGGCAATATCCATGACGCCCCGGGCCTGGAATGGCTGCCGACCGGCCTCTATTCCGTGCGCTCCGTGCCCGTGGTGAAGAGCCTCTATCCGCTGTGGGAGCAGAAGGGTCTGACGCGGGACGTCGAAGCGGGCCGCTACTTCCTTCCCGACGCGCCGACCGGTGGTCGCGAGACCCTGGTCACCTCCACCCTCAACGCCGAGCCGCAGTACCTTCAGCGCATGCCGATGCCGTCGGCCTGGCACGTCTGGGCGGCGGTGTTCACCGCCGGCCTCTTCCTGCTGCTGACGGTTCAGGCCTACGTCGCCTCGGCCATCAGCGGCGTGCTGGCGGTGTGGTGCGTGATGCACTGGTGCTGGATGCTGGACCGGCCCCGGATCGCGGATACGGTCGATGTCGGCGGCGGAATCCGCGTGCCGACCTATGTCAGCGGGCCATCCAGCCACGGCTGGTGGGCCATGGTCATCACCCTGATCGTGGCGGGCATGATCGCCCTGCTGGCCGGGTTCAGCTACGTCTTCCTGTGGAGCCGCAATCCGCAGGACTGGATCGCGCCGCCGCCCGTGACCGACCTGGCCTTGACCCTCGCCGGAAACGTTCTGGGCATCGGTCTGGCGTGGCTGTCCTGCAAGGTGCTGGCGCTGGACCGCCCGCGCAGTCCGGCGATCGCCACCCTGCTGATGATCCTGGCCGCCGCCGCGATCAGCGCGGCATGGTGGATCGATCTGAACGGCTGGATCGACGCGGGCCTTAAGGCGTCCGCGACCGGTCAGGGCGCCACGGTCTTCGCCCTGCTGTCATGGCACGGCTTCTTTATGGCGATCGTCGCCCTGATGGCGCTGTACGCCCTGCTGCGGCTGGTGTTCGGCCACGTCGAGGCGCGCCGTCCCTCGACCTTCCAGCTGATCGCCCTGTTCATGGCCTACTCCGCCGGACAAGGCGCCTTCTCCGCCGCCCTCACCGCCCTGTTCCCGGGCGCGCCATGAGGACGTGGGCCTGGATGCTGGGCGGGCTGATCGTGTGGAGCGTCCACTTCATCGGCGTCTACATGATCTCCAGCGTCGCGGACGTGGTGGCGACGGCGGACGCCCCGGGCTGGCGAATGGCGGCGCTGGCCTTCAGCGGGCTCTGCGCCCTGATCACGGGCGGCATTCTGGTCGTCGTGTTTCACCGGAAACGCCTTGGCTTTCCCGACCAGATGGCCGCGCTCGGCGCGACGATCGGGCTGATCGCCATCTGCTGGCAGGCGCTTCCGACCCTGATCGGTTTCTGAGCGGTCCGGCGGACGCACGGTGCGAGGCGATCGTCCCGGCCGCGGTCTCGATCAGACGGCCCCGGTCAAGGCCCTAGCCATCGCCGCCTCCGCGATAGGGCGCATCAACGCATAGCCCGCCGCGCCCGGATGGACGCCGTCCCGGGTCAGGTCGGCCCGCAGCGCGCCGTCCGGATCGACCAGAACCGGGCGATAGTCGGCATGGATCAGACCCCGCTCGGTCGCAAACGACCCCAGCCAGCGATCCAGTTCCCTTGCCCGCCCGCGCGGATCCCGCACCTCAGGCGACCACGGCAGGCCGGTGACCGGCGTCAGCCCCGCCAGGATGACGGTGACGCCGTTGGCGCGGGCCAGGTCGAGCATGGCCAAGATGGTGTTGCGATAGTCCTGCGGCGTCGTCGGCCCGGTATTGCCCGCCACATCATTGACCCCGCACATCAGATGCACGGCGCGCGGCTTCAGGGCGATGACATCGGCCATGAAGCGCAGCAGGATCTGCGGGCTGGTCTGGCCGCTGATGCCGCGGTTGACCACGCCGCCCGTGAACAGGTCCGGCTGGGCGATCCGCCACATCTCGGTGATGGAGTCGCCGATGAAGACCACGTCGGTCGCCTGCCCGGCGCGCGCGGCGTTGTCGTCCCGATAGTAGCCGAGATTGGCCCAGTCGACCTGCCGCTGGGCCGCCTTCTGGCGTTCGCGCTCCGCCAGAAACTCGGGGTCGCCGAGTTTGGCCAGCAGGGTCAGGTCCATCTCGCCCTCGGCCATATAGGCGGTCGCGAAGGCCAGGGCCTCGGGCGTCGGGCCGCCGTTGCCGGGCAGATGGTCGACCATGCCCTTGGGCGTTTCGGCGGTCATGTGGAGCCTCTGTATCCGTGGGGGCACCCGTATCCGACCGGGCCAGCAACGCTAGACGGATCAGGCGGCGCGCGCGAGAGTGGCGGTCACGACCGCAAGCTTGCGCGCCAGTTCGTCGGCCTTGCGCTGAAGCACGCCGCGCAGCCGGGCGCGGCGGTCGGCGTCGGAAACCTCTTCGGCCAGCACGGTCCGGATGTCGTCCAGCGACACGTCGCACCGGCGCAGGGACACGATCAGCGAGGCCAGTTCGCACTGGTCCGGTGTGAACAGTCTCACGCCGTGCGCCGCGCGATGCGGCCGGATCAGGCCAACGTCCTCATAGTGACGAAGCGCGCGCGGGGTGACCCCGGTCATCGCCGACAGGCGCGAGATGCTGACCACGGCGTGGACGGCCTGCGGACCGCGGGACGAAACCGGGGCGACCGACGACATGGTTCAGGCCGCCTCGACCGGCGGCGTGTCCGGCAGCGCCTCGGCGGCCGGCTGCGGGGCGTTCCGCATGGCCAGCCAGTAGCCGATCAGCGAGATAATGCCGGTGATGACGCCCAGCCAGGTCAGGGTCATGCCCAGCCCCGTCGGCCCCTTGAACAGCAGGGTCATCCAGGCGATCACCCCCGCCGTCATCGGACCGCCGACGATCTTGGCGATGATGGCCAGGGCGGCCAGACTGGTGGCGCGCTCCTCGTTCGGCAGCAGGACGGCGATCGCCGCCGAGTTCACCAGATTGATGATGACCCCGCCCAGCAGCAGGGCGAACAGGACCCAGGCGAACAGGGTGACGTTCGGCATGATCGGATAGGCGCTGGCCGGAATGCTGAGCGCCGTCGCGATCAGGGCGGGCAGCAGGATCGCGCCGCGCATCTTCAGCTTCTGGCTGATGTCCGCGGTGAACCCGCCGATGATCGAGCCCAGAATGCCCGACCCCAGGATCACCAGCCCGACCCAGCCGCCGAACTCGCCCGGCGACTGACCATACTGGCGAACCAGCACGGAGCCGATCCACAACGCCGCGGCGCCTTCCGCAAACCCGCCCGCGAAATTGCCGACATAGAGCCAGCCGAGGAATTTCCGCCGACTCCAGAAGGCGGCCAGCGCGACGCGCAGGGGCGGGTTGGCCCGTTCGACCTCGTGGCGCACAGGCTCCCGGATCAGGAACAGCGGCAGGACGAGGACGGCCGCGGCGACGCCGACCAGCAGATGCAACTCCCGCCACGGCGGCATGTCCGCGACGAAGGCCGAGGGATTGGCCTCCAGCCAGCCGAACAGGGTCCCCCCGATGGCGAAAGCCGCGGCCACCCCGGCCCAGGCGCCGATGGAGATCAACAGCATGGAGCGGCCCCGGCGCTGGGGCATGCAGACGTCCGCCAGGATGGAGACGAGAACGGGGAAGGCCGTGGCCGCGCCGATGCCTGACACCAGCCGCGCCGCGAACAGGCCGTAGAAATCCTGCGCGAAGGCCGTGCCGATCGTGCCGACCGCCCAGAAGGAGGCGAGGATGATCAGCAGGCGCGTCCGCGTGTGGTGATCGACCATCCAGGCGATGGGCAGGGACAGGATGGCGGCGGGGATGGCCGTCGCGCTGCCGACGATCATGGCCAGCTGGAAGTCACTGAGGCCCAGGTCGATCTTCACCGCCTCCTGGATCGGCGCCAGCAGGCCCCCGACCGTCAGGGCCGAGAAGATGGTCAGGGTCAGCAGCCAGACCACGCTCCACTTCGTCTTGCGGAAGGCGCTGTCGAGCGGCGGCGGGACTGGGGCCGCGGCATCCAAGGTGGTCATCGTCGTTTCCTCGGAATGCGGACCTTCAGGTCCGTCTGTCGTTGGTGAAAGTCAGAGTTCGGGTCGGGTCAGGGCCGTGTAGGTGAAGGTGCGGGCCTTGGCCCGGAACTCTCCGGAGATCGGGTCGGCCAGCCGCTGGATCAGGCCGACGAAAACGAGGTCGTTCTCCGGGTCGATCCAGAACCACGTGCCGCCCATGCCGCCCCAGGCCAGGGTGCCCCGCCCCTCGGTCGAGCCCATCCGGCGCGGATCGCTGAATACGGAGAAACCGAGGCCGAAGCCGAAGGCCGGATTGAAGGGCAGCAGGCGAAGCGGATTGGTCGTCGCCAGAACCGCATCGGGGATGACGTTGGTCGCCATCAGCTCGACCGTGACCGGCGCCAGAATACGAACCCCGTCCAGTTCACCCTTGTTGAGGATCATCTGGGCGAAGCGGGCGTAGTCGCTGAGGGTGGACACCAGTCCCCCGCCGCCATCCTCGAACTCCGGCGGCGCGGTGAAGGGATTGATCGGGGCGCCGAGCACCTCGGCGACCTCTTTCAGGCCGCCCTGACCATCGTCCTGATAGAAGGTGACCAGACGGTCGGCATTGTCGGGGCGGGTCTGGAAGCCGGTGTCGACCATGCCGAGCGGCGCGAAGATGCGGTCGTGGAGGAAGTCGCCGAACGACTGGCCCGAGATGCGGCTGACGATCACGCCCAGCAGGCCGGAGGCGATGGAGTAGAACCACTCCGTGCCCGGCTGGAACATGAGGGGCTGGGCCGCGAGGCGGTCGATGAACGCCTGGGCGCCCTCGGGACGGGCGATCCGCTCCGCCAGATAGGCCTTTTCAAGGGGATGGAAGTCGGGGAACAGCCCATAGGCGAAGCCGGCGGTATGGCTCATCACCTCGCGCATCGACGGCGGGCGTCTGGCGTCCTCGAGGATCATCTCGCCGTCCGGACCGACGCCGGCGAAGACCTTCAGATCGGCGAACTCCGGGATGAATTTGGTCACCGGATCGTCGAGGGTCCAGCGGCCCTCCTCGAACAGGATCATCATCGCCGTCGCGGCGATCGGCTTGGTCATCGAATAGATGCGGAAGATGGCGTCAGGGCTGAGCGGCGTGTCTCCGCCCAGCATGGCCGAGCCGTGGGTCCGCTGCGCCACCACCTTGCCGTGGCGAAGGATCAGGGTGGCGACACTGGCCACGCGCCCGCTTTCGACCATGCCCGCCATATAATCGTCGAGGCGCGTCAGACGGCCGCTGTCAAAGCCGAGGTCTTCGGGGCGGTGCGCGACGGGGAAACCGGCGAAACTATGCATCGGCGGCGGCCTTTCGTTCGCTTGCGCGCTGCTGGCAGATGGCTTTGAAGCCGCCGGCCATGAAGCTGGCCATGCGGGCCTTGATGGCCTCGAAATCCTCGGACTGGCACAGGCCGCCGGACAGGTGGTCGATCCGCCCCGTTCGCGCCAGGCTGAGCGTCAGGGCGCCGGTGACGAAGTGGTAGCCCCAGAAGATGTCCTCCTCGGCGGCGTCCGGCATGGCCTTCTTCAACAGGTCGATCAGCTGCAGCACGACGGGGTCGAAATTCTCCCACATCACCGCCGCGCCCCAGACCGGGGTGTTGTTCAGCTGGCCGCCCAGAGCACCGTAGTTCCGCCAGCCCTCGCCGCCCTCGATGTAGAGGTCCAGATCGGTGTCGAGGAAGGCGCGCAGCGCGCCTTCGACCGTCGGATGATCGCCGGTCTCCTCGGCATACCGCTTCATCGCCTCGACCCGACGCCCGATGGTGATCGGCGCGCGGCGTTTCACGACCTGCTCGAACAGGTCCTGCTTGTCCTTGAAATAATAGTGCATCAGCGAGGTGTGCACCCCGACCCTCTGCGCCACATCCTTCAGGGTCACGCCGTACATGCCGTGCCTGGAGAACAGCTCCTCGGCGGCGTCCAGCATCTGTTCCAGGCTGTCGGCGCGCTGTTCCGCCTTGGAGCGGCCGGGCGTCTTGGCGGCGGCCTTGGCCTTTGTCGGGGCCGACGCCGCCTTGCGGCGGGCCGTAGCGGGTTTGGCGGTCACGGGAGCCTCCAGCGGAATCACTTCCGCGGAGGATCGGACGGCGGCGGTGAACTTGGAAGCCGCCATCAGGCCTGACCGTAGGCGGTGCGCAAGCTGTTCTTGTCGATCTTGCCCGTCGCGGCCAGCGGCATGGCGTCAATCCGTTCGATGCGGTCGGGGATCCACCAGTCGGCGACCCGGCCCTTGAGCGCGGCGCGGAAGGCCTCGTCGGAGACGGCTTCGCGCAGCTCGACGACCAGAACCGGACGCTCACCCCATTTCGGATCAGGACGCGCCACCACCGCGGCCAGCGAAACGGCGTCCAGCGCGCCGACGATGGCCTCGATCTCGGCCGGATTGATCCACTCGCCGCCGGACTTGATCAGGTCCTTGGAGCGACCGGCGATGGTCAGGGCGCCGCCCGCGTCGATGGCCGCCAGATCGCCGGTGTCGAACCAGCCGTCGGCGTCGAGGGCGTGGGCGGGGGCTCCGAGATAGCGGTTCACGACGCTGGCCCCGCGCACCTTCAGATGCCCGACCCCGCCGCGCTGGTCGGGCAGGTCGATGCCCTCGGCGTCGGTCAGCTTCATATCCAGGCCGATGGAGGTGATGCCCGAGACGCGCGCGGGGGCATCGGGCGGCGACAGGGTGCCGGTCGGCGACAGCTCGGTCATGCCCCAGCTGGTCTGGACGCGAACGCCGAGGGTCTGTTCCAGACGGGTCATCAGCGCTTCGGGGCAGCCTGCGCCGCCCAGCACGATGCGCTGCAGCGAGGGCACGCCCTCCCCGCCGGCATCGACATGATCGACCAGACCCAGCCAGACGGTCGGCACCCCGGCGGTGACGGTCACGCCCTCGTCGCGGATCAGGCGGGCCAGCCGTGCGCCGTCCGTCACACGACCGGGCAAGACCAGCTTCGCTCCGACGGCGGGCGCCGAGAAAGGGAAGCCCCAGGCATTGGCGTGGAACATGGGCACCGCGACCAGCACGGTGTCCTGTCGCGTCAGACCCAGGGAGTCCGGCAGGATTGACCGCAGGGTGACGAGGTAGTTGGAGCGGTGGGTATAGACGACACCCTTGGGCGCACCCGTGGTGCCGGAGGTGAAGCACAGTCCGGCAGGCGTGCGTTCGTCGAAACCGCCCCAGGCGACGGGGCGACCGGCCTCGATCAGGGCCTCGACATCCAGGGTGTGGGGATCGGTCGGGCGCTCGTCCAGCGCCATCAGGCGCAGGCCCGGACGGCGGGCGGCGATATCGGCGGCCAGTCCGGCCAGCCCCGCGCCATAAGCCAGAACCGGCGCGCCTGACTGTTCCAGCATGGACGCCAGCTGGGTCGCGGTCAGGCGGGGGTTCAGGGTATGGCAGACCATGCCAACGCCCATGACGGCGTACCAGATCTCCATATGCGGCCGGGTGTTCCACGCCAGGGTGGCGACGGCCTCGCCCGCTTCCAGCCCGAGGTCCAGCAGGGCGCCCGACAGCATCTGGCTACGCGCCAGCACGGCGCCGTAGCCCATCCGGGTCGTTTCGCCGTCGATGTCACAGGAGACGACCTCGACATCGGGATGCCAGCGGGCTGCATGGGTCAGGAATTTGTCGACCGTCAACTCGTAAGCCTGCATGCCGTCCGCCATCGCTTCCAGCGGACGGACGCGCGGCGCGCCGGCGTCTTTCGACAGAAGGTCGAGGGGTTTGGGAACGGTCATCGGCGAATGGGGGGACATGAACTCAGACGATGTGGGGCGGACCCGAAGGCCCGCCCCGATACGGATCAGAAGGTGCGGGTCAGGCGGACGCCGTACTGGCGCGGCGGCCCGGCGTAGCGCTGGCCCGACTTCACCGCCCCGACGTATTCCTCGTCCGTCAGGTTCGTGCCGTAGGCCTGTACCATCCAGCCGTCGCCCCGGTCGTAGGTCAGCTGGGCGTTGAAGATGTCACGCGCTTCCAGATGGTCGCCGCGGGCTTCGTTGGCGAAGATGGTGCCCCAGACGTCCGAAATGTGGCTGTAGTCCAGACGCGGCGTCAGGACGCCCCCGGCGACACGGAAGTCATATTCGACGCCCGCGCTGAGGGTGAACTCGGGCGCATAGGTCTGGGCGTTGCCGCCGACATTGACGCAGTTGGCGCTGGCGGGACCCGCTTCCGGGTCACAGGCGCCGGTCAGGGTTCCGCGCGCGTCCAGGGCGAAGAAGTCGCCCAGCTCAGAGTGCGACAGCGAGGCGCCGACATCGAAGCCGAGGGCGCCGAAGCGACCCTGCGCCGAGGCTTCCAGACCATAGATGGTGGTATCGCCGCGCACGTTCGAGATCGTGGTGATCGTCGGGGTGACGGGGTCGCCGACGATGACCTGGAAATTCTTGTAGATGTTGTAGTAGGCGCCCAGCTGGGTGCGGACGTGGCCGTCGAACAGGGTGGATTTCCAGCCCGCCTCGAAGTCGGTGACCTCTTCGCCCTCGAAGGCGCCCGGCGGCACGCCGAGGATGTTGGGACCGTTCAGGCCGCCCGGCTTGTAACCCGTGGCGACGAAGCCATACAGGAAGTTGTCGCGGTCCAGCGTCCAGTTCAGGGCGATCTTGCCGGTGACCTTGTCCTCTTCGACCTTGTCGTTCTGGCTGATCGCCAAGCCCAGTTGCGGGATGGCGCTGATCGCGTCGTTCTCGACCGTCGAGCGCGAGTAGCGGGCGCCGACCTGCAGTTCCAGCGCGTCCGTCAGGTCATAGCTGACCTGACCGAAGACGGCGGCGGTCGACTTGGGATTTCGACCCTGCAGGGTCAGGTCGATCAGCAGCGGGATCGTCGGCGACAGATACTGGGTGGTCGTGAACTGGCCCGCCGGGAAGTCGATCAGGTCGTCTTGGTAATAGGCGCCGACAATCCAGCTGAAGCGGCCTTCGTCCGGGGAGATCAGGTTGAACTCTTGCGACCACAGGCGTTGATCGACCTTGATGTTCGAGGTGAAGGGCAGACTTGCCGTGCCGTCCAGATCGGCCTGCACCGAGGTGGTGCCGTCCTGGTAGCCGGTGATCGACCGCAGGGTGATGCCGTTGTCGAACTGGTAGTTGACGTTCAGGGTCGTTCGGAAAATCTCGTCCACGCCCCGCGCCGGACCGTTCCAGCGAATGTTGAACAGACCGTCCGTGCCGTTGACCGGCGTGGTCGGATAGCCGCCCAGATCGACGTGGCTGTAGTCGGTCTTCAGCAGAACCTTCAGCGCGTCCGACGGCTGCCACAGCAGGCTGGCGCGGTAGCTTTCGATCTCGACCTCACCAGGCGTCCCGCCGGTCGTCGGCGTGCCCTCGATGACGGTGTAGAAGCTGTCGCGCTGCTCGTGGTTGGCGGCCAGACGCAAGGCCAGGGTGTCGCTGAGCGGCACATTCACCGCGCCTTGCAGACGGATGTTGTCGTAGCTGCCGTACTGGCCGGTCACATAGCCGTTCACGCCCGAGAAGTCGGGATTGCGCTGGGTGATGAAGACCGCGCCGCCGGTGGCGTTCTGGCCGACGAAGGTGCCCTGCGGACCCCGCAGCAGTTCAAGGCTCTGGATGTCGTAGAGCGGCTCGTTCTGGAAATAGGCCGGGAAGACCGCGACGCCGTCGCGATAGGTGATGACGCCGACGCCGATCGAGGAGCTGTTTTCGGTCTTGCCGATGCCGCGGATGTTGAAGCTGTTGCCCTGACCTGAGTTCTGGACCGTCACCGACGGCATGGCGAACTGCAGGGTCTCGATATTGGTGACGCCCTTGTTCTGCAGCTGCTCGCCGCTGAGGACGGCCGCCGCGATCGGGGTTTGCTGCAGGTTGGTCGTACGGCGCTCGGCGGTGACCACGACCTCGCCCAGCGAGGTGGTTTCCGGCTCCTGCGGGGGCGGCGTGGCGGTCTGCGCCTGAGCGGCCCCGCACCAGAGCAGCGCGACGACGGACGTCGAAATCCAGATGTTACGGGCCATGATGGTCCCCCTGTCCTGTGATGTTTCCTCGGCGATCTTGCGTCGCCATGACCGAATGAGTTCCACCGAATCCGACCCACGTCAACACTCATTCAATCGCGAATGAACATCTTGATTTTGACGTGGGGTCGTTTGAGTGTGTGTCCTGAAGCGGTTGTCCCCGAGACGAAACAAGCCGCACAAGGGAGAGGATCATGCGTTTTCTGGATCGCGGCGGCGTGCGCCTGGCGTGGGACGAACAGGGCGCGGGCGTGCCCATTCTGCTGATCATGGGGCACCGCTACAGCTCGGGATTATGGTATCCGCTCAAGGAGGCCATGGGCGACCGCTACCACCTGATTTCCTTCGACAATCGCGGCACAGGGCAAAGCGACGCGCCGCGCCGGACCAGCGTCGAGGAGATGACTGCGGACGCCTTGGCGGTGCTTGACGCGGCGGGCGTCCAGTCGGCCCACATCTATGGGGTTTCGATGGGCGGCGGCATCGCGCTGGAGTTCGGCATCCGCTACCCGGAGCGGACCCGATCGCTAATCCTGGGCTGCACGATGGCGAAGACGCCGGACATCAAACGCAAGCCTGACTGGCTGATCCGGCTGATCTACAACGCGCTGCCGGTTCTGAAACTGTTGGCCAGACCGAAGTTCAAGAACGGCTATGGCGACGCCGCGCCGGACGACACCATCGCCCGCGACATGAAGGTTCTGGCGGCGGATCCCTACGACCTGAACGGCGTCATCGCGCAGGCGTTGGCCATCTCGCACTACAGCGTCGATCCTGAAGAGGTTCGGGGGCTGAAGTCGCCCACCCTCGTGCTGCACGGCACGCAGGATCTGGCGGTGCCCTATGAGGCGGGCAAGGCGATGGCGGAGATGATTCCCGGCGCCCGACTGGTGACGTTCGAGGACATCGGCCACAACTATTTCGTCGGCGCGGGCGACCGCGCCACCGCCGAGGTCGAGCGCTTTATCGGTGAGGTCGAGTCCGCCCGGGCGGACGTCTGATCATGACCCTGCTGACCCAATGGGGGCTGCGTGACGCGACGCCGGGCGAAGGCTCCGCGAGCGGCGATAACGGCTGGATCCCGGTTTCCGCCCCCGGCGACGCCCATGTCGCCCTGATCGAGGCCGGACGGCTGGCGCACCCGTTCCAGGGCCGCGGCGAGGCCGACGCCGCCTGGGTGCGCGACCGCGAATGGTGGCAGCGCACGACCTTCGACGCCCCTGCCCTCGCCCCGGGCGAGACGGCGGAACTGGTGTTCGAGGGGCTGGACACCTTCGCCACGGCCTTTCTCGACGGCGAGGAGATCGGGCGGGCCGACAACATGTTCCGCCGCTGGGTCTTCGATATCAGCGACCGAGTGAAGGCCGGGGCGCGGCACGGTCTGGCGATCCGCTTCGACCCGCCCGCCCTTGCGGCGCCGGCCGGGACCCTGCCGCCGTGGACCGCCTTTACCGACCGGGTCAGCCGGTCGCGGCGCAACCAGATGCGCAAGGCCCAGTTCGGCTGGGGCTGGGACTGGGGTCCGGACCTGCCGACAGTGGGCGTCTGGCGGGAAGCCCGGCTGGAAGTGCGCGCGCGCGCCCGCCTCACCGATCTGCGCTTCACCACCCTGACGGTTGGACCGGAAGCGGCTGAGGCGCGGATCGACATCGCTGTCAGCGCCGCCGGGACCGAACGGGTCCAGGTGACCCTGACTTCGCCGGACGGAGCCAGCGTCTTCCATCATGAAGGCCCTGCCAGCGAACGGTCCTTGCCGGTGCAAATCGAAGCCCCGGCGCTGTGGTGGACCGCCGATCTGGGCGACCAGCCGCTGTACACCCTGACGGCCAGCCTGCTCACCGGGGACGGCAGGATCGTCGATGAGGTCCGCCAGCGAGTTGGACTACGCACGATCGAACTGGACCAGTCGCCCGATCCCGACGAAGCTGAGGCGACCTTCTTCCGCTTCGTGCTGAACGGCGTGCCCATCTTCGCAAAGGGCGCCTGCTGGGTCCCCGCCTCCTCCTTCGTGGGTGAGGTGGATGCGGCGGCCTACGGGCGGCTCATCGACCAGACCGTCGGCGCCCATATGAACATGATCCGCGTCTGGGGCGGCGGCGTCTATGAGCCCGACCTGTTCTACGACCTGTGCGATCGCAAGGGGGTTCTGGTGTGGCAGGACTTCATGTTCGCCTGCGCCCAGTACCCGGAAGACGACGCCTCCGCCGCCTCGGTGCAAGCCGAGGCCGAGGATCAGGTTCGTCGTCTCCGCCACCATGCCTGCATGGCCCTGTGGTGTGGCAACAACGAGAGCCAAGCCATGCACCGGATCAACAACGACAAGGCCGGTGAAGATGGCCGGTTGTCCGGACTGCGCCTCTATGACGAGGTCCTGCCGGAGGTGGTCGAGCGGCTGGATCCCGGCGCGCTCTACTGGCCCGGCAGCCCGTGGGGCGGGCCGAACCCCAACAGCATGAAGGCCGGCGACGTCCACGACTGGACCGTCTGGCATGGCGTGCCGCCGATCCCGGATGACGTGATGATCGGCGACTTCCAGTCATCGCCCGAGGGCGTGGCCTGGACCCGCTATGCGGAGGACACCTCCCGCTTCGTCAGCGAGTTCGGCCTGCAGGCCGCGCCCGCGCTGGAGACGCTGGAGCGCTGGATGGATCCGGCGGACCTGACGCCGGACAGCGAGGCCTTCCTGGCCCGCATCAAGGACGAGGCGCGCAAGGCCGACGCTATGATGACGCCGGTCACGGGCCTGCCGACCACCCTTCGGGAGTATGTTGATTTCACCCAGTGGTGTCAGGCGGAGGGTCTGAAGTTCGGCATCGAGCATTTCCGCCGCCGTCGCCCTCACTGCTCGGGCGCCCTCCTTTGGCAGCTGAACGACTGCTGGCCCTGCGTAAGCTGGAGCCTGATCGACTACGACGGCGTGGAAAAGGCGTCGTATCACGCGGTGCGCCGCGCTTTTGCGCCGGTGCTGGCCTCGTTCAGGAGCGGTGCGGATGGCGCGCTGGAACTCTGGATCAGCAACGATACGCTGAGCCCGTTGGCGGGCGAGGTCGTCATCACGCTGGAAACACTGGACGGCGTGGTTGAGCAGGACTGGACCCTGCCCTTCTCGGCGGCGTCCGGCGGCCATGCCGTTCCCTGGTCGGCGACCCTGCCCGCGAGGGCGGATCAGGTGCTGCGGGCGGCGTCGGCGTCAGGGCAGTTCGAGACGGCGCGGCATATGTTTGTCCCGGTTTCGGCGCTGGCGCTGGAGCGCGGCGCGCGGCCGGACGTCGAGATCACCCGGCTGTCAGCCACGACGCTGCAGGTCAGGCTGACGGCGACGACCTGGCTGGCCTTCGTGCACCTGACCTCGCGCCGGGCGGACCTGCGCTTCAGCGACAACCATTTCGACATGGCGGCCGCAGAGGTGCGCACTGTGACCGTCACCGGCTCAAGCCCCATCGGGCCGGATGACCTTACGGTCCGTTGCTGGAATGACCGTTAGCGACGGATCAGGCTGTCGTAGACGTGGGTGACGGTGTCGAAGTGGACGCGGGACGGCTGGTCGGCGAAGGCGGCCGCTTTAAACCACGGGTCAGGCAGGCCCGCCGCCAGCGGATCCTCGATCTTGTCGGTGTTCCAGCCCAGCAACAGGCGGCCGCCGGGGCGCAGGATGGCCGCCATGGCCGCCAGCGCCTCGCGCTGTTGCTCGACGGCATCGACGCCGTAGCCGAGGACGCCGTTGCACAGGATGGCGTCGAAGATCATGTCCGGGAAGACGGTGTCGATCTCGCACACATCCCCCGTGCGGTGGCGCTCGCCATGGCCGAAGGGGGCGGCGCCGGGGTCGATGTCCGTGGTCCAGACCTGCGCGCCCTGTGTCTCCAGCGCGGCATAGTCCGGAGCGGTATAGACGCGGCAGCCGACCCACAGGATCCGGCCGCCCTCGGCGGCGAAGGCGGGGATGAAGGCCTTGGCCATCAGCTGACGATCCGGCAGGTCGCGGATGTGCCGGGTCCGCGCCGCGCGGCGGCGGGCGGCGGCTTCCTTGCCGAAGAAGAGCGTGGTCAGAAAGGTGCGTCCGCCCATGGCGAGCCTCTGTCAAACGGGGGTGAAACCGCTGATCCGAAGATCATGCGGCGCTTCGACCGGCAGGGTCGGAACGGGCGGCCCGTTCGCGGACCAGTCGGTGACGCAGGTCATCCAGCTGGGCGGCGCGAACGGCGGGCGTGTGGGTGGCGGCGACGTGGGCCTGACCAGCGCGGGCCATCCGGCGACGCAGGTCGTCGTCCTCCATCAGACGCAAAATGGCCGTGGTCAGCCCGGGCGCCTCAGGCGGATCGACATAGAGGGCGTGCTCGCCGCTGGCCTCACGCAGGCCGCCGCGCCCGGAGGACACCAGGGCGGCCCCGGCCGCGTGGGCTTCAAGTGCGGTCAGGCCCAGCGCCTCGGCCACCCGCGACGGAGTGACGGCGACGGCGGCGCGGCGGGTCAGCTCGACCACCTTGGCGAGGGGGGCCGAGCGATGCACCTCCACCCGGTCGCCGAAGCGCTCTAGCGTGGAGATCTGTGGCGCGGCCCAGCCCGCGTGCCTGTCCCAGTCGCCCAGCATCAGGGCGCCGCGCCAGGTGGGATGGCGATCCAGAACCACGGCCAGCGCCTCACAGAAAGCATCCAGCCCCTTCTCTGGCAGGGCCCGTCCCACGAACAGGATCAGGCGCTCGCGAACCTCGGCGTCCCCGCGCCAGACCTCCAGATCGATCGGATTGCACACCGACGAGATCGCGCCGTCGAAACGCGGATAGTCGGCGCGGAACTCCGCGCAGGCCGCGTCGCTGACGAACAGCAGATGGGCGAAGGTCCGCAGCCGGCGGCGATAGCGGAAACGCTCGAACGGATTGCCCGGCGGCTTGATGCGGGTGTGGCGGTACAGGACATGCACCGGCCCGGGCAGGCCTTTTGCCAGTTCGGCGGCCGGGCCGAGTTGCTGATGGTATTCGATGATGTGCGGTGCGAGCGCGTGCAGCAGGGCGGCGACCGCCCTGGTCCGCTCGCCCCTGCCCAGACCGTTGGGCACGGTGACCAGACCGGGCATGGCGGGATGGGCCGCGCCTGCGTCACAGATGATGCGGACGTCATCGCCGTAGCGACTGCGCGCGTTCAGCGTCAGGGCGACCGTCTCCATGGAGTTGGTCCGCCCCCGGTCCATCAGGCTGCCGCGCGGCATGACGACGGCGATGCGCATCAGCCGGCCCTCCGGATGCGCGGACCGTTCAGACCGAACAGCCGACGCAGCTTGTAAAGGATGCGGATCAGCCTCTCCTGACGTGAGCTATGAAGCGCCTTGACGTCGATGCAGGTCATGTCGCCCAGACCCGAAAGGGTATGTAGACCGTCCGGATAGCCGTTCAGGACCCCGTCCGGCTCGAACCGGCGAACCTCGGTCGCCTCGAACCGGTCGGGGTTCAGCACATCCAGCCGCAGCAGGCGAATACGCCGCCCGTAGCCCCCCTCGCAGTCCTGAACCGGCAGGTGAAGGACGCCGTCGTGCTCGAACGCGGTACCGCCGGGGCGGCTGTCAGCCAGCCCGGCGCGGACCGGGTTGTTTCCATGCTGGACCCAGGGTCCCCGCAACCGCTCGGCCCAGGCCACATGCAGTTCACGCATGGCGCGGTTGTCCGGCCCCGGCAGGGCGTAGAACATCCACCACCGTCCGCCAGAGCGCGCCACGGTCGCGTCGATCGCCGGCAGGTTCAGAAGTTGGCTCACCGGCTCCCAAAAGTCAGGAAAGCGGACACAGCGGTACAGGGTCAGCACGCCGCTCCTGTGCCCCTCGGGCAGCATGTACAGCACGCCATCGTCCTCGATCAGGCCGGGGTATGACAGGTGGAAGGACTCGGCGAGGGCCACGCCCTGCCCCACGAGGCGATCATCCGCGTCGTACTGGAGGTAGTGAATTTCACCGCGGCCTAGTCGGTAGTCGAAGGCTTCGACAAAGACGGTCAGGACACCGTCGCGCTCGATCCCGAACGGGTCGGCGACATAGCGAAAGTTGCGCTCGCTCTCGGGCAGCCAGACCACGCTGGCCGGGTCCAGCCCCGCCGGCTCCATGACGTGCGCCAGCGGACGCCGGATGAAGCCCGAGCGCCAGAGATCATACATCGGAGACGGCCGGAACGCGGAGACGGGTCAAAGGGTCAGCGCAATTCCGGCAGGCGGCGCAGCAGCGACTGCCTGAGCTTGCGGCCCCGGTCGGAGACGGTCCTGGGCTGGACGCGATCACACTTCCGCAGGTCACGGCCCCACAGGTGGTGCAGCGGTCCGGCCAGATGCGGGTGTCGGTCGTGCTGGTGGACGATGGGGCTGACGCCGCCGTCCGGATTGACGACCTTGCCCTTCGCGAAACCCAGCCTGTCGCCTGGCGTCATGCCAAGGGTGGCGACACGGCCGAAATTCGGCCTCACCTCGGCCCGGACCAGATCCATGTGAACCGCCAGATTGCAGGCGGCCTGATCGGCGCCGAAGGCCCCGCCGATCTCCGAGCGCGGAATGGCGGCCAGCATCAGGATCATCCGACAGAAGCGGGCGACGTCGTCGCGCGGCCCCATCACCGTGCCCACGCAGATGCAGGGCTTGTCCACCAGGGTCGCGGTCATCTCTTCGCCGACCAGGGCGGTCATATGCTTCATGTTGAAGGCGTGATCACCCAGACGGCCGTTTTCGTTCTCGACGAAGACCTCCAGCCGGCGCGGCGGGGGACCGAAGGGCTCGGCCTGGAAGACCACGTCCCGCACGTCCGTCAGCAACACATCGACGGCGTGGGGGTGGCGCTCGATCAACCGGGCGTAGGCGGCGAAACGCGACATGACGGCATGCGGCTCCCATCCTTGGGAGCCCTCGGGATGCGTGGCCTCGACATCATGCTCGGCCAGCAGTTCCAGAACATCGGGCCGGTTGTCGACCACCAGGGCCACAGGGCCATCGAACACGGCGCGCAGCGACCGCACGAAGGGCGCGATCATGGCTGCGTCGTAGCCGGTGGCGTAGCCCAGAACCAGATCGTCCGGCGCATCCATCACGAGCGGCGGATGGGTCCGGCGCGCGAGCGCGCGGGACAGCCAGCCGAGGTAGGCTGATTTCGGCGTTGGGGTCTTCATCGCGTCACCATGTCCAGTATGCCACCCGGCCTCGACAGAAGAGGCGAGGCCGGGTGGCGGGGAGACGCACAGCGGGCATTGTACGTTCTCATGGGTAAGACGCCGCGCGCGGTCGCTTGCCTCAAAAGAATCTGCACGGGATGAGAACCCTTCGCCTTGGGGAGGGCGAGGCCTCGCAAGCCTGGGCGTTCCCGGCTTCGCAGGAGGGTCAGACTCGCTTGACCGCGCCGACCGCGCCCTCTGTCGGTCAGCACCAGCGGCGCGGTGATCATCCGCCGAGCGGACACGCCGCTGCGCCCGCGCACGGTCAGAAGCACCCTGCGCCTGTCGCGGTAGAGACATCGCGCCCTCGGAGCGCCGAGCCGTCTGGAAGTTGCGAGTGATTATCGCTATTGAGGCGCGATGTCTGTTTGCGCCTCGTCCGCGCCGCCGATCCGTATCCGGAAGGCGGTGATCCGCCGCCCTCGCGGGACCGCGTCCGGCGGGCGGGTCGCGATCTATCTGGCGGTGGCCTCGGTCCACGCCGCGGGGCTGGCCGCGCTGGGCCTGACGGCCGCGCCCGCGATCCTGGAGGGGGGCGCCGCGCCGGTCATCACCCTGACGCTGACGCCACGCCCGCGCTTTGATTCCGAGACGCCCCCCGCCGTCGCGTCGCAGGCCGACAGCGCCGCGCAACAGGCCGCCGCAGCTGCACCCGACGCCACGGAAGTCCGGCTGCGCGCGCCCACCGTCCTGTTCACGCCCGAGGTGTCCCTGCCCCTGCCCGCCGCTTCGCCGTCGCCGGTCCGGGCCACACAGGACGCCGCCGCACCGCCGGGCATGAGCGCCGGGACCGGACGCGGCGCCGAGGCCGGAGCTGCGGGCCCGGCCGACTCTGGCGTCGGCGCGACACAGGGCGGCGGCGGACAGACGCTGGGGGCGGCCGCGGCCACGGACACAGACGCCTATGCCGCCGAAGTGCTGGCATGGATCGAACGGCACAAGCGCCACCCGGGCGGCGCGCGCGGTGTCGTGACGGTGACTTTCCGGCTGGACCGGCGCGGGCGCGTGCATGGACTGCGACTGACGCGATCCAGCGGTGTTCGGGCGCTGGACCGATCAGCGATGGATCAGATCCTCGCCACCCAGCCCTTCCCGCGCCCGGACGCCCGGGCGCGGTGGAGCACGCGCGAGTTCACAATCAACATCGACTATCGCGCCCGGCGCTGACGCTCAGAGCGCTTCGAGGTAGGCGACCAGATCGTCAATCTCGTCTCCGGTCAGCTGAAGCGGTTGCAGCATCGGGTCAGTGACCGGGAACATGGGATCGCTCTCCGCTCCGGCCGGACGACGCGGATGGGCGCCCCCGGCATTGTAGAAGCGGACAGTCCCCTCCAGCAGAGGGAACAGGCCGTTGTGCATCCACGGGCCGGTGCGGGACACGCCGAGCAGGCTGGGCGTGCGGAACGCCCCCACATCCTGCGGCAGTCCGGTGACGTGATAGCGCCCCAGATCCTCGTTCGTGCGCCCGTAGAAGGTCAGACCCAGATTGTGGAAGCGACCGTCGCTGAGGAGCGGTCCGCTGTGGCAGCTGGCGCAAGCGGCCTTGGTGCGGAACAGGTGCAGGCCGCGAAGTTGCTGGTCGCTCAGGGCGCGGCGGTCGCCCTCGATGAAGCGACGCCAGCGGCCCTGACCGGGACGCAGGCTGCGCTGGAAGGACGCCAGCGCCCTGGCGATGCGTTCCACGCTGACCGCCTCATCGCCGAAGGCTTCGCGGAAGGCCTCGGCATAGGTCGGGTCGGCGGCGAGCCGCGCCTCGATGTCCGGCAGGGCGCCTGCCATCTCGAGCGGATCGACGAGGGGATGCAGGCTCTGGGCCTCCAGCGTCGTGGCCCGTCCATCCCAGAACAACACGGGCATCCAGGCCGCCGCCGCGATCGACGGCGAGTTGCGACGGCCACGCTGGCGGTCATGGCCAAAGGAGGTGCGCAGGGCGTCGGCGAAGCCCAGCTCCCGCGCATGGCACGAGGCGCAGGCGATCTGGCCCGAGGCGGACAGGCGCGGATCGTCGAACAGCCGCTGGCCCAGCGCGACCTTTTCGGGCGTCGTCGGATTGTCAGCCGGCGCCGGCGCGGGCGGCAGGGGGCCGAACTCGGCGAAGACGGCGCCGTCCCTGAGGGTCGGCGCGGGCCAGGTCGCGGGCGCACCGGCGTAGGCGGCGCGAAGGTCTTCGATGGTCGGGCTGCCGGGCACGACCGCGGGCGGGGCCGGGTCGGCGTCCTGCGCGCGCACGCCCTCGACGGCCCACGTCCCGGCGATCACGCTGATCGCCAGAACGAGGACCGCGGGAACGGCCTTGGGAAGGATCGACTTCAGTACCGGAATTTCACCGACACCCAGACGTTGCGACCCAGTTGGTAGGGCTGCGTCGGCGAGACATAGTCATCATTCAGGATGGTGTTGAACAGGTTGTTCACGCGAGCGTCCAGGCTGACCGTGCCGTAGGCCGTGCGCGCGATCTCGGCGTCCACCGACAGGTTCACATCCACCGCATCCCCAATGGGGACCTTGCCGTAGACGTCATAGGTGACGCCGCCGACACTGGTGTTCACGCCGGTGTCCGCGACCCGCTCATAGCCGTCCCGGTAACGGGCGTTCAGGTTGGTCCGGACGCGGCCGTCCAGCCAGCGCGCGCTCCAGTCGGCGTTCAGGATGAAGGGCGAGGCCAGGTCCTGCAGCTGGTTGTCGGCGACGGCCACCAGAAGGTCCACGACCTGACCGTTGTAGTAGACCATGCGGCCCGACAGCTCGACCTCGTCGGACATGTCGAAATAGCTGAGGTTGGTCGCGTCGGTGTGCGAGAAGTTGGTGCTCAGGCTGATCGCGTGGTTGTCGCCGATCGGACGGGTGTACTCCAGTGACAGCCCCTTGTAGCTGCGCTCGCCGTCATTGGTGGCTGTGTAGACGCTGCGGGTGGCGGTCGTGCCGGTCTCGCGGTCGTAAACCTCGGTGGTGCGGGCCGAGCTGGCGATCAGGTCGCGGCCCTCGCGGATGATGCCCTTGATCCGGTACTGGCCGCCGATCCAGGCGATCGGCCCCGTCAGGGCCACGGTCGCCTCATCCGAATAGGGTGTGTCGAGGCCCAGACCTGAATAGCGGTTGCTGTCCGTGTGGTTGGTCAGCACCCAGTTGTCGCTCCAGCGACGCTCGGTTCCGACCACGGTGACGGCGCGGCTGTAGGTGCGGGTCACGCCGGCCCCTTCGCGCAAGGCGTAGCCGACGAAGCTGCGGCCGTAGTAGCGGTTCAGGCCCGCCGTCAGATTGATCCCGGCCCACGGCAGGTCGCGCGACACCGACAGGCGCGGCGCGATGTTGTGGTTGTCCAGGAAGTCCTCGTGATCATAGCGCAGGCCCGCACGCACATCGAAGCCGGCCAGGTCGAACTGGTACTCGGCCCAAAGGGCGTAGGCATTGATCTCCGCGCGGGCGTCGAAGGCGCCGTAGCGCAGCTGGGTCGTCAGGGCGTAGGATCCGTTGCGACAGGCCAGGCTCTCGCCCGTGGTGCAGACGGTGTTGGGGCTGATGTTGGAGCTCAGGTGCGAGATCAGTTCCTGCGGGCGCTCGCGGTGCGCCTTGACGTTCGAAATCTCGAAGCCGGCGCTCAGATTGCCGAAGCCCAGCGGCTGTTCCCATTCGCCCTGCAGGCTGGTGACATCCTGTTCCTGGATGAAGTCGCCCGCCGAACCGATGGTGCAGCTGGATGTGGCCGAGCACCCCGCCATGCCGGGGGCCGAGGTCGAGATGTTGAAGGTGCCCCAGGGCGCATCCCGGGTGTTGTCGGTGTTGGCGTACGACAGGTCCAGGCTCCAGGCCGCGACGCCGCGGTTCCCGTCCAGCCCGATCTTCGTCGTCAGACCGCCGCCGTTGGAAGTGATCAGGTTGTCATAGGCGGTGTTGGTCTGGCGGGCCTGGCTTTCGTACGGCGCATAGCTGACCTGACCGGTCAGGGTGACGGTCGAGGCCAGATCGTACTCGGCCTTCAGCAGATAATTCTCACCCCGGCTGCGCAGGCCGAATGAGCCGTAGGACAGGTAGTTGTTGCCCGGGAAGTTGGTGACGGTGGCGTTCGTCTGGTTATAGGCCGCCAGCAGGCGCAAACGCTCGCTCACCGGCAGGTCGACGCTGAAGCCGAAGCGTTCCTTCTCGAACTCGGGCGTGCCGGGCATGGCGCCCGAACCGATAGCCTCACGCGCCAGGTCCGAGACGCGATATTCGGCCATGCCGTCACTGGTCAGGCCATAGTAGGTTTCAAAGCCGAAGGTGTGGGATGGAGCGCGGGTCCGGATATCGATCACCCCGCCGGTGAAGTCGCCGTAGCGGGCCGACACGTTGGAATCGATCACCGTCAGTTCACCGACCAGGCTGGCGTCGACCCAATGGGTCTGGGCCGAGGCGGCCGCCACGCCCACGCCGGTGAAGTCCCCTGCCCCGGCGTCCTCATCGTACATGTAGGAATTCACCCCGACGCCATCGAGGATGAACAGGTTCTCGTTCACCGAACCGCCCGAGATGGAGACCGTCGAGGGACGCAGATCCTGCAGGCTGTCGCGGCTGGCGTTGCCCGCCGAGTTGCTGAACTGCACGGTCGGCACGATGCGCAGGATGCTGTTCACATCGCCCGAACCCGGTGCGCGATCCTGCACCGCCTCGCGGTTCAGCGTGGTCGTCCCCGACTCCGCCCCCGTGCCGTAGACCGGAGCGGCGGGTGAAGCCTGCGCGCTGTCGTCCACCACCACTGTGGGAATGGCGGCGGGCGGCACGGCCTGGGGCGCGGCCTGCGCCATCGCCGCGCCGGAACCGGACAGCAGAGCCGCTGCGGCGGCTGTGGAGAGAAGAGAACGCAGAACCATGGACGTGCACCCCGAAACTTTCATCGGCGCGTGAGTTATCCGCGATAAATTGAATCTGCAACTCATTATCAATTTCAGAAACAGCGATTGCCCCGTTCGTCGCACATGCGACCCCATGCCCCGCGCAGCGCGAACGCTGATGTGGTGCGACGGCCAAGGTTCGGATAACACTTGCGATGAGCTGGACCGGAAACCCGTGCATCACGACCACTCTCTGATCTATCCCCTGCTCTCGACCTTGCTGGCGGTCTTCGGTTCGTGGACCGCCCTCGACCTGTTCCGGCGGTCCCGGCGTCACGACGGCAAGGCGCAGGCGCAATGGGTCGGTCTGTCCGCCCTGGCGATGGGCGTCAGCATCTGGTCGATGCATTTCGTGGCCATGCTGGGGTTCGACCCCGGTGGCCCCGTCTCCTACGACCTCGGCATCACCCTGGCCTCGCTGGCGCTGGCTGTGGCCGGCACCGCCGTGGCCTTTGTCGTGTGCAGCGCGCCCGACCGCCCCCTGCCCCGCCTCATCGGCGGCGGCGCGGTGATGGGACTGAGCATCGGCGGCATGCACTATCTCGGCATGTCGGCGCTGCGCAGCACGGTCGAGATCGGCTACCGGCCCGAGTGGGTCGCGGCCTCGGTAATCGTCGCCTTCCTGGCCTCGACCGCGGCGCTGACGACGGCGCGGCGAAACTCCCG
Organism: Brevundimonas sp.; assembly: GCA_046291915.1. Lineage (GTDB taxonomy): Bacteria > Pseudomonadota > Alphaproteobacteria > Caulobacterales > Caulobacteraceae > Brevundimonas. Next base: position 42,478 of record JBKBSD010000007.1, read on the forward strand.
GTCCCGCTGGCAGGCGCTGGCCGCCGTGGTTCTGGGAGCCGGGGTGGTGGCGATGCACTACACGGCGATGGTGGCGGTCGTGCTGACGCCGGGCCACGCCCACGACGCGCCCGCCGGCGTGCCCCCCTTGTGGCTGGCTTTCGGCATCGCCGGTCTGACCCTGTTGCTGCTGTTCCTCGCCCTCGGCGCCAGTCTGGTGGACCAGAAGCAGGTCCTGCAACTGGCGCTGCGCGCCGGTCGCATGGGCTACTGGGAAATGGACATCCTGCGGCGACGGCTGTCCCTGTCTGAACAGGGCCGGGTCCTGCTGGGGTTCGAGCCGGACGCGCCGTTCGACCAGTCGCTGGTCTCCGCCGTACTGACCCCGGAAAGCGCCGCCCATCGTCAGGCCCTGCTGGAACGCGCCATCGCGGAGGGCAAGGACTACGAGGCCGACTATGAGATGCTTGACGGCCGGTGGCTGGAGGTTCGCGGCCGGATGCTGCTGGACAGCGCGGGCCGCGCCCAGCGGCTGGTCGGCACCATCCAGGACGTCACCGCCCACCGCGCCGCCTTCCAGGCCTTGGCGCGCAGCGAAGCGCGCCAGCGGGTGCTCATCAACGAGCTGAATCACCGGGTGAAGAATACGCTGGCGACGGTGCTGTCGATCGCCACCCTGACCGCGCGGCGATCCGAGGATGTCGAGAGCTTCGCCAAGGGCTTCCAGGCGCGGCTGCTGTCCCTGTCGGCGACCCACAATCTGCTGACCGCCGAGGGCTGGCAGCGGGCGGAGTTGCACGACATCTTCCGCGCCGAGTTCGCTCACTACAACGACGATCAGGTCGTGCTGACCGGACCGGAGATCTGGCTGGGCGCCGAGAATGTGCTGGCCATCGGCCTGATCGTGCACGAGCTGGCGACCAACGCGACCAAATACGGAGCCCTCAGCCGCGCCGAGGGTCGCGTCGAGGTCAGCTGGGTCACGGAAGGCGACACACTGAACATCGCCTGGCGCGAGCGTGGCGGGCCGCCCGTCTCCCAGCCCGGACGGAGCGGTTTCGGGTCGCGCCTGATCTCCTCCAGCGCCAGCGAATGCGCCTTCCGCTATCCCGAAACAGGCTTTGAAGCGGACATCTGCATCCGGCTGTTCGCGGCCCCGGTGGACGGACTGTCCCTCGAAGGCATGTAACGCGGACGCCCTGACCGGCGCCTGCCTCTGCTCATACCGCCGTCCCGCCGACGCGCCCCGTCGCGCCCTCGCGTCCCCCTTCGGGCCGAACAGAAAGGGGCGGCCGTCTCGCGACGACCGCCCCCGACCTTTTCGACCTGACTTCTGACCTAGAAGGTCTTGGACAGGGTCAGCTTGAGACTGGCCAGCCACTGGTCATCGCTGAACCGACCGTCCGCGCCGCTGGAGAAGGACCAGCCGCTGGCGGCCTTCCAGTCCAGGGTCAGGCCGAGGTTCATCTCGGATCGGCCCCAGCCGTCCTGGCCGATGGCGTAGGCCGGGCCGTCCAGCCAGTCCGCGTAGCGCAGCGTCTGCACGCCCCCCTCCGAGAACTCGCGGCGCCATTCCACCCGAACGCCGGGGGTCAGGCTGTAGTCACGCTGGTCAAACGCCCGCTGGTAGCGAACCCCGAGGGTGCCCTGCAGCGAGTCCAGCTGACGGGCATCATAGTCGAGCGCCCAGATCGGCGAACCGGTCTCCGCATAGGCGTCCAGATCGGCGGTTTGCTTCTGCAGCCGGCCATAACCGATCCAGCGGGTCGGGCCGAAGCTGCGATCCACCCCGGCCGAGATCGAGCCGAACCAGGTCGAGCCGTCGCGGGCGCCGGTGACCAGGCTGCTGTCCACCGGCGTGGTGCGCCGGGTGTCGAAGCTCATCTGGCCATAGCCCAGCAGGCCGTCGAAGAAGATCGACTCGGCCGGACGCCAGCTGCCGTAAGCGACCCCGACCCAGCTGTCGGCGTCCAGGCGGCTGTCGGCTTCGCCCACTTCGGTCCGCTCCTGGCCGTAGCCGGCGCCCACACCCAGATCGAGGGTGTCGGTGACCTGCATGTCCACGCCCGCGCTGACGCCCGACGTATTGATGCGCATCTCCGCCGTCTGGCTGACCGCATCACGCTCGCCGAGGCTGATCGCACCGCCGGCCCAGACCCGCAGGCCGCCAGATGACACCGAACCATTGGCCGGTCCGGGCTGCGCGGTTGCGGCGATCCCGGTGGCTTCCGGACGACGGGCGTCCATCATCGCGGCCAGTTCGCCGCGGCCACCCGTATCGCGGCCATCGCCCGCCAGGCCGTAGCGCCCCGTGGCCTGCGCCATCTCGACATTGACGACCTGGTTCTGATCCCGCGGCGTGAAGGCGCCGCCGTTCAGGCTGAGGTTCAGATCGACCGAGGACTGGCCGCTTGCGGTGTGCAGGTCTTCCAGACGACGGCTGAAGTTGTCGATCTGGGTGTCGGCCATGCGTCGAGCTGCATTTGCCTGGGCCACCGCCAGACCCCGAACGTCGGCGTCAGCCGAAGGATCGGGGCGGCCGTTGACCGTCAGGCTAAGCGCTGCGGCGCCGGTGTTGCCGAAGCCGTCACGGGCGGTGACCGTGAAGGTGAACACGCCGGAGGTCTGCGCGCGGCCGCTGAGCAGACCGCCGGAGGTCAGGGTCAGGCCGGACGGCAGGGCGCCGCTGGTGACGGCGTAGGTATAGCCGCCCTGACCGCCCGAGGCCTGCATCTGCTGGCTGAAGGGCGTGCCCGCCAGGACTTCCGGCAGGGTCGTCGGGGTGACGCTGATCGTCGCCGCGCCGACCGTCAGGGTGACCGTGGTCACGCCCTGATAGGGGCCGGCGCCGGTGGCGCTGTCGGTGGCGCGGATCCCGATGGTGAAGGATCCCACCGCCGTCGGCGTGCCTGCGATGACACCTTGCGGCGACAGGGTCAGGCCCGCCGGCAGGGCGCCGGACTCGAGGGCATAGGTGTAGGGCGCCACGCCGCCGGTCGCGGAGACCGACTGGCTATAGGCGACACCCCGTGTTCCGGCGGCCAGGGCCGTCGGGGTCACCGCGATGGTCGAGCCGTTGACGGTCAGGGCGATCGCCTGGCTGGCCGTATAGGGGCCGGTGCCGGTCGCGCTGTCGGTCGCGGTGACGGTGAAGTTGAAGGCCCCGCCCGCCGTCGGCGTGCCCGAGAGCGCGCCGTCGGCCGTGAGGCTCAGGCCCGCAGGCAGGGCGCCGACGGTGACGGCGTAGCTGTAGGGCGCCACGCCCCCGGCCGCCGCGAACGACTGGCTGTAGGGCTGGGCGACCGTGGCCGCCGGCAGGGTGGCCGGGGTCAGGCTCATGGCCGGCGCGCCGATCGTCAGGCTGTAGGCGGCGGAAACCGAGAACGGTCCCGTGCCGGTCGAGCTGTCAGTCGCCGTGACGGTGAAGTTGAACGTCCCACCCGCCGTCGGCGTGCCCGAGAGCGTGCCGTCGGAAGCGAGGGTCAGGCCGCTCGGCAGGACGCCGGTGGTGACCGCATAGGTGTAGGGGCCGGTGCCGTCGGCGGCCGCGAGGACCGTCGAATACGGCTGGGCGATCTGCCCCTCCGTCAGGGCGCCGCCGGCCAGGGTCAGGGTCGGGGCGGCGATGGTGATGGTCACCGTGGCCGGGGCGGACTCCGCACCGGCGCCATTGCCGTCCGCGAACCCGATCGCCTTGTAGGTGAAGGTGACCGTGCCGAAGAAGCCGGGAGCGGGCGTGTAGATCACCGTCAGCCCGTTCACTGTCACCGAGCCCTGGGCGGGCGGGGTCACGATCTCGATCGAGGCGGCGTTCTGCACCGAACCCGACAGGTCCACCGGGGTCGGTCCCGTGGACGAGGTCGCGGGGACCTCCACCGTCTCGGGATCAGCGTCAGGCACGGCCGGGGTCGTGATGGTCACGCTGTAGGATTGCTCGTCTGTCAGGCCGTTGCCTTCGGTCACCGTGATGGTGAAGTTGAAGGTCCCGCTGTCGGTCGGGGTCCCGGAAATCGCGCCGCCGGACGACAGGGTCAGGCCGGTCGGCAGGGCGCCGGCCGTCACCGCGAAGGCATAGGGGGTTGCGCCGCCGTCAGCCGAGAGGGTTTCGGCATAGGCCGCGCCCACCTGGCCCGCGGGCAGGCTGGTCGTGGTGATGGTCACCGGCGAATAGGTGAAGGTGACGCTCGTCGCCGGCGAGACATTGCCCACCGTGTCGGTGGCCGTGACCTGGGTCGTGTTCGATCCCGGGATCAGGTCCGTGGTCGGCGTGTAGGACCAGGTCCCGCCCGTCGCCGTCGCCGTGCCCGTGCCACCGCCGGTGAAGGTCAGGGTGACGGTCGAGCCGTCCTCCGCCGTGCCCGAGAAGGTCGGGCGGGCGTTGTCGGTCACCGAACCGTCAAGCGGCGCGGTGATCGTGGGCGTGGACGGCGCCGTGGCGTCGATCCGGAACGGGATGGCGGGCGACAGGCCGGACGAGTTGAAGGCCGTATCCAGCGCCGTCAGCTTGACCTGATGGTCGGCGTCCGGAAGTGGGGTCGTGACCGGGAAGGTCCAGACGCCGCCGACCGCCGTCACCTGGCCGAGGAAGAAGTCGTTCAGATAGATTGTCACCACCGAACCGGTCTCGGCCGCGCCCGACAGGGTCGGGGTGGCGTTCGAGGTCGTCGAGCCCGGCGTCGGCGTGGTCAGGGTCGGGAAGGACGGAGCCGTGGCGTCGACCATGAAGCTGCGAGCCGCCGAATAGGCGCTGGCGTTATTGGCCCGGTCAGCCGCGCGGGCGGACAGGGTGTGCGCACCATCGGCCACGTTCGGCACGGTGTAGCTGAACGTGCCCCCGGCGCCGGTGACGAAGCCGGCGACCGGTTGGCCGTCCAGCAGGATGTTGACGTGGGCGAAGGGCTCGATCGTGCCCTGGATGGACAGGTTGCGCTGATTGACGACCTGGCCTTCCGACGGGCTCGTGAAGACCGGAACGGCCGGGGCGACGGTGTCGACGGTCCAGGTGCGCGTCGTGGCGGTCGAGACATTGCCCACGGCGTCGGTGGCGGTGACGCTGATGCTCACCGGTCCGTCGGCGCCGACAGCCGGAGCCAGATAGCTCCAGGCGCCCGACCCGTCGGCCGACAGCGTCTGCGGATAGGAGCCTGTCACGATGATGATGGCGTTCGGTTCAGCCGTGCCTGCGATAAAGGCGTCGCGCGTCTGACGGAACTCGCCCTCGGTGTGCGAGGTAATGGCGGGAGCTGCCGGAGCGACCCGGTCGATGGTGAAGGTCGGACCCACAGTCTCGGGGGCCAGGTTGCCTGCGGAATCGGCGGCGATGACGCTGAAGACGTAGGTCCCGTTGCCCAAGCCGTTGCCCGGGAAGGTGAAGCTCCAGACGCCGTTACCGTCGACCTGCAAGCCGGTGAGATAGGTCCCGCCGTTGAAGCGAAGCTGGAGGACCGAGCCGGGTTCTCCCGTTCCGCTGTAGGTCGGGTTGCCGCTGGTCACCAGGCCGTCGACCGGCGAGGTGATGGTCGCGGCGGCCGGGGCGGCATTGTCGATCTTCAGGGTGATAGTGCCCGAGCTGGGCGACACATTGCCTGCGGCGTCGGTGACGGTGACACGGAAACTGTAGGCGCCGTCCACCAAGGTCGCCGTGGTGAAGCTCCAGGCGCCGCCGGCGGCGGTCGTCGTGCCGATCGGGTTGTTGTTGGCGTAGACCGTCACCGTGCCGCCGGCCTCGGCCGTGCCGGTCAGGGTCGGGATGCGGTTCTTGATCTCGTTCGGGAAGGGCTGGACGATCGTCGGCTGGGCCGGCGGCGTCGCGTCGACGGTGAAGGTGGTCGTAGCTGACTGCGCGGAGGTTCCGCCGAAGGGCGTGGTGGAGTTGGCGGTCACGGTATGCGATCCGCCGGCCAACGCGGTCGGCTGCTGGAGGGACCAGCCGAGCCCCGTGGCGGTCGCCGTCCCGATGCTGGCTCCGTCCACATAGACGGTGACGACCGCGTCACCGGACGAGCGCGTTCCGGAATAGGTCGGCTGCACCGAGGTGGAGCCGCCGTTCGCCGGAGCGGTGATCACCGGGGCGTCGGGCAGGGGCTGGTAGGTGTAGCCGCTGCCCCGGAAGCCGGTCCCGGCCGGACTGGTGACCGCAATCGTCTTGGCGCCGATGGTGACGCCTGCGGGGACCGTCGCGGTGATGTTGGTGTTGCTGGCCACGGTGACGTTCGTGGCAGCCACGCCGTCGATGGTCACCGCCGTCGCGCCGAAGAAGTTCTGGCCGGTGATGATGATCTCCGTCCCCCCGGCGATGGGACCGCTGCTCGGGCTGGCGCTGGAGACGAACGGAGTCTGATAGGCCGAGATCGTGTTCGAAGTCGCCGGAAGACCGGTCAGCGTCACACTGGTCGTCCCCGTGCCGGTGCTGGTCGGCGCGTTCGTCACGAACTGGTAGGCGCCCGCGCTGGAGGTCTCCTGCAACGAGGTGACCGTGCAGGTGGCGTTGGCCGCAAGGGTGAAGCCGGTCAGGGCGAAGCCGGAGTTGGCGTTATAGGTTCCGGCTCCGCAAGTTCCGCCGAACTGGGTCAGGGTGAAGGGCGTGTTCGCACCGTTGGACGCGACCCTGACGGCGGTGAGCGCCACGCCGTTCGGATTGGTCAGACTTAGCGTGAACGTCGTGTTCTGATTGCCGGTGACCGTGTCGGGAGACCAGCTCACGGTGACCACCGGCGGCAGCAGATAGCGATAGGCGTTCGTCGCCGTGCCGGACGCACTGCCGGCATTGGTGACAACCACGTTCACCAGACCGCCCGTGGCGCGCGCGGGCGGGGTGACAACGATGCTGGTCGCGCTCTCGCTGACGACCGTGCCCGGCGTTCCGCCGAAGGTCACCGCATTGCCGGTGGCCGAGAAATTCGTGCCCGTGAGGGTGACGTTCGCCGGAGGCGCGGAGGCGTTCGCCGCGCCTTCAGCGGGTGAGATGGCGCTGATCGTCGGCGCCGGAGCGACGGCGGTGTAAAGATTGCCCGCGCCGGTGGCCGACGTGCCGCCGGGCGTCGTCACCCGCACATTCCCGGAACCGGCGCTCAGGGCCGGAGCCGTCGCGGTGATCTGGGTATTCGAATTGACCGTGAAGGCGGTGGCCGGAACGCTTCCGAACGCGACGGCTGTCGTCCCGGTGAGGTTCGTGCCGGTCAGGACGACGACCTGTCCGGCGTTAACGGAGCCGGTGTTCGGCGCCAGCGAGGTCACGGTCGGCGTCCCGCCAGTGCCCGTCCCTTGAAGAACAAGTCCGCCGAACTCCATGTCGAACGACCCGCCCTGGCCCCAGACGCCAAGCCGGAACAGGCCGCCGCCCCCTTGAGCGATCTGGTTCATGCGCGTCACGGCCGCCGCGCTCAGCGTCACCGTGGAGTTGGCGCCGTTGGCAGGGGCGACGACCGTCGCATAGACGGCGCCCGACTTGATCTGGCTTCCGGACGTCGTTCCTCCGACGTTAGCGCTGGTGGCGTCGGTGACGCTGGCCGAACCATCGTTGCCAAAGCCATAGCCGTTGTAGGCAAGCTCCACCGTCGTGTAGGTCGCGCCCGCCGGGATGGTGAAGTCGGCGTAGGCGGCGTACTGCAGGCTGCCTGAAAGCGCCGTGTAGACGTACCCGGTTCCTCCGGGCCGCCAGGTCGCCCCGGAGTTGGTGGACTCGACGTAACCCGTCGCGGCGGAAAACAGGCTGAAGCTTTGCGCCCGCGCGGCGTCGGGGGCCGCCCCGAAGGCAAGCAGCAAGGCCAAAACGGGAACGCCCCAGGCGGGTGTGAGCCCTGATGCGGCGCGGCCGAACCGCCGTGGTGCACGGCTGCCGAAGGCGCGCCCCGCCATGACCGTCAGCGCCGTCGCCACACCCGCAACCACGGCGCGCGCAGCACGGCCCGCACGGCCGAAGGCCGCCCCAAGAACACCCGACATAAACTAGATTCCCCGATCGCCGTCCCAAAGGCGGCGCCGCCCAAAATATCACCGGAATGTTAATCGTCCGGGAAACACGGGTTTCTACAGGCGCTTAAGGTCGGCGGATATGTCCATGCGTCCCAAAGGTTTGCACAGGCGTACCAATGTGAGGCGACGGTCTCCCCACCGGCCGCGTAGCCGCACGCGACACCCGATCTGGACCACGCCGGGCTCATCGCGCGCCACGGCGATCCGGCGGACAGCGTCACGCCGCGTGATCCGGAGCCCGCGCGTCCGGCGATGGAGGCGCATTTGATCGCGCGGTGAGCGCGTTTTCACCGCTGACTAGCGAGCCGTCCCCGCCACGCATTGCCGCAGATAGCTTTCGTGAGACGGCAGCCCGTCCACCCGCGCCTTGATGGCCGTCCGGATCTGCGACAGTCGAAGCCTCAGGTCATCGTCCGACAGCACGTCGGCCAGGGGGTGATAGCCCTCCGGGGTCAGCCCCTGCCCGTACAGGATCGGGAACCAGTTGGTCTCGCGGAACAGCTCGTGGTTCTCGACCATGACCTCGCCCCGCGCCCGGAACAGCTCAAGCTTCGCGGCCAGCGAGTCCGGCACAGCCATGTCCCGGCAATGGCGCCAGAAGGGCGTGTCGTCGCGGGTGCCGACCTTGTAGTGGGCGATGATGAAGTCGCGGACGCCTTCGTATTGCTGATCCATCTCGCGATTGAACTGATCGGCCATGGCGTCGTCGCGTCGCGCGCGGGGGAACAGGGCCAGCAGCTTTGAGATGGCGGTTTGGATCAGATGGATGCTGGTCGACTCCAGCGGCTCCAGGAAACCGCTCGACAGACCGATGGCCACGACATTGCCGATCCAGCCCTTGCGACGCCGTCCCGTGACGAAGCGCAGGACGCGGGGCTCGGCCTGCGGTGCGCCGTCCAGCCGGCTCATCAGGTCGGCCGTGGCCTGATCCTCGCTGATGAAGGCGTCGCTGAACACATAGCCGTTGCCGGTCCGATGCTGCAGCGGGATGCGCCATTGCCAGCCGCTCTCGCGCGCGGTCGAGCGGGTGTAGGGCACAGGATCCTCGACCCGGTCGCAGGGCACGGCCACCGCGCGGTTGGCGGGCAGCCACTGTGTCCAGTCCTCATACCCGGCCTGCATCTCCTGCTCGATCAGCAGGCCGCGGAAGCCGGAGCAGTCGATGAACAGATCGCCCTTCACCTCGCGCCCGTCCGCCAGCGTCACCGAACGGATCGTGCCGCTCTCGCCGTCGCGGCTCGCCCCGACGATCTTGCCCTCGCGCCGGACCACGCCCCTTTTCTCCGCGTATTTGCGCAGCCAGGCGGCATACAGGCCGGCGTCAAATTGGAAGGCGTAGTTGACGCGCGGCATGTCGCCCGAGCCGCCCGGCGGCGTCCGGGCGAAGCGGTTCAGCCGCATCGCCTCGGCCTCGGCCACGAAGCGGTGGTTATCCGCGTCTGCGCCCGCCTGCACAGCCCGCAGCCAGTAGTGGCTGAAGTTGATGCCGTTCATGTCGGCGCCGAACAGGCCGAAGGGGTGGGCGTAGGTGTGGCCCAGCTTGCCCCAGTCGACGAACTGGATGCCCAGTTTGAACGTCGCCTGGGTCTCGCGAATAAACTCGTTCTCGTCGATGCCCAGCAGTTTGTTGAACAGCAGGATCGGCGGAATCGTCGCCTCTCCGACCCCGACGATGCCGATCTCGTCGGACTCGATCAGGGTGATCGAGAGGCTCTGGGTTCCGGCCACCTTGGCCAGGGCCGACGCCGTCATCCAGCCGGCGGTCCCGCCGCCGACGATGACGATCTCGCGGATGTGGTCGGCCCGTTCCATCAGGCGGTCCCGAACTCGGCGTCCAGCAAGGGCATCAGCGCCACCTCCTCGGCGATCTTGCCCAGAAGTCCCCGCACCTTGCCCATCTGTTCCTCGACCGGAACGCCATCGACCATGGGATCATAGCTCGACGGGATCAGGCCGTGGCCGATCAGGATCTGGGCCCAATTCTGCTGCTGGAAGGACTCGTCGTCATACAGGGGCACACGGCCCCGCGCGGCGAAGACCCGCAGCCGGGTCTTCAGCCGCTCCGGCAGGTTCGCCTCCCGCGCCCGGTCCCAGACCGGCTCGTCGAACCGCTGGTTCAGGGCGTAGTGGGTCAGCATGAAATCGCGGAGATTGCCCACATGCGAGGTCATGGCGCGGTTGTAGGCCTCGGCCTCCGGCATGGCTGCCGCCTCGGTCGGGAACAGGCCGATCAGGTTCGACAGGCCGGTGTGGATCAGGTGAAGTTGCACCGCGTCCAGAGGTTCCAGCGATACCGCGGCGGCACCGATAGCTACGCAGTTGCCGGTCCAGGCCGGGCGGACTCCCGCATGGAAATCCTCCACCGCCGCGTCGCCGCTGACGGGAAGGCCCGTCAGCACCGGCAGGGCGTCCAGCACCGCCTGGTCGCCCATCACCTTCGAGTCATAAGCCGCAACGATGGCCGTGCGGTCCTTCAACGGATGAAGTCCGATCCAGCCTGCCGGGAAGGCGGCGATCTGGGCGAAGGCCGGCAGGGGCTTCAGACGCGGCGCGGACGCCACCAGAATGCGATCGGCCCCAAACCAGTGAAGCCAGCTCTCGAACGGCGCGTCCGGCGCCCCCGAGGCCAGCGCAGCGGCAGGGCCTGAGGCGTCGATGAACAGGTCGGCCTGCACCGTCAGGCCATCGGCCAGCGTCACCGAGACGATGCGGTCACCGTCCCGCTGGACCGACCGCACATCCGCGCCCCGTCCCTCGATCCCCGCCTGAAGCGCTGTTCGCCGCAGCAGATCGACATAGGCGCGAGCGTCCAGGTGATAGCCCGGCGACACCGGCAGCTCCGGCCGGTCACCATCCCGCGTAACCGGCGAACGGCCCTGTTTGGCGGCGGCGACGGCCAGCGAGAAATCGTCCAGATCGACGCTCATACCCTCGCCCCGGGCCTTCACCCAGAACTGCAGGAAGTCGATGTCGTTCAGGGCGACCCGATGGGTGTCATAGCCGTGGGTGAAGGGTGCCTTGGCCCGGGACCAGTTGGCGAAGCGCTGGCCCAGCACCGGCAGGCCCCGCGTGGCCTCCAACACGGTCGCCTCTTCAAGACCCAACAGGCTATGCAGGGCGCCGAGCGAGGGCACGGCGGCGTAAACATCGGCGGGCGTCAGCAGCGAGGGCATCTCCACCACCCGCACCTTCACCCCGGTCCGCCCCAGCGCCCGGTTCAGCGCCAACGCGGACAGCCAGACCGCGGCGTCGCGCCCGACGACCAGAACCTGTTCGACGCGCCGGTTCATGCCATGCCCCCGGCCTTCAGCGGGGCCGCGCCCGCGCAATAGTCGCGCACGAACTCCGCATGGCCCGGCATCGCATCGACGCGATCGGAGATGCGGCGCCGGATCGACTCCATCTCTTCCAGCGCGGTCGCCAGCGGCAGGTTGTCAGCCATGGGATGATAGCCGGTCGGGACCACGCCCTGTCCCACGAAGACGCTGAGCCAGCTGGGCGGCGAGAACAGGCCGTCCTTGTACTGGGCGATGTGACCACGATGACCGAACAGGGCCATCTTCTCCTTGAGGGTGTCGGGGATCTCCATCTCGCGACAGTGCCGCCACAGCTCGGAATCCGTCCGGGTATTGGCGTGGTAGTGCAGGATCAGGAAGTCGCGGACGCGGTCATATTCGTTGTCCACCACCCGGTTGAATTCCTCGGCCAGGACCGGGTCGATCGGACCGCGCGGCAGCAGGTCCAGCAAGGTCAGCACTGCCACCTGCGTCAGGTAGATGGACGTGGACTCAAGCGGCTCCAGGAAGCCCGATGCCAGACCGACGGCGATACAGTTCTTCGTCCACGACGCGGTCCGGCGGCCCGACCGGAAACGGATCGGCTTGGGGTCGGCCAGAGGCTTGCCGTCCAGATTGCCCAGCAGGCGGGCGATCGCCTCGTCATCGCTGATGAAGCTGCTGGAATAGACGTAGCCGTTGCCGGTGCGATGCTGCAGCGGGATGCGCCACTGCCAACCGGCCTCAAGGGCCGTGGAGCGGGTGTAGGGCGTAAAGTCTTCGGACCGCTCGGTGGGCACGGCCAACGCGCGATCGCAGGGCAGCCAGCGGGTCCAGTCCTCGAATGGCCCGTTCAGCGCCCCGCCGATGATCAGCCCACGGAAGCCGGAGCAGTCGATGAACAGGTCGCCAGTGATCGCCTCGCCCGATTCCAGCACGATGGCCGCCACATCGCCGGACGACGGGTCCAGCCGGACCTCTGTCACCCTGCCCTCGGTCCGCGTCAGCCCGCGCGTCTCGCACCAGCCGCGCAGATAGCGGGCGTAGAGGCCGGCGTCGAAATGATAGGCGTAGTCGTAGGTCGAGTTGACCGCCGACTTGTCGGCCGCGGGGAAGTCGAAGCGGTTCCGGCGGCTGGCGACAATGGCGTAGGAGTAGTCGCCGATGTCATGCGCCTCGCCCGCCAGCCGGGCCCGGGTCCACTGGTGATGGAAGCCGACGCCGCCCATCGGATGCCCGTGGGCCCCGAACGGGTGAACGTAGCTGGCGCCCTTGAAGCCCCAGTCGCGGAACTCGATGCCCAGTTTGAAGGTGGCGTTGGTCTTGCGCATCATCTCGGACTCGACGATGCCGATGCGGTCATTGAACTCGCGCATCTGCGGCAGGGTCGCTTCGCCGACCCCGACCGTGCCGATGTCATCGGACTCCACCAGCCGCACCTTGACCTGATCCGGCTTCAGCACGCCGACCAGTCCGGCCGCGCTCATCCAGCCGGCCGTGCCGCCGCCGACGATGACGACTTCAAGCGGTTTGTTCACGCGCGGCTTTCCCTATGCAGAAACGCGAAACGCGCCGCCCCGTGAGGGACGACGCGCTTCTTGTATCGCCGTTTCGATCAGAACCGGTAGCGCAGGCCGACCACAACGCGACGGTCGGATTTGAGCCAGGCGTTGGGGGTCAGGGTCCCACCCGCCGACGAGTCGTTGATCTGCTGATACAGCTTCGTCTCGGTCGACAGCAGATTGCTGCCCTGCAGGCTGAGCTCGAGGTTGTCGGTCACGGCGTAACGCACCGAACCGTCCAGGAAGCCGGCGGCGTCCTGCCAGATCGGCAGGTAGACGCAGCAGTCCACGGCCGTCACCAGATATTCCGACCGCCAGTTGTAGGCCAGACGCGCCGCCCACGGACCGCGCTCGTACATGCCGACGAGGTTGTACTGGTGATCCGACAGACCCTCCAGACGGTCGACGTCCAGAACGGTGCCCGCGCTGCCCGGTTGGGCCGTCTCGCCGCTGGCGCCGCCCGAAGCGACCTTCAGGTTGGTGTTCGTGACACCCTGGTTGTCGATGTAGGTGTAGTTGGCCTGGATGCCGAACCCGGCCCACGGTCCCGGCAGGAAGTCGAAGAACTGCTGGTAAGCGAATTCCAGACCGCGAACCTGAGCGCCGTCGCCGTTCATCGGGCCACGCACCTGAACGGTCCGCGTCACGCCGTTGTTCGTCACATCCAGATTGTACGAGCCGTACTGAATGTAGTTTTCGAACGTCTTGTAGAAGGCGGTGACGGTGAACGAACCGGCGTTGGCGAAGTAGTGCTCGATCGCCAGGTCGAACTGATCGGCGGTGACCGGCTCGAGGTAGGGGTTGTAGGCGTTGGCCGTGTAGGTCGGGTTCACGCCGCTGATGGCGCCGCCCGTCGACACGTAGCGCGGATCGGTGGGATCGGTGCCCGGCAGGCTGGCCGAAACCTCGATGTAGTTCTTCAGCAGGCCGATGTCGGGACGCGACATGGCGCGCGAGGCGGCGAAGCGCATTACCCAGTCTTCGCGGATGTCGAACTTGACGTTGAAGCTCGGCAGCCAGTGGCTGCTGGACGAGTCCGCCGTGCTGATCGTGCCACCGCCCGAGTTGAACGCGATTTCGTCGGCCGACAGATAGCAGCCGATGGTTTTCGGCACGCTCGGGATACCCGGCACCGCGACAACGTCGTCACAGTCCAGCGTATTGGGCGAGAAGGCGATCGGGTTGGACAGCGAACCGGTGCTGGTGACGTTGGTCTCGACGTAGCGCAGGCCGATATTGCCCGAGAACGGCGTGCCGCCGATGGTCGAGTCGCCGCCGCCGAAGCGCAGCATGGCGTAGGCCGCCACGGTCTCTTCCTGGACATCGTTCAGTTCGTTGGCGCGATAGCAGCCCTCGATTTCGCCCGCGCGTTCGCAGATCGGGCGCCACTGGTCCTGACCAGCGCCGATACGATCGTAGCTCAGCAGGTCCGCGGCGTGATCGGCCAGACGATCCATGTTGAAGAAGACGTATTCGCCATTGCTGCCGAAGAAGTCGCTGCCGAAGTTGCGGGTCTCGTACAGGCCGGTCGGATAACCGTTGAACGAGCCGTTGGGCGTGGTCCGGTCAATGTTCCAGAACGCCGCCTGGCCGCCGCCGAGGTTCCAGTTGTTGGCCACATTGCCCCAGTTGTAGGCGCTGTAGCGAACGTGCTGGTTCCGGTCGGCATAGCGGACGCCGACCTTCAGCGAGTCCATCCAGCCGGCGTCGATGTCGTATTCGACGTCCGCGCGCAGGGCCAGTTCGTCACCCTCGCTGTCCTCGCGGTGATCCATGAGGTGGTTGTAGCGATAGTTGTTGGCGTTGGTCAGACCGCCGGCGGACTGGTTGATATTGGTCGGCGCGCCGAAGCTCATGACCGGGCGGTCGCCGGTGTAGTCGAGCGTCAGGTTGGCGAACGTGTACTGACCCACTTCGATGTCGTAGTTGCTGACTTCGGAGTTGATGTACTGAATGTCGAAATTGGCGCGCAGACGGTCGCTGATCTCCCATTTCAGGTTGATCGCCGCGTCCTCGGTCAGGTTCGAGGTCTCATTGTAGCGGGTCAGGGCGTTCAGGTCGCCGCCGCGCACCGGGTTGGCGCAGGTCGGCTGCCAAGCGTAGCAGGGCTGCAGCATGTTCTGGCCCTGGTCGTTGACCGCGATGCCCGCCGCGTCCGCGTCGCTGGCGCCCCACCAGAAGGTGTCGGTCTGCTGGATCAGCAGGGTGCCGCTGCGGAAATTGCCCTCGGAGTCGAAGACGTAAGGCGTTCCGCCGACGCCCGGCGAGGGGTTCCACTGCGAGCGATTACCCGGCGTGTAGACGAAGTCCACCGGCAGGGAGAACATGTCGGCGTTGTAGCTGACGACCGCGCGCTCACGCCATTCGTTGGTGAAGTCCGAACGATTGTACTGGCCGGTGACCGTCAGGTTGCGGTCCGGGCTGCGCCACTGACCGGCCAGGGCGATACCGTTGCGGGTCCGCTCGTAGTCGGTCTGGCGGTTGCCGACGCTGGACGGGATGTAGACGTCGCCGGGGCCGTATTCGGGGATGTCGCGGAACACGCCCATGCGGCCATACTGGATGGTTTCCGACTGGGTGTTGACGTTCGAATAGGCGATGTTGGCCAGGAAGCCGAACTCGCCGATCTCGGTGTCCCAGCGGTTGCTGTAGATGACCGAGGCTTCGGGCGTATAGTTCTTCGACAGGTCGCCGTAGTTGACCGTCGCGGAGGCCTGGATCAGCTCGCCCGACGCGTCGAACGGCACCCGGGTGCGCAGGTTGATCGTGCCGGCGATGCCGCCCTCGATCATCTCGGCGGTCTGGTTCTTGTAGGTGTCGACGCCCTGCATCAGCTCGGGCGAGATGTCGCCCCAGCTGAGGCCGCGGCCCGAGTTGGCGCTGAAGGTGTCGCGGCCGTTGTACTCGGAGCGGACCTGCTGCAGGCCGCGCACCAGCACGCCCGACGGCTCGGCGCCGAAGTGCGAGGTGTCATCGCTGGCGGCGAAGCGGTTGACCGTCACGCCCGGAACGCGTTGCAGCGCTTCGGCGACCGACTTGTCCGGGAAGGCCCCGATGTCGGTGGCGGTGATCGAGTCGACGACCGTGTCGGCGTTGCGGCGAATTTGCTGCGACGTCTGGAGCGCGCGGCGCTGACCGGTGACGATGACTTCGCCCAGCTGGGCCGCGTCCGGATCCTGCGCGGCGTCGGCCGCCGGGGCGTCCTGCGCGAGAGCCATCGACGGCGCGACAGCGGCCACGAGGGCGCCGAGCACAAGGGCCGATGCACCGGTCTTCAGAGCGCGCAGCCGCGCAGTGTTTGTGTTCTGTTTCATTCCGTCGCCTCCCATGACGGTTCTCAGACGCGAAGCGCCTGATCGTGAAGTGTCCTTGCCCGCCAGGCCCAACCCCGGCGGAAAAGTTTCACGGATGTTCCGTGATCGTATCGGGTTTCTCACGCAGCAAAGCGGCGCGGACCGACTGGATCGAGTTGTCTGAATACTTGCGAAAACAGGAGAGTTGTTCGCGCCATTTCACAACTTTGGTGTGAGCCCGGACCCAACTCCGGATAGCGCCAAACACCACGGAAATCCGTGGCTCCGTTCTGGCCCACTGTCAGTGGACCGGTCCCTCCCCTACGTTCGCAGTTTCTCGAACTTGACCCTTTGTAGGGGGTTCGGACAAAAAAATTCCAATCGCTTTGTGTAACAACCGAAAAACATTGATTACGCAAGCTTTTTTCCGGGAGTAGGTGTTTGAAAGTGTCCGGGCGATAGTTTTCTCCAGTGGAATCGGCTTGAATATTGACGTTAGGGAACTGCGTGACTGACCAACTTCCGCAAGCGCCGAACGAGGTTGCCGAGGCCGTGGCAATGACCACGTCCCGCTTCCATGACGCCGTGCTGCCAGCGGGACGCCCGGTCGTCCTGCGAGGTCTGGTCAAGGACTGGCCGGTGGTGCGGGCGGGGGCGAACCCGGCGGCGCTTGCCGCCTATATGAAACCGCTGGATCGCGGCCAGCCGGTCGGCGCCCTGTTCGGCGGCCCCGGCATCGGCGGGCGGTTCCACTACAATGACGATCTGAGCGGCTTCAACTATCGGCAGGGCCAGATCCGCTTGCCGGCCGCCTTCGACCTGTTGGCCGACTATGCGCGGGAGGACCGCCCGCCGTCGCTGGCGGTTCAGTCGGTTCCGGTGCGCGAGGCCTTAACCGGGTTCGAGGCCGACAACCCGATGCCCCTGCTGGACAATGCGGTCGAGCCGCGGCTCTGGATCGGCAATGCCGTAACCGTCGCCGCCCACCATGATCCGTCCGAGAACATCGCCTGCGTGGTCGCCGGCAAGCGTCGCTTCACCCTGTTCCCGCCGGAGCAGGTCGCCAATCTGTACATGGGACCGCTGGAGCTGACCCCCGCGGGCGCGGCGATCAGCATGGTCGATTTCGACGCCCCGGACCTGGCCCGCTTCCCCCGCTTCGCCGAAGCGATGAAACAGGCGCTGGTCGTGGATCTGGAGCCGGGCGACGCCCTCTACATCCCTTACTTGTGGTGGCACCATGTGCGCTCCACTGAGCGGCTGAACATGCTGGTCAACTACTGGTGGACGCCGTCAGATCCGGCGCGGGGCCGACCAATGGAGGCCCTGATGCATGCGATGCTGGCGGTCCGCGACCTGCCGCCCGGCCATCGTGCAGCGTGGAAGGTGATGTTCGACCATCACGTCTTCCAGGCCGACGACCAGACCGCCGCCCACCTGCCGCCCGCCCGTCAGGGAATTCTCGGCCGGCTGGACGGCCCGATGGTCCGGGCCATTCGCGCCGGGATCGCCCGGACGCTGGGCCGCGCATGAGGATCGCGGGGACGCTGGCCCTGGGCTTGCTCGCCGCGACGCCGACCGCCGCCCAGACGCCGCGCTCGATGGCCGGACTTCCCCTCGCCGTGGTCGAAGGCTACGGCGCGACCGTGCCCTTCGCCGAGCATGAGGCCGAGGCCGCGACCTTTACCGGGCGCCTGATCGGACCGGACCGCGCATTCGGAACCCTGGCCGCCGAAGCGTCAGGACGGCGGGCGGTCCTGCTCGATGAGATTGACCAGTCCGTCACCTTCGTTGTCGACGCCCCGGCCGACGCCATCACCGTTCGTTATGCCGTGCCTGACGCGAAGACCTGTCGTGACGGCGACGCCAGGATCGGCGTCCATGCCGAGGGTCGCCGGATCGCCGACCTGCCCCTCACGCCCTGCTTCAGCTGGTACTACGGCGCCTACCCGTTCAGCCACGACGGCGGCGAGGACGGGCATCATGCCTTTGACCACGTCCGCCTGCGTTTCGATCGGCGCCTTGCGGCGGGCGCGACAGTGAGCCTGCGCTTCGCGCGGGCGACGCGGGCGGACTGGGTGGTCGTTGATCTGGCCAACTTCGAGACGGTCCCGGCGGCCCCGCCGCCGCCGGAGGGAGCCCTGTCGGTCCTCGATCTGGGCGCCGATCCGACGGGGATGCGGGATTCCCGACACGCCATCCAGACCGCGCTCGATCAGGGCCGCCGGGAGCAGCGTCCCGTCTGGTTGCCCGAAGGCGTCTACCGGGTCGATGGCCATCTGATCGTCGACCGTGTCCGGCTGATCGGGGCCGGGCCGTGGCGGTCGGTGCTGACTGGCGACGGGGTCGGCGTCTACGGCCTTCCGGCGCCGGAAGGCAGTTCGGAAGTCGTCCTGAGGGACTTCGCCATCATCGGGCAGGTCATGGACCGGGACGACCATGCCCAGCTCAACGGTGTCGGCGGCGCCCTGAACCGGTCGCGGATCGAGGGCCTTTTCATCCAGCACACCAAGGCCGGCGTCTGGCTGGATGGACCGATGGACGACGTCACCGTGCGGGGCCTGCGCATTCTCGATCAGGCCGCTGACGGGCTGAATTTTCACGGCGGCGCGACCCGGGTCGTGGTCGAGGACACTTTCGTGCGCAACACCGGCGACGACGGTCTGGCCGCCTGGTCGCATCCGACACCGAACAGCGGCCTGGTCTACCGCCGCAACACCGTCATCGCCCCGGTGCTGGCCAACGGCATCGCCATCTATGGGGGGCGGGATATCGAGGTCACCGGCAACCTGGTCGCCGACACCCTGACGCGGGGCGGCGGCCTGCACCTCGGGGCGCGCTTCGATGCAACCCCGGTGGAGGGAACTGTGCGGTTCGACGGAAACCTGCTGGCCCGCACCGGGTCGCTGGACCCCGTCTGGGGCTTCGGCGTCGGAGCGATCTGGCTCTATGCGCTGGATCGTCCGATCGACGCCGATATCCGGATCACCAACACCCTCGTCATGGACAGCACCGACGCGGCCCTGATGACCTTGGGCAAGGCCATACGCGGCTTGGGGGTCGAGGACATAAGCGTCAGCGGGGGAACCGGCCTGCTGACCGTCCGCTCACCCGGGCAGGCCCGGATGAGCGGCGTCACGGCGGAGACGCCGGGGGTGGAGATCCACGACCCCGGCTTCGTCCTGGACCCTAGTCCAGCGCCTTGAAACGGATCGCCTGACCACCGCCCGCGCCCATGCGGAGCGTCAGGCTTTCGCTCGCCGTCACGACCTGTTTCGCGGTCTCGAAGGCGTAGGGATCGGTCAGGTAGCTGGCGCCCGGGCCGTCGCGATAGATCTGCGCTTCGTAACGCTTGCCCGGCTCCAGGAAGTCCAGGCTGACGGTCACGTCGCGGGCCTGTTCGTCCGTCACGGCGCCCAGGAACCAGTCGGCGCCGCCGCGCGGCTGACGCGCCACCACCGTGTAGTCGCCGATGACCGAGTTCAGGGTCCGCGACTGCTCCCAGTCGGTCGGAACATCGAGGATGAACTGGAAGGCGTCCGGGTGACGGGCGTAGTTTTCCGGCAGGTCGGCGGCCATCTGCACCGGGCTGTAGAGAACGACATACAGCGCCAGTTGGGTCGCCAGCGTTGACTGCACCCGCTCGTTCACATCGGTCTTGCCGAAGGTCAGGTCGAAGATGCCCGGGGTATAGTCCATCGGCCCGGCCAGCATCCGCGTGAAGGGCAGGATGGTGACGTGCTCGGGCGGATTGGTCGGACGGCCCCAGGCGTTGAACTCCTGCCCGCGCGCGCCTTCCCGGCTGATCATGTTCGGATAGGTCCGGCGCAGGCCGGTGTCCTTCACCGGCTCGTGGGCGTTCAGTGCGATATCGTGTCCGGCGGCGGCGATGGCGGCGCGGATTTCATGGTCCACCCGGTACTGGCCGGCGAACCACTCCAGCTGGGGCGTGCCGTCGGGATTGGTCCCGCGAACGATGGTCCCGCTGGGCTTCACATAGCCGGTCTTGATGACGTGGACGCCGACGCGCTGGTACTGCTCAAAGCCCGCCTCCATCTGCTGTTCATAGTTCTCGACCGCGCCGCCCGTCTCGTTGTGGCCGATGATGTTGGTCCCCCGCGACTGGGCGTAGGCCGCCAGGGCGGGCAGGTCGAAGTCGGGATAGCTGTCGACGAAGTTGAACTTGTCGCCATTGGCGACCCAGTCCCCGTCCCAGCCCAGGTTCCAGCCCTCGACCAGCACCCCGTTGAAGTCGTTGGCGGCTGCGAAGTCGATATAGCGGCGGACATTGTCATTGTTCGCGCCGTGGGTCGGGCCACTGCCCCAGGTCGATTTGTTCAGGTGCATTTCCCACCAGACGCCGACGTATTTGCCCGGCTCGAACCAGCTGACGTCGCCCAGCGTGTTGGGCTCGTTGAGGTTCAGCTCGATGCGCGAGTCCGCCAACTGCGCGGGGGTTTCGCCGACCAGCACCGTCCGCCAAGGCGTCGCGAATGGACCGGTCCGGCGCACCAGAACGCCGTCGGACCACGGCATCAGGTCGGCCTTGAACGCATTCTCGCCGGTCCGGCGCAGGTTCATGCTGGAATAACCCGACAGCGCCGCCTCGTGCAGCGAGAGCACCAGCCCGTCGCCTTCCAGCGTCAGCGGCGTCTCGGCCAGGGTCACCTCATTCAGCGGGGCGCGGTGATACAGGTATTCGTCGCGCTCGACGCCCCGCGCCGGATACCACCAGGCGTCCCAACGGCCGGCGAAGTTGAACTGCGTCTTCTCGTCGGTGATCGCCACGGCCTCGTCGGCGCCCAGCCCCTTCACGTCGTAGCGGAAGCCGAAGCCGTCATCGAAGACGCGCACCACCAGATCATAGGGGACGGCATCGTCCGCCCCCGCCAGCGACAGGCGCATCTCGTTGTGATGGTCGCGGATCAGCCGCTGCTCGCCCCACGGCTGTTCCCAGGTGTCGTCATGCGTCGTGCGCGCGACGGCGGCGATGCTCGACACCGGAGCTTCGGATTTGCCCTGCAGGACCAGACCCAGCTGCGAAGCGGTGAGGATCGGACGTCCGCCGCGCGACACATCGTAGGTCGCGCCGGTCGCGCTGACGTCGACGCAGAAGGTCAGCTGTTCGTTCGGGGACGACACGCACTCGCGGCCCTCCGCCAAGGCGGGCGCGGCGGCGCCCAGGACAGCGAGCATCGCCGTGGTGGTGAGCCAGTGCTTCATCTTGATTGTCTCCCGGTGAAGCGGTCTTGACCGGAATCCGGCGCCGCTTTGTCGCCCCTATCCGACGGGATGGCCCCCGAGTGTCAAGGCGCGAACCCCTCATCGTAACCGTTGGTGTTCAGTTTGCGCGGCTTGTCGCGTTCCCTCGCGCCCGGTCCGCCCCTATCCCTGTCTCAGGGAGGACCACCATGATCCGTACGCTTCTGTCTGTCGCTTTCGCCGTCTCGCTGGGTGGCGCGGCGCTCGCTGAAACCCCGGTCGAGCGGCATGGCCAGCTCAGGGTCGAGAACGGCCGGGTGGTCGATCAGCACGGCGAGCCGGTGACCCTGCGTGGGATGTCGCTGTTCTGGAGCCAGTGGAAGCCGCAGTTCTACAATGCCGACGCCATCCGCTGGCTGGCCGACGACTGGCGGGTCACCGTCGTCCGCGCCGCGATCGCCGTGCCGGAGGGCGGCTATCTGGAACACCCCGAGCGCGAGACGGCCAAGGCCGAGGCCGTGATCGAGGCGGCCATCGCCCAAGGCCTCTACGTCATCGTCGACTGGCACGCCCACGAGCCGGAGCCGCAGGCCGCGTCCCGCTTCTTCGCCCATATCGCGGCGAAATACGGCGACCATCCCAATGTGATCTATGAAACCTACAACGAGCCCCTGCCCCGACACGACTGGGCGGGCGTCGTGAAGCCCTACCATCTGGCGGTGATCCCGAGCATTCGCGCGGTCGATCCGGACAACCTGATCGTCGCAGGCACACCGAGCTGGTCGCAGGACGTGGACGTCGCCGCCGCCGATCCCCTTCCCTTCACCAACGTCGCCTACACCCTGCATTTCTATGCTGGCACGCATCGGCAGGACCTGCGCGACAAGGCCTTGCTGGCGATGCAGCGGGGCGCGGCGCTGTTCGTGACGGAGTGGGGAACGACGGAGGCCAGCGGCGACGGGCCGGTCGATGAAGCCGAGACCCGACTCTGGTGGGATTTCATGGAAACGCACGGCATCAGCCACGCCAACTGGGCCCTGAACGACAAGACTGAAAGCTCGGCGGCGCTCGTACCGGGAACCTCGGGTCGGGGCGAATGGCGCGACAGTGAGCTGACGGCGTCCGGGCGGCTGGTCCGCGATCGCCTCCGGGAGATGAACGGCGCCCGGTGATCCGGGCGCCGTCCCTCAGGCCGCTTACTGCGCGGCCGGGCAGACCGTATCGTTCTCGTTGGACGCCAGACGGACCTCCGACACCGAGACGGTGAAGGCGCTGGACGTGCCCAGCTGGAACGGCGTTTCGACGCCGGCCAGATTGGCCCCGGCCTCGCCGAAGCAGGACAGGCGGATCTTCACCGACTTCCACTCGCCCACCGGGGCGCTGTTGAAGATCGAGGTCATGTCCACGGCCCCGCCCTGCAGCTTCAGCGACACCGGACCGGCCGGACGCGCGTCAACGCGATAGCGGAAGCTGAGCGCCAGCTCGCCATTGGCCTGACGGGTCAGGTCCACGGCGCTGCCCCAGATCTGCGCGTCACCGTGGCCCGACCCATTGTAGCGAAACTGGCGGGCGCTTTCCTGCGCGCGATCATCGACCACGACCGCCTCGACGGCGCCGCGCGGGCTGACGCCGCCCAGACCCAGGGTCGGCTTGGCCTGCCCCCCGGCGTCGTTCAGCAGCAGGGCCCACGGCGAAACGAATTTGCCGTCGACGAAGTAGCGATCAACCACCGACGTCTCACCCGTGACGCCCGATTCTTCCGACAGCACCGGCACCGAGGCGCCGCGGGCGTAGGTCAGGCCGTAGCCATAGGCGAACTGCGGGTCATAACCCGGCTGGCCGCGGTTCAGCGGGGCGCCGGCGGCGTCCTTGGGCCACGAGAACGACAGCGTGCCGCGGAAGTCGTGACGGGCCTTGCCGTCGCGATCGCCGATCAGAACGTCGGCGATGCCCGCGCCCTCGGTGCCCGGCAGCCATGCGGCGACGAAGGCGTCGGACTGGTTCAGCTCGGGGTTCACCCACATCGGCCGACCGGACAGGAAGACCGACACGGTCGGAATGCCCGCGGCCTTCAGGCGGCGCAGGGTCTCCAGCGGGCCTTCCGGCACGAAGTCCAGCGTATCCACATCGCCCTGGAACTCGGCGTAGGGCGTCTCGCCGAAGACGACGATGGCCACGTCGGGCTTGGCCGTGAACGAGCCGTCGGCGCTCAGAACCGCCGTGCCGCCGCCTTCCGCGACCGCCTCGTTGATGCCGCTCCAGATCGACTGGCCGTTGGGGAAGTCGGCGTTGGTGTTGCCCGTCCCCTGCCAGGTCAGCGTCCAGCCGCCGGCGGCCTGACCGATGTCATCGGCGGCGGCTCCGGCCACCAGCACGCGGGCGCCGGCGCGGATCGGCAGCACCGAGCCTTCATTTTTCAGCAGCACCAGCGACTCGCGGACGGCCTCCCGGGCCAGGGCGCGGTGAGCGGGCGAGCCCAGCTCGTTGAAGCGCCCCTCGACCTCATAGGTCGAGCCGAACAGACCGGCCTTCACCTTGGCCCGCAGGATTCGCGTCACGGCCTCGTCAAGACGGGCCATGCTGATCTCGCCCGAACGGACCTGGGCCAGGGTGTTGTCGTACAGCGGCTTCCAGCTGTCGGGGGCCATGAACATGTCGATGCCGGCATTGAAGGCCGCGGCGCAGCTCTCGTTCGAACAGCCCGGCAGCTGGCCGTGGGCGTTCCAGTCGGAAACCACGAAGCCGTCAAAGCCCAGCGGCCCGTGCAGCACGTCGCGCAGGATGGTCGGGTTGCCCGAATGTTTGAAACCGTTCCAGCTGGAGAAGCTGGCCATCACCGACAGCACGCCCGCGTCGATCGCCGCCGGATAGCCGCCGACATGGATGTCGACCAGTTCCTGCTCGGTTCCGATGAAGTCGCCCTGATCCTTGCCGTCATCCGTGCCGCCGTCGGCGAGGAAGTGCTTGGCCGAGCCGGCGATACGGCCGGGCAGCAGAGGATGATCCGGCGACAGTTCGCCTTGCAGACCCAGGGTCATCGGCCCGGCGTAGGAGCGCTGGACCTCGGGGTCCTCGGCATAGCCTTCATAGGCGCGGCCCCAGCGGTCATCGCGCGGCACGGCCAGCGTCGGTCCAAAGGTCCAGTCGGCGCCGGTGACGGCGACTTCCAGGGCGGTGGCTTCACCGATGCGCTGGATCAGGCCGGGATTGCGCGCCGCGCCCAGACCGATGTTGTGCGGGAAGATGGTCGCGCCGACGACGTTGTTGTGACCGTGCACGGCGTCGATGCCGTAGATCAGCGGCACGCGCGCGCCCGGACGGGCGGCGGCGGCGGCGCGATAGGCGCGGGCCAGATCGACCCAGGCTTGCGGCGAGGCGCGCTCGTCTCCGCCCGGCGACGAGTTGCCGCCCGCCAGGATCGAGCCCAGCGGATAGGTCGCCAGATCCTCGGGCTTCACCGAAGCGATGTCGCCCTGAATGGTCTGGCCAACCTTCTCCTCAAGCGTCAGGCGTGACAGTAGCTCGGCGACAAAGGCCTCGGTGCGCGCGTCACTCATCGCGTCGGGCGACGAGGCGCGGGGCCAGAGCTCCGGATGGGCGCGCGCGGCCTCCGGCACGGGCGGCAGATTATCCTGCGCAAGGGCGGGCTGGGCGGCCATGGCGAGCGTCAGCGCAAGCAAGGAAACGGAAAGGCGCATTGTATCCCCCGGGGAGTTTCTTTTTCGACGCGCTCGCTGGTGAACGCGCTGTCCGCGCCGGGATTCGGGCGGACGATACCGCTATCTATCATCGACAGCGCAAGCGGTTGGCAAATCACGGTGTCTTTCGGCCGTGCGACAGAATGATCTTGCGCGTTCCATCGTTACAGCATAATGGAACACGCCATGACCACCGCCCAGGCCCGCAACGCGCTCCATGACGCCCTGTTGACGCTGAAAACGCGCGACGAGGTCGACGCCTTTCTGGCGGATTTGTGCACGCCGGCGGAGCTGCGCGCCTTCGCCGAGCGCTGGGAAGTGGCCCGCCTGCTCGACGCCGGCGGCAAGTCGTATCGCGAAATCGCCGCCGAGGCGCAGGCCAGCCCGACCACCGTCGTGCGGGTCGCCCGGTTCCTCAAAGAAATGCCGCATCAGGGCTACCGCCTGGTGCTGGACAGACTGAAAGCCTGAGTTGAGATCATGAGTACCGTTGAAGGGCGACTTCGCATCGCCGTCCAGAAATCCGGCCGCCTGTCCGACCGCAGCCTTGATCTGGTGCGCGACGCCGGACTGCGCGTGGTCAAGGGCAACAACGACCTGCTGTACCGGGTCGAGAACTATCCGATCGACCTGCTGCGCGTTCGCGACGACGACATCCCGACCTTCGTCGCGGACGGCGTCTGCGATCTGGGCATCGTCGGCGAGAACGTGCTGGAGGAGGGCCGCAACGGCGGTCCGGTCGCCAGCGTCGTGATGCCGCTCGGCTTTGGCAAATGCACACTCAAGATCGCCGTGCCGCCGACGCTGGACTACGCCGGTCCGGCCTCGCTGGACGGCAAGCGGATCGCCACCTCCTACCCGCACGTGCTGCGTCGCTATCTGGACGCGAACGGCGTGGACGCCGACATCGTCACCATGCGCGGCGCCGTCGAGGTCGCCCCTCGCCTGAAACTGGCCCACGCCATCTGTGATCTGGTTTCCACCGGCGCGACCATAGAGGCTAACGGCCTGTCGGCGCGCGACACTGTGCTGGAATCGCAGGCCGTGCTGATCCGCTCGCCTGTCGCGCCGGAGCCCCAGCTGGCCGAACTGCTGGACAGCATCATTGAGCGGATGAGCGGCGTGGTCGCCTCGCAGGGCGCCAAATACGTGATGTTGAACGCGCCTCGCTCTGCGCTGGACCGGATCACAGCCATCCTTCCGGGTGCGGGCGCGCCGACCGTCATGCCCCTGTCCGGCCGTGACGACGCCGTCGCCGTGCACGCGGTCTGCCAGGAAGCCGTCTTCTGGGAGACGCTGGAGAAGCTGAAGGGCGCGGGGGCTTCGGCCATTCTCGTCCTCCCCATCGAGAAGATGATGTGATGCCCGCACTGTTCGGAAACATTATCGACTGGTCGTCGCTCGACGCCGCCGGTCGCCGCGCGGCGCTGGCCCGCCCGGCCCGGCGCAGCGACGCCCAGGTCACCGACGGCGTGCGCGCCATCTTCGACGACGTGCAGGCCCGGGGCGGCGCCGCCGTCACCGACTGGAGCGTGAAACTGGACGGCGCCGCGCCGCGCCGGATCGCCATCACCGAGCAACTGGTCGCCGACGCCCGCGCCGACCTGCCGCCCGCCGCCACGCGCGCCCTCCGGATCGCGGCGGAGAATGTCCGCATCTTCCATCAGGCCACCCGTCCGGAGGACAGCGCCTGGATCGAGACCCGTCCCGGCGTGCGGTCGAAGATCGCCTGGCGCCCCCTCGGCTCGGCAGGCCTCTATGTGCCTGGCGGCACCGCTCCCCTGTTCTCCTCCCTGCTGATGCTGGCCATCCCGGCGCAGGTTGCGGGGGTCGAACGGCGCGTGGCGGTCACCCCGCCGTCGAAGGACGGCCGGCCCCACCCCGCCATGATCGTCGCCGCCGCCGAGGCGGGGCTGGATGACCTGTGGCTGATCGGCGGAGCGCAGGCCATCGCCGCCCTGACCTTCGGCGCCGTCCTTGACGACGGCGAGATCGAACCGGTCGCCAAGCTGTTCGGCCCGGGCAACGCCTGGGTCGCCGAGGCCAAGAAACAGGCCGCCGCCCTCCCCGGCGGTCCCGGCGTGGACATGCCCGCCGGCCCGTCGGAGCTGCTGGTCATCGCTGACCGGGACGCCGACGCCGTGGTCGCGGCCGCCGACCTGCTTAGCCAGGCGGAGCATGATGCGGATGCGCAGGTGGTGCTGGTGTCCGAGAGCAAGGGCCTGATCGACGCCGTGCTGGCCGAGATCGCGCTTCAGCTCGAGACCCTGCCCCGCGCCGACATCGCGCGCGCCGCACTGGCCGAAGGCCGGATCATCCGGGTCAGGAGCATCGCCGAGGCCTGCGAGGTGTCCAACCTCTACGCCCCGGAACACCTGGCCATCCAGACGCTGGACGCCGATCAGTGGGTGCCCAGGATCACCGCCGCCGGCGCCGTCTTCGTCGGCCCGAACGCCGCCGAAACCCTGGGCGACTATGCCGCCGGCCCCAGCCACGTCCTGCCGACGGACGGCGGCGCCCGGACCATGGGCGGCGTCACCACCACCAGCTTCATGACCTCCATGTCGGTCCAGTGCGTCACCGCCGCCGGAGCCGCCGCGCTTGGCCCCGTCGCGGCCCAGCTGGCGCGGATGGAGGGACTGGAAGCCCACGCCCGCGCGGCCGATCTGAGGTCCGGCCAATGAAGAACCTGCCCGCCCCCTTCGCCCCGCTGGTCGCGGGCGGCGAGGGTCTGGACCGCTACCCGGTCGAGCCCCGCGCCCTCGCTGCCCGCATGGGCGAGGTCTATGGCCTGCCCGCCGATCAGGTCCTGCCGGTACGGGGCCTGACGCACGGGCTGGAGCTGGTGTTCCGGCTGGCGGCGCGTGACGGCCTGACGGTCGAAGCCCCGGATGCCGAACCCTATCGCGCCCTCGCCGCCCTCTATCGCCCGAATGCGGGTGCGGAGGTGGGGGCCGTCATCCTGCGCGCGCTCGGCTCGCCCGAAGCGGTGGCCGAGATGGCCGCGCGGGTCGCTCCGGCCCTGCTGGTTGTGGATGAGGGCATGGCCGAGTACGCCGACGCCGCCTCCGCTGTCGAAGCCATCACGGGTCAATCCAACCTGATCGTCCTGCGCAGCCTCTCGATGGCCTATGGACTGGCCGGCGCCCGCATCGGCGCGGCGCTGGGCCAGGCCGCGGCGCTGGCCCGGCTGGCTTCGGTGCTGGAGCCCTATGCCCTGCCGGAGGTGTCGGTGCGGCTGGCGCTTCAGGCGCTCGATCCCTCGCGCCTGATCGAGACCAGGGAACGGCTGGGCGCCGTCCGGCGGGAACGGGAGCGGCTGGCCAAGGTCCTGTCGCGCGAGATGAGCATCGAACCCGGCTTCGGTCCGGTGCTGATGGCGCGGCCGTCCGATCCGGATGCAATGCTGGCCGCCCTGACCCGATACGGCGTGATCGCCGAGCGCGCGGGCGACCGCCTGCGCCTGCCCGTCTCCGCCAAGGCCGAGATCAACGATCGCCTACTCATCGCCTTGGACCTCGCCCCCGCCAAGGCCCGCGCCAATCGCACCGGCCAAGCCGTGCGCGACACGAAGGAAACCCGCATCGTTTGCGCGGTCGATCTCGACGCGCCCGGTCCGATCCTGATCTCCACCGGCGTCGGCTTCTTCGATCACATGCTGGAGCAGATCGCGGCCCATGGCGGCTTCTCCCTGTCCCTGTCGTGTGAAGGCGATCTGCATACCGACCCGCACCACACCATCGAGGACTCGGCCATCGCGCTCGGTCAGGCCTTGAAACAGGCGCTGGGCGAGCGGCGCGGCATCGCCCGCTACGGCTTTGTCCTGCCGATGGACGAGGCCGAAGCCCAGGTGTCGATCGACCTGTCCGGCCGGCCCTATCCGGTGTTCGAAGGGACCTTCGACACACCTTTCATCGGTGAGTATCGCACCGACCTGACCGCCCACGTCTTCCGCTCCCTGGCCGAGCACCTGGGCGCGGCGATCCACGTCTCGGTCAAGGGCGAGGACGACCACCACAAGACCGAGGCCGCCTACAAGGCCTTCGGCCGCGCCCTGCGACAGGCCATTCGCATTGAAGGCGATGCGGTGCCCAGCACCAAGGGGGTGCTGTGAAGTCCGTCACCGTCCTCACCTATGGCGCGGGCAATGTCGCCTCCGTGCAGTTCGCGCTGGAGCGACTGGGCGCCGCCGTGCGCCTGACCAGCGATCCGGCTGATGTCGCAGAGGCCGAGCGGCTGATCCTGCCCGGCGTGGGTCAGGCCCGCTATGCGATGTCCCGGCTCGACGAACTCGACCTCACCGAGGCGATCCGCGCCTTTCCCCGGCCCCTGCTCGGCGTCTGTCTGGGGCAACAGCTTCTGTTCGCCGACAGCGACGAAGGCGGCGGCACGCCCCTGCTGAACCTTATCCCCGGACGGGTCCGCAAGCTGGAGCCCGGCCCCTCCCGCCCTGTCCCGCACATGGGCTGGTCCCGGCTGGAGGCCGTAAGGGCCGACCCGTTGCTGGACGGTCTGGGCCAAGACGAATGGGCCTATTTCGTCCACGGCTTCGTCTGCCCCGATGGCCCCGCCACATTGGCCCGCGCGGAGTATGGCGGGGTCGTCCCCGCGGTCGTCCGTCAGGCCAATCGCTGGGGCTGCCAGTTCCACCCGGAGCGTTCGGCCAAGACCGGCGCCCGCATTCTGAAGAACTTCCTGGAGCTGCCCGCGTGATCGTCTATCCCGCCATCGACCTGAGAAACGGCGCCTGCGTCCGACTGATGCACGGCAAATTCGATCAGGTGACCCACTACGACGACGCCCCGGCCAAACGGCTGGCGACGTTCCGGGCGGCGGGCGCGACCTGGGCGCACATCGTCGATCTGGACGGCGCCGAGGCGGGCCGCGCCATGCAGCACGCACTGATCGGCGAACTGGCCGCCGCCATCGACATCCGCATCCAGTCCGGTGGCGGAGTGCGCAGCGCCGACGACCTCGCTCGCCTGCTGGACGCCGGGGTCAACCGGGTGGTGGTCGGCTCCCTGGCCGTGACGCAGCCGGACACGGTTCTGGGCTGGCTCGAACGCTTCGGCGCCGACTGCATCACCTTGGCCATCGATGTGAAGGCCGACGGTGATCGCTATGTCCCGGCTCTGAAGGGCTGGACCGAGGCGGCGGACGTGGATTTGTGGACAGCCCTGGACCGCTATCCCGTCGGCAGCGCCAGACACCTGCTGGTCACTGACGTGGGCCGCGACGGCGCCCTCACGGGACCAAACCTCGACCTGCTGGCCGAGATCCACCAGCGCCGTCCCGACCTGTGGCTGCAGGCCTCGGGCGGCGTCGCCGACCTGACCGACCTGACCGGCGCCCGTTCGGTCGGCGCCTCCGGCGCCATCATCGGCCGCGCGCTCTATGAAGGCCGCTTTACGCTGGAGCAGGCGCTGGAAGCCGCACGCGCATGACCGCCAGAAGGATCATCCCCTGCCTCGACGTGAAGGACGGCCGGGTCGTGAAGGGCGTCCGCTTCGAGGGACACCGTGACATGGGCGACGCCAGCGAGTTGGCGGCCCGTTACCGCGATCAGGGCGCCGACGAACTGGTCTTCTATGACATCACCGCCAGCCCCGAAGGCCGCACCCTCGACTATGGCTGGGTGCGCGACATCGCCCGGCTGCTGGACATTCCCTTCTGCGTGGCCGGCGGCATCCGCTCGGTCGAACAGGCGGCGCTCTGCCTCGATCACGGGGCGGACAAGGTGTCGATCAACTCCCCCGCCCTCGAACGTCCCGAACTGATCAGCGAGATGGCCGAACGGCTGGGCTCGCAGTGCGTGGTGGTCGGCGTGGACTCCAAGCGCGCCGGCGACGACTGGGTGGTGCACCAATACACCGGCGACGCCGCCGCCAGCCGCGGCTCGGGCCGCCGGACGCTGGACTGGATCGTCGAGGCCCAAACGCTCGGCGCCGGCGAGATCGTGCTGAACTGCATGGACGAGGACGGGGTCCGCAAGGGCTACGATATCCCCCAGCTGGCCGCCGCGCGCGCCCGCCTGACCATCCCGTTGGTCGCCTCGGGCGGCGCCGGGTCGGCCGAGCATTTCCGGGACGTGTTCGAACAGGCTGACGTGTCGGGCGCCCTGGCCGCCAGCGTCTTCCACACCGGAACCCTGCCCATCCCCGAACTGAAGACCTTCCTGACCCGGTCGGGCATCGAGGTGAGACCATGATCGATCCGGACACCCTCGACTTCGCCAAGGGCGGCGGCCTTATCCCGGTCGTGGTGCAGGACGCCGCGACGCTGCAGGTGCTGACCCTCGCCTATATGGACCGCGCCGCCTTCGACGAGACGGTGGACAGCGGCGAGGCGACCTTCTTCTCGCGGTCGCGCGGCGGGCGCTGGCGCAAGGGCGAGACCTCGGGCGACCGGCTGTATGTCGTCTCCCTCACCCCGGACTGCGACAATGACTCGCTGGTGCTAAAGGTCCGACCCGTCCGAAACGCCTGCCACCTGAACCGCGCCAGCTGTTTCGGTGACGAGGACGCGCCGGGCGTCGGTCGGCTGGGTCGCCTGGAACAGACCATCGCCATCCGCGCCGCCGCCGATCCCGCCGAAAGCTGGACGGCCCGCCTGATCGCCGAAGGGCCCAAGCGCGTGGCCCAGAAGGTGGGTGAGGAAGGCGTCGAAACCGCACTGGCCGGCGCGGCCGGACCGGACGAGGAGGTCGCCTCCGAAGCCGCCGACCTGATCTACCACCTGCTGGTCCTGCTGTACGCCCGGGGGCTGAAACTGCAGGACGTGCTGGACGTGCTGGCGGCGCGGGCGAAGAAGACGTGACGCGGCGGGCGCTGGTCACCGGCGCGACGGGAGGCCTGGGCCTGTCGCTGGTCCGCGCCCTGCTGGAGGCGGGTTATTCGGTTCGCGGATCAGGCCGCAAGCCGGAGGCGCTGGAGCGACTGCGCGCCATGGGCGCGGAGCCGTTCGGCGGCGACCTGCTGGACCAGACCGAAGACGCCTGCCGCGACATCGACGTGGTCTTCCACGCGGCGGGTTTGTCCAGCCCCTGGGGCCCTGACGCCGACTTCGATCTCGCCAATGTCGAGCTGACTCGCCGCCTGCTGGGCGCGGCGAAGCGGCGCGGCGCGGACGCCTTCATCTTCGTCTCCTCCCCCTCGATCTTCGCGCGCTGGGGCGACCAGACCGGCCTGACGGAGACCAGCCCGCCCAACCCCCGCCCGCTGAACGCCTATGCCCGCACCAAGGGCGAGGCCGAGCGGCGGGTGCGCGCAGCCGACGCGCCCGGCTTTCGCACCGTCTGCCTGCGTCCCCGCGCCATCGTTGGACCGGACGACGCCGTTCTCCTCCCCCGCCTGCTGCGTCTGGTGAAACAGGGTCGCTTCCCCCTGTTCCGCAACGGCGAGGCCCTGGTCGAAATGACCGACCACCGCGACGCCGCCCGCGCCTTCCTGCTGGCCGACACCCATCGCGAGACGGCGGGAGGTCAGGTGGTCAACGTCACGTCGGGCCGGGCCATTCCGCTGAACCAGCTGGTCCGCAAGCTCGCCGAAACGCTGGGGAACGAGGTGAAGATCGTCCCCGTGCCCCTGTTCGTCGGCAAGGCACTGTCGGTGGTGTCGGAGAGCCTGAACCGCCTGCTGCCCGGCAAACCCGAGCCGGTGCTGACGCCCTACACCCTGGCGACCCTGGCCTGGTCCCAGACCTTCGACCTGTCCGGCGCCAAGCGGCTGATCGGGTATGAGCCGGAATACGATGCGGTGCAGACGGCGCTGGAGGTCGCGCCCCTGCTGGCTGCGAAAGCCTAGACTCCAGCCTTGGCCGCCGGACGGGCGCGGCTCGCCTCCAGCCAGCGGGCCAGATGGGTGAACTCTTCTGGCGGCCGATATTTGATCAGGCGCGCGAAATCCAGCCCGACCACCGCCACCACATCCGCGATGGTGAACCGGTCCGAGGCGATGAACTCATGCTCGGCCAGACGCCGATCCAGGGTGCGCATGAATTTCTCGGCCGAGAGTTTGTTGTACTCCGCCACCTGCGGCAGTTGCGTCGCCTCCAGCGCGGCTAGCGCCGGGTGCGAATGGCGCACATTCAGCATGATCGGATTGGCCAGATAGAACTCGCAGCGGCGGGTCCACATTTCGATCACCGCCTGCTCCGCGGCGTCACGGCCGAACAGGTTCGGCTCGGGGTAGACGGACTCCAGATAGCGGCAGATGGCGACGGATTCCGAGATCGTCGTCCCGTCCTGCAGCTCCAGCGCCGGAACGTGCGGCACCCCCACCCTGGCGCGATACTCGGGCGTCCGGTGCTCGCCGGCCATGATGTCCAGTTCGACCAGTTCGACGTCCTCGACGCCCTTTTCGGCCAGAACCCAGCGGACCCGGCGCGGATTGGGCGCACGGTGCGAGGTGTAGAGCTTCATCATCGGCCTCCGGTTCAGCCGAATATGGCGGTCGGCATCGCGCCGACAATAGCTGCGGTCATCAGGGTCGCCAGGAAACCGGCGAAAAGGGCCTTCCAGACCAGCCCCAGCACCTCTTCCCGACGCTCGGGCATCAGCACCGACAGGCCGGTCACGGTGATCCCCACCGAACCGATGTTGGCGAAGCCGCACAGGGCATAGGTCATCAGCATGCGTGTGCGCTGCGTCACCTCGCCGGCGGGAAGCGCGCCCAGATCCATGAAAGCCTTGAACTCGGTCTGGGTCAGCTTGGCGCCCAGCAGCAGCCCCGCCTCGCGCACGTCCGACGCCTGCACGCCCGTCAGCCAGGCGACGGGGGCGAAGACCCAGCTCAGCAGCCATTCGACGCTGACGCCCGGGAAGACCGCCCCGACCATAATGTTGACCAGCGCCACCAGCGCCACGAACACGATCAGCACCGCCGAGATGTTCAGCACCACCATCAGGCCGTCCGACGTGCCCTTCACGATGGCGTCGATGGCGCTGTCGTACTTCAGGGCCGAGTCATATTCGGCGAAGGCCCCGCCCTCGCCCGGCTTTTCCGGAATGATGATACGCGCCAGCAGGATGCCCGCCGGCGCCGAGATGATCGAGGCCACCAGCACGTGCCCGGCCGCGTTCGGCAGGGTCGATTCCAGCATCAGGGCGTAGGCGACCATGGTCGACCCGGCGACCGTGGCCAGACCCACCACCATCATCAGGAACAGCTCGGACCGGGTCAGCTTGTCCAGATAGGCGCGGATCACGATCGGGCTTTCGATCATGCCCAGGAAGATATTGGCCGCCACGGCCAGCGCCGAGGCGCCGCCCAGCCCCATGGTCTTCTGAAACAGGATGCCGAACCCGTAGGTGATCCACTTCAGGACCTTCCAGTGCCACAGCAGGGCCGACAGGGCCGAGATCACAAGAATGAGCGGCAGGACGTTGAAGGCGAAGGTGAACAGGGCGCCGGGCTCCTGCACCGCATAGGGCTGGGCGAAGGCTCCACCCGCCAGATAGCCGAACACGAAATTGGTGCCCACGGCGGTGGCCTGGGCCAACCCGTCGACCGCGCCGTTGATGGCTTCCAGCACGCCGCGCGAGGCCGGGTTGAACAGCACCAGCACCAGGGCGGCCTGAACGAGAATGGCGCCCAGAGCCAGTCGCCACGGGAAGGCCCGCTTGTTTTCAGACAGGCCCCAACAGGCCGCCACGATGACGACAAGCCCGAGCAGGCTCTGGAGATTCAGCAGGCTGAACATGGATGTGTCCCCGACCGACCTGACGAGCCGATCCCATCCGCCCTTGAACGACAGGTTGTCGCATCTGGCAAGCGGTGCCAGATGCGATCAGGGCCTCAGAGCTGGCCGCGGACCAGCCGGCCGTAGTCTTCCATCAAGCCGAGGCTCAGCGCCGCCGGGGTGAAGCGGTATTCACCGATCTCGCTCACCGGGGTGACCTCCGCAGCCGTGCCGGTCAGGAAGCATTCGCTGAACGTCGCCAGCTCTTCCGGACGGATGTGGCGCACGACCACCTCGATCCCCTTGGCCTTGGCCATTTCGATGACGGTCTGGCGGGTGATGCCGTCCAGGATCGCGTCGACCGGCGGTGTGTGCAGCACGCCGTCCTGCACGAAGAAGACGTTGGCGCCGGTCGCCTCGGCGACATAGCCGCGCCAGTCCAGCATCATCGCGTCCGAATAGCCGCGCTTCTCGGCGGCGGTCTTGGACATGGTGCAGATCATGTACAGGCCCGCGGCCTTGGCCGCCGACGGGGCGGTCATCGGATCCGGGCGGCGCCACTTGGCCCATTCGAGGCGAATCCCCTTCGCCTTGGTCTCCGGATCGAAATAGCTGGGCCATTCCCAGACGGCGATGGCGACGTGGGTCTTGTTGTTGATGGTCGAGACGCTGACCTGTTCAGGACCGCGATACGCCACCGGACGCACATAACAGTCCGAAAGCCCCATCTTTTCGCAGGTTTCCTTGCAGGCGGCGTCGATCTCGGCCACGCTGTACGGAAGATCAAAATCCAGCAGGTTCGCGGAGCGCTGCAGTCGTTCCGAGTGCGGCGTCAGCTTGAAGATTTCGCCGCCATACATACGCTCACCCTCGAAGACCGACGAGCCGTAGTGAAGGGCATGGGTCAGAACGTGCGTTTTCGCTTCCCTCCAGGGCACGAAATCGCCGTCCATCCAGATCCAACCATCACGATCGTCGAAAGGAACGAAGGCCATTGAAGAACGTCTCCCGCGAAGCTCTTCGGGTTAGACCCGCCGGAATCGCTCAGGTCAACGCCTGTCGCGTCTGTAAAGTCGCATCCGCATGACGGACGTTCGCTCCAGCGGCCGTTCGGGCCCGATCGCGGGCGCGGGCGCGGGCCGGCATCTGCTGGTCGTCGATGACGACGACCGCATCCGCGAACTGCTCAAGGAATTCCTGACCCGCGAGGGCTATCGAGTGACCGGCGCCGCCCACGCGGCGGCCGCCAAACGCCTTGTCGAACTGATCGAGTTCGACCTGATCGTGCTGGACGTCATGATGCCGGGTGAAAGCGGCTTCGACCTGACGACCTGGATCCGGTCCAAGGCCGAGACCTCGAAGACGCCGGTCCTGCTGCTGACCGCCCGGGGCGATCCCGACGATCGGGTCGAGGGCCTGTCGCGCGGCGCCGACGACTATATGTCCAAGCCGTTCGATCCGCGTGAGCTGGCGCTGCGCATCGACGCCATCCTGCGCCGCACCGGCGGCAAGCCGCTGACCCCGCGCGAAATCAAGCTGGGACCGGCGATCTTCGATATGGAGCGGCTGGAACTGCTCAAGGACGGCAAGCCCCAGCGCCTGACCGAGGCCGAGGCCCAGCTTCTGAAGACGCTGGCGATCCACGCCCACGCCCCCGTCGAGCGGATGAGCCTGTCGCCCGACACCGCCGACATCACCGGTCGCGCCGTGGACGTTCAGGTCACCCGTTTGCGCCGCAAGCTGGAAGCTGATCCGAAGAACCCGCGCTACCTGCAGACGGTGCGCGGCATCGGCTACATGCTGGCGCCGGACTGATGCAGCGCGTTCCTTCCCCCTCGGGGGAGGGGGACCGCGAAGCGGTGGAGAGGCGCCTGCCCTGCGCACTCTTCAACACCCCTCCACCATCCTTCGGATGGTCCCCCTCCCCCAAGGGGGAGGAACTGGCGTGAGACTCCTCCCCGCCGCCCTCTGGCCGCGCTTTCTGAAGCGACGTCTGCCGACCTCGCTATGGGGCCGGTCGCTGCTGATCATCGTCCTGCCGGTTCTGGTCATGCAGGTGGCCGTGACCTGGGCCTTCTTCGACATGCACTGGCAGACGGTGACCGCGCGCCTGTCCGACGGGCTGGCGGGCGATATCGCTTGGGCGTCCGAAAGCTATGCCGACGATCCGACACCACAGAACCTTGAGGTCATCGCCGAGCGCGCCCAGCGTTCAATGTCCCTGTCCATCGTGCTGCAGGAGGGCGAGACCCTGCCGCGCGAAACCCGGCGGGGCGCCATCGGCGTCGTCGATCGGACGCTGGAGAAAGCCCTGAGCGCCCGCATCGACCAGCCCGTCTGGTTCGACACCACCCGCTACCCCGCCTACGTCGACATCCGGGTGCAGCAGCCGCAGGGCGTGCTGCGCATTATCGCCCCGCGAGAGCGTGCGGTCGCGACACAGGCCCACATCTTCGTGCTGTGGCTTCTGATCGCGACGGTCCTGCTGATGGGCGTCGCCATCCTCTTCATCCGCAATCAGGTTCGCGCCATCGAGCGGCTGGCCGAGGCCGCCGAGGCCTTTGGGCGCGGCGAGGCCCGCGAACGGTTCAAGCCCTCCGGCGCCAAGGAGGTCCGCGCCGCCGCCCAGGCCTTCATGAACATGCGCGACCGGATCCAGCGCTACATCGACCAGCGCACCGCCCTTCTGGCCTCTGTCAGCCACGACCTGCGCACGCCCCTGACCCGGCTGCGGCTCGAACTCGCCCTCGCCCCGCCGTTCAAGCGCGCCGAGGCCATGCGCGGCGACATGGACGAGATGGAGCATATGATCGACGAGTATCTGGCCTTCGCCCGCGGCGAAGCCGGAGAGACGCCTCAAGAGATTTCGCTGATCGATCTCATCACCGCCGCCGGAGAGGATGCGCGTCGCGCCGGCGCCGAGGTCGAGATCGTGGCGTCCGGGCCCCTGACCGCCTGGGTGCGGCCGCTGGCCTTTAAACGGGCGATCAGCAATCTGGCGGGCAACGCCGCCGCCCATGGCGAGCACGTTCGCCTGACCGCGCGCGCCCTGCCCTCGAGCGGTTTCGAGATCGCCATCGAGGATGACGGCCCCGGCATCCCCGACGACATGCACGAGGAAGCCTTCCGGCCCTTCTCGCGGCTGGATGAAAGCCGCAACCAGAATCACAAGGGTGTCGGTCTGGGCCTCGCCATCGCCCGCGACGTGGCGCGCGGCCACGGCGGCGACAT
The DNA here is from genome assembly GCA_046291915.1 of Brevundimonas sp. Lineage (GTDB taxonomy): Bacteria > Pseudomonadota > Alphaproteobacteria > Caulobacterales > Caulobacteraceae > Brevundimonas. The sequence continues at coordinate 80,370 of JBKBSD010000007.1, forward strand.
CACGCTGGAGCGCAGCGATCTGGGCGGCTTGCGCGCCCTGATCCGCCTCCCCGGTTGAGCCGTCCGCCCGTTGCCAAGCGGCAGGGGCGGGACCATGTTGAAGACCAGATCGGGGGCGATCTGGAGAACCGTCAAATGCGCAACCTCCCCTTTATCGTGCCGTTCGCAGCCGCCGCCGTCCTCGCGGGCGCCGCCGCGGCCCAGCCCGCCGCCGTCAATGTGACGCTCGGCGCCACGCTTCAGAACAAGACCGAGGAGCTCGGCGCCCGCGAAGTGCAGGCGCAGGTCGATCGGCTCAGCGAAGCCGTCTCCCGCGCCCTCGCCGACAGCGCCGCCCTGGAGGGCGCGCGTGTGGATCTGGTCCTGACCGAGCTCAAGCCCAATCGCCCGACCTTCCAGCAAACTTTGGATCGTCCGGGTCTCGACCCGATCCGCAGCCTCTCCATCGGCGGCGCGGCCATCGAGGGCCGGATCACCCTGGCCGACGGCACGGTCCAGCCGGTTCGCTATACCTGGTTCTCGAACACCCTCGCCGACGTGAACGGCTTCTCGGTCTGGCGCGATGCGGAGCGCGCGTACCGCCGTTTCGGCGCCAACCTGGCCGAGGGGCGCTACGTCTCGCGTTAGAGGCGTCTGGCCCGGTCCACGGCGGCCCTGACGGCGGCTTGCGCCGCGCGGCTCATGTCGCCGCCATCGGCCATCGCCTCCAGTCCCGCCCGTGTCGTTCCGCCCGGCGAGGCGATACGGGCTATCAGGGCCTCTAGCCCCTCCCCCGTCTCCAGCCCCGCGCCCGCGGATCGCAGCGCGCCCCGCGCCAGCCCGGCTGCCGCCTCAACACTCAGCCCCTCCGCCACGCCGGCCTCCGCCAGAGCCTGCACAAAGGCATAGATGAAGGCCGGGGCCGAGCCGGCCACCGCCGTCGCTGCGTCCATCAGGGCTTCGTCATCCAGCCCGGTCACATCAGCGACGGGATGGAACAGGGCCTGCGCCGCCCGCAGCGCCCGCCCGTCCCCGGACCAGACCGCCGCGACGCCCTTCGCCTGCGCCACCGCCGTGGTCGGCATGACCCGCGCCACCGGCCGCCCCGCGACCGCGAGCAGGTCTTCGGCCCGCACGCCCGCCATCACGGACACCAGCACGGCTTCAGGGTTCAGATAGGGGACCAGCGGCGTCAGGGCGTCCCGCCACATCGCCGGCTTCACCGCCAGCACCACGGTCTTCGCCAGACGCAGGAGGTCGAGGGGCGGATTGATCCGCGCGCCCTTCGCCCGCGCCGCCTCTGCGGCGGGCTTTTCGGACGGGCTGAGAATGATCAGATCAGACGCCGCGACCGCGCCGGTCGCCAGCCAGCCTTCCAGCATGGCCGATCCCAGACGGCCGCAGCCCACCAGGACCACACCGTCACGGGAGACTTCGGAGGTCATGGGATCAGGCGTTGCCGACCGTTTCGAACAGGCAGGCGTCAATCGCCTCCTTCGGCTTCTTCGATCCACGGATCATGAAGTCGAAGGCGGGATAGTAACGATCAGCGGCTTCCACGGCGGCGTCGATCATCGATGCGGCCTGCGCCAGCGTCGGGCGTTCACCCAACGGCAGGGCCAGCGAGTGGCGGAAGACGATCTCGCCGTCCTCGGCCCAGACCTCGAAATGGCCCATCCAGGTGCGCTGGTTGATCAGGCCGACCAGTTCATAGGCGGCGGTGCGCTTGGACTTGGAAGCCTGAAGGTCGAGCGCGCAGCAAAGCTGCAGGCAATCGCCCTCGGGACGCCAGGCGAACCACAGCTCATAGTCCTTCCAGTCTCCGGCCAGCGAAAAGGCCAGATCACCTTCGTCGGTGCGATCAAACGGAAGATTTTCCGCCACCAGCACATGTTCGACCACGTCCAGGGGATCGTAGGGCGTGTCAATTTCTTCGGGCCGAACGGCGTCCATCAAGTCTTCCTTGGGCGCGACTCACGCCCTGTTAAGGAACCGTAGGCGGGTTCGCAGATTCGGCTCAACCGGCTGCGTCCTCAGGGGGAACCGACGCTGTGGACGTTCCCTTCCGAGGCGTCCTGGCGGCCTTCAGCGCGGCAATTTCCGCCCGCAAAGCCGTGACTTCCGCCTTCAGGGCATCGAATTCATCGCGACGGACAAGGTCCATTTCGGCGACGAAACGATCGGCCTGCGCGCGCACGGCGGTCTTGGCCTCTTCCCCCGCGGCCTGGGCCAAACCCATGGCGCCAGTGGTCAGTTTGGCGAACTCGTCGAGGAAGGGATTCCGGGTCTGCATGGCTTTCTGGCGCTCCGACTCACACTGGCGAGCATCGTTAATGAAGGTTGAGCCGATATGGTGAACGAAACCTTGTCATCGGTGCGGCGAAAGCGCCGATGACGCGTTTCCTAAAATACGGGGACGGGATCGGCGACGCTTGCTAAACCACGCTCCGACGAACCGCCTTCAGGAGCGCCCGTGCAATTTCCCGAGTTCAATCCGGTCTGGTTCAGCGTCGGTCCGCTGGACATCCGCTGGTACGCCCTCGCCTATGTCGCCGGCATCGTTCTGGGCTGGTGGTATGCCGCCCGGATCATCAAGACCGAGCGCCTGTGGGCCCCCGGCAAGGCGCCGATCAATACGCAGCAGCTGGACGATCTGGTCCTGTGGGTGACGCTGGGCATCATCCTGGGCGGCCGCCTCGGCTTCGCGCTCTTCTATCAGCCGCACCTGTACGGCCAGCTGTTCGGCGGGCCTGATAATTTCGCCCTGTTCCGGCTGTGGGACGGCGGCATGTCCTTCCACGGCGGCCTGATCGGCTGCACCGTGGCGGTGGTGGTCTTCGCCCTGCGCTCGAAGGTGCGCGTGCTGACAATCGGCGACATCGCCCTGGCCGCCGCCCCGTTCGGCCTGATGTTCGGCCGTCTGGCCAACTTCATCAACGGCGAGCTCTGGGGCCGCGAGACGACGGTCCCGTGGGCCGTCCGCTTCTGCAACGGCCTGATCGAGCGCACCTACGGCTTCTGCCCCGCCGGCAACGAACCCCGCCACCCCAGCCAACTGTACGAAGCCGGCCTGGAGGGGATCTTCCTGATGGGCATCCTCGCCCTCGCAATCTGGAAGATCGGCCTGCTGCGCAAGCCGGGCTATGTGACCGGTCTGTTCCTTCTCGGCTACGGCGTCATCCGCGCCTCGCTGGAGAATGTGCGCCAGCCTGACGTCGGTCTGGACCACCTGCCCTTCGGCCTGACCATGGGGATGATCCTGTCGACGCCGATGATGCTGATCGGCGCCTGGCTGATCTGGCGGGCGTGGAGCCGTCCGCCGGTGACGGCCGCCTGATCCGATGAGCCTCAGGGAACGGCTGGCGCGCGAGATCGCCCTTACCGGGCCGATGACCGTCGCCGACTATATGACCCGCTGCCTGCACGATCCTCAGGCCGGCTACTATGCGACGCGTCCGGCGCTCGGCGCGACCGGCGATTTCATCACCGCCCCGATGATCAGCCAGATGTTCGGCGAACTGATCGGCCTGTGGGCCATCGAGCTGTGGAACCGGCTGGGCGCGCCAGAGCGGGTCCGGCTTGTCGAGGTCGGGCCGGGCGACGGGACCCTGATGGCCGACGCCCTGCGCGCCGCGCGTCTTGCGCCCGACTTCCTGCAGGCCATCGACCTGATCCTGATCGAGCCCAGCGCGCCCCTGCGCGCCGCCCAGTCCAGGGCCTTGGCCGACAGCGACGTGCACCCGCGCTGGGTCTCCGCGCTGGACAAGGTCGAGACCGACGCGCCGGTCATCCTGATCGCCAATGAGGTGCTGGACTGCCTGCCCGCCCGCCAGTTCGTGAAGACGGAGGACGGCTGGGCCGAGCGGCGGATCGGCGTCACCGACGACGGCGACCTGCAGTTCGGCCTGGTGACCATCACCGGCGGCTTCAAACGCCCGGAATACGATGTCGAGCCCGGCCAGACGGTCGAGATCTCGGAGCAGCAGGCCGCCTTTGGTCGCGATCTGGCCACCCTGATCAGGGCGGCGTCCGGCGCGGCCCTGCTGATAGACTACGGTCGGGCCCGGGCTGAGGCCGGCGACACCCTGCAAGCCCTGCGGCGACATCAGAAGGTCGATCCTTTGGCCGATCCCGGTGAAGCCGACCTGACCCAGTGGGCCGACTTCCCCACCGTGCAGGAGGCCGCCGTCCATGCAGGCGCCGACGTGACCGGCTGTCTGGACCAGGGTGAGTTTCTGCATCTTCTGGGCATCGAGGCGCGCGCTGACAGGCTCAAGGCCGGTCGCCCCGACGCCGCTCCGGTCATCGACCGCCAGCTCGCTCGCCTGACCGCCGACGACCAGATGGGAACCCTGTTCAAGGCCTGCGCGATCTTCTCTCCGCGCACCCTCGTCGTACCGGGGTTCGAGGAATGAGCCTCACGCCGATCACCCATCCGCTGCTGGAGCGAGCCGGGGTCCACCACGGCTTCTTCACGCGTCAGGGCGGCGTCTCGACAGGTTTTTACGAGGGGCTCAACACCGGCGTCGGCTCCGATGACGCCCCTGCCGCCGTGACCGAGAACCGCGCCCGTGTGGCCCACTGGTTCGGCCGCGAGGCCGACGACCTGGCCGCCTGCTACCAGATCCATTCTGCCGTCTGCCGGGTGGCCGAAGCCGGCTGGAAGGGCGAGCGCCCCGAGGGGGACGCCACCGTCACCGCCACGCCCGGCGTGATCTGCGCCGTCCTCACCGCCGACTGCGCCCCGATCCTGCTGGCCGATTCCGAGGCCGGGATCGTCGGCGCGGCCCACGCGGGCTGGAAGGGCGCGCTGGGCGGCATCGTCCACTCCACCGTCGCGGCCATGCAGGCCCTCGGCGCCGAACCGGCGCGCATGGTCGCCGTCATCGGCCCTTGCATCGCCCAAGCGTCCTACGAGGTCGGCGCCGATTTCGAGGCCCGGTTCGCCCACCACGACCCGGGCAGCGAGCGCTTCTTCACCCCCGGCTCCGCCCCCGACAAACGCCTGTTCGATCTACCCGCCTTCGTCCTTTGGCGTCTGGATCAGGCAGGCGTCGGCGAAGCGGCCTGGACCGGCCACGACACGCGCACGGATGAGGTCCGCTTCTTCTCCAACCGCCGGGCCTTCCTGAACGGAGAGCCGGACTTCGGCCGGCTGATGAGCGCCATCGCTCTGGGCTAGGCGTCCAATCATGGTAGGCTGGCTCGACGGGAGCGCCGACATGACCGCATCCATCCTTCCGGCGAGCGACCGGTGATCGTTCTCAGGGCGCTGCGCCCCTCGGCGGGCGTCGCCGCAGTGGTGCGCGGCTACCGGGAGCGCGCGGGGCGAAGCGATGGACCCGGCGTCATCGTGCCCCTGCCCGGCCGTCCGGCCCAGTTTCTCGAAATCTACCTCGACAGCCCCTATCGGGTCAGCACGGACGGCGGCGCGTTCGCTGGGGCCCCCGAGGCTGTTCTGGTCGGCGCGTCTTCGCGCCACAGCACCCGCCTGTGGGTGCAGGGCTCGGTGGCGACCTTCCATATCGGCTTCCAGCCCACGGGCTTTCACAGGCTTTTCGGTCTGGGGATGGATCAGGTGGCCGATGTCGGCGCCCCCGTCGACGGGCTCGGCCTGAAGCCGCTGGACGATCTGGTGGGCCGCGTTCGGCTTGCTCCGGACTTCGAGGCCCGCGCGCGGGTCGCCGACGACTGGATCGCCCGTCGCCTGGCCTGGGCCCGACCGGACGAGGCCGTCGACCGGCTGGCGCGGCTGATCCGACGGGCGGGAAGCGCTCCGCCGGTCGCCGACATGGCCGCGCGCGTCGGCCTCTCACCGCGCCAGCTTCAGCGTCGCTTCATCGAGCAGGTTGGTCTCGCGCCCAAACTCTATGCCCGCACAGTGCGGTTCGACGCCGTGCTGGACGCCCGCGAGCGCCGGCCCGACGTCTCCTGGACCGAGCTGGCGCATCGCTACGGCTATTTTGATCAGGCCCACCTCCTGCGTGACGCCCACACCTTCACCGGCGCGGCGCCCGGCGCCCTGATCGGCGAACATGCGCCCATGTCCGATCCTTCCTAGCTGCAGCGTGCGGCGACGGTGCAGGCTGAGTTTCCCTGCTGAGAGGTCGCCATGAACCGCCGCCACAACCTGTCCTTGTTCGCCGGAGCCGCCCTGATGCCCGCCACACCCGCCCTCAGCCTGCAGATCCCGCCCGACGACACAGCCGGCGTTGTCGCCTGGGCTGAAGAATGTCAGGCGGCGTGGGCGGACGCGGACGCCGAGCGCATGTACCGCACCGCCGCCGATGATCTGGAGTGGATCAATATCGTCGGCATGCACTGGCGCGGAAAGGCCGCGGTGATCGAGGCGCACCGCATCTACCTGACCACCATGTTCCGCGGTGTGCCGAACACCTTCCGGGATATCGAGACCCTACGCCCTCTGGGTCGCGACGCGGTGATCGCCGTGGTTCGCTGGTCGGTCGGTCAGTTCAATACTCCGATCGGCACGGTCGTGCCCGCCGCCGACGACCGGATGACGCTGGTGTTCCGACGCACGCCTGGCGGACTGTCACTGGTACACGGGGCCAACGTCCAGATCGATGCGAGGGCGGAGGCCTCGAACCCGGTCAGGCCCGGTTAAGGAGCAGTCAGCCCGCGATAGCTCCTCCCCTGCCCGAGCACGCGCGTCACCGCCTTGGGACGTTGGACGATCGGCGCGATCACCGGCTGAGACGACTGTAGCCTTCGTCTCTCAATTCTCGAATTGCCGCAGTCGAAATCACACGCATTCCGTCATCGGATTCTTCGGTGCGTCGCAAGCCGGGGGCGGGGCTATTTCCAGTCGTAGGAGAAGGCCCAGGCCAGAGCGTCAAGCGCGTCTTCCGACAAGGTGGGCGTAACCTCGGCGGCGCGCAGACGCGCCCGCGTCGTCGCACTCGAAAGGTCGTCGACGGTCCAGTCGATGGAGCCCGTCCCGACGATATCATCCAGCCTCTTGGCCTCTGCGGCCAGGCCCGATCCTTTGAGAAGTCCGAACCGCGCGGTCACCCTGCCGGCGTCCCGGTGCGGCCAAGCATGGCTTCCATAGCCGAGATACAGGGTGACGGCCTCACTCAGGTCGCCGTTCCGCAAAGGCCTTAGCCCGCCATTGCGAACTGCGGCACGCGCACGACCTCGCGCCAGGCTTGCGGATTGGCCAGCAGTTCGCGGACCAGCAGGTTGTTGATGGCGTGACCGGCCTTCACGCCCTCATAGCGGCCCAGCAGGGGCGCGCCCAGCACGTACAGGTCGCCGATGGCGTCCAGCGCCTTATGCTTCACGAACTCGCGCTCCATGCGCAGCCCGCCCGGGTTCAGGATCTGGTCGCCGTCAATGACCACGGCGTTCTCAAGGCTGCCGCCCCGGGCCAGACCGGCCTTGCGCAGAGCCTCGACCTCATGGGCGAAGCCGAAGGTGCGGGCGGCCATGATCTCGTTGCGGAAAGTCTGCTCGTCGACCACGAAGTCCACGACCTGATTGCCGATGACCGGGGTGGCGAAGTCGATCTCGAACCGCATCTCATAGCGGTCGCAGGGCAGCAGGACGGCCGACTTGTCGCCCTCCTGCACCCGGATCGGCTCCAGGATCTCGATGTAGCGGACCGGGGCTTCCTGCTTGCGGAAGCCGGCGCGGTCCAGCAACTGGACGAACTGCAGCGCCGACCCGTCCAGGATCGGCAGCTCCGGGCCGTCCACTTCGACCACGGCGTTCGACACGCCCAGGGCGGCGAAGGCGGCCATCAGGTGCTCGATCGTCGACAGGCGCACGCCGGCCGCGTTCTCGATCATGGTGTTCAGGCGGGCGTCGACCACGGCCTCGCCCGAGACGGGGATGCGGTTGTCGCGGTCGGTGATGTCGGTGCGGACGAAGACAATGCCGGTCCCGGTCGGCGCCGGGCGCACGGCCAGACGCACGCGGTCGCCCGTGTGCACGCCCACACCCGCGATGATCGCGGGCGCGACGGTCGTCTTCTGGTGATGGTCGTTACGGACCGACAAACTCAAACTCTCTTCTCATCTTGCGCCCCGCCTCTGTGTGCGGAGTTCGCCCCACGTCTTGGTTAGCGATCTCTTCGCAAGCGCGAAATGAAAGTCGGGTTTCGGATTGTTTCGGTCTGAAACAGGGTCAGGGTTGCAGGCTCGAGGTTCAAGGGGACCGCGCTAACGCCGTCTCTTCACGAACAGCAGAAACAAGGGAGGGCGGCCCTCGCGGACCGCCCTCCCCAAAACCTGAAACCTGAAACCTAGTCCCTAGTTCGCCAGCCGGCGGAGAAAGGACGGGATTTCCAGATCATCCTCCGCGTGGCCCAGTTCGGGTTCGGCGGTCGGCTGGACCTGACTGGTATGGCGCATCTCGGTCTGACGACCGTTCGAGGTCGGATAGGTCGGCTGCGGCTGCTGGCGCTTCTTGCCGAACAGGCTCCAGCCGCTCTTGCGGTGATCGCGGTCGTCGTAGCCGTCGTCATAGGTCGGCTCGGGACGCGGCGCCGGCTCAGCCGCGGCGGCCGCGGCGCGATCCATGTACAGGTCGCCCTGCGACTGCGGCGCGGCTTGCGCAGCGGCCGGACGCGGACGGGACTCGAACTCCTCGACCCAGGGATCGACGATCGGATCCAGGGTGCGCTCCTCGGCGACGTGGATGATCGGCTCGGGGGCGGGTTCAGGCGTACGCGTTACAGACCCCAGCGACGGCTGGGCGGGCTGAAAGCTGGGAACGATGGGGGCCTCTTCCGCGCGGGCGCGGACCGGATCGGCGGCACGGGCGGGTTCGGAGCGAACGGGCTCCGAGGCGCGCGGCGCGAAGGCCGGGGCCGGACGACGGCTGTCGAAGGCGCCGCCGGTCGACGGCGGGGCCTTGGTGGCGGCCGAGGTGTCTTCCATCCCGGTCGCAACGACCGAGACGCGGATCTTGCCGTCCAGGGCCGGATCGAACGCCGCGCCGAAGATGATGTTGGCATCGGCGTCCACTTCGCCGGCGATGGCGTTGGCGGCCTCGTCGACTTCAAGCAGGGTCATGTCCATGCCGCCGGTGATGTTCACCAGCACCGCCTTGGCGCCCTTCAGCGAGGTCTCGTCCAGCAGCGGATTGGCAATGGCGTTCTGCGCGGCCAGCAGGGCGCGGTCGTCGCCGGTGGCCTCGCCCGTACCCATCATCGCCTTGCCCATTTCGGACATGACGGCGCGAACGTCTGCGAAATCGAGGTTGATCAGGCCCGGCAGGATCATCAGGTCGGTGATCGAGCGCACGCCCGAGTGCAGGACCTGGTCGGCCATGCCGAAGGCGTCGGCGAAGGTCGTGCGCTCGTTGGCGACGCGGAACAGGTTCTGGTTCGGAATGACGATCAGGGTGTCGACGTAGCGCTGCAGCTCGGCGATGCCGGCCTCGGCCAGACGCATGCGGTGACGGCCCTCGAAGGTGAAGGGCTTGGTCACGACGCCGACCGTCAGGATGCCGCGGTCACGCGCGCATTTGGCGATGACGGGGGCCGCACCGGTCCCGGTGCCGCCGCCCATGCCGCAGGTGATGAAGACCATGTGGGCGCCGTCCAGGTGCCCGAAGATTTCCTCGGCGGATTCCTCGGCGGCGTTCATGCCGACCTCGGGATGGGCGCCGGCGCCCAGGCCCTGGGTGATTGTCTCGCCCAGCTGGATACGGCGGTCGGTCTTGGCGAACGACAGGTGCTGCGCATCCGTGTTGGCGACCACGAACTCGACGCCTTCAAGACCGGCGTCGATCATGTTGTTGACGGCGTTGCCGCCGGCTCCACCGACACCGAAGACGACGATACGGGGCTTCAGTTCCGTAGCTTGCGGACGCACCAGCGAGAGAGACATTTGTTCCGACCTTATTCCGACCCTGCCCTTGCAGTCCCGATGCGAAGTCCCCGCCGATTCGCATTGGTTATGAGCGCGTTAAGGAAGCGCCCGAACTGCTTAAGGGAGTGTTACCGGATAGGCTGAGTCGGAGCGCCGGACAGCAAATTCGTTAACCTGCACCGCAGAAAACCTTGGATTTCAGGGCTCTTCGGAAGCTTGGCGGTTAACCATGACGCAGCGGCGGCGGCGTCCGTAGCCGTGAACGCAACGGTCTCGACGGCGCATCATCAGCCTGCCGTGCCCGCCCACCACGATCCTGCCGGCATTCACACAACGAAAAAGGGCGGCTCTTGCGAGCCGCCCTTTCCGTTCCGGATCAGACCGAACTTACCAGGGACGGTAGTTCAGGCCGACGAAGAAGCGACGACCGAACGGGTCGAAGTTCGAGTAGAGCGTCGTGCCCAGCCAAGAAGCCTGTTCGGCATCGAAGGCGTTCACAACACCGGTACGCAGCGTCAGTTGGTCGTTCACGTTGTAGCGGACCGTGAAGTCGTGGCGGGCGTAGTCACCCGTCTCGCGGTACACGGGGTCGTAACGATCCGGGTTCGTGATGAAGTCACGGATGGTCACGATGTCCTGCGACGCCTGCCAGTCCATGGTCCAGTTCACGCTCCACGTGTCGTTCGGCGAGTAGGTCACCTGCGAGGTGAAGCGAACGCGCGGGTAGAACAGGGTGGAGCCGATTTCCGTACCGTCGGAAGGGTCAGCCGGGTTCAGGAAGTTCTCTTGCTCGATCAGCCACAGACCGCTGATGGAGGTGTCGATCCGACCCCAGTTGTGGCCGGTAACCTCTTCCAGATCCATGCTGTAGCGAGCCGAGAAGTCCAGGCCCTTGGTCGAGCGCGAAGCGTAGTTCAGCGCCGACTGGAAGAAGGCCGGGTCACCCGACGGAGCACCGACGAAGAAGGCGCGGGCCGGGTTGGCGTCGTCACGGATAACCCGCGAGCAGGAGTCCGTGTTCAGCACGGTGCCGCTGACGCAGTTGTCAGCCAGACCGATCAGGCTCGGGAACTCGATCACGTCCTCGATCTCGATCTCGTAGTAGTCGAGAACGATGCTCAGGTTCGGGATCCAGCGGGGCTGGATAACGGTCGAGAAGGTGAAGGATTCCGACTGTTCCGGACGCAGGTCCGGGTTACCGCCGGTGACGCCCGGGAGGCCCGAGGTGTACGACGGGATGAAGTCATCCGCCGTGGTCGCCGTGGCGCTGCCGAAGTCGAAGCTCAGGCCTTGGTCGGCGGCCAGAGCGGTACAGTTGGCGATCCGGTTGGCGCGGATTTCGGCGCCTTGCAGGGCGATCTGCGCGGTGGCGCAGGGATCGACGAAGCCGTTACCGAAGGTCTGCGAGAAGGGCGAGAAGTTTTCGCCCAGATCCGGAACGCGAACCGAGGTGTTGAACGAGGTCTTGAACGTGATGTCGCGGACCGGGCGGTAGACCAGGTTCACGCCATAGACGTCCAGGCTGCCAACGGTGGTGTAGTCGGCGTAGCGGTACGAACCGCTCAGTTCGGCATATTCACCGAGCCAGTTGTCGCGGAACAGCGGCACCGACAGTTCGGCGAAGACTTCTTCACTTTCGTACTCGGCGCCATCGAAGTTCGGGCCGGTGTTCAGGAAGAGGTAACGGCCGGCGGTGTCGAAGTCACGGCCGATGGCGTCGGTGTACTCGCGGCGGTATTCACCACCCACGGCCACGCCGATGGCGCCAGCGCCCCAGAAGTCCCACAGCTGACCCGAGATCGAGCCGATCAGTTGCTCTTGCTCGTTGTGCTCGGTCGTGCCGATCGTGGCGGCGATGTAGTCCAGAGCTTCCTGGCTCTGGTTGCCCTTGCCGAAGATGTTCAGCGGGCGGCAGTCGTCGATGTCCTGGGCGCTATAGCCGCCCAGGTCCGGACCACCGAGCGATTGACCGCCGAAGATGCCGCCATCGAAGGTCGGGGTGGCGCCGGTCTCGGCGATCAGTTGAGCGCGGCAGACGATCGCGCCGACGGTGCCCAGTTCACCGGTGAGGTCGACAACGGCGTCCGCGGCCAGAGCCATACGAACGACGTCGATGCCGCCTTCCTGGTTGGTGACTTCGACTTCACCGTAGGTGTAGCCGATATCCCAGCTGATGTTGCTGACGAAGCCGAGCTGGTCAGCCTGGCCGCGCAGACCGGCCACGAAGCGGCTCAGGGTGCGCTCGTTCTCCTGGAAGCGATCCGGGCCGAACATCGAGTGACGGGCCAGCTGCACCAGCGAGGTGGTGGTGGGCGTGCTCGGCGTGGTCGTGGTCGGCGGGAGGTAGTTCTGGACGCGGTTGACCGCGATCGCGTCCTTGACGTTCTGCGGCAGGAAGGCGTTGTCAATCCAGCGCAGGTCGATCGACGACGCGCCCCAGATCGAGTTCAGCGAGGTGGCGCCGTACGAGGTGTTGTCCAGGTCGAAGTCGAAGAATGTCGGCTGCGAGACGTCGAAGGTTTCTTCGATGATGTGCTTGGCTTCAGCGTAGAACTGGATGCTGTCGGTGACGTCGAAGTTGGCGCCGACCTGGTAGCGTTGCGATTCCGACTCCGGCAGACGCGACAGGGTCGAGAAGGCGGCGGGGTTGTCGCCGTCGCCGCCGTAGTTGAACGGACGGCTGATGCCGGTCACGCCGATGCGGCTGCCGAAGTTGGCCGGGCGAGCGGTCGTGCCGTCGTACCAGAAGGTCTTGCCCGGCTCGACAGCGTAGCAGCTGGCGGCATAGGTGAAGTTACAGCTCGAGCCGTTGAAGGCGGCCTGATCGGGGTCGTTGGTCGGGCTGAGGGCCGTGGTGTGCGCGAGGGTCGTTTGACCCCACTGCGGACGGTCCATGCGGACCGGACCGCGGAACAGCCGGTTATCCAGCACGCCATCACGGTTCGGGCCGATCGCGGCGTTGGTCGGATCGGCGTCCATGCCGAGCAGGTAGTAGCCGTCGTTGATCCAGTCGATGTCGAACGACGTGACCTGCTCTTGCTTTTCGTATTCGGCGTGAGCGTAGAGGTTCAGACGGTCGTCGAGGAAGTTGCCGCCGATCAGCGCCGAGGCGCGATACGAGGCTTGGCCGCCGTCGTTGATCTGGCCGTAGTTGACGTCGAGCTCCAGGCCCTCGAAGTCGCGACGCAGGACGAAGTTCAGGACGCCCGAGACGGCGTCGGCGCCGTAAACCGACGACGCGCCGCCGGTGACGATTTCAACGTTCTCGATCAGCAGGCGCGGGATGGTGTCGACGTCGACGGCCAGCGAACCACCGTTCGAGCCGACGTGGCGACGACCGTCAACCAGCGTCAGGGTGCGGTTCGAACCCAGCGAGCGCAGGTTGGCCAGCGACAGACCACCGTCGCCCAGGCCCGAGCCCGTGGTGTCCGACGGAACGACCGAGTTCGACAGGGCCGGGATGGTGGCCAGGTAGTCGATGACAGTCGCCTGACCGGTGGTACGCAGGTCTTCACCCGAAACCTGGATCAGCGGGGTCGGAGCGTTCGTCGGGTCACGACGGATACGCGAACCGGTGACGACGACTTCGCCGATCTCGGTGGCTTGACCATCTTGCTGGCCCTGAACGGTCACGCCCGGCAGTTGGCTTTGCGCGAAGGCCGGAGCCGCCACAGCCATGACCCCGGCGAGGATCGTCGTTCCAAAGAGGTACTTGCGTTTGATTAGCATGTGTTGGGGCCCCAAACATAATGAATGCAAGACGCAGCGCCCCAACCCGAGGGTGGCGCACTGCTTCGGACTCCACGCTAGCAGCAAAGAGGCCAGCGACAAGGGATTGTGGCCGCTTGGCGACCAATCGAGACCTCAGTTGTTACAATCCGGACACACTCTCGCCATGCAGGCGAGAAAAACGGCGGCGTAAGGGCGGATAATGGCAAAGCTGGCGCTCTGATCCCGCAAGGGCGGGACCACGCGGCCTTTTCAGCGCCTTAAAGGTTCTCGCGCAGCCAGCCCGCGGCGCGGGCGACGAGCCCGCCGGTATGGGCGCGCGGCGCGTCTGCTGCGGTGATCTGACGCGACATCAGCTTACGGGCCGATACCGCCTCACGCGGGCCATAGGCCGCCCGCAGCAGCACGCCCGCGGCCGAGCAGAAGGCCGGGCCCGAGGCGGCGTCGGCGAGGTGAGGCGCGCGCTGGGGCTTGCCCAGCCGGACGCGTCGATCGAACACCCGCATCGCCAGCTCCGCCACGCCATTCAGCTGGCTGGCTCCGCCGGTCAGCACCAGGCCCGCGCCGGGCTCGAGGCCGACGCCCGCGTTGCGCAGGCGATCCCGCAGCAGCTCCAGCGTCTCCTCGACGCGCGGTGCGATCACGGTCTTCAGCATGGCGCGCGGCACCACGACCGGCTCGGCCGACGGATCCTCGCCACGCGGCGGAGCTTCCAGCATCTCGCGATCTTCATTGGCGCTCGCCATGGCCGACCCATGCAGGGTCTTCAGCCGCTCGGCCCCCGCGCGCGAGGTCTGCAGGCCGCGCGCGATGTCTGCGGTGACGTGATCGCCGCCGACGTTCAGCGATTCGATATGCAGCAGGGAGCGTCCGCCCCAGACGGCCGCCGAGGTCGCGCCGCCGCCCATGTCGATACAGACGCAGCCCAGATCCATCTCGTCGTCTTCCAGCGCCGCCAGCGACGACGCCACCGGCGCGGCCACCACACCCTGCAGATCAAGGTGCGCGAGCTCGAGGCAATGGCTCAGCGCCATGAAGGCGCTCTCGGCCATGGAGACGACCAGCAGGTCCAGCCCCAGCGAATGTCCCCGCATCGCGCGGGGATCGTGCACGCCGCGCGCGCCGTCTACCGACCAGGCGATGGGCAGGACGTGGATGGGGCGGCGGTTGGGCAGGCGGATCTGGGCCAGGGCCATGGCGATGGCGCGGGCCAGGTCGGCGTCGCCGACCGGGTTCTGGCTCAGGGAGACGCGGGACTGCACCCGGTGGCTGGCCATCTGACCGATCGCCGTGGTGACGACGACGCCCGACACCGGCGAGCCGGCGGCGCGCTCGGCGCGTTCGACGGCATGACCGATGGCCTGGGCGGCCTCGTCCATGCTGATGATGCCGCCGCCCTTGATGCCGCGCGACTGGACGTGGCCCGCGCCCGCGACCCGGATGGTCCGGTCCGCGTGGCGCACGCCTTCAGGCTTCATGATGAAGCAGCCGACCTTGGACTGGCCGAGATCGAGCGCGGCCACGACCGGAGCCCGGCTCGCGGCGCGGCCATCAACTGTTTTGTCCATGGACCGTCCGGTCATGCCCTGCCCTCGAGTATTCATGCGTCACCCGCCGAGGGCCGGACGGCGACCTCTTCCGGTGTTCTAAGGTCGATACGGGCGAAGCCCAGTTCCAGCAGCCGGCGGCGCTGGTCCATCTCGTCGAGCTGGATCAGGGCGGCGTCCTGATTGGTGGCCGGCAGCTGGATCAGGCTGCCGTCCTTGAGACGCAGGTCCCAGCGGCGGTCGTCGACCCGCACCAGCGCCTCGAGCCGGCTCATCAGGCGCGGGCGCTGGGCGACCAGCGGCAGGATTTCGGCGGCGGCCTGCTCGGCCCCCTCCCCCACCACCAGCGGCAGGTTGGGATAGCGCCCGGCGTCGGCGCCGGCGATGACCTTGCCGTGCCCGTCGATCACCACATTGCGTCCGCCGGTTTGCCACACCGCCATGCGGTCATGCTCGGTCACATCGACGATCAGGGTGTTGGGCAGCAGGCGCACCACCCGCACGGACTTGACCCAGCCCACGGCCTCGACCCGCTGACGAACAGCGTCCAGATCGATGGAGGTCATGGCCTGGCCGGCGTTCAGCTGAACGGCCTGCTGGATGGCGGCGTTGGCCTCGGCGCTCTCGCCCTCGATGAAGACCTTCTCCAGCTTCAGGCCCATGGCCACGGCCATTCCGTCGAGACCGTCATGCATGGAGGCGCCGATCCGCTCGGCGCGCGCACCGGTGGCCAGCACGCCGCCCAGCAGCAGGACACCCGCGGCGATGGAGATCACCACCGCGCGCGGCGACAGGTCCAGCTTGCCGATGGCGGCCATCTTGCCGGGCACGGCAGAGGCGTTTCGAGGCGTGCGGCCACGTCCCTTGGAAGGAGGCGCGCCGCGTTTTGCGGGCTGGTTCGAACTCTGTCGCCGACCGCCGCGAACTACCGCGGGCATGAGGCGTCCTCCACCATCCACCGGACCAGGTCTTTATACGCCATCCCGCAGTAGGCGGCCTGCTCGGGAACGAGCGAGGTCGGCGTCATGCCGGGCTGGGTGTTGACCTCCAAGAGGACCAGAACGTCCTTAACATCGTCATAACGAAAGTCGGACCGGCTGACGCCCCGGCAACCCAGCGCCTTGTGCGCCAGCTCGGATTCCCTGAGCGCCGCTTCGAAAACATGGGCGGGCAGCTCGGCCGGAAGCTTGTGGACGGATCCGCCCGGCGCGTATTTGGCCTCATAATCATAGAAGCCCTTCACCGGGGTGATATCGGTCACGGTCAGGGCGCGCGGGCCGGACGCCTCGCCCAGCACGGTGACGCACAGCTCCTTGCCCGGGATATAGGGCTCGACCATCACCTCTTCGCCATAGGTCCAGTCGGGCGAGCCGACCTCGGTCTGCGGCCCGTTGGCGCCTTCGGGCACCAGATAGACCCCGACTGACGACCCCTCGGCGTTCGGCTTGATCACATACGGCGGCGGGATGACGTGGCGACGCGCGACCTCGTGCCGGTCGAACAGACCACCGCCTGGCACCTCCACGCCCGCGGCGCGCAGCACGGACTTGGTCTTGTCCTTGTCCATGGTCAGGGCCGAGGCCAGCAGGCCGGAGTGGGTATAGGGGATCTGCAGCGTCTCGAGGATGCCCTGGACGCAGCCGTCCTCGCCCCATTCGCCGTGCAAGGCGTTCAGCACCACGTCCGGCTTCAGATCGGCCAGCACCTGGGCCAGGTCCCGCCCGGCGTCGACGCGGCTGACCTTGGCCACCTGCCCCTCGAGGGCGTCGGCGCAACCTTTGCCGGAACTCAGGGACACTTCCCGCTCGGACGACAGCCCGCCCATCAGGACGGCGACATGAAGCTCAGCAAGGGGACGGGTCATGGTCGGCTCCGGGCATCTTCAGCGCCCCTCAACCGATTGCCTCGGGGACGGTTAAGAAGCCTTAACCAGATGCCCGTCGTTGCGAGATAAATTGGGAGTGAGCGGGATCAGGCCGCGCGGCCGATCCGCTTGATCTCCCAGTCCAGCTGAACGCCGGTCTTCGCCTTCACATCCGCCCGGACGGCCTCGCCCAGGCCCTCGATGTCTGCGGCGGTGGCCTCGCCGGGGTTGATCATGAAGTTGGAGTGCAGCTCCGAGAACATGGCCCCGCCGCCCGTGACGGCATGCAGCTTGCCGCGCCAGCCCGCCTCGTCGACCAGCTTCCAGCTGGAATGACCCTCGGGGTTCTTGAAGGTCGAGCCGCCGGTCTTCTCGCGGATGGGCTGGGTGGTCTCGCGGCGGCTGGTGATCTCGTTGATCTTCGCCGTGACGGTTTCCGGGTCCGTCGGAACGCCGCGATAGACGGCCTCGACCCAGATGATGTCGGCGGGCGCCTCGCTGTGGCGATAGGTGTAGCCGAAGTCGGCCAGCGCATAGTCCACGCGCTCGCCGCGGCGGTTCAGCCCCCAGGCCGAGACCAGCACGTCCTTCGTCTCGGACCCGTAGCAACCGGCGTTCATGGTCAGGGCGCCGCCGATGGTGCCCGGAATGCCCGCATAGAACTCCAGTCCGCCGATGCCCGCCTTCGCGCTGGCCTTGGCCACCATCGAGTCCAGCGCGCCCGCGCCGGTCGTAATGGTGTCGCCGTCGGTCGTGATCTGCGCCCAAGGCCGCCCGGCCAGCCGGATCACCACGCCCTCGACCCCGCCGTCGCGCACAATGACATTCGAGCCGACGCCCAGCACCGTCACCGGCACAGCCGGGTCCAGCGCCTTCAGGAAATCCGCCAGATCGGCCGCGTCCGCCGGAATGAACAGCGCATCCGCCGCCCCGCCCACCCGGAACCAGGTGTAAGGCCCCAGCGGCTCATTCCGCAGCAGCTTGCCGCGGACTTCGGGATAGCCGCTCAAGACAGCGCCTCCAGCTGCGCCGGCAGGGCGTAGGCCCAGCTGGTGATGTCGCCGGCGCCCAGCAGGACGACGAGGTCGCCGGGCTTCGCCTCTTCCTTGATCGTGCGCGGCAGGACGGCGGCGTTCTCCAGCGGCTGGACGTGGCGATGGCCGAACCGGCGGATGCCGTCGACCAGCGCATGTTTGTCCACGCCCTCGATGGGGCTTTCACCCGCCGGATAAACGTCGGCTACGATCACCGCGTCGGCGTCCGAGAAGCAGGTGGAGAACTCCTCCATCAGGTCGCGCAGGCGGGTGTAGCGGTGCGGCTGAACCACGGCGATGACACGCCCCTCGGCCACCTGACGGGCGGCCTTCAGCACGGCGGCGATCTCGACCGGGTGGTGGCCGTAATCATCGACCACGCGCACGCCGCCCACAACGCCCGTGGTGGTGAAGCGACGCTTCACCCCGCCGAAGCCGGCCAAACCGGCCTTGATCGCCTCGTCCGACACATCCAGCTCACGCGCCACGGCGATGGCGGCCAGGGCGTTGGAGACATTGTGCCAGCCGGCCATCGGCAGATAGAGGCCCTCGATGCGGATCGGCTCCTCAAGCGCGGCCAGACCCTGTTGCTGGATCACCACGTCAAAGCGGCAGCCGTCGGGCCCCATCTCGCAGTTGTCCGCGCGGACCATGGCCTGCGGATTGACGCCGTAGGTCACCAGCCGCCGATTATCGATCGAGGCCACCAGTCGCTGAACTTCGGGGTGGTCCAGGCAAACCGCCGCGAAGCCGTAGAAGGGGATGTTTTCGACGAAGTCGATGAAAGCCTTCCGCACTCCGTCGAAGTCGCCGTAGTGATCCAGATGCTCGGGGTCGATGTTGGTGACGATCGCCACGGTCGACTT
The DNA here is from genome assembly GCA_046291915.1 of Brevundimonas sp. Lineage (GTDB taxonomy): Bacteria > Pseudomonadota > Alphaproteobacteria > Caulobacterales > Caulobacteraceae > Brevundimonas. The sequence goes on from JBKBSD010000007.1 coordinate 99,228, forward strand.
GAGGCGCAGGAAGCTGCCGTCGCTCTCGTCGGCCTCGACCACGATCCAGTCGCCGTCGCCGACCTTGGCGTTGGTGCCATAGGCGTTGATGATGCCGCCGTTGACCACCGTCGGGTCCAGCCCGGCGGCGTCCAGCAGGGCCGCGACCATCGAGGTCGTCGTCGTCTTGCCGTGGGTGCCCCCGACCGCGATCGAGAACTGCAGCCGCATCAGCTCGGCCAGCATCTCGGCCCGGCGGACCAGCGGGATGCGGCGCTCGCGGGCCGCCATCATCTCCGGGTTCGAGACCTTCACCGCGGTCGAATAGACCACCGCCGACACGCCCTCGCCCACATGGGCGGCGTCATGGCCGATGAAGATCTTCGCGCCCAGCTTTTCCAGCCGCTCGGTATTGGCCGAAGCCTTGGCGTCCGAGCCCTGAACCGAATAGCCGATCTTGAGCATGATCTCGGCGATGCCGCTCATGCCGATGCCGCCGATACCGACGAAGTGGACGGGACCGAGGTCAAACGGAACGGGGCGAAGGCGAGCGATCATCGAAGCGGGTTAGCAGGGGTCGAACAGGAATGCATCACCTTCAAACAGCGAGGCTGAAAGTGGCTAGTGGCTAGTGATTAGTGGCTGGACACACCTGATCACTCGTCAGCGGGGGCGCCGTATCCTTCGCCGTCGTAATGCCAATCACTAGCCACTCGCCACTAGCCACTTGGCTGCACCGCGGCTGGACGTTCCAGGCGCGCCGCCGATCCAGCCCGCAGCCCTCAGTCTTCCGCCACGAAATCCTGCGCGAACTCCGGCGAGTCTTCTTCCCCCGGCAGTAGCGGCGTTTCGTCGTCGCCGTCGCCGGCGCGGGTCGGGTCCGGCACCTCGAAGCCGACGGGGATGGACAGGTCCAACAGGCCCGCCGCCTTCATCTCCTGCACGCCCGGCAGGTCATAGAGGCTGGCCAAGCTGAAATGCTCCAGGAATTTGTCGGCGGTCGCATAGGTCACGGGGCGACCCGGCGTGCGCCGCCGGCCCTTCATCTTCACGAACCCCATCTCCAGCAGCAGATCCAGCGTCCCCTTGGACAGGGAGACGCCGCGCACGCTCTCGATCTCGGCCCGGGTGCAGGGCTGGTGGTAGGCGATGATGGCCAAAGTCTCGAGCGCGGCCTTGGACAGGCGACGCGGCTCCTCCCGCTCCTCGGTCATCATGAAACTCAGGTCGGCGGCGGTGCGGAAGCGCCAGCGCTCGGCCACGCACTCCAGCTCCACGCCCCGGTTCTGATACCGCTCTCGCAGGGCCGAAATCGCCCCGCCCACGTCCGCGCCCTCGGGCAGTCGGCGCGCGATCTCGGCGGCCGACAGCGGGCCGGCGGCGGCGAACAGCAGCGCCTCGACGCGGCGCTCGATCTCTTCGTGGTCGGGGGCGAACTGGAGGCTCATGGGGTCAGTTCCAGCGGGAAGCCCTTGCCCCGGCGCTTGAGAAAGATGTCGGCAAAGGCCTCCGCCTGCTTCACGTCCATGGCCCCCTCCTTCACCAGCTCCAGACTGGCCGACAGGGTAGAGGCCGTATAGCTGGCCTGGGTGGGACCTTCGTCCTCGTATTTCTCGGGCGCGATCTTCTCCAGCGGCGTCCATTGCTCCAGCCGGGGCAGGACCTCGCGCAGCCAGTCGCGCGCGGCTTCCAGCTGGAAAGCCTCGACCCGCTGGCCGGGGTTATAGCGCCGCATTTCCTCACGCCGCCGCTGGGTCACATAGGCGGCCATCAGCTCATACAGGCTGGCGTCGATGCGATCGGATGGCACGATGACCAGGGCCTCGGGATCGCCGCGGGTGAAGACGTCGCGCTTCAGTTGGGGCCGCGACTGGATCGCCTCGACCGCGCGGCGCATGGCTTCCAGCTTCTGCAGGCGGAAGGCCAGGGCCGCCGCCATCTCCTCGGCCGGGACCTCGTCGCCCTTGCCCTTCTCGTTGCGCGGCAGCAGCAGGCGCGACTTCAGATAGGCCAGCCAGGACGCCATCACGAGATAGTCCGCGGCCAACGCGAAATTCCGCCGCCGCGCCTCGTGCACGAACGACAGGTATTGTTCGGCCAGTTTGGTGATGGACAGCTTCAGCAGGTCCACCTTCTGGGTCCGCGCCAGCGCCAGCAGCACGTGCAGCGGGCCTTCATAGCCTTCCAGATCGACCACGAAGGCGTCGCGCGCATCCGCTTGATCGGCGGCGGCGAAGTCCAGATTGGGCTGGAAGGCGTCTGTCATGCCTTTGACCTGGCGCGCTTCACGCTGCTTGAGGTCATGCCCTATGCCTCCGCCACATCCGGCCCCTGGGCCGCACCCAGTCGACCGACCAATGCGGCGTCGAAGCGGTCGCGGGCCTCGCGGTAGTCCAGAGGCTCGGGCGTACGGACGATGCGAGCCAGAGCAGCCTCGGCCCGTTTTGCGGCCTTGCCCTTCAGCTTGCCAACCCCGGCCGCGACCTGACGCATCTCGTCCATGACGCCGTTCCAGTGAATGACCAGATCGCACCCGGCCTTCAGCGAGACCTCTGCCCGCTCCGTCAGGGTGCCGGACAGGGCGTTCATCACCAGATCGTCCGACAGCAGCAGGCCGGTGAAGCCCAGCCGCTCGCGGATCATGCGGATGGCCTTCTTCGACTGCGTCGCCGGGCGCTTGGCGTCGATGGCGGTGAAGACGATGTGGGCGGTCATGCCGATCGGCATATCCGACAGGGCCTTGAACGGCGCGAAATCCCAGGCGTCCAGCGTGTCCAGATCGGCGTGGACCGTCGGCAGTTCCTTATGGGTGTCGGCGAAGGCGCGGCCGTGGCCGGGCATGTGCTTGATCACCGGAAGGACGCCGCCCGCCAGCAGGCCCTCCGCCGCCGCCCGGCCCAATTGCGTCACCGTCGCCGGGTCGCGGGCATAGGCGCGGTCGCCGATGATGTCGTGGGCGCCGGGCACAGGCACATCCAGAACCGGCACGCAGTCGACATTGATGCCGACCTCTTTCAGTTCATGCGCCATCAGTCGTGCGCCCAGCCGGACCAGCTCGCGCGCCGCCAGCGGATCGTTGGTCGCCTTCAGATAGGCGTCGCCCGGCGGATATTTGGGCCAGTGCGGCGGCCCCATCCGCTGCACCCGGCCGCCCTCCTGATCGATCAGGATGGGGGCGTCCGGGTTCTCGATACTGTCGCGCAGTTCGGCGGTCAGGGCGCGCAGCTGGTCGGGGCTCTCCACGTTCCGGCGGAACAGGATGAAGCCCCATGGCCGGACTTCGGCGAAGAAGGTCTTCTCCTCCGCCGTCAGCCGATGGCCGCTACAGCCGTAGATCGCCGCCGAGGTCACCGGGCGGTCAGCGCACGATGCAGTCGTCGCCCGCGGCCTTGATCGCGCTGCACAGGCTGGTGGCCTGCTCGCGGCTGAGGCCGGTCACGGTCGTGCGGTACAGGGTCGAGCCGCTGGACGAGGTCACTTCCTGCACCCGGCGGCTGGCGCCGCGTGTGAACTGCGGATAGCGGCCCACGATCTGGCCGTATTCGCGCTCGGCGATGGCCGGGGTCGAGAAGGCGCCGATCTGCACGCCCGAGGCTCCACCCGCGGCGGGCGCGGGGGTGTCGGCCTTCTCGGCCGGGGGCGTCGTGGCGACGGGCGGGGTCGGACGAGTGGCCGGGGTTTCGATCGGCTGCGGCGCGGGGCGCGGCTGCACCGCTTCCGGCGGCGGCACGAAGGTCGGCGGCGTGGTGGTCGGCTCGGCCCCGGCATAGATGTCGATGCCCGCCTCCGGATCGACCGGCTGGGCGTCGAGCGGCGCCGGCCCCTTCATCTCGCCGACGGGCGTACCCACGGCGGGCGGGGCGTCGTTCGAGGACCGCGGACCGGCACGGTAATAGACCACCACCGCGATGATGAGCAGCAGCAGGACCACGCCCGAGATGATCAGGGTCAGCGGCGGCGCCTTGGCCCCCCCGCCGCCCGCCGATCCACCGCCCCGGCGGGGATCATAGCCGCCCCGATCGAACGGCAGGTCATCATCCGTCGGGGGCGTGTAGGCGCCGCGGTCGCGGCCCGAGTTCGGACGGTAGGGATCTTCATGGGACATGGCCGCGCCTCAGGAACGTCGCCGACCGCGAATCGCCCGCGTCGGCCCATCACTCTATCCGCACCCGAGTCCTTTTTCAGGCCGCAGACTCATTTGCCTGCCTGAAGCGGCCGGCCTTGTCATCTAGAGATCCAGCGCGAGGTCGAGGCTGAACAGTTTCTTGTGCTCTTCGATGGCATAGCGGTCGGTCATTCCGGCGATGTAGTCGCAGACGACGCGGGCGCGTTTGGGTTCGTCGCCGCTGCGGGCCGGCTTCGACCATTCCGGCGGCATGGTCTCGGGCTCGGCCATGAACAGCTGGAACATCTCGGCCAGGATCCGTCGCGCCTGACTGCGGGTCCGGTTGACGCGGTAGTGGCGATACATCCGCTCGAACAGGAATTTCCGCAGCACGCCCAAGTCCGCCAGCATGGCCGGCGAGAAGGCGACCAGCGTCCGCGAGGCGGTGCGCACGTCCTCGGTCGAGCGGATGTTGTCGGCCTCCAGCCGTCGCCCGGTTTCGGCCAGCACGTCCTCGACCATGACGCCGATCATCCGGCGGACGGCCTCGATCCGCACCATTCGCTCATTGATCGACGGCCAGTCGGCGCGGACGTCACGCAGCACCGGACCGATCAACGGCACCTCCATCAGGTCCTCGAGGGTGAAGAGACCCGCCTGCACCCCGTCGTCAACGTCGTGGTTATTGTAGGCGATGTCGTCCGCGATGGCGGCGGCCTGCGCCTCCAGCGAGGCGAAACTGTCCAGCCGCAGATCCCAGCCTGGCGCATAGTCGGCAATGGCCTTCCAGGCGGGTTCATCCAGCCGGTGGCTGACGGGACCGTTGTGCTTGACCACGCCCTCGACCGTTTCCCAGCTCAGGTTCAGGCCGTCGAACTGGGGATAGCGCTCCTCCAGCTTGGTCACGACGCGGAAGGTCTGGACGTTGTGATCGAAGCCGCCCCACGGCGCCATCTGGGCCTGAAGCTCATCCTCGCCCGCGTGGCCGAAGGGCGGATGGCCCAGATCGTGGGCCAGCGCCACCGTCTCGGCCAGGTCTGTGTCCAGCCGCAGGGCGTGCGCCAGCGAACGGGCGATCTGCGCCACTTCCAGGCTGTGCGTCAGCCGGGTGCGGTAGTGGTCGCCCTCGTGCGCCACGAAGACCTGGGTCTTCTCCTTCAGGCGGCGGAAGGCAGTGGCGTGGATGATCCGGTCGCGGTCGCGGGCGAAGGCGTTGCGGGTGCGGCTGATCGGCTCGGGCGACAGCCGTCCACGGCTGTGCTCGGGATATTCGGCGTAGGGCGCGCGGTCAGGGATCAAGTTCGTCTGCTCATTCGCAAGGACGGGCCTTTGCGAACGCCCGTGCGCGCCTCATATAGGCCCTTGTGAGCACCGTCCAATCCAGCACCGCCTTCACCATCTCCGCCCCCACCGGCGGTCATGGCCTGACCTTGTCCGAAACCGCCGCGCGTCGCCTGGCGAAACTGGGCGAGATCGAGGGGCGGCCGGTGCTGCTGCGCGTGGCCGTCGATGGCGGCGGCTGCTCCGGCTTCCAGTACCGGTTTGAACTGATCGAAGCGGGCGACGCCGACGACATCCGTATCGAGGCTGACGGCCAGGCCGCCGTGGTCGACACCGTCTCCCTGCCCTTCCTCAAGGGCTCCGAGATCGCCTTCGTGGATGATCTCGCCGGGGCCCAGTTCGTGGTCCGGAACCCGAACGCGGCGTCCAGCTGCGGCTGCGGCGTCAGCTTCTCGATCTGATCAGACGCCCTGCGACGGATCACCGCGTTACGTGATTCACCGTAACCGCCCGTGAACCTGACGGTCAGGCCTGCTGTGCTTGACCAGACGTAGGCGCCGCTCCCCCGGCCTGCATCCTTGGTTCGACATGAAACTCAACTCGCTCTCGCTGTCCGCGAAGACGGCCCTGATGGTCATCGTGGCGCTCGGCGTGGTGACCTGTTCATTGATGGCGGTCGCGGCGGTTTTGCTGACACGCGACGCGACAGAGCGCGCCGCCGAGCGGCAGGAAACCAATATGCGCGTCGCCTGGGACGTGCTGTCGGACTACGGCTCGGGCTTCAGCATCGAGGGCGAGACCCTGAAGGTGGGCGCGACCACCCTCAACGACTTCACCGCGCCCGTGGATCGCATCAAGACCCTCGTCGGCGGCACCGCCACCGTCTTCATGGGCGACATGCGGGTGACCACCAATGTCGTGAAGGATGACGGCAAGCGCGCGGTCGGGACCCGACTGAAGGCCGGGGCCGTGCACGACGCCGTCCTGCGCGACGGCAAGCCCTATCGCGGCACGGCCGACATCCTCGGCAAGCCCTATTTCGTCGCCTACGACCCGATCAAGACCGCGACGGGCGAGACCGTCGGCGTGCTGTATGTCGGGGTGCCCAAGGCCGACTTCATGGCCTCGGTGAACCACGTCATGATCGCCCTGTTCGCCTGCGGGACTATCGTGGCCCTGCTGGTGCTGGGCCTGTGCCTGATGCTGTCGCGCCGGATGTTCTCGCCGCTGCAAGCCCTGTGCGACCGGATGGAGGCCCTGCAGAAGGGCGACACCGGCTTTGACGCGCCCTGGGCCGCGCGCGGCGATGACATCGGGCACATCGCCCGCGCCGTGCTGGCCTTCCGCGACGCCGCCGTCCGCCAAAAGGAGGTCGAGGGCGAGGCCGAAGGCATGCGCGAGACCGCCCGCCTGTCCCGTGCGCAGAGCGAGGCCGAACGCGCCCGCCTGGCCGAGGAAGACGCCGTTGTGGTGCAGGCGCTGGGACAGGGCCTGTCGGCGCTGGCTCGGGGCGACCTGACCCACCGGATTGACGCCACCTTCGCCGAGCGCAGCCGCCAGCTGAAGGACGACTACAACGCCGCCGTGGACGCCCTGTCGGGGACCATGGGCGAGATCGTCGGGCTGGTGAACGCCATGCGTTCAGGCACCGCCGAAGTCAGCACCGCCACCGACGACCTGTCGCGCCGCACCGAGCGGCAGGCCGCCGCCCTTGAGGAGACCGCTGCCGCCCTCGATGAGATCACCGTCACGGTGAAGAAGACCGCCGAGGGCGCCCGCGCCGCCGCCGACATCACCGACGAGGCCCAGAAGGGCGCCACCGAGCGCGAGCGGATCATCGCCGACACCGCCGCCGCCATGGGCGAGATCGAAAGCACCTCGGGCCGGATCGGCGAGATCATCGGCGTGATCGACGAGATCGCCTTCCAGACCAACCTGCTGGCGCTGAACGCCGGAGTCGAGGCCGCGCGCGCCGGTGAAGCCGGTCGCGGCTTCGCGGTCGTCGCTTCCGAGGTCCGGGCTCTGGCCCAGCGCTCGGCCGACGCCGCGCGCGAGATCAAGGGCCTGATCGCCGCCTCCAGCACCAGCGTGGGACAGGGCGCCCAGCTGGTCGCCCGTACCGGCGGCGCACTGACGGCCCTGATCGGGCAGGTGGCGAAGATCAACCAGCTGGCGGGCGAGATCGCCGCCTCGGCCAATGAACAGGCCGTCGGGCTGATCGAGGTCAACACCGCCGTCAACCAGATGGACCAGACCACCCAGCAGAACGCAGCGATGGTCGAACAGACCACCGCCGCCAACCAGGCCCTGAGCCAGGAGGCGGAGGCGCTGGCGGTGTTGATCCAGCGCTTCCGGATCAACGGCGCGGGGCGGCGTCAGGCGATGGCGCGGGCGGCCTAGGCCAGCGCCAGCAGATCGCCGCGCCAGCGTTCCTCGACCGGCTGGTAGCATTCGCAGGCGCGACGCCTCAGTCCCTCACGGTGGACAACCTTGATGGCGCCGCGGCTGTAGGCGATCAGCCCTTCGGTCTTCAGCAGCATGGCGGCGGCGTTCACGGTCGTGCGCTGGGCGCCGATCATGATCGCGAGGTTCTCCTGCGTCAGCGGGAACTCATCGGCCGAAACCCGATCCTGCGTGAGCAGGATCCAGCGGGCGGCGCGGGCCGGAACGTCATGCAGGGCGAGACAGGCGACGGTCTGTTCCGTTTGGTCGCCCGCGATGGCCAGCGAGCGCAGCAGGGTCTGCATCATCTGCTCGTCCCTGTGGGCCATCGCGGCGAGAACGCCGGCGTCGATCGCGAAGGCGGAGCCGGCGATCTGGGTGAAGGTGCGCAGGGTCGGGATGGATGACGACAGCGAGGGCAGCAGGCCGCTGGCGCCCTCATAGCCATGGGTCGCGACCTCGACCTCACGACCATCCGCCATCACCTTGACCGCGGACAGAACCGCCGTGCCGGGGAAGTAGATGGTCTGCGGGGTCGCGTTCTCATCAACAACGGTCTCGCCCTTCTGCAGATGCGTCTCACGCATATGGGGAAGGAGCCCGTTCGCGCCGCCGGCGACGAGCGCCTGCAGCAATAGGTTCCTGAAGTGCACGGAAAGTTCGCCTAACCAAAAGCTTGGCTTAGTCCACGCGCTTCGAATGAGGCAAAGCCGTCATTGAAAGTCGCAAACCGACTTGTGGTATCCGAGCCGGTCTTCGAACCTTGCAACGCCCGACACACCGGATAGTGTGTGATGCGCCCTAACTTACTGTCCGTACTCAGTAATCCTCTCGTGCTCGCGCCGCGGCGTCGAGCAAACGGAGGCCGGAGATCTCGGCGGCGTCGGCTGTCATCGCCAGGGCGATGGGGCCCGGTCCGATGACCACCACAGCCCAGTCCAGGACCGTGGGACGAAGAGGCTCGGTGATCAGGTCGTCCGGGAAGCCGTCAGGCTCAGGATCGTCCGGGGTCAAGGAGCCGCTGCTGTGGGCGCCGACCCTTCGAAAGATCGCTACCCGGCTTAATACGTCGGGCTCCGATTAGTTGCGAATTAATCTTAATTGCGCACGAGCCCGCCATCCACCACCAGGTTCTGCCCCGTCACGGCCCGGCTCCACGGCGAGGCGAAGAACAGAACCGCGTCGGCGAATTCTTCCGGCGTCGTGACTGAACGCAGCGGCGTCATGCCGGCGATCAGGTCGAAGACGGCTTCCGGCGTGGCCTTGCTGGCGTCGGTCGTGCGCAGCAAACCGCCGGAGACCATGTTGACCGTGATCCCCTGCGGACCGAGGTCGCCCGATGCCGTGCGGGTCAGGCTCAGCAGGGCGGCCTTGGCGGCGGTGTAGTCGTGGTAAGGCACCACCGGATTCTGGAACAGGTTGGTGCCGATGTTGATCACCCGGCCGAAGCCGATCCCGGCCATGCCGGGCGCTGTCGCCTGAATGACATTCAGGGCGCCACGCACGACGGTGGCGAACTGGTCCTCGATCTCGGACCACTCGATATCGTTCAGCTTGGACCGGGCCTCGCCGTTGAAGCTGTAATCCAACGCGTTGTTGACCACCGTCGTCACGGGCGAGCCGAACACGTCCTCGGCCAGGGCGACCATCTCGTGCACCGCCTCGCGGTCGGTGACGTCGGCGCGGAAGGCGACGGCCTGTTCGGGAAACTCGTCGACGAGTTCGCGGGCGGCGTCCTCGCTGGCGCGGAAATTGATGACCACGCGGGCACCTTCACGAGCGAAGGCGCGGATCACGGCGGCGCCGACGCCCCGCGCCCCGCCGGTGACGAGGACGATCTGTTCTTCGAGTTTCATCAGGCCAGTGTCTCCTGGAAGCGGACGGGGCGGCCGTGGGCCGCGCCCTGCAGTTCGCCGTCGCGCATGACGACGCGGCCGCGCACGATGGTGGCCTTGACCTGACCGGTGGCTTCGAAGCCGTCAAAGGGGGTCCAGCCTGAACGGGTGGCCATGTCGGCGTGCCTGAGGACGTGCTTCGCCTTCAGATCGACAATGGTCAGGTCGCCGTCATACCCCTCGGCCATCCGGCCCTTGCCGGCGATGCCGAAGACCCGGTTGGCGCCGTGGCTGCTCAGGTCGATAAAACGATCCAGCGTCAGGCGCCCGTTGGCTACGTGGGTCAGCATGACCGGCACCAGGGTCTGCACCCCCGGCATGCCGGACGGCGAAGCGGGGTAGGGCCGTGCCTTCTCTTCCAGCGTATGCGGCGCGTGGTCAGAGCCCAGCACGTCGGCGACGCCCTGCTCCACCCCGCGCCACAGGCCGGCGATGTGATAGTTGTTGCGGATCGGCGGGTTCATCTGGGCCAGACCCTTGAGGCGATCATAGGCCTCGTCCCCGTCCAGCGTCAGGTGCTGGGGCGTGACCTCGACGGTGGCGACGTCCTTGTTCCTGGCCAGGAACTCGATCTCTTCCGCCGTGGTGACGTGCAGCACGTGGATGCGGGCGCCGGTCTCTCGGGCCAGCCCGACCAGACGGCGGGTGGACATGATGGCGCTCTCGGGGTCGCGGACCTCCGGATGGCTGGTCCAGTCGCCGGTGCGGGCCAGCGGACGACGCTCGACCAGCCGGTATTCATCCTCGGAGTGGAAGGTGGCGCGGCGCTTCACATGGCGCAGGACCTCACGGACCCCGTCGTCGTCGGCCACCAGAAGCGTGCCCGTCGAGGCGCCCATGAAGACCTTGACCCCGCAGCAGCCCGGCAGGCGCTCCAGCTCGGCCAGGTATCTGGCGTTCTCGTGCGTGCCGCCGATGTAGAAGGCGTGGTCGGTCCACATGCGGTCGCGGGCGCGGTCCAGCTTGTCTTCCAGCGTCGCCGGATCGGTGGTGTTGGGTTCGGTGTTCGGCATCTCGAACACGGCGGTGACCCCGCCCAGCGCCGCGGCGCGCGAACCGGTCTCCAGATCCTCTTTCCACTCCAGTCCCGGCTCGCGGAAGTGGACCTGGGTGTCGATCACCCCCGGCAGGACTGTCAGGCCCTTGGCGTCGAACACCTCGCCGGCCGAGGCCTGCGACAGGTCCCCAATGAAGGCGATCTTGCCGTCGATGATGCCGACATCGGCGAAGCCGCGTCCGGCGTGGTTGGCGACTTCGCCGCCGCGAACGATCAGGTCGTAGGTCATGGGCCGTCTGAATAGTCCGAAAGCGGGCGGAAGGCAGGGGGCGGGCGGGAAAAAAGCTGATCTCCACCCCGCCATGGCAGGTTAACGCGCCAGCACCTTCCTCGCCGCCTTCAGCATGCGGTCGGCCAGGACCTCGTTCATGTGCAGGATCGCCTGGTTCAGGCCGGGGTCGATCTTGCGGAACTCGTCCACCGAACGGGGGCCGCGCACCACGACGCCGCCCCACGGACCGCGCACCGTCTCGTCGGAGGGGCCGTACGCGGCCACGACCGGCGCGCCAGCGGCCACCGCCAGCTGGGTCCACAGCGAGTCGCCGCCCAGATACAGTTTCGCCCGCTCCAGCACCGCCAGCGCCTGCACCGGCGTCAGCTTGCCCGGCAGTTCGGTGGTGCGGTTTCGCGGCATGGCCAGACGGATGGTGTGGCCCGCGTCCTTGTCTGCGGCGGCGCCGATGACGACTACCCGCCCGCCGGCCAGCGGCCCGTCATTGGTCAGGGTGGCGGCCAGACCGGCGTAACGTTCGGACGGCCACTCGCGGCCCATCCAGTCCGCTCCCGGCGCGATGACCAGCAGAGGCGCGCCGTCACCGGGCAGCAGCGCCTCGATCGACGACCGGGTGGCGTCGGAGACGAACAGTTTCGGCGGAGGCACCTCGTCCAGCTGCAGCACGCGGGCGGCCAGCTCGACCTTGTGAAAACCCGCCTCGTCCTTGCCGCGCACGGCCCGCTTCTGGCGGCTGAGCTTGCCCGAGAAGGTCGTGCCGCGCATGTCGACGATCAGGCCCCATTTGATCGCGCGGACCTGGTTCCAGAGGCCAAGCCATTCGAGACGTCCGTCCTTCTCCAGCACGATCAGCTTGTCGAGGCGCGGGGTGTCGGCGAACAGGGGCGCACTGGCCGGAGAGCCCACAATGGTGAAGCTGGCCTGCGGCATGGCGTCGACCAGATACGCCAGCACGCCCGAGGACATCACGGCGTCGTCGGCGCCGGCCTCGGCGAGGTAGAGAATGGGAAAACGGCCCGCCATGACGCGGTTGTACAGGGATTCTCGTCACGTCAGCGGGACATGATGGCGGAACCTCAGCAAGCTGTGGACGGACCGGTCAGCCGAACAACCGGGCCAACCAGCCGGACCGTTGCGGCGCGGGATCCTCCGAGACCGGACGATCCAGAACGGCGGGCGTAACGATCCACCGCTGCGCCTCCGGGCGAGCCGCGAGAAAAGCCCGGAGCTCGTCGCCGAGCCGGCGATCCGACAGCACCGAATAGGTGTAGGAGTCGGCGTATGGACGGGGACCGCCCGCGCTCACCCAGAACTCCGTCACGATGGCCATGACCGGCAGTTCCCCGAGCCGGGCGATAACCGCTCCGACCGGGTCGCGCTCCGTCGCGGGAAGCCGCGCCCACCCGGCGAGCAAGTCTTGCGGCGCCAGCTCTCTGCGGCCGACGTCCTCGACCCTGTCCGCGAGACCTATGCGCGCACCCGGCACACTCGCCGCCGCGAAGTCGATCAGGGCCAGGAACAGGTCCTCATCGAAATACATTTCCGGGCATCCCCGCACCCCGGTCTCCTGCACGACAGCGACCCGGTGGTTCAGACCCGCGGCGCGCAGGCTTCTAGGCATGCGCCAGTCACGCTCAAACCCCTCGACAAAGCTGATCTCGACAGATGGGCTCACGGGGCGGACCTCGACGCGCTGTTGACGCGAATGCGGGAGTCTGGCGTTGGCATAAGCATGCCCCAGCCTTCCGTCGCCTGTCGATGAGCCTCCCTCTCCTGCCCGGCCGCGAATGCGGCGGCTGCGTCGAATGCTGCCGGGTGATCCCGCTGGACCTGCCCGAACTGGCCAAGCCAACGGGCGAGCTGTGCGGCTACTGCGTCAACGGCGCCGGATGCAGCGTCCACGCGATCCGGCCGCAGACCTGCCGCATCTGGTTCTGCCTGTGGCGCGTGATCGAACTGGACGACGACTGGCGGCCCGACCGCAGCGGCGTGATCGTGCGCCCCGACGGCGTCGATGAGGGGATCATCACCCTGTACGTCATCCGCCGCAGCGACTTCCTGGCGTCGGAAGGGTTTTTCGCCGTGATCGCAGGCTGGCTGGCCGAAGGGATCGAGGTCGCGCTGAGCGTGCCGGGCCCGGTCGGGACCTTCCCCGCGCGGGCCGTAGTGACCGAGTGGCTGAGACCGGCGGTCGAGGCGGGCGATCCGGGGATGTTCCTGGAGCGGGTGATACGGTCGCTGGATCGGCTGGAAGAGCACGATTGGCAGCCGGACGGGGTTACGGCGCGGTATGCGGTGGGGGAATGACGCCCCAGCATAAAGGGGCGCTGGCCCGATGCGCGCACCGCCCCTATCTACCCTCCCATGACCACCCGCATCGCCCGCCTGACCTCCCGCGCCCTGATCCGCGTCGGCGGCCCCGACGCCCGGCCCTTCCTGCACAACCTGCTGACCCAGGACATCGAGACCCTGACCGAGGGCGAGCTGCGCTTCGGCGCCCTCTTGTCGCCCCCGGGTAAGCTCCTGTTCGACCTGTTCATCTTCGGCGAGCCTGAAGCCGTCCTGCTCGACGTCGCCGCCGATCGCCGCGACGCTCTCCTCCAGCGGCTGTCGATGTACAAGCTCCGCGCCGCCGTGGCCGTTGAGGCCGACGACCGCCCGGTCTTCGTCGGCTGGCACGGGGCCGTCGAAGGTTTCGCCATCGACCCCCGCGAGCCGGCGCTCGGCGGACGCCGCTACGGCGGCGAGATCGAGACCAACGCCTCCGAGGACGACTGGCAGGCGCACCGGCTGGCCGTCGGCGTGCCCGATCCGAGCGCGGACGCGCCCGCCGACAAGACCTATCCGATCGAGGCCAATTTCGACCTGCTGAACGGCATCGACTTCCAGAAGGGCTGCTTCGTCGGCCAGGAGACGACCTCGCGCATGAAACGGCGGGGGACGATCAAGAACCGGATGCTGGCGGTGGAGTTCGACGGCCCGCCTCCTCCCTTCGGAACCGAGGTGCTGAACGGCGACCTGCGCGCCGGAGAGGTGTTGAGCGGGCGCGACGGCATGGCCATGGCTCTGGTGCGGATGGATCGGCTGGACGGCCAGTTGACCGTGGACGGGCGTCCTGTACGGGTGCGCCGCCCCGACTGGCTGCCGGCGTTCGTCCCGGCCGCCGGCTGATTGTGCACTGCGGCAAAGTCACTTGCGTCGAGGGACGAAAGAGACGATCTAGCCGCCGTAGGTTTTTTTAGAGGATGCTCTCGATGTCCGATCCCGTCGTCATCTGTTCCTTCGCCCGCACCCCCATGGGCGGCTTCCAGGGCGCCCTGTCCGGCGTCAAGGCGACCGAACTGGGCGCCGTCGCGGTCAGAGCCGCGGTCGAGCGCGCCGGCGTCGCGCCCGAGAAGGTCGAGCAGATCTACATGGGCTGCGTCCTGCCCGCCGGCCTCGGCCAGGCGCCGGCCCGTCAGGCTGCCATCGGCGCGGGCCTCGGCCAGCATGTCGAGGCGACGACGGTGAACAAGATGTGCGGCTCGGGCCTGCAGGCCGTGATGATGGCCGCCGACTCGATCAAGGCCGGCTCGGCCGACATCATCGTGGCGGGCGGCATGGAGTCGATGACCGGCGCCCCCTACCTGATGAACAAGCACCGCGGCGGCGCCCGCATCGGCCACGACGTCATTGTCGACTCGATGATGATGGACGGGCTGGAGGACGCCTATCAGGCCGGCAAGCCGATGGGGGCCTTCGCCCAGGACACGGCCAATGAGTACCAGTTCACCCGCGAGGATCAGGACGCCTACGCCATCGAAAGCCTGAGCCGCGCCAACGCGGCCGTCACCGGCGGCGCCTTCGCGGGCGAGGTGGTTCCGGTCGAGGTCCAGACGCGCAAGGGCCCGGTCACGGTCCGCGAGGACGAACAGCCCGCCAAGGCCGACCCGTCCAAAATCCCCAACCTCAAGCCCGCCTTCGCGAAGGACGGCACCATCACCGCTGCCTCTTCCGCCTCCATCTCGGACGGCGCAGCGGCGCTGGTGGTGACGCGCGAGAGCGTGGCCAAGGCGCTGGGCATGCCCATCCTGGCCCGGATCGTCAGCCACTCGGCCCACGCCCATGAACCGGCCCTCTTCACCACCGCCCCCGTGGCCGCGATCCGCAAGGCGCTGGCCAAGGCCGGCTGGTCGGTCGAGGACGTGGACCTGTGGGAGGTCAACGAGGCCTTCGCCGTGGTGCCGATGATCGCGATGCGCGAACTGGGCATCGACCACGCGAAGCTGAACGTGAACGGCGGCGCCACCGCCCTCGGCCACCCCATCGGCGCCTCGGGCGCGCGGGTCCTGTCCACCCTGCTGGCGGCGCTTCAGGCGCGCGGCGGGACGAAGGGCGTGGCCAGCCTCTGCATCGGCGGCGGCGAAGCCGTGGCCATGGCGGTGGAGCTGGCTTAGGTCCCTTCCTTCTCCCGATGGGAGAAGGTGGCGGGGCGGAGCCCCGTCGGATGAGGGTTGGCTGGTTCAGTCGGCGTAAGCCGCCGCCCAAGACAGTGACGCGGCTTACGCCGAATGCCGACACTCGACCCTCACCCTTTCGCGCAGCCCTCGCTGCGCTCGCGGGCGCTCAAGCCCTCTCCCATCGGGAGAGGGAAGCGGCTAGCCTCCTCGCCATGATCACCACCCGCAGAGGCGCGCTCGGCTTGGCCGCAGCCGCCGCCACGCCTCTTCCCGCCTTGGCGTTGACACCGGTGTCTCAGGCCGTCGCCCCGCCGGACCCTACCGAGACGATCCGCCTGTGGCCCCACGGCGCGCCCGGCGGGGAGCGGGTCACTGTCACCCCGGTGGTGACCGAGCGCTCGACCGACCCCGCCTTCCACGACCGCTTCGCCCGCTACACCACCGAACCCATCCTGACGGTCCTCCGCCCCGAGCGGCCCAACGGGGCCTCCCTGCTGCTAATCCCCGGCGGCGGCTACAAATGGGCGGTGGTGGACAAGGAGGGGCTGGACTGCGCGCGGATGTTCGCCGCGGCGGGGGTGACCTGCTTCGTCCTGCGCTACCGCCTGCCCGGGGACGGCTGGGCGGCCGGGCCGGACGCGCCGCTTCAGGACGCCCAGCGCGCCTTGCGGCTGGTACGGGCGCAGGCGACGGCGCACGGGCTGGACCCGGCGCGGGGTGGCGGTGCTGGGCGCCTCGGCGGGCGGGCATCTGGCCGGGATGCTGACGGCGCGCACGGATCCCACCTATGCCCCGGTGGACGACGCCGACGCCGCCTCCATGCGCCCCGACCTGTCGATCCTCCTCTATCCCGTCGCGACGATGGCCGATCCCTTCGTCCACGCCGGATCGCGCAAGGAGCTGCTGGGCGAGACGCCGTCGGCGGAGGCGATCGTCCGCTATTCGCTGGAGCGGATGGACTGGAGCGGCCGCCCGCCGGTCTTCCTGCTGCACGCCATGGATGACGAAGCCGTGCCGGTGGAGAACAGCCTGCAGCTGCTGACCGCGCTGAAGGCCGCGGGCGTTCCGAGCGAAGCGCATCTTTTCGAGGAAGGCGGCCACGGCTTCGGCATTCGCCTGATCGGGGGCAAGCCCGCGGCCGTGTGGCCGGAGCTGGTGTTGCGCTGGGGCGCGCGGCACGGCTGGGTCTAGGCGGTCGCGGTTCCCGTCTCTGCGGCCGGGATGAAACCCTGATCCAGCAAGGCGTGCAGGCGATCGACGTGACCGTCGCGCTGCGCGACCGGAGACGGGTCGGAGGTCATCACCACCGTCAACCGAAGGTCGGGCACGACGAAGACCATCTGGCCGCCATAGCCCCAGGCGAAGCGGACCTCATGGCGGCCGGAGCGGCGCAGCCACCAGCCGTAGCCATAGGGGTTGCCGCTCCAGCGCGACGTCCCGCGCCCGTTCCATGAAGCCTCCACCCAGCCTTCCGGCAGGATGCGGACGCCCGCGTGGACGCCGTCATTGCGGTACAGCTCACCGAACTTCAGCAGGGCGCGGGGCGACAGGCGCATGTCGTTGCCGCCGAAATAGATGCCCTGCGGATCGGCGGGCCAGGACGGGATGTCGATGTCCAGCGGCTCGCCCAGTCCGCCCCGGGCGAGGGCGAGCGTCGAGCGGCTTGCCGCACGGGTCAGGGCGGCGGACAGCAGGTGGGAGGTGCCGGTCGAATAGATCATCCGCCCGCCGGGCTCGGCCTCGAACGGCTGGGCCAGGGCATAGCGAACCCAGTCCCGGCTGGAGACCCATGAGCCGTAGTTGGCCCCGGAGGTGGAACCCAGCCCCGCCTGCATCGACAGCAGGTTGCCGATGGTCACCGTCGCCAGCCGCGGGTCCGGACTGGCCGGGAAGCGGTCGGAGAGGAAGGCCGATATCGGCTGGTCCACGCCGGTGAACACCCTCTGCCCGATGGCGATCCCGCCCAGCGCCGCCAGCACCGACTTGGACGCCGACTTGATATTGACCGGGGTGTCGAGGCCGGGACCACGAAAGACCTGTTCGGCCAGCGCCTGTCCGTCGCGGGCGACGATGACGCTGTGCAGGCGGGGCAACTGCTCCGCCGCCGCTAGCGCCTGCGCCAGAAGGGCCGGGTCAAGACCGGTGGTCGGACGCTGCGGCAGGAGGGCGGACGCGGTCTCGCCACACGCCGCGACAGGGATCAGGGCGAGGGCGGAGGCCAGAAGGGCGCGACGGTGCATGGACCTGATACGGCGCGGGGCCGCCAAGGGTTGCCGCGACCGGGCGTCACAGCCCTAGATCTCGTCGTCCCCCAGCAGGTCCGCTGCGTCGAAATCATAGTCCAGCAGGTCGGCCGGCCGGCACTCCAGCGCCGCGCACAGCTTGGCCAGGGTGCGGAAGCGGATGCCCTTCACCTTGCCGGAGCGGAACAGGGACAGCTGGGTCTCGCTGAGGCCCACCTGCTGCGCCAGGTCGCGCGCCTTCAGCCCCTTGCGGACGATCAGCTGGTCGAGGGTCACGCGAATGGGCATCAGATCATGTCATCGAGTTCGGACTGAACCCGCGCCGCCTGTTCCATGACTCGCCCCAGCAGGAACAAGGCCCCGCCGATCATGCCCAAGGTCATGCCCGACACGTCGAAATAGGCCCAGCTGCCCCGACCGCCCTCGACCAGCCGCACCAGGTTGGTCACGCCGAACACGCTGAGCAGGCCGCCGAAGCCGAGCGCCAGCCCGACACGGCGCAGGGCGCCGGCCAGCACGGGCTGGATCAGCCTCCCCTTCCCCAACTGCCCCAGCGCCGAGCCGGTGGACCAGACGGCGAACAGGTAGAAGACGTTCGGCAGGGCCATCACCACGCTGGCCAACCATGCGCTGAAGAACGGATAGTCGTTGCCCCTGGCCAGGAACACGATCGGGACGATCACATGCATCGCGGCCAGCAGCAGCCCCACGCTGCAGACCATGAAGATGGCGAGCCAGCGGAATTGGCGGCAGCGCTTGCGAAAGCGGTCGATGTCTGCGGCGGACATGAGGAGCTCCGGAAGATGTCTTGTCTTTAATCTTGACTTAAAGACGCGCGCTTCGCAACTTTATATAAGAGTTAAACGGAATCGGAGCCCGCCCATGGCCGCCGCCATCGAGACCCGCGCCCTGACGCGCCGGTTCAAACACCACCTCGCCGTCGATGCCGTATCGATGACCGTGCCGGACAAGGCGGTGTACGGCTTCCTCGGCCGCAACGGCGCGGGCAAGACGACGACGCTGAAGATGCTGCTGGGCCTGATCGCCCCGACCGGTGGTCAGGCGATGATCGACGGGATCGATGTGGCGCGCGACCGGCTGGGCGCGGCGCGACGCGTCGGGGCGCTGCTGGAGGCGCACGGTTTTTACGGCAACCTGTCGGGCCGCGAGAATCTGGACCTGACCCGCACCCTGCTGGGTCTGCCGAAAACCGAGATCGACCGGGTGCTGGAGGTGGTCGAGATGACGGAGCATGCCGGCCGCCGGGTCAGCGACTATTCGCTGGGCATGCGACAGCGGCTGGGACTGGCCCGGGCCATGTTGGGCGCGCCGCCGGTGCTGATCCTGGATGAGCCGACCAACGGGCTGGACCCGGACGGCATTGCCGACATGCGCCGCTTCCTCAAGGCCCTGCCCGAGCGGACCGGGGCAACGGTGCTGCTGTCCAGCCACCTGCTGGGCGAAATCGAACAGACGGCGACCCACGTCGGCATCTTGAACGAGGGCCGGCTGGTGCTGGAGGGCGAACTGGACCGGCTGAAGGCTGATCTCGCGCCCGAGATCGCGTTCCAGACCGATGCCCCGGCCCGCGCCGCCGCGCTGGCGACCGCGCGCGGCTTTGATCTGACCCTCACCGACGACGGCGCCGTGGCCCGCCTCAAACCCGGCGAAGACGCGCGCGCGGCCTCCGCCGCCCTGAACCGCGCCATGGTCGAGGCGGACCTGAAGGTCTTCGCCATCGGCCCGCGCGCCCGCTCGCTGGAGGGCATCTACCACGACGTCTCGCAACCCCAATCCGGGAAGGAAGCCGCCTGATGCTGACCGCACTGTCCGTCGAGGCCCGCAAGCTGAACCGCTCGCTGGCCGCCGTGCTGGCCATCGCCGCCCCATCGCTGATCGCCGTCTTCGCCTTCTTCAACGTCCTCAGAATGGACGAGGTCCAGCCGTGGGAGATGTGGCTGCAGAGCGCCCTGGCCATCTGGGCCTTCTTCATGCTGCCGATGAGCGTGACCGCCCTGACCGCGCTGGTGGCGCACATGGAGCATGGACCGAAAACCTGGGATCACCTGCGCGCCCTGCCCCTGCCTCGCTGGAAAATCTATGCCGCCAAGGCGATCTGCGTCCTCGGTCTGGTGGCGATGATGAGCGCCGCGGTGCTGGGCCTGACCTGGCTGGCCGTGCGGGCGGGGGTGATGATCAGGCCCGGCCTGGAACCGACGGGCCCGCTGGATCTGGCCGGCCATGTGAAGACACTCGCGCTGATGTTCTGCGCGGGCCTGCTGCTGGTCGCGATCCAGCTGTGGACCGCCCTGCGTTACGCCAACTTCGTGCCCGGCCTCGTGGTCGGGATCGGCGGGACCTTCTTCGCCGTGGTGGCGACTTCCGCCAAACAGGGCGTCTTCCTGCCCTGGCAGATGCCGGTCAACATGCTGTCGTCAGAAGCGTGGCGCCTGGCCACGGCGCTGGGGCTGGGCGGCGGTGTCGGTCTGCTGGCGCTGATCGCCATGACCGTTCACCTGTCCCGGCGCGAAGTGCTGTGAGCGCGGCGCGGCGTCCGCCTGCATGAGGCGGGTCAGAGACGCCGGTCCTGTGGTCAGCACGATCATCGACGGAGTCCTGCAATTGCGAACGAGTTGCAGGTTTGCGCGGATCCCGACGGCTGGCAAGCGGGACGGTACAGAAAAGCACCGGGGCCAGCTTGGCCGTTGATAAGTCGTTCCTGATATGTTCTGTCACCACATCCCTCCACTGGACACATCTCCATGCGTGAAGACGGAAAGCTGGACTATCTCGAACTGCCGGGCGGCGACCTGCCGACGGTGAAGACCTTCTACGGCGCGGCCTTCGGCTGGACCTTCGCGGACTACGGGCCGACGTATGCGGCTTTCAATGAAGGACTGGACGGCGGTTTCGACGCCGATGCCGCGGAGGCGACAAAGACGCCCCTGCCCGTCCTGTACGCCCACGATCTCGACGCCATGTTGGCCAGGGTCCAGACGGCGGGCGGGACCGTGGTGAAGCCGATCTTCGACTTCCCCGGCGGCCGCCGCTTCCACTTCCGCGACCCCGCGGGGAATGAGCTGGCGGTCTGGTCGGAGGGCTGACGCCCTAGCGAATGTCGACCGACTGGGCGATCTGCTCGGCCAGCGCCCGGTCGGGGCCGTCCAGGGTCATGGTCCAGACGTGCACCTCGCGCGGCGCGTCGGCGCGCTGGAACAGGTGTTCCATGGCGTGGCGCTGGCCGTCCTCGGTGGCGACCACGCTAGTGCGGCCGCCCGCCTGCACCTGTTCGCCGGTGTAGATCGGGAACTGCGAAGCCGGGCCGGTATAGATCATGACGAACGAGCGATCGCCGCGCCGGATCGTGTAGATCTTGAAGTCCGGCCCGGGCCGGCCCGTGACGATCTGGAAACCGGCGGGCAGATCGACAGCGAACGGCAGGGCCGCGCGCGCCGTCGCATCCAGCACCGTCACCGTCGAGACATTGGGCGCGGGCGGCGGGGGGGCCGGCTCAGCCGCGGGCGCGACAGGCGCGGCCGTTGCCAGGGCTGCGGTCGCCGCCCCTCCGGTCGCCAAAGCCGGCGCCGGAGCGGACGGACGCGGCGCGGTGGCGGCCGGAGCCG